>JAUICG010000023.1 GCA_030427485.1 Gammaproteobacteria bacterium
AAGCCTCAAAACTTGTAGGCGATGCCCACGTTGTAGACCCAGGGGTCGATATCCACATCGAACTTGACCTTGGCCGCGGTCGCGCCATTGGCCTTGGCCGTGATTTCCGCTGTAGTATCGATATCGAGGTACCAGACACCGACATTGAATGCCCAGTGATCGTCAAAGGGAATATCCACACCCGCCTGCAGCGCCAGACCCCAGGAGTCGTCGAGATCCAGGTCTGCGCCGTTGACAGCGCCACTGGTGAGGCTGCCCAGCAAGCCTATCAACTGGTTGTCCACGTCCTCGTCAAAAAAGGTAGTGTAGTTCACGCCCACCCCAAGGTAGGGCTGCCAGCCGCTGAGTCCGCCGCGCGGGTATAGCTGCAGGCTGACCGTGGGCGGCAGCTGCTTGGTGGAGCCGGCGTCGAGATTGGTGCCCTGGATAGCACCCTTACCTCTGGCTTCGATATTGTGCTCGAACGGCGTTGCCGCCAGTACTTCGACCGCGAAGTAGTCAGTCACCATGTAAACAGGAATGATACCCAGCTGCGTATCGTCATCGACGTCCGCCTTCGCAACAAGCCCAGTGGGAAGGTAAATATCGTCGCTGTCGACGTCGGGGCTGACGGTGGTGGCGCCAACGCGTAAAATCCAGTCGCCCTGTTCGTAGCTGTGTCCTGTGCTGGCCGCACACGCCATCGCAACGGCTGCAGTAATGTATAACAATTTGTTCATTCTTCTTCCCCTTTATAAAACAGCGCGGCGTATCGCCGACTGCATCGGGGCGCAATGATAGAGGGGGCGGCGCCAATGTACATTGATGTCAGTCAAGACTCTGCGAGTACCGCCTTACTGATGCGAGAAATACCGGGACATCAGTTAAGGCTACTCGAGGTCTTCCCAGGGATATTCAAGATATTGCCCGCAGCCTTCATAGTGCCTGTGTTCGACACTCACCAGCACGCGATACGGGAACTGTTCACCGCTCATCGTATCCACGCAGTCCTGCCCGATGATTTCCACCTGCATGTCGCGCCCGCCGTCCGATTTCTGGTAGACCCGGCTGCTGTCGTTTTCGATCATCACGGGATCGGGCACCAGAATGCGCTGCATCCCGTAATCCAGCACCAGCAATAGCTGCCGCCCCTCCTGGATCTCAAGGTGCCAGCCGGGCTCATTGCCCACAGCGCGAAAATCCACGCCACGCCGCCGCGCATCCTCCCACGGCACCCGCTCGGGCTGCAGGTGGCAGTTCATATAGGCCTGGTCGCCGATAGTCAGCATCGCCTCATCGCCCTTGCTCCAGAACGAGATATCACCCTCCTCGTACAAGGCGCCGGATGCGCTGCGCACCTGCGAGACGACGACATACTGGTCGGGCAGCCACAGCGCCATTTCGCCGGGACCGAGACGGGCGATAAACTCGTAGCCGTTGCAGTCGTAGACGAAGGTCTTTGCCAGCGGACGCGCGTCCGGATTGAAGTCACCGGGTTGGGAAGGAACCTCACGGACGGCATTGCCGGCACCACATCCGGCAAGCGACAAACAGAGCAACAGGCATACGCGTAACACCATCAAACAACTCCTCGCGATCAGTGAATCTGTATCCGGCTCGAGCGCCGGGCCTTATTGTACGGCGATCCGAAGTCACCCTGCAGCCTGTCGCCGGTAGCGAAGCAGCCAGGAAACGCGCGCGCCCGAACGCCCCTGTGTTTACAACGCCAGCACCGGAATCGCGATCATACGCAGCGCCAGCAAGGTCACCATCCAGCGGAACAGTCGCTGAAAATCAAGTTGCGGCACGCGATGCCGAAGCCGCGTACCCAGCCAGGAACCGGCGATACTCGCTGCGACCATGCCGCCGAGCAGGAGCCACCAGGATACAAAGCTGAACCCGATGGCAACGAACGCCGCAACGCGTATCGCGTGATTGAGCGTCATATACACTGCCGTGTTGACCACCAGCCAGTCGCGGGCGGTATTGCGCCTCAGCAATACCGCCGCGCCCACCGGCCCGGTCGCCCCGGCCAGCATACCCAGGCCCGTCTGGTAGAAGCCCAGGAACAGCAGCGCGAATTGCCCTCCCCCTCTCACTGCGGGCAGCGGCGCCCAGGTAAACAGCAGGATCAACAAGCCGATCAGCGCCGGCAACCAATGCATATCGAGCCGCTGGTAGATCTCGGAACCCAGCCATGCGCCGACTAACGCCCCTACCACGAATGCGGGAATGATACCGGGGTCGATCTCGCGCCAGCCAAAAACCGCCCGGGAACTGTTGCTCGCCAGTTGCGTGGCAGCATGCAGCGGCAGAATCGCCGCGGCCGGCACCAGGCCCGGCATCACCGCAATCAGCAGCACACCGCCACCCATGCCCATTATCGCCGTCAGGCAGGAGGTAAGGAATACGATGGGCACGAGCAATAATTCGCTCACGTTGTCTCCCGTTGGAAGTGATGCAACACCCTGCTATAAAGGACCGGTTCGCCGGAGAGTTTACGTCTAACCCATCGGGTATAGAATATCCCGCGATACCGCGTCGATTGCCGCCATTGTCTCCGCTGAGAGAACGACATCGGCCGCCGCCAACAGTTCCGGCACCTGCTCGGCGGTGGTTGCGCCAACGATCGTCGAGGCTACGAAATCATGCTGCTTGCTCCAGGCGATCGCCAGTGTCACCACGGATATACCCAACTCAGCCGCTATCGCCTGGTAGCGGCGGGTAGACTCAAGCGTCCTGTCGTTCAAAAAACGCTGCATCATCACCTGCTGGCGCTTTGGTCCTTGCCGGTAGAGCGAGAAACGCGCCCCCTCGGGAAACGCGCCGTCACTGTATTTTCCACTGAGAACGCCCCCGGCAAGCGGTGAGTAGGGAATCAGGCTGACACCCTCCTGACGGCAGGCCTGGGCCAGTTCATCCTCGAAACGTCGATTATTCATACTGAAGTTATTCTGTATGGTCTGGTGCCGCGCCAGGCCATGCAGAGCCGAGACCGCCAGACTCTTCATCAGTCCCCAGGTGGTCTCGTTGCTGCAACCGAGAATGCGTACCTTGCCGGAACGCACCAGTTCATCCAGCGCCCTCATCGTCTCTTCCAGCGGAAAATCCGCATCCGGCCAGTGCGTCTGGTACAGGTCGATATAGTCTGTGTCCAGGCGCCGCAAGCTCGCCTCCACCGCGCGCACGATATGGTGGCGATCCAGCGCGGTCTTGCTGCCACGCAAGGGCGCCTGAATCCAGGAATGGCTGGGGCCGGCGACCTTGGAGGCTATAATCAGGGACTCTCGGTCCTTGGTCTTCATCCAGCGGCCGACAATCTCTTCCGTTGCACCTACATACTTGATGTCCGGCGGCACCGGGTACATCTCAGCGGTATCGTAGAAACCGACACCGGCGTCGTAGGCCATGTCCATAATGCGAAACGCGGTCTTCTCGTCCGCCTGGTGGCCGAACGTCATGGTTCCCATACAGATATCCGACACTACAATGCCACTGTTACCCAGGCGATTGGACCTCATAGGCGCTCCACACACTGCTGTTTGGATGAGAGGACAGCCTACAGGCGTCGGCGGAAAAAATGAACCGTTACTCTCGCGTACTGGTCAATTACACTCTGCGCCATGATCCGCTTCCGCACTATCGCACTCACCCTCCTGCTCCTGCTGGGCATTGCCGGCGCCGGCGTCTACCTCCTCCTGCACCTGCCGGAACTGCTGCGCCTGCAAGCCCGCAATTATCTACAGCAGTACGGCGTCGACGATATCCACTTTGAAGGGCTGCATGCCGGCCCCCGAGGCGCCGGAGCCGATTACCTGGTACTGCACGGCGCGTATGACAATTACGCCTACGAGGTAACGCTGAACAACGGCCAGGTGCAATACGACTGGCGGGCCGTTCTCGGCGGCAAGGTGGGCGCGATCAGGCTGTCCTCGCTGGACATTGTCGTTGAACAGACCGGCGACAGCACAACCCGCGGCCGGCAGGCGCTCCTGCCGGCGTCGTTGCTGCCGCAGCGAGTGATGGCGCAGCTCCCGCTGGCGTCACTGGACATCGCCCAGTGGAACCTCCGTTACCACTCACCGCAGATCGGCGTGATCGACGCCAGTGGCGAGCTGGCGTTTGATACGCGACTCGACGCACGGCTGACAACCACGCTGGCCAATCGCCGGCTGCTGGCGGAACTTCAATCGGGCGCCAATCCCGATAGTATGCACCTCAACCTCTCAGTGCACGAAAATCAGGCGGATATCACCACCGTGTCTGCCCGACTGTCCGCTGCTGCGCAGGACACCTGGGTGTGGGATATCCAGGCCACAGCGCAACACACCCCATTGATACAGTGGCTGCGTGAACTGGAGCAGAGCTGGAATATCACGCCGGGCATTCCGTCTGCGACTGCGTTCACACTGCTCGGCAACAGTGTACTGACCGCACGGATTCAACATCCCGAGGCGCTCATGCTCGGCGCGCAAGCGCAATTCGTCGACGCCGCCCGGCAGCAGTTACAAGCCAGCTTTCTGCTGTCGAACGAGATCCGACGGCTCGACCTGGGCGCTGTCGCCAGCGGCATCAGCGGTACTGTGACTTTTGAGGGAGAGCTTGCCCAGGGCCGCTTCGAGTCTGCCCTGCAGCCCTTCAAGGTGGAGGGACTGGTCGCGCCGAAGACGTTGTCGCTACCTGCAGACTGGGTGCACTGGATGAGGCTGGGCGATGATATACCGCTAACGCTGCACACGACCGAACCCGTGCAAATCATATCACCCGCGCCAGGCAGCTGGTCTGTTGGCACCGAGAATGCACTGATATCCCTGGGTGACAAGGCGTCCCTGATCAGCCTGCACACACGCAACCTGGATTTCACAATGCGTGACGAGGACCCGCTGCAGGCCAGCACAGCCCTGACAGCCGTCCTCGACGCCCGCCTGCGCAAACAGGCGTTGCCGGCGCTGGAGCTGGCATTCACACAGCGTGGAAACCCGCAACACAGTGCACTCAGCCTGCAGGTGGCCGACACCGCCCGGAGTCTGCAGGCCGCGCTCAGCGGAGACCTTGATCTCGCTACCGGAGAAGGCAAATTCCAGCTGGATACACAGGTCACGAACCTGCAGCATTTATGGGCGAATTCCGCGCCGCTGCTGCGGCATTTTGACCTGCTGAACAACACCCTGGACCTGCGTTCGGGCACGGCACGTTTGCGCACCGATGTGCGGGGCAAGCGTTTCGATATCGCCAGCTGGGAACAACAGTCATACCTGTCGCTGGAGAGTACCGCCGGCAGCCTGGACGGGGTCGGTTTCGAAGGCCTGTCCGTCAGCGCAGGTTGGACGGGTATTGATCGATGGAAAACCCTGCAACCCGTGGAGATAACGCTGGCCAGTCTCACCCCGGGATTTGTGGTATCCGATGTTCGATTGCGCGCGAGCCTGCCACGGGCCACCCCGATTGCGCGGCCGCAAGTGAGTATCGAGGCGTTCTCGGCCGATATGTTCGGCGGGAAGCTGACCCTGCCGGCGGCACAGTCGTGGGACTTCGCCGCACCCGGCAACAGCATCACCCTGCTGGCCCGCCAGTGGCAACTCGGCGATCTGGTCGCGCTACAGCATAATGCCGATATCGAGGCACAGGGCACGCTGGAAGGCGAATTGCCGCTGACCGTCACTGGCAGCCGAATTATCATCGACAAGGGGTATCTTCGGGCGCTGCCGCCCGGCGGCCTTATCCGGTACATCGCCACCGATGCCAACCGGGCACTGGCCAGCAACAATCCTGAACTGGAGATGGCACTGAACCTGCTCAGTGATTTCCGCTACCAGCGCCTGCAAAGCGCGGTAGAGCTGGACGAGGCCGGAAACCTGCTGCTGGGCTTGTCCCTGGCGGGCAGTAACCCCTCACAGTTTGATGGTCAAGCCATTAATTTCAATATCAACGTGGAACAGAATATCGATCCCCTTTTACAAAGCCTGAGGCTTAGTGATAACTTGGTGAAACGAATTGAATCAGGGCTGGAGTGAACTTTCGCCGCAAGCGCGGCTCCAAGCTTCCAGCTCACCCACAGATTGATCCGCCGGGTCCACCAAAGGAAATGCCATGCGCACTGTAACCTTCTCATGCTTGCTGTTGCTGGTGGCCGCCTGCACCCCGACGGTACAGGTGAGTCCGCCCAAGGAGCCAATCACCATCAACCTGAACGTAAAAATCGAGCACGAAATACGCGTGAAGGTGGACAAGGAACTGGATCAACTCTTCGCCGACGATAGCGAACTATTCTAGGAGAACAGTAACATGCAGCACACACACCGCTTCCGTCGAACACTGGCTGGCCTGGCGCTGTCATTCACCATGGCCATGTCCGCGTTCGCGCTGGATCTCGACGAGGCCAAATCCAGGGGTTTGGTGGGTGAAACGAATATGGGCTATATCGCGGCCGTCAAACCCTCGGCGGAGGTGGACGCACTGGTTATCAGCATCAACAGCCAGCGCAAGGTGTATTACCAGGACATTGCCACGAAAAACGGTATCAGCCTGCAGGCCGTGGAAGCCCGAGCCGGGCTGAAAGCGATCGAGAAGACCGCTCCGGGCGGTTACATCAATACCGGAGATGGCTGGCTGCAGAAATAACAGCATCCGGGCGGCACTTTCCAGAGCTATCAGCTCCGGCGTTCCAGCGCACGGTCACCGGTCGCGCGCCTTCGCCATGTCCAGCGCCAGGTCCTCGATCATATCCTCCTGGCCGCCCACCGTTTTGCGGCGGCCCAGTTCCACCAGGATGTCGCGACTGGACAGCCCGTATTTCTCGGCACTGCGCTTGGCGAACAACAGAAAGGAGGAGTAGACACCCGCGTATCCGAGCGTCAGCGCATCGCGGTCGATTCGTATCGGGTGATCCATCAGCGGTACGATCAGGTCCTCGGCAACATCCATGGCCTTGAACAGGTCCACCCCGGTCTCGACACCCATGCGGTTACACACCGCCAGGAACACTTCCAGCGGGGTGTTGCCCGCCCCCGCACCCAGACCGGCCAGCGAGCCATCGATACGATTGGCGCCAGCCTCGACCGCCGCCAGCGAATTGGCGATGCCCATCGCCATATTGTGGTGGCCGTGAAACCCCAGTTCGGTCTCCGGCCGCAGTTCGGCACGCGCCAGCGCAACCCGCGCACTGACATCATCCGGGAGCATGTAGCCTGCGGAATCCGTGATATAGACACAGTTGGCGCCGAAATCTTCCATCATCTTCAGCTGGACCAGCAGCTCTTCAGGACCAATCATGTGCGCCATCATCAAAAAGCCCACCGTGTCCAGGCCTTCGTACTTCGCAGCCATTGTCAGGTGCTGCTCCGAGACATCCGCTTCCGTGCAGTGCGTGGCCACGCGAATAGTCGAGATGCCGCAGTCCACGGCCATTTTCAGGTGATCGACTGTCCCGATCCCGGGCAACAGCAACGCTGACACCCTCGTGTTTTTCATTTCCCGGCAAACCGCCGTGAGGTATTCCTCGTCGCTGGCCGCCGGGAAGCCGTAGTTCACCGAGGCGCCGCCAAGGCCATCCCCATGCGTGACCTCGATCAGCGGGATGCCCGCCTCGTCCATGGCTTTTGCAATCGTCACCATCTGCTCCACCGTGATCTGGTGTCGCTTGGGGTGCATACCGTCTCGCAGGCACATATCGTGTACGGTAATTTTCTTTCCGGAAAGGTTCATGCTGTCGGTCTCTTGTATTCGCTAATTTCGGTCGGCCCTGTTCGGCTGGACGTGATTACATCAGGCTGCGGTGGGGACAAAGTTTCCCGCCAGTATCTCCTGGGCGTACATCTCGGCCGTGCGCAGGCCGGCGGCCGTCATGATATCCAGATTCCCCGCGTACTTCGGCAGGAAATCACCCAGACCCTCCACTTCCATATAAATGGACACGCGCTTGCCATCGAAAACGGGTCCGTTTTTCAGGATATAGCCCGGCACGTATTTCTGGACTTCGGCAATCATCGCGTGCACGGACGACGTAATCGCCGCCTGATCCGGGTCTTCCGCGGTGAGGCAGTGTATCGTGTCGCGCATGATCAACGGCGGCTCGGCCGGGTTGATCACAATAATGGCTTTCCCGCTCTTTGCGCCCCCCACTTTCTCGATTCCGCTGGCCGTGGTGCGCGTGAACTCGTCAATATTCTTGCGGGTGCCGGGGCCTGCTGATTTACTGCTGACGGTGGCCACGATCTCGGCATACGTGACAGGCTGCACGCGGCTGACCGCAGCCACCATCGGAATGGTCGCCTGCCCGCCGCAGGTGACCATGTTCACGTTCATTGCCCTGGCATCAACCGCCTGCGCGAGGTTCACCGGCGGAACGCAGAAAGGGCCGATCGCCGCCGGCGTCAGGTCGATCATCACCGCTCCCTGCTCATTCACCTTGCGGCTGTTCTCGGCATGTACATAGGCGGACGTGGCATCAAAGCATATCTGCACGCCGTCAGCGCGCATCGTGGGCAACATGCCGTCCACGCCCTCTGCCGTGGTTTTAAGGCCCGCTTCAGCCGCCCTGGCCAGGCCGGGGGAGTCCGGGACTACCCCCACCATCCACACGGGTTCGATCCATTCGCTGCGCATCGCTTTCATCAACAGGTCCGTGCCTATGTTGCCGGGGCCGATGATTGCTGCTTTGACTTTTTTGCTCATGTCTTTTCTCTTGTTGCTGGTTTATGTCTGGTCCGGATCTGAATCATTATCAGCTTCGATAGGATTTCTTGAGTCTACAACATGCTTGCTTGAATATTGTACTGCTTTATCCGGCGTCGGTACCCAAGGGGCGCCACCGGAAACGCAAAAGCGCCATCCATGGCAGCTCGGGCTCGGCCGTCCATGGCCTCGCACGTTCCGGTGGCGCCCCTTGGGTACCGACACCTCGTATCTCAGTAGCACCAACTTAAGCCTGCCCCTCTTTCGAAATAGTAATTAATCTGGAATCCTGGCATCTCACTGAGGGCATTCCGCTGTTGGTAATGGCTCTGCCTGAACAATCTCGACAAAGGTGGATGCGAGTGCTGCTCGTCACTGGGACCGTGTGGCGACAGGACGTCGCCACCCGAGCCTGCACATGGACGTGCGCTTTTTGGCGTGTCCCAGTGATGAGCAGCACTCGTATCCACCGCCTCGCAATTAACTAAAGACAGAGCCATTACCAACAGCGGGATACGCGGCCAAGTGAGCGTAACTCACTTGAACAGACTGCTTACGATAAGAGCTGGCTTGGCATTCAAACAAACCGGCAACTACACCCGCCGATACCCTCGATCTCCAGCGCCATCTCATCCCCCGCCACCACCGGAATCAATGGCGCCAGCGAGCCGGAAAGAATCACCTCACCGGCCTTGAACGGAATACCAAACTCCCCCAGGGTATTCGCCAGCCACGCAACCGCCGTCAGCGGATTACCCTGCACCGCGCTGCCGAGGCCCTCGGCGTTGAATTCACCGTTCTTGTAGATCGTCATCTTCAGGTTCGGCAAATCGAAGTCCCGCGGGTCGACCTCGTTCTTTCCCAGCACGTAAACGCCACAGGAGGCGTTGTCCGCCACCGTATCCTGTATGCGGATTTTCCAGTCGTGAATTCTGGAGTCGACGATTTCGAAACAGGGCATGATCGTCGCCGTGGCATCGAGCACATCCTGCTCACTCACGCCGGGGCCTGCCAGGTCACTTTTCAGGCGGAAGGCTATTTCGCCTTCCGCCCTGGGTTGGATCAAATTGCCGGCGATGCGAATATCCGCGCCTTCGCTGTATTCCATGGTATTGGTGAGGAAGCCGAAGTCCGGCTGGAATACACCAAGCATGTCCTGCACAGGCTTGCTGGTAACGCCAATTTTTTTTCCGACGATCCGTTCACCGTCGCGTTCCAGGCGCAGGTTCACCATGCGCTGGGAAATGTGGTAGGCATCCTCGATGGTGATCGCGGCTTCGCGCTCTGTCAGCGGCGCGAGGGTCGACTGGCTGCGCAGGGCCGTGTACAACTCTTCGCCCAGCGCGTTAATCCTGTCCCTGTTCATCATGCGCTTGTTTACCTCCAGTTCTCGGATCCGTCACCGGACAACTAGCCGTGCTGTAGAAAATCCAGACAGGCACGATTGAACATCGCCTCGTGTTCAACCATTACCCAGTGACCACACTCCGTGACCAGTACTAGCCGCAGGTGGGCGATATTCCTGGCCATCGCCATGATACCGTTTTCCGGCATCATCTTCTCATCCATGCCCCAGAATCCCAACACGGGACACTGCAATTCGTGCAATCGCTCCACCAGGTTGGGTATCTGCATCGTCGCCATCACATGACCATTCATGATCTGCATGATCTGCATACGCTCTTCCACCAGTTCATCAGTGGCGAACTTCGGGTCGTGCATCAGACCGGTGGCGAACAGATCCTTCATCACCGCCGGGGTCACGGGCCCGCCCGCACCGAACACCTGGAACACCTTCTGCATACCCGGCATCTGTTGGTATTCCGCGAGATCACTGAGGCCACCGGGCGCCATCAGGATCAGTTTTTCCACCAGTTCCGGGTAATCCAGCGCGAGGCCGATGGCAATCGCGCCGCCCAGTGAATTGCCTATCAGCGTGCAACGGTCGACACCCGCCACATCGAGGGTCTGCTTGATGCACTGAACGAAAAAAGACAGCGGGTGATCGACGTCATCGGGCTTATCCGAGAAGCCGTAGCCGATGTGGTCCGGGATAATGCAGCGGTAACCGGCATCCACCAGATGGGGGTAGTTGCCCTTGAAATTGCTGAAACCGCTGGCGCCCGGGCCGGAGCCGTGGAGAAAGACCACGGCATCGCCCCTGCCCTCGTCCAGATAATGGATGCGGTAACCATTGGCACACTCCGCGTAGTTACCCTCGGGTAGTCGACCTTGCATTTTCATCCTGCCTCCTGGGGCGCAGATAACACCGCTACAGGGCGAAGTCCGCGTTCGGTTCGTCAAACAGTACACCGCCCATGTTGACGGCAAAAGGTATGGAATGGTTCGCCACATGCGCCTGGCTGGCGAGGATATCAAGGTGGAAAGCCAGCAGCTCGCTGTCCATTCGGATGCCCCCACTGCCCGCCGCCTTCAGCATTTTGCTCGACAGCGCCAGACAGCGGTCGGCGACCACGGCCGAATCGTAGCGGTAACGAACACGATCCTCAATAGGGATAGGCACGCCGCTGCGGCAGCACTCCATCATTGCGTCGAAGTTGCGAATCAGAGTTAATTTCATCTCCTCGATCGAGGTCTTCACCTCGGCCGCTATCACGCGGGCGAAGGGATCATTTTTCATTTTGTTCGGCCCGACCTGGCGTGTTTTCGCGACTTCGATAAACGCCTCCAGCGCGCCTTCACAGGCACCGAGCGTGGCGGTACACACCGCCCGTACGAATACCTGCATAAAGGGCATACGATACAGGGGGGCGGTGTTCACGGCATTGCCCGGATTCTCGCACAAGAATCCGTCCATCGACTTGTGGGTGCGATGCTCCGGCACGAAAGCGTCGTTGACAACTACGTCATGGCTACCGGTACCCTGCAGGCCGACCACATCCCAATTGTGTACAATCTCATAGTCGCTTATCGGCACCAGGAACGTACGGTAATTACTCATGTCGAAGGGTGCTTCCGCGGTCGGTACGACGGCGCCGAGGAATACCCATTTGCAATGTTCCGATCCGCTGGAAAAACTCCAGCGACCGCTGAGGCGAAAACCGCCATCGACAACTTTGACCTTTCCCACGGGCGCGTAAGAAGATGAAATCAGCGTCGTCGGGTCCTCCGCCCACACGTCCTGCGCCGCCTGATCATCGAACACGGCGAGTTGCCAGTTATGAACCGCGATCACGCCCAGGATCCAGGCACTGGACGGACAGAAACGGGCGATTTCCAGCCCCACCGCATAGAACACCTGGGGATCCATCGCGTATCCCCCCCATTGCTCCGGTTGCAGGATCTTGAAAAAGCCGGCCCGCTCGAATTCGGCCACGGTTTCGTCCGGTACGCGCACGTCGGCCTTGCAGCGCGCACGGCGCTCCCTCAATGCCGGGCCCATCGCCGTGGCTGCCTCGATCAATTTCTGCGCGCGCGGGCTCTCCAATCCGTACTCGTTCATACTTTTTGCCTCATTGCTGTGGCCCCCTCAGGGGTGTCGGTACACGGTGGCATTTCGATATGCCAAATCATGGTGACTGCTAATGGAACACGGCAACTGTAGTGGTCCCGCAACTGTTGCGCATCCTCCATTTGAGGTATCGAGCCTGCCGGCTACTCCACCACGGCATCGCCGAAGGTGGTTGGCTCACCGAAAAAAGCGCGGTGAGACAGGGGAATGTCGCCATCGTCATCGCAAATACCGTACTCCTGCCCCAGTTCGGCCCCGATCAGTACTTTACCGCTCTTCTCCATGCGCTGCGGATCGTTCGCCAGGGCATCGATCACGCGGCCGGTAAACTCCGGCGTTTCCGCCGTGGCGACCAGATCGGCGTACTTTTCGGGCTCCGCATCGAAGACCCGGCGCGAGCGCTCAGTCAGCAGCAGCCCCATCCAGATCGAGACCACCGACACATTGAACGGGCGAAAATCAACCGCCATATCATGCGCCATTTTGTCGACTGCCGCTTTTCCGGCACCGTAGGCGGGTCCATGCATGTAGATGCGACCGCCGAAGGATGAAGTATTCACCACAAGCCCCGCGCCGTTGGCCAGCAATAGCGGCGCCGCGTGCCAGGTCGCCGTATAGTGGGAGCGCATGCCCACATTCCAGATGTCGGTCAGGGCCAGGGGCTTCTCCCAGAACGGGCCGGTCTGCGTCAGCGCATCGTGCAAGCTGGTCGCATTGTTGACGAGGATATCCAGGCGTCCCTGTTCATCCGCCACACGCTCAAACAACTGCCGCACCTGTGCGTCATCGGCGTGATCACAGTGCACCGGAATACCGCAGCCACCCGCCGCGGTCACGGCCTCCGCGGTGGCCTGCACAGTCCCCGGCAGTGCCGCATCACCCTCCTTCCTGGTGCGCCCGGTAACGTAGACTGTGGCGCCACTTGCGGCCAGCGCGAGCGCAATACCCTTACCCGCGCCGCGACTGGCACCGGTAACGACAACGATCCGATCTTGCGAGAGACCCATACACTGTTCCTTCACCCGAGTGAGCTGCTAGTATCAACGCACCATCCTAAAGGCAGCGGCGCCGATGGCCAAGTGGCGACAGGAGCGCGCCGGCCACATAATTATGCCAGGCGGAAAAAATGTCAGAACAGCCCATCACAGCGCGCTACATACCCCCGGTCATCGGCTGTACTTTCACCCTGATGGCCATGTTTGCGAGCGCCACCGACTCCCGACAGGTTTTTTCCGGCGAGACGCACGGCTGGCTGCGCGCGGTTGGCAAATTGCAGGTGCCCGGCCAACGCTATCGGGAGGGCCGCAAGTCACACTACCTGGAAGACTGCAGCGCCACCCTGGTGGCGCGAACGGGGCGCCGCCGTGCGGATACCATCGTCTCGGCCTGGCACTGTCTGGAGTGGTACGGGGACCTCAGCAGGCCCATCATTTTCACCGTCGTGTCTGCCTCCGGCGAGCCGCTGCAGAGAGAGGCCTACATCCTGGGAGACGGCGGCGGAATGCATGCCGACTGGGCAATCCTGCGCCTGCGTGCCGCATTTTCGAACGATGAGGTCGCGGCGCTGGCGGTACACTTCCAGGCTGCAGACCCTGCTAAACCGGTAACCATGGCCGGCTTTTCAAAAGACGGCGGGCTCGGCAACAACGGCCTGACGCTGACGTTTGACCCTGCCTGCGCCATCACTGCCCTGGCCCGGGACTTCGGCGATACGGACTGCACCGCGTTCAAGGGCGCCTCCGGCGGCGCCGTAGTGCAACTCACCGATGCCGGCGAGCCGCAAGTATGCGGCGTCATTTCACAGGGCAATGGCGAAGGGCGCAGCACCTTTGTGCCGGTAAGCCAGTTCAGCAGTGCGCTGGATCGATATCTCAACTGAATTGGCAACAAACCACCGCCACAGATTGCCGTGAGCAGGTATTACGGGTGGTGGTTGCGGCCTGACATCCGGCAGAAGCTCTCCGCGATTATGGTTCCCGCCAAGCGGTGACCGAGTGCATTCCAGTGCCCGCCACAGGGTTCCGCATTGTCAAATCCGTGGAGACATTCGCCGCTCTCCTGCGCCAGGGCCTGCAGCGGTGGTGCGAGCATCATAAAAGGTATGTTCTCCCGCGCGGCAAGCTGTTGTATGCGTCTGTCGGCATACAACAGGTCTGCGACTCCCAGCGACCGCGCAAAACGCTCTCGTACAGCAGGGTCCGGATGAACCTGGAGGCTGTTGCTGAGGGAAACCACAAAAAACGTGGCGTCATGCTCGCGGACCTGCGCATTCATCATGCGCAATATGGCTTCTGTCACGCTCCACGCGTCTATCCACCGTGGATCCTCCGGGGGCGCGTAGATTTCATTATCCAGACCTTGCTCATAAATGCGCTGGGCCTCTTTCCTCGCTGTCCTCTCGTCGGAGTTCTTCAACCGGTCAAGGTAATCGCCAAATTTGACCAGCAACTGCAATACACGCGATCGGGGTACTGATGCGAACCACCAGTCGCCGAGAATACTTCCCATGAACCTGGATTCCGGTTTGAAGGAAAAACTGTTATCCAGAACCAGCTGTCCATCACGATAGACGAAATAGGGCTGATTACCGCCACGCTGCAATGCCCTGGAATTATTGCGAATGTCATTACCGGTCAGAAACGCCAGCAGGACGACATCGGGAGAGTACTTCCAAACCTTGTGGTCGAGCGTCAGGAACTCCTGCGCTGTGCCGAAACCGGGCACGCCGAAGTTGATCACTTCCACCTCCCGACCTGCGAGCGAGGGACAGTGGCGCAGTGTATCGGCCATGACGCGCCAGAATGTGTTCTCGACGGGCACCTGCACAGCCGCTGCATAGGAGTCACCCAATACGGCGATGCGCAGGGTGTCCGGCGGTTTCTGGAGTGCGTGTTCTGCATCCCGCAGTCCGTCAGAATTGATACTGACGAATGCGCGGCCCTCCTCCGAGTTCCAGGTTTCCACTCCCGCCAGAAGTGACTTGCCAGTCACGCTGTCGAAGCGACCGATTGTAAGATAGGAGAATCCGACCACCCTCAGCGCCACTTCCGCCACGCCCAGAGCGAAAAGAATGGAGCACAATACCAGCACGGTATTTGCCACCCTGTGCTGTGTCGGCGGTTCAGGCGCGGCGGTCAATGCCTGGGTAAACCGACGTGGCAGACACACCTGTGGGCTGTGCGACTGCGACAAGTGACCTCGCCACCGCCCTGAATAGCATATGAACCAGGTCTCGGGACCATCGCTGGACTTATCGCTTTTGTCGCAGTGGCGGCGGTGCGCCGACATGCGGCTCGCCGCGCCTGGCAGCGAGTTCGACCTGCTTCTGGCGTTCCCGAAAGCGCGATCTCTGGTCGGCGGTCAGCGCGTCAAAGCAGTGCGGACAGCATACGCCCTTTTCGTAATTGCCGGACTGCTTGTCCTCCTCGGTTATGGGGTGGCGGCAGCCATGGCACTGGTCGTATTGTCCCTTCTGCAACTGGTGGTCGACGGCCACCCGGTTGTCGAAGACGAAACACTCGCCCTCCCAGGTACTTTGTTCCACCGGCACTTCCTCCAGGTATTTCAGGATACCGCCCTGCAGATGGTAGACTTCTTCAAATCCCTCGTTAAGCATGAACGCGGAAGCCTTCTCGCAGCGGATACCGCCAGTACAGAACATCGCCACCTTCTTGTGTACAGCCGGATCGAGATTGGCGCGCACATAGCCGGGAAACTCCCGAAAGTTTACCGTGCGCGGGTCTATCGCGCCCCGGAAGCTGCCGATATCACATTCATAGTCGTTGCGGGTATCAATCAACAACACCTGGGGGTCATTCACCAGCGCGTTCCAGTCCTGCGGGCGTACGTAGGTACCGACGCGCGCATTGGGATCAACGCCAGCCACGCCCATGGTGACAATCTCTTTCTTCAGCTTGACCTTCATGCGGTAAAAGGGCATCTCTTCGTCATGTGATTCCTTGTGCTCCAGGTCCGCCAGGCGCGGATCACTGCGCAGGTAGCACAGAACCTTGTCTATGCCGGCGCGGGAGCCGGCGATAGTGCCGTTGATACCTTCACTGGCGAGCAACAGCGTGCCCCGCGTTCCCGCGTCCAGACAGACATCGAGCAGGGCTTCTCGCAGGTCGCGGTAGTCCTCCAGGGTAACAAATTTGTACAGCGCGGCGACGACAGTACTCATGGCGGGAGCCCTATTGCGCCTTACTGCCGCCCAGGCAGTCCGGCGACGCCGGTGCCGACTGCTCGCGCTGCTGCCATTCTTCGGGCGAGTAAGTGTGCAGCGCCAGCGCATGCACCGGCCCCGCCATTTGCGCGGCAAGTGCCGCATACACCTGCTGGTGGCGTGCAACGCGCCTGCAGCCATCAAAGGCCGCACTGACCAGCACCACGCGAAAATGCGTTTCCGAGTTCGCCGGTACGCTGTGCATATGGCTCTCGTTGGCGACCTCTAGCGCGACCGGCGAGAACGTGGCCTGAAGCTGCTGTTCGATTTCCTGCTGCACCGTCATGACAATACCCGTATAGGACACGATTGAAAGGGGGGGCGAATTATAGCGAAGCGTCAGCGCCGGGGACAGTATGGTTTCAGGCTTTGTGCGCCCGCCGGGAGGCGCGAAACTGCCCCGGCGTCTGCTGCGTCCACTTTTTGAAAGACCGGTGAAACGCGCTGGGGTCAGTGAACCCCATCTGCAGGGCGACCTCATTGATGGACAACTCGGGGCGGTCCAGGCACAGCTTGGCCGCTTCGCAACGCGCCTCGTCCTTGAGTTGCTGGAATGTCGTGCCCTCACGCTTCAAGCGGCGCCGCAGCGTCGGTGCTGACATATTCAGGGCGCGGCTGATCGTCTCGAAACCCGGAAAGCCCTCGCTGAACTCATGCCCTATCATCGCTTTTACCTGTGCCGATAGGCTATTGCCCCGCGGATTATTCTCCATGAGCAGTAACTGGTAGGGCGCGGTGCGCAAAAACTCCCGCAGCGAATGTTCCGTGTGCACCAGGGGCCAGGCCAGGCAGGCACTGTCGAAATACAGCAGGTCGTTCACCTGGTTGAAATAGAGCGGACAGCCGAAAAGCTCCTCGTATTTTTCCAGGCGCTCCGGCGCGTCTCCGCTGAAATCGACCCGCTTCAGCTCGATCGGGCGACCGCACAACCAGCCAAAAAACCGGTGCCACAACGACAACCCGTATGCATCGGCAACCTCTACACGCGGCCGTTCCTCCCGCGAAATAGTGCGATAACCCACGCGCGCGAACTGGTCGCTGAAATTGGCGTACAACTGGCTGCGCTCGTCAAAAAACGTGCGGTAGAACTCCGAGGCACGCTGAATCGCCTGCCCCAGGTTACGGCACGAGATGATGCAATAGCACATCATCCGGAACGCCCCGGGTGCGACCAGCTCGCTATTCGTGGTGCCGAAGGTTTTATCCTGCAGCAGGCTGAGCACAGCCTGGTAGATGCGGGAATACTGCATCGCACTGATCTCGTCGCGGTAGGCGGGATCAGCCGCGTTGCCCGGATCGAAATCCAGGCCCGCATTCTCCAGGATACCGCTGAAATCATAGCCGCGGTCACCCACCATACGCAGCAGGGTATTCACGAATCGGGTGGGAACGCGGTCGCTCATTGGATTATTGGGCCTGGTCAATCCGGCCGGCCATGTTACCAGAACGCCGCGTTGAAGTTCAGCCGGACGCACCACTGGGTAGTGCGACAATTTGAAATTTGTTGATAGTCGAGAGCGGGTGGCGTTGTTGCGGCCGGGGCCGTGTGGCGACAGGACGTCGCCACGCGAGCCTCGCCGGCCGCGCCTGCACATGGACGTGCGCTTTTTGGCGCGGCCGGCGCTCCGGTGTCCCGGCCGCAACAACGCCACCCGGGCTCGTACAGACCAATATCAAACTGACGCACTACCCGCCACTGGCAAGACCCGGGCGCGAGTAAGCGTTATACTGATACCGGGACAGCGACGGAGGGCCAACCATTGGAAGAGCGCTATAATATTTATTTCGCCGGACAGGTGATGGATGGCTTCGATGTACATGACGTCCGCGATAAACTTGCGAAGGTATTCAACGCAGACCAGACCACGCTCGACAAACTGTTCTCCGGCAAGCGCCAGTTGATCAAGCGGGAATGTGACAAGGCCACCGCGCTAAAGTACAAAAATGCGCTGGAGCGGGCCGGCGCAATACCGCTCATCCAACGCGCGAAAGCGCCCCCCGGCGCAGCGGAGCAGGCTTCCCCCGGTGCGATGACGGCAGCGGAAAAAATCGCGGCGCTGGCGGCCGCACCCGATGAAATCGGCTACCGATCCGCAGCGCCTGCGCCCGCCCCAACAAGCGCGCAACAGCAGCCCGCCGCCGACACCAGCGGCATTGCACTGGCCCCTGCCGGCACAGAGGTATTGCGCGCGGAAGAGCGCGCCGAGCCCATCGTGCGCGAGGTGGACACATCTCGATTGACTGTTGACGCCACTGCGGAACGACTCTCGGAAAAAGCGCCGCCAGCACCGCCCGCGCCGGATACCCGCCATCTGAGCATGGCGGAGGTGGGCGATACCATTCCCAACCTGCCATCATCCGATATTCCGCTCTCCCCCAACCTGGACGGGCTGGCGCTTTCGGCAGAGGGCACTGACTTCAGCGATTGCGCGAGACCCGCACCTCCAGCGCCGACGCTGGATCTCAGCCACCTCGATACGCTCCCTCCCGGGGACCCCACGGCCGATGAGAAAAATCGCAGGCCCGAGCCTGCCGCCCCGCCGCGCACCGATCACATTTCGCTTGAAGAGTAATCCGGTTCAGGGCAGCTCGAACCTGACCTGCAATCCGGGGTTATTGCCAAGCAGGGAGACCGTGCCGTGGTGGTACTGCGCGATAGCCTGCGCCAGACTCAACCCCAGCCCGTGTCCCGGATATTCCGTACGGCTGGATTCCACGCGGTAAAAGCGTCGAAACACGTTTTCACGCTCCACCGCCGGGATACCGGGCCCGGAGTCGGAGATCGTCACCGTATGTCCGGCACCATCACGCCCCGGACGCAGCCGTACGACGACCCTCCCCTGCCCGGGTGTGTACTTGAGGGCATTGTCCAGCACATTCGCGAACATCTGGAACAGCAAATCGGCCTCGCCCCTGCACATGCGCGACTGCGGCGCATCCAGTCGCAACTCTATCTCGTTCTCAAAGGCCAGTGGTTCATAGAGTTCCACCACATCGTGCAACAGCGCGCTCAGGTCGAGCTCGGCGCCGGAGGCGAGGCGGCTGCCCGACTCCAGCGCCGAAATACGCAGCAGCGCATTGAACGTCGACAGCAGGTCGTCGCATTCTTCGATAAGGCCTTCCAGCTGGACGCCCTCCACCGGCACCTTCGCGCTGCGCAGTTTGCTCAGGCCATTGCGCATCCTCGTCAGCGGGGTTCGCAGGTCGTGTGCGATATTATCCGAGACACGGCGCACACCCTGCATAAGTGACTCCATCTGCTCAAGCATCTCATTCATAACGATGGCGAGAGCGCGAAAATAGCCCGATTCCCCGTCGATTTTAAGGCGCTGCCCCGACCCGGCGCGCGCGATACGCGATATCTCTCGATTCAGATGTTCCACCTGGTGCAGTGCCCGGGCCGCGCTGAAAAACCCTCCGGTGATGCCCAGTATCAGGGTCACAATCATTACCCGGAACAGTGTCTGAAACACCAGTTCGGCACGCTGTACAATATCGGCGTAATCGCTCGCCACCATCGCCCGGTAACCGTCGCCCAGGGAAATCGGCAGCGCCACGAAATCCACATCGATGGACTCCCCCCAATTTTGCAGGTCCATCTCGAAACCCAACCAACCGTCGTCAAACTCCTGGTAACGCGGCGCGGCGGGCAGGTCTCCCGCCACTTTCTCACCCTTGCTGTCCGTGATGAGATAGTAGAAACGATTGACCGAGGGCAGCGCAGTCCGGTCCCCGATATACTGGTCAACCCCGGCCAGTCCCTGCCCGTTGTAGATGACCTGCAGGGTATCCAGCTCCTCCACCACGTTCTCGCCCAGCAACTTGAACGAGGTGTAGCTGAAAAACAGGTAGTAGGCCGCCAGGCCCATGAACACCGTTGCGCTGAGCGCCGTCACGTACTTCGCGATGTAGCGGAACGTAAGACTGTTAACGACCTCCCTGATCTGCACGTCGGCTCGCTCAGTCGTCCGCCGCTGCGCCCAGGCGATAACCTGCGCCCCGCACCGTGGAGAGCAGTGGTTGCTCGAAGTCCTTATCAATTTTCTGCCGCAAGCGGGAGACATGCACGTCGATGACATTGGTCTGGGGATCAAAGTGATATCCCCACACATGCTCCAGCAACATGGCCCGGGTAACCACCTGGCCGGCGTGGCGCATCAGGTACTCCAGGAGTTTGTATTCCCGCGGTTGCAGGTTGATCTCAGTGCCGTCGCGTTGCACATGCTGGCGCAACAAATCCATGGATAGATCTCCCACAGACAGTTTCGTCTGTTCGTCCGCGGCGGGCACCTTGACGCGGCGATGAAGGACTTCAAGCCGCGCCAGCAACTCGGCTATCGCAAACGGTTTGACCAGGTAGTCGTCGGCGCCGCACTGCAGGCCCTGTACCCTGTCGTCAACATCGCCCAGTGCGCTCAATACCAGCACAGGAGTATTGACTCCGGCGGCACGGAGGGCGTTGATCAGGCCCAGGCCATCCATGCGCGGCATCATACGGTCGATGACCATGACATCAAATGACGCATTGCCGGCGGCATGCAGACCTTCGACACCATCACGGGAATACGTGCAGGTGTGCCCGGCATCGCGCAGTTCGCCGACGATGAAATCGCCCACCTGTCTGTCGTCTTCCACCAGTAACACGTGCATACATACATTCTCTTTGCGGTCGTGCCAATGTAGCACGCTGCCGAAAAGTCCCTCAATTTACTTTTCGTTAATACTGCTGTCCCGGGTAATGGTAAACTGCCGCTCATGACAGTCACCGACCCTCCCTTGTCTCCTTCACTGCTGCGGCGCCTGGCTGCCATGCTGTACGATACATTTCTGGTCGTGGCGCTGATAGCGGTGGTGAATGCCGTCGCCCTGGCCGTCGTAGTGTGGACCACCGGCGGCCAGCAGGAAGTGTTGCACGCGCACCTGGTGCAGTTCCTTACCGTGTTCAGCATCATCGGCTTTTTCAGCCTCTTCTGGCTGAAAAACGGACAAACGCTGGGTATGCAGGCATGGCGAATTCAGCTTGTTGATTTCGAGGGTGGTCGCCCGTCCGCTGGTAAAGCTGTCGTGCGCTGCTGCGGCGCTGCGCTGTCAGCGGCCTGCTTCGGCCTCGGCTACCTGTGGTGCCTGTTCGACCGCCGGCACCGTTACTGGCACGATTACCTTTCGCGTACCGAACTGGTTCTCCTGCCCCGCGAATCGCGTACCAAAACGCCCTGACCACGGTTAAATACTCACTCCGAGGATTTTTAGGTTCAGTTTGTTCCTCGCCCGCCTTACACTAGTGCGTTTCAGGCCTACCGAGGATACTCCATGTCAGCCATGACATTCACCGCGCGAGAGATCAAAGACGTTGCCGCTGCCGGCACACAATGCGCGATAGTCCCCCTGTTCCACAACGCGAAGCTGTCCGGCGCGGCGCTCAAACTGGACAAGGCCGCGTCCGGCGCCATCCGCAGCGCACTCGCACTGGGCGATTTCAGTGCTAAATCAGGAGAGAGCCTGATGCTTCCCGGCGCGGGCGCGATCAAGCGCATACTGCTGCTGGGCTGCGGTGATGCAAAATCCTTCGACCGCGCGGCGGTCCGTAAATTTTGCCACCAGGTGTACCGCGCTCTCGACTCAAAGCAGGCAACAACGGCCATGTTGCACCTCGCAGCGCTGAATTTGAGGGAGAAGGAGGCACTCTGGGCACTCTCCTACCTCTCGAGGCATCTGGTCGCCTGCGCGTATCGCTACACCGAAACGCTCACCAAGCCAAAAGCACCGTGGAAACTCACCCGGCTGGTTGTGAACACCGGTGGCGCACTCCCCGCTCGAGCGGCTGGCGACGCGCTGCGCGAGGGTCGGGCCATCGGGATCGGCGTCAACGAAGCGCGCAATCTCGCCAACCTACCCGGCAATATCTGCACACCGGCATACCTGTCCAACCGCGCCCGGAAACTGGGTCGGAACAACGCCAGGCTCAGCGTTACCGTGATCGAGGAGAAAAAAATGCGCGAGTTGGGCATGGGCGCATTGCTCTCGGTTTCCGCCGGCAGCGAGCAACCTGCCAAACTCATTGTTATGCACTACAAGGGCGGCAAGGCGAGCGACAATCCCTATGTACTGGTGGGCAAGGGTATTACCTTTGACAGCGGCGGTATCTCGCTGAAGCCCGGCGCCAAGATGGACGAAATGAAGTTTGATATGGGCGGAGCGGCCAGTGTTTTCGGCACGATGCGCGCCGTGGTGGACCTGGGGCTGGGCATCAACGTGGTGGGCATCGTCGCGGCGGCAGAGAACATGCCCAGCGGCAGTGCCACCAAACCCGGCGATGTCGTCACCAGCATGTCGGGTAAAACGATCGAGGTGCTGAATACCGACGCCGAGGGTCGCCTGGTACTGTGCGACGCCCTGACCTATGCGGCGCGCTTCAAACCGGCAACGGTCATTGACATCGCCACGCTGACCGGCGCCTGTGTGGTGGCCTTGGGTTCCCATGCAACCGGCCTGTTCGCCAACGAGGACAAACTGGCGGAGCAGCTGCTGGAAGCGGGAACCGATACCCATGACCGCGCCTGGCGCATGCCTCTGTGGGAGGAGTACCAGAGCCAGTTGAAAAGCAATTTTGCCGACATCGCCAACATTGGCGGACCCGGTGCCGGCAGTATCACGGCCGCGTGCTTCCTGGCGCGCTTTGCCAGGGACTATGCCTGGGCCCACCTCGATATCGCCGGCTCCGCGTGGGACAGCACCCCCAAAGGGGCTACCGGGCGTCCGGTGCCGATGCTCACCCGCTATCTGCTGGACCGCGCCGGACAATGACACGCGTCGGGTTTTACGTAGTGCAAAGCGCTGCGCCCGGCCAGCGCCTTACGGTGGCCGCACGGCTGGCCGACAAGGCGTTCCAGCAGGGGCACCGCATCTTTATCAATGCCGCGGATGAAACGCAGGCGAATGAATTGAATGAGCTGTTGTGGAGTTTTCGACCTGCCAGCTTCCTGCCGCACGGGCTGCTGGGCCAGGAGCACTGCGATACGATCGCCATCGGCTGGGGCCAGGAGCCGGAGAACCACAACGACCTCCTGATCAACCTGCAGCTGACGATTCCCTCATTCTTCAGTCGCTTCCAGCGCGTCGCCGAAGTGGTGACACAGGAACCGGAGCACCTGGCGGCACTGCGAGACTCCTGGAGATTCTACAAGGCGCGCGGGTACCACCTGGACAAGCACGACCTGTAAGACCCCAGGCAGTGCCGCCTGCCGGGGTGCCAGTCGCGTCGCGACTACCGTATAATCCCCCGCTCGCGCCGCCGGCCGCCACCCGGCCGGTATCACGCCAAACAATTCCCGGATTCACTCCTTATGGATAAAACGTTCAACCCCGCCGAGTTGGAAACCCGCTGGTACGAAAAATGGGAGGCCAGCGGCTATTTCGCCCCCCAGGGTGGCGACAGAGCCTACAGCATTATGATTCCGCCGCCGAATGTCACCGGCAGCCTGCACATGGGGCACGGGTTCCAGGAAGCCATCATGGACGCGCTGATCCGCTATCACCGTATGCTCGGTGATAACACACTGTGGCAGGTGGGTACGGATCACGCCGGTATTGCGACGCAGATGGTGGTGGAGCGGCAGTTGGCCGCAGAGGGTATCAGCCGCCACGACCTCGGCCGGGAGAAGTTTGTCGAGCGGGTCTGGCAGTGGAAAGAAAAATCCGGGGGTACGATTACCCGGCAATTGAGACGCCTCGGCTCCTCCCTGGACTGGTCGCGCGAGCGCTTCACGATGGATCCGGGCCTCAGCGCGGCGGTGCAGGAAGTGTTCATTCGACTGTACCGCGAGGGATTGATTTATCGCGGCCAGCGTCTCGTCAACTGGGACCCCGCGTTGCACACCGCGATTTCCGATCTGGAAGTGGTTTCCGAGGAAGAACAGGGCCATCTCTGGCATTTCAACTATCCGCTGGCAGGCGGCGAGGGCCACCTGACGGTAGCCACGACGCGCCCGGAGACCATGCTCGGCGACACCGCCGTGGCGGTCCACCCCGAAGACGAACGCTATGCCCACCTGATTGGCCGCTCCGTAAAACTACCGCTCTGCGACCGGGAAATACCCGTGATCGCCGACGAGTATGTCGATCGGGAATTCGGCACCGGTTGCCTGAAGATCACACCTGCTCACGATTTCAATGACTACGAGGTAGGCCGCAGGCACGGCCTGCCCATGATCAATATCTTCAATGATGACGCGGCCATCAGTGATGCAGCGCCTGCGGCTTATCGCGGACTCGACCGCGCGGAGGCCCGCCAGCAGGTCGTCACCGACCTTGAGGCACTGGGACTGCTGGAGAAAGTTGAAGGTCACACGCTGAAAGTCCCGCGCGGAGACCGCTCCGGGGTTGTCATTGAACCCTACCTCACTGACCAGTGGTACGTGGATGCCAGGGAAATGGCCAGGCCCGCGATCGCCGCGGTTGAAAACGGAGACATCCGGTTTGTGCCCAAACAATGGGAAAACACCTACTTCGCGTGGATGCGCGACATCCAGGACTGGTGTATCAGCCGGCAGTTGTGGTGGGGGCACCGCATCCCCGCCTGGTACGATACCAAGGGCGAATTCTACGTCGGCGCAAGCGAAGAGGCCGTGCGCCGAGAGCACGGGCTGGGGGACGAGGTGGTTCTGCGCCAGGATGAAGATGTGCTGGACACCTGGTTCTCGTCCGCGCTGTGGACATTCTCAACGCTGGGCTGGCCGCGGGAAACAGAGGATCTGGCGACTTTTCACCCCAGTTCCGTGCTGGTTACCGGCTTCGACATCATATTTTTCTGGGTCGCCCGCATGATCATGATGACCCTGCATTTCCGCAAGGAGGTGCCGTTTCACACAGTGTATGTACACGGCCTCGTGCGCGACGCGGAAGGGCAGAAAATGTCCAAGTCCAAGGGCAACGTGATCGATCCCATCGACCTGATCGACGGCATCTCGCTGGAACAGTTACTGGCAAAAAGAACCTCCGGCCTGATGCAACCCCAACTTGCCGCCAAAATCGAGAAAGCCACTCGCCGGCAATTCCCCGAAGGTATCGCGGCCTACGGTACCGACGCACTGCGCTTTACCTACTTTTCCCTGGCCTCAACCGGCAGGGATATCAAGTTCGACATTGGGCGCATAGAGGGCTACCGGAATTTTTGCAACAAGATCTGGAACGCTGCGCGCTATGTGTTGATGAACTGCGAGAACCAGGACTGTGGAATCGAAGGCGAGACCGGCCTGGAATACAGCCTGGCCGACCGCTGGATATCCGGCCGACTGCAGGAAACAGCGTCGGAAGTGTCCCGCGCCATAGAGAACTACCGCTTCGACATGGCGAGTTCCGCATTGTACGAGTTTATCTGGAACGAGTACTGTGACTGGTACCTGGAACTGTCCAAGCCCGTACTCTGGGATGACCAGGCGTCGGCAGCGGCCAAGCGCGGTACACGCCGGACGCTGATTCGCGTGCTCGAAACATGGCTGCGGTTGCTGCACCCGATGATGCCCTTCATCACCGAAGAAATCTGGCAGACCGTCGGGCCGCTGGCGGGCAAAACCGGCCCGACCATCATGCTGCAGCCTTTTCCCCGGGCCGTTGAAGCCGAGATCGACCCGCTTGCCAGCGCGGACATTGAATGGCTCAAGGCCGTTATCGTGGGCATTCGGAACATTCGCGGGGAAATGAACATCGCTCCCGGAAAGGCACTCACGGTACTGCTGCGAAACGGTGGCGCCGAGGATCAACGCCGGCTGACACAAAACTCGCAATACCTGAGAAAGCTGGCTAAACTTGAGCAAATCAGCTGGCTGTCGGCTGACACGGAAGCGCCGATGGCCGCCACCGCCCTGGCGGGCGAGCTCGAGATTCTCGTGCCCATAGCGGGGCTGATCGACAAGGACGCGGAAGTATCCCGCCTCAACAAGGAGATCAGCAAGCTGGAAACGGATTTGTCACGCCTGCGTGGCAAACTGGATAACCCGTCCTTCGTCGACAAGGCGCCCACCGCCGTCGTCGCCAGGGAGCGCGAAAAGCTGCAGGCGCAGGAGCAGGCGCTGGCCACATTGCAGGAGCAGTTACACCGTATACGCAGTATCTGATCGGCTGGCCTGTTCACGCATTCGTTAGCCGCTCAAAATAATAATAGCAAGAGATTGGTCCGAGGGAGTGACTATGAGCAATCGGCAAAATGGCACGGTCAAGTGGTTCAACAATGCCAAAGGGTTTGGTTTCATCACCCGGGAGGCGGGCGAGGACGATGTGTTTGTTCACTTCCGCTCAATACAGGGCGATGGTTTCCGTACACTGAACGAAGGACAACAGGTGGAGTTCACACTGGTGGAAGGCCCCAAGGGCCTGCAAGCCGAGGATGTCGTGAAGCTGGGCGCGAGTGACGCGGAGCGCTCATAACACTGGCGCATGCGCTGCACAGGCAGCGGGGTTTCACGCCCGCCGGCCCGCTTGACGCGCGGTTAATTTTTCGGGAGACAGCCCCTGCATCCGTAATAGTGATAAGATACGCGGCTTATTGTTCCGTGCAATCCTGGCTCGGAAAATCATCGGGAGGAATCAATGAGTCTTATTGCCAAACTGCTGCTCAGCCTCGTTATCGCCGTTATCGCATCCACACTGACCAACCTGCTGTTCACCGGCGAAGTATTCGATCCACGCCTGCTCATCGCCTTTTTTGTCGCCACTACAGCCACCGCATTGATCGTTGGCGCGCACCGCACACCGGCAAGCCCCGGTATCAAGAAAACCGGCCAACAACCACAGGTTCCCGACGGTGACAGGGAATTCGGCACCGTGAAGTGGTTTAATACATCAAAGGGGTTTGGCTTTATCATCAAGGAAGACGGCGAGGAGATATTCGTGCATTTTCGCTCCATCCGTGGCGAGGGCCGGCGCAGCCTGCGCGATGGCCAAAGCGTCAGTTTCATTGTGGCCGAAAGTGACAAGGGCCCACAGGCGGAGGATGTCGTTGGGGAGGAGTGAAGCGCGTAACTACCCGGCGCGCATAAAGCCCTGCCAGTAGGCCTGCAGCATGCGGGATCCCTCTCGCAGCAGCAACTCCGGGGTCAGGGAATCATCTTCCAGCGCCATCTCCACGATTGCGTAGCCGGCCTCGATCGTCAACCGCGCCTGAGATTGTATGCGCTCGTCGACCGGCTGTCCCATCACATCCGCCACGATCATCGCCAACTGGCTGGAAACCAGGCGGTTTGAAGCCAGGCGCACCTCCCGCAGGGGCGCCACCGCGCGCAACGCCTGCACAATTTCCAGACCGCCGACCTGCTCCCGCGTGACATCGTAAGTGCGCTTCAACAACTCATACACATTGTCGAGCAGCAGTTGCAGATCGCCCAGTTCAAGATAGTGATCAAACCACTTTTCAAACACGGTATTCTGCTTGTCCATCAATGCGGCGCCCAGCGCATTCAGGACAGCGTACTTGTTGGGAAAGTAGCGGTACAAGGCCGGCACCGTAATGCCCGCCCTTTCGGCTACCAGGTTGGTGGAAATTCTTTCCACCCCAACGTCAACCAGTAACTCCGCAGCGGCCGACAGAATGCCTTCGTAGGTCCGTTTCGCCCTCTCCTGCTGCGGTTTATTCTTCTCCAGCAGTTCTACGCTCTGTCGCACCGCCGCCATTGACGACCTCTCCATCGGTCTCCCACTTCTTGTGCCCTGATCACTGCCAATCGTATCGCAGGCCAGCTATCCGTACCAGTGAGGTATTACCTGCTTTAGGTCACCCTGTTCGGGGTTGGCGAAGTGTGCCGGACAATGCCAAACTGCCCGCACTTGTTGACGCCATGGAGAACAACGTGAAGAAAACCAGGGTCCGGCGCGGCGCAGGGGCAGGCCTCCATACCACCTTTTTGTGCCTGGTACTTGTTTGTACTGGACATCCGGGCGTGGCGGCCTTCGAACGCACGGAACAACGCGAACCGTGCACCGATTACAGTGCAACCAAACAACCGATGTTCGGAGACCTGCACGTCCATACCAGTTACTCCTTTGACAGCTATGTCTCCAGCCAGCGCAACGATCCCGAAGCGGCCTACCGTTATGCACGTGGAGAGGTCATCACCCTGCCCGATGCGGATGGCGAACAAAGCGTTAAAGCGCAGATCCAGAGGCCGCTGGATTTCACCGCCGTTACCGACCACGCGGAGTTTCTCGGCCCCATCAACCTGTGCACGGAAAACGCCTCCAGCCTGGCGTACTGGTTTCCCGCCTGTATCGCTACCCGCAGCGAATTCTTTTTCGTACAGCTGCTCGCAGCCAATTACTGGGTGTCATTGGGCGTTACCGATACCTCGAATCACAAGCAGCAGTCTTTCGTATGTTCCCTCGGCGATTGCGCTGCGGCACACAGGGCGACATGGACGCGGATCCAGGAAGCCGCCGAGCAGCACTACGATCGCAGCAGCGACTGCAGCTTTACGACATTCGTGGGCTACGAATACACGGACGCGCCGGATTTTGCCAACCTCCACCGCAACGTCATTTTTCGCAATGAGCGGGTCACCGACACCGCAATTTCCACCTACGACACGGGTTCCATGAACTACCCGGAACTGTGGCGACGATTACGGCATGAGTGCACTGACGGGCACGCCGGGTGCGATGTGATGTCAATTCCGCACAACCCCAACCTCAGCCGCGGACTGATGTTCCCGGACCCGAGCAACGAACAGGAAGCCAGGGATCGCCTGTTCTTCGAACCGCTGGTGGAACTGGTACAGCACAAGGCCGCCAGCGAATGCCGATTCGACCGCCTGCTCGGCAGGGGCGTGGCGACGGAGGACGAACTGTGCGACTTCGAGCAGGTCCAGGCCGACAACCTGTCCATGCTGGGCACGGTGTTTGGCGAGGTCCGCGCCGAGGAGGCCGGCGCGGTGAGCATCGACGATTTCGGGCGACGGAATATGGTGCGAAACACGCTCAAGGACGGGCTCGCGCTGCAGCGCACTAGCGGCATCAATCCGTTCAAACTGGGATTCATTGGCAGTACCGACACCCACAGCGCAACACCGGGCGGGGCCGAGGAAGACAACTATCTCGGCCACCTGGGCAGACGGGATGCCGGATACCGCAATGTGCAGGACCATTTTTTTGATAACCCGGGCGGCCTCGCGGTAGTGTGGGCGGAAGAAAACTCCCGCGACAGTATCTTTGAGGGTATGCGCAATCGTGAAACCTACGCAACCAGCGGCACCCGGCCAGTCGTTCGATTTTTCGCAGCACAGAGCTACCCCGACGACCTTTGCACGGCGCCGGAGATGATAGAGAGCGCGTATGCCACCGGCGTACCCATGGGCGGCGAAATGACCGCGCCACCGGCGTCACCCACTTTCCTGGTTAGCGCCGCCAAGGATACCGGCGCCCCGGGCCATCCCGGTATCGACCTGCAGCGGATCCAGATTATCAAAGGCTGGCTGGACGCACAGGGACAAACGCATGAGCAGGTGTTCGACGTGGCCGGTGGCCCCAACGAGGCCGGCGTCGACCCCAGTTCCTGCGCGCCCGTCGGCAGGGGGCACAGCGAACTGTGTTCGGTATGGCGTGACCCGACCTACGATGCCGGTCAAGCCGCCTTCTACTACGCCCGGGTGCTGGAAAACCCCAGTTGCCGCTGGAGCACACGCCACTGCCAGGCCGCAGGCGTTAACCCCTTTTCAGCGGAGTGCGCGGATCAGGCTGCGGCCAGAACGGCGGAATTCCAGGACCAGGGCGCTATCGGTGATGTCTTCGGCCAGTGCTGTCTGGACCCGGCGAAACAGGCCTTTTACTCGCCCACGCTACAGGAACGCGCCTGGACCTCTCCCATCTGGATCAACCCCGAAGCGTCATGAAAGACATGCAGTGGTGAAGCCCGGCAAAGCCGTCACAACGCGTCGTTTTCGCGGCGTGACGATGCCTACCAGTTCCCACCCGGCCATCCGCAAAGTCAGGCGCCTGGGGGCGAATCCCTCGATTCATGGCAATAAGCTGTGGAAGTCCAGTCTCCTGCTGATTGACTACCTGAACACGCACCGCCCCGCACACTGCGAAAAGGTGCTCGATGTGGGCTGCGGCTGGGGCATCGCGGGAATCTGGTGCGCGAAGGCGCTGGGCTCAAGCGTGACCTCGGTCGATGCGGATCCCGGCGTCTTTCCCTTCCTCGAGGCCTCCGCCGCCCTGAATGGTGTGGCGACGACACAGCTGGCCTCCACCTTGCAGAATCTCAGCAGCCGGCAGCTCAGCCGCTATGACATGTTGATCGCCGCCGATATCTGTTTCTGGGATGACCTCGTGGACCCGGTTTTCAACCTGGTAAACCGCGCGGTCAAAGCCGGCGTGAAACAGATTGTCATCGCTGACCCCGAGCGCCCTACATTCTTTGCTATGGCCAGTCGCTGTGAAACGCGCCACTGCGCTGAACTAATCGAGTGGAAAACCAGCACACCGCTAAGAGCCCGCGGCGCCCTGATGATTCTTCACAACGCGTAACCCGGTGCAAAGCCCGCAATAAATGGACTGGCGCAAGCCGCGGCGATTTTAGGGAAATAGTTGGCCTTCTGGCTATTTTTTGACCAGCAGATATGGCCAGCCGGGCTCAACAATGATATAAACGCGCCCTGTTTTGCGGGGCCGATTTTGTGCCCACATGCTGTGCAACGGCCCTCCCGGAGACCGTGGTGCACGCGACTGGCCACAGCGTCGTTATTCGATCCGTTTCGGCGCTAACTGCGGTGAAAAATTCACCGGATTGAACTACCTTCAAGATGCGAACCCATGAACAGCCCGGCGCGGGCCCAGAGATACCATGAAACAGTTAGGCATACTCGATTCTGCATTTATCAACCTGGAACAGACCAACACTCCACAACACATTGGCGGACTGGGCATTTACGACCCGTCCACGGCGCCTGGCGGATTTGTTCGCTTCAAGGATGTAATAGCCAGTTTCGAGCGGCGCCTCGGTGATTTACCGCTATTTCGAACGCGCCTGGTCGAGGTTCCCGGCGGGCTGGACCGACCCTACTGGGTAAAAGACGCCAATTTCGATGTGGAATTCCATCTCCGGCACATCGCCCTGCCCGAGCCGGGCGACTGGCGACAGTTATGCATCCAGACCGCGCGCCTGCACTCGCGGCCGCTGGATATGTCGCGCCCATTGTGGGAGGCCTATATCATCGAGGGCCTGGACAAAATACCCAACCTCCCCGCCGGCTGCTTCGCCGTGTATACGAAAATGCACCACTCCCTGGTCGACGGCGCCGGCGGCGCTTCCTTCATGGCAGCCCTGCATGACCTGGTGCCGAACCCGGACCAGTCCGCCCCCGAATCGGAGCCGCGGCTGGTCGACACCGCCCCGTCGGTCGGCGAGCTGCTGACCAAGGCGACCATCAACAACGTGAAGAACACGGTGCAGCTGGTTACCGGTTCGGCAAGGACCATGCGTGACCTCGGCAAGTACGCGCTGGACGTCGCGCGCAAGGAAGTACCGGCGCCCGATATCAACGCGCCAAAAACCATACTCAACAAGCCGGTCGGCCCCCATCGCGTATTCGACGCCGCCGAGTTTCCGCTGGAGGGGTTCAAGGACATCAAGAACGCGGTGGGCGTCACGGTGAACGATGTTGCACTCGGCGTGATCAGCGGCGCGCTGCAGCGCTATCTCACGGCCAAGGGGGAGGCGCCGGAGGAGGGCTCACTCGCGGCGGGCCTGCCACTGAACATGCGCACGCGGAGAAATACCACCGATGAGAACAACCAGGTCGGTTCGGTGTTCGCCTCCCTGCATACCGATATCGCGGATCCCGTGAAACGCCTGACCGCCATCCGGCAGTCGACCGATACCGCCAAGGTGACGGGCGAAAGCAGTCCCATGGTGGACGCACTGAAACTTGCGGGTGTCTTTTCGCCGTTGGTCTCGAAGTCTGTTGCCGGCTTCTGGTCGCGCAATCAACTGTCCCGCCATATCCCGATGAATATCTCCACCTGCATATCGAATGTGGCCGGGCCGAACTTCCCGCTGTATTGCGCCGGCGCGAAGATGGTGGATTACTACGGCCTCGGTGTGCTGACGCCGGGCATGGGTATTTTCCATCTGGTCTTCAGTTACTCGGGCAATATCACACTGTCGGTTCTCGCGGACAGGGACATCATGCCCGACCCCGAGTTCTATCACGATTGCCTGGTGGCGTCCTACGAGGAACTGTACGCAGCAGCCATCAAACTGGGACCGGCACTGCCAAAAGCCGCCGTCGCGGCCAAAGCAAAAATTCGCTCTCCGAAGCGGGCGAAAAACAGCAAGCGCATCGGCAAGGCGGTGCCCAAGCTGCGCAGCAAAACAGCCGCTGCCCCTGCTCCTTCCGCCAAAACCCGACCAGCGAAAAAAGCCAAGGCCACGAAAAAGGCCGCGGCAAAACCCACCACTGCGGGCAAGGTTAAAAAACGGGCGTCAGCGAAACCCAGGGCAACTCCGCCGAAAATCGGCCGACGCAAAACAGGTTCCGCCAAACCGAAACTGCAATAGGAAACCTGGCAAGGCAGATTACGCCCGCGCCTGGCCGGGCGGGCGCCGCGCTACTGCACGCTTGCACCGCGCCGCGACCGCTCCCCTCCCTTCCGCTTGTCAAACACCCGATACAAGCCAAAAAAAAACCCGCCAATAGCGGGTTTGTGATAACTCTTCAGGACCGGATCGGGGGCTCCACTCAATACTCAGCGGAGTCACCAGGCCCCCGGGGCTAACCGGGGATGTAGCTGGAGTTGAAACCATGGTACAGTTTGCCTCGATATATATCTAATACATTATAAACATGTAACTCATAAATTTAATTCATATTCCAGGCCATGGATACCCGAGAGTTTAGCAAGGTTGACCTTAACCTGTTGATTTCATTGCAGGTTTTAATGGAAGAAAAAAGCGTGTCGCGAGCGGCCGAGCGCCTTTTTATCACACAACCGGCGATGAGCAAGGCCCTGACCCGCCTTCGGACGCTCTTCGACGACGAGTTATTCACACGCAGCGGACACGGCATGCAACCCACGCCACGCGCACTGGAACTGAGTGCAGGATTGAGCGCAATCATCGGCGACATTTCGCACCTCCTCTCCGGGTCTGACTTCGATCCCGGCACCACGGAGGAGGAGGTAACCATCGCCCTGTCGGAACACGCGGGATTCAGGCTCCTGCCCAGTCTTATCGCCCGTCTAAGCGAGCGCGCGCCCAGGCTGAACATCCACATCATCACCCGCATTGAAAACCAGTTGGAAGCGCTTGCTCGGGGCACCCTCGACTTCGCCATCCAGATCATGCAATCCGAGTACAGTAACGACTACCGCGTGGAGAACCTCGGCGCCAGTCCCCTGGCCATCCTGGTGCGAGAGGACCACCCGCTGGCCGGCGCGGACATCTCCTGGAATCGCCTGTCACGCTTCCCGCTGATCAAATTGTACGCCTCCACGCAGGAGCGGCTGGAATTCCAGCAAGCGGAAGGTATCAGCCTGCCCACGCCGGAACACCGCTCTGCTACGCTGGAAATTTCCCATCTGCTGACCGCATTGGAAGTGTTGCGCCAGAGCAACTACTTCATGCCGGCGCCGGCATACCTGCTGCAGCAGGAACGCGCGACGGCCGGCATTACCGGCCTGCCCCTGCCACGCGGTACCGATTTAAACATCCAGTACGCGTTGGTAAGCCATAGACGCACCGCCAACTCGGCGCTGCACAACTGGTTGTGGGACCTGATCACGTGTACCATTCGCGAATTGCGCCCGACACCGCACCGGAAATTGCGCCAGAGGGTCACCGCGGGCAGCACCGAGGCACCACACTAGGACACCATGAGCAGCAAGAAACGACGCGACATCCCGGTCTTCAGCACACCTATCATCGAGACACACTGCCATCTTGATTACCTGGACCAGGATGAGCTTGGCGCCACCCTGCAAAAGTCGCTGGCGATGGGTGTGGAGCGGATTGTCACGATTGCTGTCTCACCGGACAATCTTGAGCGTGTGATGGAACTGACCCGGGAATCGCAGTATATATGGGGCACACAGGGTATCCATCCGCATGAAGCAGCCTCCTATACTCCCAAGGTCGATGCCACTATCCGCGCACATGCCGCAAACCCACGCATAGTCGCTGTCGGAGAAATCGGCCTGGACTATCACTACGACCTCGCCGATCGATCTGTGCAACGCAATGCATTTGCGCAGCAGCTGCAAACTGCAGTCGAACTGGACCTGCCGGTGGTCGTTCATACCCGTGAGGCAGACGACGACACTCGCGATATTCTGCGGGACTATGGCAGCGCGCTCACCCGCAAGGGCGTGATCCACAGCTTCACCTCGAGCCTCGCGCTGGCCGAGTTCTGTCTCGCGGAAGGCTTCATGCTCGGCTTCAACGGAATAGCCACATTCAAGCGCGCTGACAATGTACGGGAAGTTGTCGCCGCCACACCGCTGTCGCAACTGGTGCTGGAAACCGATGCACCCTACCTGACCCCGGTGCCGTATCGCGGCAAACCCAATGCGCCCTATTACCTGCCGTTCATCGCAGAATCAATCGCCGCGATCAAGGCCGTCGACGTTGAAGAACTGTTGCAACAGGCAAATAGCAACAGCCGGAAACTGTTTTTCAAGGGAGTATAATTGCTCGCCTTCGGAAGTGATGGCGCACGCCACAGTCGGAAGCTGGCGCTGCCCAAGATTCTTCAGTCGTTCAGTGATAAACTAGCGCCGCGTGTGCTGCGCCAGTAGGATTATTCTGATTTTCACGGGCAACAATCACTGATGGATTACATTATCGGACAGCGTTGGGTCAGCCATGCGGATGCCCAACTGGGCCTTGGCATTGTCGTTGATATCGATGGACGTCGCGTTACGCTGGCATTTCCCGCCGTTGGCGAGGAGCGCACCTACGCAATCGACAACGCACCGCTTACCCGACTGCGCTTCAAGGCCGGCGACCATATTTCCACTGTCGGCGACGTGGCGGTGCTGGTCACTGAGGTAAGAGAGCAACAGGGGCTGCTGGTCTATGTGGGCACGGATCACCACGATGCGGAAGTGGTGGTGTCAGAACTGGAACTCGACGCATTCGTACAGTTAACAACGCCACAGCAACGCCTGCTCAACGGCCATTTCGACAAACACAGTGAGTTCGCACTCCGTGTTGCGACATTCAGGCATGCCGACAGATTGCAGCGCTCCAGTGTCCGAGGCCTCACGGGCTCGCGCACCAGCCTGCTCCCACACCAGATTTATATTGCCAATGAAGTGGGGCAGCGCCATGCGCCGCGCGTGTTGCTCGCCGATGAGGTCGGGCTCGGTAAGACCATCGAGGCGGGCATGATTATCCAGCAACAACTGCTGACGGGGCGCGCCTCCCGCGTACTCATTCTTGTACCACCCAGCCTGCTGCACCAATGGCTGGTGGAGATGTTGCGCCGATTTAATTTACGGTTCTCGCTCTTCAGCCACGAGCGTATAGCGGAAAGCGGGGATGAGAACCCATTCGAATCCGAACAGCTGGTCCTGAGCAGCCTCGACGCCATCCTGCTTGCGCCCGAGACGCGCGCACAGGCGCTCGCTGCACAATGGGACCTGGTCGCGATTGACGAGGCCCACCACCTGCATTGGTCTCCGCAGGAAGCGGGCGACGATTATCACTTTGTGGAAGCACTCTCCCAACGCACTGCCGGATTGCTATTGCTTACCGCCACGCCGGAACAGATAGGCCAGGCGAGCCACTTCGCTCGATTACGGCTGCTTGATCCATCACGCTTCCACGATCTGCAAACGTTCCAGGATGACGAGAAACAGTACCGCAAATGGAGTGCATTGACAGACAGACTGGAGGCAGGACAGCCGGTGGCTGATCTTCCCGATGGGATAGACGCCAACGCACCGGCATCCACAATCATCGACCAGATTCTCGATCGTCACGGTACGGGCAGGGTGTTGTTCAGGAACACACGGGCAGCGGTGGCCGGTTTTCCGGAGCGGGTTTTACACCAATACCCACTGCCGGCTCCGGAGCAGTACGCCCTGGCGCAGGTCGACCTGAAAGAAACACTGTATCCGGAACTGCCCTACCTGGACGACAGTTGGCTGTCATTCGACCCGCGAGTCGCGTGGCTGGAAAAAACACTGAAGCTACTAAGACCGGCCAAGGTGCTGGTTATCTGTGCTCACGCGACGACTGCCGTCGCACTGGAGCACCACCTGCATTTGCGGGCGGGGATTCGCTCCAGCGCCTTTTATGAAGATCTTTCAATCATAGAGAGAGATCGCGCTGCCGCCTACTTCGCGGACGAGGTCAACGGGGCGCAAACACTCGTGTGCTCCGAAATTGGCAGCGAAGGTCGAAACTTCCAGTTTGCGCATCACCTGATACTCTTCGACCTGCCAATGAATCCGGACCTGTTGGAACAACGAATAGGCCGCCTGGACCGGATCGGACAGGATAGCGATGTCGATATCCATGTACCCTATATCGAGGAATCAGCGCAACAGACCCTCTTTGAGTGGTATGACAGCGGCTTGAATCTCTTCCGGGAAAGTTGTTCCGCGGGGTATATGATTTTTGCAGCCTTCGAGGAGCGTTTGCTGTCGCAGTTGCTGCAGCGCACGGAGGCATTTGCAGCGCTGCTGGAGGACACTGCGGCGTTTACGGCGCAGGCACGGCAGGAATTGCGCGAGGGCCGCGACAGATTGCTGGAACGGAACTCCTGCAAAGCAGACGTGGCGCAAGCACTGATAGACGGGATTGTTGCGACACAGTCCGGAGATGACCTGGCACAATACCTGGAAGCGTTGTGCGACACGTTCGGTGTAGACCAGGAATATCATTCAGAGCACGCGCTGATCCTGCGCCCATCGGAACACATGCTCACCGGCCATTTTCCCGGCCTCAAGGAAGACGGCACTACGATAACCTTCAGTCGTGAACAGGCGCTGGCCCGCGAGGACATGGAGTTCCTCACCTGGGAGCACCCCATGGTGCTGGAATCGATGGACATGGTGCACTCAACGGAATTGGGTAATGCCGCGCTCGGCACGATTCAATTGAAGGGAGTCGCTCCGGGTACCATGCTGCTTGAAGTCCTCTACACTGTGAATTGCGTTGCTCCCCGGAACCTGCAACTGGAACGTTTTCTTCCCCTATCGCCAATACGGTTGCTGGTAGACGCGCGGGGCAAAGACCTTGCCGATCTTGTCCCGCACGAGCGGCTCAACCAGTTGATAGAAAAGGTCAAGAAGGCTACCGCATTGGCGATCATCAAGCAGGTTGGCACGGAGGTCGAAGCCAAGATGTCACTGGCCTCCACGCAGGCTGAAACGCGCCTGCGGAAGATCCTGGACGAAGCCGAGACGGTGATGCGAGCATCGCTCGGCACGGAGATGGAACGCCTATCGGCGCTCAGGGCAGTCAATCCGTCCATCCGACAGGAGGAGATCGACCATCTCGGCTATCGTATCGAGGAGTGTGCGATTCATATACGGCACGCGAACCTGCAATTACAGGCACTGAGACTGATCATAACGACGTGACCGGTGTAAACCGGGCTTCGCCCAAATGGCGGCAGCGCTTACAGGATTTGCCGGTAGACTTCAGCGGTCTGGGCTGCGCATCGCGACCAGGAGAACTTCGCCGCCTGCCTGAGCCCCTTCTCGGCCCACTCATTGCGCGTTGATTCACTGTTCAACAAAGTATCCAGCCTCAGCGCCAATTCCTCCGCCTCGCCTGTATCACACAGCATACAGGCACCCTGCGAAAATTCTTCCATGGACGTCCCCGCACGACAAATCACCGGCGTACCGCTGCTCATCGCATCCAGCACCGGCAAGCCAAAACCCTCATAGACTGAAGGATAGGAAAAAACCGCAGCGCCGGAAAGGAGCACCGCCAGCACATCCACCGGGACATACCCCAAATGCCGGACAATGCCTTTTGCAACAAGGTCGGAGATCTTTCTCAACAGCGCTTCGTTTCGCCAGCCGCCCGAGCCTGTCAATACCAGCGGGAACTCACGACGCAGTGCTGCAGGAAGCAAGCACCATGCGTCCAGCAGCACATCGATTCCCTTGCGTGGCTCTAGCGTGGCGGATAGCAGGACATACCCCTTGTGCCGTAAACCCAGCGATGAGAGGACGACAGTTGTCTGTGCTTCACTGCGCGGCCGGTAACACTCCTCGACTCCCTCGTAGACAGTTTGGACCTTCTCTTCTGCCAGATTGAAATGCTCTATCAACTGCGCTCTCACAACATCTGACACGGTCAGTACCCGGTCCGCCCGCTGCAGCGACCCCGGCAGATTGCACTCGAGCCACTCGACCAGGTGGTCCGCGTGGTACTGCGGGTAATTGATATGGGAAAGATCGTGCACGGTCGCCACGCAGGGGCCGGCAAAGGGCCTCAGGACATAGTTTGTCTCATGGTATAGCGCACCCGAAATGGCGTTTGCGCCCCGTTCAAAGCGTTTGTCCATCAGGGTGGTAAACAACGCCTGGGCACCGGGAACGGCACTTACCGCGTCGCGCAAACGCGACAACGCGCCATCCAACCCACGGCTACCCCGCATCTGTTGCGAGCGCAAAGCGCTGGTCAGCCTCTGCTGTTCAGTACCGGTCAGCCAGTGGCTGCCGGAGAAACAATGCACCTCGTCAACATTGTGCCCCTGTAAAAACTGCTCGAGAAGATGATACGTGTAATTACCGACACCGGTTATCGGTGGACGCAACGCCTTCGCATTGAAAATCAGCTTCACAGGGCGATAACTGGGTCCTCGCGCTACGCGGCTTCGCTGGCAGCGGTTGGACGCGGCAGTACATCGTGACCGAGCAACTTCAATTCGGCATCGGCCAGCAGCATGTCCAGATGCTCCCTGAAAACCTTGCGGTTGAACCGGCCGCTCCTTCGATAGGCACGCTCCGCCATTCGGCGACACTGATGCCTGTCTCCCATCACGGTGAGACTCAGCGCCTTGAGTTCTTCCAGCGTGGAAAAGCGAAAGCCCGAATCCCCGTGCTCGACAATCTCCCTCTGACCGCCACCGTCGATGACGATGGGGACGCAACAGTTCTGCATCGACTCAACCGTCGTCATACCGAAGTGCTCCACCCGCTCGGGACGTTCTTCATCCAAGCCGCAGGCGTGCCAGAAAATTGCCGCCCTGCGATAGTAATCCTTGATCTCACTGACCGCGGCATTGGCTTTGTATTCGATATTGCATTGGGCTCTGGCTATCGCTTCTTCGACGTCAGCGATATAGGTATTGCCAGGCGTACTGCCGCCCACCAGCATCAGTTTCCAGTCGCGAGTTTCCTCCGGGTACTGGCGAACCATCTCCGCAAAGGTATTGATCATCTCTACCTGTTTTTTACTCCCGCTTATTTCAAAACGGGACACGGAGAGGATAAGCTTTTCCTTATCGTCAGGATTGCTGAGCGGGTTGTACATGTTAACCGGGGGATACAGCTTGGTGGTCGGCTCCATGTTCCAGCGGCGCTTGACCCATTCGCCGGTATAGTCTCCATTGATCACGAGGTGATCATACTTGTCGACCTGGAAGAAACGTGTTCTCTCCTGGTCGGGAAAGTGACAGATAAAGATGGAAACAGCCGACAGCGGATTGACCTTGCCCAGCATATTCGCATTGATAAAAATATCGTAGTTGAGCGTTTCCTTGCTGATGATGTCGAACGGGTTTGTACGCTCCCCTAGCACCATGCCCTCGTCCGCTGTATAACGATTTCGATCTTCAAAAAACGGAATTTTGATGATCTTCATTGAACACCTGTCCAGGTTGAGATCAAACCAGTCCTTGTATTCTTTCAATTCCACATCGTTATTGAAGATATAGCCGACGTCATAGCGGTCCTGCATATGGTCCGCCATTTCTGCGACATAGCGCTGACCACCTCCGGCAAAATGCCCGGCATGATCGTAAATGCCGACTCGAATCTTGCGCAGCCCGAGCAACACCTCCAGGTGGGAGAAGAGCATGTAGGTTGCGACATCCCCGAGAAACTCCGGCAGACGGGCCCTGAGGTCATGCAGCGCTTGCTTGACCGTGGCCGTATCCTGGCAGGTGCACATCATCTGCATTGCGTGCAGCAGTGAACGGTAGAGATGGTCCAACTCGCCTTTTTTGTAGAAGTGTGAGGTAGGGATGCTCTCCGCCAGTTCCAACGGAAAGTGCTTGGCAATAAACAAAAACCGGTTTCGTGTACAGAAGTACTCACATAGCGCCTGGGATGTACTGCCATGGTACTGGTGATACATAATACTGGTGGGTGAATACCAGAGTTTCCAGCCACGCTCCCGACAGCGCGCACTGTAATCAACATCCTCCATGAACATGATGAATTCTTCGTCCCAGGGCCCCACATCCTCGAGGCAGGCTCGACGGAACATGACTGATCCACCAGTTACATACTCGCGCTCCTTAGGCTTGGAATAGCGCGCAGAGTCCTTCAACTCAAAACCAATATCACTGAAGTAGAAGAGTTCAACCTCGTGAACACCGACACTGTTGATGGTGTTCGAATCAGAAAAATAAATCTTGCTCTGCACGGCGCCGATATTGTCTCCGCGCTTGAATATCGTCAAAAAACCCTGGAGCCAATCGGGGTGTACTGTGGCGTCGTTATTGGCGATAACCACAAAGTCGCTCGACGAGTTTGCGATAGCGAGGTTCAGTGCCCGGGCGTAGTTGTTCTCATCGTTTTCAATTACCCTGACCTGCTGGCAGTTCGCCCTCACCCATTCGACCGTACCGTCGGTTGAGCCGTTGTCAACGAGGATAACTTCCAGTTCTATGCCCCGCTGATCGGTCGCAAAGAGGGAGTTGAAAAAGTTCTCCAGAAAGCTGACACCATTAAATGTAACGGTTATAGCTGTGATTTTTATGGTGTTGGACATCAATACCTAGCCTCTCTCTCGAACATTGAAAGAGGAAAGGATGGCTCGCAGCTCACCTTTGATTTCCTCTGCGTCTGCTTTCATAACAACAGTTGGGACACGCTTGAGATTCGTGGGCCGGTAGCTTGGCGGCTGTTCCTTTCGTCTGTCGATGTACTCTGAATCAAGATCAGGCACATTGGCTGGCGCTTTTTGAGCATCCTGCGGCGGATCGAACGCCAACTGGCCCTGACTGCGCACTTCGGCATAGTTGTTTATCCGAGTCCTCACGTTTTCCCACTGAAACTCGACTTCGCTGGTAAGGCGTTGCAAAAACTGCTTGAAATCTCCCTGCTTCAACAGCCAATATGCATTGGCTGCCCTGTCCTTTACATACCGGAGTCTTCTTCTCTTGGGTATCATTACGTACTTGTCCTCGTTGCTATCCTGAATCCAACTCTAACTCTAACTCTTGCCTGATGGCGCAGATATCTCTGACACCTCCAGGGTTCCACCTATGTCCAGGTAAGGACACTTTTTGGCTATAACAATTGCTTCCTCCAATGACCCGGCCTGGAAGATCGTGAAACCCGACATCGGTGAACCGTTGGCATCCTGGAGTGCGCCACTCGCTTTTACCACGCGGCAATCTTTCACCGGAACCATCGCCCCGCCGGACGGAATATCCAGAGAATCCAGCCACGTACCGTAGCGCTCGTGCAGTCGCTGATACTCCTGGTGATCGGAAGGCTCCTCGCCGCCGTGATAGGTGACGATAAACTGTGCTTGCTGTTGATTTCCGCTTTTCTTCGAGTATTCCTTCAGCTTTTCCACGACGACGGGGGCATTCGGCAACACCCTGCTCGCCATGGTCATCAGCTTTACAGATGCCTGCGGGCTACTCTTCTCGATTTTGATCGCGATGTCTTTCAGCAAGTGCCCGTCTTTGGCACTCAGCGTTATGGGCGCTGGCCCCGTTCTCATGCCGCCCTGGAAATTGGCCATCTCCGTGACACAGTTGGATATCACACTCCACAGCCTGGCGTGCGCCTTGGGCATATCGATATCGATGCCGCTCTCCCTGATCAGGGCGACAATTTCAAGCAATAGCTCGGTAAACTCCTCATCGATCGCATTGCGCGGTATTTCCATTTCAAACGGTTCTACAAACAGACTGTCGACATCCGTGAAAAACTTCTGTCGAACCTGTTCATTGGACTCCCGAAAACTGTGGTGTATCGATTGCCATGTCTTGAGGTCCGGCTGCTGCCCACTACCGGCCATTCTGCGGGCGATCAATTCCTGGCATCTTTCCCTGAACTGCACAACCTCAGGTACCCTGGATTTTGCAGGGAACACAAGGTTTACGGCCCGCGCCAGTACCTGTCCCGCGGGCCTGATGGATTCATTCTCCAACCGCACGTCCAGCTTCAGCGTTCCGACGAGGGATGGATCAATTTTCGCGGTGAAATCGTCGAGCAAATTACGGTTCAGGAATCTGTCTTTCGCAAACAGGGAGACATCCAGGGCATCAACGCCAAAGCACCGCTCCCAATTGCCGAGCATCACGGCATAATTATACTGCGCGTTAGTGGGCTTGCAGCTTTCCAGGAACTTGGCAAAGGAGTGCCGACCACCAGACTTCAGGAACGTGGAATAACTCCTGGCATAGGCGGTTACCTGCTCCCGCAGGTAGCAAACGATTGTTGTTGCCTCAAAATGGCTAGACAACAACCGGTGCACGTTGTCCATGTCGGCCGCTGTGACGATTCTCGAATGAAAGTGTTCACTGGAGATAAGAACGGTATGGGTGCCGGCCGGCAAGCCCTGCAGTTCGGCTTCGAAGTCAGAGATAAATCGCTCGTTGAACGCCTCTCTCTCTTTTGGCGTGGTTATGCCGTCCGCCCGGAAATAGTCATCGATGGTCTCAGAGGCAACACAGTAAGCCGGCAGTGCACGATGGTTTGTTTCTCCGGCACACTGAAGAACATGGTAGCCTGCTTTTCGGAGATTTTTCCTGTTCAGATACAGAAACTGTTGTATGGCGCGGGCGTTGGTTTTCTCCGCGCCTATGTGAACAATCGCTTTCACTTCGTGTTTTCCTCAAGAGCCCTGAGACACCGGGGGACTGAATGCTCCAGCCTTCCGGGTGCCCCGCCGCGACAACTTTCACGACGATTTTATCAGTGGTGCTCACCCCAATGCGCTTTAACTCCAGCATCATAACCAAACATCATATCAAGTCAATTCGCATGTAATCTTTCCGCTTGTCACCAGGCCATGAACACTCAATTATTGAACCACTTAGAGTATAAACTTCAGGTAAATCCGCGCAATCTTGTGCCCATCATCATGGGGGGAAAGAGGCATTCTACGGGGTGCAAGCGGTCAGGACATACAATTGTTACTCCGCAATGCATGTCTACAGATGCTACATGCGCATCAGTTGGCTACCAGATCTGCCTGTAGCGCCCTAAACGAATTGCTCAATCCGCTCACCGGATTCCGCGTAGCGTCCCATGAGTTGCTCGGTTACCTCTCCAGAGGAACTCGATGCTGCCAGCAGTCCGTATATCTCGCCGGGCGTGGCGGACAGCAGGTTGGTGATCACGCGCTGCGGGTCCTCGTGGGATGACAGTGCGGCCGAAAACTGCTGGATCCACTCGAAAACATCTCCATCGTGCACTTCGTTGACGCCCCCGACACCCGAGTAGGTACGGGTTAACTCATTGAGGAATACCTTGGTGAACACCGCCGGGTCCGTCTCGGCCAGCAGGTCCATCATCTCGGCCAGTTGCTCCGATACCCTGTTGGAGACGACCTCGGGTAGGTGCAGCTCGGTTTGACGGGCCAGGTCCACGTTGATCCGGGTGGCCACATAACGCTTCGAAGCCTGCACCAGCAAATTCGATGATTCACCGAGCACCACCACGGGAACCCGCTTCGATGTCTTGTCCTTACCCTTGGTGTATTGGCTGATAACGGAATTCGAAATATCGAGACGTGACTTGAGTCCGTTCAGGCGGTTCTCAGCCACCAGGAATCCCTCCAGGCGTTGAATCAGCTCGATGTAATTCTTGCGATTCTCTATCTCCACCGCGACGTGCGTTTCCTCGGGAATGTGATCCCGAAGGACGTTGATGACCTCCTGCAATTCCGCTACCGCGAGCGTGTGCAAAGAAAAATTGACCGGGGAATCGACCTGGTTATACATCAGGGTAATGCCCTTTTCGTTGCAGAACCTGACAGTTTCAGGAATTTCCCGCCAGTTCTGCCGCATCGGGCAAAACCGCCAGGTATAGGGAAGCCCCTTCCTTTTCATCAAATCCAGGTAGTACATGCAATTGGCCATGACCTGCTCGAAGGACGCGCCCTTGCGAATGGATTCGTAGGTCTCCTTGTACATGGAGTCGATAGACACATGCATCAGGCAGTTTATCCGTTCAAGCAGTTCCTTGATCTTGTCGTCGAGGATCGTGGCGTTGGTCAGGATGCACAACTCCATTTTCGGATTAACGCGGGCGATCCGCTCCCACAACATCTGGTAGGCGTGTATCAGGAAGGGTTCGCCACCCATAAAATCCGCTTCCACGACGTAAGGAAGATACGGTTCCAGCTGATCCACGAATGCCTCGTCATAGGGGTTTGGCATCGGCGACAACTTTTCACGGCGGGTGCGGATCGCCGAGGATGCCAACCCGTGGCACATCACGCATTCCAGATTGCAGGAGTTGTGGATATTGAACTCCAGGCGCATCGGCAGCGGCGTGATTTCCTGGTCAACATCGGGCTGCAGGCCGCGCTGGATTCGCTTCTCCGCCGTCATCCTCGCATACACTGAGTAGAACAGGGCGTGCGCTCCACCGTAGTCCCTGGCCTCCAGTTGTTGTTCACATTTCTGGCAGCCTTTCGAGAGGTCATTATTCAACAGGGCTTCGCGGAGCTCCCGGATCGGCTCCCCGTTCCATATCTCATCGACGGAGTTCTCGGGGTAGACCCCCAACACCTGCTGACGGTTGAAGCAGCAGGCGGTTACAACGCCCTGCTGCGAGAAGTGCAAATTAATGGAGGCCGCTGGACACGCCGAAGTGCCGGCGGGTGTGTTACGGATGCGATTGAACTCTTCGACTATTTCGGGGGAAAGCATAATATCCAGTCTATCTCCATGAGTGCATTGTGCTTGATCAAACAGATGTTTCTGGTGTCGGACACTGCGGTTTCTCTCTACACAGACCTTATGCTTCCCATTACCCTATGCGCCGTAAAGGTTGCGCGCACTGCAGAATCGCCGGATCACACGTGCCACAAATGACACCTAATAAACCGCAGCCCTGACGCTGGAGTCTATCACTTGATTATGCGCTTTGCATAAAAGTACGGGAAAGGTAAACAGCGTACTGCGAACGGGTTCTCCTTTTTGGGCGCAACTGACCAATATTACACTTTCGTGTAGCAGATACCGGGGCTATAACCAGTTTTGCTCACACCGCTTTATCAGCAGATTCCCCAGCCAGCCGCAGTGCCAACGCGGCCTCGTCCTCCCGCCCCAACAGGGTCAACACATGTCCACGCTCAATGTGGGCGCTCGCTAGACCCAACTCCGCGGCTCGCTCGAACTGCACCAGTGCGGGCTCGAGTTCGCCAAGCCGCAAAAGTACCAAGCCGAGTTCTGAACACGTTCTCGCATTTGATGGGTCTAGCGCGCTGGCCGCACCGTACGCCTTTCGCGCACTGTCGAGTCGCTCGAGTCGGGCCAGGGCCTGACCTAATCCAGCCCATGTCTCATGACTTACCGCGCCGCGTTCGACCGCCCCCGCAAATCCTCTCGCTGACAGTTCCCAGTCCGCGAGTGAAGCGCCCGCTCGACCGAGCAATATGTGTGCCTCCGGCACGTTTTCATAAGCTTCACAAATCTCCTGCAGTGACTCCGATGCCACTGACCACTGCCCATCCTCAAGCTGGCGCTTGGCTTTCTCGAGAGCCAGTTCCAGATCACCCTTCGTGTCGGTAATGATCAGGTCGCTCGAGCGCAATGAAGGACTCCCATGCTCACTGTCGCGATGGACAGGCGCCGCCGTGACCTCAAGAGCATGCCGATATCCACCCGTCGGCAGCGGCTCCAGTTTCTCAACGCGCCCGCTGACCGCCAGCAGGAAGGTCTTTTGCAACGATGCCGGATTGGATGATGAGAGCACCTTCCAGCGCAGCGTGGTTACCTCACGCTGCAGGTTAATGAATTCCATCGTGCGATCCATCTCGACCGCAGAGAATTGCTCACTCACAATATTGACATCTTCGCCATAACGTTCACGTAGCAGCATCAGGACGACCGACAAGGCTTTATTGTTGACTGTGCTGCCGTCCAATCCACCAAACGTCCCCTCTACACCGCTTACCCTGTCATTCTCATCCAGCACTGCCTGGTATACCATTCCGCCGTTCGACCATTCCGTGAGCATAGCAAGTGCAGTATCAGCGTCCGCCGGTACAACCGGTGCCGCAGTAAGCAAATGCCGTGACGGGCCTGCACCTGTTTGCGGCTCCGGGTTCATTCGAGAGGTTATTCCAGTGAGGTAGGTGGGTCCGGCGGGCGCGTCAGGGGAATCCATCCAGCCCTTCAAGCGTCCCAGCTCGAGATTCCACAATCCCAGATGGCGATCCAGTACCTGCCGCATTTCGGCATCCCGCGACTCCCACATTGCTACAATCTTCGCCAATTGGGCGCGTGGCAGCCCGGACACGCTGTACTCGGGCGGCTGATAGACGGTATTAGCGGTGGCGCCGCACCCCAGACGCTCCGCCAGAACCAGGAAATCAGCAAACTCATGGTAATTCTGCGGCATGATGCAGAAACTCAGTTCGACTTTCGAATACTGCTGGATCGTCCTGATGTTCCCGAGAATCTCGTCAAAGTTCGCGTTGAGCCTGATCGATTCGACTGTTTCTTTCGTCGCTCCATCGAGTGAAATCGAAACAGTACACGGCAGGGCGGAGAGCACCCTTACAACCCGATCGTTGAGTTGGGTACCATTGGTCACAATATGGGTATGCGTGGTCAAGCCATCCGCTATCATCATGTCCCAGATGCGAAAATTCTCTGCCGAAAGGAACGCTTCCCCCCCTAGAAACAATGAGACCCTCAGGTGCGGCAGGAATTCTCGCAGCTCTTCAAAAAATTCATTGCTGTAGACGCGCTTGAGTGGCGGCAGTTTATCCCGGTTCTTACGTATTGAAGACGACAACTCCCCGTAGCATTGCACACATTCCAGGTTACAGGCGTTACTCATCATGAACCACATATTCTGGGGCCACAGTGGCTGCGCGTCCGAAATCGGAAACGAGTCGAACATTCGGGCAAACGTTTGCTCGAAGTTACCTTTATCTATATCGGATTGACAGGTTAGACACCCCTGCGGCAGTTCATTCGCCCGCATTTTATCCCGCATCCCCCGGTTCACTTCTCCGTTCCAGATCTCTCGGAGTGTTTGTTGGGTAACGTTACCTATACTGTGCGTCATCGATTGGCAACAGGAGCGGACATAGCCCTTGGGATCAAAGAGCAAGGAAGTGAACGGTGCGTGACAAATGGCAGCGCACGATTTGTTGGCCATCTGCATTTCAGGGGTGTTGGCCCTCCACTGCAGGTATTGGTCGAGCAGCTTGTCCGCCATTTATTCGGGCCTTTGTCTTTTTCAGAATCTACGACTCAGGATTAACGAGCCATGCACTATTCCTGCAGTCCTGACCATAACATAATGTTGCCTTTCAATGAGTACGAGTCGCTTGTAAAGTGAATAGAAAACGCAGGAAATGATACCTTTATCACCTTGCGAGGCATGAGGCTGACACATCAGTGCGTGACCTGGCGCACGAATTGAAAACAAGCTCCAGTTAATACGTGCATGATGGTTCTGAATCGGTGAAAATCGACGGTACCTGGCACGGACAACAGCGCCTCCAGGACTGAGCGTATTCTTATTAAGCTGAATGGTATACAGATGGCGGAGAGTAATACACCGATCGTTCTGGTCGTTTGCAACGACTATGGTGAATTAGCGCTCGCTATGTATCTAATACACCGCCAATCGTTCGCTGAAGACACAGTTTTAATGCTGCCTCCAGGCTTACACAGCAAGAACTCCGACATTCTGCCAGGGAGAACGTTCGTCTATCACTCAATTGATGACATACGTATAAAACTTGAAACAAATGCGCCGGGCATTCTGGGCCTACTCTCAGGCTACCTCATGCCCATCCACCGTTTGTGCGAGCCTGATGAACTGCAATCGCTGCTGCAGATAACGCAGGAGACGGGATGGAAATGCTTCTCCAGCGATCCGTTCCTGGGGCTGCTGGAGGATGTAAACCCAAATGATCTTGTTACACTCACGGCTCCCAGGTGGACCATCGTATGGTCTATTGCGGCTGCGCGTGAAAGGAAGCGCCTCTCCGATTTGCTGGGCCAGATGCACCGCATCCTGAACGGAGTACTGCATGTGTATCCATGTGGAGATTCTCCGACGGAGTCGGATAGTACGCACGCCAAGCGACTACACTTCCACAATTCCGCGTTTCGATCGCAACCCGTGGATGAACAGCCAGCGTCAACAGCTGCGATCAATCCCGGCCCACAGAAATGGCTCTTTGTACTGGGCGACCAGGACTACACTGTTCAACTGGGAAAGTACGGCAGACTATCGCGGAAGTTTCGCAAGATTCTTCTGGCTAAACTCCATGAAACCCTGGAAGCAGGAAGAGTACCCACTCTCATCGCACCAACTCGGGTGATTGAGGCAGTGCGCAAGCATAGCCGCGCCGCTGACGCTATGGAACTGCTCGGTCACTGTGACTATCACAAATTTCAATCATTGCTGGTGCAATCGGAGTACGTGTTCTACTGGAATGCGGTGTCCTTCAGTTGCATTTTAAGGACTCTGTCTGGCAAGCCCTGGTTCACCTTCGACGACGGGCACCTGCTGCGAGGCATGAACACAGACTATGCAAAACGTATTTTCGCCTGGTTCTACCAGGGAGGCAATCCGCCTCGCCTCGACATAGAGTGTAGCCTCACCTGCGATAGGCTGCTGCAGGAGACCAAGCAGTACTTGAAATCGGCCTGGCGAATTCAGCAGGCACTCCTCGCCGCGCCGGACGTTCCCTCTGTTCTCTCTGCCCTACTCCCGGAGAACGCAAAGCCGGAATCACCCGCGTCCGCTTTAGAGGCATTCGACATCCTGCAACAGCTTGGCGAGGCTATTTCCTCCAATGAGTTGGACGGCAGCTTCGTCGTCGATTCTGCGCATCTTGCGCATCCGAAGAATGCCATCAGGAGCGCCGTGATGGTGTTGCTCGAACAGGGTACCGGTGAGCAGGTAGAGTTTGCCCGCTCAGCCGCGCCGACCCTCGCATTTTTTCAGCGGGACGTCGGCAAAGGCAGGCATGCTATCGATTCGCCCGGGCCCGACGGCAAACTCTGGAGAGTCGCTGTCGAGGCCGAAATGCTCGAAATCACACGACGCATTATGAAACAATCATAGTCTGAAGGACTGGCCGCGATGGACAAAAACTGGAACCTGCACAAAATCATCGAGGTGATGCGTACCGGCGGCTATTATGACCGTATCATGTCGGGTGGGCCCGAACTTGATCGCGTGAAATCGTATCTGCGTATTTTCGCCGGTGAGCAGGAAGAAATCAGCAGCCCACCATTACAGTCTCCCAATTATCCCTGCTTCCCCGGCCTCGCGGCAAAAGGCTTCTATTCTGGCCCTACCCCAGAGGGTGTCAGTATCCTCGAGTCCGAGTTTGAACGTATACGGGAAGAAGCGCTGTCCGTCGCCAAGAGTGCCTATCTGCGCTATGCGCCGGCGAAAATGAAGAACGATTGGTACCTCTATCTCCTGTTTCACATGGGCGTGGACATGTCCGGCATTTCCACCGGGTGTCCCAGGACGCAGGAAATATTACGCTCGTTACCGGGTCTATGTGTCGACTATCCCTGGGGCGATGCCGCGCTGTCGCTGAATGTTCCGGACTCCCACCTCCGGGCACATTGCAGTGTCGACAACCTGAGACTGCGCTGTCATCTCGCGATTGAAATACCCGACGATTGCCGTATACGAGTGGGCTCGGAAACACATGGCTGGGAACAGGGCAAGGCCCTGCTATTCGACGACTCCTTCGAACACGAGGTTTGGAACCGTGGGAGTACGGATCGCATCGTGATGATTGTCGATTTCTGGCACCCCGATCTGACGGATGTCGAGAAGCGCGCATTAGCGGCTGGATTCCGCAAGGCGGAAATTCGCATGATGATCTACCCGGCTCGCATCCATACGGCGGACAACCCTGAAGCACACATGCGTTACCTGGAAGGGGAGATCAGAAAACAGGAGTCGGACCCGCTGATCCGCGAGTACTGGGGCTGATGCTTGCCAATTGACTCCCCGCGGCACAGACATGCTCACCCATCAGTGGCCGAGACCTGTCAAGTTGGCCTGCAGGTCGCGCATCTCCCGGTCGACGACCTGCTGCCAAGTCTGCTGCCGAGGTCCTGCCTGATCGAGGCCGGCGGAACCGGGACCTATATCCGGTTGAAAGAACGCCAGTACCATAGCCGCATTTCTGAAATTGGACTTCGCCTCCTGGTCGTCAGAAGCAGCCATCAGCATCAGAAGTGCGCTTACTATACGGGTTTTGGTGTATGGGAGACGTGAAATATCATGGACAATCCGGCCATCCATGCCGATTCGACCCAGTTCCGACATATAGCCCTGCGTGATACTGGCCGCCTCCTCGAACGCCATCTCTTCAACTCCCATGGCGGACAGTAAAGATTCCCTGGCCTGCCGCACTTCCAACCGAAGCTGTTGCTTGCGGGCATCCGCCAACACATCGGCGACCTGTTGCTCAAAAAATGCTACAAACCTCTCTCTAACGGACCTGGTCTCACCTTCAAGCAGCAGCTGAAAGGCCTGCACCAGCACTGGCTCTGCATCTTCGAACAGCTGGAGGAATCTCCCGATGACCTTGGCATCGCTCTCGCTATAGCTGTGCTTGAACGCGTCGGGAAAATAGCAACGGGTACAGATCGTGTCAGTGTCCTCGAGCCCTCCTATCGTCTTACCCGCAAAAACTGCGCGCGATTTTCTGTAGCTTTCGTTGTTCCAGACATCAGCAAGTGCCGCCTCGCCCGGTATGATGGTTCCGAAACGATCAGTCTCTTTCTCTATGATGCAGCATGGCGCCATCTGGCCTGCAGGCTGAACGACCGCGACGCTGTAGTGCCAACCACAAAAAACATTGGTCTTTGTCTCTTCATGAAGAGTCCGGCCATCCACGATTTGCACCGGCAAATAAAGCGGGTGTTTCTCATGCTCACGCCAATAATCGGGTTGCCCGGCGCGAGTCCATTGCCGGTCCAGCTCTTCCACGTCGACCAGGGAAATAAATGGCTTCTCCTCTTTCCTGTAACTCGGCAGCCAGTCCGCATCCGGAATGAGGGCGTCCATACGTATAAAGACGATACCATGATCTTCACAGAACCGCTGTGCCGCGGATAGTTCGTGCTCATTCCAGCTGAACACCAGGAACTTGTAGACAACTACAGTGTTCAGGCCCAGTTTATTGCGCATCTGGACGATTCTTACCAGATTTTCCTTGGCCAGTTCGACGTTCCCCCCGACGCGAAATTTCTCGTAGGCTTCCTGCGAGAAACCGTCGATGGACGCAATAAGATGATCCAGGCCTGAACACAGGATCTCCTCGATTCGCTCGTCCGACAGTTTCAGAGACAAATTCGTGTGCATGGTGGTTTCGATATCACAGGCCCTGGCTTTCTGTATAAAGCTCGGCGTGTGTTTGTTGAGCAGCGGCTCTCCCCAACTGTGGAAATCGATAAGAAACAGGTGCTCGCCCATTTCTTCCAGCATCGCATCAAACAGCTCTGGCGAAAGCCTGGAACGATCGCTCCGATAACGCGTGTCGCTTCCGGTTTTTGACCTGATACCCTCGTTCTCAATGCCTGTAGGGCAGGTCGGACAGCGAAGCTGACAGATATCGCAGGGATCTATCATCGCGTAGTAGGGCCTTGAATCGACCTGCACAGCGCCCGTAAAGGCGTCATACTTTGCCTGCAGGAAGTTCAGGTAAGCCGGAAGTGATTTCTTTGGAAAATACTGCATCAAGCCTTTCCACCCAGGCACTTAAATGTGCCCTTCAGGTTGTGGTAGCAAAACGGACCAACTGCACTGCAATCAGCGCGGACACCCGATCCGGCTCTACACAGCCATCTGACGTACCCTAAATCGGCCGGGTGCACTCGGGAGTAGACCTGGCCGACATGTGGTTCTTCTCCCACATCTCTTTCTCCTTATCGGACCACTTGCGATATACGCCATCATCGGTGGGCTCCTCCAGCTCCAGGTTGGCATCCAGCCTCTCATTCAGCCAGTTCAAAAACGCATGGTGATTTGAGGTTACCGCACCGCCGCTGGCATGTGGCCTGTCCCAACGGGCCAGCAGTGAGTCGCCGAAGTGAAACTCCTGTTGCTCTCCACCGCGGTAGTAGCGGATCACCGGGTGCAGGAACGCCGCGCAGCTCGGGTTGGTGGGATCGGAGGGACCGAAAAAGGTGATGCTCGATTCGCCGAATTTCTTGAAACCGAATTCCAGGGTGAAAATCAGCACATGCTGGTTTTCATCCAACAAGGTTTCCTGCGCATATTTTAGCGGCATCTCCTCATAGTGCGCCGTACGCTGCAAGTCGTCAGATATAATCACCACATCGCACAAATGCCCGAATAACTGGAACAGTCCCGCGGAAATGCTGAAGCGCGTATACATCCAGTCGAGCAGTTGATCGAGATCAAACGGCCTCGGTGCAGAGCCCGGATAGGGAACATCCTCGTATTTTTCTTCCAGCAGTCTCGACAGGGTTCTGATGTTGTAACGGAATCCATGAATAAAGCTCGAGGCCGCCTGCCGGTCATTCCCCGCCATCGCTGCGCCGATGAAATACATATCCGGCGTACGCTCACTTTCCCACGAAGATGTCATCACCGGGTATTTCTGGTTTTCCGCCAACACAGGTGCGATGTCCTCGTGGAACATCGAAGGCGTCACGTACTTCCAGCCGGTGCAGCGGATGATGTAATCGTACTCGCGCGTGAGTTTCAACGTGCCGGGGGGATCACCTTCCGGATAGTCGTACTCGTGACTGATCTGCAGGACACCACCGGCAAGCTTTTCAATCTTCTTCACGCGCGGGTTGAGCACGGCATGCATCGACTTGAGCTGATACATATCAAAAATATTGTTGTTGACTGCACGAACGTTCCCCGGGAAGTGCGTGTCCCACGCCATCTTAATCGGCGACTTCGCCAGAATGTGCACATAACAGGCCACACCGGACAGGTAATCCGCTGTCTCGAACGCAGAGTTGCCGCCGCCGAGTATGCCGACCCGCTTGTTTCGGTAGCGGTCGAGGTCCAGATCCTGGTCCTCGTAACCCGTGGCCAGTTCAATGCCCTCAATCTCTTCCGGTACCAGGGGCTCGGTGGCGCCAAGACCCAGCAACAGTACTTTACAGCGGTACTGGTCGCCCTGGCTGGTGTTTACCAGGAAGTCCTTGTTTTCATCCCTGCCGACATGCGCTACCGCACATCCATAGCGTATTTTCAATGCATGGCGTGTTGCAAAATCCTGGAAGTACTGATACAGGAGATCGGCCTGTGGAAAAAGATCATCGGTATACGCTGTAAAACGCAACGCCGGATCATCGGATAGCAGGGAGTTCCAGTCGTGCCGCCAGTTGAACTCTTCCTCGGTAAAATAGTTGTATTTTTTGTTAATCGACAGCAGATTGCGGTGTACCGGCTGTGTGGCAAAAAACGCGCCCGCGGCATTTTCCTTTTCCAGTACGATGTAATCCCGACCACTTCTCTCGAGAAAATAGGCCATCTGCAAACCAGCCGGGCCGGCACCCACGATCAGGTATTTGGTAAAGACTGCTTGCACCACTAGCGTACTTCCCGACTTCAAATGAAATCATTCTGGTTCCTGGGCCAGAACCCGTCAAGGAATCACATCACAGATCGGATCAAACGATTTTCAGGCCGCTTCCCGGGGTTCCCGGCATGCGGACAATGAACTCCCAGGGACTGATTTCGCTGTTTCTTTCCACCTGTATTTCGATCACAGCGGGCTGCCGAGCGTCGAGCGCGGCCGCCAGCACAGGTCTCAGAGCGTCGGGCGAGGCCACCCGGTATGCGCGAACACCGAAACTCTCCGCCAACTTCACAAAATCGGGGGCAGTCAGGTCGGCAGCAACAACCCGGTCTTCGAACAGGCGCCGCTGGTCCCGGCGAATATTCCCGTAGCCGCCGTTATTGAACACCAGCGTGACCAGCGCCAGCTTCTCCTGCGCGGCGGTGGCAAGTTCCTGAATCCCGAACATGAATCCGCCGTCTCCCACGACAGCCACAACTCCGCGATCGGGATTTCCCGCCTGCACACCCAGCGCTGTGGGGAATGCGAAGCCAAGCGTACCTTGATAACCGGAGGTTATATAGGTTAACGGTTCATAAACCGGAAAACCGAAGTAAGATGCGTAGCCTGCCTGGCAGAGATCCTTGATGAAAAATCCATCTCGCGGCAATACGTCTCGAACAACATCCAGATAGGCCATCTGTGGCTGTACCTTGTTGATCTTCTCTCTCGCTAACGCTTTCGCCCGGGCTATCCGCTCCCGGTGCCCACCGGATTGAAAACCGCTGCGGCCCAGGCGCTCTATCAGCGCATGGGTACCGTGGTGCGCATCCGCAACAATACCCGCGTCGGGTCGCAAGCGTTCCATTTCCAGTGCATCGATATCGATCCTGACAAGAATGGGCGGCGCTGCAGGTCTGGCTTCATAGGCACCCATGCCGGTCCAGCGCATGTACTGGAGTTCCAGACGCGACCCGATGCCTATCAGCAGGTCTGTCTCGGGCCAGAGTTCATACGCCGCGGCGGATGAAACGCCCAGGGCGTGATCCTCCGCGACGATCCCCCTGCCACTGCGAAAGGCGGTCACCGGTGCATCCAGCATGGTAGCAAGTTGCAGCACAGAGTCGTGCGCGTGCTGGGCGCCGCCTCCAACCATAATCATCGGATTGCGCGCAGCGGCTACCAACGCAGCGGCCCTGTTCACATCCTCGGGATTAACCTCGGTGCTATCCCCGGCCCTGAAGGGTGACATCGCCTCGACCTGCGCCGTTGACATCATTCTGTCCCAGCACATTTCCAGTGCCACCGGCCCGGGGCGCCCGGTGGTCATCTGCCTGTACGCCTCGTCCACGCTGCGCGGCGCCGCTTCCGGGCTGTCGATGCGCCCGCTCCATTTGGTGAGGCCCCGCAATGTCGCCAACTGGTCCTGCAGTTCATGCAGATGCCCCCTCCCGATACCAAGGTAGGATACGGGTACCTGTCCGGTTACCAGGAGTGTGGGCGTATTCGTCGCCCTCGCCGTGGAAATCGCGGCGCCGGCATTGAGGATTCCGGGGCCCGGGACCACCGAGTAGATACCGGGCTTGCCAGTAGATTTTGCGTAACCGTTTGCCATGTAGGCCGCGGATTGTTCATGTCGGGGTGTGTAGTGACGTATGCGATCCGGGTACCTCGCGATTGCATCAAAGAATGGATAGGTCTGCACCCCGGGTATACCGAAGGTACTGTCGACGCCATTACTGATAAGAGCACGCAGTATGGCTTCACCACCCGTGATTGATTCACCCATTCTCAGCACCTTGTCCGTCTATCGACACAAAAAGGGCCCGGACTTCGGTCCGGACTCGCTGCCGAGGCCGGGCGGCGGAACATGTATCAAGCCGGCGGCTGAACAAGATGCATTTCAACCGCCAGCGCATTCGCCCAGTCCTCACTCGCATCAACCAGGCCGGGCAGTGTTTCCGCAAAGTCATCCGCACTGATGCGAAACAGCAGTTCACCCTCTTTCCTGTAGATACTGGGCTCTTCGAACAATCGCGCGCCCATCTGCTTCACCCGTCTAACAGCACCGCTGTTCTGGGCGTTTATGCACGTATAGAGGTTGTCCAGTTCGCCAAACTTGAACGCGCAGTGACAACACAGGGGGGCAAAAATGCCGACCACGCCCTGCACGCGCTGTTTACCCATTACCACGCCCCACTCGGCATCGGCCCGGGCCGGATCGGCGTTGAACATGGAGGTGAAGCCAATCGGTACGCCGCGATCCTCGACAATATGGTAACTGTAGCCGGGATCCCGGCACACCCTTTCAAACCAGGTCAGTTGCGACTCAATCGACTCAGGGGGTGCCGCGGATAGAAAACGGGAAGTATCGATATCGCTACGCCAGCCATACATAAGAGGCTGGTCCGGGACGCGCGCGGGCCTTATCAGGAATCGCCCGGCGCGAAATTCTGCACGCCGGTATAGGGCAAGCGGAGGCATTGGAGAATTCATAAGCCGTTAGATCACCTCGGCCACTCGCAGGGCATTAGCGGCGACGGTGAGGCTGGGATTGGTACCTCCGCTGGACGGGAAAAACGAGGCGTCAACCACGTAGAGGTTATCCAGGTCATGCGCGCGGTTATTGGCATCAAGTACGCTGGTGGCAGGGTCGTCGCCAAACTTGCAGGTGCCGCAGACATGGCCATAGTTAATATTGTTCCTGCCGCTTAGCACGCGGACCCGGTGCTTGCGCGACAGTGTTTCCTTGACCCGCTTGCGAAAGTAGGCATTGCGCCATTTGAGTTCTTTGGTGTACTCGTACTCGAAGCGCATGCCATTCGGTGCACCCTGGTCCAGGATGATGCGATTATGGCTGTAAGGCAGGTCTTCCACAATGGTGGCAAACATGGTCGAGCGGGCAAACAGGCGCGGCGCATGCTCGGAGGCCAGGGGCAGCATCGGGTTGGTTATCCTGCGCCACCAGCGTGGGTCGGCATCCGCCACATGGCGCAGGTAGGCCAGGATAAACACGGACTCGAAGGGAAAACCCACAGTCTGGAATGTCCCCAGTTTGTGGCCGTTGTCAAAATAGAAGTCATTGAGTGCGAGGGTCTTGCGGGGACCCTCGGGCGACAACCACTGCGGCGAATCCAGGGCCATGAAATCGCTGGTATGCAGCATCAGGTTGCGACCGACCATGCCTGATCTGTTGGCCAAACCGTCCGGCCACGTCGCAGATGATGACTTGAGCAACAGGCGCGGCGTCATGTAGGCACCGGCGGCCAGCACGACTGTGCGCGCCTTCAGCGTGATCTCCCTGTCTTTATACCGCGCACGTACCCCGTTCACCCGCTTGTTATCCGCGACCAACTCCTCGACCTCGCATTCGGGTAGTATCTGGGCACCAAAATCCGCAAGGGCCGGCAGGAGGCAGACCTGACCCGCCTCCCGCTTGCAGTTTTTCGGGCAAATCTCGGTACATTCAAAACAATTCGGGACGTATTCATAGCCGACATGGGCCCGGTAGGGGTGCAGCCCCATGCCCTTGAACGAGTCGTGGAGCGCCTGGTCCCGTTCGGCCAGCGGCGGGGGTTGGCGCAGATTCGCGCCCTCATCGGTATTCAACTCATCCTGTGTGCCACAGACGTGGAATAGCGACTCGGCCTGCCGATAGTAGGGCGTCATCGTTTCATGCGATACCGGCCAGTGTTCCGGCAGGTTGGTGCCCTCGACCTTGGGAAAGTTTCCCTTCGGGGAGAAATCACTGCGCGCGAAACGCTCCAGCTGGGCACCGTAGTGGCCCGTGGTACCGCCGGAACCACATCCGAGCGGAGCGTAAAAATCGGCCTTGCCGAAGGTGGTCATCCCCTGGAGACGGCTCGGCCACCACCCGGTGTGCAATCGTTGATCGGCCTCGGACATCGGTCCGGAGGGCGGTTCCGGCGCGTTCAGTGGACCGCTGTGCAAAAATTTTCCCTTCTCCAGGAACAGTACGCTCTTGCCTTTTCTGGCCAGCGCAAGGCCGATAGTGGATCCTCCCATTCCGGTGCCCACGACTATCACGTCCCAATCGCCATCTTCCGGGTTTTGCGGGATGTAGTTAGAGACATCCATGATTCGCTGCTCCTGTTAATTGCATACCAAAATGATTCCGCGTCATGAGACTAGTGCATCATAGGGTTTTGCCGCCGGCCCTGACCTGTCGATAATCTGCTCAATAAGAGAGCGAGGATCAGGGGCACGCTGGAAACCGCGTCGCATGCTGTCCGCGTTGCCCCTGAATTCGGCCGTAGCGGCATCCAGTACCTCCAGTGTCAGCGGCTCGGAGTGGTCGAGGTAGATCGGCTGCACACCCTGGTAGTACCACTGTACAACGCGATCATAAATCGCTTCGACGTTCCTCACGAGGTGCCCGCGATCAAACAGGACAACGGGCAATCCATTAAATGATCTCAGCAAAATAGTGTGCGACACTGAATTCCAGTAGAACGCATGCTCCGCCGTCAGCAGCAGTGATGCGAGGCGGGAAAAGGAGCAGAAACTGAGCAACTCGGCTCCCTCCTGCCCGCGCATTTCGCGTGCCAGGTCGCGGATGAATTTCTCCGGCCCGACAAATATCGGGCGGCGACCCAGCGCAATCGCCTGCGTCAATAATCGCGCGACTATTTCCCCAAATCCGCGCACCGCCTCAAACATCAACTGGGTATCGAGATCCGTGGCTGAGAGTATGAATATCCAGTGCGGCCGGGTGGCCGGATCGGCTTGAAGCGCAAGATCGCAGACGAGTTCAGGATTGAAAAATGCACGTTCACGCGCATTGTGCACGAGGTTTTCAGCCTCGACACCGCTCGCATGGGCCGGGTACAGGTGCAAGTGGCTACTGAGGATTCGCTCGGCGCCTGACAGCTTTTCCACGATCCACTCATCCTGTTCCGCCTTAACGCTCTCCAGGTGGGCAAACACATGAGCGGGGAGCTCCAGGTCTGACGCGTCCGGCACATCAATCGAAATCAGGCTGCAGACAGATTGCTGCGACAATACGCCGAGAAAGGGATCAGCAGTAACAACGCCACAGCCCCGGTCGGTCAGCAGGTCAACGAGCTGCTGCAGTTGCTCGTGAGACAACAGGCCGTGCATTGCGTACAAATAACCTGAACACAAAAAAGCGATGTCCGGACAGAAAGATTTTACAACCTCCTCGACGTCACCGATCGACTGGTAGCGGAATGTCCGGCCGGGGAAAGCCTCGCTGTTGGCTGCATAGAGGCGATCGGGAAGCAGCACCATCACATGCTCAGCCCACTTCTGGCCCAACAGTAGATACATCACTGTGGTTAGCTCGCCGAAGTCGTTATCGAGGATGAAGAGCATACGAGCCGTGTCCGCGGACCGCTGGCGATGTTGAACCCGGTCGCCGGGAGGCCTGTTGCCTGTTGGAAGCATCCCTTCAATCCAGCGTTCGACTTCGAAAACCCGTGCGCCGAAACGGGCTTCAGTCCAGTCCAGTGCTGGTAGCGGCGATGTATCAGCCTCCGCCTTGATGCTATCGGGTGTGGCGTCGGAATGGGCCCTGAGATAGGCCTTCTGCGTCTCGAGTTTGAATACGGCTATACCCAGATTGCGCTGCAACTCGGCATCGTCGGGGCGGACGGCGAGGCATTGCTCGTATGCTGAAGCGGCTTCCTGCCAGCGCTCGAGTTTCAACCAGACCCCGCCCAGTGCGGCCGTAATGTGCAGGTCATCGCCTGCAGCATCGCGTGCTCGAAGATAGCAAGCCTCTGCTTCTCTCCAACGCTCCATCTTCGCCAGCGCGGTGCCGAGATTCTGCAAGGTCGAGACGCTGTCCGGAGATAGTGCGAGCGCCCGCTCATAGGCGGCTATCGCCTCATCAACGCGACCGAGTTTTCCCAGCGTGTCGCCGAGATGATGATACGGCCAGGCATTGTTCGAATTCAGGGCGACAGATCGGCGCAGCGCCTCGACCGCCTCCTCCCAGCGCTCCTGTTTTGCCAACGCTTCTCCAAGGTGAAGAAAGGTGTAAGGCTCGGACGGATCGAGTCGAATCGCACTGCGGCAGGCCGCTTCGGCCTGCTCCCAGCGTTCGAGTTTCAAACAGGCGCTACCCAGATTCCTGTAGGTCCAGACACTGTCGACCGACAATGCAAGCGCCTGTTCATATGCGGCAACGGCATAGGACAAATGCCCGAGCCTGGAAAAAGCATCACCGAGATGATGATGCGGCCAGGCATTGCGCGCATCCAGCGAGATGGATTTCAGGAAAGCCCCGACAGCCTCTTCACAGCGCCCCTGCCTGCTCAGCACTTCTCCCAGATACAGATAGGTCAACGGCTGCGTTGAACCGGAATCTATCGCACTGCGAAAGGCCGCTTCCGCCTCTTCCCAGCGCTCCAGCTTGGACAGCGTGTTACCCAGGTTCTCAAGGGTCCACGGACTCTCCGGTGCCAACGTAAGCGCCTGTTGGTAAGCATCTACCGCATCAGCCAGGCGCCCCAGCCTGCCAAGGGCATCGCCGAGGTGGTGAAGTGGCCAGGCGTTACCGGAATCCAGGTCGATGGCGCGCCGCAAAGTCTCGACCGCTTCTTCGCAACGCCCCTGCTTCAAAAGCGTTTCGCCTTCGCGTAAGAGTGTCAGGGATTCACTCATCGAAAAGCACCGCGTTGCGATAGCGGGCCGCATGATCCTGCGAGGGCTTCTTCCAGGACATTAACGAACTTACTGAACCCAGTATCAAACGTCCGGAACGCTTATCGAGATCTAGCACAGTGCTCTGGTCCTGTCAGTGCGAGATGCGCCAGCGGATGACCGTGGCGATTCAGTTCATACTCCAGCTAGCAAGCCTAGTGTTGTCCCGTGCGTTATACAAGCAAAGTGGTTCACATTTCACGAGTATCGTTGTCGCAAAAACACGCCGGGGCCTTCACCGAAGTCGGGCTACCAGGAGTTACTGGCAAAGGCGTGACCTGGGTCACCTATTCGCCTACCTTAAAGTAACCATGAGTGACATAATCATCAATGGTCGGGGCGCTTCATGGGTGTCCCAGGGCGCGCACTGTTGCCGGGCAAGGATTGATAGCTGAAACCTCCTATTCGAGAGAAGACATGAAGGAAAAATTGTTTGATTACGGCTATTTTCGTCCCGATCACTTTCTCAAGTATCCAATCGTATTCAAGGCTGCATCTGGCAGTACGATTGAGGATATCAACGGGAAGCAGTACCTGGATCTGAGCGCCATAATGGGAGCCGTCAATTGCGGCCACAACGTCCCATCGATTAACCAGCGGCTGATTCAGCAGGTGGACAGCGTCTGGACCTCCAATTTCTTCGCCACCGAAGTTCAACTGGAAGCCATTGATAAAATCAACACTATACTGCCTGAGAGCATGGGCCTGGCGGCGCTCTACAGCACCGGCGCGGAAGCCATTGAGTTTGCCCTGCGCCTTGCCAGGGCCATTACGGGGCGCAACCGCATCCTGTCTTTCAAGGATCATTTCCACGGAAAAACCCTCGGCACAATGCACCTTGTGCAGCATTTTCCCGATTGTTACGGGCCCGTGCCCGACGATTACCGAACCGTGATCGATAGCGATGGCTCTGATGATCCGGCGCTGATTGAAGGCTATCTGGACGCCGTACCGGTAGATGATCTGGCAGCCGTGATCTGTGAACCCGTAGTCGGCTATTCCGGCCCGCGGCTGCCGCACAAAGACTTTATCAAAACGGTACGAAAGTTCTGTGACACGCATGGCATCGTCATGATTGCCGATGAAATACTCACCGGCTTTCATCGTTGCAACGGTTTTTTTTGCTCCAGCCAGGGTAGCGTCAACCCCGATATCATCGTGTTTGGAAAAGGGCTGGGAAACGGCTTTCCGATTTCCGGTGTTGCCTGCGCCCATCCGCTATCCGGGCATATCAGTAGCGCCCTTCCCGGCAGCACCTTCGCCGGCAACAGTCTCGCCTGTGCCGCCGCTTCGGGTGTACTGGAGTTTATGGAGCAGCATGACTTTCCCGCAAAAACCAGGATGCTGGAGACGACCTTCCAGGAGTATTTCTCTCACCCCAGGTTCGACACCTACGGCTTACAAATAGACGGCCAGGGAGGACTTCTCTCGCTCAGTTTTCGAGACACATCCCAAGGCCAGATACCGCAGCTCTACCTGATGCTGCTCAACGAGGGAGTGATATCCTCGCATACGCAACAATACCTGAGGGTTTCCCCTCCACTGACCATTGACAAGAATGAGTTCGCAAGCGGGTTGGAGATTATTGGTAAGTGCCTGGATGCGATTTGCGCGCCCGGCAACAAATAGTTGAATACCCGAGAAGTCCCGACTGTCGGGCGCTACAGGGCTTGCATCGCGCGCAAACCGGGCCCGGAGCCCAACCGCCATGCGGGGCGCACCCGGGTCGGGCAGTTCCCCCCTGTCATTTTTTTATCCGCTGAAAGGCGCCGATCGCACGATCCAGCAATCGGGGAGAACCACCCTCCCGGAGCCTTGCCTCCTCCTTCATCTGTCGCTCCGCTTTCACCTTCAGTCTTCGCTGCCTCTCTTCCTCCCTCATCTTTTCCTTCAATTGCTCAACCTGCCGCTTCTTCCGCCTCTTCTTCTGACGCTCGAGTTTCTCAGCCTCACGTTTCGCCTGTCTCTCCCTTTGGCGTTCCTCCTGCCGCTCCTTCTTCGCCCGCTCCCGCTCCTCCTGCTTCTCTTTCTCCTTCATGGCATCCAGTTCCTGGAAGATGCCATCGAACTTCTCGGCGGGCATAGTGTCCAGGATTTCCCCTTCATAATGGGGATACGAAAACTTCTGCCCATCGGTGAGCAGGTTATCCTCCACCCAACGATTTGATTCGGCATACTGTGCGCGTACCGCCTCTGTAATCGCGAGGGGAATCTCATACTTTGAACCATACGCCTTGCTCAGTTTCCCCAGTCCGAAATACACCGTGCCATTGTTGGGAAGGTCGCGGGTGTTGTACTCGAGTTTAAAAGCAAGCATCTCGCGGCTCAGTGAAGGGTTCTCATCGCTGAGGAGTTGCAGGTTTTCAATGTCATCCCTGGTAAGCCCGAGAATTGCGACGAGGAAATCCGTGACCGCGTCACCATCGGTCAGGCTGTCCCTGTCGAACAGGCGAATGAGAAAATCCTGCTTAAAAACGGCCTTCCACTTCTCCAGAAAAACCTTGTAGTCCGTGGAGAACCCCTCCTGGTAAAATTTTTCTATGGAGCCGGTATAGCTGGTCGCGTGTACTTTCTGTAGGTAGGAAGACCTGAGATAAGCTGCCTGTTCTCGCAGATAGCATACCGGAACGACGTCGAAATCCCTGAAAAACGCGGCTACAGCGGCGGGGTTACAGCTCTGAAACTGTTCGCTGCTAATGACTATATTTCTACAATTGGTCCGCCGGGCTTCGTCCTTCAGCGACTGGTACAATTCTGCCCGCACTTCCTCTGTGGCAGACGGATTTTTGCCGCCCAATGCCTCGGCGATTTCGTGATGCGCGGCAACCCTGATACCCGTCGCCGGGTAATAGTAACCGGACTCCAGCAGTTTTTCCCTGTTGCGGTACAGCGTTTTCTGGATGGATGTAGTGCCGCATTTATGTCTGCCGATATGTAAAAACAATCTCTTCATACGTCTATCAATTACCTTGAGATGCATCACATCGCGTGACAGGAAATGTACCACAGCACAGTATTCTGCCCAAAGCCGCTGTGGTTGCAGATCCGGTCGCGGCCAGCCGAACGTTTACTGCGTTATTTCGACACCCAGGGCTTGCAGTCGGCGCTGGGTTTCTGCATCGGCCACACGAATGGCAACCGCCTGCTTGTAGATCATGACCGCATCATCGGCCCTGCCCACCTCTTCCAGTAAGGATCCCAGACGATTGTATACAAACGGGTTCCCCGCATTAAGCTCCAGAGCCTTGCAGTAGGCCGGTATCGCGGTATCCTCCCTTTCAATCTCACTCAGAATTTCGCCCAGCGCTATCAGTAGTTCCGCTGAGTCCAGCAGGCCGATAAGCTGGCTGTAGACGTCTGCCGCCTCTTCCAGTCTTCCCAGCGTCAGGAACAGGCGTCCCAGGCGCTCACGGCAATCCGGATTTTTCGGATCCACTGCGATAGCGGCATGGTAGCTGGCGATCGCCTCATCCCATTGCGCCAGTCGCTCCAGCACCTGGGCAAGATTGCAAAATGGCAGATACCAGTCCGCGTTCAGTTCAATCGCCAGCCGATAAGAGACTGCCGCTTCCTGCCAGCGCTTCAACTGCGACAATGCTCGCGCCTGGTGAAAGTGCGACCAGAATACCGTGGTATCAAGCTGGTTGGCGTGGTTGTAGGCGACCACGGCCTCTTCCCAGCGCTCCAACTCTATCAGGGCCTGTCCGAGGTGATAATGAGGCCAGAATCTATCCGGTTCCAATGCAATGGCTCGCTGACAGGCGGGCACCGCCTCCTCCCAGCGCTGCAGTTCAACCAGTGCTTTCCCTAACCCGAAATGTGGCCAGAACAGACCTGCATCGATGTCAATCGCCAGCCGGTAGGCGGTCACGGCCTCTTCCCAGCGTCGCAACTCCAACAGGGCCTGCCCGAGGTGGTAGTGTGCCCAGTACACACCGGGGTCTATCTGAATCGCCAGTCGATACGCAGTGGCCGCCTCTTCCCATCGTTGCAACTCGGACAGGGCCCGCCCCAGGTGGTAGTGAGACCAGAACTTACCCGGGTCGATCCGGATTGCCTGTCGGTAGGCGGTAATCGCCTCTTCCCAGCGCCTCAATTCGGAGAGCGCCTGCCCAAGGTGGTAGTGCGACCAGAATTTGCCGCTATCGATCTGGATAGACTGCCGGTAGGCTGTTGTCGCTTCCTCCCAACGGCTCAGCTTCGACAGCGACTGCCCCAGGTGGTAATGGGGCCACAACTGGCTGGCGTCAATCCGGATCGCCTGTTCGTAGGCACCCGTCGACTCCTCCCAGCGGCTCAACTTCGACAGGCACTGGCCGAGATTATAATGCGACCAGAAGGACTGCGGGTCGGCCCCAAGCGCTTTGTCGTAGGCCACGGCTGCTTCCTCCCAGCACTCCTGCTTGAACAGCGTGTTTGCCGCCTCCTGAAGTTTGTCCTCGCCCATGCGTCCACTAATCTCGTCTAGTAAATGTGATCCAGTGCTCTTTGCTTGATCATTGCCGGCAAACTCACCTGCTATACAGATTCTGTATGACCTCTTCGGGAGATGGCAACGCTTCCAGGTTCGCGACGATTCTGGCCGTGTCTCTTCTGTAATCCCCCGCCAGGTCGGCCAGGACATCGACATCCAGCTTTTTATGCTGGTTCAGGGAGGGCGGTGTCCAGTTCTGGTAATACCACCTGACCATCCGCTCGTGCATCGGCTTTACGTGCCGCGCCAGATGCCCCTCGTCAAACATGAACATCGGCAATCCGTTGATCACCCTGAGAAACGTCGAATACGACGCAAGGTTCCAGTAGAAAACATACTCGGCTTCCAGCAGCAGGGAACTGAACGCCTCATAGGCGCAAAAAGTCAACAGCCCCTTTCTGGCGGGGATTGGCACCCGGCTGCGCAATTTCTGTACGCATTCATCCGGCGCCAACAACACAGGACGCCTCCCCGCCTGTAGCACTTCCTGCATTTTGTTTGCCAGGATGTCGATGAACTTCGGCTCCCCGTAATAGGAAGTCTGCAGTTCATAGTCAACCGACCCGAGTATAAACAACCATTGCTTGTGCTCCTGCTCCGCGTCCGATCCCGCATTGCCTGATTCATCCTCAGCGCGAACCAGGCTGGGGTTAAAGAAGGCGATATTGTCTGTCGAAACTGCTATCGACTCGTCGTGCGGATCGGTGCGCGTGTAATACAGGTGTATCGTATCCTTGATGAGATCGGAGGCAGCGGTGAATTGTCTCAGGATGCGGATATTGCCAAACGTCGTACTGAGCCGATAGGCCCAGGATTGGTCCTTGAGTATCTCCGCGTCAAACAGGCGCAAAGACTCCGTTGCCGAAACATCGTCGGGATTCATCCGCGAGAAAATACCGAAGAACGGGTCGCTGGTAACGACTTTACAGCGCTTGCCGGAAAGAAACTGCATAAGGCTCGCCATGGCCTCGAGCGAGATTATCTGGTGAAGCGGCAGTATGTAGCCTGAGAAGAGGAAAACGATATCCGGTTCGGTCTCATCGACCGTTCGGACAATATCTTCGATTGATGCGTACTCACAGGCCTGACCGGGCAATGTGTTTCTATTCTTCGCGAAAAGGCGCGGAGGAAGCAGCAGCGTGGTCGAGTCCGCCAGTCCTCGTCCCTGCAGAAAATACATGGCGAGGCCAAGCTCACCGTAATCGTTGTTCAGGATAAACAACAAGCGGGGACTGCGGGTATTCAAGCTGCTAGCCATAGTATTACGAATCACACATCCTGTCTCAATAAACCCCGGGGAGAGCCGACAACTTCAGACAAAAGTCCCGGCGTTATGTCCAGGTGACCTCTGAAAGGCTAGCATTGATTGAATTGGTCCATCAATAAAACCCGCACAGCAAGCGTCTAAACTGCCACAAAGATCACATTCTCCGGGACAGTTTGAACGAGGTGACAAGAAAGGTTTTTCGTGACCCAAATCCAATTGTCAGCACCTGGATTTGCATTGGAGATGGGTATTGTCTAAGTTTGGGCAGCGCAACCTTGTGACTCAGGTTTCGAACCAGACTTCAGGAGAACCCCGCATGATCGTTTCGATTGAGACACCTGTATTCAAAGGCAAGTGGCTGACACGGTGTATCGATTCGGTACTCACGCAGAGTTCAAACAACTGGGTATTTTCACTCGTCTGGGATGGCGGCGATGAGCAATCGCGTGAGATTCTGGAGGAGCTGGCGGCCAGAGAGCATCCGAATATCAGGGTCTATTTCGAGGAAAACCGTGGCATAGCCAACGCCAGGCATTTTCTCTCCGCGCGTTGCGAAGGCGACTACATATTACCTCTGGATGATGACGATGTCCTGGCGGCCGATGCCGTAGAAAAACTGCAGGCCTTCGCCGAGGCCCGTCCCTGGTGCAGTATGGTAAGGGGTCGGCGGAAATTCATCGATGAGGAGGGGCGCGTGGTAGACGAAGAGCCCTGGTTCCCCTTTGAACCGCGGCACTATCAGCACGGCATGGTCACCGATGTATTCAACCACTCCCAGCCCTACCTGATGAATCGGGCGATGTACGACAAGACAGCCGGCTGGGCGGGGTTCGAGGACTTTATGTTCGCAGGTGAAGACTGCGACATCATACTGAAACTGGAAGAACTCGGCCCCATCGAGCTGATCGATGAAGTCCTGTATTACTATCGACTCAACCCGAACCGCGCCAGCGATACCCTCGAGGTCCAAGGGGCCCATGAAATGTGGAGGCGCCTCGCGGACCTGAGCATTGCCCGCATCGGTTTACCATTGAAACGAACAAACGAGGTTCCACCCTACACGTATGAGCGGCTACCGCAACCGCGCCCCGATATCGCCATGATCGATTTTGTTATACCCGTCGCAGGTGAACTCGCGTCGTCCGAACACAGGATACGGCATCAGGCGGTATTACAGGGTTACGGAATTGCTGACGACGCGATGCATTTTATTGCCGTGCAGGAGGGCGGCCTGGCAGCAAGCTTTAACGCGTGTTGCCGCCAGACCAGCCGACCGCTGATATGCCTCCTCGACGAAAGGACGAGGATTGAGGAACAGGACTTTTTTGACACAATGCTGGACACGCTGCATGAGCAGACAGCGGACATCCTGGGCCCAAAAATCCTGGATGTGAACGGCTCAATCATTGCCGCCGCGCCCAGTTTTGATGCTGACCAACTCCCCGTCCCCGGAGGCCCGGTCGAAGCCGATGGGGAGCCGTTCAACGATACCGCTGATGCTCTATGGTTGCCCGCCCACCTGATGCTGCTCCGGCGCGAAGTGGTCAACGCGGTTGGTGGATTCGACGAGGCCTACGCATGCAGCGAGATTGCGAGCGCGGACTTTTGCCTGAAGGCGCGGCTCAGGGACTTCAGATGCCTGTATACCGGTGCGACCCTGGCGATCGGCGAGCATCACAGACCGTCTGGCGAACGCGGGAAAAGCATCGACAGGTATAACCAAAAATGGATCGACTATGCACACTTGTTCTGGGATAACAAGCCTGCAGGGTGATGCCGTTGGCGGACATCGCCGCGGATCGGTCGCGATTCCGGCAGGAGCATAACGGCGAATGCTCATAAAATCACTGGGGAATGTTCTCCTGGTCGCTGCTGCGGTGCTGCTTCCGCTGCTGGCGTTTGAAGCCGCTTACAGAGTGTTCAGGCTGGACTACACGTTTCAAGCGGGCCAGGAACTGAAGTGGTTACGGAGCACCAGTGATTTTTTCGTTGTCGATCCGGACTTCGGCTTTCGTCCCCGGCTGGATACAGGGGCCTACGACAAATTTGGCACAGCGCACAACCAGTACGGGATCGAAAAAACCGAAGGGGTAAAGCGGCTGCTGTTCATAGGGGATTCGGTAACCGCGCGAGGAAAAATTGTCACGGCTTTGCGCCGGCAATACGGCGATGAGAATTTTGAATACTGGAATGCGGGCGTAGAGTCGTTCAATACCATCCAGGAGTTTCATTTCCTGGAACAATACAACCTGAAGATCAATCCTGACCATGTAATCCTCAGTTTCCACCTGAACGACTACGAAACCACGCCGGTGGTATTTTACCAGGGGGATGAAATGCGGGTTTACGCGCCTGACACGCGACTGGAAAACTCCCACCCCTGGTTGTTGCAGAACAGCTATATTTACCGACTTTTTCTCAATGCGACCTCCAACAGGAATGAACAGGCACTGGCTGCCGCCAGGCAGGATATCTTTCGCGAAGTGCACGAGCACCTGGACAAGATGCAGCAGCTGCTCGCCCGCAGGGATATTCAGTTTACCGTGGTGGTGCTACCCTATTTCAAACCCTACAGGAAATGGAAAGCAGAAGAGAAGGAACGACGGGAATCCACCCTGGTCGCGCTGGAAGAACTGGGCATTACCCATTTCGATCTGTTGGCACTGTCCGAGGAAGCGCACCGGGACGGCGTCAACACGCAACAGCGTAAAGGAGATACCTGGCACCCCAGCGAGGATATCGCTGACATCTTCGCGTCACATTTGTACGAGCAGGACATATTCTGAACATGCCTCGCCTGCGAGAACTACAAACAGGCAAAATACTCCCCTCCCCATCGCATGGACTTCTTCTGTAGCCGCGGGGTGTGGATAAGCCCATATTTTGTGCTGTGCGTCATACCTGCGGGACAATCTGCTCGCAAGCGGTTCAGCGTCAGCCGTATACTTGCCGGATAGCTGCCTTCTAGCGGGATTTCGTTCATCTATGCAGTACCGACCTCACATCGACGGATTGCGTGCCCTGGCCGTATTGAGCGTGCTGTTTTTTCACCTGGGATTTCCCGCTTTTAGCGGAGGTTATGTCGGCGTAGACGTTTTTTTCGTCATCAGCGGCTTCCTGATCACCGGGCTGATCAGGACTGAAGTACTGAACACCGGGTCGTTCAGTTTCTCCAACTTCTATATGCGCCGCGCCCGGCGACTCGCACCCGCGCTTTTCTTTACCTTCGCCCTGTGTTTCGCGTTCGCGGTCGTGCAGTTTTCACCGAGCGACTTTGAACGCTTTTCCGGCGCGCTGGTACATGCTGTCGCCAGTCTGTCGAATTTCTATTTCTGGACCGAGAGTGGCTATTTTGACACAGCAGCCACGATCAAGCCCTTGCTTCACACCTGGTCACTCAGCGTCGAGGAACAGTTCTATCTCGTATGGCCGGCTACGCTGGTGTTCCTGCTCCTCAAGGCGCCGCGCTACTTTGTACCCATTGTGCTGATCCTCGGTGGACTGTTCAGCCTCTACCTGAATCTCGACTTCTATGAAGGCGACAGTGCCATCGTGCGGGACATCGCCCCTTCGATCAGCGGTTGGTTTGCCGACGGACCTGCGACCATATACTACCTGGCACCGTTTCGTGTCTTCGAATTCGCGATTGGCGCCGGCCTTGTCTTCCTCGACGGGCGGGCACCGAAAAACCGCATCATTGCCGAAATAGCCTCTTTGCTCGGGCTGGCGCTGATCGCCCTGGGTGTTTTTTACTACACCGAGGGAACGCCATTTCCCTCAATATTCGCACTCCCGCCCTGCTTGGGCACGGCACTGCTGATCTATTTCGCGCCCGCTTCACGACTTTGCAACCTGGTATTGAGTTACCGATGGCTGGTCAGGCTGGGCCTGACCAGCTACTCATTGTATCTGATCCACTGGCCCATCATTGTCTTTTACACGTATTACACGAAGACTGTACTGTCCCCCGGTGAGCAGTGGACCATTGTTGCAGTCTCGATTGCAGCGGCCGAGATGATGTACCGCTGGGTCGAAAAGCCGTTTCGATTCCGCCGCGGTGCAGAGAATCAGATGTCAGCCGGCGGCTTCGGCTTTGGTTGCGCGATGATCGCACTGGCATTCGCCGTTGTGGCCGCCGGCGGCTGGGCCAATCAGGGATGGACCTGGCGTTTCGGCGGGGGCACGACGATTCTGGCCTTCGGCGACATCGGCAGGCTGCAGCGTGAGCGGGCCGATTTCCTGCTACAGCATCCTCCCGGAGAATTTTCCGGGCAGGAAGGCAAGCGGAAGCTCCTGGTGGTGGGTGACAGCCTCGGCAATGACCTCCTGATCAGCCTGGTGCAGAATCTCGGTGATGATGCCGAGGTGCAAGCGGAAAGGTACAACCAGCTTTGCTACCAGATATTTCTTGAGGATTCACCTCCCGTAGATAAAACCTGCGCGGAGATCCTTGCCGGGCTCGAGAAGTCGACGAGACTGCATATGGCGGACGAGGTCTATATTGCGTTCAATATGGCTCCGAACTTCTGGGAGACAGAGTTCGTTCCCCTTGTCGAGTATGTCAAACGCCGCACCAGGCCGGGCACGCGCATCGTCCTGCTGGGTCGACGCCCCCAGTTTCCGGATTTGCATTCCATTGCGGTTTCGATGCTGTCCGACGACAAATCTATTAAGGATATCGAGCAGCGAGCGAGGGAGATAGCCGGAGACCTGGCCCCCCTCGACACCCGGATGCAAGCCGCCGCCGAGCAACTGGAGATTGACTTCATATCTTCATTCGATATTATTTGCAGCGGTGATCGTTGCAAGTTTTTCACCGACAATGGATCACTACTGTTCTGGGACATGAGCCATTTCACCGTGCCCGGAGCAACCTGGTTCGGATCCAGGGTTGTCGATCAGCTCGTAGAATCCCCAAAGAATGAAGCTAACTTGTTAGAATGAGAGGGTAGTGATTTGTCATCAGCATTGGACCACATTGAGAATCTGCCAGTCGAGGAAGCACTGGAGATCATGCAAAGTTACATGTCGAAGCTGAGCAGCATCGGCATGGACGGAAAGAGCGCGCACGACATCTCACGCCTTCCAGACACAAAACCCCGGATTGCATCCGCGCTGTTGGCACTGCTCAAAGTCACTGATGATCCGGAAACCAAGTCCAACTACAGAACCGGAATCTCGGTTCTGGCATTTTTTCAACCGGATGTTGGTGAAAACGCTGTAAGCCTTGATCAGACGGGCCCCGGACAGCAGACATGGCAGGACATTGTGGATGAGGAGATGCGAATTCTGAACAAGACCCTGTCCGGACTGGGATACGGCCTTAAAAGCTGAGCTATCGTCCCGACGCGATTGCCCTGGCGATCGCAACCATGTCCTCCTCGACAATCTTTCTCCAGGTGCGCTGGTCGCTGCGCATCGCATCCATATCCACGCCTTCGTCTCCGACTCCCGCCTGGAAGAAGGCGAGCACTGGCGCTGCCTCGCGGGCGAAGTCTTGCTGGTCCCCGGCAATCTCCCCGTTTACAACAGTCACGACGGCGGCAATTATCTCATCCTTGGGATGATCCAGTAATGCGTCGTCAAACACTCTACTACCCGTTACACCCAGCGCACTGACACACGCCCCAAATTGCTTCAAAACTTCAGTGGCTTGTTCACTGGACATCGCATCGTGTAGCGGTTCAACCGCTGTCAGTGCAATCTTTTGCGGCCGTCTGCCCTCGCCCAGATGCTGTTCGTAGTGTGCAATGAAACCCTCCGCGTCTGTACTGCCAAAACTATCGCCCAGCAACTCGAAGGCTTTCGCCATCTCCGGCTCGGACGCGCCAAAGACTTCTACAAACCGTTGCGTCACCAGCATATCGTGATTGTTATAAAGGTGGTGTACCAGTTTCGGGTAATAGCAGCGCGTGCAAACGGTGTCGACGTGACCCAGCGAGTCTGTCAGTCTGCCCGCCATCGCCAGGCGCGATTTGGTGTAGAGATCGTTGTTCCAGATGTCGGTAAAACTTACTTCCCCGGGGACAATAGTGCCGAAATCGTCTTTGTCCTTGGATACCGCACAGCACGGTGCGACAGGGCCCCCGGATGTAATCACTGAATATCCGTAGTGCCAGCTGCAGCTCGGCGGCAGTATGGCATCGAACTGGTCGGGCACAAGGTTCCAGAACGGATGGGATTCATGCTCGAAAAAATAGTCATCGCGGCCAGCAGCTTTCCAGCGTTCGATAATGGCGCCAAATTCTTCCGTCGAGCAATAGGGTTCCTCCTGCGCGCGATGACTGGGCAGCCAACTCGGGTCGTGGATGAAGGCATCGCCTGCGAGAAAGGTAACACCGATATCCTCAGCAAACCTGCGCGCATCGTCTATCTCGTGCTCATTGTGTTTGAATACCAGGAATTTGTAGAAGATCTCGGTATCAAGCCCGAGGCGGTCGCGAGTCTTAGCCAGGCGCTCAAGATTGTCGCGAACCAGTGTTACATTCCCACCGACCCGATGCACCTCATACGCCTCCTGGGAGAATCCGTCGATCGATGCACTGAGCCTGCCTATGCCGGCACTCAGAAGCTGCTCGATCCGCTGGTCTGAAAGAGGCAGGGAGAGGTTTGAATGCACTTCCGTCGCGATATGTCTACTCGTGGCCTTCGCGACGAACTCGTGCAACCTCGGGTTCAGCAGCGGCTCGCCGTAGTTGTAGAACATGATGAGGAAGAGATTGTCACCCAGTTCGTCAAGGACGCTGTCAAACAGCTCAATGGACAACTTTTTTCGATCAGCGCGATAGCGCGTGGTGGGTACGCCCTTCTCCTTCTTGCTCGCATTTTCGATGCCGGTAGGACAGGTCGGACAGAGCAGCTGACAGGTATCGGAGGGGTCAATGCAAACGTAGTACGGCAGCGTGCCGACCTTCTCCGCCGCCGTAAACATCTCGTACTTGGACCGCAGGTAGTTGGTAAAGGCCGACAAATTCTGCTTTTTGAATGCTAAAGCCATAGTGCCTGGGTCACTCCGTCCGGCCGCATTGTGCGGGATGCCGGTTCCATTATTGCACCTTTCCGGCCGCGGCCAGGTCCCGGTTGATCTGCTGAATCTCTGCCTCGACGACACTGCGCCAGGTGCGCTGGTCGGGTCGCACCGTGTCGAGCGCAACGCCCTGCTCGCCAACACCCGGCTGGAAGAATGCGAGGACGGGCGCGGCCTCCCTGGCGAAGGCTTGCTGGTCCGCGGCGATGTCGCCATTCAGGATAACCACGACCGCAGACTTGATTTCATCCTTGGAGTGATCAAGCAGGGTCTCGTCGAACACCGTACTGCCGTCTATACCCAGAGCCGATATGCGGGTGCCGAACTGCCGCACGACCTCGGTGGCTGCATCGCTCGGCGCGGTAGCGGTCAATGTCGCTTCCTGCGCGACAGGGTCCGTAGACGACACAGCCTGTGGCGATGTAGTCGCCGGTATTTCAGGCAGCGGGCCATAGTCCGGAATCTCACCCCCGGTAAGTTGAGCCTGGATCAACTGCGCCAGACCCCGACCGGCTACGGCATTACCGCGCGCGTTGAAATGGGTATCGCGCAGGTGATAGAGGTGTCTTTGCCCATCGGGCAACGGCTCTTCCGCCAGCAGCAGTGGCAGGAGGTCCAGTACAACATGATTGCCTGTACTCGCCCACTCACGAATCTTGCGCTGTGGTAAATCACGCTGCAAGGGCTGCTCATTCTTTGCTACAACCGCCTGCCAAAGCTCATCATTGACCTGATATTCATCCGGAATGACAAGAAACGCAACCGGGACATCTCCGGCCGCATCTTCTATTTGTTGTAACACCGTGAAAAACCGATCGTATACACCGGGGTGGTCGATAGCGCCCTGGAACGCGTTGCGGGCCTCAAGTTCGGTGTAAATCTCCTCGCTCATGCTCGGTGTTTCCTGCGCCGTATCGGTTATCCACGGATAGCGACTGACCAGGTCCTCGCCGATCGTATCCGCGGAATCCCGCGTCCAATCGCTGCTTTGCGCACGACTCAGTATCTGCAGCCGGTGCCAGACAATGCCGACCATGTAACGCTGCGCGTCATACCAGCGTATCGGTGAGGTGGACGGCGCCTGGGCAAGAATATCGTTACCGACGAAGAGCGCGATCACCACCAGATCCGGTTCCAGCGGCAGCGCCTCCTCGATCAGATGGTGAAGATAATCCACCGGGTTGGTCCCGGGAAAACCGATGTTGTAGACCTCGGCATCGGGAAATTCACGCTCCGCGACGGTTGTGTAGTGATAATAGTGTGGCACCACGCCATAGCTGAACGAATCACCGATGGTGACAACCAGGGGCCTGGAGCGCTCCGACCGCGGCAGGAACTCGGTGTCGTAGTGTCCAGCGGAATTAATCGGGAAAGAAAATCGCTCCACACCCGGCTGCATCCGCTCCGAGTCGCGGCGGATCTCGGACGATGTCGACTCAGTAACCAGCAGCGGACTCGCCCAAACGGCCGATGCGATACGCAACACGATCTCCGCCAGTATCAACACCAGAAAAACATTCATCGCGACCAGTTCGATTCGACCGCGCGTGCGCTGGGAAAAGACCGACCCCAGTGAGGGCAGGGTGCGCCAAACACCATAAGCAAGGCTTGCGGCGATCCACGCACCGATCGTGTGGCGCACCCGAAACGGGCCGGAGAACGACTCGGGCGTGGAGAGCACGAAGACACAGAAGCAAAGACAACCCATCGCGACATAAAGCGCGCTTCGCAGACGGGCCGCGGCATCTTTGGACAACTGCGCGGTGTCACCCCTGTGCCTGACCCGCAGCAGCCGGACAATCTCCCCGGTGCCGAGAATGGCGGCCGTGCCGATGGCCACAAAAAGGACCACCATTGGAACCATACCGCTCATCAGGTGAAGAATCGGTATGCGTTCCAGCAACAGGCGCAGCAGCACGCGGTACTCCCACATTTGCTCCAGCGTATACACGCACAGTGCAACGCCGAGCGCGTGAACCGCTATGAGCAGAATGCGGTAGAGATAAAGTTTGCCAGTACTGTTCATGCCGCTAACCCCGAACACCTTGCCGCTGAAACAAGCCGGATATCAAACCCCAAAATTGCATGCGCAGACGTCGAGTATCAAATCGCCGCGGAAGTACACGGCGTGGCATACGACCTGGCACCTGCCTTGTTAAAATAGTGTATAAATAAACGGCGCTACCGCTGAACCCTGGGCCACCACAATAAGCACGCCCAACAGGAGCATCACGATAATGATCGGCGCCAGCCAGAACTTCTTCCGCTCCTTCATGAAGCCCCACAGATCTTTCAACAAATCGACCATTAGTACGGTTTCTCCAGGTTTTTGATCGGATTGTTTTTCGAGATAACGCGATACGTCTCGGCATCGTCATCCCGTTTTCGCGCCATCGAGTCCTTACCGAACAACCTCATCACAAGACCGACAGGGGCGAACACGAAATAGAACACAATACCCATGATGACCGGCGTCATCACCGTGCTCATCATCAGGCCGAACTTCATCCAGCCATGGTACAGGCCTTTCAGGCTCATCGGCGCCAGCAGCCCCCAGAGAACGAGCAGCCCGCCCAGCATGAATGGCCAGCGCAGTGCAGTGACGGCGGGATCCAGCGCACCCCAAAAATCATAGGCATGCAACAGCCTGATCCCCGAGAAAATCCACGGGAATAACACACCGAACAGGCCGATAATAATAAGGCCTGTCACCACACCGAAATCCCTCAGACCCTTGCGGTCCAGTTCTGGTACTTCATGCATAGCCTTTAATCCAGTTCAAATTCATCTTTCCATTCATCGGTGCCCTGCCACTCGGGTTGGTCCGCTTTCGCCAGCAGGAAATTGTCGATAACCAGATAGTCCATCTCGGTGCGCATAAAACAGCGATAGGCATCATCGGCTGTCATCACAATAGGCTCACCACGCACATTGAACGATGTGTTAACCAGTACCCCACAATCGGTTTGCCTGTTGAACTCGGCGAGAATACTGTAGAAATAGGGATTGGTCTCTTTATGTACAGTCTGGATTCGTGCGGAATAATCCACATGTGTAATCGCGGGCAACCTTGACCGGGGCACATTGAGCTTGGCGATTCCGAACAGTTTCTGCTGCTCCTCGGTCATCGCGATTCGCTGCTCCTCCACCACCGGAGCGACCAGCAACATATAGGGGCTGGGTCTATCCTGGATGAAGTAATCGGACACCCGCTCAGCCAGCACCGCCGGGGCAAACGGGCGGAAGGATTCGCGGTACTTGATCTTGAGGTTCATCACCGACTGCATTTTCGGGCTGCGCGGGTCGCCGATAATCGAGCGGCCACCCAGTGCGCGGGGGCCGAACTCCATCCGCCCCTGCGCCATACCCACGACATTCTCGTCTGCTAGAATCTGAGCAATGCGGGGGAATAACTGCTGGTCTTCAAGCTCTTGGTAGACGGCACCATACCTGTCCAGATCATTCTTTATGCCCTGCGCAGTAAACTTTGGCCCCAGATAAGCGCCGCTCATCAGGTCCGTTTTATTGTCGACCGAACGGGGACCATCCTTGTAGTGATGCCAGATCACCGAAGCCGCACCAAGTGCCCCACCGGCATCACCGGCGGCAGGCTGGATCCAGATATCCTTGAACGGCCCATCCCGCAAGACAATACCATTGGACACGCAATTCAATGCAACGCCACCGGCAAGGCACAGGTAATCGGCACCGGTTTCCTTATAAAGAGTTTGTGCCAGGCGCATCACCACAATCTCGGTGACTTTCTGGATCGATGCGGCCAAATCCATCTCACGCTGCGTGATCTCGGTTTCCGATGTGCGTGCGGGACCGCCGAACAGCGCAGCAAACTTGTCGTTGGTCATGGTCAAGCCGGTACAGTAGTTGAAATACGACATGTCGAGGCGGAAGGTACCGTCTGCCTTGAGGTCGATCAGCTTGTCGAGTATCAGGTCAACGTAGATGGGCTGGCCGTAGGGCGCCAGCCCCATCAGCTTGTACTCGCCGGAGTTTACCTTGAATCCCGTGAAGTAGGTAAACGCCGAGTACAGCAGACCGAGTGAGTGCGGAAAATCTATCTCCCACAGCGGCGTGAGCCGATTGCCCTCGCCCATCCAGGCCGATGTCGTGGCCCACTCGCCCACACCGTCGAGACACAATACCACTGCTTTTTCAAAAGGACTGAAGAAAAAAGCAGAGGCAGCATGCGACTGGTGGTGCTCGGCAAACATCAATTCGGGGAGCTCGCTCTGCTTGCAGTTTCCGAGCGCGGCCAGTTCGCGTTTCAATGTGGTCTTTAAGTAAAGCTTTTCCTTCAGCCAAACCGGCATGGCGGCGATAAAAGACCGGAACCCGGACGGCGCATACGACAGGTACGTCTCAAGAAGCCGCTCGAACTTGACCAGCGGCTTGTCATAGAATACCACGTGATCAATATCACCCATGCTGATACCGCCTTCTTCAAGGCAGTACTCAATGGCCTCGGCGGGGAAACCGGGGTCATGCTTTTTTCGCGTGAATCGTTCCTGCTGGACTGCTGCGACGATTTTACCGTCGTGGATCAATGCCGCCGCACTATCGTGATAATAGGCCGAAAGCCCCAGAATATAGGTGCCACTCATACTGTCATTCTCTCACCTGTTCACAGGGTTAGCGATTGCCCCTACACACCCGGAGTCCGGCTATCGATACTTTTCATCAACAATGTTAAAAAATTCTATGTCGTCGCCGTTCGCTTCAACCAGGGCCTGGTAGATTTCGGGCGCCATTCTACTCCTGATTTCAGCCATTTTGTCATCCATGGCCGCATCTATTGTCCTGGAGACATTTTTCTGCACCGATTGCAGGCTAATAGCCTCAAAACCGGCCTCCCGCAACCCGCTCTCGAGTTTACGCAGGGAGTCATCAAACCGCGACACAACGCCTACGAAGGGCAAATTCCGGGCGGCTTTAACGGCTCGTTCCAACTCGCTTCCATGGCTATCCGGATACATTGCAGCGAATCGGTTCACGTGAAAGTTTCTGCACTGGCGGTCATGTACTTCTGACAATCGCACCTCGACATACCGGGACAGGTCGCCGTTTCTCGCCAGTTTCGACCCAAACGTATCCGCTCCCTGCCTGCGCTCAAACGCGTACACCGACGCGATCCTGTCAATCGGATGGCGCACGAAAATAACCGGGAAAACACTCACACCGGCAATCTCCGGGGGCGGCAACATTGCCGTGTGCGATGAAAAACAGACGGCGTTGGCTTCTGAGGCGATCCAGGCCTGTAACTCTTTGCGGTTTTTATGTGCACTGGATGGGAACTCCCTGGTCACCCACTCTCCGGCTTTGCAATTCGCCTTGAAGCTTTCATCCAGCGAGGTGCCTGCATTCTTGAAGAGGTGATAATGAAGAATCACTTTTCTCATAGAGTTCTGCTTGGGCTCTCAATTCAACTACATCAAGAGTACAACTCTACGCTGGCCAGAATCTTTCTAAACGCCCCTACACCATGCTCAAACGAGTAATTCTCGGTCGCAATGATCTTTTCGTTCTCGACAAATTTGGTCCACAGGACCTGGTCATCATAGAGCCTTATTATCGCCTTGACCCAGGCATCCGGGGTATCCGCAACCAGCGCGCTGATACCATGCGACAGCCCGGTGCCCTCTGCAGCCATATCAGACAGCACACAGGGCGTTCCATAAGCCATCGCCTCCAGGACCTTACCCTTGATACCAGCGCCGGACAGCAGCGGAGCGACAAACACCCTGTGGTCATGGAAGACCGCGTCGAGATCCGGCGCGAACCCTACCATTTGAATATTCTCGTAATCGTACTCGCTGTACTCCTCGGGCATGTTGCTGCCGTAGACTGACAACGTAATATCAGGGCGTACTGACAGGAGCAGCGGCATGATCTCATCCACCAGGAATTTCAATGCTTCGCGGTTGGGCGGATGATTAAAGCTACCCAGGAAGGCAATGCCGTTTCTGTCCTGAAAAGCGGGGCCCGGTGTTTTCTCTTCCAGCACCCAGGGCGTAAGGTGAAGCTTGTCGATTTCGAGGATATGGGACGTAATGACCGCATGTTCCGTATGCGTATAACTGAGAACCGCATCGGCCTTCCTACAGACATCCAGTTCCGCATCTCGCGTTGCCAGTGCTTTTTGCATGTCTTCCTCACCGACATTTCCGGAGAGGGAGGCGCGTATTCTACGCAGGAAATGCAGGTCGGCGTTGTTAAAGAGGATGCGAGCCTTGCTGTGGGCCCGAATGTGGTCAATATATTTCTCCGCCACCACGTAACGCGTAAGATAGACTGCATCCATTTCCGCCAGCCGTTTCGTCAACACGTCATTCACACCGGTATAAAAAGGCGCGTACAGGACCTCTACCCCCATTCTCTGCAGTTCCAGCGTGTAGGAGCCGAAGTGAGCGAGGTTTTCAGGTACGAAAGTGACCTTGCAACCCAGGGCCTGCAGCATCTTGATTTCCTGGACCGCCGCGTAACTACCGGCATCCTTGTCAGGTTGCGGCGTGGCATAATCGAGAACGAGGACCCGGTGCTCTACCTGCCTGTCCTTTTCGATCATCAGGTTGTCGAAACTGGCGACACCGTTGTCCCGGAAAGACTTGTACCACTTGGTGCCGAACTTTTTCTGGTTGGTAACCTGGTTCTTCTTGAGCCCCTTGGTTATATCTGTGCCGTGGCTTTTGCCCTCAAAATGCACTACCTGCGAGAACGGGGTATACACTGTGTCATACCCCGCCTTTCTCACTTTGAACGCCAGGTCGGTATCTTCGAAATAACAGGGCGCGAACTCCTCACTGAATCTGCCCACCTCTTCCCAGAGATCTTTGCGGATACACATGGCCGCGCCAGTCAGGTAATCCACATGTCTGACATAGCTGAACTCCGGCGCAATGGCATTGCCGTTGCGCCCGACATTCCAGGGGTTGCCATCGCCCCAAACAATGCCGCCCGCTTCCTGCAGGCTACCGTCCTCGTTTAACAGCTTGGAGCCCGTCATCCCGCACTGCGGGTCACTGTCGGGTATAGCAACAAGTTCATCCAGCCAATAGGATGTCACCTCGGTATCATTGTTCAGGAATACGATATATTCGCCCCTGGCAAGCTCGGACGCTTTGTTGCAGTTGCGCAGGAACAGCAGGTTCTCGCTGTTTCTCGAAATAACCAGGTTACCGATGATCTCTTCAGCGGACGCTGTTTTATCCGTGGAACAGTCGTCCGCCAATATCACTTCGTAACTGGTTTTGTTATAGGCGAAGGCAATAGAGGCGATACAGTGATAGGTCAGTTCGAAGTTGTTGTACGCGGGGACAATAATGCTGACTTTCGGATTGTCGAAACTGGGAAGTTTGAAGGGAGGAAACTTCTTTCGATTTTCATAGGACTTCACCAGTACGTTGTGCAACAGGTGCAGGTCCTTGAGCGCCAACTGCGACTGGCCTCTGCTGATTGCTTCGATCTGATACTCTAATGTCTCGTACCGATGGCCGGCCTGTTTCGGCAGCGACAGGAAGCCGGGCTCACGGTAGCTATTGTTGATATAGTTCCAGGGTGTCTGGATCGCCTCGCATTTGATGATTTCCATGCCCAGGATATTGGGATGGCCCTCAATGGCAAACTTGAGCAGCTTTTCCGAGCCGTCCAGCAGACTTGCCGGCAGCGGAACATTCAGGCTGATTGTCTTTTCATGCTCGGAGATCGTCACAGAACTGACCGGCACATCCTCGGAATAGACTACAAACTTGCGACCTTTCAGACATGTATTGGTGTGAAGCGTGGTCTGGATCTGGCCGTGGGAATACCGGATTGAACCAATGAAGGTATCGGAGATATCGGTAATCACGGAAAACTCCGAGTGCTGGACTGGTTCGAGTGATTCTGCATCATGCAGCGTCAGGTTGACGCTTTTCTTGTTCGTGACGATATCTTCCAACTCGATACTGAAGCAATGGAAGCCATCGTGAATTTTCATTTCTTCCAGGTCTTTGCGGTAGCGGTCCGCCTTGCCCTTACCGACAACCCGTCCATCGCACATGACACTGATGAGTAACGGCTTATCGCTGAGGGAGGAGGCAGACCACCCCGTCAGGATGCTTCCATCGAAGTATTCGATATGGCCGTGGAGAATTTCTTCCTTCTCAGAGCGCTTGTCGAACTCTGGTTTTCTCCATTTTTTCGTCTTTCGTTCCTTGACACTTAACAAACTCATAACACTTCCCAGCCAGCGACATCCACTGCTATTAAAACCATTTTTTTTGAAAAACTAACCTATTTCAAGTAAAAATCTTCTCCGGTCTGTGACGCTGATAGCGTTCGAACACTTTGTGCTATCTGTCTTCAACTGATTCTACCTACAGACGGCAAAGTTCAATATTTATTGTGTCCAGACTGAGAACCGGGTCCACTTCCATTGGGACATTGTGAAGCAGCCCCCAGATTGAAGGCCATGCTGCCACCTGGTGGACCGCGATTGCACCAGCATAGTGCGTGTAATGCGGGCACTTTCCCGGCATACGACGTCCTTGAAACACGACATCGAGCTCAAACTAATAGTGACTAACTTTTGGGTCAGAAACGGACCCGGGAAGCGGCGCGAATGCCTGCTGTTCAGAGCTTGGTGAAGCCCGGCAACAGGGCTGCTGCGGAATGATCATAACGGGCGCTATACAGTCATGAGACCGCCATTTCCTCGAGCCGAAAAAAAACCGGCACCCGTTGGAGTGCCGGTTTTTGTTTGGTGGAGCTAAGCGGGATCGAACCGCTGACCTCAACACTGCCAGTGTTGCGCTCTCCCAGCTGAGCTATAGCCCCTAAAACTGCGCTAACTCATTGATCGAAATGGCTTTTTGATACAAGAGCATCAATGAGAGCAGCGCATTCTAGTGTTAGCCACTCGCGCTGTCAACCACGGCCGGCCCCATCGCCATCGCGACCCCGCATTTTGGCAGTGCACGGCAAACAGTCGCAGAAATTCCTGTGCTAAGCTTTACCGGCCCTCTCTCAACCCAAGGAGCAATTCGTGCTGGCTAAAGTCATTCTCTGGATTTCCGCTCTCGCGTTTTGCGCCTATGGCATTGCGTGCCTGTTTTCACCCGGCTTGCCCGCGTCCTAC
>JAUICG010000024.1 GCA_030427485.1 Gammaproteobacteria bacterium
GGGCGACAACGTGCAGATGGTTGCGACGCTGATTGCGCCGATTGCGATGGAAGACGGGCTGCGATTCGCGATACGCGAGGGTGGCCGTACCGTTGGCGCCGGCGTGGTGTCCAAGATCATCGAGTAGTGAACGATCGGGGCGGACTCCCTCCAGCCACAGGCAGGCGGAGTCTGACCCCGTCCGAGACGACAAGCCGAGCCGCTTGCACAAGCTGTTCGGCTTCGTCGTCTCAGTGTGAGGTTTAGGCCAGTAGCTCAATTGGCAGAGCAGCGGTCTCCAAAACCGCAGGTTGGGGGTTCGATTCCCTCCTGGCCTGCCATTTATTGGCGGGGGCCGCGCCCAGGGGCGCTGTCTGATGTAACAAGGTTGATCTGATGAGTGTGGAAACAACTGCCAGCAGGTTTGACGCGGTCAAATGGACTGTCGTAATCGCCCTGTTGGCGGTCGCGATAGTTGGCAATAGCTACTACAGCGACCAGTCCCTGCTATACAGGGTTCTGGGCATCCTCGCGGTTTCCGGCGTTGCAGGCCTGGTGGCCATGCAGACGGCGAAAGGCGCTGCGTTCTGGGCCCTGGTAAAGGGGTCACGAACCGAGATACGCAAGGTCGTTTGGCCGACGCGACAGGAGACGGTCCAGACCACGATGATCGTGGTGGGTTTTGTCCTGTTGGTGGCCTTACTGCTGTGGGGCCTGGATTCATTCCTGGGCTGGTTGGTGTCGCTTGCGATTATTTAACGGAAGGAATAAGGGTTAGCTGATGGCAATGCGTTGGTACGTCATTCATGCCTATTCAGGCTACGAGAAGAAGGTTGCTAATGCCCTTAAGGAGCGCATTGAACTGCACCATATGCAGGATCGTTTCGGCGAGGTGCTGGTGCCGACCGAAGAGGTTGTGGAAATGCGCGGCGGCCAGAAGCGCCGCAGTGAGCGCAAGTTCTTCCCGGGGTATGTGCTGGTCCAGATGGAACTGGGTGATGACACCTGGCACCTGGTAAAAGAAACTCCCCGCGTGCTTGGGTTTATCGGTGGCAAGGCCGATGCGCCAGCCCCCATTACAGACAAGGAGGCCGCGGCAATATTACAGCGTGTTGAAGACGGCGTGGAGACGCCCCGTCCCAAGACTCTGTTCGAACCCGGCGAGATGGTGCGGGTGGTCGACGGGCCGTTCAATGACTTTAATGGCGTCGTCGAGGATGTGAATTACGAAAAGAGCCGTCTCAATGTGGCGGTATTGATTTTCGGGCGTTCCACCCCGGTGGAACTGGAATTTAGTCAGGTAGAAAAGGCCTGATTGGAAGCGAATGAGGGACGTCAGGCTCACTGGCCCGAAGACCCTCTGAATCGAAACGGCAGCTTTGCTGCTTTTATGGGGAGCCCCAGTAGGCCGGCACGGCCGAAACGGCGATTGTACCCGGGAGAAAAGACATGGCTAAAAAAGTCCAGGCTTATATAAAGCTGCAGGTAAAGGCTGGCCAGGCCAACCCCAGTCCGCCCGTCGGACCGGCGTTGGGCCAGCACGGCGTCAACATCATGGAATTCTGTAAGGCGTTCAATGCTGAAACGCAGGGCATGGAGCCCGGCTTGCCGATTCCGGTGATTATAACGGTTTACGCCGATCGCTCGTTCACGTTTATCAAGAAAACACCACCGGCTTCGGTGCTGCTGATGAAGGTGGCCAAGATCAAGAAAGGTTCCGGTGCCCCCAACACCAACAAGGTTGGCAAGGTGAATCGCGCCCAACTGGAAGAGGTTGCCACGATGAAATGGCCGGACCTGACCGCGGCTGATATGGACGCAGCGGTGCGCACCATCGCCGGCAGCGCCCGCTCCGCTGGTATCGAAGTAGAAGGGGTGAATTGAGATGGCCAAGTTATCCAAACGCGTTCGCGTATTCAAAGAGAAAGTCGATCCTCAAAAGGCCTACACACTCGAGGACGCTGTGACGCTGTTGAAAGAGTTTTCAACCGTAAAGTTCAACGAGACGGTTGAAGTGGCGGTAAACCTCGGTATTGATGCGCGTAAGTCAGACCAGGCCGTGCGCGGTGCAACCACCCTGCCGTTCGGTACCGGATCAGAGGTTCGAGTCGCCGTTTTCACCCAGGGAGAAAATGCAGACAAAGCCAGCGCTGCCGGTGCGGACTTCGTGGGAATGGAAGACCTCGCGGAGCAAATCAAGGGCGGCATGATGGACTTTGATGTGGTGATTGCCTCGCCGGACGCCATGCGGGTTGTCGGGCAGCTGGGACAGGTGCTGGGGCCGCGCGGCCTGATGCCAAACCCCAAGACGGGCACAGTGACGCCCGACGTGGAAACTGCAGTGAAGAATGCCAAAGCAGGCCAGGTGCGTTATCGCACGGATAAGAACGGCATCATTCACGGCGGTATCGGCAAGATCAATTTTGAACTGGCTGCAATCAGGGGGAACCTCGAGGCATTGCTGGCGGACCTGAAAAAAGCCAAGCCTGTTTCTGCCAAGGGCGTCTATCTCAAGAAAATCAGCCTGAGTACAACCATGGGCCCAGGTATCACAATCGACCAGGGGTCGGTAGCAGATTGATCGGGTCGCCCTCACGAGGGGCGGCTTCTCAATCACTCCCCAGGGAAGGGGGGTGTTGTAGGCCAGAGGAAACGCCAACGGGCTCTCTGGCCCACTTTGAGGTCTTTGGATAAGGCGGCGGGCAACAGCCCATATAGCTGAGTACTAAAGGCCATCAAAGACCGTAGGTGCCAAGTCTGATGCCGTTTGTCAGATGCGGTTTAATCGCGGCGTGTTCTCCGGACGCGTCAAAGCCTACGCAGATGGTGAATGAGTTCACCACGCAAAGCGGTGTCGGTATAGGTTTGTCGACATTTAACTGTGCTGTCCGGTGCGATGAATGTCGTTACTGGCAGTACAAACTTAGCAATCCAGGAGTAACTCCAGTGGCAATAGGACTCGAAGACAAGAAAGCGATCGTAGCTGAAGTTAACGAGACTGCCATCAGTGCACTGTCCCTTGTTATCGCTGATTCACGTGGCGTAACAGTGGAAGGAATGACAGCCCTGCGCAAAACAGCGCGCGAAAACGAGGTGACCCTCCGTGTCGTACGGAACACCTTGGCGAAGCGCGCCCTGGTGGGAACTGACTACGAGTGCGTTAACGACTCGTTGGCAGGCCCCTCCCTGTTCGGATTCTCGATGCAGGACCCGGGTGCAGCGGCTCGCATCTTCAAAGACTTCGCGAAAGAGAACGGAGCATTTGAGATAAAGGCACTGGCAGTAAGCGGCCAGATGCTGGGTGCAGATCAATTGGATGTTCTTGCCAAGTTGCCCACGCGTGATCAGGCACTCTCGATGTTGATGAGTGTGATGAAGGCGCCGGTAACCAAGCTGGTTCAGACGATGAACGAAGTACCTGGAAAACTGGTTCGCACGCTCGCAGCAGTACGCGATCAGAAAGAGGCAGCGGCGTAAGTCGCTGTCGTGGATAACCAATCAGCTATATAGGAGATATGAGTCATGGCTCTGTCTAAAGAAGATATATTGGAAGCAATCGCCGAGATGAGCGTGATGGACATCGTGTCGCTCATCGAAGCTATGGAAGAGAAATTTGGTGTAACCGCCGCTGCCGCAGTAGCTGCCGCGCCCGTTGCTGCCGCTGGTGGTGACGCCGGTGGTTCTGCTGAAGAGCAGACTGATTTTGACGTGATCCTCACCGCCGCCGGTGAGAAGAAAGTGAACGTCATCAAAGTCGTTCGCGCAGTGACGTCGCTGGGTCTGAAGGAAGCCAAGGGCCTCGTTGACGGTGCCCCTTCTCCTATCAAGGAAGGTGTACCCAAGGCGGAAGCGGAAGACATCAAAAAGCAGCTTGAAGAAGCTGGTGCTACCGCTGAACTCAAGTAAGTTCGGCAGTGTTCCGGCTCCGGCCGGATTGGTCAAGGCTGGTGGGCGATTTGCCTGCCGGCCTTTTCCCGCTTCAAGAAAAGAGATTTTGTCAGGGCTGGTTTGAGCGATCCAACCGCCTGTTTTTAGCCCTTCGAGGGCTAGTTGATTGCCTGGAAGGGGTGATCGAACGCTAATCACGCTGGGGAGTACTGATGGCATACTCGTACACTGAGAAAAAACGTATCCGCAAAGATTTCGGCGTACTGCCGAAGGTGATGGATGTACCTTACCTGCTTGCGATCCAAATGGATTCCTACAGGAAATTTACCCAGCAGGGTACGCCACTGGAAGAGCGCGGCGATTACGGCCTGCACGCCGCGTTCAAATCCGTCTTCCCGATTGTCAGCTACAGCGGCAATGCCGCACTGGAGTATGTTGACTACAAACTGGGCAAACCCATCTTCGATGTCAACGAATGCCAGTTGCGAGGCGTGACCTACTCCTGCTCCCTGCGCGTAAAAGTGCGCCTGATCATTTACGACAAGGAGTCCTCCAACAAGACGATCAAGGATATCAAGGAGCAGGAAGTCTACATGGGAGAAATTCCCCTGATGACCGACAACGGTACCTTCGTTATCAACGGTACCGAGCGTGTTATCGTGTCCCAGTTGCACCGCTCTCCCGGCGTGTTCTTCGATCATGACAAGGGCAAGACCCACTCTTCGGGCAAGCTGTTGTACTCCGCCCGCGTGATTCCCTACCGTGGCTCCTGGCTCGACTTCGAATTCGATCCCAAGGACCTGGTATTCGTCCGTATCGACCGTCGCCGCAAACTCCCCGCCACTATTCTGCTGCGCGCGTTGGGCTATGAGTCGGAAGAAATCCTGGCCATGTTCTACGACACGAATACCTTCCATGCCACCAAGGACGGCAATTACTCAATGACGCTGATACCCGAGCGTCTGCGCGGTGATGTCGCGTCATTTGACATCAAGGCGGGTAAAAAGGTGGTCGTGGAGCAGGGTCGTCGCATCACCGCACGCCATATCCGCGAGCTCGAGGAAGCCAAGATCACCGCGCTGGAGATTCCGGCGGAGTACCTCTATGGCCGCTCCCTGGCGAAAAACGTGGTGGATGAGAAGACTGGAGAAATCATTGTCGAGTGCAATACCGAACTGGATGAGGAAGTGCTCGAGAAGTTGACTGCCGTCAAGGTAAAGACGATCGAGACGCTTTACACGAATGAGTTGGACTGTGGTCCTTTCATTTCCGACACCTTGCGCCAGGATTCGACCAGCAATGAACTGGAAGCGCTGGTGGAAATCTATCGCATGATGCGCCCCGGCGAACCTCCCACCAAGGAATCAGCCGAGAACCTCTTCCAGAACCTGTTTTTCTCCGCGGACAGGTATGACCTCTCGGCCGTGGGTCGCATGAAATTCAATCGTCGGCTCGGTCGTGAAGACGTCACCGGTAGCGGTGTGCTCGACCGCGAGGATATCGTGGACGTGCTGCGAACGCTGGTTGGCATTCGTAACGGTAAAGGGATCGTGGACGACATCGATCACCTCGGTAACCGCCGTGTGCGCAGCGTGGGTGAGATGGCTGAAAACCAGTTCCGCGTGGGTCTGGTGCGTGTAGAACGCGCGGTGAAAGAGCGCCTGTCCATGGCGGAAAGCGAAGGCCTGATGCCGCAGGATTTGATCAACGCCAAGCCGGTATCTGCCGCGGTCAAGGAATTTTTTGGCTCCAGCCAGTTGTCGCAGTTTATGGACCAGAACAACCCGCTGTCGGAAGTGACCCACAAGCGGCGTGTTTCCGCGCTTGGGCCCGGTGGTCTTACCCGTGAGCGAGCCGGTTTCGAGGTGCGCGACGTGCACCCCACGCACTACGGCCGCGTCTGTCCGATCGAGACCCCTGAAGGGCCCAACATCGGCTTGATCAACTCCCTGGCGACCTACGCGCGTACCAACGATTACGGCTTTCTCGAGAGCCCGTATCGCAAAGTAGTCAATGGCAAGGTGACCGATGATATCGAGTTCCTGTCTGCCATCAACGAGGCGGAGCACGTCATCGCGCAGGCATCTGCAACCCTCGACAAGAACATGAAATTTGTCGATGACCTGATTCCCGTTCGGCACATGAACGAATTCACGGTTATGCCGCCGGACCGCGTTGACTACATGGATGTCTCGCCCAAGCAGGTGGTGTCCGTGGCCGCGGCGCTGATTCCGTTCCTCGAGCACGATGACGCCAACCGCGCGTTGATGGGATCGAACATGCAGCGCCAGGCTGTGCCCACGCTTGTCGCCCAGAAACCGCTGGTAGGCACGGGCATGGAGCGGTATGTCGCCGCTGACTCGGGTGTCTGTGTGGTCGCGGAGCGCTCCGGCGTGGTGGATTCGGCCGATGCCAGCCGTATCGTGGTGCGGGTCAATGAGAAGGATGTCGGCGTGGACGAGGCGCCGGTCGATATCTACAACCTGACCAAGTACACGCGGTCCAACCAGAACACATGCATTAACCAGCGTCCCATCGTCAAGGCCGGCGACGTGATTGCGCGCGGCGATATCCTGGCCGACGGGCCGTCCATCGATATGGGCGAACTGGCGCTGGGACAGAATATGCGCATCGCCTTCATGCCGTGGAACGGCTACAACTTCGAGGACTCCATCCTGGTTTCCGAGCGGGTGGTGAAGGAGGATCGGTTCACCACGATCCATATCCAGGAACTCACCTGTATCGCCCGCGACACCAAGCTGGGTTCGGAGGAGATTTCCGGCGATATCCCCAATGTGGGAGAAGGCGCCCTGGCCAAGCTGGATGAGTCGGGCATCGTTTACATCGGCGCAGAAGTGGAAGCCGGCGATATTCTCGTGGGCAAGGTGACACCCAAGGGTGAAACCCAGCTCACGCCGGAAGAAAAACTGCTGCGCGCGATCTTTGGCGAAAAAGCATCTGATGTGAAAGACACTTCCCTGCGGGTACCCACCAGCACCAAGGGAACGGTCATCGATGTTCAGGTTTTCACCAGGGATGGCCTGGAGAAGGATGCGCGTGCGCAACAGATCGAGAAGCACCAGCTCGACCAGTACCGCAAGGACCTGAAAGAAGAGTACCGCATCTTCGAGGAGGCGACGTTTGCTCACCTGGGCAGCCTGCTCAAAGGCAAGGCCACGGTCAGCGGCGGCGGTCTGGCCAAGGGCACCAGCCTCACCGAAGCGGTGTTGGCAGACCTGGACCGCGAACAGTGGTTCAAGCTGAAGATGTCCGATGCCAATCTGAACGATGCGCTGGCCTCGGCCCAACGCCAGTTGGATGAACAGAACAAGCTGCTCGAAGAGCGTTTCGAGGACAAGAAAGGCAAGCTGCAAAGCGGCGATGACCTGGCGCCCGGCGTATTGAAGATAGTCAAGGTTTACCTGGCGATCAAACGCCGTATCCAGCCGGGTGACAAAATGGCCGGGCGCCACGGTAACAAGGGTGTTATCTCGGTGATCATGCCGGTCGAAGACATGCCCTATGACGAGAACGGTGAGCCGGTCGATATCGTGCTGAACCCATTGGGTGTGCCCTCGCGTATGAACGTCGGGCAGATTCTTGAAACCCACCTGGGCATGGCTGCCAAGGGCCTGGGTGACAGGATCAACGCGATGATTGCAGAGCAGAGAAAGGTCGCGGAGATCCGCAAGTTTCTCGAAGACATCTACAACAACGGCGACGGACGCACCGAGGACATCAAGTCTTTCAGCGATGAGGAAGTGATGGAGTTGGCGAAAAATCTCGCCGACGGGGTGCCGATGGCGACACCGGTATTTGACGGCGCTGCCGAGGATTCCATCAAAAGCCTGCTCAAGCTGGCCGGCATGCCGGAGAGCGGCCAGTTCACCTTGTATGACGGGCGCAGTGGTGAGGCTTTCGATCGTCCGGTCACGGTCGGATACATGTACATGCTGAAGCTGAATCACCTGGTGGACGACAAGATGCATGCCCGCTCAACCGGGTCATACAGTCTTGTCACGCAACAACCACTGGGCGGTAAGGCGCAATTCGGTGGCCAGCGCTTCGGTGAGATGGAGGTCTGGGCGCTGGAAGCCTACGGTGCGGCCTACACCTTGCAGGAGATGCTGACGGTCAAGTCTGACGATGTGGCTGGCAGGACCAAGATGTACAAGAACATTGTCGATGGTGATCATCGTATGGAGCCGGGCATGCCCGAGTCCTTTAATGTGTTGATTAAGGAAATACGTTCCCTGGCGATCGATATCGATCTCGAGAACGATTAACAGACGTAAACATTGGACTTGGTGGCGGGTGCGCTGGAATGTCACGCACTGCCTGGAAGTAAAAACCTCGTGGAGGAAACGCCTTGAAAGACTTACTAAATCTGTTGAAGTCCCAGGGACAAAATGATGAGTTCGACTCAATTCGAATCGGGCTCGCATCACCGGAGCTGATTCGCTCCTGGTCGTTTGGTGAAGTAAAAAAACCGGAAACCATTAACTACCGTACCTTCAAGCCGGAACGGGACGGCCTGTTCTGCGCCAAGATTTTTGGCCCTGTGAAGGACTATGAGTGTTTGTGTGGCAAGTACAAAAGGCTCAAGCACCGCGGTGTTATTTGCGAAAAGTGCGGCGTGGAAGTGGCCCTGGCGAAGGTGCGCCGCGAGCGTATGGGGCACATCGAACTGGCCAGCCCCGTTGCCCATATCTGGTTTCTGAAATCACTGCCCTCGCGCATCGGTCTGCTGCTGGACATGACATTGCGCGATATCGAGCGCGTGCTCTACTTTGAGTCTTACGTGGTTACCGACCCGGGCATGACCACGCTGGAGCAAAGCCAGCTGCTGTCAGACGAGCAGTACTACGAAGCGATGGAAGAGTTTGGCGATGAGTTTTCCGCCAAGATGGGAGCGGAGGCGATTCAGGACCTGATGATGCAGCTTGACCTGCAGCAGGAGATCGCCACGTTGCGGGAAGAGATTCCGGTGACGAATTCCGAGACCAAGATCAAGAAGCTGTCGAAGCGCCTGAAACTGATGGAAGCCTTTGCCAGCTCTGGCAATAAGCCGCAGTGGATGGTGTTGAATGTCCTGCCCGTGCTGCCACCGGACCTGCGTCCGTTGGTACCGCTGGACGGCGGTCGTTTCGCCACCTCCGACCTGAATGACCTGTACCGTCGGGTCATTAACCGCAACAACCGCTTGAAGCGATTGCTGGATCTTAACGCCCCGGACATTATCGTGCGCAACGAAAAGCGCATGCTGCAGGAATCTGTGGATGCCCTGCTGGATAACGGGCGCCGCGGTCGCGCCATTACTGGCTCCAACAAGCGACCGTTGAAATCCCTGGCCGACATGATCAAGGGCAAGCAGGGTCGATTCCGCCAGAACCTGCTGGGCAAGCGGGTCGATTACTCTGGCCGGTCAGTGATCGTCGTGGGCCCAACACTGAGACTGCACCAGTGCGGCCTGCCCAAGAAAATGGCGCTGGAATTGTTCAAGCCATTCATCTTTGGCAAGCTGGAAGCCCGTGGCCTGGCCACTACCATCAAAGCCGCCAAAAAGATGGTGGAGCGGGAGCCGCCGGAAGTATGGGATATTCTCGCCGAGGTCATCCGCGAGCATCCAGTATTGTTGAACCGGGCGCCGACCCTGCACCGCCTGGGTATCCAGGCGTTTGAGCCGGTACTGATCGAGGGCAAGGCGATCCAGCTGCACCCCCTGGTGTGTGCCGCCTACAACGCTGACTTTGACGGCGACCAGATGGCCGTGCACGTGCCGCTGACCCTCGAGGCGCAGCTCGAGGCGCGCGCTCTAATGATGTCCACCAACAATATCCTCTCTCCGGCCAGTGGCGAGCCCATCATCGTACCCTCACAGGACGTTGTACTCGGGCTGTATTACATGACGCGTGAGCGGGTGAATGCCAAGGGCGAAGGCATGGCGTTCGCCAATGTCTCGGAGGTGCACCGCACCTACGTGAGCGGGCATGTCCACCTGCAGGCTCGCGTCAAAGTGCGCATCAAGGAGGTGGTGAAAACCGACGAGGGTGACATCATGGAACGCTCGTTCGTCGCCGACACCACGGTGGGCCGGGCACTGCTGTGGGAAATTGTCCCCGACGGCATAGCGTTCGAAATGGTCAACCAGAATATGGCCAAGAAGGCGATTTCCAGGATTATCAATCAGTGCTATCGCATGGTCGGCCTGAAGGCCACGGTAATTTTTGCCGACCGACTGATGTACACGGGTTACGAGTACTCAACCCGTTCCGGCTCGTCCATCGGTGTAAACGACTTCGTGATTCCGAAGGAGAAAGCCGGCCTGATCGATCGCGCCGATGCCGAAGTGAAGGAAATCGAGAATCAGTATGCACAGGGCCTGGTGACACAGGGCGAGAAGTACAACAAGGTCATCGATATCTGGTCCAGGGCCAACGACCTGGTCTCCAAGTCCATGATGGAGGGCCTGTCTACTGAACCGGTGATCAATCGCGAGGGCAAGGAAGAGCAGCAGGCCTCTTTCAACTCCGTGTATATCTATGCGGACTCGGGAGCACGGGGCTCCCCCGCGCAGATTCGCCAGCTGGCGGGCATGCGCGGCCTGATGGCCAAGCCGGACGGTTCGATTATCGAGACGCCGATTACCGCCAACTTCCGCGAGGGCCTGAACGTACTACAGTACTTCATTTCCACGCACGGTGCGCGAAAAGGTCTGGCGGATACCGCGCTGAAGACGGCGAACTCCGGTTACCTGACCCGACGCCTGGTAGACGTGGCCCAGGATCTGGTCGTGACCGAAGAGGATTGCGGCACTGACTACGGGCTGTTGATGACGCCCGTTATCGATGGCGGCGACATCATCGAATCACTGGGCGACCGGGTTCTCGGGCGGCTGGTCGTCAAGGATGTCATCAGGCCCGGTACCGAGGACGAGATCGCGATCACTGCCGGCACCATGCTGGACGAGCTGTGGATCAAGCGCCTGGAAGAGATGGGTATCGACGAGATCGAAGTGCGTTCGCCGATTACCTGTGAGACCCGCCACGGTATTTGTTCGGCCTGTTATGGCCGCGACCTGGCACGTGGTCACCGTATCAACATGGGTGAGTCGGTGGGTGTCGTGGCCGCGCAATCCATTGGTGAGCCCGGCACACAGTTGACCATGCGTACTTTCCACATTGGTGGCGCAGCGTCCAGGGCAACCGCGCAGGACAATATCGAGGTCATGAACGACGGTATTGTGCGACTGCACAACCTGAAGACCGTAGAGCGGGTTGACGGTGACCTGGTCGCTGTCAGTCGCTCCGGCGAACTGTCGGTTCTCGACGTTCGCGGCCGCGAGCGCGAGCGCTACAAATTGCCCTACGGTGCGTTGTTGAAGGTCAAGGACAACGAGAAAGTCACCAAGGGTTCGATGGTCGCCAGCTGGGATCCGCACACCCACCCCATCATCACCGAGGTGGCGGGTACCGTTAAGTTCAGCGGCATGGAAGAGGGCATCACCATCAAGCGACAGACCGACGATTTGACCGGCCTGTCCAGTATCTCGGTGATGGATGCAGCCGAGCGACCGGTGGCCGGTAAGGATATCCGCCCCGCGATCAGCCTGGTGGATGGCAAGGGCAAGGAACTCTGCCTGGCGGGTACCAATGTGCCGGCTCACTACTTCCTGCCGCCCGACGCCCAGGTGAGTCTGGAGGACGGCGCGAAGATTAACACGGGTGATATCATTGCCCGTATTCCGCAGGAAGGCTCGAAAACCCGGGATATCACCGGTGGTCTGCCCCGGGTTGCCGACCTGTTCGAGGCGCGCAAGCCGAAGGAGCCGGCTATCCTGGCGGAAATCTCCGGTACGGTCAGCTTCGGCAAGGAAACAAAAGGCAAAGTTCGCCTGATGATCACGCCGACCGACAACTCCACACTGCCCGATGGCTCAGACCATTATGAGGCGTTGATTCCCAAGTGGCGGCATATGTCCGTGTTCGAGGGTGAGTACGTCGAAAAAGGCGAGGTGGTGTCTGAAGGCGCCCCCAGCCCGCACGATATCCTGCGCCTGAAAGGCATCAAGGAACTGGCGAAATACATCGTCAATGAGATCCAGGAGGTCTACCGCCTGCAGGGTGTGAAGATTAACGACAAGCATATCGAAGTCATCGTGCGCCAGATGCTGCGCAAGGTGGTCGTGACCTCTTCCGGCGATTCCAACCTGATCAAGGGAGAGCAGGTAGAGTACACGACGCTGTTGGAGGAGAACGAGCGGTTGTTGGCCGAGAACCTGGTTCCCGCAACCGGGGAGAGGGAGTTGCTGGGTATCACCAAGGCCTCACTCGCCACGGAGAGCTTCATCTCCGCGGCCTCCTTCCAGGAGACAACCCGCGTACTGACAGAGGCGGCGGTAACCGGCAAACGCGATTACCTGCGCGGCCTGAAGGAAAACGTGGTTGTCGGACGCCTGATCCCCGCCGGTACCGGCCTGGCCTACCACGCGGAGCGCAAGCGCACGCGGGACAGCCAGGCTGAGGTCACGGTTTCGGCGCAGGAGATCGAGGCGGCGCTGACAGAGGCTTTGCTGGCCGATAACTAACGCTTAGCTGCAGCACTCTCGAAGGGGCATCGGTTTTACCGTTGCCCCTTTTTTTGTCGGGTTTGTAGCGGTTTGCTTTAAAATCCAGAGGCAGTAGCCACTACGCGTCAAAGTGGTCGACGGGCTCGTGTGCCACCAGTAGGCTTTTCAGTCGCTCCACGATATTCGCTTTGTGAAAAGCCTACTGGTGGCACACGAGCCCTGCATCGCGATGCTACGGTAGCTTGATTCAGCACGCTTTAGGTTGTGTTAGCGCGTACCAAGGGTTTTCGATATAGGTTGGTGGCACGTACTGAGGGTGTGGGCAGCAATGTGCTTCTCACCAAGCGAATTTCGTGGAGCGACTGAGAAGCACATTGCTGCCCACACCCGACGATGCGGCAACACCCCCAGCGATAGAGTAAAAATGCCTATCCAGAGTCTGGGATTTCAGTTGTGCCATGACAGTTTCTAGAATGATCTTCCCTCGGACGCACACTAATTAAGCCCCAACTGCCCCACTTCAGGTGGCTCGTCCGGGTTGACTCCACACCACGGCGTCTATAGAATGCCGCCTCCTCACTGAAGGGGTGGCTTCGCGCGCCTCGAAGTTTGGGTGGAAAGAATCCCGCACGAAGGGGGGTTCCGGCCACGATGGTCACAAGAAGACACTATTTTTGGAGTTTTTATTAGATGGCAACGATCAACCAATTGGTTCGTCAGCCTCGGAAACGTAAAGTAGAGAAGAGTGGCGTGCCTGCACTGCAGAGCTGCCCGCAGCGCCGCGGCGTTTGCACTCGCGTTTACACGACTACCCCGAAGAAGCCAAATTCCGCGCTGCGTAAAGTTTGCCGGGTACGCCTCACCAACGGATACGAGGTTTCCTCGTATATCGGTGGCGAGGGGCATAACCTGCAGGAACACAGTGTGGTATTGATTCGCGGCGGTCGTGTAAAAGACTTGCCCGGTGTGCGTTATCACACTGTACGTGGCAGCCTGGACACCTCAGGGGTATCCGACCGTCGTAACGGTCGCTCCAAGTACGGTGCCAAGCGTCCCAAGTAAGCGAGTTCTACTGGCGTAACCACGCTAACGATGAAGTAAAAGTAAGGCCGAAACTCTGCCTCCCCCGCATATGTCGCAGGTTGGTGTTCGGGTCACCTGAAGAGAGAAGGTAAATGTCATGCCAAGAAGACGAATAGTCGCCAAGCGCGAAGTCCTGCCGGATCCCAAATTCGGCAATGTGACTTTGGCAAAATTCATGAATCACGTGATGGTCAGCGGTAAGAAATCTGTCGCTGAAACCATCGTATACGGCGCTCTTGATATCGTAAAAGAGCGTTTGAACACCGATCCACTGGAAGCTTTCGACCAGGCGCTGGAAAACATAGCCCCGATGGTTGAGGTCAAGGCCCGACGTGTCGGTGGCGCCACCTACCAGGTGCCCGTCGAGGTTCGACCCTCACGCCGTGTAGCGCTCTCCATGCGCTGGCTGGTGGAGTATTCACGTAATCGTGGCGAGAAGTCCATGCGACAGCGCCTGGCCGGGGAAATTATCGATGCCTCACAGGGTAAGGGTAATGCGGTGAAGAAGCGTGAAGATGTGCACCGTATGGCTGAGGCCAACAAGGCATTTTCGCACTACCGATTCTAGACATTCTCCCGACAACCTTTTACTGGGGAATATTTCGTGGCACGTAAAACACCCATCAGCCGATACCGCAATATTGGCATCTGTGCGCATGTCGACGCCGGTAAGACGACAACCACGGAGCGGGTGCTTTTCTACACAGGCCTCTCCCACAAAATCGGTGAAGTGCATGATGGCGCGGCCACCATGGACTGGATGGAGCAGGAACAGGAGCGGGGTATCACCATCACCTCCGCGGCCACGACCTGCTTCTGGAAGGGTATGGACGCCCAGTTCGATGACCATCGCATCAATATCATCGATACTCCCGGGCACGTGGATTTCACGATTGAAGTAGAGCGTTCTCTGCGTGTTCTGGACGGTGCGGTGGTCGTGCTGTGCGGTTCATCCGGTGTGCAGCCCCAGACCGAGACGGTCTGGCGCCAGGCCAACAAGTATGAAGTTCCACGCATGGTATTCGTCAACAAGATGGACCGTGCAGGGGCCGATTTTCATAAAGTCGTGTCCCAACTCAGAGAGCGCCTTGGCGCTAACGCCGTGCCCCTGCAAATGACTATCGGGTCCGAGGAGGCATTCAGGGGCGTCGTGGATCTCGTCAAGAATAAAGCCATCTACTGGAGTGAGGCGGACCAGGGCATGACTTTCGAGTACGCGGATGTGCCGGAAGACATGGTCGCCGAAGTCGCCAGAATGCGGGAGTTCATGGTGGAGGCTGCGGCCGAGGCCAACGACGACTTCATGGAAAAGTACCTCGAGGAAGGTACGCTGTCCGAGGAGGAGATCAAGCAGGGCATTCGGGCGCGCACCCTGGCGAATGAAGTCATACCCGTGCTGGGCGGTTCCGCGTTCAAGAACAAGGGTGTCCAGGCCATGCTGGATGCGGTGATCGAGTACATGCCCTCGCCCACGGAAGTGAAAGCGATTGAAGGTACCCTGATGGATAAAGAGGGTACTGTTGAGCATCGCGAGGCGGACGATGATGCGCCCTTTTCTGCCCTGGCGTTCAAAATCGCCACTGATCCGTTCGTGGGAACACTCACCTTTTTCCGTGTTTACTCCGGCAAACTGGCCAGCGGTACCGGCGTCTATAACTCCGTAAAGGAGAAGAAGGAACGTATTGGGCGAATGGTGCAGATGCACGCCAACAGCCGCGAGGAGATCAAGGAAGTGTTGGCGGGCGATATAGCGGCCGCCATCGGTTTGAAGGATGTCACTACCGGCGATACGCTCTGTGATTCCGAGCATCCCATCGTGCTCGAACGCATGGTATTCCCTGAGCCGGTGATTTCGGTGGCGGTAGAACCCCGGTCCAAACCGGACCAGGAGAAAATGGGTATCGCGCTGGGAAAACTGGCCCAGGAGGATCCATCTTTCCGCGTTCGTACCGATGAAGAGTCCGGACAGACAATTATTTCCGGTATGGGTGAATTGCATCTGGACGTACTGGTTGATCGCATGCGACGCGAGTTTAATGTCGAGGCCAATATCGGTAAGCCACAGGTAGCGTATCGGGAAGCGATTCGCAATACCGCGGAGATTGAAGGCAAGTTTGTCCGGCAGTCCGGCGGTCGCGGGCAATACGGGCATGTCTGGATCCGCTTTGAGCCGGGCGAAGACGGCAACGCTGATGGTCTGGAGTTTGTCAACGAAATTGTAGGCGGTACGGTTCCGCGCGAGTACATCCCCGCTGTGCAGAAGGGTATCGAAGAACAGATGAAAAACGGCGTGCTGGCCGGTTATCCCCTGTTGGGGCTGAAGGCAACGCTGTACGACGGCTCGTTTCACGATGTGGACTCCAACGAGATGGCGTTCAAGATCGCCGCCTCAATGGCTACCAAGAAGCTGGCGCAGAGCGGCGGCGCAGTGCTGCTTGAGCCCATCATGGCCGTCGAAGTGGTAACGCCCGAAGAGAATATGGGCGATGTTGTCGGGGACCTGAATCGCCGGCGCGGTCTGATCGGCGGCATGGATGAGAATGCGTCCGGGAAAGTCATCGCTGCGGAAGTGCCATTGGCGGAAATGTTTGGCTACGCCACCGATTTGCGTTCAGCAACCCAGGGCCGGGCGACGTATACCATGGAGTTTGCCCGATATGCGGAGGCCCCGAACAACGTGGCCCAGGATATTATTTCCAGGAACCAGACCGGCTGATTTCATTAGTAGCACCAACTTGTCTTTAACCCGTTTCACAGAGGTGAATAACAGTGTCGAAGGAAACATTTGAACGTAGCAAGCCCCACGTAAACGTAGGAACGATCGGTCACGTTGACCACGGCAAGACGACGCTGACGGCGGCGTTGACGCGCGTCTGCTCGGAGACCTGGGGTGGCGCGGTTGTCGCCTTCGACGGTATCGACAACGCGCCGGAGGAGAAGGCGCGTGGTATTACCATCGCGACCTCGCACGTGGAGTACAACTCTCCGGATCGCCACTATGCCCACGTTGACTGCCCGGGACACGCGGACTATGTGAAGAACATGATCACGGGTGCGGCGCAGATGGACGGTGCGATCCTGGTCTGTGGCGCAACTGACGGCCCGATGCCGCAAACGCGGGAGCACATCCTGCTGTCCCGCCAGGTGGGCGTTCCCTATATCGTGGTTTTCCTGAACAAGGCGGACCTGCTGGCAGAGGATTGCGGCGGTGCGGATTCCGAGGAATACGCGGAGATGAAGGAACTGGTCGAGATGGAGCTGCGCGAGCTGCTGGACCAGTACGAGTTCCCGGGTGACGACACGCCGATCATCTGCGGTTCGGCGCTGATGGCGCTGAACGGAGAAGACGACCACGGTCTGGGCACCACGGCGGTGAAGACGCTGGTGGAAACCCTGGACAGCTATATTCCGGAGCCGCAGCGCGCGATTGACCAGCCCTTCCTGATGCCGGTGGAGGACGTGTTCTCCATCTCGGGTCGCGGCACGGTGGTGACAGGCCGGGTTGAGCGAGGCGTGGTGAAGGTGGGCGAGGAGATCGAGATTATCGGTATCCGCGACACGCAGAAGACGACCTGTACCGGGGTTGAGATGTTCCGCAAGCTGCTGGACGAAGGCCGGGCGGGCGAGAACGTTGGCGTGCTGTTGCGTGGTACGAAGCGGGAAGACGTGGAGCGTGGCCAGGTACTGGCGAAGCCGGGTTCGGTGAATCCGCACACCAAGTTTGAGGCGGAGGTGTACATTCTGTCCAAGGAAGAGGGTGGTCGTCATACGCCGTTCTTCAAGGGCTATCGTCCGCAGTTTTACTTCCGCACGACGGACGTGACGGGTGCGTGTGAGCTGCCTGAGGGCGTTGAGATGGTGATGCCGGGCGACAACGTGCAGATGGTTGCGACGCTGATTGCGCCGATTGCGATGGAAGACGGGCTGCGATTCGCGATACGCGAGGGTGGCCGTACCGTTGGCGCCGGCGTGGTGTCCAAGATCATCGAGTAGCGCTATTGAAGAATCGGGAGGGGCTGAGTTTCTCTCCCAACAAAAAAGCCCGGCCTGAGCCGGGCTTTTTTTTGATAGATACCGGAGCGCGACCTGTAGCTTCAGCCCGGCTCGAAATACTCCGGTCGGGCGAGCCCCTGAATCAGGAGTGACTGTTCTGGTCCGACAGCTGCTCGTTCAGGGTAAGGAAGTCGTACAACACGCCGATGAGAAACAGTCCGCCTGTGCACAGGTACACCAACCCGGTAAAAATCTTCCCCATATAGAATCGATGTATGCCCAGAAAACCGAGAAAGGTCAACAGAATCCAGGTCAGGTCATAATTATACGGGCCGGCGACAAACCGGCGCTCCGCTTCTCGCTCCATCGAGGGAATCAGGAACAGGTCGATAATCCAGCCAATGAAGAACAGCCCCAGCGTGAAAAACCATATGACCCCGGTAACCTGTTTTCCATAATAGAAGCGATGGGCGCCGATGAATCCGAAAATCCATAACAGGTAGCCCAGAAGTACTGAGTGGGTAGGGTTGTTCTGCGTCATTTGAGATCCCCGCATCAATCGGCTTGTTGGCTTCCCTGGGATTCGGCTTCCCAATGCAGTTGCAACCATGGTCATTGTTCGCGGCGCCCGCGTCAAGTCATTGCCCCGCTCACTGCAGGCGAACAGCCGTGAAGGAAATATTTCCGCGCCTCCTGATATGGATCATGGCTTGCGCACCTCTGCGCGATAAGCTGGACAGTGGAGAGGGGAGGGCCCATTCCGCCCCGGGCACAGGAGCATATAGTATGTCGGTAGAACACCACGACCTGATACACGAGTTTCCCGAGTTGAAATCGCGTATCCATGAGCTTAAGGTATCGGATCCGCACTTTCGCCGCCTGTTTGACGAGTATCATGAGCTCACCCGTGATATTGAAAAGATGGAGGATGAGGTGACGCCGGTTTCGTCCCGCACGGAAGAGAGCGCCAAGCTACGGCGGCTGCACCTGAAGGATGAATTATATCGATTACTGATGGCCGCATGAGCCGGGGTATAGCGATGACCCATGAAGCACTACAAGCGGCGTTGGAAGCGCGTCTCGCCGGATTGCAGTCACGACTTTCAAGCCTGAAGGAGGACGCCACCAAATCGCACTCCAGCGATTCCTCGGAGCAGGCGCAGGAGCGCGAGAATGACGAGGTTGTGGATGCGATAGCGAACGAGACCGAGCACTCGATCCGGGTTATCCAGGCCACGTTGAAGCGTATTCACGAAGGCAACTACGGCGTGTGCGAGGCCTGTGGAGAGATTATAGACGAGGCGCGACTGCAAGCCATTCCCGAGGCCACCCGCTGTGTGGGCTGCGTTTCATAGGCTTCAGATATTCATTAATTGAACGAAAGTATCTGTCTGTAATTCCATTTTAAAATATCTGATAGATGCTGATATGGCTCCGCGGCCGCCGATAGCTCGGCCGCTTTGGGGTCGCGAAACGGCCCCCGTTTTCCCCCGATAATTAATTTGAAACCCCGCTTGACAGAACTTTGGGGCGTCTTTAGAATTCGCGTTCCTTTTTCAGGGGGTCCCGCTGCGGGCCTCTGGTTTTTTATTGTTTGGAGTTACATCAGGTGCAGAATCAGCGCATTCGAATTCGCTTAAAAGCCTTTGACCATCGACTGATAGATTCGTCTACCCAGGAGATCGTGGAAACAGCGCGCCGTACCGGTGCACTGGTCAAGGGACCGATTCCCCTTCCCACGCGGAAAGAAAAGTTCACTGTGCTGGTTTCGCCGCACGTCAACAAGGACGCTCGTGATCAGTACGAAATTCGTACCCACAAGCGCTTGCTGGACATCGTCGAGCCGACGGAGAAAACCGTGGATGCCCTGATGAAGCTGGACCTGGCAGCAGGTGTGGAAGTACAGATTAGTCTTGGTTAACTACAGAGAATCGTAGCAAGACCTGCTTGGGGCAGGAGCCCCGAGTGTGTAACGCCCAGTTCTTCTTCAAGAAAGCGGGGCGGCCATAGAGGGTAAGCCCCGTACACTGAGAGGTTAGTAAGATGACTATTGGTTTAGTCGGTCGCAAGTCCGGCATGACGCGCGTATTTACCGAAGACGGCGTTTCAATCCCAGTAACCGTAGTGGAGGTCACTCCAAACCGCGTTACTCAAATCAAAGAAATCGATAGCGATGGCTATCGAGCGATACAGGTCACAGCGGGCAGCCGCAAGGCCTCCAGAGTAAACAAAGCGCAGGCCGGGCAATTCGCCAAGGCAGGCGTCGAGGCGGGCAGGGGTTTGTGGGAGTTTCGTCTGGGTGAGGCCGACGAGGCGCCCGCAGTTGGCTCTGAGCTTACCGTGGAGCGTTTTACAGCGGGCCAGAAAGTCGACGTGGCGGGTAAATCCAAGGGCAAGGGTTTCCAGGGTGTGATCAAGCGCTGGAATTTCTCCATGCAGGATGCCACGCACGGCAACTCGCTCTCGCATCGTGCGCCTGGCTCGATCGGCCAGAACCAGACCCCCGGCAGGGTTTGGAAGGGCAAGAAGATGTCCGGCCACATGGGTGCGGCAAATGTAACCACCCAGGGACTGGAAATTGTCCGGGTAGATGCCGAGCGAAATTTATTGCTTATCAAGGGGGCTGTACCAGGAGCGCCCGGCGGTGACGTCATTGTCCGTCCCGCAGTCAAAGCATAAGGTTAGGGGGTCTCTAACGTGGAATTAAGTGTTGTCAAGCCGGGTAGCAGCGAAGCTGGCACAGTATCTGTCTCCGATGTTGCCTTCGCACGTGAATACAATGAGGACCTGGTTCACCAGGTGGTCACTGCCTATATGGCGGGAGCGCGGCAGGGCACCCGGGCGCAGAAGAATCGCGCCGCGGTCAGCGGTGGCGGCAAAAAGCCCTGGCGCCAGAAAGGCACCGGGCGCGCGCGGGCGGGTACGTCCAGCTCACCGATATGGCGCACGGGTGGCGTTACGTTTGCTGCGCAGCCGCAGGATCACTCACAGAAAGTAAACCGCAAGATGTATCGTGCGGCCATGCGTTCGATCATGTCGGAACTGGCGCGCCAGGATCGCCTGCTGGTTGTTGAAAGCCTCGATATCGAGGCACCCAAGACCAAGTTGCTGGTTCAGCAGTTGGGTCAGTTCGGCCTTGATAACGTGCTGATTGTATCGGCAGAAGTTGGCGAGAACCTGTACCTTGCCGCGCGCAATCTGCACAAGGTCGATGTGCGTGACGTCGAAGGCATTGATCCGCTCAGCCTTATTGGTCACGACAAGGTGATGGTCACGGTTGATGCCGTGAAAAAAATAGAGGAGATGCTGGGATGAACCAGGAGCGCGTATTCCAGGTGCTGGTAGGACCGCATGCTTCCGAAAAAGCCGCCATCGTGGCTGATGAAAGCAATCAGTATGTATTTCGTGTGGCTGCTAATGCCACGAAAGCAGAGATCAAAAAATCTGTTGAACAGTTGTTCAAAGTAAAGGTCAGTGACGTAAACACACTGCGTGTCAAGGGGAAGGTCAAGCGGAACAGGTTTGGCTTCAACACGAAACCGACCTGGAAAAAAGCATACGTGAGACTGGAGCAAGGTCAGGATATTGACTTTGCCGTGGCGGATTAAGGAGCAGGAGCGAAATGGCAGTTTTAAAGAGTAAGCCCACTTCCGCAGGTCGTCGTCATCTTGTCCGGGTGGTCAATGAGGATTTGCATAAGGGTAGTCCTTATGCGCCCCTGCTGGAGAATCAGACCAGGAATGGTGGCCGTAACAGCAATGGGCGCATCACTACGCGCCATATTGGCGGCGGCCATAGGCAGCACTATCGCGTCATCGATTTCAAACGCACCAAAGACGGGATCCCCGCCAAAGTGGAGCGTGTGGAGTACGATCCCAATCGCACTGCGCATATTGCGTTGTTGCTTTTCTCTGATGGCGAGCGGCGCTACATCATCGCGCCCCGTGGTGTGAAGTCCGGGGATGTGCTGCAGTCTGGCTCCGCGGCGCCTATCAAGGCTGGAAACTGTTTGCCGTTGCGCAACATTCCGGTTGGCTCCGTGGTTCATTGTATTGAATTGAAGCCGGGCAAGGGTGCACAGCTTGCCCGTTCCGCCGGCGCGTCGGTTCAGGTTGTCGCACGTGAAGGCCAGTACGCTACATTGCGACTGCGTTCCGGGGAAATGCGCAAGGTATTGTCTGACTGTCGAGCGACACTGGGCGAAGTGTCAAACTCCGAGCACAACCTGCGCAAGTTGGGCAAGGCGGGCGCCAGTCGTTGGCGCGGTGTCCGGCCTACCGTTCGCGGTGTGGCGATGAACCCTGTAGACCATCCGCATGGTGGCGGTGAGGGTCGTACCTCCGGTGGACGCCATCCTGTGAGCCCCTGGGGTACCCCGGCTAAAGGTTACAAGACGCGCAAGAACAAGCGCACTGACAACCTGATTGTGCGTCGTCGTGGTAAGAAATAAGACCGGTCGTTAGAGCCAAGAGACTAGAGGAATACATTGTGCCGCGTTCACTGAAGAAAGGTCCGTTCATTGACCTTCACCTGATGAAAAAAGTTGAAGCTGCTGTAGAGAGCAACGACCGTCGACCTATCAAGACCTGGTCGCGTCGTTCCATGATTTCACCCGATATGGTTGGCCTTACCATCGCCGTGCACAATGGGCGACAGCACGTACCGGTCATCATCACTGAAGATATGGTCGGGCACAAGCTGGGTGAGTTCGCGGCAACCCGTACATTCCGGGGCCATATCGTAGACAAGGCAGCACGGCGTTAAGCGCTGATCTGTAGCGAGGTTTGGAAATGGAAGTAGCAGCAAAATTGAAGGGCGCACAGATTTCACCACAGAAGGTTCGCCTGGTGGCGGATCAGGTGCGCGGTTTGAGTGTCGAGGAAGCGCTCGGGCTGCTGCAGTTCAGCAGCAAGAAAGCCGCTCACATTGTCAAGAAATTGCTCGACTCGGCGATTGCCAACGCCGAGAACAATGAAGGTGCGGATGTCGACGAGTTGAAGGTGTCCAGCATTTTTGTAGACGAAGGTATGACTATGAAGCGCTTGCGGCCGCGAGCCAAGGGTCGCGCGGATCGCATTTTGAAGCGCAGCTGTCATATCACTATAAAAGTTGCAGACAGCGACCGCTGAGTTCAGGAGAAGACTAAATGGGTCAGAAAGTACATCCAACCGGCATACGCCTGGGAATTGTCAAAGACCATACCTCTATCTGGTATGCCGACAAAAACTACGCGAAGCAGCTGATAACTGATTTGGAAGCGCGGGCATACATCGAGAAGGCGTTGGACCATGCATCTGTCAGCCGTGTGGTGATAGAGCGCCCGGCGCAGACCGCCCGTATTACCGTGCACACTGCGCGGCCGGGCATTGTTATCGGGAAAAAAGGCGAAGATGTCGACAAGCTTCGCAAAGACCTGACCCAGAAAATGGGTGTGCCGGTGCACATCAATATCGAGGAGATCCGCAAGCCGGACCTGGATGCCAGGTTGGTAGCGCAGAATGTGGCCCAGCAGCTCGAGCGTCGAGTGATGTTTCGTCGCGCGATGAAGCGAGTGGTGCAAAACGCCATGCGTCAGGGCGCTGAGGGTATCAAGGTGCAGATTGGCGGGCGTCTTGGCGGCGCGGAGATCGCACGCACGGAATGGTATCGGGAAGGCCGGGTGCCGCTGCATACCCTGCGCGCAGACATCGATTACGCCACTTACGAGGCCGTTACTACCTACGGCATCCTGGGCGTCAAGGTTTGGATTTTCAAGGGCGAAGTCATTGGCAATGAAGGCCAGGAAGACGCCGCCAAGAAGACAGCAACTAATTAAGGGTTACGCAGATGCTACAACCAAAGCGTACAAAGTTTCGCAAGATGATGAAGGGCCGCAATCGTGGCCTGGCAGATCGTGGCAGCAAGGTGAGCTTCGGCGAGTACGGATTGAAGGCTGCTGGTCGCGGTCGCCTGACTGCACGCCAGATTGAAGCGGCGCGTCGTGCCATGACCCGTCATATCAAGCGTGGTGGAAAAATCTGGATCCGCGTGTTCCCCGACAAGCCGATCACCGGTAAGCCGCTGGAAGTACGCCAGGGTAAAGGTAAAGGTAATGTTGAGTACTGGGTAGCCCAAATCAAGCCGGGCAAGGTGCTCTATGAGTTGCAGGGCGTTTCCGAGGAACTGGCGCGTGAGGCATTTGCATTGGCGGCCGCGAAGATTCCGATCGCTACTCAATTTGTGAAACGGACGGTGATGTGATGAAAGCTAGCGAGTTACGTGCAAAGTCATCTGAAGAATTGAACAAGGAACTTCTAACTCTGCGTGAAGAGCAGTTTAAGCTGCGTATGCAAAGAGCGACCGGCCAGTTGGGACAGACGCATCTGCTACAGCTTAACCAGCGCGATATCGCTCGAGTAAAAACTCTACTCACTGAAAAGGCGGGTAACTGAACATGTCAGGTGCAGAGAAGCGAACAAGAGTTGCAACCGGCAAGGTTGTAAGCAACAAGATGGACAAGACAATTACTGTGTTGATTGAGCGCAGGGAAAGACACCCTGTCTACGGCAAATACATTACGCGTTCTTCGAAGGTCCATGCCCACGATGAGAGCAATCAGTGTGGCATCGGCGATACCGTGACTGTTGCCGAAACGCGCCCTATTTCCAAGAACAAGACCTGGAAATTGTTGGAAATAGTAACGGTGGCCACGCAGGTCTGACCGATAGTTCAGCAGCTATGGCTTAGCGGCGTGGCCGCAAGTGGGAGTAAGAAATGATTCAGACACAGTCGTATTTGGAAGTCGCTGACAACAGCGGTGCTCGTCGCGTGATGTGCATTAAGGTCCTGGGCGGTTCCAAGCGTCGGTATGCCCGGGTCGGCGACCTGATCAAGGTCACCATAAAAGAGGCCAACCCTCGCGGCAAAGTCAAAAAGGGCCAGGTGATGACCGCAGTGGTTGTGCGAACACGCAAAGGAGTTCGTCGTCCCGATGGATCGCTCATCAAGTTTGATGACAATGCAGCGGTTCTCTTGAACGCACAGGAAGCGCCCCTGGGTACCCGTATTTTCGGGCCTGTTACCCGAGAGCTGAGGGGTGAGAAGTTTATGAAGATCATTTCCTTGGCCCCGGAAGTTATTTAGTCCACCGGATAGGGATGGGTAGAGTAATGTTGAAAATCAGAAGCGAAGACGAAGTAATTATCCTGGCCGGCAAGGACAAAGGTAAGCGGGGTAAAGTGCGCAAGGTACTGGACAACAACAGAGTTATTGTGTCCGGCATCAACATGGTCAAGAAGCACACCAAAGCCAATCCGCAGGCCGGAGTTGCCGGCGGTATTCTGGAAAACGAAAGCCCCATTCAGATCTCCAATGTGGCGATCTTCAATCCGGGCACCAGCAAGGCTGATCGAGTCGGCTTCAAAATTAGCGGTGATCGCAAGGTTCGAATTTTCAAATCCAATGGCGAGGAGATTGACTCCTAGGTCCCCGGGCTGGCTAGTCAATAGGTAGAAGACATGGCAACGTTGAAAGACAAGTACACAAACGAAATAGTTCCTCAGCTCAAAGAGCAACTCGGTCTGGCGAACGTAATGGAAGTTCCACGCGTTACCAAGATCACCTTGAACATGGGTGTCGGCGAGGCGCTGGGCGACAAGAAGGTATTGGAAAACGCCGTTGCGGACATGGAAAGAATTGCCGGGCAGAAGGCGGTGGTTACCAGGGCCCGCAAGTCTATCGCCGGCTTCAAGGTTCGTGATGGTTGGCCCATCGGCTGCAAGGTAACCTTGCGCTCAGATCGTATGTACGAGTTTCTGGAGCGACTGATCAGCGTGGCAATTCCGCGCATCAGGGACTTCCGTGGCGTAAGTCCGAAATCATTCGACGGCCGCGGAAACTTCGCTATGGGCGTCGCTGAACAGATTATTTTTCCGGAAATCGAGTACGACAAGGTGGATGCTCTGCGTGGTCTGGATATCACCATCACCACCTCAGCTCGTACGGACGATGAAGGCCGCGCACTGCTGCGTGCTTTCCAGTTCCCCCTGAAGGATTAAGAGGCACTATAGATGGCAAAGAAATCGATGATTGCGCGCGAGACCAAGCGTACACGGGTTGTTGCTAAGTACGCCGCAAAGCGGGCGGCTCTGAAGGCGGTACTGGTGGATACCCAGGCTTCCGACGACGAGAAATGGGAAGCGCAGATCAAGTTGCAGAAGCTGCCTCGCGACGCCAGCCCGATTCGCCAGCGACGACGCTGCCAGATCACTGGTCGCCCACATGGTGTCTACCGTAAGTTTGGCCTCTGCCGAAACAAATTGCGTGAAGCTGCGATGCGCGGCGACGTGCCCGGTCTTGTCAAGTCTAGCTGGTAAGGGCTCGGATTTTCTACGGAGATGAATAGATTATGAGTATGCAAGATCCACTGTCAGATATGCTGACGCGCATTCGCAATGCACAAATGGCAGGCAAAACCCGGGTCGAGATGCCGGGCTCCAAGTTGAAAGTAGCCGTGGCGAAGGTATTGAACGACGAAGGGTACATAGCCGGCTTCCATGCGTCGAATGACGGCGGTAAGCCGCGGCTGGCCATCGACCTGAAGTATTATCTCGGCAAGCCGGTGATTGCGGAGATTGACCGGGCGAGCCGTCCTGGTTTGCGCAAATACAGTGGTGCCGGGGAGTTGCCTTCTGTTCGCGCTGGCCTGGGTGTTGCGATTATTTCAACCTCCAAAGGTGTCATGTCCGATCGCGCTGCTCGCGCAGCCGGTATCGGTGGTGAAGTGCTCTGCACTGTTTACTAGAACCCGCTTTGATTTAAAGAGTATTTCGAAATGTCTAGAGTCGCAAAGGATCCAATACAGCTGCCCAAAGGTGTCGAGGTAAAGCTTAATGGCAGCGACCTCACAGTGAAGGGCGGCAAAGGTACTCTGGCGCTCTCCCTGTCCGAGGGTATCGAGCTGAACCAGGATGACAGTGTCCTGAGCTTTTCGTATACCGATGAAAAGCTGGGCGCCATGGCCGGAACCACCCGTTCACTGGTGAACAATATGGTAAAGGGCGTGAGTGAGGGTTGGGAGAAAACCCTTCTGCTGAACGGCGTAGGTTACCGTGCCAAGGTAACAGGCGATGTCGTCAACCTGAGTGTGGGCCTGTCGCATCCCGTGGACTATAAATTGCCCCAGGGCGTCTCGGCTGAGAGCCCCAACCCGACTGAAGTGGTGCTGAAAGGCATAGACAAGCACGCGGTAGGGCAGGCAGCGGCAGAGCTGCGTAGTTTCCGCCCGCCGGAGCCATATAAAGGTAAGGGCATTCGTTACTCTGATGAATATGTCCGTCGTAAAGAAGCCAAGAAAAAGTAGGTAAGTGAGATGAGTGCAAAGAATGATTCAAGGTTGCGCCGCGCTCGTCGTGCGCGTGCCCGCATACGTGATCTGGGAGTGAACCGCCTCAGTGTACATCGGACTCCGAGGCACATTTATGCACAGATTATTGCCCCGGCGGGAGACAAGGTGCTCGCCAGCGCTTCTACTCTTGACGCAGATTTGCGTAAGGGCGCGACCGGCAATATTGCGGCCGCGGTAGCCGTCGGCCAGTTGGTCGCCAGGCGCGCAAAGGAAGCCGGCATAGAGAAAGTTGCATTCGATCGCGGTGGATACAAGTATCACGGTCGCGTCAAGGCGTTGGCTGATGCCGCTCGTGAGACTGGACTGGAATTCTAGGGTGTAGATATGGCTTTTAACGATCAGAAAAAGCAGCAACAAGAAGGTGACCTCCAGGAGAAGCTGGTTCAGGTCAACCGTGTGGCCAAGGTGGTCAAGGGTGGCCGGATCTTCAGTTTTACGGCCCTGACTGTGGTCGGTGACGGAAACGGCAAAGTTGGCTTTGGTCGTGGTAAAGCGCGCGAGGTTCCCGTTGCCATCCAGAAAGCCATGGAGGCGGCGCGGCGCAACATGATTCATGTCGATTTGAACAACGGCACGATTCAGTATGCGGTCAAGGCGAATCACGGTGCGTCAAAGGTTTACATGCAACCGGCATCGGAGGGTACTGGCGTGATCGCCGGTGGCGCGATGCGGGCGGTGCTGGAGATAGCCGGTGTTCACAACGTTCTTGCCAAGTGCTACGGATCGACGAACCCGGTCAATGTGGTAAGAGCGACATTCAACGGTCTGCGCGAAATGTCCTCGCCTGAGACAATCGCCGCCAAGCGCGGCAAAACAGTCGAAGAAATTCTGAACTAACGATTAGGTTGGCGAGTCATGGCTAAAGCATCTATCAAGGTCACCCAGGTCAAGAGCACCTACGGTCGCCTGAAAAAGCACAAGGCGTGTGTGACGGGACTGGGGTTGCGTCGTATTGGTCACACCGTTGAAGTAGAGGATACGCCCTCGGTGAGAGGCATGATTAACCGGGTGCACTACCTCGTCAGGGTAGAGGAGTAATTTATGTCAGAAGTTATGCGACTCAACAGCCTGAGTCCGGCACCCGGTGCCAGGAAAGGCGCCAAGCGAGTAGGCCGTGGTATCGGCAGCGGCACCGGCAAAACTGCAGGCCGCGGTCACAAGGGGCAGAAGTCCCGTTCCGGAGGCAGGGTACGGCCCGGGTTTGAGGGCGGTCAGATGCCGCTGCAGAAGCGTTTGCCGAAGTACGGCTTTACTTCGCGAGTCGGTCGCACTACCGCGCAGGTCCGCCTGAGTGAGTTGAATGCCGTGGAAGGCGATACCGTTGATCTGGCCGCGCTGAAAAAGGCAGACCTGGTGAAGGAAAATATCGTGCGCGCTCGCGTTTTTCTGTCCGGTGAATTGAACAAGGCCGTAACTCTCAAAGGCCTGGCCGTTACGAAGGGCGCACGTGAAGCGATTGAGCGTGCCGGCGGAAAAGTAGAGGAATAAATGGCCACTGGACAGCCACCCTCAGTAAACAAGGCCGGCCTGGGCGAGTTGTTCTCGCGGCTGCGCTTTGTGTTGATGGCCATTCTTGTCTATAGAATCGGCACGCATATCCCTGTGCCCGGGATAGACCCAAACCAGCTGGCGGCACTGTTTAACCAGAACCAGGGGACTATCCTGGGGTTGGCGAATATGTTCTCCGGTGGGGCCCTGGAGAGGATGAGCATCCTTGCGCTGGGCATTATGCCGTACATTTCCGCGTCCATTATCATGCAGTTGATGTCGGCCGTGACGCCGCAGTTGGAGGCGCTGAAAAAGGAGGGCGAATCCGGGCGCCGCAAAATCAGTCAGTACACACGCTACCTGACCGTGGTGCTGGCGATAATCCAGGCTACTGGTATGACGGTGGGTATGGCTAACCAGGGTATGTCTTACGATACCTCAATCGTGTTTTACGTGATTGCCATTACTTCCCTGGTAACGGGCGCTGTGTTCATGATGTGGTTGGGGGAGCAGATTACCGAGAAGGGCGTCGGCAACGGCATTTCGCTGCTTATCTTTGCCGGGATTGTGGCCGGGCTGCCATCGGCAATCGGGCAGTCACTGGAACAGGCCAGACAGGGCGAACTCAATATCCTGGTTTTGCTGTTCATCCTGACTCTCGCGATTGCGGTGATCGCGATGATCGTGTTCATTGAGCGTGGGCAGAGGCGCATTACCGTGAACTACGCCAAGCGACAGCAGGGCCGCAAAATGTACCAGGCCCAGAGTTCACACCTGCCCCTGAAGGTGAACATGGCCGGTGTTATCCCGGCTATCTTCGCCAGCAGCATACTGCTGTTTCCGGCGTCGATCGCGCAGTGGTTCGGCTCCGGCGGTTCGGCCGACTGGTTGCAGGACCTGGCGGTGGCGATTGGGCCGGGGCAGCCACTGAATATTCTGTTGTTTACAGTGTTTATCGTGTTCTTCTGCTTCTTCTACACGGCATTGATGTTTAACCCGGTGGAAGTGGCGGATAACCTGAAGCGTTCCGGAGCGTTTGTCCCCGGGATACGCCCCGGTGAAAAGACTGCCGACTACATCGACGGGGTGCTGACCCGGTTGACGGTATTTGGCGCTGCGTACATCGCGCTGGTCTGCCTGATGCCGCAGTTTTTGGTTGTGATGTGGAATGTGCCTTTTTACCTGGGCGGGACCTCGTTACTGATTGTGGTGGTTGTGGTGATGGATTTCATGGCCCAGGTACAGAGCCACCTGATGTCGCACCAGTATGACTCGGTGATGAAAAAGGCAAATTTGAAGAATTACGGTGGAACCGGACGGGTCCGATAGTCGGCTCGCCGTGTCCAGGCAGGAGTAGGTGTTATGAAAGTACGTGCATCAGTGAAGACAATTTGCAGAAACTGCAAGGTAGTGCGGCGCAAGGGTGTTGTTCGGGTTATCTGTAAAACAGATCCACGACACAAGCAGCGTCAGGGCTAAGGTCGGCCGAACGGTTGATTTTTACTAACGATATCGCTAGACTGCTGCGCCTTTTGTGCGGCCCCAGCCTTCGTCAGAGTGACTCAGGGTGCCGCACAGGTTTAGCTAACCAGCGACGATACATGATTGGAGAGAGTTGAATGGCTCGTATTGCCGGCGTCAACATACCTGATAACAAGCATACGGTTATCGCATTGACATACATTTATGGTGTGGGTCGCAGCCAGGCCCGTCGCCTGTGCGCCGACACCGGCGTTGCCGAAGCTGTCAAAATCAGTGAGTTGACCGAGCAGGAGATGGATGCTCTCAGGGCTCGAGTGAGTGAAATGGTAGTGGAGGGCGATCTGCGCCGCGAGCTGTCCATGAATATCAAGCGTTTGATGGACCTGGGCTGCAATCGCGGCCTGCGTCACCGCAGAGGTTTGCCTCTGCGCGGTCAGAGAACCAAGACCAATGCCCGTACCCGAAAGGGGCCGCGCAAGCCGATTCGCAAGTAATCAGGGGATTCAGCGAGTCCTTTTTAGTGTAGCTGCACCCGAGTGCAGTGTTGATATTAAAGCAGGAAATCAAGTATGGCCAAGCCAGGTGCAAAGAGCACTCGAAAGAAAATTACCAAGACTGTTGTCGACGGTATTGCGCATATTCACGCATCTTTCAACAATACCATTATTACCATCACCGACCGTCAGGGAAATACCCTGAGCTGGGCGACGTCGGGCGGTTCCGGTTTTCGTGGCTCGCGAAAGAGCACCCCGTTTGCCGCGCAGGTGGCAGCGGAACGCGCTGGTGAAGCAGCCAAGGAATACGGGCTGAAAAACCTCGATGTACAGGTAAAGGGTCCCGGGCCTGGCCGTGAGTCGGCCGTGCGTGCACTCAACGCCTGTGGCTACAAGATCAGCAATATTACCGATGTCACGCCAATACCACACAACGGCTGTCGTCCCCCCAAGAAACGTCGCGTATAACGCTCACAGGATAGAATTGACATGGCTCGATATATTGGACCCAAGTGCAAACTCTCCCGTCGTGAAGGAACCGATCTGTTCCTGAAAAGCGGGGTTCGCTCGTTGGAAAGCAAGTGCAAGGCAGAAGCTATTCCCGGTCAACACGGGGCTCGCAGAGGTCGCCTGTCGGATTATGGTGTGCAGCTGCGTGAAAAGCAGAAAGTGCGCCGTATCTATGGCGTACTGGAAAAGCAGTTTCGCAACTATTACAAGGAGGCTGCTCGCCTCAAGGGTGCAACGGGTGAAAACCTGCTGCAGCTGCTGGAAAGTCGACTGGACAACGTGGTCTATCGCATCGGTTTTGGTTCCACGCGTTCGGAGGCTCGCCAGTTGGTTTCGCACAAGTCCATTCTGGTGAACGGCGCTGTTGTGAATATCCCGTCCTACCAGGTGAAAGCCGGCGATGTGATTTCCCTGCGCGAAAAAGCCAAGAAGCAACTTCGTGTGCAGTCTGCGCTTGCGCTGGCTTCCCATCGTGGCGATGCCGAGTGGATAGACGTCAACAGTGAAAAGTTGGAAGGAGTGTTCAAGGCTGTTCCGGATCGTCAGGATCTGTCCTCGGAAATCAACGAGAACTTGATCGTCGAACTTTACTCCAAGTAATCCACCCAGGATCAACTTAATAGACAGGTGCCCCAATGCAGAGTGCAGTTAACGAATTCCTAACGCCCCGTGTAATCAATGTTGATGAGAAAAACAGCACACGCTCCCAGGTCACCCTGGAACCGCTTGAGCGTGGCTTCGGCCATACCCTGGGTAATGCGCTGCGCCGTATTCTACTGTCTTCCATGCCGGGGAGCGCCATCACAGAAGCGGAAATCGACGGCGTATTGCACGAGTACAGCGCGATCGAGGGTGTTCAGGAAGATGTTATCGAGATCCTGCTCAACCTGAAGGGTGTCGCCCTGGTCATGAGTGGCAAAGAAGAAGCCGAAGTGACCCTGAGCAAAAAAGGTCCCGGTGTGGTAACCGCTGGCGATATCCAGCTGGATCACGACATTGAGATCCGCAATCCCGAGCATGTTATCTGTCATCTGAACGAGGGTGCCGAGATCAATATGCGACTGACCGTTGCGCTGGGCCGCGGCTACTCGCCGGCAGATTCCCGAATCAACCCGGAAGAGGAAACGCGTTCGATTGGCCGGCTGCAGCTGGACGCGTCCTTTTCGCCGGTGTATCGGGTCTCGTACGTTGTCGAGGCAGCTCGGGTTGAACAGCGTACCGACCTGGACAAGCTGGTACTGGATCTGGAAACCAATGGCACCATTGATCCGGAGGAGGCGATTCGTCGCGCAGCGACCATTTTGCAGCAGCAGCTTGCCGTGTTTGTCGACCTGGAGAGCGAGTCCGAATCCGAGTCCGTGGTGGAAGAGGACGAAGTCGATCCGATCCTGCTGCGACCCGTCGATGACCTGGAGTTGACCGTGCGCTCCGCGAACTGCCTTAAGGCGGAAAATATTTACTACATTGGCGATCTGGTGCAGCGCACCGAGGTAGAGTTGCTGAAAACCCCCAACCTGGGCAAGAAGTCACTCACCGAGATCAAGGATGTACTGGCGTCCCGTGGTTTGTCCCTGGGTATGCGACTGGACAACTGGCCGCCTGCGAGCCTGAAAAACGATGATCGGGTCCTGAGCGCTTAGGTGGGCCCGGTTAACAGATAGATAGCAGTGCTGCGATAGCACAGTAAAATAGGAAAGCAACCATGCGTCATCGTCACAGTGGACGTCAACTGAATCGGAATAGCTCACACCGTAAAGCCATGTTTCGCAACATGGCGGTGTCTCTGGTAGAGCACGAGCTGATCAAGACAACTTTGCCCAAGGCGAAGGAACTGCGCAGCTACGCAGAGCCGTTGATTACCTTAGCCAAGAATGACAGCGTCGCAAATCGTCGCCTGGCGTTCGACCGTACGCGCGACAAGGCGGCTGTTGGCAAACTGTTCAACGAGTTGGGCCCCCGCTACCAGGAACGCCCCGGCGGTTATATCCGCATCCTCAAGTGCGGCTTCCGCAGCGGTGACAAGGCGCCCATGGCCTATGTGGAACTCGTCGATCGTCCCCAGCCTGAAGTAGAGGCAGACGACGAGGATTGATCGCTGCTGCGCGTAGCGCAGCCCGCAACACAGCCCCCGGCGTCGCCGGGGGATTCTACTCCCGCAGTGTATTCGGTCTAGTTCGTAGCCGGTCCCCGTCTGGGAACACGTCAGTTTAGGAACGTTGATGGTCAAGCTGAAGCCCGAGTCGTTGGATAGGCTTTTTCACCATATTGTTGGGTAGTTGCTACGCCGGGCGGGTGCGTGTAGCAATGTGTTTCTCAGTCGCTCCACGATATTCGCTTGGTGAGAAACACATTGCTACACACACCCTCAGCATGTGCCAACCCTATCAATCGACAAACCTTGCTACGCGCGAAGTCACAGCGTAAAACCTATTGAATCAATGTGCCGTAGCATCGCGATGCAGGGCTCATGCCCCGGCAGGCTTTTCACCAAGCGAATATCGTGGAGCGACTGAAAAGCCTGCCGGGGCATGAGCCCGTCGACCAGCACGATACCACTCACTGCGTGCCAATAGAGACTCAAGCTCTCCTGTCGCTGTAATTTTGCTTCCAGCAACGCTGAGCTTCAGGCTGTCCAAGCACCTTGTAAAGTTCAAACCGATCTAAACGCATCTACTCAAGCCGCCTTGCGCCGGTTCCGCTTCTTGAGCACTGGCGCAAGGAACTGTCCCGTGTAGGAACCCCTGGTCTTCGCCACGTCTTCCGGCGTGCCCGTAGCGATAATCGTGCCGCCGCCGCTGCCGCCTTCCGGCCCCAGGTCCACTATCCAGTCCGCGGTTTTGATCACATCCAGGTTGTGCTCGATGATTACCACCGTGTTGCCGTGGTCGCGCAGCCGGTGCAACACTTCCAGCAACTGCTTGATGTCCTCGAAGTGCAGGCCGGTGGTCGGTTCGTCCAGTATGTACAGGGTCTTGCCGGTATCCCGCTTGGACAACTCCCGCGACAGCTTGATGCGCTGGGCTTCCCCGCCCGACAGGGTGGTGGCGGCCTGGCCCAGGCGAATATAGGAGAGGCCGACGTCCACCAGGGTCTGCAGCTTCCGTGCGATAGCGGTGACTGGTTCGAAAAAGGGCAGCGCATCCTCCACGGTCATATCCAGCACTTCGTGAATATTCTTGCCCTTATAACGAATATCGAGTGTCTCGCGGTTGTAACGCTTTCCTTTGCAGATATCGCAGGGTACATAGATGTCGGGCAGGAAGTGCATTTCCACCTTGGTCACGCCATCGCCCTGGCAGGCCTCGCAGCGCCCGCCCTTGACGTTAAAGCTGAAGCGGCCGGGCTTGTAGCCCCTGGAGCGCGCCTCCTGTGTACCCGCGAAGAGTTCGCGCACGGGCGTAAAGATGCCTGTATAGGTGGCGGGATTGGAGCGCGGCGTGCGCCCGATCGGGCTCTGGTCGATGTCGATGCATTTGTCGATCCGCTCCATGCCGGTGACGGATTCGAAGGGCGCGGGGGCGAGGGTAGTCGCGCCGTTCAGTTCCGTCGCCGCGATGGGGTAGAGCGTGCCGTTGATGAGAGAGGATTTGCCCGAGCCGGACACGCCGGTGATGCAGGTGAGCAAGCCCAGTGGAATTTCCAGCGTGACGGACTGCAGGTTATTGCCGCTCGCACCGGTCAGCACCAGTTGCTGCTTCGGGTCGGGCCTGGTGCGTCGCTTGGGTATATCGATTTCCCGCGCGCCACTGAGGTAGGCGCCTGTCAGTGATTGCTTGCAGTTGACGATGTCCTCCAGCGTACCGGACGCGACCACCCGGCCGCCGTGAATGCCCGCGCCAGGGCCGATATCGATGATATGATCCGCGCGGCGAATGGCGTCCTCGTCGTGTTCAACCACCAGCACCGTATTCCCCATATCCCGCAAATGCGTGAGCGTGGCCAGCAAGCGCTCGTTGTCGCGCTGGTGCAGACCGATTGATGGTTCATCGAGTATGTACATGACACCCACCAGGCCGGCGCCTATCTGCGACGCCAGGCGGATGCGCTGCGCCTCTCCGCCAGACAGTGTCTCGGCGGAGCGATTCAGCGAGAGATAGTTCAACCCCACATCAACGAGGAAGCGATAACGGGCGCGCAGCTCCTTGAGAATTTTGTCGGCTATCTCGCCGAGCCGCCCCTGCAATTTCAGTTGCTTGAAGTAGGCCTCTGCCTCGCCGACAGGCATGGCCGTGATAGTGGGGAGACTATGGCCATCGATGAAGACATGGCGAGCATCAAGGCGCAGTCGGGTGCCGTCGCAGTCGGGGCAGGGTTGGGTGGCCAGGAATTTGGACAGGTCGTCGCGGACCGATTGCGATTCGGTATCGCGATAGCGGCGCTCCATGTTGGGCAAAATGCCTTCGAAGACGTGCTTGCGTTTAAACACATCCCCGCGGTCGTTGATGTAGGAGAAGGCGATCTCCTGCTTGCCACTGCCGTGGAGGATGACCTGGCGGTGCTTCTTGCTCAACTCGCTGAAGGGTGTATCGATGTCGAAGCCGTAGTGCTCGGCCAGTGACGTCAGCATGTGGAAGTAGTAGACGTTGCGCCGGTCCCAGCCGCGGATGGCACCCTCTGCCAGGCTCGCCTCGGGGAACTGGATCAGCCGCTCTTCGTCAAAAAACTGCTTCACGCCGAGGCCGTCGCACCCGCTGCAGGCCCCCGCCGGATTGTTGAAAGAGAACATGCGGGGTTCGAGTTCATCAATGCTGTGCCCGCATTCAGGGCAGGCAAAGCGAGCGGAGAAGCTCATTTCCCTTCCTTTCTCTTCCATGTAGCTGATGGAAGCCTGCCCGTCAGTCAGCGCCAGTGCTGTCTCGAAAGATTCTGCCAGCCGCACGCCGAGGTCCTTGCGCACTTTGAAGCGGTCGACAACCACTTCTATGCGATGCTTTTTCTTCTTGTCCAGCGCCGGGGCGTCGTCGAGATCCGTGATGATGCCGTCTATGCGGGCACGGACAAAACCACTGGCACGCAGTTCTTCCAGGACGTGCAGGTGTTCACCCTTGCGGTCGCGCACCACCGTCGCCAGGAGCATCAGTTTGGTGTCTTCCGGCAGGGCCAGCACCGCATCCACCATCTGGCTGACGGTCTGGGCCTGCAGATTCAAGCCGTGCTCGGGGCAGCGTGGTTCCCCCACGCGCGCATAGAGCAGGCGCAGGTAGTCGTAGATTTCAGTGATCGTACCCACGGTGGAGCGGGGGTTGTGGGAGGTGGATTTCTGTTCGATGGAGATGGCCGGTGACAGCCCCTCGATATGGTCCGTATCGGGCTTCTCCATCAGGGAGAGAAACTGCCGCGCATAGGTGGACAGGGATTCCACGTAGCGGCGTTGCCCCTCCGCGTACAATGTGTCGAACGCGAGCGAGGATTTGCCCGAGCCCGACAGGCCGGTGATGACCACCAGCCTGTCCCGGGGGATGTCGAGATCGATGTTCTTGAGATTGTGGGTGCGAGCCCCGCGAACCTGGATGGTATCCATGTGCCCTCTGATGCTGCCTCGAAACCGAAACAGGGCAGTATAGGCCCTTAGCCGTAGTCGTGGCAAAAGCCGGGCTTTTGTTCCATCCGGCAGGCTCGCGTGGTGTCCTCGACGTTGCGGAACTGGTACCATTGCCCGTTGTTTTTCCAGCGACCTCCCGGTGAATAGCCCGTAGTGATTACTGAACACCCCATGACAGCACAGGAGCGGCGCTCCGTAGCTTCACTGGCTCTCCTGTACTGTTTTCGCATGCTGGGCCTGTTCATGGTGCTGCCGCTGCTGGCGCTCTATGCGGCGGACCTGCCCGGCTCCACACCCGTCCTGATAGGTCTGGCGCTGGGTACCTATGGCCTGACCCAGGCGCTGCTGCAGATTCCGCTGGGCTGGCTCTCAGACAGGGTCGGTCGCAAGCCGGTGATTATCGCGGGGCTGCTGCTGTTCGCGTTGGGCAGTGTGATTGCGGCCCTGGCGGACAGTATGTGGGGCATAATTCTCGGTCGCACACTGCAGGGCGCGGGTGCGATAGCCAGTACCGTGCTGGCCCTGGTGGCGGACCTGACGCGTGAGGAGCAGCGCACCAAGGCGATGGCCGCCGTGGGGATGAGTATAGGACTGTCGTTTGCGGTGGCGCTGGTGCTGGGTCCGGTCATGGCATCTTTCGGTGGTCTGCCGCTCGTTTTCTGGTTTACCGCGGCACTGGCGTTCATTGGCATCGCCATTGTTGTGCTATTGGTTCCAGCCGCGCCCTTGCTGGCGGCAGAGCACAGCGGGGCCAGCGCACGGTTGGCGCTGGTGCGGCACAGCCTCGGGAATGCGGTGCTGTTACGGCTCAATTTTGGCGTGTTTGTCCTGCATTTTATCCTTACGGCCAGTTTCCTCGTGGTGCCGGGCTTGCTCGAGCAGTCTATTGGTGTGGACCGTGCGCACCACTGGATGGTGTATCTGCCCGTGCTCGTTCTGTCGCTGGCCGGCATGGTGCCATTGATGATCATGGCGGAGCGGGGCGGGCGACTGCAGCAGATGTTCCTGCTGGGCATTGCGCTGGTGTTTGCCGCGTTGGCCCTGCTCGATTTCACCTCGAGCACGCTGCTTTTTTACGGCGGCCTGTGGCTGTTTTTCGTCGGATTCAATTACCTGGAGGCGACGCTGCCCTCGCTGCTCAGCAAATCGGTCTCCGCCGGTGCAAAGGGTACGGCAATGGGGGTTTATTCCACCTGCCAGTTCCTGGGGGCGTTCGCCGGCGGAGCCGGAGGCGGTTGGCTGTTACAACATATGGGCGAATACGCGTTGACAGGGGCCTGCCTGCTGCTCGCGGCGCTGTGGTGGCTGCTGGTATGGCGGGCGCCGGTGCCGCTTGGGGCGAAACAGGGCCAGCCCAGCCCGGTACCGGGCGTATAAAGCACGACAGGGCGGGAAAGCCCGCTGCCTGCCCGTTCCTTTGCCGGGGCCAATGGGGTGTGCCCCGGTTTGATCGACAATGGCGGCTGATGCTGTCGCAATTGCGGAATTGGGTTGCTATAGTCCGATCCAAATCCGTATCGAATATGCAGAGTGAATGAGGGAAGTTTATGGCCACACGGGGCGTTAACAAAGTCATCCTGGTAGGCAACCTGGGCAACGATCCGGAAGTCCGGTACTCCCAGGGCGGGGCCGCGATCACCAATGTTTCAGTTGCCACTTCGGAAACGTGGAAGGACAAGCAGACGGGGCAGCCGCAGGAGCGGACCGAGTGGCACCGGGTGGTGTTTTTCAACCGCCTGGCGGAAATTGCCGCCGAATACCTGCGCAAGGGCGCCAAGGTGTATGTCGAGGGCAGTATTCGCACCCGTAAGTGGCAGGACAAGGACGGCCAGGATCGCTATACCACCGAGATCGTGGCCAATGAAATGCAGATGCTGGACAGTCGTAATGCCGGCCAGGGTGGCGGTCAGCCAGATTATGACGCGCCTCAGCGAAGTTCCCACTCTGCGGGTCCGCGAGCCCAGGGAGCGGTCCAGTCCGCCGGCGGAGGAGCACCCGATAACGACTACAGCAACTTCGATGACGACATCCCGTTCTGACGACGTAGTCGCCGATTGTCAACGCAGTAGGACCGGGTAGGCGGAACAGCCAGGGTGCGCGTACTCATATTGGGATCCGATACGCCTTTAGGCATGGCCATGCTACAGCGGCAGGCGCTACAGGGGCGCCATGAACTCGTGCCGATGAGCCGCTCCGCCTGCCGTTGGAAAAGCGAGCGGCAGGCGAAGAAGAGCGTGTCGCGGGCGAAAAGCGATATCGTGGTGGATGTGCGGATAGAAGCCGCCGGCGACGGCGGTATCCAGATCCAGGAACTGGATTTGCAGCGCTGCCACTGGGTGGCCAAGAGTTGCCAGCGCACCAGTACCCCGTATCTGTATATTTCCAGTTCCAGGGTGTTCTCCGGCCAGTTGCATCGCCCCTATGTTGAGGATGATGTGCCTGACAACGAGGAGAACGTGGGTGAGTTGCTGGCACGTGCAGAGCACACGGTGGCAGAATCCTGTGCGCGCCACCTGATCCTGCGCTTCGGCCCGATATTCTCCTACGAGGGATCGAACCTCATCACCCAGATGCTGGGGCCTTTGCGGGAGGGCGACAGCCTTATCCTGGACAATAATCTGCGCGGTTCCCCGGTGGCCGCAGATGATGGCGCGCGTGTGATAATGGCGCTGCTGGATCAATTGAGTACGGGGCTGGAGCCATGGGGTGTCTACAACTATGGCAGTTCCGATACCGCCACCTATTACGAGTTTGCCGAGGCGTTGCTGGCGGCCGCTTCACAGTTTTCCGATTTCAGTTCCTCGGCCGTGCAGCTGGAGCGCGAGCCCGAGGGCTTGCCGCCGCTGAGCAGGGCGCTGGATTGCAGCAAGATTCGCAACACGTTTGCCATCAGGCAGGTGCCCTGGCGCAGCGCGATCGGCGATCTGGTAAAACATTACTACGAACAACAGGAGGGAGCCGGGAATGGCTAAAGTGGATGGCGCCGGGTTAAAGCCGCTGTCGATCGCCGTAATGACGGTGTCGGATACGCGCACCGGGGAAAACGATACGTCTGGCGACTATCTGGCCCAGGCGCTGCAGGAACAGGGGCATCGCGCAGCGGTCAGGGCCATAGTACGGGACGACATATACCAGATTCGCGCAACGCTGTCCGCCTGGATAGCGGATGCGAGCATCGATGCCGTGCTCGTTACCGGAGGCACGGGCTTTTCCGGGAGGGATTCCACTCCGGAAGCCGTACGGCCCCTGTTCGACAAGGAGGTAGACGGTTTCGGCGAGGTATTCCGCGCGCTCTCGTTTACGGAGATAGGATCTTCTACCATCCAGTCCCGTGCCGTGGCGGGTTTTGCCAATGAGACGATAATTTTCTGTATGCCGGGTTCCACGGGTGCCTGCAAAACCGCCTGGAATGGCATTATCCGCGAGCAGTTGGACAGCCGCCACCGGCCCTGCAACTTTGTCGGTGTGCTGGGAGTCCGGGCAGCGCAGGAGTGAGCCCGTTGCTGCCGATCGAGGAGGCCGTGGCGCGGGTTCTTGCGCTGGCCCGCCCGATATCCGACGTTGTAGAGCTGCCCCTGCTGGAGGCCCTGGGCCTGGTATTGGCCAGTGACGTGGTATCCACGCTGGACGTACCTCCGCAGGACAATAGTGCGATGGACGGCTATGCCCTGCGCGCCGGCGACGCCGACCGGGCGCTGCCGGTGAGTCAGCGTATTCCCGCCGGCGCTGTTGGTTGCGCGCTCGAAGGCGGAACCGCGGCCCGAATTTTTACCGGGGCGCCGATTCCCGGGGGCGCGGATGCCGTGGTGATGCAGGAAGACTGTGTCGAGTCATCCGGAACGGTCAGGGTATCCGGCGCGGTAGTGGTCGGGCAGAACATTCGCCCGCGCGGGCAGGATATCGCCGCGGGCGAAACGGTTCTGGTCGCGGGTCGAGTGCTGCGCCCGCAGGATCTGGGACTGTTGGCTTCCGTCGGCTGCAGTTCCGTTCGTGTCTACCGCCCTCTGCGGGTAGCTGTGCTTTCCACGGGTGATGAATTGGTTGAGCCCGGCAGTGGTGAACTCGGCGAAGGCTGTATCTACAACTCGAACCGCTATACGCTGACGGGGTTGTTACGTGCGCTCAATCTGGAAGTCGTTGACTGCGGCATAGTGGCGGACACCCCGGAGGCGACCGGGGCGGCCCTGTCGACTGCCGCTGCCCGTGCGGACTGCGTGATTACCACCGGCGGCGTTTCTGTGGGGGAAGAGGATCACGTGCGCAACCAGGTCCAGAAGCTCGGTCGGCTGGACCTGTGGAAACTCGCTATCAAGCCGGGCAAGCCACTGGCCTTCGGCAGCATTGGCGAGACACCGTTCATCGGACTGCCCGGCAATCCGACTTCGGTGTTCGTGACGTTCTGCCTGGTCGCCAGGCCTTTCCTGCTGAAGCTGCAGGGGGTGGTAGAGTCGGAACCTTTGCGCCTGCAGGCCCTGGCGGCGTTCTCGGTACCCCGGCCGGGAACACGCCAGGATTACCTGCGAGTGACGCTGGAAAATACAGCGGACGGATTGCGCGCCTGCAGGTACGCCAACCAGAGCTCGGGCGTCCTCAGTTCGGTGAGCCACAGTAATGCGCTGGCCATCATTCCCATTGGCGCGACCGTTGAGGAAGGCGATACGGTGGAGGTACTGCTGCTGGATCTGGCGATACGCGGCTGAGGCATCGCCAACACGGCTCCACAATTCAGCCGGAGTATTTCTGGAAAACCAGCGATGCGTTGGTGCCACCAAACCCAAAGCTGTTGGACATTACCCGCTGCAGGTCGACGTTGTCCTGCCGGGTGACAGCGATGGGCAGTCCGACGGCTTCGGGGTCCAGTTCCTCGATATTGGCGGAGGCCGCGATAAAGCTTCGCTGCTGCATGAGCAGGGAGTAAATCGCTTCCTGCACGCCCGCGGCGCCCAGCGAATGCCCGGACAGCGATTTGGTGGAACCCACCACCGGGATGCTCGCCTGCCCCTCGTAGACGGTGCGCACGGCTTTCAGCTCCTGGATGTCGCCCGCCGGTGTGCTGGTACCGTGTGCATTGATGTAATCTACCGGGCCATCGACGGTGCTGAGCGCCTGCTGCATACAGCGTACGGCCCCCTCCCCCGAGGGTGCGACCATGTCGTAGCCGTCGGAGGTGGCGCCATAGCCAACCAACTCCGCGTATATTTTTGCGCCCCGTGCTTTTGCGTGCTCCAGCTCCTCGACGACCAGCATACCGCCGCCGCCGGCGATCACGAAACCGTCGCGGTTCGCGTCATAGGCGCGCGAGGCCCTCTCCGGCGTATCGTTGTACTTGGTGGAAAGCGCCCCCATGGCATCGAACAGGCAACTGAGTGTCCAGTGCAGTTCCTCCCCGCCACCGGCAAACACCAGGTCCTGCTTTCCCAGTTGAATTTGTTCCATCGCATTGCCGATACAGTGCGCACTGGTGGAGCAGGCCGAGGAAATGGAATAGTTCACGCCCTTGATCTTGAATGGCGTGGCGAGACAGGCGGACACGGTGCTGCCCATGGTCTGGGTGACCCGGTACGGACCCACGCGACGCAGGCCTCGCTCGCGCAGCAGGTCGGACGCTTCAGTCTGGCTTGAAGAGGACGCGCCACCGGAACCGGCGATTATCCCGGTGCGCACATTGGATATAATGTCCGGCGTGAGACCGGCGTCCTCGATTGCCTGCTGCATTGAGATATAAGCGTAGGCCGCTGCATCTCCCATGAAGCGCAACTGCTTACGATCTATATGTGCGGCGATATCGATAAGCGGTGCGCCGGACACATGCGACCGCATACCCATGTCAATCTGCTCCTGGCTTTGGCTGATGCCTGAGCGACCTTCAAACAGGGATTCAGCGACGCTGATCGCGTCGTTACCAAGGCATGAGACAATACCCAATCCTGTGATGACAACTCTTTTTCCCATGGGGTTAGAAAGACTCCGTAGATTTAAAGAGGCCGACTCGCAAGTCTTTTGCGGCGTAGATTTCCTTGCCGTCAACCGAAAGACTGCCATCGGCGATTCCCATAATCAGCTTGCGCTCGATTACGCGGCGGATATTGATGTTATAGACTATTTTGGTGGCGCTTGGCAGTATCTGGCCGCTGAATTTCACCTCGCCGCATCCCAGGGCTCGCCCGCGCCCCGGATTTCCCCGCCATCCGAGGAAAAATCCCACGAGTTGCCACATTGCGTCAAGCCCCAGGCATCCGGGCATGACCGGGTCGCCCGGAAAGTGGCACTTGAAAAACCACAGATCCGGCTGGATATCCAGTTCCGCCACGATCTCGCCTTTGCCGTAGCCTCCGCCTTCGGAACTGATATGAGCAATGCGGTCAATCATCAGCATGCCGTCGGTGGGAAGCTGGGCGTTGCCGGGACCGAACAGTTCACCGTTACCGCAGGCGATCAGTTCGTCTTTTGAGTATGTGCTTTTGGCGATCATAATGTTTCCAGTTGGCTATGGGTTCCGGCGCGGCATGGGCCGGGATGCTTGTCTCTGGATAAAATGGTATCGAGGCCGAGACGGTGGGGAGACGGTCGAGCGCCCCATTTTAATAGCAGTAGATCACAAGTCCAGTGGTTTGCGTCAATTTCCGGGCCGCTGAATCCCTGTGGCTCCCGAACGTCGACCGTCCTACTGTCACGACGCTGTCACCCAATAGTCGTATAGATAGGTTGCGCTTTCCGCGCGTTTGACCCTGACAATAGCAAATTGGGTATTTGAGTCGTGGTTTCAGTGTGAATAGTGCGCCGTCTCACGTTTGGGGTTCCTGAAAAGGGCTTTTACTGGTCAATAATAGTGCCTTCGGATACCATGGAAAGGCTGCATGCACCCGCCCTGGGGCGGTGCAGATCACTAACAATTCAAGCAATATTGGCGTGCAACAGGGGAACCAGATGTTAACACCAGTACTACTTTCCGGAGGCGTCGGCAGCAGGCTGTGGCCAGTCTCCCGGGAGACTCATCCGAAGCAGTTCCTGCCCCTGGTCGGTGAAATTACCATGCTGCAGGAAACATTGCGACGCACAGTGGGGCTCGAGGCGACGGCGCCGGTGGTTGTCTGCAATGAAGAGCACCGCTTCATGGTGGCGGAGCAATTGCGGCAGTTGGATGTGCAGTCGGGCGCATTGATTCTGGAGCCCCAGGGGCGCAATACCGCGCCGGCGGTTGCGCTTGCCGCACTGCATGCGCTCGGCAGCGATCCGGAAGCGACCCTGCTGGTGCTGCCCGCCGACCACCTGATCAAGGATGTCGACGCCTTCGTCGCGGCTGTCGGCAAGGCGCTGCCACTGGCCAGCCAGGGGCGGTTGATGACCTTCGGCGTGGTGCCAACCGCTCCCGAGACGGGGTACGGCTATATCAAATGTGGATCGGCATTTGAGGACGACCTTTTTGAACTGGAGCGGTTTGTGGAAAAACCGGACGCAGCTACTGCGCAGGACTACCTGGACAGCGGTGGTTATCTGTGGAACAGCGGCATGTTCCTGTTGCGGGCGAAGAGCTTCCTGGAAGAACTGGGTAAGTTCGCCCCGGATATCCTCAAATGTTGCCAGCAGGCGATGGACGCCGCATCAGTGGATACATCGTTTATTCGTCCGGGCGCCGAGGCTTTCCTGCGCTGCCCGAGCGACAGCATCGATTACGCCGTAATGGAGAAAACCAGCGTCGGCGGCGTGGTTTCCCTGGATTGTGGCTGGAGCGACGTCGGTGCGTGGTCGGCGCTGTGGGAGGTGGGGGAGCGTGACGCCGAGGGCAACGTCTCCCGCGGCGATGTCATCGCGGACAACTGCAGCGGGAGTTATTTTCGCAGCGATTCCCGTCTTATCGCCGCAACCGGCGTAAACAATCTGGTAGTGGTCGAAACGACCGACGCCATACTCGTCGCCGACCGCGAAAAAGTACAGGACGTGAAACGTATTGTGAACCTGCTCAAGACGCAGCAGCGCACAGAGGCTTCACTGCACCGTCGGGTCGACCGGCCATGGGGATCCTACGAGTCACTGGTATCCTCGGAGCGGTTTCAGGTAAAGCGCATTGTCGTCGGGCCGGGACAGCGCTTGTCACTGCAGATGCATCATCACCGCGCCGAGCACTGGATTGTGGTCAAGGGTACCGCTGAGGTAACGTGCGAGGACAAGGTATTCATGCTGGCCGAGGATGAGTCAACCTACATTCCGCTGGGGCATAAACACCGGTTGGCGAACCCCGGCCATATTCCGCTGGAGATAATCGAGGTGCAGTCCGGGGCTTACCTGGGTGAGGATGATATTGTGCGCTTTGAAGATGTCTACGGGCGTGACAAGTAATGATTATGCGACAGAGAGGATTGGTGCTTTGATCAAGAAATGCCTGTTTCCGGTGGCCGGTTATGGCACCCGGTTTCTACCCGCCACCAAGAGTATGCCCAAGGAAATGCTGCCCGTGGTTAACAAGCCGCTGGTGCAGTACGGCGTGGAGGAGGCGATCGCGGCCGGTATGACTACCTGTGCAATGGTCACCGGTCGCGGTAAGCGCGCGATCGCCGATCACTTCGATATCAGTTATGAACTGGAGCACCAGATTTCAGGCACCGGTAAGGAAGCGGCCCTTGACAGTATTCGGAATGTGCTGGAGAAGGGCGTTTTCACCACCGTCAGGCAACGGGAGATGAAGGGATTGGGCCATGCCATCCTCACCGGAGAAGCACTGATCGGCAACGAACCCTTTGGCGTGCTGTTGTCGGACGATTTGTGTGTTAACGACGGCCCCGGGGTTCTCGCCCAGATGGCCGAGTTGTACAAGCAGTTTCGCTGTTCCATCGTCGCTATCCAGGAAGTGCCGGCGGATGAAACCCACAAGTACGGGGTCATCGGTGGGAAGAGCATGAAGGACGGTATTTATAGCGTCGAGGAAATGGTAGAGAAGCCCCGGCCCGAGGACGCGCCCTCCAACCTTGCGATAATCGGACGCTACATCCTGACGCCGGATATCTTCGATATCCTGCGCGAAACGGGCCCTGGCGCCAACGGTGAAATTCAGCTCACCGACGCACTGCAAACCCAGGCGAAAAAAGGTTGTGTTATCGCGTATAAATTTCGGGGTCGGCGTTTCGATTGCGGCAGTGTGCCGGGCTTCGTGGAGGCGACGAATTTCGTCTACCAGAACTATTACGGAAAAGGGTGAGAGAGCGTCCAGTGCAAGAGATTACCTGTTTCAAAGCCTACGATGTGCGCGGACGCGTGCCTGACCAGCTCAATGAGGATATTGCCAGACGCATCGGCCGCGCCTTCGCGGAAGTGGTCAAACCCCGACAGGTGGTTGTGGGACACGACATACGCCTGACGAGTGAATCCATCAAGGCGGCGCTGACCGAGGGGTTACTGCAGCAGGGCGTCGATGTCTACGATATCGGTCTGTGTGGCACCGAGGAAATTTACTTCGCCACGTCTCATGCCGGCATGGATGGCGGTATTGCGGTTACCGCCAGCCACAACCCCAAGGACTACAACGGCATGAAATTCGTACGTGAGGAGTCACGGCCGATCTCCGGGGACACGGGGCTCTTCGATATCAAGGCGCTGGCCGAACGCAACGAGTTCACTGCTGCCGGACAGCCTGGAAAACTGATACCCCTGGATACGTCCCAGGCCTATGTGCAGCACCTGCTGTCGTATGTCGATATCGCGAGCCTGAAGCCGCTGAAAATCGTGGTCGACGCCGGGAATGGCGGGGCCGGGCGTGTGGTGGACCTGCTGGAGCCGCATCTGCCATTCGAATTTATCAAGCTTCATCATGAGGCCGATGGAAACTTTCCCAACGGCGTGCCCAATCCGTTGTTGCCGGAGAATCGAACGGCGGCGATAGAGGCGGTGCGCGAACATGGCGCCGACCTCGGATTGGGTTGGGACGGCGATTTTGATCGTTGTTTTTTCTTCGACGAGCACGGCGAATTCATCGAAGGGTATTATGTCGTTGGCCTGTTGGCCGAAGCATTCCTGAAACGACAGGGGCCCGCCCGCATCGTGCACGATCCACGATTGACCTGGAATACGATAGATATCGTGACGTCCCAGGGTGGTGAGGCGGTACAGAGCAAAACGGGGCACGCGTTCATCAAGGAGCGCATGCGGCTGGAAAATGCGGTATACGGTGGGGAGATGAGCGCCCACCATTACTTTCGCGATTTTGCCTATTGTGACAGCGGCATGATCCCGTGGTTGCTGGTCACCGGCCTTGTTTGCCAGAGCGGGCAGCCGCTGTCAGCGCTGGTGGCGGAGCGCATGAGGGCCTTTCCGTGCAGTGGCGAGATAAATCGCACGATTGAGGACCCGGCGAGCGTCCTGGCGAAGGTCGAGGCGGCGTATGCCGGCGAGGCAGAGTCGATCGAGCGTGTCGATGGCTTGAGTATGTCCATGGGTGGCTGGCGCTTCAACCTGCGCATGTCCAACACCGAACCGGTGGTGAGGCTCAACGTGGAAAGTCGCGCCGACCAGGCGCTAATGGAAAACAAAACCGCGGAATTACTGGCCCTGATAGACGCCTGATGGCGTGCCAGTTGCGCAGTTCGGCAAGCGCTAGCGCTGCGCCTCTTTCCACAGGGAGATCAGCCGGTCGGTTGCGGCGTCCATTGCGCTGTCGTCGCGCGCGTCCGTCAGTTGCCCCAGTATCTCGGTGCTGATTTCCTTGCCCAGTTCCACACCCCATTGATCGAATGAATTGATACGCCAGATTTGGCCGCTGCAGAAGGTGCGGTGTTCGTACAGGGCCAGTAGCGCGCCCAGGGTGCGCGGATTCAGTGAGTCCATGGTGATTACGCTGCTCGGGCGATTTCCGGGCATCGCCAGGTGCGGCGCCAGTGCTGCCGCTTTGTCCTCTGCCAGCCCCCGCTCCAGCAACGCTTTCCTGGCGTCCTCCAGGGAGCGTCCCACCATCAGCGTACGACTCTGGGCCAGGCAATTGGCCACGAGAATACGGTGCTGCTGGTCGGCACCGGTGTGGCTGTTCAGGGGCAGGACAAAATCCACCGGGCACAGTAAGGTCCCCTGGTGTAACAACTGGTGGAAGGAGTGTTGCCCCATTGTTCCAGCCGAGCCCCAGAGCACGGGCGCGGTACCGTAATCCAGTGGCTGGCCTTCGGCGCTGACCCGCTTCCCGTTGCTCTCCATGGTCAATTGCTGCAGAAAATCCGGGAAGCGCTGCAAACTGTGGTCGTAGGGCAGTACCACATGGTTGCTCGCGTGGAAAAAGTGACAGTACCAGATTTCCAGCAGGCTCATCAGCAGCGGCAGGTTGTTGTGCGCTTCACTGGTGCGAAAATGCTGGTCCATGGCCTCTGCACCGGCGAGGAACTCGCTGAAATTCTCCCAGCCGACCGCGACAGCGCAACTGAGTCCGACTGCAGACCATACCGAGTAACGCCCGCCCACCCAGTCCCACATAGGGAGACAGTTCTCCTGGGGGATGCCAAAGTCTTTCGCTGCCTGCAGATTGGTGGTGACCGCCAGAAAGTGTTGCTCCAACTGCGCTACTGTGGCGCCGGCATTGAGCATCCAGTCGCGTGCGGCGAGGCCGTTGGCCAGGGTTTCCTCGGTGCGGAATGATTTGGAACAAATGATGAATACCGTGGAGGCGGCGTCCAGTGTCGACAGCGTGTCGAGCAAATCGGCCGGGTCCACATTCGAGACGTAATGGCATCGCACATCGCCGTGATACGGCTTCAGTGCCTGTGTTACCAGTCGCGGTCCCAGGTCAGATCCGCCAATACCGATGTTGACGACATCGGTGACCGGTTTGCCGGAGTACCCGTTGTGCTCGCCCCGGTACAGGGTTTGCGCCATCACCTGCATGCGATTCCTGGCGCTCAGCACTTCCTGGAACCTGCTTTCCTGGCCGTCACCGCTGGATGCACGCAATAGTGTATGCAAGGCGGGCCGGTCTTCGGTGGTATTCACGTGGGCGCCGCTAAACAGCGCCTCGATGCTCTCGCGGATGCCGGCCTGGTCAGCCAGTTCGAAAAGTGAGGACAGTGCGCTTGCGCTCAACAGGTGCTTGGAGTAGTCGAGGCGGAGTCCGGCTGCTGATGCACTGAAGGTGCTTGCGCGGTTGGAATCTGCATTGAACAGGCCTTCCATCGACGCAAATTGCAGTTTTGCAGCGTGTTCTTTCAGCGCGGTGTAGGCGGGCAGGTCCGCCAGGAGTGCGCGTGCAGTCATTGTTGGCTTCCGCAGGGAATCGTCTGGACACCCAGTATAGGAAGTGCCGTATGCCGGCGCAAATTCAGGGTATCAATCCCGGAGCGTAAAGTGGATACGCCACGGATGCCGTGATCAGTGTTCGCGATTGATCGCCAGTGCCGTCATGCTGGCCAGTGCAGCACGCGCATCACTGTCCGGCAAACGGGCCAGGTTCTGCAGGGCGATGTCATGGTAGTGTCGCGCTCGATCGCGCGTGTACTCGAGCGCACCGCAGCGTTTTACCGCGGCAATGATCTCTCCGATCCGGGCGGTACTTTTGGTGGTAATCGCCTGCCGCACGACGGCCTGTTCATCGGCGTTACCCTCGCGCAGGGTATGTATCAGCGGCAGCGTGACCTTGCCCTCCATCAGGTCATCCCCTACATTCTTGCCCATCGTGGCCGGATCGCCGTCGTAATCCAGGGCGTCATCGACCATCTGGAACGCGATGCCGAGGTTGAGGCCGAAATCCCGCAGCGCGTCGCGGGTTTGCTCGTCCCGGTTGCACAGGGTGGCCGCGCCATAGCAAGCCGCCGCGAACAGGATCGCGGTCTTGCGCGTGATAACATCCAGGTACTGCGCTTCGCTGGTATCCGGCTCTCCTGCGCGTGTCAGTTGCAGCACCTCGCCCTCGGCGATAGTGTTGGTGGTCTGAGCCATATGGGCCAGGATGTCCATATCCGCCAGGTTAACCATCAACTGGAACGCGCGGGTATACAGGAAATCGCCCACCAGGACGGAGGGGGCGTTGCCGAACTCGGCATTGGCGGTCGGTCGCCCGCGGCGCAGCGTGGAGATGTCGACCACATCGTCATGCAACAGTGTCGCTGTGTGGATAAATTCGACAATTGCCGCGAAGGTGATATGTCGTTCATCGCAGCGGCCAAGCGCGGCGGCACTGAGCAGGACCAGCAGTGGACGAAGTCGCTTGCCACCGGCGTCGACAATATAGTGCCCGACATTCTCCACCATCTCGACATCCGAGTGGAGTTGGTCAATGATCAACCGATTGACCAGTTCAAATTCTTCGGCGACGACGGCGCGTAATTGCTGCATAGGAGACGGAGGAATAAAAAGTGCCCGCGCATGCTAGGGTGCTGCTATCGGCCTGTCAAGCGAGGCAGGACTGGCTGGCCTGGGACTCGGGCGGCCTGATGGCGTCTGCAAGCCATTGTTTTTCTGAAAAATTAACGCTTGCTCCACTGTGCTGATTTGCGTAAAATCGCCGGCCTCCGGACCATGCTGCGGGCAATCGTGGCGGTCGCGGGTAAACCCAACTGTTTGTGCCTGACTCTGCCCCCTTGATTTATAAGGGTTTATCTGACTGCGAGCAGGCTAATTGAACGGAGCAAGCAATGTACGCAGTAATTGAGAGCGGTGGCAAGCAACACCGTGTCGTCGAGGGCGAGACCCTCAAGCTGGAAAAAATTGAAGTCGCCCCGGGCGAGACCATCGAGTTCGACAGGGTCCTGATGGTCGGCGGTGATACGATTAAAATCGGCACCCCGCTGGTCGAAGGTGGCGTGGTCACTGCAGAAGTCGTTGCGCAGGGCCGTCACAAGAAGGTCAAGATCGTTAAATTCAACCGCCGCAAGCACTATCGTAGAGAGACTGGCCATCGCCAGTGGTTTACCGAAGTGAAGATAACCGGTATCAAGGCTTAAGGGAGGGCTTGAACAATGGCACACAAGAAAGCTGGTGGTAGTACCCGCAACGGACGAGATTCAGTCAGCAAGCGATTGGGCGTCAAGTGCTTCGGTGGCGAGACAGTCAAGGCCGGTAATATCATCGTACGCCAGCGTGGTACGCGCTTCCACGCGGGTGACAACGTGGGCATCGGCAAGGATCACACCTTGTTTGCGAAGGCGGACGGCAAGGTCGAGTTTATTGCCCGTGGGCCGAAAAACCGCAAGTTTGTGCAGGTGGTGAGCGCCTGAGTCGGCGCAACTCGCCGGGAGATCGAAGGCCTCGTCAATTGACGGGGCTTTTTTTTGTGTTCAGGATGGGCCTGGGTTTTATGCTTAAAGCGGGAGAGCGTCGCTGCTTGCATTCCAGGACACGCAAAAGCGCCATCCATGGCAGCTCGGGCTCGGCCATCCGTGGCCTCGCACGGTCCTGCAACGCAAGCAGCGACGCTCTCCCTCAGACATCGTAGTAGCCCCAAGATAGTCAGTTGCAGAAAACAGTGGTAGTCCGTATCCCGACGATAGATCTGATGTTGCGATCGCGAACGAAGTCGAGATTGCGAGGGTTTGAAGCTGTTCGCCCTGCAGGACTGTGCGAGACATGGATGTCGAGCCCAAGCCCCCATGGACGGGTTCACGGCGGGTCCTGCAGGGCGAACAGCTTCAAAGCCGTAGCCGGGACGAATTTTATAGCGAAGTCGTTCCCCAAAAGGTACAGCGATAATGAAGTTTGTCGATGAAGTCAGTATCAACGTGTACGCCGGCAAGGGCGGCAACGGCTGCATGAGCTTCCGCCGAGAGAAGTATATCGAGCGCGGCGGCCCCGACGGTGGCGACGGCGGTGACGGCGGCAGTGTAGTGGTGGTGGCGGACGAATCGCTCAACACGTTGGCGGACTATCGTTTCACGCGCAATTATCGCGCGCAGAATGGCGAGCCCGGCCGCAGCAGGAACTGCACCGGCAAGAGCGCCGAGGATCTCGTACTGCGCGTACCGGTGGGCACGACAATTCTCGACGAGGACCTCGGAGAAGTGCTCGGGGACCTGTCGCTTGCCGGACAGCGCCTGGTTGTCGCGCAGGGCGGCTTTCACGGACTCGGAAATACGCGCTACAAGTCCAGCACCAACCGTGCTCCACGCCAGACGTCTCCGGGCAGTGAGGGAGAGGTCCGCAGCCTGAAGTTCGAGCTCAAGGTGTTGGCGGATGTGGGTTTGCTGGGACTGCCCAACGCCGGTAAGTCGACGCTGATACGCGCGGTGTCTTCCGCCAGGCCCAAGGTGGCCGATTACCCGTTCACCACATTGGTGCCCAATCTCGGGGTGGTCAGCGTAGAGGCCCACCGCAGCTTTGTGATGGCGGATATCCCCGGGTTGATCGAGGGCGCGTCGCAGGGTGCGGGGCTCGGCATCCGCTTTCTCAAGCACCTGACGCGCAATCGTATCCTCTTGCATGTGGTGGATATGGCACCTTACGATGGCGTTGAGCCGGCGGACGCCGCGCTGGGCATCGTACGTGAACTTGAACGCTTCAGTCCTACGTTGGCGCGGCGCACGCGCTGGCTGGTCCTGAACAAGTGCGATTTACTGGATGCCGCGACGCTGGAGGAGCGCCGCAGTGCGGTGCTCGATGCGCTGGACTGGTCAGGGCCCGTATACACCATTTCCGCGATTGCCGCTGAGGGTACGGCCGCACTGTGCGGCGACCTGATGAACTACCTGGAGGAGTGTCGCGCGAGGGAGGCGGAGGACCCGGAGTTGCTGGCGGCGGAGCAGGCGTTACAGAGCCGCATGCAGGAAGAAGCGAGGGACCGTGTCGAGGAGTTGCGCGCGACACTGCGAAGCCGTTCGGACGACGACGAGGTTGGTGATGACGATGACTTTGATGTGGAAGTCGAATATCGAGAGTAGGGAACCCAATGACTGAACGAAGCGAAATTGCCAGATCCCGTCGCTGGGTGGTGAAGGTGGGCAGCGCGCTGCTCACCAACGACGGCCGCGGGCTGGATGAGGGCGTTATCTCTTCACTGGTAGAGCAGCTGGCGCAGTTGCGTGCAGCCGGTCATGACGTTGTGCTGGTGTCCAGCGGAGCTGTCGCTGCCGGTATCGTGCGCCTGGGCTGGACGGCGCGGCCCCACCTGTTACACGAGCTGCAGGCGGCCGCCGCGGTGGGCCAGTCGATACTGGTGCAGAGTTACGAGGCCAGCTTCAAGCGCCACGATATTGCGACTGCCCAGGTACTGCTGGGACACGACGATGTGCTCGCCCGCGACCGCTATCTCAACGCGCGCGGGACGCTGAAAACCTTGCTGAAGTTGGGTGTGGTGCCCATTGTCAACGAAAATGACACGGTGGTAACCGATGAAATTCGCTTTGGCGACAACGACACGCTTGCCGCACTGGTCGCGAACCTGATCGACGCGGAAGTCCTTGTGTTACTGACTGACCAGAAGGGCCTTTATCACGAAGACCCGCGGCATAACGCTGAAGCTGAACTGGTCGATATCTGTGACGTGCAGGATCCCGCGCTGGATGCGATGGCTGGCGAAGGCGGAGCCCTCGGGCGCGGCGGCATGGTGACCAAACTGCGCGCCGCTCGCCTGGCTGCGCGCTCCGGTACTGAAACTGTGATCGCCTCTGGCCGCGTGGAAAACGTACTGGCTACCGTTGCTGCCGGGGCCAGTGAGGGAACGTGGTTGCGCACCGGCAGGCAGCCTGAAAATGCCCGCAAACAGTGGCTCGCGGGCATGGTACAGACAGCGGGCAGTGTCGACCTGGACGAAGGAGCCGTGCGCGTACTGCGGGAGTCCGGTCGCAGCCTGTTGTCCGTTGGTGTGCGCAATGTGCGCGGTAATTTTTCGCGCGGTGATATGGTGTCGTGTCGCGACCCCGGGGGGCGGGAAGTGGCGCGTGGACTGGTCAATTACAGTGCTGACGAAACCCGTCGCATCATGGGATCGCCGTCGCGGGATATCGAATCCATTCTCGGTTACCAGCTGGACGAGGAACTCATTCACCGGGACAACCTGGTGCTGCTGTAGCGATCGCGGCTGGCGGCCGCACTAATCAGGTCTCGCCTATGAAGGTATCAGGACTGCGACTGGTTTTTTTTGCGGCATTTCTTTTCATCGCTGTCAGTTTGCTGGGCGGTACCGCGCTGTGGCAGTTGGCCGGATCTGGCAATGCGCTCGACATCGAGGGCCGGGCGGTCCTTGTCCGCAGTGTTCCCGCGGCTGGGCCAGCGGGCTGGACAGCCTACGGGGGCGACGCCGCGGGGACCCATTATTCGCCGGCTTCCCAGATATCGATCGGCAATGTGGCGCGCCTGGACACCGCCTGGGTCTACAGGACCGGCGCTTTCGCGGGCCGTGAACACGTTCGCGATCAGGCCTCCTTCGAGGCAACGCCCATCATGGTCGAAGACTCGCTGGTTTTCTGTACGCCGTTCAATGAAGTGATATCGCTGGACCCGGGTACGGGTGAAGAGAAGTGGCGTTATGATCCGCGGGTGCCGCTGGATGCTGACCCGGCCAATGAATACAACTGTCGCGGCGTTTCCTATTGGAGAGACGCCCGGGCTGTTCCGGGTGCGGTGTGCGGGTCGCGAATTTTCATGGGGACCGTTGAGGCCAGGCTGGTGGCGCTCGATGCGCGCACGGGTAAACCCTGCACGGAATTTGGCGATCACGGCGTCGTGCGTATAGAGCCCGGCCTCGCCCTGCGCTGGCCCGGCGAGTTCCAGATCACTTCCGCGCCGGCGATAGCGGGCGATGTCGTCATTACGGGCACCGCGATCGGCGATAATTTGCGAACCGCCGCACCGGTGGGGACCGTCCATGCCTACGACGCGCGCAGCGGCGCCCTGAGGTGGACGTTTAATCCCATACCCTGGAGCCGGGCGGGGGACGGCGAAAACGTGGGCCATGCGAATGTATGGTCAACGATGTCGGTCGACCGCAAACGGGATCTCGTTTTCCTGCCGACTTCCTCTGCGAGTCCGGACTACTACGGCGGCGCGCGCCCCGGCAATAACGAGCACGCAAACTCCGTGGTCGCCCTGCATGCCCGCAGCGGAGAAGTGGCGTGGGCGCGCCAGCTGGTGCACCACGATGTCTGGGATTACGACCTTCCCGCGCAGCCGGGCCTGTACGAAATCTGGCGGGACGGCATCTTGCATGAGGTTGTCGTCCAGGTGACCAAGATGGGGCTGGTATTCGTATTGGATCGCGCCAGCGGCAGGCCCTTTCACCCGATCGAGGAACGCGCTGTGCCGCAGGCCGGAAGCGACGGTGAGTTGCTTTCACCCACCCAGCCGTTCCCGGTTGTTCCGCCGCCCATCGTGCCGGCCACGCTGAATCCCGAGGATGCGTTTGGTGTAACACTGTGGGATAAACTGGTCTGCGAGTCGAGGCTCCGCGGGCTGCGGCACGAAGGTCTGTACACGCCGCCCGGTATCGGTGGGTCTCTCGCCTACCCCTTTTCCGGGGGTGGTGCGAACTGGGGCGGCGGTGCATTCGATCCGCAGCGCAATCTGCTGGTCATCAATATGAACAATATCGGCAGTGAGGTCTATCTGTACCCGGATGTGGAGGATCGCGCGGCCGTTGCACGGCTCAGTCACGACTCCGAGTTCGCTCCGATGGAGGGCGCGCCTTTTGGCATGAGCCGTGAAGTCATCCTCTCACCCCTGGGGTTGCCCTGCACGCCACCGCCGTGGGGAGTCATTGCGGGTGTGGATCTGGACAGCGGTGAAATTGTCTGGCGCAAGGCGCTGGGCACCACCGAAGATGTCGCACCCGGTGGCCTGCCGCTGCCTTTTGGGTTACCCGGTTTTGGCGGCCCGATCATCACAGGGGGCGGCATTGTTTTCATCGCGGCGACTATGGATTACTACCTGCGCGCATTGAATGTGGAGACCGGCGAGGAGTTGTGGAAGGGGCGCCTGCCCGCGGGCGGACAGGCCACGCCGATGACGTATATGTGGCGGGGGCGGCAGTATGTGGTGATCGCCGCCGGTGGGCACGGTAAATCGGGTACGAAAAGCGGCGATTATGTGATCGCGTTTGCACTGGGGGTGTGAACAGGTCAATAACGGCGAACGGCGAGCGGACACCGCGGTGCGCGTCCAGCCGGTTTACAGCGACAGCGTGCTGATTCCAGTTGCCATTGCTTTCATTCAGCCGTTGACCCGTTCGCCGGCATGTACGTCTGTCCTAGCTCAACCAACGTCCCAGCGGCGTTTTCACCCACAGGAAGTCCATCAGCTTCTTCATGCCCTCGGCGCTCTTGGCGCTGTAGGGGTAGCCGTTCTGCATTTTTCCGCCAAAGCGGTCGATCACGATCGGCATTTCATGGCAGTAGCCGCGTATGCCTTTTTTGCCATTCACCTGGCCGACGCCGGAGTTTTTGCGACCGCCAAAGGGGGCCGCGGGGATGCCATAGCTCACCGCCATATCGTTGACACTGCAGGCCCCGGTGTCGATGGCACAGGCGAGGCGATAACCCTTTTCCTTGTCTTTGGTCCAGACATTGCCGTTCAGCCCGAATTCGGAATCGTTGGCCAGTGCCAGCGCCTCGGCTTCACTGTCCACCTTCTGGATGCAGAGGATCGGGCCGAAGGTTTCCAGCAGCATGATGTCCATCGTATTGTTCACTTCGGTGATCACCGTGGGCTCGTAATACAGGCCGGGCAGGTCCGGATTGCGCCGACCCCCCATCAGTATACTGGCGCCCTTGCCGCGCGCATCCTCGACATGGGCTTCGATAATGGCCATCTGGCGATCCCAGAACACCGCGCCGACATCTTCCTCCCAGCCGTGCTGTGACCCCTGCCGCAGGTTTTTGCCCTTATCCATTACCAGCCGCAGGAATTCGTCGTACACCTCTTTCACCACATAGATACGCTCCGTGCCGCAGCAGTAGTGTCCGGTGTTCATGCACGAGCCGACCCAGGCGCCGTCTGCGGCGCGGTCCAGGTCAGCGTCGGCGCAGACGATCATCGCATCGTTGCCGCCCAGCTCCAGCGTGCAGGGGATCAACTGGCTGGCGCAGGCCTCGGCCACCTTGCGCCCGGTCGCCACGGAGCCGGTAAATGAAACCTTGTCGACGCCGCCGCGCACAATCGCGGCCCCGGTTTCGCCGTCGCCGAGCAGTACCTGCAGCACACCCTCGGGGAGTCCCGCCTGGCGGAAAATGTCTTCTGCCAGTTTGGCGGAGTAGGGAGTGACTTCAGAGCCTTTCGCAACCACCGTATTGCCGGCGAGGATGGCCTGGGTCGCCTGGTTCATCACCAGCACGAAGGGGCCGTTCCAGGGCGTGATGAGGCCGACGACGCCCAGCGGCTTGTACAGGATGCGCAGTTGCTTCATCAGTCCGAGCAGGCCGTGAACCCTGCGCTTGCGCGGTTTGAGAAATTTTTCCGCGTTCTTGGCGTAGTAGCATAACTGGTCAGCGACCGAGAACACTTCCATGCTCATCGCGTCAGTGCGCGCCTTGCCGGTTTCCTTGACCACGGTTTCGATAATGTCATCCTGTCGCTGCAGGACAATTTTCAGGGCGCGTTCGACGATAGCGGCCCTTGCCTTCATGGGCGTTGCGGCCCAGGCGGGCTGCGCCGCCCTGGCTTTGGCGATGGCTTGCGCCACATCCTCGCTGTTGGCGCAGATCAACTCCCCGGTGGGTTCCAGGGTGACCGGGCTGCGCAATTGCAGATGGCGGTGGGAGTCGTTGGATTCGATCGGTTCATAGATAGACATGGTGTCCTCCTCGCGTAATGTGGCTAAACTAATGGTCATTAGTTTTAGTGTCAATGTCTTTTCCGGCGGCGATGACTGACATGGAAGATCATCCGCACCCGGGCGCGCAGGCAATTTCCCGTCCGGCTACTGGCGCGGTCGCGATTACAACACCGGCTGAATGTGGAATAATGCGCCGCGTCGAATTTTAACCCCTTGCTGAGTGCATGCCGGTGTCGCCCACCTTACTGCTGATAGTTTACTGCCTGGCCATCGCCGGCTTCTCGCTGGTGGGTGGTCTGCTGCCCAGCCTGATCAGGATGACGCACACCCGTACGCAACTGGTGATGAGCCTGGTCTCGGGACTGATGCTCGGTGTGGCGTTTTACCACCTGCTGCCGCACAGTGTGGCGCTGGCTGATGGATCGGGCGGGGTGGACACCAGCGTCTGGTGGCTGATGCTCGGCCTGATCGTGATGTTGCTGCTGCTGCGTGTGTTCCATTTTCACCAGCATGATTTCAGCCTCGAAGCGGTTGAGCCGCACGATCACGCCGCAGACCATGGACACGGGCCCGGACATGCCCATTCCCATCGGCACAATCCCGCTCGTCCGGTACACGGACTGAGTTGGGTCGGGCTGGCCCTGGGCTTGGCGGTACACACATTGATTGACGGGGTCGCCCTGGGCGCGGTGATGCATGCGGGCAGTCACGCCAGCGGGGTGGTCGGGATCGGGGTGTTTCTCGCTATTTTGCTGCACAAGCCGCTGGATGCAATGTCTATCGTTACGGTCATGCAGGCCGGCGGCTGGAGCAAGGGTGCGCGCGCCGCGACCAATGTGGTGTTTGCGCTGATGTGTCCGCTGGGTGCGATGCTCTTTTTCTTCGGTGTCGATGTGATGCCGGCTGGCCGCGATCACCTGGTGGCCGTGGCGTTGGCGTTCTCGGCGGGCGCCTTTATCTGTATCGCGCTGGGTGATCTGCTGCCCGAGGTGCATTTTCACAGCCATGACCGCGGCAAACTGACTCTGGCGTTTTTGCTGGGCATTGCGCTAGCCTATGCAATAGGCGTGGTGGAACCCGCCGGCATTCACATGGCGCCGCACTGAGCAGGGGCGAACGCTGATGGTCAAACGCATTATTTATCCGCCAATCTGGCTGCTGTTCGGCCTGATCGCGATATTTACCTGCAATGAGTACTTTCCGGGGGCGCGCTTTACCAGCCTGGCCTGGCAACTGTTTGGCGCAGTACTTATCGTTGTCGGGCTCGGCCTGTTGGTTGCCGCAAACGGCCTGTTTGCGCGCGCGGGGACCGGTGTCATTCCGTTTCGCGATGTCACCGTACTGGTTACAGGCGGGATTTACCGCTATACGCGCAATCCCATGTATCTCGGTATGTTGGCCGTGCTGTTGGGCTGCGCGCTGACGGTGGGCGCGAGCTGGGCACTGTTGGTGCCGCCGATATTTGCCGCTGTGGTCGAGCTGCGCTTTATCCGCCCGGAGGAGGCGATGTTGCGAGGGCTGTTCCCGCAGGACTACCCCGCCTATTGTGAGCGGGTCAGGCGTTGGCTATAGTCGAAAAAACGGCTACGCTATAACGGTGGCCGGTGTCGCTGAAAGGTACAGCGGACACATGAAAATTGACGCAATCACTCGGGAGAAAATATGAACAAGAAGATTGTAGCGGGCCTGTGTCTATGGGGCTTTTCCAGCGCCGCCTTGCCAGTTCTCGCCGCCGATACCGATCCTCAGCAGTGTCTGGAGTGTCACGAGCCTATTGAAGACTGGGCGGGCATGACGGTCGACGAAATCATTGCCGAGGCCAAGGCGCCGGACAACAAGCGCCACGAGGCCAATCAGGCGCTGACGGATGAACAACTGAAGCTGATTATCGGCGAGTTGATGCCGCCCAAGTGAGCGGATGGGCCGGGGTTGTTCCTCAGCGGGGCTAATCCCGGTCCAGCCACCCCGCCAGATGCTCGTTGGCGATCTTCGCCAGCGCGGTGATGTGGCCGGGTGAACTGTTCAGGCACGGTATGTACTGGTAGCGCTCGCCGCCCGCCGCGAGAAAGTACTCCCGGTTTTCGACCGCCAATTCCTCGAGCGTTTCCAGGCAGTCCGCCGCGAAACCGGGTGCGATAACCTGTACCGCTTTTATCCCCTGCATAGGGAGCCCCTTCAGTACGGCATCGGTATAAGGTTTCAGCCACTCTTCCCGGCCGAAGCGGGATTGGAATGTTGTCTGGTATTCGTCCTCTCGTAAGCCCAGTTCCTCCGCGACCAGGCGCGAGGTCTTCAGGCACTCGCAGTGGTAGGGGTCGCCCTCGTCCAGGTAGCGCTGTGGTACACCGTGGTAGGAAAACAGCAGTATATCGGCGCGGCCGTGCTCGGCGCGATAGGCTCGCACGCTGTCGGCAAGCGCTGCGATATAGGCGGGATGATCGTGGTAGTGGTTGATCATGCGCAATTCCGGCAGCCACCGCCGCCGGGTGAAATCGGCGGCGAGCGCGTCAAACGTTGAGCCGGTCGTCGACCCGCTGTACTGCGGATACAATGGCAGCACCAGCAATTTACGTACGCCGCGTTGCAGCATGTCCTGCAACACCGCGGCTATAGACGGGGTGCCGTAGCGCATTGCGAACTCCACGATGATGCGCTCACCATAGTCGCGACTTAATGCTTCACGCAATGCCTCCACCTGATCCTGCGTGTGGAACAGCAGTGGCGAGCCGCGTTCATCCCAGATGCTGCGATATGCGGCTGCAGAACGCGCCGGGCGAATATTCAGAATGATGCCGTTCAGCACAAACCACCACAACAGGCGCGGAATCTCAACGACTCTCGGGTCTGACAGGAACTCCTTTAGAAAAGCTCGCAGCGCCTTTCGCTCAGGTGCCCGGGGAGTACCGAGGTTGGTGAGCAGAATCCCGATACGTGGGGGCTGCTCGTGGTCGAAGTTCCTGGTGCCGATGTATTTCATGCGGGGACGATATACGTTTGGCCGCGTGATGCCAAGGGGAGAGGTGGCTGTATCGCGCTTGATGTGCTACCCGTTCGCTTTCAGGCGAGCCACAAACGAACTGCACACCCGCGCCCGAACTGAAAACCGCTAGCGACTGTGCACAGTTTCAATGTCGGCATCATCGCCATTGCTGTGACAGACGTTACAGGCCTCAATCGCATTGTCAGCCTGCGCCTTCGTACCGTCAAATACCGCACCGCCGGTATCGGTCATATGGGCCCTGGCGACGTTATCATCGTGGCAGGAAGCACAGGTGGCAGCAAGGGGCGTGGTATAGGTCAGCCCGCCTTTGAGCGGCTGCGATTCGACCAGCGTTGGCAGGGTCTGCGTGCCGGGCAGGTGGCAGGCCTCGCAGTTCGACAAGTCGCCCGGGTATTGCAATTGCTCCCCGTCGTATCCCTTGTAAGGCACTTCCCTGATACCCGCGGCATGTATGCTGTGCACCAGCACCCGGAAGTCGGCACTGACATCAAAGCCCAGACCGGGCCCGTGGCAGCCAGCGCACAGACGGGGATTTTCCGCAGGGGTTGCGTGGAAACCGGCATGTCCGGAGTCGGTCATCGCCAGGCGATGGTGGCAACTGTCACACTTTTCGATGTCGACGACTTCCCTGCGCGGGGTGGCGCTTGAGGCCGTGCTGGGGAAAAACTTGATGACGCTGCCGATAGGCAAGCAATCCTCTGGCGTCTGGTTGATGGTGCTGTCGCAGTTGCCCAAGTCCTGATGGCCGAAGAGCATCACGGCAATCGTATCCTGACCGGCGACGACCGGATCGGGCGAACTGACCTCAAAACGATTTCCGCCAAGGTTAACGCTATTTCGCTCACCGATGGTGAATTCGATATTGAGGGCGTCGAAACCGCTGATACCGTCGTTATCAAAATCGGTGGCCGCATCCCAGGCAAAGCCCAGCCGGATTTTGCCCGGGAAGCTGAAAATGTCGATGGGTACACCATCGCGACTCAAAGTTACAATCACTTTCGGCTGCTGCCCGGGGCCGGTATCGGTGGCGCTTTCGACATTGAGGCTCAGGTTGCGGGCGGCCTCTTCATTTTCATCGCGATGGCGCTCTACGACATTGCTATGGCACTGCAGGCAGGGGCTGCTGCCGCCGCCGCCGTGACCGGTCTTGTCATCGTGGCAGGACTCGCAGGCCGCGCGGCCAGGGTAGGTGGCCCAGTCGTGCCCGTCCGGTGTGATAGCGGCAAGCGGCATCGGCAGGCCCTGTTCGGCGGCATAGTCAATGTCTTCCTGGCCAGCGTGACACCGGGTGCACTGGTTGGCATTTTGCGGGTAACTGACATGCGAGTAATTGTGCTCGCCGTTGCGGAAGCCCCAGATAACATAGTCCTCCCCGTCTTCGACACTGGGCAGGTTTTTGCTGAAGTGAATACGGTGTGCCATCACTTTCATATCGACGGTGTTAGTGCTGTTGGCGTCGCTGCTGTCGGGGTTGTGGCAGGTCATGCAGTAGCCGGTTGCGGTGCGGCTGCCGTGCACGGTCAGGACATCGTGGCAACTGTTGCAACTGGCATCGTCAACGATTTTCCGGGTGTGATAATCATTGTAGAAATTGTCGTTGAGGGAGGTGGCTTCTTCCCCGATAGCCGGATTGATCAGATCCTCGGGGACAAATTCGATACAGGGGTTGTTGCTTGTCGCCGCCAGGGAAAACTGCAGGCAGATCTGGTGCACCGTGGCGAGGTTGGCGGGATCACCCGGATCGGTGATCAGGGTGTAAGACCAGCTGCCATCGCTGTTTTGCTCCAGCGCGCCCCCGCTCTCCGTAGTGGCCTGGTGGGCGACGGTTTTACCAATCGCTGCTGCATTCTGCACTTTCAATGCGCTCTGAGGAATGCTGGCCGGGTCAGTGCTGTCAGTGAAGGTGGTACACCGATTGTTGCCGTCATCGATATCCGCCTGGCTACGGCAGACCGGGTCTTCGCTCCGACTGACATAGCTGGTCCAGTTGCTACTGTCGAAATCATCGGCCGTGGTGGTCAACCTGGCAAAGCTGGCCCGCAACATACTGCTATCAACGCCATTCACGGTAAGCGAACCGTTGGCTATCAGGGTGAACGTCACAGTGGGGGGGCTGGCAAAGCTAATCCCGGTCATCGTGGCTACGACATTGTCGCTCGAACCCAGGTCAGCGGCATCCACCTCATCTTCAGAGGGTATGGGTGGCAGGGGTGGCGGTGGCTCAACCGGCCCGTTGGGGGGTGGCGGCCCGGGCTCCACTCCTGCGGCGCTGTCACCACCGCCGCCACCACCGCAGCCGCCCAGGGCGACAGCCAGGCAGATGATGCTGCTCGCCAGCCCGCTCTGCATTTGCCAAATCAAGGTCTTACTGCGCGCTAACATAGTGTTTCACCCATCTGGTACTTATTTTGCCACAGCGTGTAGCTTCCTGTTCGTAGCACAAAGCAGTGGCAATTGTGCTTGCCGCAATTGTCCGGGTCGCGATATTGCTGTCCAGAGCAACTTGAAATCCGGTTTTGAGCGTGTTTCGCACTCACATCCAAAAATTGCTCGCTTCACCGGATACAGCCCCAAGCAACACCATTGGACTGGAAGCACCTCCTCCCTGAGGGGGCCCCCACATCATTCGGTTGGCTATAATCCTCAGGGTATATCATGTACCTTGGTTACGTCGTAGTCCCGGCCCTCGCCGTGGCACACGCTACAGGTTTCGACCACTGTGCCGGCGTCAATCGCCGCCTGGGTGGTGCTGAAATTGCCGCCCTGCAAGGTCATATGCGATTTCGATTCTGCGCTGTCGTGGCAACTGGAGCACACGGCGGAGACCGGCGTGACGACCGTGTCATCCACCGGGCTTTGTACATCGGCGCCGGTGTCGATGGTGGTCCCCAGTACCCCGGGAGGCAGCGGCAGGGTATACCCGTCACTCGCGTGGCAGGCTACACAATTCGCCAGGTTGCCCGGGTAGTGTACGGCCTCCTCGTCATAGAGGTGACTGGAACCGCGGAAGCCGTAAACCTGCAGCGGGTTCTCGCGAATGCCGGCGGCGTGGATGCCATGGATCATCGTTTTGAAATCGATGGACTCTTCCGTCTTGCCATCCACGGGCGGGATGGAGGATGACGCCCTCACGTCGCGATCGGTATTGCGCGGGTTGTGGCAGGTGACGCAGCTATTGATATCGTCTGTGCGGTTGCTGCCGTGCAGACTCAATACCTGGTGGCAGGACAGGCAATTATCCAGTTCCACAGATGTTCTGCGGGGCACTGCCGTGCCGTCGGCTTCGTTGATGGAGAAGAACGAGTGCACATTGGTCAGCGGTACCGAGGTGGGCGATGCGCCCGGTTCCAGCGCCAGTGACAGGCGGCCTTCAACCGCGGCGGCGCCGCTGCCTTCGGCGGGGATGAACGGCTGCATGCTGCCGTCGGGTATCGCGACCGGCATGGTGACGCGGAAACTGCCGTCGCCGTTGGGCACCGCCGTGCTCAGCGCACTGGCGGAGACCGAACTGGCATTGTCGGCCTCGTTGCCGGTATTGGTATAGTCCGTGGTGCTCCACGCCGTGCGTACGTTGATAGACGCGCCGTTGAACACCGGGTCGGTGAGAATATCGTAGTCGTCGCCGGTTTGCGGATTGCTGATGCGGAAATTCACCGTGGGCATCTCGCCCTGCCCGGTATTATCCACGGCGAGGATCTCCGCCATGAAGTCGGCGCTGGCCAGGGTGGTCAGTATCCGGTGACTATCCTGGATGCTGCCGGCAATTCCTCCAGTGGAGTGGCAGCTGTCGCAGTTGCTGTCGTCTTTCTGGCCACCAGCGTGACGCGAGAAATCCACATCGTCGTGGCAGCTGCCGCAGGCAGCCTGTGTGGCGTAGAGCGACCAGTTGTCTCCCTGGGACGTTTCCGTCAGCTCGTAGTCCAGGTCTGCACCCGTGGCAGTACCCACGTGACAGTTTACGCAGTTGCGGATGTCCTGTGGGTAGTGCACGTTTGAATAATCGTGCGGAGAATTGCGGAAGCCGTAAATCACGTAGGGTTCGCCCATTTGCACGCTGGGCAGGTTCGCACCCCTGTGAATCTTGTGGATCATCACTTTGAGATCGACGGTATTGGTGCTGTCGGGGTCGACCGAGCCAGCGTTGTGGCAGGTGACGCAGTATTTGATCTCGCGGCGTCCGCCGCCGTGAATTGCCAAGGGGTCGTGGCATCGGTTGCAGTTGGCGGTAGCCGCAATATCCATGGTGAAGATACCGTCGGTGGCGCCGGTAGCAGGTATCCAGTCACGGTTGGGGTTGGCTTTGCCTGGCGCGTTGTCAAACTGGATAGCGACACGATGCGTGAGATTGGGGTCATAGCTGAGGTCAAGTCCTTCGACAGTGGCCTGGTCGAGGACATCTGCGGGCAGGTTGGTCAGGCTGGTAGCATAGCGGTAGCTGTACATACCCTCACCGAGGTTGGTGAACGCGCCCTCGCGCTCATAGGTGCCCTGCAACTGCGGTACCGTGCCACTACCGACCTCGGGTTCGGCCACGACATTAATGTATGATTGCCAGGTGCCGGTGGAACTGCCCAGCGTACTGGTTTCGAGTTTGGCTACGACGAAGCGCACATCATCGACGGTCAGGTCAGTGATTGCGACATTGTTTTCATCGCTGAGTTGGAACTGGATAAGCGGCTGCATATCCGCATTCAGCGTGGCCTCCGTGATGAACGCATTCAGTACCGCTGCCTCCGCGTAGGGATTCGCAGAAGGAGTGGGTGGAAGAGGCGGAGGCTCTACAGGTTGGTTGGGAGGTGCAGGCCCGGGTTCCACGCCGGATGCGCTGTTGCCACCGCCGCCACCGCCACAGGCGACGAGGAAGCCGACCAGGCCTGCCAATAACCAGGCGCGTGTAAACTTGTACATGCTCTTGCTCTCCCGGGCGCTACTGCCAGCTGTAAATAACGGATGCACCCAAATAGTGAATATCTTCGTTCGGATTGCTTTGACCGAAGGTCAGCACTTTGCCGATGGTGTTAGCCTGCACATCGTCCCAGGACCAGTCATCGGTCTTGTAGCTGTAGAACTGGTAGTCCAGTTGCAGCGACAGGTCGTCGCGCAGGCGCCAGATGCCGCTGGCTTGCAGGTGGTGCAAACGGGTATCCACATCCGGCAGGTCCGTGGCGCTGACAGTAGCGCCTGGCTGGGTGCTCAGGTTCTGCTCGCTGCGGGTGTCGACATAGCTGTAATCGAGTGTCAGTTCCACGTCCGGCGCCACCTGCCACTGCAGGTTGGCGCCCAGCGTGACGCTGCTGTCGGTACCGCTGCCCTGCCAGTCCTGCTGCGGGTCGCTGGCCTGCGGCAGGGGCGGGTAGATCGCGAATGCGTTTTTCTCCGGGCCGCCGCGGAAGGCGCGGCTGTACTGGTCAGTCTCGTAGCGGTCATAGCCGCTGTACGCGGTGGCCGACAGAGTGTCGGACATCGCATAGCTGACGCTGAACTGGCCGCGGTACCACTCGGCCTCGGTCAGTCCCAGGTCGCTGGCGTCGTAGTCGTCATCACGCCACAGCAGGTTCAGGTTCAGGTTCCAGCGCGCAGCGGGCAGGTAGCTGAAATCGGCGGTACTCTCCCAGCGCTCGCGGTTGGCCATGTAGTATTTCATCAGCAGCGGGTGCGTGATGTAGCGCTGGTCATCGGGTGTGGCGTTGATCAGTTGGGTGTCGAGCAGTGCATAGTAAGCCTGCGCCCATTCATAATCGTCCGCCGCGCGATCGCCGTATTCGAGCTTCAAGCGGCTGGTGAAGTTGGACCACGGCTGTATACGGTAGCCGAGGGTATAGCGGTCTTCCTCGGTTTTTTCCACCGGGGCATTGCGCCGCTTCACCTCCTCGTAGGCATACTCGAAGCTCAACCTGCTGCGCAGCGGCAGACGATAACTCGCCTCGGCGCCGGCGGTCTGCGTGGTGTAGTCGTGATCGGTGTTGTACACCGTCATCGGCGAGTCGGGCTGGTTGCTGCCGTCACCGCGCACGTACAGGTAGCCATCGCGCTCGATATCGTAGTCGCGATCGCGCAGTTTGTAGAACACCTCGGTGCTCAGTTTCGGTAGCGGGTTCCACAGCAGGCGGACATTGGCCGTACTGGTGTCGACATCGCCGCCGAAATCACTGCGCGGTTCGGACACAGTCACCAGCAGCGCCTCGTTGACCGTGTAGGGTGCATAGTCCTGATCCTGGGATGCGACCGCATAGCTGCCGTCGAACTGCAGGCGCAGACTGGGCGAGAACAGGTAGCTGCCCGTCAGTCGTCCGCTGGTCTGGTCGTTGTCCGGCGCCAGGCCCAGGCCGCCGGTGCCGTAGGGGTAGCGGACATCGGGTCCGTAGGAACTGTAGGGGTTCTGCCAAATCAGCAATTCATCGTCATTGTCAAATTTCGAATAGGCCAATTGTCCGTTCAGGTGCAGGCGGTCGGCATCGTAGGCCACGCCGATGTCGAACTCAGTGGTGCCGTAATCAACCGGTGTACGCAGCAGCACAGCATCTGCGCTGGAACCGTCGATATAGATACCCGCGCCTGCATCGCCATGCCCCTCCTTGTGCTCATAGGACAGGTTGCTGCTCACGCTCCAGTGCTCGTCGATCCGGGCGTCGATGGCCATAAAGGCCTTGTCGCGATCCAGCACGCGGTCGAAATCGCGCAGGCTGCCGTCCAGCGCGAGGAATTCATTGGTGGTCTGGCCGCTTACCCAGTTGGTCGGCAGATACTGCGTCACATTGCCGCGGAAAGGTGTCTGCCCGCTGTCGTTGCGCACCTGCTGTTGTGAATCGAAACCCAGGGTGATGCGCAGGCGGTCCGCGCTGCCCCAGATCGCCTTGCCCTCGCGGGTATCCAGACCCATATCGGAGAGTGACACCTGCCAGTAATTGTCGCCGCTGTGAAAATCCCGCCAGCGCAGGTCGGCGATCGCGCTCGGCCCCTGTTGGCTCAGGCCGTTGTACTGGCCGAACATGTAGTTGTCATCGCTGGTATAGCCCAGCCCGAGGCGAACCGCGTTGGCGCCGTCCGCATCCCAGCCGGATTGCGCGGGCCTTGCCTGCAGTCCCAGTGGGACATACTGATCGCGCTCGCCGCTGTCCGTTTGGGCGTCTTCAGACGAGGCGGCAGCCGCCGACAGCGCGAGCAGGCTGGCGGCTGTGACGGGCAGTAATTGACGGCGGCGCTTGTTCATCGTGTCAGCCGTGCCCCCGATGGATGGTTGGAGCCGTGTACCTGGCTGTGGCAGTTCAGGCAGTTCTTGCCCAGCAGGTTCTGGTTGGCGGAGCCACCCGGCAGGCCTTCACTGCCGTACGGAACGCTGGGATGGAAAGCCGCCGCGTGACACTGCTGGCACAGTGCGGGGCCGCGCGCGGTGAGCAAACGCTCATTGACCGAGCCATGCGGGCGGTGGCACAGCGCACAGTCTTCAGCCGCGGGGGGGTGTTCCCACAGGAAGGGGCCGCGTTTGTCCTGGTGGCAGCTGAAGCAGTTGTCATTCAGCGTGACCTCATTTAGCGCCGCTTCCCCGAGGCTGCCGTGCGGGTTGTGGCAGTCGACGCAGTCTGTCTTGCCCTCGGAGATGGGGTGGCGTGATGGCAGTTGCAGTTCGGCGCGCACCTGGGTATGGCAGTTCAGGCACAGCGCCTGTGCCCCGTCATCGCCCATGACCGGATCCTGCGGCGTGTGTGACTGGTGGCAGTCGCTGCAGGCGAGGTTCTCCTGCTGGTGGGCGCTGCCCACCCAATGTATTTGCGCCTTGTTGTCGTGGCAGCCCTGGCAGCTGGCATTGCGGGTATCCACGTCAGAGGTCCAGAGGGGGCCAAAACTGATGTCCACGGGCTGTTTCTTGCCCCGCCTATCGTGCTTTTCACTGGGCCCGTGACAGGCCGTGCAGGCGTTTGCACCACCGCCGTTGATTGCGCCGTGCACCGTCTTGAACACCTGGTGCACGGTGGACTCATCTCCCTGAGTGTGGCAATCCAGGCATCCGGGTTCACTCTGCGCCCACGCCGCCGCGCACAGCAGTGCCGCGCAAAGAACCACTATCGCCTTGAGACCGTCTATTGCCATAACGCCGATACGTAACAAAGTGCACACCTACAGTTTTTTTAGTATCTGATACCCGTGCCCTGTATTGCACTCACCCGATGGAATTACTGCTTCAGTTATTGATCCATGTCAAGGTTGCGATTGCCAGCCCGGATTGTCAGCTCTGGGGGTGAGCGATTCCAGCGTGGCAGTCGATACAGGATTTCTCCTTCATGCGCTCGGGCTTGTGAAAGCGCTGTGCCATTCTGCCCTGCAAATCCGGTTTCATGCGCTCCATATCGTGGCAATTGCGGCACTCCTGTGAGTCGTTCGCCTGCAGCCGCGCGATTTCCCGGGCTTTCATTGCGGGCAGGTGGGCCGCGTACTTCTCAGGTGTGTCGATAATCCCGGTCATGGTACCCCACACTTCCCTGGCAGCCTCTACCTTGCGGATCATTTTGGGCACGAATTCTTTTGGCAGGTGGCAGTCGGAGCAAGTGGCCGTTACCCCGGTGCGGTTGCTGAAGTGGGGTGTGGTCTGCAATTGCGCATAGGGCGTTTCCATTTCATGGCAACTGACGCAGAACTCCTCGGTGCTGGTGGCGTGCATGGTGGCGTCAAAGGCGAGGATGCCGATCACGCCAAGTACGATGCCCAATCCCAGCAGCGTGAGCACGGAGAGCGAGGCGGAGGGACTGCGCAGTGTGTTGAACCAACGCTTGCGGGGAGTGTCGTCCATGTTCAATCTCTTTTGCTATGTACCACTCTGCAGGACCAAACGATAGCGAGCCAGCAGACTACTTGCAACATCCGGCGCCGAAATTTTTCTGTCGCGGGCAAATTTACACCATTAGCTTAGTACACGAGCGTATCCAGCAGCACCCCGGCGAGAAACAGTGAAGTAAAGCGCCGCGTGTGGCTGAATGCGTGGGCGGAAAACCATAGCGGCCATACAGTCGCGGGGAACGCCGCGGGCGGCGCCTGTGGTTTGCCGCTGCCGAGTACGCGGAACACGGCGGGGAGCCGCGGCAGGTTGAGGAGCACCAGCAGTAGGGGCCAGTGGAAGCTGCCGGCCAGGACCAATGCGATGCACAGTATATACTGCGCGCAGATCATCGCACCTATTGACAGGCGCGCACTGCGTTCGCCGATAATCACCGGCAGGGTGTTCACGCCCTTGTCCTTGTCTGCCTGCAGTTTGTCGGTGTGTTTGCCGAACAGCACGGTGGTCGGCCCCAGCGCGAACACCACGCTGAGCCAGGCCACGTCGGCGCTCCAGCTACCGGCCAGCACATAGTAGGTGCCCCCCACCATGAGCGGGCCCCAGACCAGCAGCACGGCGGGTTCGCCCAGGCCGTAGTACTTCAGCGGCCAGGTGTAGAACAACACGAAAAACGCACCCGCCAGCATCAGGTCCAGGGTCAGGCCGGCGCGGTGAAAGACCAGCCAGCCGCCGATCAGCAACGCGAGCCCGGCTGTAACCCCGACGTAGCGCCAGAATTGCCGTTCGCTCATCAGGCCGTCCTCCAGCACGTGCACGCCGTACTGGTTGCGGTAGTAGTTATCCTTGTCGATGCCGCGGCGGGAGTCGGTGTAGTCGTTGAGCAGATTGTTTGTCGCATGCGCGAAGAGCAGGCCGAGGACCGTCGCCAGCCACAGGTCCCACTGGAAGTGCCCGGCACGCCAGGCCATCAATCCACCCAGCGCTGCAGCAGTAAACGTCATGAACAGCACGGAGGCGCGACAGGCAATCAGCCATTTCGCCACCGGGTCAAGCAGCTGCCACTCGCTGTACGACAGCTTCGGCATCTGTTCAAGCGCGCGGCCCCACATCTTGATGTCAATCATCGGTCGTTGAATTTCCGGACGTCCACCGCGTTAGTGTTGGGCAAAGCGCGGGTAAAGTAAACGGGGGATTGCAACTGCTTACCCGTGGTTCCTTGTGCCTGTTGGGGGGTGTGCGGGCTCTTTCGTATCTCGGATCGGGTAACGGATGCGGTTGTGCGTGTGCGGGGATTCCACTAATCTCCCATGCCGATACCTCTGTCGCGGGAGTCGACCATGCTTGAAGCCACCAACCGATTTTTCAACAACGCAGCCGATCATCTCGGGCTCGACGAAAGAATGCGTACCATTCTCACCACGCCCCGACGTGTGGTGCGCGTGGAGATCGTAACCGAAAGCGATAGCGGTGAACTGATGCACCACCTGGGTTTTCGCGTGCAGCACAACCAGGCTCGCGGCCCGATGAAAGGCGGATTGCGTTTCCATCCCGATATGGACGAGGATCACGCGGCCAGCCTCGCCAGCCTGATGACCTGGAAAACAGCGGTGGTCGATATTCCCTACGGCGGCGCGAAAGGCGGCATTAACTGCGACCCGAGCAAACTCAGCCAGGCGGAACTGCACCGCATTACCACCACATTCGTCTCGCTGATCCGGGAAATCATAGGCCCGACACTGGATATTCCTGCGCCGGATGTGAACACCAACGCGACTGTCATGGCCTGGATTATGGACGAGTATTCCAAGTACTACGGCTTCAGCCCCGGCGTGGTGACGGGCAAGCCGGTGGACCTGTTCGGTTCGCTCGGCCGGGAAGAGGCGACCGGACGTGGCGTGATGTACGCGTTGGAGGAATGTCTCAAGGAGTCCGATCGCACTCTGTCCGATGTCACGGTCGCGATACAGGGTTTTGGCAATGTGGGCAGTCATGCGGCCCGGCTTATACACCAGCAGGGGGGCAGTATTGTCGCGGTGTCGGATATCAGTGGTGGAATCCGCAATGAGAAGGGGCTCGATATCCCGGCGCTGCTGGAGTGGGTGGCGAATCATAAGGTCGTGGAAGGCTTTCCTGGCGGCGAGAGCATTGAGGGTGCTGATGTGCTCACCTGCTCGTGCGACGTGCTGATTCCGGCCGCACTGGAGAACGCCATCACTGCAGACAACGCCCCAGCGGTGCAGGCCGGAATAGTCGTCGAAGCCGCGAACGGGCCGCTGACACCGGAAGCGCACCGGATTCTCGTGGACCGCAATATCACTGTGGTCCCGGATATACTGGCCAACGCCGGTGGCGTGACCGTCAGCTATTTCGAGTGGAGCCAGAATATCCAGCAGTTCCAGTGGGAGGAGGCGCGGGTCATCGAGGAACTGGAGAAAAAGATGCGCCGGGCCTACCAGGCGGTTGCCGCGCTGGCCCGCGACGAGCGCCTGGACCTGCGCACCGCGGCCTTTGTGCTCGCAATCAAACGTGTGGTTCGCGCCGCGTCGACCCGGCAGGCGGTGGGTCACCTGCTTCCGGACAGCCTGAAGTGATGAACCACCAGGGTATTACCGAGCCCTGGCAAAATAACCGGAAATTGAAGTGCTGAAACGAAGACTCCTGCACGGCGCCCTGTTGTTGGGGAGCCTGGCGCTCACACTCTATCTGCTGCTGGATTACCGGCATTACGTGTCGGCGCGGGAAGTGCAGAGTATTCAGCTGGGGGAGCAGACGGGCATCGGTGTCGCCGAAGTCCTGGACGCCGAGCTCAGTGCGATCGCCGAGCGAGCGGAAGTGTATGCCGCCGAAATCGCCGGTATCGATACCGAGAAGCAGCTATTGCGCAGTATCCGGCAGGAGAGCAGACGGTTTCCGCTGGTGCAGGGTGTTACTGTGGCCTATCAGCCGGGAGCCTTTCTGGGCAAACCACGCTACGCACCGTTTTTCAATACGGCGCTGAACAAATTCCAGTTTGTCGAGGACAGTTACGATTACACCGATCCCGAGCAGGCGTCGACCGCCTGGTATACGGAAATTGTTGCTTCGGGTGAGCCCGCCTGGTCCGCTCCCTACTATGCCGAGACAGCCAAAACCATGATGGTCGATTTCGGCGCGCCGCTGCTCGATTCCAGGGGCAGGATTATCGGTGTCGTCGACTATGCGATAGCGCTGAGTGATTTTACCCGCATGGTCGACGAACTCAGTGTCGGTGAGGCGGGTTACGGTTTTATTTTTGCGCCCGACGGCGCGATCCTGACACATCCCGATTCAGTGTACTTGCTGGAGAATATTTTCCAGGTCAAGGACGGCAAGGACGAGGACATAGTGGAGAAGCTGCGCAATGACGCCCAGGGAATTGTCGCTTACGACAGCACCTACACCTATAAATACTCGTGGTTCTTTTTCCGGGAACTCGAGTCTACCGGCTGGAAAAGTGTGCTGGTGTTCGCCGAGGACGATCTGCTGGGCGCCTCGGATGTGGGCCGGGGGAAGATAATTCATATCGCCCTCGGCGCCAGCCTGCTGCTGGTGGCGATACTGCTGTTCGCATTGCGCATCGATCGATACAACCCGCGCAGGCTGTGGTGGTTGGTGGCCGCCGTATCCCTGATCGCCGCCGCCAATATTGTGCTGATCTGGTACCTCAATCTGACTACCGATTTCTCGCTGTTCGACGATGACCGGGAACGCATTGTCAACCAGACCATCCTGAACAAATATGTTGAGCAGTACGACCGCGAACTGCAGCAACTCCACAGCTCGCCCTACACGCGGGTGCCTACCGGTGTATTTGTCGAGTCGTACGAGGTGACGTCATTCGAGGCCAGCCTGATCGGCAAGTTGTGGATGAAGTACCCAAGGGCGCTCTACAGCAAGTCCCCACCGGCGTTTTACTTTCCCGAGGTGTCTGCCATTGAATCGCGTGGGCTGATCAGTGAGTTGGTGTCCGAGGTCGAATTCGAGGATTACGTGCTGGTCACCTGGTCGTTTCGGGCGACGCTGGAGCAACATTTCAGCTATCAGCAGTTTCCGTTCGAGCAGAATGATATCAGCCTGACGGTACTGTACCCGGATTTCAGCAGGAACATACTGTTGGTGCCTGATCTGTCGAGCTACGACATTCTCAATCCATCGGTGCGGCCGGGGCTGAGCGAAAACGTATCCGTGCCATCATCGAGCACGATTTCCGCTTTCTTCACATTTCAGGACATTGAGTACAAGACCAACTTCGGCGCCGGGTCACAAATCAAGACCCAACCCGCGCTTACGTTCAATATGGTGATGAAGCGCGTCTGGCTCAGCCCCTTTATCGCCAACATTATCCCGATACTGATCGTCGCGCTGATCATGTTTATCGTGCTGTTTATATCCTCGGGCAAGGAGGAGGGCAGATCCGGGATGACCACGATGAATGTGATACAAAGCTGTGCCGGTTTCCTGTTCATCCTGTTGCTGGCCCACGTCAATGAGCGCAACCGCATTATGACGCCGGAGATCGCCTACATTGAGTTGTTCTACTTCTCGATGTACCTGTTCATAACCCTGGAAGCGATTCTGCTGGCCATGCTGCTGCGGGGCGTAAAGTGGCGAATTTTCGAATACGGCGATAATCTCGTGTTGAAACTGCTGTTCTGGCCAGTATTGCTGTGGACCTGGTTGGCGCTAACACTGTTGCGATTTTATTGAGCGGAGGCATTGGGCTCCAGGCATTCAAAGCGTCACCGCGGCACTGTCATTGTCGAATTCCGGAACTTGAGCTAGGATTTCGGCGTTGGGTATTGAGCGCGGCAATACCCAGTCAGAGAATTGAGCGGGGAAGTCAGATGTCCGGGAAAGCACGGGAGCGAAAGAAGAAAAAAAAGGATGTCGGGGAGGATGGCGGGAAACCCGCAAAGCTCCGTCGCAAGGAGTATGAGCGCGAGCTGGAACGCCTGCATGTCGAACTGGTTAAACTGCAGCAGTGGGTCGTGCACAATGGCCTTAAAGTATGCATTGTGTTCGAGGGCCGCGATGGCGCCGGTAAAGGCGGTACCATCAAGGCGATTACCGAGCGTGTCAGTTCCCGCGTGTTCCGTGTGGTGGCTTTGCCTGCACCGACGGAGCGTGAGAAGAGCCAGATGTATATGCAGCGCTATGTCAGGCATTTTCCCTCGGCCGGCGAGATCGCCATTTTTGACCGTAGCTGGTACAACCGTGCCGGTGTCGAACGCGTTATGGGCTTTTGTACCGAGGAGCAGTCGGAGAGTTTTCTGCGGGCAGTGCCGTTTGTGGAGCACGCCATGGTCGACTCCGGTATTATCCTGTTGAAATACTGGTTGGAAGTGAGTCCACAGGAGCAGCAGCGGCGGCTGGAGAGCCGCATTGACGACGGTCGCAAGGTCTGGAAGCTGTCGCCGATGGACCTCAAGTCCTACGACAAGTGGGACGAGTACACGATGGCCCGGGACAGGATGTTCCAGGAAACGGACACGCCCTATGCGCCATGGTTTGTCGCCAGGTCTGAGGACAAGAAACGCGTGCGGTTGAATGTGATCAGTCACCTGCTCAGCAGCGTGCCGTACAAAAAGTTGCCGCAGAAGCGGGTCGAACTGGGCCGGCGTAAAATCGGCAGGTACGAGGAGGTGGACTACCCGTTCAAGTATGTACCGGAGGTGTTCTGAGCTGCCGCGGGTGAATGAGGCCGCGCACAATCGAGTCGCTTTGCCGGGTGAACTGCGGTGTTGAAACTGTTTGCGGATTTGTTTGGCTTCGGGAGGGGGGACTCCGCCACCCTGCCGGCGTCCCTGTTGGATCAATTGGTTGAGCGCGCAGTCGACGGTACCGACCCGAGAATGCGCATCATCTCGCGTTACGGCAAGATCCTTCGTGACCCGGTCGCGCACGCAGCGACGTATATCATTGACATGATCGCACGCCTGCCGCCACCGCTGTTGTTGGCGCCGGGTTCCCTGCGCGAATCTCCGCTACTCAATGCCTTCCTGTACTCGGAGGCAGAGGCAGAGCGATTTCTGGCGCGCGATGCCGCCCTGCTGGAATACCGGGCGTCCAGGCCCACTGTTACAGGCGCCATTACCGCATTGCTGGTGGTCCAGCAAAGCGAAAAGCACGGCTTTGGTTATGCTCAGGTCGGGGAGCAGGCCATCGCGGATGTGCCGAAAACTACCCTCAGCTTCAGTCACCACCGCCTGCTGGAACTCGCCGAAACGGAGGGCGATACCCGGCGGGGCATCAAGCGCCGCGCATTCGATCAATTGCTGGCAGTGGCGCTGGCACTGATTGCAAGGCGCAGTGACACGCGCGCCGAATTGGCCACGCAGCGGGCGTTGTTGCGCAGTAAACTGGATATTATCCGGCGCAGCGGCAGTTTCGACAGCCATGCTGCCGCTACCGAGCAGGCCAGCCTGCAGGTTCGCGTGAAGGAGATTGAAGACAAACTGGCGATACTGGAGTCGAGTGCGGACACGTTGCAGGATAATCTCGACGCGGTTGTCGACGTGCTCGCTCACGCGGAGCGCCACCTGTGGCTTCAGGAGAACATCCTGCATCTCGACAGATTTTACGTCGTGCACGACAAACCCGTCTCCGGCGTGCCCGACGTTGTATGTTGGAACTTGCACAACAGCGAGGGCCGGCAGGTGACGCTGCAGATGGTGCGGTTGCCAGCGGCCTGTGTTTGGCCAGTTTAATTCCCAATGGAGAATACGATGAGTGATGAAAACGAGGATACCGGCGTAATCGAGGCGCTGCTGGCACGGCTCAACGAGTACCGCCTGCCCCGGCTGCTGGAACTGAAGGAGCGCGTTGATCGCGGCGAGGCGATCGGCAGTAACGATCTGCAACTGCTCGAGCGGGTACTGGATGACGGGCGTGACATTCAACCGCTGATTGCCAGGCACCCGGAGGTCCAGTCACTCTACGCACAAATGACGGCTCTGCATGCCGAGATTATCGCCAAGGCGGTAGAGAACGAACCGCCAGAAAAGTCCTGAATGCCGCGTGAAGGGATTACCGTAGGAGTCAGGAACCCGCGCGACCTTTCATCGTATTCAGGCGGTCGCCGAGCAGGCGCGCCCAGTACCGGATGATGGTGCGCGCCGCCGCCCGGTTGGTGACACTGTTGGCAATCTGGGGAATCGCATCCGAATCGGCCCTGGGGTCGATCACGCGGGCGAGCAACTCGTCGGTTTCGGCATCGTACATTTCCATGTACAGGGTCATTTGCGCAGCGGACCGGACCCAGGTGTTGCCCCTGCTGGCTCTCATGGTATCGGGTGCGGTGACATCGAGGTTGACGATCGCAGGGCGCAGCAACAGCACGCCCGGGGCGGGCTTGTCGACGATGGGGTAGCCATCCGCGCTGAGTTCCTCGGCGAAGACTTTGTGAAACTCTACCGACAGTTTCGTTTTTATACGCTCCATGTCCCGGTCGGAGACGCGCCCCTGGAGTCCGACCACGTCGAGGTTATAATCCCGGGCCCACTTCTCGCGAAATTCGACGAAACAGTCCAGGATCATGACCTTGTCAAATTTGCCCAGATCGGCACCGGGCTGCAAATAGGCGATCATCGCCTCGCTGCCTTCGACGAGGTGCAGGCCGTCCTGATCCACAGTTGGCGGTGGCTCGGCGGCGTGTACCGATGCGCCCGACAGGATGAAAATCGTTACCAGTGCGCGAGCCCGCTCCTGCCAGCGGCGGCGTGGAGAAACATCTGATTCAGGCATGCGTTACGCTCACCGTGGTATTACAGGGGTTGCACCAGATAGGGGTTACCCCCCAGCGCATTGGAGATGTCCGCAATCGCTTTTTGCGCGCGAACACTGTTGCCCGCGGCATCGAGTGGGGGCGAAATCACCGCGATGCCGAACTTGCCCGGTGACACCGCGATAATACCTCCACCCACGCCACTCTTTGCCGGCAGGCCGGTACGGTACAGCCACTTGCCGGAATCATCGTACAGCCCGGCAGTTGCCATCACCGCAAGAATTTCAGGCACGTTCTCGGATTTGGCGACCTGTTTCCCAGTGACCGGGTTTTTACCGGCATTGGCTAGGGTGGCGGCCATATTGGCCAGATCCTGCGCATTGACGCCTACCGAACACTGGCGGGTATAGATGTCGGTCGCCTGCAGGGCGTCACCTTCGATGCGGCCATAGGCATACATCAGCATGGCCAGCGCCTGGTTGCGCTGGTTGGTCGCCGCTTCCGAGGTGTACACATCCTCCAGCACGCTGAGCTTGCGCCCTGCAAATTCGCTGTAATAACCCAGTATGCTGTTCCAGATGTCATCGTAGCTGTCGCCTTGCACCATGCCGGTGGCAGCAATCGCGCCGGGGTTTACCAGCGCATTCATCTCGGCGCCCTTGTATTGCTCAATCGCGACGATGGAATTGAACACTTGTCCTGTAGCGTCCACGCCCATATTGTCGTAGATCGCCTGTGGACCGGATTCATCCATGACCCTGGCCATGGTGAATACCTTGGAGATCGACTGGATGGAAACCACAGTCTTGAGATCACCCGCCGTATACACGTTGCCTTCGATCGTTACCAACGCAATACCGTAAACGTTTGGGTCGACCTTCGCCAGCGCCGGGATGTAGTCGGCGTTGGCGCCTTCCTCAAGGTCTTTGTAATCGGCGTAGGCCTTGTCGATTGCGGCCTGTATCGCCGTGGCGTCAGGCATGGTCGCCCATGCTGGCGTTGACAGGCAAAGCAGCATCAACAGTGCAGTGAGCCAACCGACGGGCGAACGGGAAAGAATGGTTTCAGGCTTGTTCATGATGATGTCTCCGGGGATTACCGGTTACTGAATTGTGAAACCGACTGACGGCGGCATCACACCTGTGTTCAGCTCATCCGCTGGCTTGCGCGGCGTCAGTCGCTCGCCATCAGGTCGCCAGTGTCAAAATTCACCTTCAGGCTGAACTGGACGCGATAATCGGTGCCGAGATTTCCAGAGACATCCTCACGCTCGCCCCAGATGAACTCGGTACCCAGCATCACATTGGTCGCCGGATAGTGCAGCAGGTTGATCTGCGCGATCTGCCCGCGCTTGAACTCGTTGTCGGCCTGCCCGTCGGTTGTATCAAGGTCTATCAGTGACCAGCCGACCGAGGTGGACCACTGCGGATTCCAGAAATGGTCGTAGTAGGTGCTGACGCCCAGGATGGGTACGGTCTCGGCGTTGGCCTGGAAAATATCCGCCGAATCGGGGGCGATATCGAGGCCCCCGTCATTCATGTAGTTGCCGATGCCCTCACCGTAGACCAGCTGCAACTTGAGCACGTCGCTTCCCCAGGTCCTGAGCCCGGCGCTGGTATTTACGCCCCAGCCGATCTTGTCGTCCTTGTTACCATTGTCGAGTCGTTCATAGCCCAGCTTGCGCACGATGCCGGCCACCTGGTAGTGGCCGAAGTCGCCGTTGCCGCGGTAGCGGCCCACCAGGTCGGGCACGTCGTTGTACGCCTGAAAGACTTCCTCCGCGGTGGAATCCACCGATTCGCAATCGGGGGCCGGGTCGGGCAGGCTGCAATTGCTGGTATCGCGGAATTCGCCGACACTCAGTGCCGTGTCCGGGTCCTCCAGCGAGAGCGAGAATTCGTCTTCGCCCATCGGAAAGGTATATCGTGCCTGCTTGTTGCGGTAGAACACCATGCCGGTCGGGCCCCAGTAGTCGATGGTGTTGGGGAAGATATCTATGTCCATGAAGCCGGACCAGTACTGGCCCATGCCGAAGTTCTTGTAGGTCGCCCAGGCATGGCGCACGCGCAAGGTGGTCTGGCCCTCATCCGTGCCCACGCCGAACAGTTCGCCTTCCAGCAAATAGGTGATGTCGTCGCCGTAGCCGCCCCTGACGCCGAGTCGCGACTGGCGGACGCTGTAGACGAAGTCGCCGTCATTGCCGTAGGCCCCGCCCTGGGTGGGAATGGTACTGACGCGCAGGGTATCCGCCCAGTCGGGGTCCACGCGCTTGAAATCGTAGATCGCGTCGGCCATCACGAAGCCGTAGATGTCCGCACTGAATTCTGGTGCTGTCCCGGCCGCCGGTGCGCCTGTGTCGGGCATTGCCGGCTGCGGTTCGGTCGGGGCGCCGAAAGGTTCCTGCATCGCCGACGCCTGCGCGGGAACGACCGCGGTTTCCTGGCCTGACGATGCGGCCTGCCCGGCTTTCAGTCTCTTCAGTTCTGCGTCCATGGCTTCCAGCATGCGCTGCTGCTGTTCCATGACAGCCCGTTGCTGGTTTAGTTGCTCTTGCAGTTGGGAGATTCTCTCGGCATCGGTGGCGGCCTTGGCCTCGGCCCCGAGCATGTAGCAGGCGGACAGAACGGCCGCCTGCAATAGTGCTTTTTCATTTCCTGTCACGTGTGTTCTCTCAGATGTGCGTACTCGGTTATATACAGCGGGCCCCGTCGGGACTATCTGGCCCCGAGTCGACAGGAACGCCCAAAAAGAATAGGTGATCCGTTTTTAGAACACAAGCTGCACGAACACTTGCCGGTGGCTTACGTTAAACTTCCACGCGAGTCGACAGCCTGAGAGGCAGTGCAACACTCGTGGCGAGAATCGTGCGAGGTGGGCCCGTCTGAGGCGCGTAAGGCCCGGTCCGATATTCCCATCGCAGTGAACTCCGTCCTATACTGCTGCGATGTGGTCCGGATGCAGTAATACCTCACGCTACAGGAGATATGAGGACGTGTACGAACAAAAGCCTGCCTTGAGGCGAAGTGGGAAGCGGGGGGGCGCCGCCCTTTTGCTCGTATTGTCAGCCGCAACGGCGATTTCCGTTCAGGCAGCGAATCCGGTCGATTCCGATTACCGTCAACCGGACGCCGAGATTACCGCGTTGCTGACGGCGGCGACGCCGCCGGAGCCCTTATTGCATGCCAGTACCCGCCAGGTGGCGCTGTTGTATCGCGAGCCGGTGATCAGCATGGCGCGGTTGGCCCGGCCGCGTCTCGGCCTGGCGGGCTTCCGCTTCGACCCGGTATCGCAGACGTCCGGCGTGGTACCGCTGATTTCCCGCGTTGAAGTGCTCTCTACCACTGCGGACGCGCAGCAGCAACCGCTGGTGTGGGAACCGCCCGCAGGCGCGGTGCTGGATGATGTGCGTTTTTCGCCTGACGGTCGCACCTTATCTGCTGTGGCTATCGGCGACGGTCCTGCCAGGCTGGTGCTGTTTGACGTGGCCAGTGCCACACCGCGTGTGCTGGATACGCCGATTCACGCTGCCTGGGGCAGTCCCTGTGACTGGGTAGGAAGTGACGAACTGTTGTGCCGTGTCACTCCGGGAAAGCGCGGTACCGTACCCGGTACGCGACCGGCACCCACCGTGGTGGAACACGATGGTGGGCCGCTGCCAATGCGCACTTACCAGAATCTGCTGGAGAACAACTACGAGGACGCATTGTTCGACTACTACTTCAGCGCCGGATTGGCGCGGGTCGATCGCACCGGCGCGATGCATCGCATACCCGGGGTAGAGGGTTTATTGCGCATTGTGGAACCCTCGCCCGATGGCGGCTACGCGCTGGTCACGCGCGTGCAGCGCCCCTATCCACGCGTCGTGCCGGCACGCCGCTTCCCAAGCGTGGTGGAAGTGTGGGATCTCACGTCTGGTCAGCGACTTTACCGCTCCGCGGCGAGCGGCTTCGGTATCGATGGCGACGAGGACGCAAGGGTGGATCCCCGCCGCGCCGTCTGGATGCCGGCCACAGCGAACGCCGGTACGCACCGGCTGGGTTATATCGAAACTTCAAAGGGTAGCGATGGTGAGGTTTACCACTGGATGTCACTTTCCGCCCCTTTTACGGCGGAGCCAGTGGAGGTGGCGGTGAGCGCGAAACCGTTCCGGCGCTTTGGTTGGACGTCCGTCGGTACGCCTTATTTCACTACTCAGGGGGAGACCGCGGAAGAAGTGAGCTACCAGGTTGTGCGTAACGGCAAGGCCGAGCCCATATGGAAGGGCGTGGTGGCCGACCGTTACGACAACCCGGGGCGCGCCATCCGCACCAATGGCAGTGACGGCCCGGTGCTGGAGGCGGATGGCCGGATTTTTATTGCCGGCGACGGCCTGAGCGACGCCGGACCACGGCCGTTCCTTGACGCGTTGGACCTCGCGCAGGGCGAGACGCGGCGCGTGTTCGAGGCGCAACCGGGCGTGTATGAAATCATACTCGGCATTCTCGATACCAAGACGCTGGAATTTGTCACCTCACGCGAAACCGAGACCGAGCCCCCGAACCTCTACCTGCACCGTGGCGATTCGCGTACCGTGCTCAGCCATGTGCCCGACCCCTTCCCGCAACTCGCGAAGACCACGCGCCGGGTGGTGTCTTACCAGCGCGCTGACGGCGTGGCGCTCTCCGGCACGCTCTACTTGCCGGAGAACTATCGCGAGGGCCAGCGCCTGCCGACGCTCGTGTGGATCTACCCTACAGAGTTCGACGATCGTGAGCAGGCCGAGCAGATGGACTTGCGCTTTTTCCGTTTCCACAAGGTGAAGGGGCCTTCGCCGCTGGCGGCGGTTGCTGGCGGCTACGCTGTGCTGCTGAATCCCACGGTGCCCATAGTCTACGACGGCAGTGAGACCAGTGACGACTATCTGCCCCAGTTGATTTCCAGTGTCGAGGCCGCGGTGAAATTCCTCATCGACTCCGGCATCAGTGAACCGGGCCGACTGGCGGTTGCGGGTCGTAGCTACGGCGCGTTCGCCACTGCAAACCTGCTGGTGCACACTGAACTCTTTGCCGCGGGAATCGCGATGAGTGGCGCCTATAATCGCACCCTGACGCCCTTCGGGTTCCAGCACGAGCACCGCTCGTTTTGGGCTGCAACGGAGTATTACGCCAGCATCTCGCCCTTTTATTTTGCCGACCAGCTCAAGGCTCCGATCCTTCTGGTGCACGGTGGCAGCGACGAAAACGCGGGGACTATCACATTTGGCGCACGGCGTTATTTTCACGCGCTGCTCGGCGCCGGTGAACAGGCCCGCTATGTCGAATTGCCGTACGAGGGGCACCACTACTGGGGACGTGAAAACGTGCTGCTGGCCTCGGCCGAGATGCTGATGTGGCTGGACAGGTTTATCGGGCGGCCTCCGACGCCTTGAAAGCAATTCCTGAGTGAGTCAAGAGCACATACTTTGACCAGATCGGGCTTGTCGCTCGCACGGAGCAAGGGCCCGGGTGGCGGTTGGGCAATCCGCTCGCAAGTATCGGGGAAGCGAGCGGATTGCCCAACCGCCATCCGGGCCCGTCACCAAAGGCAACATATTCCGGCCAATTAGCCACACGCAATATGGAGTCCAGTCTACCGGTGACAGCTGCCCAGGAACGACCTTTCAGTAAACCTCAAAGTACTCCTGGATCTTGACCGGG
>JAUICG010000058.1 GCA_030427485.1 Gammaproteobacteria bacterium
CGGCAGAGCCAGACCAACGCACCGGCCACCAGCAACAAGGTGGAGCCCCTGCAGGCCATCGCCAAGCGCTACCTGGGCGCACAACCGGATGGCAGGCTGGCGGACCCCGACCTGCGCAGCCGGCTGGTGGATCACCTGATGGATAGCGCCGCCCACGAGCTCACCATCGCCCGCATCATGACGGATGCGCGCGGCGGCAATCTCGAGGTGACCGCCACGGCATCCATCCTCAAGAACTCAGCCACCGATGTCGCCCAGGGTCGCTCCGAACTGTTGCTGGAGATCATGGGCAACCAGGGCCTGGGTTGGGAAGCCGGCGAGTATTCAGCGGAAGAAGCGCACGCCGTCAGGGAATGGCTGGGCGGCAAGTCGATGTCAATTTATGGCGGCTCGTACGAGGTACAGAAGAACATTATTTCCAAGAACATTCTTGGCCTGCCGGAAACCACACAGAAAGGCTGACCATGGCGGTACTTACACAAGAACAGTCACTGATCAAAGACCAGGCCAGCACCTGGGTCCTCGACAAGGCGCCGGTCAGCCGTTTTCGCGCGCTGCGCGACAGCGACTCCGGACGCGGGTTCACGCCGGAGACCTTCCAGGCGATGGTCGACATGGGCTGGACCGGCATCCTGGTGCCGGAGCAGTTCGGCGGTTCCGACCTGGGTTATCTCACCTGCGGCCTGATCCTGGAGCAACTTGGCAGGCAACTTACCGCATCGCCGCTGTTCGCCTCATCGCTGGTCGGAGCCAGCGCCGTGCTGCTGGCGGGCAATACCGCGCAGCAGGAGTCGCTGCTGCCCGGCGTTGTCAGCGGCAGCGCGATAGCGACCCTGGCTCTGGAGGAGAGTTCACGGCACGCACCCGTGCATACCGCATTTGAGGCCCGACCGAGCGGCGACGGTTTTATTCTCAATGGCGGCAAGACATTCGTCGCGGAAGGCCGCTCTGCCACCCATTTTGTCGTCGCTGCGCGCACTGCCGGCAATCCCGGCGAAGCAAGCGGCATCAGTCTGCTGCTGGTGGCGGCGGATACCGACGGTATCGAGCGCTTCGCGCTGCCCACGATCGACAGCCGCGACCACACCAGACTCGTATTCAACGATGTGCGTGTCGACAGCAGCGCCCTGCTGGGCGCAGTGAACGAGGGCCTGCCGGCGCTGGAGGGCATTCTCGATCGCGCGCGCATCGGGCTTGCCGCCGAAATGCTGGGCACCGCCTCCCAGGCGTTTGATATGACCCTCGAGTATCTCAAGACACGGAAACAGTTCGGCAAGGTTATCGGCTCCTTCCAGGCGCTGGGCCACCGCGCGGCGACCCTGTACTCGCTGATGGAGCAGGCGCGATCCTGCGTCGAGGCCGCGTTACAGGCGCTGGATACCGGGGCGGAGAACGTGCCCGAACTGGCCTCACTGGCGAAATGCCAGGTGGGCAAGTTCCTGTTCCGGATGTCCAACGAACTGATACAGATTCACGGCGGTATCGGCATGACGGACGAGTTCGATGCCGGATTGTACCTGAAGCGCGCCCGCGTACTGGAAGCCAGTTACGGCAACCGCGCCTTCCACCGCGACCGCTATGCCACGCTGCTGGGGTTCTGATCCGTGCCGGCCGACAACCATAAACTGACCACGCTGGAGATGGCGCGCTTCGTCGCCGACGGTTTTCTGCGCTTCGATGCGCTGATTCCTGCCGCGATCAACGAGGCGGTTATAGAGGAACTCCGGCTGCTCGAGGAGAACAAGATCAACCAGATCGTCGGGCTGCCGGCAGACGCCGGCGGGCCACCGCGTCCGGCCAGCCTGACGCCTCTCTCGCAGTGCTACCCGGCGCCCTCGGTGCTCGGCGCGATGCTCAGGCTTCCCGAGGTGCAGGGCATCATCGAGTCGCTGGTCGGGCCGGACCCGCTATTCGATCACGATTTCGTGCACCGCCTGCCCGCCGGCAGCACCTACAAGCAGCACCTGCACGTGGATGCTGTCGTCGACAGCACCCACCCGGGTTTCGATATCCAGCTTTTCTATTTCCCGCACGATGTCGCAGCCGGCGCCGGCGGCACGCGATTCGTACCCGCGACCCACCTGCGGCGCACCCGCGCCGAAGGCGTCAGCCGCTTCCAGCACCTGCTGGGCGAGCAGCAGTTCAGTGGATCAGCGGGCACCCTGATGGTTTTTCACCACGGCCTGTGGCACGCCGGCCAGCCGAATCCCAGCGACGTCGATCGCTGGATGTACAAGATCCGGCTCAATCCGCGCGTCTCCCAGGTGAAGCGCTGGAACCTGGCGGATTTCGACCGGGTTCACAACGACGCCAGCGACCACACCTTCGCGCTGATGCGGCACGACAGCGTAGCGCAGGTTTTTCGCAGCATGCAGCCGTGGCAAAAAGGCCATGAAAGCCGCTACGAACAGATGCAACGCGCCCGCCTCTGGCGCTACCTGAGTAACGATCAGGGCTTCGACGTGGACTATTACCATACGCGGATCGAGCAACGCGACCGACTTGCGGGCGAGCGCCACTGATGGCTGTCAGGCAGCAAATCCTGTACCTCTGGCTGGCCGAGGGGGCGCTCGACACGGAGACTGTGGGCTGGGCGTTACACGACGGCAGCGGTGGCAAAGGCCCCGGATTGCCGGAGACCGAGCCGCCCTACACCAGCGGGCTGGCCGCGCTGGAAGACGGCTGGTGCCTGCTGCAGTCGCCCGCGCCCTACCCGCTGTACCCGGGCGCCGAGCACGAGGTGTCCTACCTCGCCAACGAGTTTTTGTTCGAACGGCGCGTCGAGGTATGAGCCACCGTGTTCGACAGTTCACTGCTGAAGATAGTTACCTGTAACGGCCATGGTCGCCGTTGTACTATGAGGGAGAGTTAAATGCCGCGATTGAAACAGGCCGGGCGCGAGGCGGGCAATCCATACGCCAATGCGATCTTTGACATGCTGTTCGGCGACCGCGACCCCCTGTCGCAACCGGGGACACAAACCGGTACCCCGGGCAACTGGTGGACCGTGTTCAATATCGTGCCCGATGCCTTCAACCACACCACTGATGGTTTCCGCTTTTACCGTGATCCGGCGCGCAAGATAAACCCCCTGTTGCGGGAGCTCGGGCAGATCCGGGCGGGGTATACCGTCGGCTCGCAGTTCGTGTTTTCGCAGCACTGCAAGGCCTGTCGCGATGTCGGCATGAGCGAGGAACAGATCGCGGCAATACCCAACTGGCCGGTCGCCGCCTGCTTCAGTGATGTTGAACGGGCCTTGTTGGCCTATACCGACTGCCTCGTGCTCGAGCGCGGCCGCGTTCCCGATGGACTGTTTGCTGAACTGAAAAAGCATCTGTCGGATGAAGAAATCCTGGAGTTCACCTACATCACCTGCACCTACATGATGCACGCGGTAATGAGCCGCGCGCTGCGCCTTGAATACGATGACAAGGACGACCCCTGTGTCGAGATTGCGGCGCCCGAGGGCTCCTCGAGCGACGTGATGTCGATGGTCGACGACAAGCAGTAACGTTTACCAGAAGTAGCCGACGACGAGCTACCCTCAGCCGGCGCGGGAAACGGGTGGGCGCTGGCGGCAATGGAGAAGCCCGAATTCAAAGCCTCGCGGCCGCCCACGAAATCGACTTCCAGCAGGTGGAGCCGTCCTGGCTTCACACGAGCTCTCACGGTGCAAGCTGCTCGCGCAACGTCTGCTCGTTGATTCGCCCCAGCCGATACAGCGTGGTCAAAGCGGCGCGCACAATATGCGCCGCATCGACCTCAAAGTGATTGCGCAGCGCCGCCCTGGATTCACTGAGCCCAAAGCCATCGGTTCCCAGTACGGTGTAGGCCGCCGGCATCCAGCGCGCGATGCAGCCGGGCAGGGACTTCTGGTAGTCGGTGACGGCGACGATGGCGCCCTCGCTCGCGGCAAACAGTGATTCGACGTAGGGGATGCGCCGGGGCTCAGCGGGATTGTTGCGCGCATCCCTTTCGCAGTCTTCGGCCTCCCGCGCCAGTTCCACATAACTGGTCACACTCCAGATTGCCGGCGCGTATCCCATGGCCTGCAGCCGCTCCGCAGCCGCGATCGCCTGCTGCATCATCGAACCACTGGCGAGAATGTCCACGTGCTCGCCCCGGGATGTATCCTTCCCCATGTCCTCGCGGTTACGCCAGCAGTAGGCGCCGCGCAGAATGCCCGCGCTGACATCCTCCGCAGGTATCGCCGGCATCGGGTAATTCTCGTTGTAGAGCGTGATGTAATAGAAAATTTCCTCGCCCTCGTGGTACATGCGGCGAATGCCCTCGCGCACGATGACTACCAGTTCGTAAGCGAAGGCGGGATCGTAACTCTTGAGGTTGGGTACCGTGCTGGCGAGCACATGGGAGTGGCCATCCTCGTGCTGCAGACCCTCGCCGTTCAGCGTGGTGCGCCCGGCGGTACCGCCCAGCAGAAACCCCCGCGCCATCATGTCGGCACAGGCCCAGATCATATCGCCCACGCGCTGGAAGCCGAACATCGAGTAAAAAATGTAAAACGGGATAGTCGGCACACCGTGCACCGCGTAGGCTGTCCCCGCAGCCAGGAAGGACGCCATCGCACCGGTTTCGCAAATCCCTTCCTGCAGGATCTGGCCGTCTACCGCCTCGCGATATGACATCAGCGACTCCGCGTCCACCGGCGTGTATTTCTGCCCCGCCGGCGAGTAGATGCCGGCCACCTTGAACAGCGCGTCCATGCCGAAAGTGCGCGCCTCGTCGGGCACGATCGGCACCACGTACTCACCGATGGTTTTGTCCTTCATCAGCAGCGCCAGCATACGTACCATCGCCATCGTGGTTGAAATACTGCGCTCGCCGCTGCCGCCGAGGAACTGCTCGAAGGCTTCGAGCGGCGGCGGCTGCAGGCTCGGGCAGGCCACGCGGCGCTGCGGCACATAGCCGCCGAGGGTTTCCCGGCGCGCCTGCAGGTAGCGCATTTCCTCGCTATCCGCCGGTGGTCGGTAGAATTCCGCCTTGATCGCAGCGCTGTCCGGCAGCGGGATCCCGTAGGCCTTCGCGCAGGCCAGGCGCTCCTCGGCGCTGAGGTCCTTTTTCTGGTGCGCATTATTGCGGCCCTCGGCGGCCGGCCCCATGCCGTCTCCCTTCACGGTTTTCACCAGGATCACCGTCGGACCGTCGCTCTGCTCGCTGGCCTTGCTGAAGGCCGCGTACAGTTTCTTCGGGTCCTGCCCGCCGCGCTTGATCTGCTTGAGCTCTTCATCCGTCAGCGAGTTCATCATCCGCTCCAGCGCCGGGTCGCCTTTCACCCAGTGCTCGCGCTGCGCGTTGCCGGGCAGGATCGAATAGCGCTGGTAATCGCCGTCCACACACTCTTCCATGCGGTGACGCAGTATGCCGTCGCGGTCGCCCGCCAGCAGGCCGTCCCAACCACTGCCCCAGATGACCTTGATCACGTTCCAGTCGGCACCGCGAAACGCCCGCTCCAGTTCCTGGATGATTTTCCCGTTGCCACGCACCGGGCCATCCAGTCGCTGCAGGTTGCAGTTGACCACCAGCACCAGGTTGTCGAGTTTCTCCCGCGCGGCGATATTGATGGTCCCCAGCACTTCCGGTTCATCCGACTCGCCGTCGCCGATAAAACACCAGAACTTGCCGCCGCGCCGCGGCTTCAGGCCGCGGTTCTCGAGATAGCGGGCGAAGCGCGCCTGGTAGATCGCCGATGGGGTGGACAGCCCCATGGACGCATTCGGCATCTGCCAGAACCCGGGCATGGAACGCGGGTGCGGATAGGAACTCAGTCCGCCGCCGGGCTGCAACTCGCGCCGAAAGTTTTTCAACTGCGCTTCGCTCAGGCGCCCCTCGAGAAAGGCGCGCGCGTAGATGCCCGGCGCCGCATGCGGCTGCGGGATCACGACATCGCCATCGGCACTGTCGGTGCGGGCGCGGAAAAAGTGGTTGAACCCCACCTCCAGCATGGTCGCGGCGGACGCGTAGGTCGCGATGTGCCCGCCCACGCCCTCGCCCGCGTCCTGCCCGCGCAGGACCATGGCCATCGCGTTCCAGCGCACGATGTTCTCGATGCGCTTCTCCATCTCGATATCGCCGGGATAGGCATTCTGTTCCGACACCGGAATGGTGTTGATGTACGGCGTATTCAGCGTCGCCTCGTTCAGCACGATACCGCGATCCAGCGCGTGGTTCTGCAGGGCGCGCAGAATATCCCTGACGCCCGCGGCATCGTACTGGCGGTAGATATCGTCCAACGCCAGCTTCCACTCCTGGCGATCGAGCGCCAGGTCATCGATCAAGGTAGGGGCACTCTGGTCTGCCATCGTTCAACTCCGGTGTGTATTCAGTTCGATATAGCCGCCGGCGCGGGGCAGGCCGAATAGCCCGGGTACCTGCCGCGCTGCGGGTGTACTGCCACTGAACCAGGGTGGCGGCATACGCATACCGTAACTGGCTGCCAGTAAAGCAATGGTCTGCCACGCGATGAACAACCAGCCGTTGTCAAACAGCGCGAAATGCGCGAGACAGAGGGTCATGTTGGGAATGTGCGTGCGCGGCACCTTGGCGCGAATCGACGCGGGCGTATCGTGCTCCGGCGACACCCAGACATCCCAGTACATATCCATCCACAGGGCCTGCCACACCGAGATCATCGCGTAGGCCAGCAGCCAGGTGCCCCACAGCGGCAGGCCCGGGCCCAGCGCGAGCGCCAACTGCCAGAAAGAGAGAAAGAACAGGCCGGTCGTCACGCCCCAGGCTAGCCCGAAAAAGCCCTGTGAAAAAAATGCCAGCGGACGGCCAAAGCGCAGTGTGGTGCGGTACCAGTAGCCCCAGTACGCGCCGAGGATGAACACCGTGACCAGCACGGTAGCGATCCACCACAGCGGATCAGACAGCTGCGATGGCGCCATCACCGGGCTATCCAGCACAGCGGGCAGCGCACCGCTGGCGATGGCGACCAGCAGGCAGAAACACCAGTAGATGCCCGCCCGCGCCCAGGCCGCGGGTGCCGAGTACTCATAACGGGCATGCCGCCGCACGCGCAACCGGTAAACCAGCGCCAGTGCGGCCAGGACAAGCCCTGTTACAACGGCCAGTGCTGCCAATCGTCCCTCCTCCAACATTTACCTCCCCATTGTCCCCGTGGGCGTACCACGGAAAGCCATGGGCATCCTATCCACGCAATTGCTGGAAGTGGCTCGGTTTGGTATTTGGCTGCACGAGCCTGAGAGGCGGGGTGGTGGTCAGGACACGCCAAAAAGCGCACATCCATGTGCAGGCTCGGGTGGCGACGTCCTGTCGCCACACGGTCCCGACCACCACCCCGCCTCTCAGGCTCTCGACCTACACCAGATTGCAAATTGAGCCACTAGCCAATTGCCTAGCATTCTAGCCACTGCCCTCCCGCGGAAATTGACAATACGCAAAGAATCACCACCGCAGCTATTGAACACTAGCGCAGTCTTCAGAATATGGCACGAATGTGGAACACAGAGCAGCAGCCAGGGACGACATGGCGGGACAGAACCTTCCGACACTGTTGAGTTATATCGACGGGGGTACAGTCGCGCCCGTTGTCGATCGCGGCAACGACCTGAGAAACCCGAACACCCTGGCGAGACTGCAGGCGCAGAAATCCGCGTCCGGCGAACAGGTGGAAGCCGCGCTGGCGGCAGCGGATCGGGCATACCAGCTCGGCGAATGGGAGAATGTGTCCGCGACTGCGCGAGCCGACATCCTCGATACCATTGCGGACAGGCTGGATAACCCCGAGGTTGCCGCTCGAATGGCTTACGCCGACGCAGTGACAACAGGCGCGGTGATCCAGCTTACCCGGCGCATGGCGCAACTGGCCCCCTTCGTCTATCGCGCGGCGGCGGACTACCTGCGCAGCGGCGCGCTGGAAAAAACACTGCCCGGCAAGTCGGGGGACGTCAGCTACCTGCGGCGCCCGTGGGGCCCGGCACTGCTGATCTCGCCGTGGAACGGTCCCACGGCGATTGGCTCGCACAAGATCGCCAGCGCCCTTGCCGCCGGCGCACCCTGTATTATCAAGCCGTCGGAGTGGGCGCCCCATTCGGCGCTGATGATGGCGGAAGTCATACAGGGCTGCGACCTGCCGCGCGGCACCTTTCAGCTGATCTGCGGCAGCCGCGATATCGGCAGCCAGATGATCGGCGATCAGCGGATCAAGGCGATCTCGTTCACCGGCGGCACCGCGGGCGGCCGCGCCATCGCACGCGCCTGCGCCGATTCCTTTCGCCCCACCCAGCTGGAACTCGGCGGCAACAACCCGCTCGTGGTGTTCGAGGATGCGGACCTCGACCTGGCAGCGGAGGGTATCGTCTACGGACTTGCCAATCTCAACGCCCAGTGGTGCCGCGCGCTCGGCCGCCTGCTGGTACATCGCAGTGTGAAAGGCGCACTCCTCGAGCGGGTCGCGGCGCGTCTGGGCACACTCAAGCTGGGTGATTCCCTCGACGAGAACAGCGAGATGGGGCCGCTGGTCCACGAGCAGCAGTACCGCGCAATACTGGCCGCCATCGAGGGCTTGCAATCCGTCGGCGGCACGCTGCTACAGTTTACGCCGCTACCGGAATTGCCCGGTTACTTCGTACCACCGACGCTGCTCGACGGCTGCGCGCCGGAACACACGCAGGAGGAAATTTTCGGGCCGGTGGCCTGTGTGCACAGTTTCGATACCGACGCCGAAGCGCTGGCGCTGGCCAACGGCACGCCGTTCGGCCTCGCCGCCTATGTGTACAGCAAGAACGCGGCCAGGGCGCACCAGTTCGCCACACGATTGCGCACCGGCGGCGTAAAGATCAACGGCTACAGCCTGCTGGCACTGAGCCCGGACGCACCGCGCGGCGCCTGGGGCCTGTCCGGGCTCGGCGAAGAGGGCAACGCCCAGTCCATCGAGTTTTTTACCGGCGCCCGCGTCATCGGCGTGTCCGGGCAGGATAAAATTATCGCCTGACGCGCACGGCACGGCCCCGTGTGCCACAATACAGCTTCGCGCCCCGGCCGAAAACCCAGTGGAGATGTCACTTGGACTACCACGCCATCTGCGATGTACTCGACGGCAAGATCCGCGGCGAACCGGTGGCCATTCGCCGCTTCGAGTCGCAGCCGCCTGCCGGCTTCGACGGCCTGAAGGTAGATCCCTGCCAGATCCTGCGCCACGCGATGGACGATGGACGCCGCGTCTACTTCGATCGCGAGTACCAGGACTGTATCCACGGCGCGTTTATCACCGGCGTGCATCCGGGTAATGAGCAGATCCGCAGCGGCCGCCTGCTCACCGATTATATCCCCGCCTACAATCTCGACGCGGCCCACACCTTCAACAGCGGCGACTACATCCTGCCCCAGGGAACTGTGAAGGGCTTCTGCGCGGCCCCGCTGTCCGACCTGCCTGCCGGCTTCGAGCCCGAGTGGGTGGTGATGGTCTGCACACCGGCCACCGCGGCGCTGGCCGGCGCGGCGCGCGCGGTGAAAGACGGCACGCGGCCCGATACCGCGGCGGGCAATTCCTTTTGCAGCGACCTGTTCGTCACGCCCATCTATACCGACAATGTGGTGGTCACCACCGGCGACATGGGCGGGCGCATGAACAACAAGCTGAAGGAGTCCGAGATGTTCGTGATCATTCCCGAGCGCTGGCTCCCCGGCCTGCTCGACATCTTCGGCAAGGACCCCGACGTGAAGGGCATCTACGAGGCCACCCGCCCCGAGGACTCCGTCTACTGGCAGCGCCAGCGCGACAAGGCAGCCCGCGCGACCACCGCGCTACCGGGCAAGGATGCGGCCGCGCGCCTCGGACTGACCATCAGCATGCCCTGGGAGCAGGAGGCGCTGGATGCGATCGCGCGCGCACCGCGCTTCGTGCGCGCGATGGCCGTGGGCAA
>JAUICG010000064.1 GCA_030427485.1 Gammaproteobacteria bacterium
GAACGGCAGTTCGATTTCCTGCTCGGAGAGCATGAGATTGCACTGCACGCCTGGCAGGGTGACCGCTGGAGCCCGCCCCGACCGGAAGGCGCGCGTTGGCGCGGTTGGCTCGGCCTTGGCGACCAGGCGATCTACGATGAGTGGCATGATCCGCACCCCGACCAAGGGGGTTCCGGTATCAACGTACGTCTGTACGACTCCGACGAGGCCGCGTGGAAGATGATGTGGGTCAGCACGCGTACCAAACAGGTTCAGGATCTTCGCGCCGAAGATCGAGACGGCGTGCTGACCATGTGGCAGGTGTATCCATCCCGGCCAGGCTGGCGGGCCGAGTTCACCGTGCTGAGCGACGTGCAGTGGGCACGAACCGAGTACCTGCAGGAGGATGGCGTATGGGTTCCCCGTTTTCGACTGGTTGCCACACGGGTCGCGTGCGACTGACGCTCCTGTGCGCGGCGCTGTATCTCAGCGCGTGTAGCCCAGACACCGCTACGGCTCCTCGCGAGGCCGCAGATCTGCTGGTGCGCAATGGCAAGGTGCTCACCATGGACGCCAGAAACTCTGAAGCTACCGCGTTCGTAGTGCGTGACCAGCGCATCATCGCGGTAGGCGGCAACACCCTCGAGTCTACTTACGATGCCGCCCAGACTGTGGATCTGGGCGGCCGTACGGTAATCCCCGGCTTCATCGACTCCCACACCCACATCAGCGGTCACCCACCGCGATACATCGATCTCACCCGCATTGGCTCCATCGAGGCGATGCTGGCCCGCGTTGCAGACAAAGCCCGAGCGCTTGGTCCTGGAGAGTGGATCACCGGCTACGGCTGGTCGGAGGACGAGCTGACAGAGGGTCGACGGCCGTTGCGCGCCGATCTGGACGCGGTGGCTCCCGACAATCCAGTCGTTCTCACGCGGGCTGGCGGTCACAGCGCGGTCGGCAATTCGTTGGCGCTGCAGTTGGCGGGCATCGATGCGACAACGCCGGACCCGCACGGCGGCATCATCGAACGGGACGACGCAGGCGTGCTGAACGGCATCATCCGCGAACGTCACGACCTGCTCACCAACCTGGTGCCGGAAGCGGCGCCGGCTGATCTTCGCGCGAGCCTCGTCGGCAACCTGCAGGCACTTTTCGCGCACGGCATTACCTCCATCGTGCAGGCGCAGGACACTATCGACTACTACCCCGAATGGCAGCACATCTACAGCGAACACCGAGGCGACCTGCCCCGCGCTGCCGTGCAGCTCGCTTATGAGGGCCGTGAGCAGATGCAGGCGTTCGGCCGCAAGACCGGTGACGGCGACGAACATCTCCGTGTGGGCGCCATCAAGATCTTCGTTGACGGCGGCTTCACCGGCCCTGCCGCCTACACGTCCCGCCCCTACAAAGGCGAAGACGAGTACCGCGGTAAGCTGAACCTGGCCGAGGCGGAACTCCAGGACCTGATTCGCACAGCCCACGAAGACGGCTGGCAGTTAGGCATTCACGCAATCGGCGATGCCGCCATCGACCTGACCGTTAGCTATCTTGTGAGCGCGCTCAGCGACTTTCCTCGCGCGAATCATCGCCACTATCTGAATCACTTCACTGTCATGCCGCGCGCCGACACCATGCAGCAGATGGCGCGCTTCGACATCGCCATCACCCAGCAGCCGAACTTCACGTACACCCTGGAAGGCCGCTACGTGGCCAACCTGGACGGAGATCGTCTGGAAACCAACAATCCACTGCGCACGCCCATGGATCATGGTATTCACCTGGCGATCTCCAGCGACATTCTGCCGATCGGCCCCATGCGGGGTATCAGTGCAGCGGTGAACCGCCAGGGCATGAGCGGGCGCGTGTTCGGCGCGCAGGAAGCGCTGTCACCGATGGAGGCCCTGCGCGGTTACACCATTCAAGGCGCCTATCTCACGTTCGAAGAGCACATCAAAGGCTCCATC
>JAUICG010000025.1 GCA_030427485.1 Gammaproteobacteria bacterium
CCAAACCTGTTCCAGCACCATGAAGAGCAACATGCCGCCAAACGTAAATACCAGCAATACCAGGCTTTGCTGATCAATCAGGTAGGCGAGCAACGGGTTGTGATGGGACGGCGCGAGCGTCACCTGATTCAACACAGGCTGGGTCAATGCGTGCACCGCCCGCGCAGGCGCCGCCCGGCGAAAACTGGCGCCATATTGCCGTTAACCGCTGCAGAGAGTACCCGGTATTCGTCTAGGCTTCTTCGTCGTCACGACAGTCGACTGAACAAGTTTCCTGGTCCGCCAGTTCGCCACCGAGGGCGCAGGCACCAGGGCCTTCGAGGGCATAGCTCGGGCAGTCACCTTCAGGCAGGCTGACGGGCCCTATCCGCAAGGTGGTGCCGGAATCATTGTAGTAACTGTTATACTGGCCGCCGAAAATCGTCCTGGTCTCCCCGGCCGGATTGCTGATCACCACGCCCATTCCCGCGTGCGCCTTGTGCAACAGGGTGATGCCACTGCCCCCACTGGCCACCGCCGCCAGGACAAGGGCGCCGGCTACCACAGGCGCTATCGTGCCGTTACGGTGTTTCCTCAGGGCAACGAACGCAATGAAAGCCAGCAGCAGGGACAGCATTATCAGCATGGCGCTGCCGAGCGTGGGTACCGATTGCGCCGAAAGCGGTGAAAACGTGATGCTACCGGTGCCAGGCTGTGCCTGTGCCAGCGCAGAGCCCAGCATCAGTGAACACGCGCTGAGCGGGGATTGTACAAGTCGGGTGATTTGCTGCCGGGTGTTTTTCACGGTGAACTCCTGTTGGTGTTGATGATGATCCCTGAATATTTTGTGGTTATAGTTAAACCCAGAACAGTTGACGCGTCCAGACTTCTTTTAGTGGACGGTCGTCGCTAATCGCCTAGGTGTCACCAAAAGAGCAGTCGACGGCACAGCTTTCCTGGTCTGCCAGTTCAGCACCGAGGCCGCAGGCGCCGGGGCCTTCGAGCGCATCCGTCGGGCAATCGCCTTCGGGCAGGCTCACGGGCCCGATCCGTAGCGTGGTGCCGGAATCATTGAAGTAGCTGTTATACTGGCCGCCGAAAATCGTCCTGGTCTCCCCGGCTGGATTGCTGATCACCACGCCCGTTCCACCCGCATATGCCTCGTGTAACAGGCTGATGCCACCGCCCCCGCTGGCCACCGCGGCCAGGACAAGGGCGCCGGCTACCACGGGCGCTATCGTGCCGTTACGGTGATTCCTCAGTGCAACAAACGCAATGAAAGCCAGCAGCAGCGACAGCAGTATCAACATCGCGCTGCCGAGCGTGGGTACCGATTGTGCCGAAAGCGGTGAAAACGTGATGCTGCCGGTGCCGGGTTGCGCGTGCGCCATGGTACAGCCGAACACCAACGAGCATGCGCTTAACGGGGATTGTGAAAGCCTGGACAACTGCTGCCGGATGTTTTTCACGGAGAACTCCTGTTGGTCTGGACGATGTGCCTTAAAGCTGTTATCGCAATAGTTAATCCTACAATAGAGGGCGCGTCCAGAGATTATTTTCCGGCATTAGTACCGATGGATTACTCCGGTACGATAAGACGGCTGTACTGCAATGCACTTTAATGGGGCTGAGACCACCCTGTTTGCCGTCCCATGCCAGACGACAACGCCCGGATCCGATCACAACTTGCCAGCCCGTCGTGCGCGAGTTAGATTGGCCAGGTATGCAATATCCAGTGAATCCGTCCGAGACCGCACCGACGGTGGATGTCGTTATTGAGATTCCCCGCGGCAGCTTCCTGAAGCGTGACGACAGCGGCGCGGTCGACTTCATTTCGCCGTTGCCCTGTCCCTACAATTACGGCGCCGTGCGCGACTATATTGGCGGCGACGGCGATTACCTCGATGCGCTGGTGCTCGGTCCCCGCCTGGAAGTGGGCAGCACGGTGATGGTGCGCGCCTTCGGTGCGGTGGGCTTATCCGAGCGTGCCTTGTACGACGATAAACTGATTTGCGCAAAGCGTCCCCTGAGTGCCGGTGATCGACGCAGGGTACTATTGTTCTTCCGGCTCTACGCCGCTTATAAGACTATCCTCAACAGGTGTCGTGGACGGCGGGGGCAGTCGCGCTGCGAAGGATGGGGCGACGCGACCGCCGCGATTGCGCGCGCGGTACCGGTACCTCGGCTGTAGCAGGCTGCCTGCCGGCGCCTGTTTTTTGCTTTCACGTACTGTTATTCTGCCGCTCAAACCAGAATCCGACACGAGGTGCCCCTTGAAGCAAGCGCTGATCAATATGCTGACCATGCAGGACAGGATGAATCGCCGGGTGCATGAGCACTGGATTGAGCAGGACTTCGAGTGGTACCGGGCGGCCTGGATTGAGTGCGGGGAGTTGATCGAGCATTACGGCTACAAGTGGTGGAAAAAGCAGGAAGCCGATATGGAGCAGGTGCGGCTGGAGATCATCGATATCTGGCACTTCGGCATGTCCGCGCTGTTTCGCGGTGGCAAACCCATTGCGCAGATCGCCGCCGAAATTGAAGCCGAGGTCGCCGATTTCGTCCCCCGGGGCCAGGGCGTGCGGGAAGCCACGGAAGCACTGGCCTTGCACTGCCTGCAGACAAGGGGCTTCTCCGCGGCCTGTTTCTGGGAGTTGATGCTGTCGGCGGGGCTGGATTTTAACAGCCTGTACAGCGCCTATGTCGGCAAGAACGTGCTCAATTTCTTCCGCCAGGATAACGGCTATAAAGCGGGCAGCTATGTGAAGAACTGGGCGGGCAGGGAAGATAACGAGCACCTGGTCGAGCTCGTTGCGCCGCTGGACAAGAGCGCGGAGGACTTCGCCGACCAGGTGTACCGCGCACTGGAACTCCGCTACCGGGAACTGGTGGTCGAGGCCTGAAACATGCCGCCGGAGGAAAACAGGCTTTCCACCACGGCGCTGGCGAAAAAGCTGAACCTGCCGGTACAACAACTGTTCGGCATTCTCAGGGATTATGGCTGGATAGAGCGCAAGCAGGAGAACTGGGCCCTGACCCTGAAGGGGGAGTACGAAGGCGGCAGTTATCACACCAGCAAGCGCTACGGTTCCTATATCGTCTGGCCCGAGACACTGGAACAGCACCCCTTGTTGCAGGCGATTGAATCCAACCAGCGCATCACGGCGGCCTCCCTGTGTCGCTACTATCCCCACCTGCACGCCCGGCAGATCAATCGCGCGCTGGCCGAACTCGGCCTGCAGCACCATACCCTGTTGGGTTGGGAGCTGACGGCACTCGGCAAGGCCTGGGGCGGGGCCCAGGAGGAGAGCAGCAGCAGCGGTGCGTTCTACGTCACCTGGCCGTATGAAATCGTCGATAACCCGGTGATTCACCGTGAACTGAGCCTGCAGTCCACGCCAGTACCGATTGCGGAGCCTGCCGGCGAGACGGAGCCCGATCTTTTCACCGCACCGGACGCAGCCGGTGAGCAGCTCCAGGGAATCGACGGGCACAGGCTGCATACGCCCTTGCAGGTCGGGGTGTGCAACTGGCTGTACCTCGCCCAACTGGCCCATGCCTTCCACCGGGCACTGCCCACGCCGGAACCGGTGTACGCGGATTTTTACCTGCCCGCAGGGCATATCTACATCGATTGCTGGGAGTCCGACGTAGCCGCCGGCCAGTTGTCGGGGAAGTTTCGCAAGCGGGAGTTGTACAAGCAGCTGCAGTTACGGCACCTGGAAATCGATGCCGGCGACAGCGACAAACTCGACGAGGTGCTGGGCCGGGGCTTGTTGGCGTTCGGTATTCGCTGTTGATAACGGGAGCGACCTGCTCAGCGGCGCTTCAGCGCAACGCCACACTCCATGTGATCGGTGTAGGGAAACTGGTCGAACAGCGCGAAGTGTTCGATCCGGTGGCTGGCGTCCAGTGAACGCAGGTTCTCCGCCAGCGAATGCGGGTTGCAGGATATATAGAGGACTGTCTCGAAACGGCATGCCATTGCGACGGTCTGCCCGTCCAGTCCGGCGCGCGGCGGGTCGACGAACAGCGTGCGCAGGTCGAACTCCTCCAGGGGTTTCGGCAAATCGGCCAGGCGACGAAAGACGCGTTCCGCGTTCATTGCCTGGGTGATTTCCTCGGCGGACATCCGCAGCAGCTGCACATTGCCGACGCCGTTCTCTGCAATGTTGGCCCGCGCCGCGCGGATCGACTGTTTCGACAGCTCTGTGGCGATCACATTATGAAAATGCGCCGCCAGCGGCAGCGTGAAATTACCGTTGCCGCAGTACAGTTCCAGCAGGTCTCCAGAGAGGCTTGCGGCTCTGGCGCAGGCCCAGTCGATCATCTGAATGTTGACCCTGCCGTTGGGCTGGCTGAACGACTGTTCGTACTGCCGGTACCGGAAGGTACCGTTGCAAAGGGACAGCTCCTCCTCGATAAAATCCCGGCCGATCACCCGTTTCTGCCTGCGGCTGCGGCCAATAATCGAGAGGGCGCGCTCCCGGGGGCGCAACGCGGTGAGTAAGGCCCGTGCCGCGTCCTCCCATTGCTCATTCAGTTTGCGGTGGTAGACCAGCGTGATCAGCAACTCGCCCGACAGGCCGGCAAGGAATTCCACCTGGAACAGCTTGCGGCGCAGCTCGGCGTCGGCGTTCAGCGCGTCATGCAGGCGCGGCATCACGTCCTGGATCACCGGATCAGCGATAGGGAAGTCCGTGATGACAACGGGGGTCCTCGGGTCCTCGCGCCGGAACATCACGTAGTCGACGGTAGCGCCCTCGTGCCACATGCGGAACTCGGCGCGCAGGCGAAAACCCGTGGGCGCGGAGGGAAACACCTCGGGCGCGGGCGGTGAGAACGGCGCCATTACCTTTCGCACCGCTGCGACCTTGTCCGCCAGCAGTGCCTGGTACTGTTCCGGTTGCACGGCGGACAGCGGCATCAGGGTAATTGCGCGGGATCGCGCTCGTCCCAGAGTTGGTCTGCCCGACGCCGGGCAGTATCGAGGTCAATATCGGGGTCGAGTGTGATCAGGCCCATCGCTGTGGTGGCAAGCGTCGCGCTCAGGCCGTATTCATCGATTCGCTCGCCGCGCCACAGCGCGCGCAGCGCTTCCACGCCGGGGGCGGCAACGCTCTCTACACGCTGCGTCAGGGTGCGTGGCAGCACCCGGTCATCGAACCGTCCATGGTGCAGCAGTGCGATCCGTGTGTCCGCTTGCGGCTTGATTTCAACCTCCCCGCTGTCGCCCTTGAACACCGTGGCGCGCGCCTGCCCGAGGAGGTGGTCGGCCTCCTGGTGCAGGCGCGCATAGGCCGGGTGAAAGATGCTCTGCAAACTCGCCGGTGCCCGCAGGGGATTGATCAGGCGGCTCAGGGTGTTCACCGGAGAGCGCAGACCAAGCAGCGGCCGCAGCTGCATCAGGTCCTGCAGCGGCTGGCAAAAACATTCGAGCGGGAGGTAGCTCAGTCGCCGGCTGTCCAGTTGTTGCGCCACCGCGCTCCAGTCCGTGGCGACCGGCAGCTGCAATTGCCGCATCGCGTCCTCGGCGTAAAGCCTGCCGGGCGTATGCCCTGTAGTGCCGTGAACAAACACCCGGTAGCCGGCCTGGGCCAGCAGCAACATCGACAGGATAAACCACGGGTGCTGGTGCTTTTTCCCCGCGTAGCAGGACCAGTCGAGGTCGGCATGCAGGCCATCCGGCGGGACGACCATCGTCTCGCGACAGGCCTGCACGAAGCCGGCCAGTTCCGCGGGCGTCTCCTCCTTGACCCGTAACAGCATCAGGAATGCGCCGATCTGCACGGGTTCGGCGTCGCCGCGCAGGATCATCCCGAACGCGCGCCGCGCTTCCTCCCGCTCCAGCGAGCGGGTGCCGGTTTTTCCCTTGCCCAGGATACGCAGGTAGGGGGCAAGCGGGTGCTCCGCGGGAGCAGACTGTAGCTTGGGTTCATTCACGGGGCGTTATCACAGGCAGTTATCGGGTTTGGGCAAGCCGGCAATTTTACTGCCGATCTTGGCCGGCGAGCCAGGAAACAATGACATCAGGTAGATGCTCCTGCCCTTGTCCGCACCGAGGTGTATCGCACAGTATTTGACCAGCGGCCGCATCGCGGGCGAGCTGTCGTACTCGTGGTAGTACGCGCGCAGCAGTTCCAGCACTTCCCAGTGCGCGGGCGTCAATGCGAGGTTTTCCGCGGCGGCGATCTGTTCGGCCACGGCAGCGTTCCACAGCGAGAGGTCGCGCAGGAACCCTTCGCTGTCGAAGGCCTCGGCGGACAGCGCGTCCATCAGTACCAGGCCAGCTGGCGCTCGAAGCGCTCGGTCAGGGCAACCAGGTCATCCATATCAATGAGGCCGAAGCCGTCAGCCGGCGATTCGATGCCGGCGAGCTGGGCGTCTGCCCGCAGCACGAACAGCGCCGCTGCCGCCGCCCGCAGCTCATCACAGGCCGCCGTACCTTCCAGCGCCGCATAGACGCCGTCGCCCAGCAGCACCACCGCATCGTCCGGTGCCACCAGCTTCAGGCAGTCCCTGAATGCAGCGCTGGAGGGCGCGGCGTTGAGTGTGTGCAATACCATCGCTACAAGCCGAGCAGGTGGTCGTAACCCACCATCAATTGCCGCATTTCCTGCGGGCCCAGCAACTGTGCGTTGACCGGGCTGCTGGCGATATCCAGTTGGTAGCGCAAGGCTGCCTCGGCGTCGACGTACACCAGCTCGATATCGTACAGGGGCAGTGAAGCCAACTGCCGCCCGATGTTCTTTTTGCCGAGTTTGTGGCTCTCCTGGCCGGGCAGCAATTGCAGCACGCCCTCACCGATGAACAGGAGATCGACGGCCTGCTCAAAGGCCGCCGCTGCCAGTGCGACGTCTACCGCCGCTTTGGCCAGGCTGCTTCCGTAGGGACTGTGGCGCATCACGACCAGAACCGGTTTTTTTGCCGCTTCGCCCATGTTCATCCGCCGAACGTGATCAGTCGATCAGAGTGGGCGCAGGCGTCGACGAGCTGCCCCAGTCCCGATACGCTGAAAGCGGGGTTGATCGTGGCATTGGAGCGGTCGTGACGCGCTGCCTCGGTGGCGTCCAGCATGCCGTAACGCAGCGCCGAGGAAATACACAGCACCAGTTCCACGCCGTGTTCCCGGTGCAGTGCTTCCCAGGATGCGGCAGGGTCGGTCTCGTCCTGGGGAAGAATACTGTTGTGCGAGCCGTTAAGCGTACCGGCGTCGAGAAAGAACACCCGGTGGATGCTGTGCCCGCGGGCGATTGCGCTGTGGGCGAATGCCGCACCGGTGCGCGATCCGTGCCCGGATACCGGTGAGGACAGGACGAGCAGGGAGTAGATCACCAGCGGCGCCCCCCCCAAACAAAAAACCCCGGCGGGCACCGGGGTTTCGTTACTGCGATTGTCGCTTCAGTCATCGCCGCTGAAGGCCGTCAGCAGGCTGAGCAGGTGGATGAACAGGTTGTAGATATCCAGGTACAGCGACACCGTCGCGCGAATATAGTTGGTCTCGCCACCGTTGATGATACGGCTGGTGTCGAACAGGATCAGGCCGGACATGATCATCACGATGGCCGCCGAAATGGTCAGCGAGAGCGCGGGGATTGCCAGAAAAATGTTGGCGATCATCGCCACCACGGCAACCAGCAGGCCCACCAGCAGGAAGCCCCCCATGTAGGAGAAATCCTTGCGTGTGGTCAGGGCGTAAGCCGACAGGCCGAAAAATACGACAGCGGTGCCGCCGAGGGCCTGCATCACCAGCGCCGGGCCGTTGGCCATTGCCAGGTAGTAATTCAGCATGGGGCCGATAGACGCGCCCATCACGCCGGTAAACGCGAAGATGGCGAGCAGCCCCTTGCTGGTATCCGCCATTTTATGTACCACGAACAGCAGCCCGAAACCTACCAGGCTGAGAATCAGGGCCATGCCCTGGCCGAGGCCCATCGCCATGGAAATGCCCGCGGTAATCGCGCTGAAAACCAGCGTCATTGCCAATAGCATGTAGGTATTCTTCAAAACCTTGTTGGTACTGAGGACCGACTCGATAGCCGGTGAGCCTACGCTGTATACACCCTTGTTTTCCATGACTTACTCCGTAATGTTACGCACAGTGTGTGACTGGACTTAAGACAGATGATAAGGGCGAAAAGTTCAAAATCCAAGTCAAACCGCGCAATTTTTGAACGCGAATCATTCCTGCTTTGGCAGTGATACACGACAGCCGCATCGGTACGCTTTCGGTGCGCGGCCAAAGCCAATACATATTACGTGGCCTTGTGCGCAGAGGATCACTTTGAAAGCGGAATATTGCCCGCTATTGCGTTAACTCGGGAACCAGAGCCGGCTAACAGGGAGAAGGAGTTTTGGGTGCGTCTGGAAAATGGCGGTGGGCCAGACCGCCATACCTCGACCACACGTATCCACCGATGTCGCTTAGTGTCTACCCACAAAGTCTACGATACCCCTATATTTAAAGGGTTTCCACTGTTTTTTATATAAATACGTCTAAACCTGTCTATTTGTATTCATACCTTGTAAAGTATGGGAAAAGGTATGGGAGGTATGGTAAGGCGGAGCATGGCCGAGAGATACAAATTAAAAGCCAATCAGGTGGGAAGTGCCAAATTACCAGGACTGAAAAACGATGGGGGAGGCCTATATTTGTCGACGAGCAAGACGCTCTCGCAAAGCTGGATATTCCGGTACAAACAGTATGGGAAATCGCACGATATCGGTCTCGGCAGTACGGTCGATGTATCCTTGGCAGAGGCTAGGGAGAAAGCGGAGATCGCTCGCAAAGCCGTCAAGGCGGGAAAGAATCCGAAAGCAGCAATTCGTGGTGAAATCGGGCCGATCACTTTCAGGAAGGCCGCAGAGGCCTATATCAAGGCGCACAGCCCCTCTTGGAGCAATGCCAAGCACAAGTCACAGTGGGAGAACACCTTAAGAACTTACGCTTTTCCCAGGATAGGGGATTTGCCTGTTCAGCAGGTCGATACACCCGACATCGTAGCCGTGCTGACGCCAATATGGGGAGAAAAAACGGAAACCGCGTCCAGGGTCCGAATGCGAATCGAAAACATCCTGGCTTGGGCTACAGTCATGGGGTACCGAGAGGGATTCAACCCGGCTATCTGGCGAGGCCACCTGAACAAGATATTGCCGGATAGGAAGAAGGTCCAGGAGCGCCGGCATTTTGCAGCGGTACCTTACTCGGAGATACCTCTGTTGTACGCAGACCTGGCAGCCAAGGATGCGCTGTCGGCAAGGGCGCTCCAATTCACGATGCTGACGGCGTGCCGCACGGGGGAAGTAATTGGCGCCAGGTGGAGCGAAATCCATGGCGATATTTGGACGATACCCAAGCGGAGAATGAAGGCCAACCGGCAGCACCGGGTACCGCTGTCTCCCGCTGTCCAGGAGATTTTGGATCGGATGGACGACACTACCGCGCACCTCTTCCCTTCGCTTCGTGGCAGCGGGCATATCTCCAACATGGCAATGCTAAAACTCCTGAAGTCAATGCGTGAGGGAATGACGGTTCATGGTTTGCGCTCAAGTTTCAGGGATTGGGCGGCGGAGGAAACCGATTACCAAAACCACGTTGTGGAGATGGCTCTGGCGCATAAGATCAGCGATGACACGGAAGCAGCCTACCGACGAGGAGATCTACTAGAGAAGCGGCGGAATCTGATGAATGACTGGGCTAACTACTGTATCGGAGTGTGACATGAGCCCCACTGACCGCACGTTTGAACAAATGATTCAGCAACACGTTGATCTAATAACGGTCGCCCAGAGAGCAACAATTGGCAGGCTTCGAACGGTCCCTGATAGGCCAGGAGTAGAATTACCTGAGTGGGTCACAGAGACTTCATATATGGCGGTCAACGCGAGCCACGATGCCTATCTGAACGCGAAAAAGCCCACAAAGAACTACATGGAAAAACTCATGGGCGTTCTACGCTCCGCGGCGCTCATAGAAGATGTTTTTCATGAAAGCGAGTATGCGCCCTCTGCGCGAACTCAAAAAGCACTGTACTCTTTGATGCGTCTCCAGTTGGAGCAGTTCGCGGACAAGCATGTTAGAAACGAGGCGTCATCGACGCGATCGCCGAAGGTACCAGGCAAGCAAATGCGGGTGCTAAATTTCCTGATGACCTACTCTGGCCACAAGGACGTACTGCGCGCATCGGGAGCAGATCTGGCAGCCTGGTACGAATCTGCGACAGGTGAGAAGGTGACCGGCCGCACGGCGAAACAAGCGCAAAACTTAATGACCGGCAAAAACTTGGAAAAATAGGCCCTATCCTTCCAAATACCCGCTAGCAGCCTATGGCTCTACACATCCAACCAAAAAATACTATCCCTATCCAAATGACTCCAAGTCAATCAATCGAGGGATAGCAAATGAAGGACAAAAAACCACATCCGAGATCGGTCAAGGGGTTCTGTGAGCGTAACGGAATCTGTGCGGCTACTTTTTACAATCTGGTCAAGCGCGGTGAGATTGAAATCACGAAGATTGGTGCCCGGACCATCATTACGCCGGATCAAGAGCAAGATTTCCTGAAGCGATGTTCTGCCGGTGGGCTGCAGCCCAAAAACTCTGCTGCATAAAAAACACCACGACCGGACCAGGGCGCGTGGTGTTCTTAGTTGAGCAGGTTGGACAAGCCCAGCGATAGTAACAGACCGCGCCCTTTGCGAACAGTGAGGGGACGATGAAGAACAAGAATCAGCAGGATATTGAACGCGCCACAGCGGCCTATCTCGCCCAAGGCGGGACTGTCACACAGTGCACACCTGGGGACAGCGCAGCGGCGAATTACAGGCCACTGACGCGCCGGGAGAGCCTGGCGAGGCGTAAGCGGTGGGACTGGGCCGAGAAGTGCGCTCATCGTGCGAGGCGGTCCCATGGGGCATGATGCTGACACGTTCCATGCAGAGATGGCGGCGGCGCTCCGATCTGATGACCAGCAAGCCAGTGATGTAACCGAGCCGTACTTTTCCGTCCAGGAACTACAGGCAATGCACCGGTGGTGCTTGAAGTACCGCGACCTAGTGCGCGGCGGCGGAATCCCGACGCCAGTGCAGGACCGAAGATTCATGGCCTACCAAACTGCGACCCATTGGGCGGGGGTGGCTAATGCGTGATGCTGCCCAACTCGAGGCGATCGCGGAAGACCTGGCCGAGCAAATCAAATCCGATTACAACGCCGATGAGGCGCTACAGGCCTACGATGATTACTCTCGCGAGCATGAACTCCCATCGTCTGATGACCAAAGCCGGCCGCCGGCGAAGCGCTTCGAGTTTGTGCAGATCGGGGAAATGGTCGCGCAACTGCGACCCATTAACTGGCTGATCAGGGATTATGTCGAACAGGACGCCGTAATAAACCTCTACGGCGCCCCGGGTGGCGGGAAAACGCAGGTAGCGACCAGCCTGGCTTGCTGTGTGGCGAGTGGTAGCGCGTGGTTCGGAAAGCAGACCCAAAGCGGCGCCGTGTTCTATCTCGCCGGAGAGGGCCATAACGGGCTGGCGAGGCGCTTCACAGCCTGTAGCCAAGAACTGGGGGTGTCGCTGGAGAATGCCCCGCTCTACGTGTCCAGGACCAGCGCAGCGCTTACAGATCCCCTTGCGACAGCACAAGTTACCCAAGCGGTAGAGGACCTGGCCAATGTTTCAAGCGAGACTCCAGCGCTGATCGTGATCGACACGCTGGCGCGCAATTTCGGCGCGGCGGATGAGAACTCGACCAGCGACATGAACCGCTTCATTGCACACATTGACGCGCTCCGCCGCCGGTGGGGCTGCACGGTGCTGATTGTCCACCATTCGGGTAAGGACGGTTCCCGCGGCGCGCGCGGCTCCACAGTGCTGCGCGGTGCCGTTGATGCCGAGTTCGAAGTATCGCGTGATGACGCCGGGCTGGTACGCCTGAAGTGCCACAAAATGAAAGACGCCGAGATGCCAGAACCGCTGGCCTTCACCATTGAAGGCGTGAAATTACCCATTGTAGACGATGACGGCGAGCCGGTATTCGGGCCCGTCCTGCGCGCGGCTGAATACACGGAAAGTACCCGTAAGCGCAGCCTCTCCCAGGATGAACAAATCGCACTGAAACATCTCACCGAAGACTGGAAGCCGTTCGTAGTGTGGCGAGATGACTGGTTCTTTGATGCTGCCGAAGTTGTCTCGTTGAAGGGTAAAAACAAGGGCCAAAAGCGCCAAAAAGACTATCTGCGGACCGCTTTCAAGCGAACCCTCAATTCCTTGGTTGAAAAAGGGCTGATCGAACAAAACCGAATCAATGATGATACGGGCGGGAATGTACGGCTGGCGCGGGATTCGGAGGAATAACAATACATGAATGATTCGGTTGATACGTCTATTGATACGGTATTTCGAGGGCTCTGGCGTACCGAATCAAACGAATCATCCCCCTATAAGGGGATGATCGTTGATACGGGCAGCCCTTGTACCGGTTTTTGACGGTAAGGATTTGGCGAAGTGAGACCTGTAACGCACGTTAAGGATTGTAAGGATTTGGCGTAACGGATGTTGAGGATTGTTGAGTTTTCCGACTGTAGCGCATGTCAACCTTTTACCACCTTTTGAGGGGTAACGCATGTCAGCGTTTGTTTACCTTTTGGCCGACTCCGGAGGTACCGCGATATGATTGAGCCTGACTTTGTCGAGCCTGGTTTCGAGCGCCTGCACTGCAGCGGCTGCGGGATGACGTTCTGGAGGAAGCCACGGCCGAGGGCTAGCGGACACGCGTTCTGCAGCCGGCAGTGCTTTGCAGCGTTTCACAGGCGCCTGACACCTAAGGCACGCCGCTGGTTCTACGGGGTGAAGGAGCAATTTCCCGCGAAGGCCTGCGAGCATTGCGGGGAGCAGTTCGAGCCGAAGTATTACCATGTGCGCTTCTGTTCGACTCGGTGCCGGGTAGCAGCACACCGGAAGAAGGCTGTAACGCAACATGACAAAACCTGTCCTTTTGATGCGCCGGACCGGTAATGCAACGTGGTAAACCGGGGTTTTCGCAGCCCCTAAAAAGGGCCGCACCCCGAATTTCTTTAGTCCCTAAAAAGGGACGTATTTTGGAGGGTATCAATGGGTGATTTTTCAGAGATAGTGCGCGCGAGCGTGAACGAAATAACGGACGAATTGAGCCTGAAGTACAGTGAGACTTACCGCGGGCTTTACGTTCTCAACCTGGGTGAGATTGCACCGAGGGAGGTTTTTATCGTGACGGATATGGACGTCTACTCCCACTCCGGGCACAACCCCACAGAGGTATCGAAGGGTATCCTGGTTCAAGGTGTTTGGATGTGCAGCCACTGGAACATGCAGCGTTACCTCGGGAAGACGCCCGAGGAGGCCGCTGCGTCGGTCTGGGATTGCATGCAGACCCTGAAAATGGCTGGCGAACAGATAGATACAACGGTATCGCATTGAAAGCCCTCGACCTGGCCAAACTGGAAGCAGCGGTGCTGGCCTCCGACATCGAGCAGGAGGCGCGCTGCCAGCTGCTGGAGTGGTTGGCACGGGATCGCGAGAAACGGCTGGAACTGGGGCGCCGGCACCTGAGTTTGTGCCGCTACATCGAGGCCAGGCTGGAGGAGGGGCGGTCAATGCCCTACTGCCTGGACACTGCATCTGCGTTGTACGACCTGGAGCCAGAGACAATTCGCAAGATTTGGGCAGGTTTTCGGGAAAACTTGCCCATAGTGGCGCTTGCTGCCGGTTCATAATCGGGTAGTTCAACGGCCGCCGAGAACGAAGCAGGTAGTATGGAGCAATCGCAACTGACAGGAGCCACCGGGGGCGCCCTACAAGGCGCGGCGGCGGGTGCGTCCTTTGGTCCCTATGGCGCTGTTATCGGCGGCGTGATCGGCGGCATCGGTGGGTTCTTCGGCGGTGGCGGTGAGAAGAAAGCGAAGAAGGCCGCGAAGATGCAAGCGCAGGAGATCCTCCGTGCGGCCGCCGAGAATAAACGCGTCCAGACACTGGTGATGAACCAGGCGGTATCCACCGCAAAGGTGGCCACCTACGCGAGCAATCTTATCGATAGAGGTTCGACCCGCAGGTATCGCATGGCTCTGGAGGCTGAATATCGTCGTGGCATCGATTATGACTATGAAGCCGCGGTGCGCAGAGCAAACACCGTGAGGCAGTACGGTGCCGCCGCAGCAAATCAGATACAGCGTGCCGGCTTTGGCCAGCTGATCTACGGATTTTCCGCACTGGGAGAGGCCGGCGCGAAGGCGGGGTGGTTTTCATCCGGTGATCCGTCCGCAGGCCTGGGGTATATCCGTGCCGGGTCGGGAGGCAGGTACACCACCGATGTACCTATGGGCAGCCTGTTGGTGAGAAAGTAGGTGCGCTATGAAACTTCCTGATCTTCAATACAAAAGCGTAGCCCCGGTCCAGGTGGCGAATCCCGAATTACAGGTTTTTGAATCGGGGCAAAAGGTCGCATTGGTCAATGCGGGATTGAGCGCAGTCCAGGAGTTTGCCAGGACAACTTCGGCTGTTCAGAAAACGGACGCCGACCTGGGAATGATGGAGGATTTAACCCGGTTTGAGGAGGAGCACGGCCAGCGCATCAGCTACACACCGGCAGAACTGAAGAGCATACCTTTCGAAGCGCGCGGACGTGAAGAGATTCCCGCCCACGAGGTGAGGCCAGCCCTTCTGGAGCAAGCACTTCGCGACTCCATGTTTCAACGAGCGGACATCATCAAGAGCCCAGCGGAAAGGGCGGAGTGGCTCAGGGAAGTAGAAATCAAATCGGCGCAGCGGGTGAATAGCGCTGTAGAACTGTCGAACCGGCAGACACTGAAGTACAACATCGACAGGGCGTTGGTCGGCATTGAGGCAGCCCAGGCGAAGGGCCTGCACGATGAAGCGGGGAGTATCATCGAATCCATGCCGGGTGACAGCGAGTTAAAGGCGCACCTTCGAGAGCAGAACGCACAGAATCGGGAGGTTTACCGCTTATCGTTCCTGGCGCTGGGTGACAACTACCAGGCGATGGATAGCGAACTGGAACGCATCGAGGCCGGCGATACTTCCTTGGACCTGGATAACGCCCACCGGATGGCGCGTGAACTTAGCGCTCAATCGCGCAGGGCGCGGCAGGAGGCTGTTGCCGAAGAAACCCGGTATCTGTACGCCGATATTTTTGGCGGCGATGTTGAGGGTGTTCAGCAATCCATCGATGACCTGCAGTCATCAAACTACAGCGGCGCACTCAGCGAGGAAGAGCGCTTCCAGTGGGTCAAGCGGCTACAGTCCGGCCTCAACGCCATTGGTGCCTCTAACGCTGCGCAGCAGAAGGTCCAGATCGCGCTTGCGAAGCGGGAGATTGACCAGACAACACGGCTGATGAGCCAGGGCGAAGCGATAGACCCCACCGCGATTGTGCAGACCAGGGCCGATGTTGAAGCCTTGCGGGCGCTTCAGCCGGACTCGAAAACCGTACTTGAGTTCGATGCAGCAATGGAGTCCTATGATTTCGTGATGGATTTCCAGGCACTACCGCTGGAAGATCAGGCACAAACACTCAGCGACTTGCGGGCAAACCGAACGCCCGGGGGTATCGATCGCTATCACACTGCGCTCAAGGTCCACGAGCAGGCCAGTGCGGCGCTGGAAACGGACTCCATGAGTTTTGCGGACCGCACCGAGTTCTACAACGTCTCTCCGCTACCGTCGCCCACGTCCCCGGATTTCGTATCGCAGTTGCAGGAGCGCAACTGGGCGGACGCGAAGATCTATACCCACTTCGGGAAATCCTCGGGCCCGCTGACGGGTGTGGAGGCTGAAATCTTCGCAGCCACGCCGGCAAAGGACATTGTCCCGTTGGCGATGCAGGTCAATGAAGCCATGGGGTTGCGTGCGCCGCTGTTCTGGGAACAGGTCATCAAGGGTGGTGGCGGCACACAGTTTGTTGCCGGCGAAGTCGCCTCGCGCCCAGGCGATGAAAACAGGCTGTCAGCGCAGCGGATCCTCGCCGGGCAGCGCCAGCGCCAGGACCTGGATTGGACTGAAGGCAACTATCGCCAGCTTCGCCTGGAGGCCGCTGCCGCCCTGGGGAACGCCTTTGGTGCCGACATAGCCAAACGCAACGCCTACACGAACGCGGCCATTGATTACTACATTGCGGGCATTGTGCAGCGCGGTGACCAGGAGTACCTGCGACCGGATGGGACCTACTTGCCCATTGACTCGAATATGCTCAGTGACGCGGTACTGGCCGTCACCGGCGGCACGATCGAGTTGCACGACATGACCCTGCTGGCGCCAGAGCCCGGTATCACGGCCCGGGATGTGGAAGCCTGGATCGACAGCCTGACGGTCGAGGATTTGCCGTACATGCGCCAGGTGGATCGCACGGAGGCGCTGGCGCGCATTCAGAACGGTGATATCCAGTTGTGGCCCTCGCGCCTGGGGCGTGACCGGTACACGCTGTATGACACCTTCAGCGGTCACCTGATCGCCGGTGCGGGTGATATCGACTCGCCGGCTGTACTGGAGTGGGGCGGGGCGCCCCTGAAACGTGAGCCGAGGATTCCACGTGTACCGTGAAGCCGTAGAGCGTGCCCGCGCGATGGAGCAGGCGCACACCTTGCCCGATGATGACCCCCTGGGCTTGGGTTTTACCCAGAGTTTCAGCATGGCCGCGGAGGGGTTCATCGCGGAGAACCTGACGACCTCCGAGGATAAGGCTGTAGAGCGCTTTTTCGGGGAGCGGAACACCGAACTCAACCGGATGATGGAGGCCGGGGACATACCCGGGGACGTTGCAGAACTGAATCGACGTGAGGCCGGGTTTAACCCGATCAACGGGATGCCCCGCTACGAGCCGGACTACCACGCGCTGGCGCAGTGGAGCAATGACAACCTGAACACGTTTTTTGATACCGACGATACCGAGATGCGCCAGGTAATGGCTGGCGAGCGCCGTGAGCGCGACCGCAGGCTGGCCAACGGTAATGCAGCGGGGGAGTTCGCCGGGGGTATGTGGGCCTCCCTGCACGATCCTGCTGTGCTGGCCGCGACGGTTGCCACCTTCCCACTGACCTACGGCGCCGGGGGCTCGGTAACCAGCCTGATACTGCGCACAGCGCTCAGTGAGGGCCTTGTGGGCATGGCGGCAGAGGTGCCGATCCAGTTGGACGTGATGGACTTCAAGCAGCGCATCGATTCGCCCTACACGATGGAGGACGCCCTTACCAACATACTGGCAGCGGGGGCAGGCTCTGCGGTCCTGTCGGGCGTGGGGGCGGGCATTGGCCGCATGGTCGATGTTCACTTTCGCGGTGCTCCGGAGGGCGTGGACCCCGGGGAGGCCTTTGAAACGGTGATCCGGGAGGAACTGGGCATCAACCGCCCTGACATTCCCCGCTTTGAGCCGCCGGAGATCGACGGCGACGAATTTGCACGGTACCGGGACATTGACGCGGACGGCCGCCCGCTGGGCGAGTACCTGGACGAGGTGGATGCCCTCGAGGACCAGTTCGATGAACGGCTGCAGGCGTTTGTAGCCTGTATGGAGTCCTGAGCATGGTCACCAAAGCCGAGGCCTGCATGGTCAAGTCCAACTTCACGCACCGAGAGCGTGAGGAAATGTGGGGCAGCAACCGTGTCGGGGATGAGGACGCCTACGAGATCGCGCGTGGCATTCTCGATGACTCGGCCCAGCGCCGGCGCCAGAAGAAGTATGCCGCGCTGCGTAACAACCAGGTCCGCAGCGAAATCCGCACGTTTCTGGACAAGGTGGGCGATACCCCGGACAACCGCAAGCGCGCCCTGCAGAGCATCCTCGTGCGCGACCTGCGCGATGAATCCGGCATGGTCTCGATCGAGGCCCTATCACAAGGGATCGAGGCTACAGCGCAAGCCAGGCTCGCCGATATAGCGGAAGCCATCCGCCCCCGGCGCCTGGGGTTTGCCCGCCAGACCCGATTGATGGGCGATGTGGCTGACGAACTGCACGGTACCCGGACCGGCAATGCCGAGGCCAGGGCATTCGCGCAGGACGTCGCCAAACTGATGGAGGACTTGCGCCAGCGGTTCAACCGCGCCGGGGGTGCCGTGATGCGCCTGGGTGACTGGGGCTTACCGCACGGCCACAACGCCACCAAAATGGCGCGTGTTACGGTGCAGGACTACATCCGCGATGTGCTGCCGCTGCTGAATCGGAACAAGTATCAAACTCCGAAGGGCAGGCCGCTGGGTGATCGCCAGATGGCCGAACTCCTGGAGGCGACTTACCGCAGCGTGATCACCGATGGCGCCACCGATTCGCCGTTTCCCGGTGCAGTGGCCAACCGGCACCAGGAACACCGGGAACTGCACTTCAAGGATGGGCCCGCCTACCGGCACTACGCCCAGGCCTATGGCGAGGATAATTACTGGAAGGTCATCACCGACACCGTAGAGCGCCGCAGCCGTGAGATCGCACTAGTCGAGCGCCTGGGCCCGAACCCTGAAAAGGCGTTCCAGACACTTGCAGAGGACCTGGGCGCGCCAGGTGGCCTGCTGGTAACCACGGAGGCGATCTACCGGAACCTGGCCGGGATACAGCGCCCGGATCGGGTCGTATGGGCAGACCGGGCAGCGACCGTGCGCACGATGTTGTCAGCCGCCCAGCTGGGGAGCGCCACGATCTCCAGCATCACGGACATCGGGACCGCGGCGATCAATGCCGCCTTCAACGGGATGCGCTGGACACGGATGTTATCGCGCCTGGGGTCCCTCAGTGGCGAGGAGGGCCGTGTCTTTGCTGCCCGCATGGGTGGCTCTATCGAATACGCCCTGGACAACGTGGGGATCGCGCAGCGCTTCGATGACGCCAGCGGCGGTACCTGGGCCCAGCAGGCGGCCAATGCGGTATTCCGGGCCTCCGGGCTGTCCGCCTGGACCAACTGGATGCGCCGGGCGCACTTCGCGGAGTTCAGTTACGTGCTCGCGGATCACATGGTGCAGCCGTTCGACGCCTTGCCGGCCCGGTTCAAGGGCATGCTGGAATCCTACGGGATCACCGCTGATGACTGGCGCCTGGTGCGGCAGGCCGCGGCTGTCGATCGCAACGGTGAGAAGTTCCTGCAGATCACGACTATCCCCGATGAGGTCGTATTGACCAAAGTCATGGGTATGGTGCACCAGGAAATGAACCTGGCTGTGCTGATGCCGGACGCTCGCACCCGCGCGGCGCTCAACAGGGGCATGTCCCAGGATTCGCTGGGCGGCATCGCGGCCCGGGCGTTCACTCAGTACAAGCAGTTCCCTGTAGCGATGCTATTCAACAACCTGTACCGCTACATGGCCAGCAAGCGCATCGATATGGCTTCACGGCTGGGCTACACCACCAGTCTGATGGCGGCGACCTGGTTACTGGGTGGTCTCGCTGCGCAGCTGAAGGAGATCGACAAGGGCAGAAAGCCTCGGCCCATGGATGGCAAGTTCGCCCTCGCAGCGTTTGTGCAGGGCGGGGGCGCCGGCATCCTGGGGGACTTCATTTTCAGCAACGAGAGCCGCTATGGACAGCCATGGTATGCCACCGCACTGGGGCCCACCGGGGGTGCTGCTTACGATATCGGCTCCATGGTCGTGAAGGGCGCTGAAACGCTCTCAGAGGGCAAAGGGGCGGACGTCACCGCACTGGCCAGGTACATCCCCGGGCAGTCACTGTGGCCCACACGGTTGGTATTCGAGCGGTATTTTACCGACACGCTCGGGAAGTTGGCCTACCGGGACTACGAACGCAACAAACAGGCGGCTGTGCGACGTCGCAAGACGCAACACGGTCAGGAGTATTACTGGCAACCGGGCGACCTCGCCCCAGGAGAATGACATGCTACCCACTTCACTATCTGCCCGAAGGGATATGGAAGACCACCTGGCCAAGGTACGCGGCCGCATCGAGCGCGAGGATCTGTCCGCGCTGGAATTGCGAGAGCGATACCGGGACACGCTGGAACTGTTGAAGGGCGAAACTGAAGGAAACGACAAGCACGCCAGGCTGACGGCGGAAGCTGATCTCTTCAAGACAATGGCCGTCGAGCGATCCGCACCGGAACCCACATCAGAGGAAGTGTTGCAGGACCTCAAGGACCGGGGAAAGCACCTGGAGGCTGAAGGGTACGAGCACTCCCTGAAAGTTGTCAGGGCGCGGGATGCCGTCAAAGCCTCGCGCGATGAACTGCAGGGGATCGAGGCAGAACTGGCGGGCATGAGTACCAGCGATCCTGGCCGGCACGCGCTACACCAGAAACTGGAGCGGCAACGTGCTGCTGTTCAGGAAGCGGAGCAGGCCCTGGTCGATGCTGACGCGGTCCCGCCTCCCTACCATGCCCGGGAGGCCCAGCGGGATGCGCTGAAGAAAGAAGTAGAGACGCTGCGCAGGTCAGCGCACGATATGATGAAAACCCAACAACCGGGGTTGAGAGAGCGTGGAGAGGCGCTGCAGGCGGAGGCCGACGAGAAGGAAGCGCAGGCCGCCCAGTTGGATCGGATCAACCGCGGGCTGGAGCCGCCACCGTCTGAGGCTGCCTGATAGCGGAGGTCGCGAGGTTCATTGTAGATACCAGTGAATACCTGCTTGTACAAGCCTCACCACTCCGCCTGCTACAGCGAGATAGAAAAGCACTACAGGAACTATGTAATCAGAGAAACCCGACCTCTCGTAAGACGCGATTGCTGCAGCACAGAGAAAAACAAGTACACCGTGAACGCCTCGCAGTGGAATGTGTGCATGGTCGGAGGGCTTCTCAGTGAATTTTAAGAACATCGGGTGCGTAGAATTGTTGGCGGCTCGATTGTTGGTCACGACGAGGACCCATTTCTCTTCAATATTCTGAACACGGAGTTCTCGAGTTTCTCCTTGGGGAATTGGCGGAAATGGACCTCCAATCATTTTCTCAGCGTAGGAACGCGTGAACGGAGTGTCTTTAGGTTGAAAAATATCGAGCCTAAAGGATTGTGAAGGACGTTTTGCAAATTCCAGCCGATATCGATACATACACCAGAACAGAATGACCCAGGCCATGATGCCAAGGAACACTTGATGCTCGAACTCAACATTGATGACAGACAGATGAACAGTTGAGTCCTTGAAACTCCCTCCGCCCCAGCAATACAGGATAAAGGCGAGTGAGGCGACCACTAGGTTGCGCCGGGTTGGGTTGGAGTCTTCGAGCGGCATCAGATACCTCTACGCTTACTACGCGTACCAGGTGTAATAGGTTGCAAAGCCGAAGGCGATAATGTTCACGCCGATGAAGTACCAGAGCCAGTCATCAAGGGTAGGCTTTTTCTTGGGCTCGTTCATGGGGGGAAGTGTACACCAGAAGGCTGCTAAGTCAGCCCCCTGGTTATTGGTCAGTGTGTAAAGGCGGAGGGCGAGTTGCAGAGGCTTTCCACCTCCTCGAAATACTCCTCTTCTGTCAGCGTCCCATCATCCCGCGCGCCGATCAGCGCTACCAGCCGGCGATCCTCAGCCAATAGCAGCGCCTGGTAGGCCAACGGGTCGGACAGTGCCGGCCCGTCGTAATCGAGCAATCGCTGGAACTCCTGGCGCTCGAGCGGGGTCATCATCGAGGCGCATGCCCCGCTTCTGCGAGGCCCCGCTGGACTGCCAGGATACCGTCCCGTATCTGGTAGGTCTCCTCCTCATCTACAGCGTTGTCGCGCATCTCGCGCCACCCGACGCGCTTCACGAACTGGGCGAGGGCGGCAGCATGCTGATCGGCAAGTTCAATGGTGAGAGTGATCGTTTTCATTGAGAGACCTCCCGACTGTTGAGCGCGCTCCTGACGGTCGAGAGGTCGGCGGAAACCCCTTCTGCGATCTTCTCGACGAGGACGCCGAGCGACATGAGCGCCAGCCCGATGCTGGCCATATCGTCAGCGTTTAACCCTTCCATCTCTCCGTTTTGTTGCGCGAAGACGATCGTGCCGAGACCTCGAATTGCGCCGGCGGCATTGTACGCCTGGTCGATATCGATTTTCATGACTGACTGCAGGATATTGTCAGCCCGGGATTGCGGGGTAGTAGCGACAATTTTAGGTACTGTTCCCATGATCAACACCCCCGGCTCATTTTGGCGTAGTCGTCCTGAAAACGTCGCCTGGCTATCCGGCGCTCGGCCTTGAATCGGGCGACTCGCTCCTGCCGCTCCGCGATGGCGAATGGTGTCAAGTCGACCATCACACCCTTGCGCAGAATCGCGACCGGGATGTCATCTTCGTCGTAGAAGACTCCATTGTTGAGCCCAGCAGGTTCGCTGGCTTTGATGGGGGTATTTTGCGCGTTCTGTTCCATAGCGTATCTCCTGTGGGTTAAAAATCGCAGGAAGACAGCAGAACAACATAAGTATGGGAAGAGGTATGTGTTAGGTTGGCGATTTAAATCCTAACACATTGATTCTAAACAATATTTGTTTAATGAAATGGCGGTGGGCCAGGGATTCGAACCCCGGGAGGCTCTCGCCTCAACGGTTTTCAAGACCGCCGCTTTCGACCACTCAGCCAGCCCACCGGAAACTTTTTTAAACTCGGGCTACTGCGGTAGCGCGAAGCGAGCGAGATTATACAGTGATGAAAACAGGACACAAGAGGCGCTCGGCCTCCTGTGCCCATTGTTCACCGTCGCCCTCAGGATTGCACTGCCGACTGCTGGGGAGCCTGCTCCGGACGCGGGCCGCGAGGATCATTGCTGGCGCGCGGCACGATACGGCCGCTGGACTGCGCAGGTGGCTGCACCGTCTCGCTGAACAGCGCCCGGTGCGAGGTAATGCACTCCACGACGCCCACCGGGCGGGCGTCCACCCTGGGGTCGTTGATCGCCCGGCCGTTGGCGGTAATGCCGTCCGTCGAGCGGGGCTGTTCCGGCTCCGCCGCGGCTTTAACCGGTTCAGCCGCTTCAACCGCCTGTTCGGTGGCCCGGGCGGGCGGCGTGGCATCGGGTGTCGCGGGGGCAGCCGTGGTCGCTACGCTCGTGTCGTCGTTCGCACCGGGTACCTGTTCCCAGCCCTCATCGCCACCGGCGGCTGTCACAGCCTCCACGTGCTCGTTGAGCGGGGCGCCGGAAGGTTCCGCCTGGGGCATTTTCATTATTGCTGTATCGCTCCCGGCATCCTGGGAAGCCACAGCCCCGGGCTGCTCGGGCGTAGCTGATACGCTGGGCGCTGCTTCCTGTGCACTGTCGGCAACCGCGTCCCCTTGCGGCTTGCGTCCGCGATTGCGCCGGCGGCGCTGCGGCTCGGGGCGTTTCATGTCGCTCGGGCGCTTGCGCGGCTTGTCCTGCTGATTGCCGCTATCCGCGGCCTCGTAGTCTGTCGTTTCCACCTCGGCTGACGGTGCTTGCTCCTGTGCCCGGCGCTGGTTGCCGCGGCTGCTGCGACGGTTGCCCTCACCGCCACCCGCTGAGTCACTGCTGCGCTCGCGCCGCTGCGGTGCACGCCTCTCGCCAGTGCCGGCATTTTTGTTGCCATCGGCGTCGGCGGCGGAATCCGTTGCGCGATTTTGTTGCCGCGCACCTGAACTGCGTCGACGGTTCCGGTTCCTGTTATTGCCCGAGGATTGTCCCTGGCTTGTCCGACGGGGCTTTTTCTCGGTCCCGCTCTCCGTCTCGACGGGTTGGCTTTCAAGCACCGGCTCGGCCGGCTTTGTCCCGACCAGCGCACTGACCATGCGCGAGAAAATACCCTGCTTCCTGGGCGCCTGCAGTGCTTGCGGTGCTTGTTGTTGAACCTGCGCTTCAGCGGGGGCTTTCTTCTCGCTGCTCACGAAGGGCGCCTGTTTTTGTATGACGCTGTCAACGGCCGCCTGTTGGGGTGGCGGAACCGCGGTGTGTACGTCGCTGATCGCCTCGGTGTCCGGTACTGTAATATCGACCGCGTAGCTGACTTCGTGCTCGCCATCCACTTCGTCGGTGCGCAGGCGCTGCACCTCGAAGTGCGGCGTCTCAAGATTGGGGTTCGGGATCACCAGTACTCGCGCCCTGGTATCCTGCTCGATTTCACCGAGCGCGGCGCGTTTCTCGTTCAACAGGTACGCTGCCACGTCCACCGGCACGATCGCCCGCACCTCTGCGCTGCGGTCCTTGATCGCCTCTTCCTCCAGCAGGCGCAGGATGGACAGGGCGAGGGACTTGGTGTCGCGAATGCTGCCCTGGCCGTTGCAACGCGGACAGACGATAGCGCTGGTTTCTCCCAGCGAGGGGCGCAGGCGCTGGCGGGACATCTCCAGCAGGCCAAAGCGCGATATGCGCCCGACCTGTACCCGGGCCCGGTCAATTTCGAGCGAATCGCGCATCCGGTTTTCCACCGCGCGCTGATTCTTGGCCGCGAGCATATCAATGAAGTCGATAACCACGAGGCCGCCCATGTCGCGCAGTCGCAGTTGCCTGGCGATTTCGTCAGCGGCCTCCAGATTGGTGTTCAGCGCGGTCTCTTCAATATCGCTGCCGCGCGTCGCCCGCGCCGAGTTGATGTCGATAGAGACCAGGGCCTCTGTCGGGTCGATGACAATCGAACCACCCGAAGGCAAGCGCACTTCCCGCTGAAACGCCGTCTCGATCTGGCTCTCGATCTGGAAGCGGTTGAACAGCGGGATACTGTCGTCGTAGCGCTGTATACGGTTGGTGTATTTGGGCATCACCTGCGCCACGAACTCGCGGGCTTGCGTGTAAGCCTCTTCGCTGTCGATCAGGACCTGCCCGATATCATCGCGCAGGTAGTCGCGCACCGCGCGGATGATTACATTGCTCTCGCGGAACAACAGGTCCTTGGGCCTGGCCTTTTCCGAGGCTGTAGAGATGGCGTCCCAGAGTTGCAGCAGGTAGTTCAGGTCCCATTGCAGTTCTTCCGCCTCCCTGCCGACACCGGCGGTGCGGATAATGACGCCCATGCCTTCCGGAATCTCCAGCGCGCTCAGCGCCTCTTTCAACTGCGAGCGGTCGTCGCCTTCAATGCGGCGCGAAATACCCCCTGCCCGCGGGTTGTTGGGCATCAGCACCATGTAGCGCCCGGCCAGGCTGATAAACGTCGTCAGCGCCGCGCCCTTGTTACCGCGCTCTTCCTTGTCGACCTGCACGATGACCTCGGTGCCTTCCTTGACGATGTCCTTGATCTTGAGCCGTCCGTCACCGGCCGGTTTGCGGTAAAAGTACTCCCGCGCGATTTCCTTCAGTGGCAAAAATCCATGCCGCTCGGCGCCGAAGTCGACGAACGCGGCTTCCAGGCTGGGCTCTACCCGGGTGATTTTCCCCTTGTAGATACTCGCCTTTTTCTGCACACGGGTTCTGTTTTCGATATCCAGGTCGTACAGGCGTTGCCCGTCGACCATAGCCACGCGCAACTCTTCAGGTTGAGTTGCATTGATTAACATTTTTTTCATAGTGCCATTGCCTTGTAACTGCAGGCCTGGCGGGGCAGGGGATCAACTATAAAGCCGGCGCGACGCCGTTTAACAGCAGTAGTGGGCTGGAAAATATCAATATTTTCAGCCGCTTACCGTGTGTGACCAGGCGTGCTGGCACCGGCACACGGATGTCGTGCCAATTTTAACCACTAAAAACTCATGGTTATTACAGCGTCATGCAGCCAGTAGTGTGTTGCGGAAGCTGCTTGCTTGCGATTGTCGCAGCACCTGTAGCCTGCAACGACGCTGAATCTTCTTTATAACTGATTCTATATCCCGGCAGTGCTTGCTGCTCGGTTCATTTCATTGTCGATCCAGTAAGGAGTGTGCGTCTCTGACTGCACGCGCACTTTATTACAACGTCGACTTCCATTAAGTTTGTGTGGCTGGTCTGGCGGATCCGTGCATTTCATCTGCCGGCCCAAACGTTCGCCAGGGGCTTACTCATCACCAAACCCGGTCTCTGAACTCGGGCAGGTGCAACCACAGCGGTGACTATAACAGTATATGGAAACAATGAACATGGTTTGTGCAGCGCGTGTCCGCAATTCCTGACAACCACTCCCCGCGGCAGGCGCGCTTGCTGACGGTGGATGACAACACCGCGGGCCAACGCCTCGACAATTACCTGCTGCGGGAACTAAAGGGAGTGCCCCGGACCCGCTTGTACCGTGCCTTGCGCAAGGGTGAGGTGCGGGTGAACAAGGGCAGGGTGCGTGCGGATTACCGGCTGGCGGCGGGTGACATCGTGCGGATTCCGCCACTGCAGCAGCCCCGGACCCCGCAAGCACCGTATATCCCGAGCCGGCAATCCGCGCAAATAGCCCGCCGGATCATCCACGAGGACGACAACCTGCTGGCAATCAACAAGCCGTCGGGCCTGGCGGTGCACGGTGGCAGCGGGCTGAGCTTCGGCCTGATCGAGTGCCTGCGGCACCTTCGACCCGACGCGCGCTACCTCGAGTTGGTACATCGACTGGATCGCGATACCTCCGGGGTCATCCTGGTTGCGAAGCGGGCACCGATACTGCGGGAACTGCACCGGCAGCTACGCGAAAAGCACATTGAGAAACGCTACCTGGCGCTGGTGGCCGGAACCTGGCCGAGGGCGCTCCGTGTGGTGGACGCCCCGCTGGAAAAAAATGTACTGCAGTCCGGCGAGCGCATGGTGCGGGTAAGCCGCGAGGGCAAGCGGGCGGTTACCCAGTTCAACGTGGTGGAACGCCTCCGGGGAGCCTCATTGATAGAGGCCAGACCCATTACCGGGCGCACGCATCAGATTCGGGTGCACGCGCAACAGGCGGGATTTCCGCTCCTGGGTGATGAAAAGTACGGAAATGACACAACGGCTGGCTTTGCGCGCCAGATTGGGCTCAAGCGCTTGTTCCTGCACGCCGCTTCGCTGCGCTTCTCACTGCCTGATAGCGGCGAACTGAACCTGGATGCAGCGCTGGATACTGAATTGGAAATAATATTAGAAAAACTTCGTAACTAATTATTTATATTAATTAAATATCTATAATTTCAGTCTCAAGGTAGCGGTGATCCTGACGAGCTGGCGAGCGCTCTACAAAGGTGTTCGCACGAGGCGCGCTAGTGTCCCAGCACGTCCACGCCAGCCTCCGCCAGCAGCGCGTTCAGTGCGATCAACGGCAGCCCTTCCAGGCTGGTCGGGTCGTTTCCCTGCATCTGCTCGAACAGGGCTATTCCCAATCCCTCGGCTTTGAAGCTTCCGGCGCAGTCGAAGGGTTGTTCCCGCAGGAGGTAATTCGCGATCTGGGCGTCGGTGAGTGTGCGAAACCTCACCGTGAACGGTTCCACATGGCAGCGCTCAACGCCGCGCACCCGGGACAGCAGCGCTACCCCCGTATAAAATTGTACCGCTCTTCCCGAACACCGCCTCAACTGTGCCCGGGCACGCTCGAAAGTGCCCGGTTTGCCCATTACATGGTCGTCGATGGCCGCCACCTGGTCGCTTCCTATGACCAGCGCCCCGGGATGCGCATCGGCAATCACTGCGGCCTTGGCAAGGGCCAGCCGCGCGGCCAACGCCCGCGGGGTCTCGCCCGGTAGCGCCCCTTCGTCCACGTCGGGAGGCATGCACTGAAAGGGTAGATCGAGCCGTGAAAGCAGGGCGCGTCGGTAGGCAGAGGTGGATGCGAGTATAATGTCCATCGCTTGGGGTAAAATCAGCTTGTGGCTAGAACTGTTTGTATTGTAAAGATTTTTTTGACAAAGGGGCAGGCCGCACCTATGATGCGCGCCTATGTTGACCGAGACTCTACCGACCATGCTGGATGTACGCCAGGCGGCCGTCCGTGGCGTCACGGTCAGCGGTGTGCTGAAACCGCTTGATTTAAAGCGTTTTCGGCCCCTTTTAGCGGATGACGAAGGCGCTATATCGGCGCAATTCAGCTTCTCCCGCGACGAGGAAAACCGATATTTGATGCGTGTGTCGGTCGAGGCGGATGTCGTGGTGGCTTGCCAGCGATGCCTTGAGGATTTGCCCGAGCACCTGTCCTGTGACAGTACCCTGGCAATCGTATGGACCGACGAAGAAGCGGCGCACGTGCCCAGGCAAATGGAGCCGCTGGTGGTGATGGAGACCCCCAGCAACCTGTGGGACCTGGTCGAGGAAGAACTGATATTGGCACTGCCGCCTTTCAGTTACCACGACACAGATGAATGTAGGAAGAAAACCGCGGCTTATTCAGACCCGACTCCGAAGGAGGATGACGGTGAGGAGAAGCCCAACCCGTTTAATGTGCTGGCGCAATTGAAGCCCGGCAACAAGCACTAGGAGTTCAAGCCATGGCTGTTCAGAAAAGCAAGAAGACCCGCTCTCGCCGCGGAATGCGTCGTTCGCACGATGCGCTGCGCGGGTCCACGTTGACCGTCGACCAGACCTCGGGTGAAACCCACCTCAGGCACCACGTCACTGCCGATGGTTTCTACCGCGGCAAAAAAGTGATCGAGACCGGCAACGACGATTGATCATTACGATTTGATCGGAAGACTGCCGGCACAGTGAGCCCCGCGGCTCAGGGCAACTATCCCATTCGCGGAGACTTCGTCTCCGCCAGCACCTTCACAACCCCCTATGTTAGCGCTGATTACACTTCGCGCCGGGGCCTCCTATTTTGTTTCCTGTCTGTCACGGCACCGTTGCCGACCGCGTCCCCTGGTAGCCCGGACGCAATCCGGCCCGGCGTGCCGCGCGGTATCTGCAGGTTGTTGATCGTTTGCGGTGCGAATATGCTATTGAAGAAGGAACAGTAGACGATGTCAGACAGTTCAAGCGCATTTGTTTTTCCGGGGCAGGGCTCACAGCAAGTGGGTATGCTGGCGGCAGCGCACGCGCGTTTCCCCCAGGTGCGGGATACTTTCGCGGAAGCCGCGGAGATACTGGGCTATGACATGTGGGCGCTGGTGCAGGACGGCCCCCAGGAGGCGCTGAATCTCACCGAAACCACCCAGCCGGTGCTCCTGACCTCGAGTGTGGCGCTGTGGCGAGCCTGGGAGGCAGCAACCGACATGCGCCCGGCTATCCTGGCCGGCCACAGCCTCGGTGAATTTTCCGCACTGGTGTGTGCCGGGGCGCTGACGTTTGCAGACGCGGTGCAACTGGTGCGCAAACGCGGCGAGTTCATGCAAAGCGCGGTCCCGGTTGGCCAGGGCGCGATGGCCGCGATCATCGGGCTGGAGGACAGTGTGATCGACCGCATCTGCGAGGAGAGTACACAGGGTGCGGATGCTGTTGTGTCGGCTGTCAACTTTAATTCGCCGGGGCAGGTGGTAATCGCGGGGCATACAGCGGCGGTGGAAACGGCGATCACCGCTTTGAAAGAGGCGGGAGCAAAGCGCGCGCTGCCGCTACCGGTCAGCGCTCCCTTCCATACTGTGTTGATGAAACCGGCGGGAGAAAAACTGGGCGAGGTGCTTGCCGCCATCGACATATCCTCACCGCGGATACCGGTGGTACACAATGTTCACGCGGCAACCGAGGATGATCCGGAGCGCATACGGCAGTTACTGGTCGAGCAGATATACAGCCCGGTGCGCTGGACGGGGTGCGTACAGACCATCGTCGGGTCGGGTGTCTGCCATATAGTGGAATGCGGGCCGGGCAAGGTACTGGGCGGCTTGAACCGGCGCATCGACAAATCGCTGCAGAGTTATTCACTGGAAGAGCCCGACGGACTGTTGGACACCGCAGCGCAATTGCAATCCCTCGCAGGAGAATAACAGATGTCTGAAGAAGCAAAAGTGGCCCTGGTGACGGGTGCGAGTCGCGGCATAGGCAAGGCAATAGCCGAGGCCCTGGGTGCCGATGGTTTCATCGTAATCGGTACGGCGACCAGCAGCGCAGGCGCTGCGGCGATATCCACGTATCTTGCAGCAGGCAGCTACTCCGGGCAGGGGATGGTGCTGAACGTGGCGGAGCAGGACAGCGTGACCTCTGTGCTGAAAGACATATCGGATCAGTTCGGGCCCCCGCTGGTGCTGGTAAACAACGCCGGGATCACCAAAGACAATATTCTGATGCGCATGAAGGAAGACGAGTGGCAGAATGTGATCGACACCAACCTGAGTTCGCTGTACCGGGTCAGCAAGGCGTGCCTGCGCGGGATGACGAAAGCGCGCTGGGGTCGAATAGTCAATATCACCTCGGTGGTTGGCGCCATGGGCAATATCGGCCAGAGCAATTACGCTGCGACCAAGGCGGGAGCGGAGGGTTTTTCACGCGCCCTGGCACGCGAGCTGGGCTCCCGATCTATTACGGTCAACTGTATTGCCCCGGGCTTTATCGATACGGACATGACGCGCAAACTGCCGGATGAACAGCGCGATTTATTGCTGCAGCAAATCCCGCTGGGAAGACTCGGTTCCCCCGCAGAAATTGCCGCGCTGGTGAGTTTTTTGTGCAGCGAGAATGCGGCGTACATTACGGGTGAAACCGTGCATGTTAACGGTGGTATGCATATGGCCTAAATAACTGAAAAATATACATTAACCAAGGTGACGGAAGGCGCGTCAAAAAAAATTTATTACTCGCCGGGAAAACAGAGTAAACTGCGCGCTCAGACCGTTTAATCGGATACAAAACAGCAGTAAAAAAACCTCAGGAGTAGCAGACAAAATGAGCAGCATTGAAGAACGCGTTAAGAAGATCGTAGCTGAACAACTTGGCGTCAAGGAAGAAGAAGTGCAAACAGGGGCATCCTTTGTGGAAGACCTGGGTGCTGATTCTCTCGATACGGTCGAACTGGTAATGGCGCTCGAAGAGGAGTTTGAAACTGAAATTCCCGATGAGGAGGCCGAAAAGATCACTACCGTGGCTCTTGCGATTGAGTATATCAATAGCAACCTCGCCTGAACCGCCCAGTCATTTCGAGGAGCCGTTTCTAGTTAAATAGGACGGCTTTTCTTTTATACGATGTCTAAGTACGCACGCTGCAAAGGAGTTGATTCTTGATTGGCAGAAGAGTTGTCGTAACCGGCCTGGGTATGGTGACTCCCGTAGGACTCACCGTGAAGGAGTCCTGGGATAATATCCTCGCGGGCAAGAGCGGTGCCGCCCGGATTGACAGTTTCGATGTTTCAGCCTACTCCACGCAGTTCAGCGCCAGTGTCAAGAATTTCGATGTCTCGGCTTACCTGCCGCCAAAAGAGTCCCGTAAACAGGATGTCTTTGTGCAGTTCGGCATGGTTGCGGGGATCCAGGCCATGCAGGACAGCGGCCTGGAAGTCACCGAGGAAAACGCCGCGCGTATCGGGTGCTCCATCGGTTCGGGCATCGGTGGCATTGGCCAAATTGAAAAGAATAGCGAAATCATCCGTGATGCGGGCCCCCGGAAGATTTCACCGTTTTTCGTCCCGGGGTCCATTATCAATATGATTTCGGGCAATCTCTCCGTCAAGTACAACCTGCAGGGGCCGAACCTCGCGGTCGTTACGGCGTGCACTTCGGGGACGCACAACATCGGATTGGGTGCCAGGCTGATAGCGCTGGGTGATGCCGACGCAATGCTCGTCGGTGGCGCCGAGATGGCGACCACGCCGGTTGGCCTGGGTGGCTTCGCCGCCGCACGCGCCCTCTCCACAAGGAACGATGCTCCAGAGAAAGCTTCACGCCCGTGGGACAGGGACCGCGACGGCTTCGTACTCGGCGATGGCGCCGGCGTGATCATGCTCGAGGAGTACGAGTCCGCAAAAGCCCGGGGTGCCAATATCTACGCTGAACTTCGCGGTTTTGGCATGAGTGGTGACGCCTATCACATGACGCTGCCGCCCGAGGACGGCAGGGGCGCTGCGGCATCCATGCGCAACGCCATTCGGGACGCCGGCGCAGAACTGGATAATATCAACTACATTAATGCCCACGGCACTTCCACGATGGCGGGCGACCTTGCCGAGAGTCGTGCCATAGAGGCAGTTCTCGGCAGCGCCGCTGCACAGGTGGCAGTGAGTTCAACGAAATCGATGATCGGGCATTTGCTGGGCGCGGCAGGCGCAGTAGAGGCCATATTCTCGATTCTGGCATTGCGCGACCAGGTGGCCCCGCCAACGATCAACCTCGATAACCCCGATGAGGGTTGCAGCCTGAACTATGTGCCGAATACAGCGCAGGAGCGCGCAATCCACAGCGTTCTCACCAACTCTTTTGGTTTTGGCGGAACCAACGGCTCCCTGCTGTTCAGCAAGGCTGACTAATCACTGTTTCCGTGTCCCGGCAATCAGCGACCTGGCTTGATGGCGCTCCCTGTACTGCGTTGCCGCTGCCCGATCGCGGGCTCGATTTTGGCGACGGCCTGTTCGAAACACTGTTGGTGCACCGCGGGGTTCCGGCTCATGTGGATTTGCATATAGCGCGGCTGCAACAGGGCCTGAAGGCGCTGGCCATTAACGACTGCCGCGCCGCGGTGCGGCAACAGCTGCGACAGGTGTGCGGAGAAATTGCAAGCGAATGGCGCTGGGCCGCGCTGCGATTGAGCGTCCTTCGAAGTCCCGGGCCGCGCGGTTACGCGCCTGCGCAGGGACTGGCGCCGCGCATTCTGATCACGGCGACACAGCTTGATCGGGATTGCGCGGAAATGTCCGTTCCTGTAGCGCTGAGCCTGGCGGACATCCGACTCTCCGCGCAGCCGGCACTGGCGCGTATCAAGCACCTGAACCGCCTGGAGCAGGTTGTGGCGGCGACCCAGGCGCAGGCGGAACAGGCCGACGAGATGCTATTGCTGGACCAGGCGGGGTTTCTTGTTTCCGTTATCGCTGGCAATCTCTTCCTGTTATACAAGGGTGAACTTCTGACCCCCTTGCTGGACAATTGCGGAGTCGCAGGGACGCGGCGACGCCTCGTTATTGAACGCTGGGCACCTGCGCTCGGCCTGAAGGTTCGCGAGGCGAGGTTAACGCTCGCCGATGTCGACAGCGCAGAAGAAGTTTTCTACAGCAACAGTCTGTACACCGTCAGGCCGGTATCCCGCTTTGGCGGGCGGTGCTGGCGCGATCACAGTGTCTGTTCAGCGATCTTTCAACGCTACCGGGACGAATTCCCATGATACAGAAACTGGTCGTATTGGCACTCGCCCTGGCTGTACTGCTTGCCCTGGGTGTCGGTGAATTGCGGCAGCGCTGGGCCGCTCCCCTGTCGATTCCGTCGGAAGGGTATACGCTTGTTGTGGAAAAAGGCGATTCCCTGCGCAAAGCGGCGCAGCACCTGCAGACGGCGGGTGTGCTTCCCTGTCCCCGGCTTCTCGCGTTGTACGGCAGGTGGACCGGTCTCGATCAACAAATCAAGCGCGGCGAGTACCTGCTGGCCGAGGGCACCACAGCCGAGGATCTGCTGATGCAACTGCATCGCGGCGACGTCATCCAGTACCAGGTCACACTGCCAGAGGGTATTACGCTGGACAGCGCCGTCGATATCCTGGCGGCCGAGGATAAACTCGAAAACACGCTGACAGGCGGGAAAGACACCAGAATCTACGAATTGATCAAACCGGAGTCGCACCCCGAGGGACTTTTTTTCCCCGATACTTATCGGTATGTGCGTGGCGATACCGATTGGAGCATTCTGCAGCGTGCGCACACGGCGATGCAGGATGCACTGGCGGAGGAGTGGAAGGCACGTGCGGATGGACTCCCTTACCAGACGCCCTATGAAGCGTTGATCATGGCTTCCATCATCGAGCGGGAGACGGGATTGCCGGAGGAGAGGGAGCAGATTTCCGGAGTGTTTGTCCGCAGGCTGGAGCAGGGCATGTTGCTGCAAACCGATCCGACAGTGATCTATGGGCTGGGGGATACGTTCAACGGCAACCTGCAGCGCCATCACCTCACCGAGGATGACAACCCGTATAATACCTATCGGATCTCAGGCTTGCCGCCCACACCCATTGCGTTGCCGGGGCGGGCCGCGATTCGTGCCGCGCTGCATCCGGAAGAGGGCGATGCGCTCTATTTTGTCGCGCGCGGCGACGGCGGCCATGTGTTCAGTGACAACCTCACGGAGCACAACCGGGCCGTGCGTCGGTACCAATTGCAGCGCAGGGAAAACTACCGTTCGTCACCGGAGCAGCCGAGATAGTATGAGTGCCAGAGGGTTTTTTATCACGATGGAAGGGGGAGAGGGCGTAGGTAAGTCCACCAGTCTTTTCTATCTCGAAGCCCTGCTCACAGCGCGCGGCGTCGATGTCGTCACCACCAGGGAACCGGGTGGCACCCGTCTGGGCGAGGAAGTACGCGAACTGTTGCTGCGTGTGCGGGGTGAACCGGTGGACGCAGTCGCGGAATTATTGCTGATATTCGCAGCGCGCGCGCAGCATATAAACGCGCTGATCGAGCCCGCCCTCGCCGCGGGGAAGTGGGTCCTGAGCGATCGTTTTACCGATGCGACTTACGCGTACCAGTGTGGTGGCAGAGGTGTTGATCGCGACAAGGTAGAGCAACTGGAAAGACTGGTGCAGGGTACCCTGCGCCCGGATTTTACGCTGTTACTCGACGCGCCCGTCGAAGTAGGCATGCAGCGGGCGCGCGAGCGCGGGGCACTCGATCGGTTTGAGCGTGAGACGCGGCTGTTTTTTGAGCGGGTGCGCCAGGGCTATCTGCGGCAGGCACAAGACCAGGCGGGTCGCTACCGTGTTATCGACGCCGGCCAACCGCTGGAAACGGTGCAAAAAATGCTGACCGCGTTCAGTGATGAACTCCTCGCCCGCTGGGCTACGACCGGAACCGGGTTGTGATGACGGAAGCAGCCGGATTGCCAGCGATAAGCACGCCGCTGCCCTGGCATGAGGGGGAATGGGCGCAATTCAACAAGCAGATGGAAGTGGGGCGACTGCCGCACGCCCTGCTGCTTGTCGGCAGCCAGCACACCGGAAAGTCGCAGCTGGCGATGGCGCTGTCAAGATTGCTGTTGTGCGCTCATCCGCGGGACGCGCACAATTGTGGCGAGTGTCATGCCTGCGAACTGAGCGCGACGGGCGGTCACGGAGACTTCCTGTGGGTCACGCCGGGTGAAAAGAGCCGGGTGATAAAGATCGACCAGGTGCGCGAGGTAGTGCGATTCACGGGCAAGACCGCCGGTTTTGGCCTGCGCAAGGTTATCGTGCTTTCGCCCGCGGAAAGCATGAACGTCAATGCGTTCAATGCATTGCTGAAGTCGTTGGAGGAACCCGCCGGTGATACTTACCTGATACTGGTGTGTGACCGGCTGTACGGCATTCCTGCCACCATACGTTCGAGGTGCCGCATACTGCAATTGCCGATGCCCGCTTCCTCGCTCTCCCTGGAATGGCTGGATTTGACCACCGGGCAGCGACAGCGAAGTCGGGAACTGCTTGCGCTGGCTGACGGTCTGCCGCTGTTGGCGCAGAGCCTGTATCTCGGTGATGGCGTCGATGCGCTCGCGGCGCGGCGCCGCGCGTTAGGGGAACTCATCGGGGGGCGTATTACTGTTCACCAGGCGCGTGCGCTGTTTGGCGAGTTGGACGTGCCGGTCTTTCTGGAACAACTTACGGGAGACCTGCAACGCTTGCTGGGCACAATTCCGGCGGATAAATTACGCGGTGTACAGGGCCGCAGGGTATTCGCGTTACTGGATGATGTGGCAAACTTGCGCAGGGCTGTGAGTGCAGGTTCAAATCCCAGCAAAGACCTGCTGGTTGAGGCGCTGTTGTCAAAGGTACACAGGCAGTTGGGCGCCGACCCTCTTGGTGATAGTATCCATGCGCGAACCGGAGATACTGGCAAATGAACGACGAAAAGCAAAATAGCCGAAACGGGATATTGTCGCTGACCATTAAAGACAAAGCCGTTTTATATTCAGCCTACATGCCTTTTCTGGACAACGGCGGGCTTTTCGTCCCCACTAACAAAGCCTACGACATCGGTGATGAAGTTTTTATGCTGCTGACCCTGATGGATGAGTCAGAGAAGATTCCGATCTCCGGAAAAGTCGTATGGGTCACCCCGCGGGGCGCCCAGGGAAACCGCACCGCGGGAATCGGTGTGCAGTTCAGTGATCAGGACGCGGCCGCCAACGCCAAGATTGAAAACCACCTTGCCGGTTCTTTATCTTCGGACAGGCCCACGCATACGATGTGATGCTATCACTTAAGGTAATACTTTGTAGAAAAGTGATAACTCATTGAAATATATAGTTAACTGCCAAAAAAAATGGGTCCCGAAAGGGACCCACCAAGACCATTAGGAGTGAAACATAAAAGGAATTGCTTCCTGAAAAGAGCATCGGTATGCTCCCTGCGGCCACCCGATTCAAACCAGGGGATAGGCAACCACGCTTTTAGTATTGCCTAATTTGGGCAATTTTCCACATTATTGAGTGTTTTTTTTAGCATATTTAGTTATATAAAAATAACGCTTCATACCATATATGACATATCAGTCCTGAAACATGACGACAAGTACGGAATTTCTCGCGGGTGTTATAGAGGGCTTTTACGGGCGTACCTGGTCGTTTGAGACACGCCTGGCCTACGCCGGGTATCTGGCGGATGCCGGCTTGAACACCTGCATTTACTGTCCCAAGGGTGATCTCTACCTGCGTAGCCGCTGGCAGGAGGATTGGCCGGCTGCCCAGTGGGGTGAGCTCCTGCAACTCTCGACGGCTTACCGGGCGCGCGGTATTCACTGGGGCGTTGGGCTGTCTCCCGTCGAACTCTATCGCAACTACGGCGGGCCCGAGCGTGCCCGGTTACGGCGCAAGGTGGAGCGTCTCGGCGAACTGGGCGCCCCGATACTGGCGATTCTGTTTGACGATATGCCAGGGGACCTCGACGCCCTCGCGACACGGCAGGCGGAGATAGTAAGCGATGTGTGCCAGTGGTTGCCGGCGGCGCGGTTGCTGGTTTGCCCCACCTACTATTCCTTCGACCCGGTGCTGGAGCGGCATTTTGGTACCATGCCTCGGGACTACTGGCCGCAGCTCGGTCGCGAGTTGCCTCCCCGGGCGGAGATATTCTGGACAGGAAACCGGGTGTGCTCCGAATCGATCGCGGTCGCCGATATCGAGCAGATCGTCCGGCAACTGGCACGACCGGTGATCCTGTGGGACAACTATCCCGTCAACGACGGCGCGGTGCGCAGCAATTTCCTGTACACCAGTAGCCTGCCCGGGAGGTCGCCCGGGCTGCGGCCGCTACTCAGCGGTCACCTGTGCAACCCCATGAACCAGGGCTTGTTGTCACTGCCTGCGCTCGGTGGCCTGGCACAACTTTATGGCAACGGCAGCCTGGGAAGCGAATCGCTGGCGCGGATTCTGGGGCCGGCAACGTGGGACAGGGTATGCCGCGACCGCCATGTATTCGAGCACGAGGGACTCTCGGGTCTGGGGGAGGAGCGCTGCCAGGCACTCGCGGCGGAGTATGCGGGCCTGCCCGGACCGGCTGCGCTGGAAGTGGCCCAGTGGCTGCGGGGAGAGTACAGCTTTGATCCGGCCTGTTTGACCCAGTAAACGGATTTCGGCCCCCATTCGCGGTTCCCCCGACCGCGCCGGGACTGCGCCTGGCCCGGGGTCTGCGGCAGCCGTCTGGCGGTTGAATATAAGCAGCCTTTATGGCAGAATTTGCGCCCTTGTACCGGCTGGTTCGAAGCTGGCTGGTGATAGCGAAAAACCAGTTTTAATCAATACGTTAACCAGAATTTATACAGTTGTTTCTATCTGGTTGGCGAATGTTTTCTACGCGGAAGTGGCGAAATTGGTATACGCGCTGGATTTAGGTTCCAGTGCCGCAAGGTGTGAGAGTTCGAGTCTCTCCTTCCGCACCAAACTTATGCCGGCAGTCTTCACCATGTTTTCGATGTGGTGAAGCTGCCGAATGTGCGGGTACAAGGTTGCCCGGTGACAACCGAACGATGGAGAAAGACTATGCGGGTATCTATTGAAACGACCTCGAATCTGGAGCGTCGCTTAACTGTGGGCGTACCCGCTGAACGTGTGGACGTGGAGGTAGACCTGCGTCTCCAGAAAGCATCCCAGAAAGCCAGGCTTCCCGGCTTCCGTCCCGGCAAGGTCCCGATGAAAGTGATGCGCCAGCGCTTTGGCGCCGGAATACGGCAGGAGGTAGTCGGCGAGGTGGTCAATGAATCATTCCGCGAGGCTATCATCCAGGAGAAGCTTCGTCCCGCCGGCCAGCCCAGCATTGAGCCGAGAAACCTGGAGCAGGGTAAAGAACTCCAGTACGTCGCCACTTTCGAAGTGTTTCCCGAGGTGGACCTGGCGGATATGCAAGGGTTTGCGGTGGAGAAACTGGTCGCCGAAGTGACCGAAGACGATATCGACAGGATGATTGCCGAACTGCGCAAGCAGAAAGGCACCTGGGAAGTGGTTGAGCGGGCTGCCGCCCTGGCGGACAAGGTCAATATCGATTATGTGGGCACACGCGAGGGAGAGGAGTTCGAGGGCGGAAGTGCCCAGGGCAGTGATCTGGAACTGGGCTCCGGCCGGATGATTCCGGGGTTTGAGGACGGCATTGTCGGTATGGCCGCAGGGGAGGAGCGCACGCTGCAGTTGAGCTTTCCCGAGGATTACCACAATGAAGATCTCAAGGGCGCTGCCGTGGAATTCCGGATTACACTGCATTCCGTGCAGCAACAGGTACCCGCGGAGATGAACGATGCGTTTTTCGCTGAGTACGGCGTTGAAGAAGGCGGTGAAGCGCAGTTCCGCAGGGAAATCGCCAAAAATATGGCCCGAGAACTGAAAAACAGCCTGGAATCAAAAATCAAGCAGCAGGTAATGGACGCTGTGCTGGAGGCCCACAATACGCTGGATGTTCCACGGGCCCTGGTAGGCCAGGAAGTGTCCGCGATGCGCAGCCAGATGTTTCAGCAGTACGGTGGTATGCCGAACCAGGACCTGGACCTCGAGTCGCTGTTGCCGGATTCGATGTTCGCCGAAAATGCGGAGCGTCGTGTCAAACTGGGTCTGATCCTGGCCGAATATATCGAAAAGCATGGACTGAAAGCGGACGGCGACAAAGTGCGCGCGGCTGTCGAAGAGATGGCGTCAACCTATGAGGATCCGCAGGAAGTGATTGATTATTATTACTCCAACCGCCAGCAGTTGTCTGCGGTAGAATCGAAAGTATTGGAAGACCAGGTGGTTGAAAAGCTGCTGGAGAGTGCCAATATATCGGAAAAGGCGTGCGGCTTTCAGGAAGCGGTTAACCGGTAGCCAGGTGCAGGGCGATGGCGCCCCGGGTTGCGGGGTTGTCACGACTCGACTGGGAACAACAACAATCTGGGGACAGTAGATATGCCAATTCATCTCGACGGGCAGGACAGGCACAGGATAAATAATCTGGGACTTATTCCGATGGTTGTGGAACAGACAGCCCGCGGTGAACGCTCCTACGATATTTATTCCAGGCTGTTGAAGGAGCGCGTGGTATTTGCGGTGGGGCCTGTCGAAGACCACATGGCCAATCTCATCGTCGCGCAATTGCTGTTTCTGGAGTCGGAGAATCCCGACAAGGATATCCACCTGTATATCAATTCGCCGGGTGGGTCGGTAACCGCTGGGCTTTCAATTTACGACACCATGCAGTTCATCAAGCCGGACGTGAGTACAATGTGTATCGGCCAGGCTGCATCGATGGGCGCGTTCCTGCTGTGCGGTGGCGCCAGGGGTAAACGTTTCTGCCTTCCCAATGCCAGGACGATGATCCACCAGCCGAGCGGCGGCGCCCAGGGCCAGGCCACGGACATCGATATCCAGGCCCGGGAGATTCTGATTATTCGCGAACGGCTGAACAAACTCATGGCGGCGCACACAGGTCAGAGTCTCGAGGTGATTGAACGCGATACGGAGCGAGACCGGTTTATGGATGCCGAGCAGAGCAAGGCGTACGGCCTCGTGGATGAGGTGGTTCCAAGCCGTGCAAACGCTGGAAAAACCAGCGATAATAACTCCAAATAACGTGATTTAGTTCCTTTGGGGGCTTGCAATAAACGCCGAAAAACATCATCGTGGAATTGTCTGATGGCGTGAACGGGAACATTTAACCGCGTAGGATGGCTGGATGAGCGACAAAACCACTAAAATGGGTGACGATGGCAGTAAACTGCTGTACTGCTCCTTCTGTGGCAAGAGCCAACACGAGGTCCGCAAACTGATTGCCGGCCCATCTGTATTTATCTGCGATGAATGCGTTGATCTTTGCAACGATATCATCCGCGAAGAGGTGCAGGAGAACAACAGCGGTGCGAAGCAGGATCACCTGCCGGTGCCGCAGGAAATCAAGACCATCCTTGACGACTATGTCATCGGTCAGCAGCGCGCGAAGAAGGTCCTGGCGGTTGCCGTCTACAACCACTACAAGCGCCTGCGCCACGGCAAAAACCGGGATGATGTCGAACTGGGCAAGAGCAACATCCTGTTGGTAGGGCCCACTGGCAGTGGCAAAACGCTGCTCGCGGAAACACTGGCACGCCTGCTCGATGTACCCTTCACCATCGCCGATGCGACAACGCTTACCGAGGCAGGGTATGTGGGTGAGGATGTCGAGAACATCATCCAGAAGCTGTTGCAGAAGTGCGACTACGATGTCGAGAAGGCCCAGGTCGGCATCGTGTACATCGATGAAATCGACAAGATTTCACGAAAATCCGACAACCCCTCCATAACGCGGGATGTCTCGGGTGAAGGCGTGCAGCAGGCCCTGTTGAAGCTGATTGAGGGCACTATCGCCTCCGTACCACCGCAGGGAGGGCGCAAGCACCCGCAGCAGGAATTCCTGCAGGTCGACACCTCCAATATCCTGTTTATCTGTGGCGGGGCATTTGCCGGCCTCGAGAAGGTGATCCGCAACCGCTCGGAGAAAGGCGGCATTGGTTTCGGGGCGGAAGTGAAGAGCAAGGACGAGACCCGCAATGTGGGTGAACTGTTGTCACAACTGGAACCCGAGGACCTGGTCCATTACGGGCTGATCCCCGAGTTCGTGGGTCGCCTGCCGGTTATCGCCACGCTGGAAGAACTGGATGTGGACGCACTGGTGCAAATTCTCACCGAACCCAAGAATTCCCTGACCAAACAGTACAGCAAGCTGTTTGAGATGGAAGGGGTTGAAGTGGACTTCCGGGAAGACGGTCTTCGCGCTATCGCCGAGAAAGGCATGGAGCGCAAGACGGGCGCTCGCGGATTGCGTTCCATTCTGGAGGGTGTGCTGCTGGACTCCATGTACAATATCCCCTCTCTCGATGATGTCAGCAAGGTTGTGATCGACGAATCGGTGATCCGCGGTGATTCCGAGCCCCTGCTGGTGTACCAGAATAGCGAGCCGGCCGCCCGCGCGGCGTCTACGGACGATTAGGTGTGCCGGCCGCGTACAGCGGCTTTCGACCAGGTAGGGCTATTTCGGGACTGATTGCTTGTTTTCCGGGATACTGTCCCCACATAGAAGCATTATAGTCTCTCATTCCTTAAAACCCGGAGATACGTATGGGTTCCTCTTCTGTCGTCGTCCTGCCCCTGCTGCCATTGAGGGACGTGGTCGTCTATCCACACATGGTGCTTCCCCTTTTCGTGGGCCGCGAGCGGTCTATTGAAGCACTCGAAAATGCGATGGCCAGCGACAAGCAGGTGCTACTGGTGGCGCAGCGCAACGCCTCGGATGACAACCCCGCCGCTGACGGTATATACCAGGTCGGCACGGTCTCCAATATCCTCCAGTTACTGAAATTGCCTGACGGTACTATCAAGGTCCTCGTTGAGGGCAGTTATCGAGCCGCTGTCGATACCGTTGATGACGACGGACGTTTCAGCCGGGCCGGAGTGCGTGAAATTCTCAGTGACGAGATTCCGGATGACGAGGTGGACCCGTTGTTGCGCACCACCATCGCCCAGTTCGAGAAATATGTGAACCTGAGTAAAAAAGTGCCCGCAGAAGTGCTCACATCACTCACGGGTATCGATGAGCCGGGCCGCCTGGCTGATACCATCGCGGCGCATATGAGCGTTCCGCTCGACGAAAAGCAGCGTATCCTCGAAATGTCGGGGATCCGAGCCCGGTTAGAGCACCTGATGGGCCTGATGGATGCCGAAATCGACCTGTTCCAGGTCGAGAAACGCATTCGCGGCCGCGTCAAGAAGCAGATGGAGAAGAGCCAGCGGGAGTATTACCTCAACGAGCAAATGAAGGCGATTCAGCGCGAGTTGGGTGATATGGATGAAGCGCCCAATGAGTTGGATGAACTTCAGGCACGAATCGAAAAGGCCAAAATGCCGCAGGAAGCCAGGGAGAAGGCGCAGTCTGAACTGGGCAAACTCAAAATGATGTCGCCCATGTCGGCCGAGGCGTCCGTGGTGCGCAGCTATATAGACTGGATGGTGAGTGTGCCGTGGTCAAAGCGCAGCAAGGTCAAGCACGATCTCAAACGCGCATCCGCGATACTGGATGAGGACCACTACGGTCTGGAGGAGGTCAAGGACCGCATCATCGAATACCTGGCGGTACAGAAGCGGGTGCGCAAGGTTAAGGGGCCGGTATTGTGCCTGGTAGGCCCTCCCGGGGTGGGTAAAACGTCTCTCGGCGAGTCACTCGCGCGGGCGACCAACCGCAAATTTGTTCGGATGGCGCTCGGCGGCGTACGTGATGAGGCCGAAATACGCGGCCACCGCCGCACCTATATCGGTTCAATGCCTGGCAAATTGCTGCAAAAGATGTCCAAGGTAGGGGTCAAGAATCCGCTGTTCCTGCTTGACGAGATAGACAAGATGGGGATGGACCATCGCGGTGACCCGGCTTCGGCTATGCTGGAAGTGCTGGATCCGGAACAAAATCACGCCTTCAACGACCACTATCTGGAAGTCGATTACGACCTGTCGGACGTGATGTTCATCTGCACGTCAAATACGATGAACATCCCCGCACCGCTACTCGACCGCATGGAGGTTATCCGCATCCCGGGTTATACCGAGGACGAGAAACTTAACATCGCTGAGCGCTACCTTATTCCAAAACAGGTCAAGCTGAACGGCCTGACAACGGAAGAGTTGTCGATGGCATCGGAGACCGTAACCGATATTATCCGTTACTACACTCGTGAGGCCGGGGTGCGCTCGCTGGAGCGCGAGATCGCCAAGGTCTGCCGGAAAATTGTCAAGGCCCTCACCCTCGGAGAGCACTCGGTTGGTGCAACCGTTACGCCCGATATGCTTCCCGATTTACTGGGTGTACGAAAATACAATTACGGAATCGCTGAGGAAACAAACAAAATTGGCCAGGTAACCGGCCTGGCCTGGACCTCCGTCGGCGGGGAATTACTGACCATTGAAGCGGTTTCCGTCGCCGGGAAAGGGCGGCATGTGCAGACAGGCTCGCTCGGCGACGTTATGCAGGAATCCATTCAGGCCGCGACCACCGTAGTGCGCAGCCGCGGACAGATGCTTGGAATACCGGCAAACTATCATGAGAGCCACGATGTGCATATTCATGTGCCCGAGGGCGCCACACCAAAGGATGGGCCGAGCGCGGGTATTGCGATGTGCACGGCGCTGGTGTCTGTGCTGACAGATATACCCGTGCGGTCTGACGTCGCGATGACGGGCGAGATTACGCTGCGCGGGGAAGTCCTGCCAATAGGAGGCCTGAAAGAAAAACTGCTGGCCGCAAGACGCGGCGGTATCAAGACGGTCATCATTCCTAAAGAAAATGAGCGAGACCTGAAAGAGGTGCCAGACAACATCAAGGAGCACCTCAGTATCTGTCCGGTAAAATGGATTGACGAGGTCCTTGCACTGGCGCTTGAGTCGATGCCGAAGCCACTGACTGACGAAGAGTTCCTCGCAAACTCATTGTCGGCCTCCTCTGAGGGTGAGGCCGATGGAAAAAATCGCATAAATACGCACTAGCGAGAGCCAAGATTATTGACCAGCATTCCTGCTCTAGTATACAGTCATGCGTCAAACTGCATGATGATGCTTTGTTGAGCCGACAACTTCACTAAAAAACATGTGACTATAACTGGAAGTTGGGAGGCACGATTATATTTGTGATCGCACTCCACGTTACTTAGCTGTAACATACAACTTCCGCAGCGATAACTTCCGAGGGGAAAATTGTGAATAAAACTGAACTGATTGACGCGATTGCAACTGCAGCTGACCTGCCAAAGGCATCTGCCGGCCGTGCACTGGATGCCATGCTTGATAGCATCACCAACGAATTGAAAATGGGCGAGCAGGTTGCCCTGGTGGGGTTCGGCACCTTTTCCGTGAAGGCTCGTAACGCGCGCACCGGTCGCAATCCGCAAACAGGCGCCACTATCGAAATCAAGGCTTCCAAGATTGCCAGCTTCAAGGCGGGTAAAGCGTTGAAAGACGCCGTTAATTCCTGACGCAAGCGGGGTTCATGCGTAACCCGTCGGTTGCGTAGTCATCTGGACTCGTTTTGCGGGCCATTTGTGAACTCAGTGTAAAAGGCGCACTTTTCTGTGCGCTTTTTTTTTAGTTTTCGCGAGTACTATTCATGCTTCAGAACATACGCCAGAACGTACAGGGCACCACGGCTAAAATCGTGGTGGGATTGATCGTGATTTCGTTCGCATTCTTTGGAATCGAATCCATATTGGTCGGTGGCGGGGGCAGCGAAATCGCCGAGGTCAACGGCGAACCGATATACCCGCAACAGTTGCAGCAGGCACTGGATACCCAGAAGCGACGCCTCATAGCAATGATGGGGGAGAACTTCGATCCAACCCTGCTCGACGATGAGCGACTGGGGCCGCAGGCCCTCGAGGCATTGATCAACCGCCAGCTTCTGATGCAAACCGCGGAAGATATGGGGCTGGTGATTTCCAATGCCGAGATCGGCGCGCTCGTGGGCAGTATGGAGCAGTTTCAGGTGGATGGCGTATTTTCCCCCGAAGTCTATAAAAGCGTGCTTTCCAGTGCCGGTTATACACCCGCCTATTTCAAGCAAAGCCTGGCGGACGACATGCTGATGTCCCAGTTGCGCAGTGGAATCGCCGGTAGCGAGTTTGTGACGCCCACCGAACTGGAGGTGAATACCCAGATACTCACCGAACAGCGTGATTTGCGTTATTTCAGCATTGCCCGCGAGGATTTTTCCGAAAGTTCACAGATCACCGATACCCAGGTAGAGGCGTATTACAACGAGCACCAGGAGGACTTCCGCACGCCTGAGTCGGTGGACCTCGACTATCTCGAACTGACGCTGGATGATTTTCGCGAGCCCGTCGAAGAGAGCGCTATCCTGCAGGCATTCGAAATTGCCAAGAAGGACCGGCAATACCAGGCCCAGAACCGCGTCTCGCATATCCTGTTTGAAGCAGGCGCTGACGGCGAACTCGAACAACGTGTCGCGCAGGCGCAGGAAAGACTTGCCAGTGGCGAGCCCTTTGCCGATGTCGCGCGGGAACTCTCCGACGATGTCGGCTCGGCGGACAAGGGCGGCGACCTGGGCTTTACCAGCGGCGATACCTTTCCGGCGGCCATGGAAGAGGCCATTGCGCAATTGGATCCCGGGGTCGTATCGGACCCTGTGGAGACTGACGCGGGTACACATTTGATACTCGTGACCGAGCGCAACGGCGCAGAAGAGCCCAGTCTGGAGGATATGCGCGAGGAATTGCGCGATTCCCTGCAGGCCGAAGAAGCGCGAATTGTCCTGCTGCGTACCGTTGAGTCTTTGCGCGATTTGTCATTCAACGCCGAAGACCTCGCGTACCCCGCCAGTGAGTTGGGTTTAAGCGTCGAGAGAGCGGATGGAATTCAACGTTCACAGAACGAAGGATTGTTTGCTAACCCGGCACTGGTTGAGGCGGCCTTTTCCGAGGATGTGCTGGAGTCCGGCAATAACAGCGAGGTGATTGAACTGGCCGGAAACCGGTTTGTTGTGCTCAGTGTGCGCCACCACAACCCGCCGGAAGTGAAGCCACTGGCAGCCATCCGTGACCAGGTGGTGGCGGCGGTGACCGAGGAGGCGACGCGCGCAGCTGTGACCAGGCAAGCGGACAGCGCACTGGCGCAATTGCGTGGCGGTGTCCCGCTCCAGCAGATTTCTGACGATCAGGGTTATGATATTCAGGTAGAACTGGGCGTTAACCGCGGCAGCACCGTGGTGCCGCCAGAGGTGCTGCGACGTGTGTTCGAACTACCCCAGCCCACTGAAAACCAGTTGTCAGCCGATTTTGTGATACTGCCCAGCGGCGATGCGGTCGTTGTTGAACTCCTGCAGGTGAGTAGCGGCGAATTCGCGGCCCTGCCCGAGGCCGAACAGTCGCAACTGCAGCAGGTTTTGACACGCGAATTCGGGGGCCTGATAGACAACGAGTTCCAACGTGGACTGCGCGAGCGCGCTGACATCATCGTTCTGTAAATTTTTCACCAGAGGCGGAAATGGCCAAGCGAATACTGACACTAAACCAGATTTCATTGAAGGGGCTGGAGAGGTTTCCCCGCGACTGCTATGAGATCGCCAGCGAGTTCGCGCATCCGGACGCAATCCTTCTTCGAAGCTATAAGCTGCGTGAAGAGGAGATACATACATCGGTGCTGGCCATTGCGCGGGCCGGGGCGGGCGTTAACAATATCCCGGTAGAAAGTTGTACCGCGCGCGGCATACCGGTGTTCAACTCCCCGGGCGCAAATGCCAATGCGGTCAAGGAACTGGTTGCAACCGGCTTGCTGCTCGGTTCACGCGGCGTGATAGAAGGCATTGATTACGTGCACACATTAAAGGATGTCGCGGACGGCGCTGAGCTGAACAAAACCCTGGAGGCACAGAAGAAGCTGTTCAAGGGCAGTGAACTGGTGGGGAAAACGCTTGGTGTGGTCGGGCTTGGCGCCATCGGCTCACTGGTGGCGGAGATGGCTCTGACCATGGGCATGGAAGTCATCGGGTTTGACCCGGCGCTTTCCGTGGAGGCCGCCTGGCGTCTGTCCAGCCAGGTGCGTCGAGCCGATACCTTGTCGGCACTGTTTGCGAAATGTGATTACGTCAGCCTGCATCTCCCTGTACTCGACTCGACACGGGGTCTGGTCAATGAGGAACTGCTGCGCGTAATGCCCCCGAAAAGCTGTTTGCTCAATTTTGCCCGGCAGGAAATTGTGGACCAGAAGGCACTGCTGCAGGCCCTCGATCGCAAGCAACTGCGCAAGTACATTGCCGACTTTCCAACACCGGAGTTGATCGGCCGTTCCGACGTGATACTGATGCCGCACATCGGCGCCAGCACGGATGAAGCGGAAGACAACTGCGCCATCATGGCGGCTGACCAACTGCGGGATTTCCTGGAAAATGGCAATATCAGGAACTCGGTCAATTTCCCGACACTGATGCTGGATCGTGTCACTGGCTGTCGTCTGTCTGTGGCCAATGACAATGTTCCCAAGATACTGGGTAATGTCCTCTCTATCCTGGCTGACGAAAATATCAACGTTATCGATATGCTCAACAAGAGTCGTGAGGAAGTGGCCTACAATCTCATTGATATTGGCACGCAGCCTTCATCCGAGGTGCTGGAGAAAATGCGGGCCATAGAGGGTGTCATCAATGTGCGGCTGATCGGCGATTGCGCCTGATCGGGAGCGCTACTGCGTATCGTCGTTAAGCGGCGTCAGTTCCAGCGTGTCATTCATGTACATGCCTTTTTCTTCGGCACTGAGGCGCGCCGACCCCCGCCACGGAAGTAGCCGCTGGTCGGCATGAAGCTGAAAATCAAGGAACGGGTACTTGATGATGTCGAAATAGGGGGAATAGTCGAAGTGTCTGGGAATACACAGTTTCGGGTTGCGCAGGAATAGCTGAACCCTGTCCGCATCCACCCGTTTAACCAGGGGAAGTATCGGAAACTGAATGGACCCGAATGACTCGGCTATCATTGTGGAACAAACCGTCTGCGTGCTTTTCCCCGGGTGCACGCTAAACAGCGTAGAACGCCAGCGGCGCGGCATGATGGCCCACGGGAACAGGAAGCGCGCGAGGTCGAAAATCTGGCGCACGTCGTAGGTTGTGCCGAGGCGCTCAATGGCGTAGCCGATCGCTTTCTGGCTGTCTTTATAGGACAAGCCCCGGGGGCGACAAATCCGGATATGCTCGCGTTCGTACGCGGTAAGCGCGCGAACGACGGTCCCCAGGCCCAGTTCACTCTCTATGATCAGTTGCTTGTCGGCAGTGCCCGGATAGTACTTGCCAACTTTCTCCCTGAGTTGCGGATTCTCGATATCGTGCAGCCGACCAATGTACAGCGCGGCGTGCGACCAGCTGCTCTGTGTGACAAGCTTGATCACTTCGCTCGCTCTCGAGCGGCCTTCGATCAGTAGTACGTCGCAGGCCTTGAGCTCGTGCCGGATACGCTCAAAATCGCTGAGTGGAGCGTCCGGCAACGGTTTCTTGCGCATTAGCCAATTCACGACGGCTGTGCGTATCCAGTTAATCATTGGATGAATTACGCTGGAAAATGGTATGGGGCCAGTTATATCGCAGTCTGCCCGCCGACACCAGTGCTACACTCTGCAGTGGCGCACAGTTTGAAAAAAATGGGCCCGCACCGTGGCGATATCGTGACGCGTGTCGAATATCCATGGGAAGTCCCGGCAAATTGCGTCCGTTACAATGTTCAACAAACACAGAACTCATTGAGGCGGCACCTTCATGGCAGATTCGCTGGATTCACTCGGCGCAAAACTTGGCTCTCAACGGGACTACGACTCACCACCGCTGCATTTGTGGCACCCCGAGTTGTCCGGCGATATCCCGATTGTGATCGACGCACAGGGGGACTGGTACCACGAAGGCGGTGTAATCGAGCGGGAATCCCTGGTCCGCCTGTTCGCCAGCATTCTGCGCAGGGAGAACGATGGCGAGTACTACCTTGTGACACCCGTCGAAAAATGGCGCATCAAAGTACAGCGGCACGCGTTGCTCGTCACGGATATCGACGCCGTGGGTAGCGAGGAAAACCACATACTGGAAGCGACGCTCAATACCGGCAGGCGCGTCCGGGTCAGTGCGCAAAACGCGCTGTTCCCGGACCCGGCTGTCGATGGCGTTGCGGCGTTGAAACTGCCGCATGGCCTCACGGCGTTGTTCACCCGGACCGCATGGTACCGGCTGGTGGCACTGGCGGACATGCAGGACGGTTACGCAGTCCTGAAATCAGGCGACTACGAATTCAGGCTGCCTGCCGGCACGATGCATTCCTAAGTCTCTGTACATTTTTGCTTGTCCGGCGGTATAAACCCCGGCGGTGCGCCGGGCAGGGCGCGGGCCAAGGCAAAGTCCCCTACATATTGGGGTAATTGGGGCCGCCAAAACCTTCCGGCGTCACCCAGGTGATATTCTGCGCGGGATCCTTGATATCACAGGTTTTACAGTGCACGCAGTTTTGCGCGTTTATCTGAAAGCGCTGGCCCGCGTCGTCCTCCACAACTTCGTACACGCCGGCGGGGCAGTAGCGCTGCGCGGGTTCGTCGTACATGGGCAGGTTCTTGCCGATCGGCACATTGGGGTCGAGCAGTGTGAGATGACAGGGTTGGTCTTCCTCGTGATTCGTGTTGGACAGGAACACGGAGGACAGTCGATCGAAGCTGATGGTGTTGTCGGGTTTCGGATAAGTCAGTTTCTTGCACTCGGCCGCCGGTTTGAGCGCCGCGTAGTCGGGTTTACTGTCGTTCAGTGTGAAAGGCAGTTTTCCGCCAAAAATGTTCTGGTCAATCCAGACCATGGCGGAGCCGATGAGGATGCCGAATTTATGCATGAAGCCGGAGAAGTTGCGGGTGCTGTACAACTCCTGGTGCAGCCAGGAAGCCTCCATCTTGTTCGCAAAAGTATCGAGATCCGCGGGCGCGGCATCTCCCTGTGCCAGTGCTTCCACCACGGCTTCGGCCGCCAACATACCGCTTTTCATAGCGGTATGGTTACCCTTGATTTTCACGCTGTTCAGGGTGCCGGCATCACAGCCGATCAACAAGCCGCCGGGAAAATGCATCCTGGGCAGCGAGTTGAAACCACCCTTGGTGATTGCGCGCGCGCCGTAGACGATGCGTGTGCCGCCCTCGAGGTATTTGACGGTTTCACTGTGGTGTTTCCAGCGTTGAAATTCCTCAAACGGGCTCATGTGAGGATTGCTGTAATTCAGGTCCGCTATCAGCCCGATGTAGACCTGGTTGTTTTCAGCGTGGTACATGAATGCGCCGCCGCCCGAATTGCTTTCGCTCAGCGGCCAGCCCAGTCCGTGTATCACCAGGCCTTCTTCATGCTTATCGGGGGGAATTTCCCAGATTTCCTTTATCCCGATGCCGTAGTGCTGCGGATCTTTACCCTCGGCGAGTGCAAATTTCTCGATCAGTTGTTTGCCGAGGTGTCCGCGACAGCCTTCGGCAAAAATGGTGTACTTTGCGTGCAGTTCCATTCCCGGCATGTAACTGTCCTTATGCTCCCCACTCGCACTGACACCCATGTCACCGGTCGCGATACCTTTGACGCGACCGTCTTCGTGATAGAGGATCTCCGCGGCGGCGAAGCCGGGATAAACCTCGACGCCCATACCCTCCGCCTGTTCGGCCAGCCAGCGGCAGACATTGCCCATCGAGACAATATAATTGCCGTCGTTGTGAGTGGGCTTGGGGATCAGGAAATTCGGTAGTTTGACCGCGCTGGTCTGGCTCAGGTAAAAGAAAAATCTGTCGCCTGACACCGCTGTCTTGACGGGGGCTCCCAGTTCCTTCCAGTTGGGGAAGAGTTCATTGAGGGCGCGCGGTTCAAGCACGGCGCCGGAGAGTATGTGGGCACCAACCTCGGAGCCTTTTTCCACCACACATACCGTAATTTCCTGCCCTTTTTCCTGCGCAAGCTGCATGATGCGGCACGCGGCGGACAACCCGGAGGGGCCGGCGCCTACGATCACGACATCAAATTCCATAGATTCACGTTCCACTGCGCTACCCTCTTGCGTTGTTTGGTTGGGCCGGATGCTTGATCCGATTTCAGAAAAGCTTACAAGTATATAATTTTTAACGATTAAAAACTATAAAGTCAAAAACACAAAGGGCCCAGACCAGCTGTCGGGGATAGCCCTTGCGGCCCCGCTGGCCCTTGACCCGACAGCCTTTTATGGGCAACATACGCCGCCTAGTTCAACGGCTTGCAGTGATGAAGCACGTCTGCAGTCGCCCTAAACCCACCTGAAATGTCTATGGAGAATCCATGAAGGTTCTTGTTGCCGTAAAGCGCGTCGTTGACTACAACGTGAAGGTGCGCGCCAAAGCTGATGGTAGCGATGTCGATTTGAACAACGTGAAAATGTCCATCAACCCCTTTTGTGAAATTGCCGTGGAAGAAGCTGTGCGCCTCAAAGAAGCGGGTGTCGCAACCGAGGTCGTCGCGGTCTCAATCGGCGAGAAAAACTGCCAGGAGCAGATCCGAACCGCCCTGGCGCTCGGTGCTGACCGCGGTATCCAGGTCGAAGTTGCCGGCAAGGTCGAGCCACTGGTTGTAGCCAAACTGCTGAAAGCGGTTGTCGATAAAGAGCAGCCGCAACTGGTCATCCTGGGCAAGCAGTCCATCGACGGCGACAACAACCAGACAGGACAAATGCTCGGCGCATTGGCGAATATGGGTCAGGGTACATTTGCCTCCGAAGTGGTGGTCGAGGGCGACAAGGTCAACGTCACGCGTGAGATCGACGGCGGACTGCAGACCGTGAGCCTGAAATTGCCGGCAATCGTAACGACCGACCTGCGCCTCAATGAGCCGCGCTATGCCTCTCTTCCCAATATTATGAAAGCCAAGAAGAAGCCGTTGGACGTGTTTACACCGGAAGATCTTGGTGTCGCCGTCACCTCGCACCTCACGCAGGTCAAAGTAGCGCCGCCGGCTGCTCGCCAGGCGGGCATCAAGGTTGCAGACGTCCAGGAACTGGTCGATAAACTGAAGAACGAAGCAAAGGTAATATCATGAGTACTCTGGTTATAGCGGAACACGACAACAGCAGCCTGAAGACCTCCACGCTGAATACGGTGGCAGCAGCGCAGGCGATAGGCGGGGATATTGACATCCTGGTTGCCGGCGCTGACTGCGGTGCGGTGTCCACAGCCGCGGCGGCTATCCCGGGTATTGGCAAGGTCCTGGTGGCGGATAATGCGGCATACGCTCATCAGCTGGCAGAGAACGTCAGCCTGTTGATCGCCGAAGTGGCCGCTGGTTATGACAATATTCTTGCCCCGGCGACGCCCAACTGCAAGAACTTCCTGCCGCGGGTTGCCGCATTGCTGGATGTCGCGCAGATATCGGACGTGACAGCCGTCGAATCCGGCGACACCTTTCAGCGCCCCATCTACGCGGGGAACGTAATTGCCACTGTGCAAAGTGCCGATGCGAAAAAAGTGATTACTGTGCGTACCACCGCGTATGACGCGGCGCCCGCGACAGGCGGGTCAGCGACCGTCGAGGCTTTGAGCGCCGTTCACGATGCAGGTATTTCGTCGTTCGTGAACGAGGAGGTAGCTGTCTCCGAGCGCCCAGAACTGACGTCTGCCGCGGTCGTTATCTCCGGCGGCCGGGGAATGCAGAATGGCGAGAACTTCAAGCTGCTGGAAGGCATTGCCGACAAGCTTGGCGCGGCCATTGGTGCGTCGCGAGCGGCCGTCGACGCCGGCTTTGTCCCCAATGATATGCAAGTGGGACAAACCGGTAAAATTGTCGCCCCCGACCTGTACATCGCCGTGGGCATTTCCGGTGCGATCCAGCACCTGGCTGGCATGAAGGACTCCAAGGTGATTGTCGCCATTAACAAGGACGAGGATGCGCCCATATTTCAGGTTGCGGACTACGGGCTTGTCGCGGATCTGTTTGATGCGCTTCCCGAGTTTGAATCCAGCATATAGGCGCTCGCGCAGAGACCCCCGCGGAAAAACCGGCCACCCTGGCCGGTTTTTTTTGCTTATAGTTTCGCCGATTGCTAATCCCTGCGCAGCCGATCGGAAATCGCGATCGGGTTGGGGTAGTTGAGCACCACAATGTAGGAAGAGACAAGTAGCGTGAGAATGGTAGTTGCCTGAATCAACAGGGAGGCCTGCTCGGTTATCAGGGCGCCGCCCACCGCGACATACGCGATCAGCAGCGAAAACTCACTGGCCTGGCCCAGCCGAAAGCCCAGGTCCCATCCCAGTTCACGATTTTCGCTTTCCCCCCGCAACAGGTAGCGATACACCGCCGGCTTGACGCCGAGGACCAGGGCCGACAGTAGAAGGGTGGCGGCCAGTACCTGGTTGAGTAACGCGAGGTCGAAGCGTGCGCCTACCGAAAAGAAAAAGAGTATCAAAAAGAAATCCCGCAGGGGTTTCAGGCTCACCGCAATGTACTGGGAGATCGGGCTGGTGGCGATGCTGATACCGGCGATAAAAGCGCCGATTTCCGCAGATAAACCCAGCGCGTTGGCCGTCTCAGCAACACCGAGGCACCAGCCTATCGCCAGCAGGAAAATGTACTCATGGAAACGGTCAAAACGGGTGAACAGGGGCAGTAGCACATAGCGTACAATCAGCACCGCGGCACCGGCCAGCAGCGGCAAACTGAGCAGGGACACGGCGAGTTCGCCGCCCATGCCACCCTCACCGCCGGAAGACGCACTCAGCAGTACCATGAGTACAATGATGGCCAGGAGGTCCTGCAACAACAGCAGACCGACCATCAGTTCCCCGATATAGCGGTGATGCAGCACCGTTGTCGGCAGTAATTTGATGCCGATAATCGTCGAGGAAAACATCATTGCGGTACCGACGACAAGACTGTCCTGTACTGAATAGCCAAACAACAGGGGAACCGCCGAACCCATGACCAGGAAAATGGTGGAACTGAATACAGCGACCACCGTCGACTTGCGCAGCGTCGTCCACAGCGCCCGTGGCTGCATATCCAGGCCGAGCAGAAACAGCAGAAATATGATACCGACATGGCCGATATCGGACAGCAGTGCGAGGTCCGTCACCAGCGACAGTCCGTAGGGGCCTATACAGGCACCCAGTGCAATGTAGGCAATGATCAGTGGTTGGCGCGTATAGAGGGCGAGGGAGGCGAACACCGCCGCCCCGCTAAAAATCAGGAAGAAAGAAAAGGTAATACTGCTGAAGTCCATTCACTGCTCTGACCGGCCTGGTTGGAAAGAGTGTAAACAAACCTCCGGCAGATAGGAACTCAGGGCACGGCCGGTTGTCGCCTGCGAAACAGCGGCAACGGTTGGTCGTCCGCAGCCTGGTAGGCCTCGGTAAAGTCACCGAGGCTGTTCATCGCCTCGTCCAGACTGGATTCATCCGCCATCTGGAACGCATTGAAACCGCAGCGTCGCAGGTAGGTAAGCTGGTCGCGGATAAAATGCCCCGTGGCGCGCAATTCGCCGCGAAATCCCCGTTCCCGCAAACGCCGGGCATAGGAGAAGCCGCGGCCGTCCGTGAATACGGGAAAGCTGATCGCGATCATCGCGATTTCATCCAGATGGTCATACAGGACGTCGGGCTGCTGACCGGGTTCCAGTAGTACCGCGCTGCCTTTCTTGTCTGCGAGTTCCAGCCACTGCTCGAGCGTAGCCAACTGGCCCGCTGCGGGCGGCGTATTTCCCGGCACGGGCGCAAGCCAGGTGTCGACGGCGATCGCACCATCCTTAATCAGCCGGGGCATAAACACGCTCCTTGAATGGATCGATACCGACACGGCGATAGGTTTCAAGAAAACTCTCTTCCTCCTGGCGCAGTGTCACGTAGGTGGAAAGAATTTTATCGACCACGTCCGGCATATCATTCTGCTTGAACGACGGTCCGAGAATCTTCGCAATCGCGGCATCCTTGGCCTGGCTGCCGCCCAGGCATACCTGGTAATACTCCTCGCCCTTCTTGTCGACGCCGAGGATGCCGATGTGCCCTATATGGTGGTGGCCACAGGCGTTCATGCAACCGCTGATATTCAGTTCCAGCGGTCCGAGGTCATACACGTAATCCAGGTCGTCAAAACGTGCCTGGATCGCCTCCGCGACAGGGAGGGACTTGGCGTTGGCCAGCGAGCAATAGTCGCCGCCGGGGCAGCAGATCACGTCCGTCAGGTAGCCAATATTTGGCGTTGCAAGGCCTGCGGCCTGCAAGCGCTGCCACAATGCGCCCAGTTGCGCTATCGGCACGTCCGCGAGAACCAGGTTTTGCTGGTGCGTACTGCGGACTTCCCCAAACGAGTATTCGTCGCTGAGTTCGGCCAGCAACTCCAGTTGTTCCGCCGTCACGTCACCGGGCGCATAGCCGGTGGATTTCAGCGATACCGTCACAATGCGGTATCCCGGTACCCGGTGTTCGACGGTATTGCGTTTCACCCAGTTCGCAAAGACAGCATCCCTGTCGCATGCCGCCCGCAGCATCGAGGCCGCTTCGGTCTCGTCCAGGGAATCATAATCCGGCGCATCGAAAAAAGAGCGGGCGCGCTCGAATTCCGCATCCGTCAGGGTAGTGGGCCCATCCTTGAGGGCCTGCCACTCCTGCTCCACCGCTTCCCGGAAAGCGTCTACCCCCATTGCCTTGACCAGTATCTTGATCCGGGCTTTGTACTTGTTGTCGCGTCGACCGTGCTGGTTGTAGACCCGCAGGATTGCCTCCAGGTAAGTCAGCATGTGCTTCTTGTCCAGCCATTCGCACACCACTGATCCAATTGCGGGCGTGCGTCCCAGTCCTCCGCCGACCAGTACCTTCAGTCCTGTCTCCCCCTGTGCATTGGCCAGCAGTTCAAGTCCGATATCGTGGAGGTGTATCGCCGCCCTGTCCTCGGCGGAGCCGCATACAGCGATCTTGAATTTACGTGGCAGAAACGCAAACTCCGGGTGCAGCGTCGACCATTGCCGGATGATCTCGCAGTAGGGTCGGGGATCTTCCAGTTCATCGCAGGCGACACCGGCAAACTGGTCAGTGGTGGTGTTGCGTACACAGTTGCCGCTGGTCTGGATGGCGTGCATCTGCACGGAGGCCAGTTCCGCGAGGATATCGGGGACTTCCGCGAGCACCGGCCAGTTCAACTGCACATTCTGTCGCGTACTGATATGCGCGTATCCCTTATCGTAGACGCGGCTGATTTCCGCCAGTTTACGCAGCTGGCGGCTGTTCATCAGTCCGTACGGTACGGCGATGCGCAACATGGGCGCCTGCCGTTGTACGTACAAGCCGTTTTGCAGGCGCAGTGGCAGGAACTCGGACTCGGAGATTTTCCCCGCCAGGAAACGCGCCGTCTGGCCGCGGAACTGGGCGACACGCTCATCGATAATTTTCTGATCGTACTGATCGTAAACGTACATTTACCTAACCTGCCCGGGCGCTGCGCCTATGCTGTCTGCAGAAGAAAAGGGCGCTACCATACCAGAAAACGCACGTGAACAAATAGTCATAATATTCATAAGCTTAGACCCAGCCAGCCAGTTTTTGGCAATTTGTTACAGGTTTCCCCCAGCGCTTTTGCTGACGACAAATATTGCTATAATGCCGCGCCTTAACGCGCACACACGGAGTTGAAAATGTCAGATCAAGCAAGTAAGGAGCGCGCCGCTGACGGCGCTGCGGATGCCCTCGCCGCTGTGGCGATTATAGCCATCGTCGTTACCGCTATGTATGTGTGGTTGTCGGGTATGCCGTCCTGAGGAAATACCGGCTGGCAACGCCAGCCAGCGTCACTCTCCGGCTGTTTTAACGACCATCTGCACCACCAGCATCACAGAGGCGATGAACAACAGGGTAAAAACAATACCTGCGGCGATAAATATCCCCGCACGGCCCTGTTTGAAGTCCCGCTCACGGTTCTTGCTGCTCTGTACGCCAAGGCCCGCGGCAAACACGCTGGCTATCACCTGCAGCGGATTCAGTTTGCGTGAGGGTTCCCGGGATCCGGACGGTTTCTCCGGTGAATCTGTCATGTTGATTACCCCTGTTCAATAGCTCAAGTTCGGGCGCAGCCAGCGCTCCAGCACATCCACCGGCTCGCCCTTGCGCCGCGCCAGGTCCTCGATCTGGTCGCGACCGATTTTACCGACCGCAAAGTAGCGGGATTCCGGGTGCGAAAAGTAAAACCCGCTGACGGAAGATGGCGGCGTCATGGCGAAGCTTTCCGTCAGGTTGACCCCTGTCGCGTTGCTGGCCTCCAGTAGCCTGAACAGTGTCGCTTTCTCCGTGTGATCCGGGCAGGCGGGATAGCCGGGTGCCGGACGAATGCCCCGGTAGGCCTCGCGAATCAATTCCTCGGCGCTCAATGATTCGTCCGCGGCGTATCCCCAGAGTTCTGTGCGCACCAGACGGTGAAGGTACTCGGCGAACGATTCCGCCAGGCGATCCGCCAGGGATTTCAGCAGGATACTGTTGTAATCGTCGTGCTGGGACGCGTACTGTGCCGCCAATGCTTCCACCCCGTGTCCCGTGGTTACGCAAAATCCGCCGATGTAGTCCTTCACACCGCTGCCCGCCGGCGCGATAAAATCAGCCAGGCTGGCGTTGCTTATCCCCTCCGCTTTTTCGGTCTGTTGACGCAGGTGGTGCAGAGTGGCGATAGTCTCGCCGCGCGACTCATCGGCATACACGGCTATATCGTCAGACCCGACTCGAGCGGCCGGCCAGAATCCCACCACGGCCTTCGCCGTCAGCAACTTTTCCTCAACAATACGTTCCAGCATAGCCTGCGCATCGCGGTAGAGTTCCCGCGCCTGTGCCCCGACCACTTTATCGTCCAGGATCCTGGGGAATTTGCCGGACAGTTCCCAGGTAATAAAAAACGGTGTCCAGTCAATCGTATCCATCAGTTTTGCGAGCGGAAAATCCTCCAATACGCGGGTACCGGTAAACGTGGGGCAGGGGGGCTGATAGCTGTCCCAGTCGAGTAGTGGCGCATTACCCACGGCCTGCGTATAGGCCAGTTCTTTTTCCCGGGGTGTTCGATTGGCCACCCGCTCGCGTACCGAGGCATACTCCTGTCGCAGATCGCTCGCAAACGCCTCCTTGCCCTGGCCCAGGAGGTGGGTGGCCACGGCGACGCTGCGGGAGGCGTCGGGAACATAGACGACAACATCGCCATTGTACTGCGGGTCAATTTTTACCGCGGTGTGCGCCTTCGATGTGGTGGCGCCGCCTATCATCAGCGGGATGTTGAAATCCAGACGCTGCATCTCGGCGGCGACGTTCGCCATCTCGTCGAGCGACGGCGTGATAAGCCCGCTGAGCCCGATAACATCGACCTGTTCCTCTCGTGCCACCTCGAGTATTTTTTCGCAGTGCACCATCACCCCGAGGTCAATCACCTCGAAGTTGTTGCACTGCAATACGATACCGACAATATTCTTGCCGATATCATGTACGTCGCCCTTGACGGTGGCCATCAGGATTTTACCGTTGGTTGAATTACCGCCGACCTTGTCCATTTCGATGTAGGGCTGTAAGTGGGCAACCGCCTGCTTCATCACACGGGCGCTTTTCACTACCTGCGGAAGAAACATCTTACCGCTACCGAAAAGGTCTCCGACGATATTCATACCGTCCATCAGCGGCCCCTCGATGACCTGGATGGGACGCTCATACTTGAGCCGGGCTTCCTCGGCATCCTCGACGATCCAGGTATTGATTCCCTTTACCAGCGCGTGAGCGAGGCGTTGCTCCACATCCTGTTCACGCCAACCGAGGTCCTCCGCACGGGCTTCCGCGCCGCCGGAATCGCGGTAGCTCTCTGCCAGTTCCAGCAGGCGCTCGGCACCGTCGGCAGTGCGGTTGAGCACCACATCCTCGACGACGTCGCGCAAGTCCGCCGGCAATTCGTCGTACACAGCCAGTTGCCCCGCGTTGACTATCCCCATATCCATGCCCGCCCGGATCGCGTGGTACAGGAACACCGAGTGGATCGCCTCGCGCACACGGTCGTTGCCGCGAAACGAAAACGAGACATTGGAAACACCGCCGGACACCAGGGCGCCGGGTAGTTCCGCCTTGATATAGCGCGTCGCTTCAATGAACTCCACCGCATAGTTATTGTGTTCTTCTATGCCCGTGGCGATCGCAAAAATATTGGGATCAAAGATGATATCGTTGGGATTGAAGTCGATTTCGCCCACCAACAGGTCGTAACAGCGCTTGCAGATGTCCTTGCGCCGCTGCAGGTTGTCGGCCTGGCCCTCTTCATCGAATGCCATCACAACGACCGCGGCGCCGTAGCGCTGGCACAGGCGGGCCTGCGCGAGAAACTCTTCTTCTCCCGCTTTCAGGCTGATGGAGTTCACGATCGCCTTGCCCTGAATACATTTCAGGCCGGCTTCTATCACGTTCCACTTCGACGAATCCACCATGATCGGGACGCGGCAAATGTCCGGTTCCGAGGCGATCAGGTTCAGGAAGGTAACCATCGCGGCCTCGGAATCCAGCATGCCCTCGTCCATGTTGATATCGATCACCTGTGCGCCGTCCTCGACCTGGGTGCGGGCGACAGCCAGGGCCTCGTCGAAGCGACCATCCATGATGAGGCGTTTGAACTTTGCCGATCCGGTGACATTACAGCGCTCGCCGACATTCACGAACAAGCTGTCATTCGTGATATTGAATGGTTCCAGGCCGCTCAGACGGCAGGCTGGTTCGTGTGTCGGCAGGGGGCGCGGGCTTGCGCCTTCGCAGGCGTGCGCAATCGCGCGGATATGGGCTGGCGTGGTGCCACAGCAGCCCCCGGCGAGGTTGAGGAATCCGCGCCCGGCGAATTCCCTGAAATCCTGTTCCATGATTTCGGGTGTTTCATCAAACTCGCCGAACGCATTGGGCAGGCCGGCGTTGAGGTGAGCGCTGAAATAGCAATCGGCGGCCCTGGAGAGTTCCTCCACGAATGGGCGTATTTCACGGTAGGGGCGGCCGCAGTTGCTCCCGACGATGAGCGGTCTGGCGTGCGCTATCGCGTTCCAGAACGCTTCCGGATTCTGTCCGGACAGCACCCGGCCACTTATGTCGGGGAAGGTCACCGAGATCATGATCGGCAACTCCCGTCCCAGTTCCTCGAACACGTTTTTCACGGCGAAGATCGCTGCTTTCGCGTTGAGAGTGTCGAAGATAGTTTCGATCATGATCAGGTCGACACCGCCCTCTATCAGCGCGCGGGTCGCCATTGCGTAGTCTTCGCGCAACGTATCGAAGGTAATACTGCGGGCGCCCGGGTCGTTGACATCGGGTGAGATCGAGGCGGTTCGGGGCGTGGGACCAAGCACCCCGGCGACAAACCGCGGTTTCTCCGGTGTTTTCGCGGTCTGTTCATCCGCCACCTGCCGGGCAATTTTCGCCGCCGCGAGATTCTGCTCCGGGGCCAGTTCGCTGAGGTCGTAATCCGACTGTGCGATCCCCGTACTGCCAAATGTATTGGTTTCAATGATGTCGGCGCCCGCCTCGAGAAAGGCCCGGTGTATGTTCGCGATAACGTCCGGACGGGTGAGGCAGAGCAATTCGTTATTGCCCTTGAGATCGGAACCGTGATCGGCAAAACGCTCGCCGCGAAAGTCCGCTTCCGCGAGTCCCTCCGCCTGGATCATGGTCCCCATGGCGCCATCGATGATAAGAATGCGTTGTTGGAGGGCGTGTTCCAGAAGCGCCGACTTGTTTGTGTCCGTTGCCATTTTGGTGCCTTAAATTCCTGGTGGCCTTGTAGAGTGCCAAAGAGCGCACCGGCGAGCAGCTTTCCGGTGCTAAAAAGCCGGTCATGTTAACAGATTGTGCGGCGCATTGACGATTGGCGCTGTGCAGCATTCACACTTGACCGGCAAGTTTGATATAATACCCGACTATTTTACTCGGAATGGATCGCATCATGGTCACAATTACGGAATCGGCACAGGAATATTTGGCTGAATTGTTATCCAAGCAGGAGGATGCCCTCGGTGTCAGGGTCTTCATCAACCAGCCCGGTACGCCTCGCGCGGAAACCTGTATTGCCTACTGCCGTGAGGGTGATGTACAGGAGAACGACCATGAGGAGGAACTGTCAAAATTCAAGGTCTGGTATGAGGCCAGGAGCCTTCCTTTCCTGGAGGACGCGCTGGTCGACTACGCCAAGGATCGCATGGGAGGGCAACTGACGATCAAGGCCCCCAATGCCAAAATGCCCAGAGTCGACGATAACAGTTCCCTTGAAGACCGTGTGAATTATGTTCTTTACAACGAGGTCAACCCGGCACTGGCCGCACACGGTGGTGAAGTGAGCCTGATTGAAATCACCGACAAATTCGTTGCGATACTGCAGTTCGGCGGCGGCTGCCAGGGGTGCAGTGCGGTTGACCAGACATTGAAGGGCGGCGTGGAAAAAACCCTTCTGGAGCAAATCCCGCAACTCACCGGGGTGGCCGACAGAACCGATCACAGCGATACCTCGCAGGCGTATTATTGATACTCGCCTGAGGTATTGCGCGGGGCCGGCAGACGGCTTTCGCGTCGCTAGCGACGGCGACTTTTCAGCGTATCCCTTATTCGCTCGCGCATCGTGCGCAGGCATTGCTCGGTCGTCGCCCAATCGATACAGCCGTCGGTCACCGAAACCCCGTACTCGAGGTCTTCCAGGTTTGCGGGGATGGACTGGCTGCCTGCCTGCAAATTGCTTTCGATCATCAGGCCGATTATCGAGGTATTGCCCTCAAGTATCTGGTTGGCGACATTTTCCACCACCAGTGGCTGTAACTCGGGTTGCTTGTTGGAATTGGCATGGCTGCAATCCACCATGATATTGCCGCTGACACCGGCGCCGGCCAGCGCGTCCTCGCACAATTTGATGTGCACGGAGTCGTAATTGGGTCCGGTTGTCCCGCCTCGCAGCACGATATGGGCGTAGCGGTTACCCTTGGTCGTGAACACGGATACCTGTCCCTGGCCATTGATCCCCAGGAAGCGGTGCGGATTTGCCACCGACTTGAGTGCATTGGTCGCCACGGCCAGTCCACCATCCGTGCCGTTCTTGAAGCCCACTGCGCTGGACAGGCCGCTGGCCATCTCGCGGTGAGTCTGCGATTCGGTCGTCCGCGCCCCGATGGCAGTCCAACTCACCAGGTCCTGTAAGTACTGGGGTGATATAGGATCCAGCGCTTCCGTGGATGTGGGCAGTCCCAGGTCGAGAATATCCATCAGCAGCTTGCGGGCAATATGCAGGCCTTCCTCGATATTGAATGAGTCGTCGAGGTACGGATCATTGACCAGTCCTTTCCAGCCCACTGTCGTGCGTGGTTTTTCAAAGTACACGCGCATCACGATATACAGCGTATCCCCCAACTCGTCGGCCAGTGCTTTCAGGCGCCGCGCGTAATCCAGGGCGGCGACCGGATCGTGGATAGAGCAGGGGCCCACGACCACGAAGATACGTGAATCGCGCCCATCCAGGATGTTCTCGATCACCTTCCGGCTGTGCGCGAGGGTTTCATGAACGGACTCCGACATCGGCAGGTTCGCCTTCAGTTCGTCCGGCGTGATCAGAATTTTCTGGGAAGCCACGTTGACATTGTGTACCTTGGTGTTGCTCATCATCACTACCTGATAAAGTGCGTGCAGTTGTCTGCCCGGGGCTGCAAATTTTTCAGCCATCACGCAGATTGAAACGGGGCGCGGGATTCTATAGTAGTCTCCGCACTTTGTGTAGGCATATCGGCTTTGGAGAGTGGTTCAGTTTGAAGTTTGTTGGCCATTGAGAGCCTGGGGGGCGTACGGACCAATTTTAAACTGAACGGCACTTACAGGGCTGTCATGCCGATTCCAGGAGACTGATCTTGGCCCTCGGCCTTTACGACATCACACCGCTCGAGCCCCTGATTGCGCAGGGCTATACGCTGTTGACACCGAACTTCCGACTGGCCCGGCGCATCAAGGCCGAATGGGATGCCCGGCAACTCGCCGCGGGGCAGGGCACGTGGGAACCAGCGCCGGTGCTCGCGCTGGAAACCTGGGTACAGCGCCAATGGGACGGGGCGGTCAGCCGGGATTTGCTACCACCACGTGTGTTGCTGACACCTGCCCAGTCCCTCGAGGTGTGGCGTCAGGTGATCGGCCTGCACCAGCGCCGCGCACCCCAGACGCAGTTGCTGCGACCCTCGGGTGCGGCCGAACTCGCCGCACAGGCGCGCGACAGCATTTTACGCTGGCAAATCGACTGCGCAGCCCCGCTAAACAGGGCCTTGTTTGAGCTGGAAGGCGATTGTTGCACTTTTTTGCAATGGCTGGAGCTGTTTGAAGAGCGTTTGCAGCGACAGGGCCTGTGCACGCCCGTCGATTGTCTGGTGCAACTCTCCGGTATCCCGCCCGCTGAATGCGACACCAGAGTGGCGTTACTCGAGTTTGACCTGCTCGCACCGCTGGTACGCACCGTACTTGATAGGTGCTGTTCAGATGTGCAGGAGGTGGCTGCCACCCGCGGCAAAGCGCAGTGCCTGGTGCATCCGTTTGACGACCGACGCTCTGAACTGCACGCGGTGGCGCGGTGGGTGGCTGACTCTCATCGCCAGGACAGTGTGTCAACGATTGCTATCGTACTCGGCGACATGGGCGCTGATCGCGTGCCGCTGGAATATCTGTTGCGTCGTGAGTTCAGGTGTCTGGGGCGCGACTACGGCAGCCTGCCGGTCAACTTCTCAACCGGTATAACGCTCGATCAAGCGCCGTTGGTGCGTGACGCCCTTGCGGTACTGGCGATGGGTTTGCAGGATTGCCCGATATCGGCCGTCGAGGGATTGCTGCGCTCGCGTTTTCTCGATCTGCCGGATGCGCCCGGACCGCTCGCGCAACGCTTCATCCGGCAGTTGCATGCTGAGGGCAGGGCAGTGCTCCCGGTCTCGGATATCCGCAATGCGGCCCGTGCGGTGCAACGGGACAGCGAAAATGGACTGTCACTGGGTCGATACCTGGACAACTTGCGCGCCACACCGGGATTGCGCCAGAAAGCCCTGCCATCGGTATGGCGCAGGCGCTTCAGCGACATACTGCACGGCTGGGGATGGCCCGGCACGCAAGCGCTCGACACCCTGGAGTTTCAACAGCAGGCGCTGTGGCGGCGCACGCTCGACGAGTTCGGCGATTTTGATACAGTCTGTGAACCCCTGCAGTTTCACGAAGCCCTGGCATTGCTGCGCGGTTGCTGCGCCAGCCAGGTGTCCCAGCCGCAAACGGCCGATAGTCCGATACAGGTACTGGGTCCACTGGAGGCTGCCGGCTTGAGCTTCGACCACCTTTGGTTGTGCGGAATGCAGGGCGCGAGTTGGCCGGCATCCCCGCGTCCCAATCCGTTCATCCCGATAGCGCTGCAAACACGTTTGCAGATGCCACACGCGAGCCCCGAGAGGGAGCGGGTGTTCGCCGAAGCCCTGTTGAATCAATACACGCGTACCAATACGGTCATTCACGCGAGCTATTGCAGGCAGCTCGATGGCGTTCCCGACCTGCCGAGCTCGCTGTTGCAGGATTTCTGCCCGCAGCCGATACCCGCTCCCGCGCCCATTGAGGCGGGCTGGCAGGTCCTTTGCGACGCGGCCTCGCTGGAGGAACTGGCGGACGAGCGAGTGTCACGCCTGGAGCCGGAACCCCACCAGGTGCTCACCGGCGGCAGCAGGCTGCTGGAAGACCAGTCGCAGTGCCCTTTCCGGGCGTTCGTTCACCATCGCCTGCAGGTTGAGCCGCTCGGCTCTCTCACTGTGGCCCTGTCCACTGCCGACCGCGGTTCACTGCTGCACCAGGCGCTGCACAACTTGTGGGCAGATCTGTGCGATTCCGCAACCCTGCAGGCGTTGGACGAGACGCAGGAAGCGCAACGGGTGAAATCTGCGGTGCAGGCCGCTGTCTCAGGTGTTCCCCATCACCTCCAGCGCAGGCTCGGTGCGGCTTACTGGCGGCTGGAGGCGTCCAGGCTGAACAGCCTGCTTCGGGAGTGGTTGCAGCTTGAGCGCCAGCGCAGTGAGTTCTTTGTCGCTGCGCGTGAACTGGATATGACGCTGGCACTCGGGCCCCTTCACGTCAGCCTGCGGGTAGACCGCATTGATGAACTGCCGGACGGCTCCCGCGTGATCATAGACTACAAGTCGGGCAAAAGTACTGTGCTGGACTGGATGGGCGACAGGCCCGCGCGTCCGCAACTGTTGCTGTACAGTATCGCCGATCCTGGGACGGTAGCCGCGCTGGCATTCGCGACAGTCCGCCCCCGCGACTGCCGTTTCAGTGGTCTTGGGACTACGGCAGCGGCACCCGGAATTGCCACTCGCTTGTCCGGCGCGGGAGATTTCACTCGGGACGCGGGAGTCTGGGGTGAGTTGAATGCACAGTGGAAGCGCGCGCTGGAGCGGATAGCGAATGAGTATGTAGGGGGTGAGGCGCAAGTCGACCCGCTGACCCCCGCAAGTTGCGACTGGTGCGGCCTGCAGTCGCTGTGCAGGATTGAGTTCGGGCGGGACGACACTGTAGCTGCGCTCGAGGATGGGGCACAGTGAGCGAGCTTCCCGACAGCGCGGCGCGCATCGCCGCTGTGGATTATCGCGAAAGCGTTTGTGTCAGCGCGCCCGCCGGTTCGGGCAAGACCGAGTTACTGATACAGCGCTACCTGAACCTGCTGTCCCGGGTGCAGCGACCCGAGCAGATCCTGGCGATTACCTTCACGCGCAAGGCAGCCGCGGAAATGCGTGAACGGGTACTGGAATCCCTGCACAACGCCGCGCAAGGCCTTCCCAGCGAGACGCCGCACCAGGCTACGACCCGTGCACTGGCGAATCAGGTACTGGCGGCCGACCGCCATTCCGGATGGGATTTATTGCGTACCGTTTCTCGCTTCAACATCAAAACGATCGACAGCTTCTGTGCCGGACTCACGCGACAAATGCCTGTGCTCAGCCAGTTTGGCGCACAGGCCAGGGTCAACGACGACGTTACGCCGCTGTATATCGAGGCGGTACAGGAACTGTTCGGCTTACTGGAAAGTGATCATCCGGTAGCAGTCGATCTGGAAGCACTGCTGCGGCACTTTGACAATGACTGGGAGCGATTGCAGGCACTGCTGGTTTCGATGCTCGCGCGCCGCGAGCAGTGGCACGGCTATCTGGGCATACACCACGCGCCAGCGGAGGCCGAGGCGTATCTGGTCGCGGCCGTCGGTGCGATGGTTGGCAATGAACTCAGGGAGGTGGCGCGATTACTGACGCCGTTCAAAACGGAGTTGCTGGAATTGCTGCGCTTTGCGGCGGCAAATCTCGACGAACCATTGCCTGTTGGCTTTCCCGTCAGCGAGCACAGCGAACTGGCGGTGTGGAGAACCTTGCGCGATTTGCTGACGACGAAAAAAGGCGAATGGCGCAAGAAGGTCACCCGGAAAGAGGGTTTTCCAGCGGGTGCCGGCGAAACTGCACAGCGTAAAAAGCAGTGGCAGACACTGCTATTGCAACTGCAGTCCGTCGGTGGACTGCTGCCCCGGCTGGCGTCCATTCAGTCGCTACCGGAGACCGGGGTCAGCAGTGATTCATGGCGATTGGTGCTGCACCTGTCCCGCTTGCTGCCCACGCTCGCCGCGCAGTTGCTGCTGGTATTCCGGCAACACGGGGTTGTCGATCACAGTCAGGTCGCGCAATCCGCCCTGTTGGCGCTGGGTGAAGAGGACTCTCCCACAGAACTGGCGCTGCGACTGGATTACCGGATAGAACATATTCTGGTCGACGAGTTCCAGGATACCGCCATCACGCAGTACGAACTCCTGCAAAAATTGACCCGCGGCTGGGGCGAGTATAACGAACAGAATCCTCGGGCGCCGCGAACGTTCATGATCGTCGGCGATGGCATGCAGTCGATTTACGGCTTTCGCGGAGCCAATGTGGGCCTGTTTCTTAAGGCCAGGAACGAGGGCTTTAACGGTGTTCTACCGCGTTACCTGGAACTGAGGTGCAATTTTCGCTCTGACAGCGGAGTGGTGGACTGGATCAACGACGCATTCGGGAAGGCCTTCCCCGAGACCAATGATGTCTACCGCTCCCGTGTGCGCTACAGCCCGGCGACGGCAGTCCGGCCAAGGGGAACTGGTTGCGCAGTCGCAATGCGGGCTTTTACCGGCGATGACGCGCGACAGAGGGAGGTGCAGTACATCGGCGAGCAAGTCGCCGACTGCGTTAGGAACTCGGATCAGTCAATCGCGATACTCGGTCGCAGTCGCAGCCATCTCCAGCCTGTAGTCCAACAACTGAAACAACAGGGGATTCCCTGCAACGCACCGGACCTGGACAGTCTTTCCCGGTCGCCGGCAGTGGCCGATTTGCTGACCCTGTGTCGTGCGCTCGCCAGCGACGCGGACCGCCTCGCCTGGATGGCATTGTTGCGCGCCCCCTGGTGTGGCCTGAAGCTGGCAGATTTGTTGTGCCTGGCGGAGCTTGGCGAGGCGCCGCCCTACACCAGTATCTGGTCCATCCTGCAGCAACCCGCATCGCTGCGTGCGCTAAGCGATGATGGCCGGGAGCGTTTGCGCGCGACCCTGCCGGCGCTGCACAAGGCGCGCAAGATGCGCGACAGGCTCAACCTCCGAGTGTGGGTGGAGCAGGCCTGGATTGAACTGGGTGGCGCACAGTGCGCGTCCGGGGCGGAGAGTTTGCTGGACGTGGAGAATTTCCTCCAGCTACTCGAGCAGGCAGAAACAGAGGGGATAGGATTCGATCCCGACTGGCTGGCGCAGCGTGTAGAGAAGCGTTACATGAATGCCAGACACCCGGACAGCAAGGTTCATCTGCTGACACTGCACAAGGCCAAAGGACTGGAGTTCGACCGGGTGATCATCCCTCAACTGGACAGGGCGCCGCGCAGGGATGAGCGGCCGATACTGCTCTGGGATGAGTACAGCAACGATGAGGGCAAGCGCGCCTTTCTCGTGGCCGCCGACGATCACAGCGCTGCCGGGGCGCCGACGCTGTACAGCTACCTGCTGTTGCTGCGGCGCGAGAAAATGTTGCTGGAGGCTACGCGCCTGCTGTACGTCGGCGCTACGCGTGCTGTTCACCACCTGCTGTTGACGGCCGCTGTGCGGACGGACGAGGCGACCGGACTGCCCCAACAGCCCGCGAAGCTCAGCCTGCTGGAGCCTTTGTGGCCGACATTCAGCCAGGGGATGCAACTGTGTTCACAGCCGGTGGGAAAGGCCCCCGCGACCGCCGCGCGGCGGGCGCGGCCCCTGGTACGCCTGGTACGGGAGAATATCACCACACCGTCCCCCTCCCCGGAGCCGCAGTCCCTGGCAGTAGCGGTCAACGCGCCGTTATACCCCGTCGATACTGTCGATCGCAGTATCGGCAATGTGGTGCACAAGGCACTGGACGAGTTGTCACGGCGCCCGCGATTGCCGTCGGCGGCCAGTGACGCGGACCGGCGCCGCTGGCGTACCGCACTGCAGTGTGAGGGACTGCGGGGCGAGGCGCTGGAATCCGCTCTGGACGTTGTAATGAATGCCGTTGCGCAGTCATTGCAGGCGGATGGGGAGGGCAGGTGGGTGCTCTCTTCCCAACACAGCGAAGCGCGCAGTGAATGGGCGTTGACCACCGTTGAAGCCCGCAGCCAGACGCGGGATATTGTTATCGACAGGAGTTTCATCGACACAGAGTCCGGGGTGCGATGGGTAATCGATTACAAGAGCGGCCGACCCTTGCCGGGGGAGTCGATTGCGGACTACGTCCACCGCGAAGGCGCCGCGTACCGCGAGCAGTTGCGGGTGTACCGTGACGCGGTGCGATTCCTGGGTAGCCAGCCGCTGCGTTGCGCCCTGTTTTTTACTGCCCTCGGGCAACTGCACGTGATCAGGGAGTTGGACTTGCCCGCACTCGACAGCGGAGAAGGAGAAGATGTATGAAAAATCTCAATGGTTTTCCGGTTAACCGCATTGTCATCCTGACAGGCGCCGGCGTGTCAGCGGAATCGGGACTGGCCACCTTTCGCGATTCGGACGGCCTCTGGGAAAAACACGATCCCATGCAAATAGCCACTCCCGAGGCGTTTGCACGCGATCCCGAACTGGTTTATCGCTTCTACAATGCACGCAGGAGGCAGCTGCGGGATGTCGTTCCAAACGACGCGCATCGCGCGCTCGCCCAGCTCCAGGCTGCGTTCGGGGCAGATGTATTCCTGATTACACAGAACGTTGACGACCTGCATGAACGGGGCGGCAGCAAGCAGGTCTGTCACATGCACGGCGAGTTGAACAGCATGCTGTGCCGGGCGTGCTGTCAGGCACAAGCGGTCAGCGGGGATTATGACGGCCGCAGCCGCTGTCCGGAATGCGGTGAGCAGGGAACGCTGCGTCCGGACATCGTCTGGTTTGGGGAAGTTCCCTACCACATGGAAACCATATTCCAGCGGCTGCGTCGCTGTGACCTGTTCGTGGCTATCGGCACCTCCGGTGTCGTTTATCCCGCGGCGGGTTTCGTACAGGAGGCCCTGGCAGCAGGCGCCCGGACAGTCGAAATCAACAAGGAGGTGAGCGAGGTCGCGGGCTTTTTCCACGAGCAACGCTGCGGGACGGCGACCCGTGAAGTGGCGGCACTGGTGGCGGAACTACTGGATAACTGACCGGCTGGCGACGGGCGACGGGCGACCGGAGGGCTCTATCCACCTTTCACGTAGAGCTTCAATTCCTGTCCCGGTTTCAGGTAGGCGGCGGGATCGAGGGCATTCCAGTCGACGAGGTCATCCACGGAGACTTTAAACTTGCCTGCAATCCGCGACAGCGAATCGCCTTTGCGCACCAGGTATCCCTGTGGCGGAGGATCCTCGAGATTCCCCCCGGGAATTTTGAGCACGTCTCCCGCCCGGATTTTACTGCCGTCGATACTGTTGACGTCCTGCAGTACCTGCACATCGATATCGAAGACTTCTGCGATCCGGGCAAGACTGTCGCCGGGTTTGATGCGATAGGTCTTCCACTGTACGAGGTCTTCAGGGCTGAGTGTTGCGATATTGGCTTCCAGGCGGTTGGCGTTTTCTACGGGGACCAACATCTCAAATGGCCGGTCGGGGGACAGCGTCTCGCGCAGTTGACCTGGATTGAGCGCCCTGAGCGTGTCCAGGTCCACACCGGAAAGCCTCGCAGCCTGCGACATTTGCAATGGTCGCCCGATCTCAACCACCTCGAATGATGGCGCGTTTTCCACCGGCGGCAATTCGACATCGAAGCGCTCGGGCTCGGCGACAATCTGGGCCAGCGCGATAAGCTTGGGAATATAGTTCGTGGCCTGCCGGCGCAGTTTCAACGACCAGTAATCTGTGCTCAGCCCCTTGGCCTCATTGGCGCGGCGGGCGCGCTCGATATTCCCGGCCCCCGAATTGTATGCCGCGATAGCGAGAAACCAGTCTTCATCGAACTGCTCGTACAGTGTCTCCAGGTAGTCCAGTGCCACTGTGGTGGAATCGCGCACGGACTTGCGCCCGTCGTACCAGGAGTCCTGCTCAAGTCCGAGGTGGTCGCCGGTCGCCGGCATGATTTGCCACAAGCCCGCGGCGCCGGAATGGGAGGCCGCAAACGGGTCCCAGTCACTCTCGATCATCGGGATGAGCGCGATTTCCACGGGCATATTGCGTTTTTCCACCTCCTCCACGATGTAGTACAGGTAATTGTCCGCCCGCTCCGCGACCAGGGGGATATGATTGATATGACTGAGATAATCATCGCGAGCCTTGTCAATCCGGATGCTGTCGGTTTGCTGCCAGCGCATGTTCTGACGCATGCGTTCCCACACATCATCGGGCTCGGGTTCCGCTGCGGTTTCCGGTTCCGCGTTGTCGGCAACCGGACCGGGTGCAGCGGGCTTCTGCGCCGCCGGCGGAGCTGCCAAAGGGCCGGCGTCGGTCTGCACGGCCGGCGACGAAACGGGAGGTGAGTCAGTGTCCGCGTCCCCGGTCGACACGGGCGCCTCTGGAGATGCGTGTTCGATCGGCGTGCGCTCAGTCGCATCGGTGTCATCCCCGGTCGCGCTGGAGGCCGTAGCGAGAGCGGCCTGGGAGGGTAGCAGCGGAGCGCTCGGCACCTGGCAGCCGAGCACTAAAAGAAAGCTAGAAAAAACTATAGAAAACCGCGCTAAATCATTGATAAATAGCATTTATAGCGCCCCTTCTGCGCCGCAACCCGGGCCGCTCATGGCGCGCTGACCCGCAGCATCAGCATGCAGTCACGCGCCCTGGATAGGCGGTGCCGGCGGGCGCCACGCTCACGGTCCGGCAAAAGGGGCCGGAGATATTGTCTGCGTGCCTGGAAAGGATCATCCGGTACAGCATGAGTTACGTTCCAATCAGGAGAAAATACAGTAGTATGGGCACCTTCTCTTACGGGCTATGGAGCGGAGCGACCTGTTACACCAGGCGCGGGGAAACATCGTGTTATGCGGCGAGATTGTATCGACATTTTGACCCGACTGGAATGCTGGTATGCGCGGGAAAATGGCCAGTATCTGTTGACAGAGGCCCGCGGCGCTGTGCGGGACCTGCTGGACACCTCATTTGGTTACCATATCCTGCAGTTGGGTATCAGCGGCGGGCGTCCCCTTTGTAGCGACAGCCCGATCAATCATCGACTGTTCTGCGCCGAAAGCCCGGGCGAAGGTGTCGGACTGCTCGCGCACCCGGAGGAACTGCCGCTGGAGAGCGACAGTATCGATACCATCATTGCGCACCACAGCCTGGAGTTCGCAGCCAATCCTCACCAGGTATTGCGTGAAATCCAGCGTGTGTTGACCCCGCAGGGGCACCTGCTGGTAGTGGGCTTCAACCCCTACAGCCTGCTGGGGTGTGATACCCGCTTTCGCGGTATCATGCGCGATGCCCTGTGGGGCGAGCAGCGCCCGGTAAGCGAGCATCGCCTGATCGATTGGCTCCATTTGCTCGGCTGCGAAGTGCTCGACAAGCGCAGGATCTATGCACTGCCGCCGCTGGGTCGAGGACGGTTGCGGCGAGTGATGGCGCGCTGCGACCAGTGGATCGCGCGCCACAACCTGCCCTTCGGCGGTGTTTACGTGGTGCATGCGACCAAGCAGACTCCGGGGCTTAACCGGCCGCGCCGGCCGTTGCTCGCGGGCAGGAAGCGACTCGTCGGACTGGTGCCCGGTCCAGCACCGGTTCCCACGCCTTCGCCCCGGTCCGGTTACCTGAAGACAGCACTATCACCAGAGCAAGGAAATCAGGCGGCTTGAAGACAGTAGAAATTTTCACCGATGGGGCCTGCCGGGGGAACCCCGGGCCGGGTGGCTGGGGCGCACTGTTGCGATACGGAAACGTTGAGCGGGAACTGTTCGGGGGCGAGGCGGAAACGACCAATAACAGGATGGAACTCCTGGCAGCCATCGAGGCGCTGAAAGCGTTGTCGCAACCCTGTATTGTCGATCTCACTACCGACTCGGTGTATGTAAAAAACGGCATTACCACCTGGCTTGAAAACTGGAAGAAAAAAGGGTGGAAGACCGCGGCACGAAAACCGGTAAAAAACGTCGACCTCTGGCAGATGCTGGACGAGATGAATCAGCGACATCAGGTACGTTGGCACTGGGTCAAAGGACACAGCGGTCATCCGGAAAACGAACGGGCGGACCAATTGGCCAACAAGGGTATTGATGCGCTGTAGAAGAAAGCGGCGTGCAGGCAGGGAGATCAATCAAAGGTGAGACAAATCGTACTCGACACGGAAACCACAGGGCTGGAAGTGTCTCAGGGGCACCGTATTATTGAAATTGGCTGCGTCGAATTGATTAACCGGAAACTCACCGGCAATCACTATCACCAGTACATCAATCCCCACCGTGAAATCGACCAGGGGGCCATCGAGGTACACGGCATCACCAACGATTTTCTTGCCGACAAACCCGCATTCGAGGCGATTTCCACGGCATTTATCGATTTCGTAAAAGGTACGGAACTGATTATTCACAATGCGCCATTCGATATCGGCTTTCTGAACGCTGAGATACAGCGTGTGTCGGGTACCGATGCGCGTCTGGACGAATTGTGCACGGTCACGGACACGCTGGTGATGGCGCGTTCCAGGCACCCCGGGCAGCGCAACAGCCTCGATGCGCTTTGCCAGCGCTACGCAGTGGACAATTCACAGCGTGACCTGCACGGCGCGCTGCTGGACGCAGAGATTCTGGCCGATGTTTATCTCGCGATGACCGGCGGACAAACCGCGTTACAGTTGTCGGATTCAGGGACGGGTAACGATGGCCAGGCCCGGGCCGAGCAGATCATTCGCCTGAGTGTCGCCCGGGCTGCATTGCCCGTTATCAGGGCGAGCGCTGAGGAACTCGCGGCACACGACGCGCAGTTGCAGGACATCGCGAAAGCCAGCGGCGGCAAGGTGCTGTGGCGCGGCCAGAACTGAAGTCCCGCGGCAGGGCGACAGGTCTAGAAGAACAAAGCCACGCAGGCCAGGCCCACACCGCCCATCACCAGGGTATACGGCAGAGCCATGATCACCATACGGCCATACGACAGCCGGATCAGCGGCGCCAGCGCGGAGGTCAGCAGGAACAGGAAGGCCGCCTGACCGTTGGGCGTCGCGACGCTGGGAAGGTTGGTGCCGGTGTTGATGGCCACCGCCAGGTTATCAAACTCCTGTCGTGATATTGTGCCGGCATCCAGTGCAGCCTTCACCTCATTGATAT
>JAUICG010000026.1 GCA_030427485.1 Gammaproteobacteria bacterium
CCAGGGCGTCACCGTCGGAGCGCACAGCGACCTCGGCGGTTCCTCGAGCACCATGGGCACGCTTTCCGGCGGTGGCGAGATCGTCATCAGCATCGGTGAGCATTGTCTGATCGGCGCCAATGCCGGTATCGGTATCCCGTTGGGCGATCGCTGCACGGTTGAGGCCGGGCTGTTCGTCACCGCGGGCACCAAGGTGACCCTGCTGGACAGCGATGGCATGCCGGCTGAGAGCGCCAAGGCGCGGGATCTCGCCGGCAAATCCGACCTGTTGTTTCGCCGTAACTCCAGCACGGGCGCGGTGGAATGCCTGACCAATCGCACCGCCGTGGAGTTGAACGAAGAATTGCACGCGCATAACTGAGTGCGAGAGCGGGTATCGGGCGACGTGGACAAAACACTGGAACTCTGTTGCGAGCTGATTCGCCGTCCCTCGGTAACGCCTGAGGATGCTGGCTGCCAGGCGTATATGATGGAGCGTCTGCGCGCGATCGGCTTCACCTGCACCGAACTGCGGTTTGGTGACGTGAGTAATTTCTGGGCGGAGCGCGGAGCGCAGGGCCCGATACTGGTGTTTGCCGGACACACCGATGTGGTACCGACCGGGCCGCTTGCCCAATGGCATTCTCCGCCGTTCGAACCCACGCTGCGCGACGGCGTATTATACGGACGCGGCAGCGCCGATATGAAAGGCAGCCTCGCGGCCATGCTTGTCGCCTGCGAGGAATTCGTGGCCGAGCACCCGCATCACCCGGGCCGGATCGGTTTCCTGATCACGTCAGACGAGGAAGGGCCGGCCGTCGATGGCACTGTCAAAGTACTCGACTACCTGCACGAGCATGGCAAAACCATAGACTGGTGCGTGGTAGGAGAACCTTCGAGTTCACACGCTCTGGCTGACGTCATCAAGAACGGCCGCCGCGGCTCATTGGGCGCAACCCTGACAGTGCACGGCGTGCAGGGACATATCGCCTACCCGCACCTGGCCGACAACCCCATCCACCGGGTACTACCCGCCCTGCACGCACTGACATCCGAGCATTGGGATGCCGGCAACGCTTTTTTCCCGCCTACGTCCATGCAGGTTTCGAATATCAATGGCGGCACCGGAGCCACGAATGTCATTCCGGGCGAGGTGCAGGTGGTGTTCAACTTCCGCTACTCGACCGAGGTGACGGAACGGGAACTGCGCGAGCGCACGGAGACAATCCTGCAAGCGCATGGGCTGGATTACACCATCGACTGGCAGCTGAGCGGCCAGCCGTTCCTGACCGCCAGTGGAGAACTGGTAGACGCGACGGTCGACAGTATCCTCGAAATTACCGGGCGCTCGCCCGAGCTTTCAACGGCCGGGGGCACTTCCGACGGTCGCTTTATTGCGCCCACCGGAGCCCAGGTAGTTGAGCTTGGCCCCGTCAACGCGAGCATCCACAAGCTCAATGAGCACGTGCTCGCGGCGGATCTCCCCCGGCTGTCGGCGATGTACAAGGGGATACTGGCACGCCTGCTGCTACAAACTGTCCAGTTGTCCCTGTAAGCCCGACCGGGCGATACTGCGGTTGCTGTCACCGGGCACCACCAGTACCCTGCCGGCACCCAGCGCATCGAGGCTCGCCGCGACCACGGCTTCGCTTGTCAACCACATGTGATCGGGAATCCGGCTGCGATCGAAGCGCTTCTCCCCCGACATCGAATCGTGAAATTCCGTATGCGTAAACCCCGGACAGAGGGCCTGCACCTCGATGCCACTGTCGGCCAGTTCCGCCTGCAAAGACTGGGAGTAGTAATTGAGGAACGCCTTGGATGCGCCGTAAACGGCCATATTCTCCCCCGAAACAAAGGCGCCAAGGGATGACACGTTAATGATTGTCCCGCCCCCCTGCTCCCGCATGAAAGGTATCGCGGCACGACACAGCGTAATGGTGGCGTCGATATGCAAACTCACCATCGAGCGCTGACAATCGATTGGCAGGGCATCGAAACGCCCGAGCGCGCCGAAACCGGCGTTGTTCACCAGGTAGTTCACCGGGCCTCGCTGGCGGATTGCCTCCAGCGTTCTGGCGACGCCCTCGATACTTTCCAGGTCGGCAACGAGACATTGGACTTCCGCGTTGCCGGCCAGCTCAGCGGCCAGCGCGAGAAGGCGCTCTTCGCGGCGCGCCACCGCTATGATGACATCACAACGCGCGGCCAACTGCCGACAAAACTCCGCCCCCAGACCGGATGACGCGCCGGTGACCAACGCGGTTACTTTGTTACCAGACATGAATACTCCTGTTTAGCGTGAATGTAAGGAAACTTGCCGGACTATCCGAGCTAGCGGCATCAGACTATGTACCAAGTGGGAGCAGCATGCGCTTGCTCGCGAAGAAAGCCTCTACAACTTGCGATGCACATAGACATCGTAACGCACTGACTTGCCACGGATACTGTGCGATGGTTGCTGCGCGGCAAGGCTCGGTGCTTTCGCGGGACGTTTGACCACCACCCTGGCCGTACCCTGTCGCAGAGCCCACAACAGCAGCGCGTCCGCATCTTGCGGGTCGGCGGCTGGCTGCAACAGGGTTTGCAGCAATGTCATCTCTTTTTTTACCGCCGCGCTTTTACGCCGCGGTGGAAACATCGGATCGAGGTAAATAGTGTCCACCTCCCGCAAGCAGGCAGACTCCACCTCCCGGGCATCACCGTGGTGCAGACGCATGCGCTCGACCACGGCCGCCAGCCAGGCATCGCCGTTTGCAGCGGCGAGCCGCAAACCCGAGCGCAACAGTTCTACAACGACTGCCTCTCGTTCGCAGAGCAATACCTCGCAGCCCAGGTCAGCGAGCACGAAAGCGTCCCTACCCAGCCCGGCCGTCGCATCCAATACCCGTAACACGGCTTTCTTACCCTGCCCAACGGCCCTGCCCAGCAGTTCTCGAGCCCCGGAAGCGCGCCGGTGGCGCATCCCGGCACTACCGAAATCCACCAGCACGGGACCCGGTGCGCCGCGACCCGTGAGTTGAACACGAAGCAGCCGGTCATCGACAATCAGCAGCGCGACTGCAGCCGCACATTCGGCAGCGTCGATGCCAGTGGCCAGCAGTGGCAGTTCAAGCCGCCGCGCAAGCGCGGCAGCCTGGGCGGAATACGCCGCGGCAGCGGCCGATACCGCCAGTTCAGGAGGCCCGAAATTGCTCTGCAACGGGTAGGATGCCGCTCATAGGCTTCCAGCGCGCGCCAGCATCGCCAGCAGGCCGCGACAGTTCTCCTCTATGGCGTCCATGTAGAGGTGACGACCACCGAAGTGGTCCGCTGCGTAGCGGTGCACGCCGTCGAAATGACCGTTCAGGCGCACCTCGATCGCGGTGCGCATGAATTCAGGCGTCTCATCCAATAACTGCTCGGCGTTACGATAGACAACGCCTTTGTAGCCGTCCTCGCAGTCTTCACCCGCCAGCCCGCCGGCGGTAAACTCTTCGTACAGGTAATCCCGGCATTTTTGAATGTACTCGAGATCAGCCATCTGCGCGATAAGGTCAGCCGTGCCCAGCAGTTTTCCCAGCAGGTGCTCGCGCTCGCTGGCCACCGTCACATCGGATGGATCAACTTCGTAGCCCGTAAAATGCATGATCCGGGTGCAGGGTCCCACCATGTAGTCCAGCCCTACCGTCGGCAGGTAGGCCGTGACAAACCGGATGCCGCGGCTCACATGGACCCGTGTATATGCCGCGCCATTGTTGTGGCGATTGTCTCGCGTTCGCCTGATATAGCCGGAGTCGTGGAACAGTGCCGCGGCAATGCCGATCATGGCCATTTCCGGCCCCAGCGCGTTGTCCGCTGGCTGGCTGCGCTCATGTCCATCCAGCAGGCGCGCCATCGCCAGCGTCACATCAAGGACATGCTGCGCATTGTGATAGCGAACATCACAGGCGCGATACCCGGGGTAGGCGCCTTTGTAGAGTCGATCGAAATCGTGAAACAAAACGCCCAAAGGCGATAAATCAAAGCCCGGATAGCACGCTGCCAGCAGAGAGGTCACCGTACTGGCGACATTTACCGGGTCGGAGACGTCAACCGTGTTACTGACATCCATGTGTCCGGCCCGTTCTACAATCCCCATGGCAGCCTCAGTCCTCACTCATTGTATTGGGCGCGTTCTTTTTGAGTAATCCCGCCAGATCGTCAAACAGTTCCTCGGCGCTTGGCGCGGCTTCGATAGGCTCCCTGGAAGGCGCTTCGATGGGCTCCTCTTCAATACCTGCGGGCAGCGCCCGCTGATCCAGTCCGAGTGCCAGTTTCCTTCCCGCCAGGTCAATTTCGATCTCCAGGTTGTAGGCAAAACGCGACAGGCCGTGTTTGTCCACAATTCGAAAACGCCTTGGTCGAGAATCGCCATCCGCTCCAGCCCCCTCTGTCAGCCGACAGGAGATCGCATCGATGTGCTTGCCGGAAAGCTGGATACCCTGGAGCGAAGGCAGCATACGGCTGCAGGCATTCACGAACGTGACGGCGGAGACCGCCGATATCGATTTTACCGTGCTGGATCCCCAACGCGCCGGTTCGCAGTGGAAATCCCCGATCAGCACCTGGTTCGCCTTGGCCAGGTCCAGCATGCGCGCCAGATCGATGGTGACATCGCCGACAATATAACTGAACACCGAGGGGTTGACGCCCTCCGCCTGGTAAAGCTCGTAGTGCCCGGCGATATGATATCCCGTGCGAATTACCGGCACGGTATGGCCTTTGGATGCCACCTGGGCCACCATGTTGTCCGCCACCACTAGCAGCATGAAAACGAATAGATCCTGGTTTGCGCTGGGGCTGAAATCACGATTCCAGATGTAGTAGCCATCACCTGTCGTAGTACGTGCGAAATTGATCTCAATCCCTTGCGCGAGCAACTTGTTGTAGGCGGAGTTGAGGGAATAAGACAGGCTGTTCAACTGGCTCGCCTGTTCAAACGGCGTGTAGAGGGAGAAGTCGACAATATCGAACAGGATGACGGCCCTGTTCTCGACATAGCTGAGACCGTAACGCTTGATTACCTGCTCTACTGCCTGCAGAACCTGGGGTTCCTCCGACAACGCCGAGTCGAGTTTGATAAACGTGGGGGAGACATCCAGCCGCGCGCTGATTTCGAACAGCGCCTCCCGGGTTTTGCGCCGCTCTCCCGAAATAAGCTGCCGGATAAACGCCTCGTTCTCGCGGCTTTGGTCCGTGGTGGTATCCACGTCGGCGCAATAATTTCCGAGAAAGTAATGCGGCACAAATATGACCAGCACGCCCCGTTCATCGCAGCTCCAGCACAATACGATGTTCTGGCCCATGCGCCACTGGCGGCGCAGTGTGGTTTCCAGCGACTTGAGATTGCCGCGTTGCACGATGCTGATGGCATTCAGTGAATCGTCTGGGCCGCCGGACTTCTTCCCGGCGGCGCTGCCCTCGCCAGGCACCATCTGTCCCGGACCGCCTTTGTCACTGAATGTTGGCATGTTGAAATAGGCCCCCATAGGATCGAAGTTGTGGTGAATTAATTCACGACTACTGGCATTATAGGGGTCTGTCGGCGTGGTAGCCACGTCTGAGCCATTGGAACTTGTCACTTTTCATTGTCCCGTGTTTCGCAAGGAGCAGCTGGCATGCCGCAACGCCTGGTTTTATTGTTCATTGTTCCAGCGTATTTCCTGTTGTCCGCCTGCCAGGGTTATGACGTCAGACTGAACGACAAAGTTGTCTATGCACCCAAACCCCTGTTTCACGATTACGCGGTAACTGATGCGGGGTTGAACAGCTGCCTGGAACAGGCCATCAATGACGGCATGATCACCAATGCGCAGCAGCTGACCACACTCGATTGCAGTTTTGCGGGCATCAGCAACCTTGAAGGCCTCTCCGTGTTCAGTGGTCTCACGGTACTGCGCCTTTCCGCCAATAAAGTCCGCAACCTCGTGGAACTGACACAAATTACCACATTGGAGGCGCTGTACCTGGACGACAACCAGGTCGTCGACCCCGTACCGCTGGACCAGTTGCCCGCCCTGCGACATCTCGATCTGTCCGGCAATTCCGCACTCCAGTGTCCGCGACCGGGAAGCCTCGCCCAGGTAACCACAATCATCTTGCCGACGCACTGCCTCTGACAGCGCGGCGGACCGCCACCGGGGAATGGTATACCCCGAAAGCGGCAGCTTATCGCAAGCGCAGACGACGCGACAGCCCCGGGCAATTTTTGCCGGCGGGAACGGGAGGCGATTCACATTTCTCGCAAATTCCGGCAGGCGCGGCAGCCGCTATATCAGGCCTCAGCCAGATCGAGCCAGTCAAAGCCACCCGACTGTCCGGCAAAGATCACTCGATCAAGCGTATCCAGGACCGTTAGCAGCGCGCTCTCAGCCAGCGATCGGCTGTTGTTTTTCTCACTGATATGAGCGACCACCAGATGTCGCAACCGCGCGCAGTCGATCTGTCGCAACAGGTCGGCCGCCTGCAGGTTATTGAGATGCCCCCAGTCACCGCCGACACGACGCTTGAGGTGCGGCGGATAAGGCCCATCCAGCAGCATCGGGAGGTCGTGGTTGAATTCCAGTAGCAGGCTGTGGCAGGAGCGAAAATTATCGATGACGTGAGGGGTGATGCTACCGAGGTCGGTAAGTATACCGAGTGTGTGCTCGCCATGGCTCAGCCGGTACTGGCAAGGCTCCACCGCATCGTGGGGCACTGCTACCGCCTTGATTGACAAGCCGCCTATCACCAGCGTGTCTTCACAGTTGAACAGGCGTTGATCGTATCCGCCATCACAACGTCCGGTACTGAAGGTACCATGCGTCAGATACACGGGGATTTGAAACTTGCGCGACAGGGCGGCGACACCACTGCTGTGGTCAGAGTGCTCGTGGGTTACCAGTATCGCGTCCAATTGCTGCGGCTCGACATTCAGTCTCGCCATACGCCGCACGGTTTCCCTGAGGGAAAAACCGCAGTCAATCATGACCAGGGTATCCCCGGCTCGCACCAGCGTGGCGTTGCCCCTGCTACCCGAGCCGAGAGAGGCAAACTGCACTAGTCAATATTGCCCTTGATCATTGACAGCAGTTCCTGGCCATCGCGGTTGTCGAAGGGAGTGCTCGCATCCTGGGGCCGCAACTGGATAGTCACCGCACGTGCCGAGATACTCTGCACATTGATCACGAACGACTCGCCAACCATCGGCCTGTCGTCGTCGCTGTTCCAGAGCGAGGCCCACCAGCCCTGCTCCTCGGCCTCGGCCTCGCCCGTGAACAGCACGTAGTAGGTGCCTGTGCTGCGATCTCTATCCGTTATATCAAAGGATGCCTCCTCCAGTGCCCGCCCAAGCGAGGCCCAGGCGCGATCAAACGGCAAATCCAGCTGCAGGTAGCTGGAGCCATCCGGACCCTCCAGCATCGCTATTCGACCCCCGGCACTGATTCCCTGCTCGGCGATCATGGACACCGGGGCGGAATCGGCACTGTCAGCAAGGAATTGCGAGACAGCCCTCAACATTTCCGCTGCCTGTGCCGGATCATCGGAGGTCTCCGGCCAGGGCTTGTCACCGCCCGCCTGGCTCATCTGCAGGACGTGCAGTTCACTGGTCCCGCGCTGAACACCCTGTTCGATGCGAAACTGGAAGCGACTGCTCAGATTCTCTCCCTCGACCGTCAACCAGTTGGTCTCCATAATACCGGCCTGGGCATCGGCTCGCGCGACCTGCATGCCCGAGGCCGACATGAAATTACGCACCTGCGGCCATACCTGCCCGGGCGCAACGCCAATCAGGGCCCAGCTCGCGTCGCCCAGCTTCTGGATGCGAACGACATCCGAGCCCGCCCCGGCAGACAACGGAGTTGGCTTGGGCACCTCGAACTCACCCTGGGGAAGAAACTTGTCCTCCACCGGCGGTATCACATAGATCTCGCGCAACGGGACGCTCTTCATCCCCTCGGGTACGGTAATCGGCGGCAGCTCCTGCGCTGCCTTGTAATCTTCAGAACGGTCGCGAAAAACACCGTCATCACCAAAAATATAGCCGCAACCCGCACCCGAAAGCGCCAGGGCACTCAGCAAAACAGATCGCACGACTCTTGTCAGCATAACCATCACACTCCTGCAGTATCAAGGGCGTCCAGAACCTGGGCGTGGTAGCGCTCATCCAGAGTCGTCAAGGGCAGGCGAATCCCCGGACCGATGAGCCCGCGCTGGTACAGGGCCCACTTGACGGGAATCGGGTTCGACTCCAGAAACAGCGCCTTGTTCAACGGTGCCAGACGGGCGTTTATCGCCTCAGCCTCAATCCGATTTCCCGCCAGGGCTTGTGCACAAAGCTCCGCCACCAGCGCGGGGGCAACATTGGCGGTTACCGAGATATTGCCGCTGCCACCGGCGAGCATCAACTCCATCGCGGTCGGATCGTCGCCGGAATATACCGCCATCGACTGGCCGCAACGCTGGATAAGGTCCGCGCCGCGCACGAGATCCCCGGTAGCGTCTTTTATGCCGACGATATTGTCCAGTTCCGCCAGCCGGATAACGGTGTCGTTGCTCATATCGACAGCGGTGCGTCCCGGCACATTGTAAAGTATCTGGGGTACTGTCACCGCATCGTTGATAGCCTTGAAATGCTCATAGAGACCACGCTGCGTGGGGCGATTATAGTATGGCGTCACCAACAGGCAGGCAGCGGCGCCGGCAGCGGCGGCCGCCTCGGTCAGTTCTATCGCCTCCCAGGTAGAATTTGCGCCGGTTCCCGCTACCACGGGCATGCGCCCGGCAGTGTGCTGGACACAGAATCTGATCACCTCACAATGCTCACTCACATTGAGTGTAGCGCTCTCCCCCGTCGTGCCCACGGCACCCACTCCGGCGGTTCCCGCCTCCAGGTGCAAATCCAGAAGCCGCGCCAGCGCCTCCCAGTCGACACCACCATCGGCGGACATCGGGGTAACCAGAGCGACAATACTGCCGGTAATCATTTACTCTCTCCGCTTCATGACTATTGGGGCGCGAGTCTGGGGCCCGCACTCGCGGGGGGGAAGCCCGCCATTATCCATGACGGCACCAGGATAACAACCATGTAGGCTAAAATGAACGGAGGCGGGATACACCCCGTCCAACAGCGGAGAGCGAGACTATGGCCAGCAAATTTGCGATCCCCCTGGCACTGCTGCTGTGCAGTTGCTGGTTCGCCGTCCCGGGCATGGCTGAGCAGCCTGTCCGCATCGGCGAGTTGTCCAGCCTGGACAGGCAGTACATGGCACAGCAGCGCCAGCACCTGCAGGATCTGGCAGCGAGCAAACTCGGCCGCCGCTTCAACGGTGACAAAGAGCGCGATCTCGAACTGCTACAGGTACTCCTGGACCAGCAGCTGGTCCGTGGCGACCAGGTGCGAGAGCTGCAGGCCATGGGCATCATAATGGGCGACCTGTTGGCATCAGACCTTGGTATGCACTGGGTGATCTACGAGGATAACGCCGGACGCAGTCGCGCCCTGCGATTCCAGGACAGCGACCACTATCTGTTCCCGGTGACGATGATCGCCAGGCGCCGGGAAGTGGGCAACCAGACTCCCGTCGCGACCATCTACCAGAAGGCTTACGATATTATCGACGGGAGCAGGACCACTCAGCCTTTGCGGTAGCACATGGTATTTGCGGCACACAGCCAGTAGACTTATGGTTCCCGTACCAGCCAGCGAAGCGGCATGAGCTCACAGCCACCTGAATACGTTTTACACGACGACGAACAGGGCACTGCCACGCTGGCACTCAGCGGTGAGTGGCAGCAGGGACAGCACCCCGTGAGTTTCAATCGCGTGGCCGGTGAACTGGCAAGTTTCAACCTGACCCGACTCAAGGCTGACGGCTCGTCGCTGGACGACTGGGATTCCCTGCTGATGGGCTTTTTGCTGCAATGCCATAACTTCTGCAGCGCGCAGGGTATCGCATTTGAAATGCACCGCATGCCCAACGGAGTGGAACAGCTACTCGCGGTAGCCACGGCCGTCGAGGCGCGGCCGGCGGATCCCCCGGAAACCGCCTCCTGGTTCTCGGGATTCGAACCCGGCCGGCTGGCGCGCGAACTTACCGCTTACCTGAAGGAGTCCCTGGCATTTACAGGCGAGGTGACCATCGCGCTATCGCGCCTGATCCGCGGCAGGGCCAACACGCGTTTCGTCGATTTTATGACCTTTTGCTATCAGGCGGGGCCGCACGCATTTGCCATTATCAGCCTGACCAGTGTGCTGGTCGGCATGATTCTGGCCTACCTGGGCGCAGTACAGTTGAAACAATTCGGTGCCGAAGTCTACGTTGCCAACCTCGTCGTAATTGGTATGTTACGGGAAATGGGCGTATTGATGACCGCCGTGGTAATGGCGGGGCGCACGGGGGCAGCCTACGCCGCCCAGTTGGGAACAATGCAGACCAACGAAGAAATCGACGCCATCACCACGATGGGTATCTCACCGATAGAATTCCTGGTGCTGCCAAGGATGCTGGCGCTGATCGTCATCATGCCCCTGCTGACACTGTACGCCGACCTGCTGGGTATTATCGGCGGCGGCATCGTGGCGGTTGGCATGGGCATAACCCCGATCCAGTACATTATCCAGGGCGAGACCGCGCTGACATTTCCCCATATCGCAGTGGGCCTGTTGAAAGCGCTGGTGTTCGCCGTGCTGATCGCCATTGCCGGGTGCCGGGCGGGCATCAATTCCGGCAGGAGTTCTGCCGCGGTTGGTCAGGCGGCGACCAATGCCGTGGTTACCGCAATCGTTTACCTGATCGTCGCGGATGCGGCGATCAATATTATTTTTCAACAGCTGCGAATATGACAGGCACAGATCCACAGCCAGCGCAGATCGAGGTCCGAGACCTCACCATGGCCTACGGAACCTCGGTGATCCAGCGCGACCTCAACTTCGCCATTAACGAGGGCGATATTTTTGTCATCATGGGCGGCAGTGGCTGCGGTAAAAGTACACTGCTCAAACACATGCTGGGCCTGTTCAAACCCAGCAGCGGCGACATTCTGTACGATGGCGCCAGTTTCTTCCAGGCCAGCGACAGCGAGCGGGGCGCGATGCGCCAGCGCTGGGGAATTACCTATCAATCCGGCGGTCTATTCAGCGCCATGACACTGGCTGAGAACATCACACTGCCGCTGGAACTGTACACCCGCTACACGCCTGCCGAAATCGCGGAAATCGTCGCCTACAAGCTGGCGCTGGTTGGCCTCGCCGGATACCAGTCCTACTACCCGTCGGAGATCAGCGGGGGCATGCAGAAGCGGGCCGCGCTGGCGCGCGCGATCGCGCTGGACCCACAGATCCTGTTTTTCGATGAACCATCCGCCGGACTGGACCCGATCAGTTCGCGCCTGCTGGACGAACTGATCGTACAGATAAAGGAGTCCATGGGCGCCACCGTGGTAATCGTCACACACGAGTTGCCCAGTATTTTCGCCATTGCGAATAACTCGGTGTACCTTGACAACATCAGCCACACGATGATCGCCTACGGCAATCCCGCCGACCTTCGCGACCACAGTGACGAACCGGTGGTGAGGCAATTCCTGACACGCAGCGCCACAGCCGCCAATGAGGACAAGCCATGAGTGAAAAACAGCAAACTGTCGCCATCGGTGCTTTTGTCCTCGGCGCCGGTCTGATTGCACTGCTAACGCTGATTTACCTGCTGGGTTCCGGTTTCGGTAAAACGGAGAAAGTGGTTATGGTGTTTGACGGCTCGGTTAAAGGGCTCAACGTCGGTGCTCCCTTGGCGCTGCGTGGTGTAAAAGTCGGAGAAGTAACTGATATCGACCTGATTCTCGACTCCGCGAAAACCAACGTGATCATGCTGATTGAAGCCAACTTCGATGCCGAGAATATCCAGCGCAAGGGTATTACCGACACCGACCTCACGGAGGAACTGATCTCCCGAGGCCTGCGCGCGCAACTCAACAGCCAGAGCCTGCTGACCGGTTTGTTGTATGTCGAGCTCGATTTCCATCCCGAAAGTGCGTTCAACCTCGAGGATATCGACTCCCCCTACCTCCAGTTCCCCACAATACCGACGAATCTCGAGCGTATTACCAAAAAGCTGGAAGACCTCGACATCTCCCGGCTCACTGATGAGTTGGAGAGCATAAGCAGCGGCGTAAACTCACTGGTCAGCAGCAAGCAGTTTCAGCAACTCCCGGCCGACCTCGCCGACACACTCGAATCTGTGCGCGAGCTGACGACGCAATTGCGAGCGCAACTGGCGACTACCGGCCCCAAACTTGACACCGTGCTGGACGAAACAGCTGAGACTGTAGCCAGCGCAAATGCCCAGCTCCCCCGGCTTGCGACAATGATTGAAACCAACCTGCAAACGCTCAATGATGCCATTGCCGCCTTCGAGAAGGGCATGACGGGCATCGATGGGCTGGTGTCCCCGGATTCGGCGACGCTCTACCAGTTAAACATGGCACTGCAGGAGATGACCCGTGCCGGCAGATCGCTACAATCACTGTCGAACACTCTGGAAGCACAACCTGAATCACTCCTTCGGGGCAAGCGTGGAGAACCACAATGAAGCAGAAAATCCTGGCGCTGACCGCGACGTTTACACTGGGGCTGCTACTGGCGGGCTGCGGCAGCAGTCCACCCAACAACTATTACCTGCTGTCCGCCCACGACTTCAACTCCGCGGCCGGCGAGACCCCCTCGGTGGGCGTCGGACCGATTGAAATTCCCGCCTACCTCGACCGCGACAGCATCGTTTACAACCGGATCGGGAATTCCCTGCAGGTCGCCAGCCTGGACTTGTGGGCTGAGCCGCTGGTAAACGGGGTGCAACGCGTGCTGGTGCTCAACCTGGCGGGACTGTTGAACACGCAGGATGTGCAGTCCTTTCCCTGGCACCCGCAGCGCGCGCCACAGTACGGCGTAAAAGTCAGTGTACTGCAACTGGAAGCCGCGGAGCGGAAGGTGCTGCTCACCGCGGAATGGCTGGTCACCCGGCCGGGCAGCGCAACGCAGGTCAAGCGTCGCATCAGTCAACTCCAATCCACCCTGTCCGCGGACTCGCCCGGTGCCGGGCAGGTGGCCGCCGCGTACAGCGACTTGCTCTACCAGCTCAGTGAGCTTATAGCCGCGGCCATCACGGCGGACATTTCAACGCGCTAGAAATCATCCGGTCGCAGCATCGCATCGGAGCCCCCGTCAACGAAAAACAGGGAGCCGCACAGGTAGTTCGCTTCATCGCTCAGCATAAAGCGCATCACATTGGCGATGTCAGCCGGCTGAGCGGTTCTGCCCACCGGAACGGTGTCACCGAACTCTTTCATTGCGCCGCCGAACTCGGCGTCGGCGTAGACGCGCTCGGTCAGCGGCGTCATCGTGATGCCCGGGGCCACCGCGTTCAGGCGCACGCCGGCGGCGGCATACTCCACCACATGGCGGCGCATCCACATGGTTACCGCGCGCTTGGAGCCTGCGTACGCGGTGTGGCCGTCGCGGGCGTCTATTTCGGCGCAGGCCGCATCCTCGTCACCCGCCAGGCAGGCCTGGACATAGGAGTCATCGGAAGGAACCATCGGCGCGGAGTTCGACGAGACAAATAACACGCTGCCCTGTTTCTTTTCCAGCAGGTCGCGCAGGCCTTCCACTGTGGCGATCACGGCGAAAAAATTTACTCTCGTTATCAGTGACAGGGGTTTGGCAACTGGCGGTAGCCCTGCACAGGGAATGAAAGCGTCAAGACCATCCGGCGCGAGCGCCCGCACACCCTCGATCGCTGCCTCCCGTCCCTCCGCAGTGGACAGGTCGGCAAGGATGTCTCCCTCCTTGATATCCACCGAAATCACCTTGTGCCCCGCGGCGAGCAGTTGCCGTTTCAGTTCCGCACCGATGCCTGTCGCACCCCCTGTCATTGCATATATACGCATAGTCGTTTCCATCATTGCTGCCACAGTATTGTTCTGAGCGAGCGTTGATTCTGAACAGTGTCGGGCGTTTCTTCCAGTGGAAGCCCCGAAGGAATGTGCCGGACGACCAATTTTTAATACCGCTATACCTGTCTTTACAGGCTGCGCCCGGCACCCCGGGGTTTGTCAGACAACAGGATTTCGTCGCCCACCCCTGACATCGCTGCCGGATCCTTGTTGCGGGCGTTGCCGACACTTTGCGACAGCGGCCTCAGCAGCAGGGGAACTTTCAGTTCGCTGCGAAAAACTGCATCATCCGGAGCGATCGCCTGACTGTTATCCAGCCAACGTGTCCGTTCGTCTTTATCCAGTATGACCGGCATCCGCTGGTGCCACGGTTTGAATGCCGGCGCCGCCGCGGTCGTCACCAGCGTACAGGACAACAGCGGCGCGTCGCCTCCCTCCCAGACATCCCACAGCGCCGCCACCGCCAGCGCCCGTTGCTCGCTGGAGATCAGCCAGGGCTTCTTGACACCTTCCTCCGCGCGCCACTCGATAAAGCCGCTCATCGGAACCAGCCCCCGCTGGCGCCGAAAAGGGCCGCGAAAAGCCGGGCTTTTCGCCAGCGTCTCGCTGCGGGCGTTGAACATCGAGTAGGCCTGGCTAACCTCCTTCGCCCAGGACGGCGTCAGCCACCAGCGAGCTGTATCGATGACTGGCCCGGCATCGCCGACCCGCAGCAGGGACACCTGCTCGGTCGGCGCCACATTGACTGCCGGGGGCAGGGACAAATCAATACCCAGGTCCCGCAGCAACTGCTGCAGTCCGGGACTGTCGATGACATTGAAACGGCCGCACATGCGGGCACTCTGCCCAAAGTCGGCGACCAGGGCAAGTGGAGGTCTGTCATAGTAGACCCGCCGGGATTTGTCCCGGTGCAGGGGAATGCCTCCTTGCCTCGGTGCTCCAGCCAGTAGTACCCTGTCCCACGTTTTTTCCCGGAGTCAACCATGAGCCAAAAACCGCAGGTCCCCGCCATCGAAGGCTGGCACACCATGGGGGCGCAACCGCACCTGATAGGCACACAGTGTGAACGTTGCGGCACGTATTTTTTCCCCAAGCAAAGTGACTACTGCCGCAATCCACAGTGCGACAGTACCGATTTTCGCGAGGTGGAGCTGAGCCGTACCGGTCAGATCTGGAGTTACACCAACGCCTGTTACAAACCGCCTGCGCCGTACGTCGCACCGGAGCCGTTCGTACCCTTTACCATTGCCGCGGTACAACTCGAGAAAGAACAGATGGTTGTGCTCGGACAGGTCATCGAGGGCGTGACGGTAGAGGACCTGAAAGTCGGAATGCCGATGGAACTGGTTCTGGAGGCGCTGCACGAAACCGACGACGACATCAAAGTCACCTGGAAATGGCAACCCCTGGGTCAATAGCCGCCAACTGAATCTGGAGTAGCACTCAATGTCCAATGAAATTGCCATTCTCGGCGTCGGCATGCACCCCTGGGGCAAGTGGGGCCACAACTTCGTCCAGTACGGTGTCGCCGCTGCCCGCGAGGCACTGGCCGATGCGGGCGTTCCCTGGCAGGACATCTCGTTTGTATCCGGCGGTGCCACCATACGCTGCGGTTACCCCGGTTATGTGGCGGGCGCCACGTTCGCGCAGGCGCTGGGCTGGCAGGGTGCAGAGGTCAATACCTCATACGCTGCGTGCGCTTCAGGTTCGCAGGCTCTGGCGGCAGCGCGCAACAAGATCCTGTCTGGCGAATCCGACGTCGCGCTGGTCGTGGGCGCGGATACCACGCCCAAGGGCTTTCTCGCGCCGGCGGGCGGCTACCGCCCGGACGACCCCGACTGGGTGCGCTTCTACCTGGGCATTACCAATCCCACCTATTTCGCGCTGTACGCCCGGCGCCGCATGGACCTGTACGGCGATACGCTTGAAGATTTCGCAGCGGTCAAGGTCAAGAACTCGCGGGTGGGCAGCAAGAACCCACGCGCGCGCTATCGCAAGTGCTTCAGCGCCGAGGACGTCGCCGCATCGGCAATGGTCGCCGACCCCTTGCGCCTGATGGATATCTGCGCGACCAGCGACGGCGGCGCGGCGCTCATCGTATCCAGCCTCGAGTATGCGCGCAAAATCGGCAAGGCCAATGCCCCGCGTGTCGCGGCCATCTCCACGGTGACGCCAACCTTCGCCAGCAGCGTGGTGGAGATGCCCGATATCGCCACGGATTCCGCGGCGGCGGCCGGCGTCGAGGCACAGGCTTATCGCGCCAGCCTGCCGGTCAAGGCCTACGAGGAAGCGGGACTGGGTCCATCCGACGTGGACCTCGCCGAGGTGTACGACCTGTCCACCGCACTGGAACTCGACTGGATCGAAGACCTGCAGCTGGCCCCACGCGGCGAGGCGGCGGCACTGTTGCGCGCCGGCGACACCACCCTGGGCGGGAAAATACCGGTCAACGTCTCCGGCGGCCTGGCCTGCTTCGGTGAAGCGGTCCCGGCACAGGCCCTGGCGCAGGTCTGTGAGCTGACCTGGCAGTTACGCGGCCAGGCCGGCGACCGCCAGGTAGCGGGCGCACGGGTCGGGATCACGGCCAATCAGGGCCTGTTCGGGCACGGCAGTTCGGTGATCGTCAAGTGCTAGGCGATGGTGCCACTCGGGGCTGAATAGCGCATAGAAGCATTGGGATTGCACTGAGGCGTTTTGACTGCCTAGTCCCGTCGGGGACTGTGCGAGGCAGGAAGCCGAGCTCAAGCCCCCATGGACGGGTTTACGGCGTGTCCCGACGGGACTAGGCAGTCAAAACGCCGGTGCTCAATCTGCAGAGGCCCGCTCAGGGCTCTCTCACCGAGGCCTGCATCAGGTAGGCGACCAGGTCCGCCCGCTGCTGCGCATCGGGCACGCCCAGGCTCATCATGGACGATGTCGGAAACATCGCCATCGGGTTTTCCAGCCAGGTGAACATCAATTCGGGTGTCCACACGAAGCCGGCGGCCTTGAACGCCTCGGAGTAGTAGTCAAACCCGGGCTGCGTGCCGACCACCTTGCCGAATATGCGGTGCAGGTTGGGTCCGTTGTTATGCCCCATGGCGGCCTCCGGATAGTGGCAGGTGCGGCACGGACCAAAGACCAGCCTGCCCCGCTCGGGATCTCCGGCTGGCATCAGCTGCTGCGCTGGGGAGGAGCCGGCCGCAAGAAGCAGCACGCAGGTCACCGCAAGGCCGAGCGCACGCTTCATCCCAGTGTCCTCATTCGGGCGGCAGCGCGGCCCGCCCGACGACCAAAAAACGTACAGTCTCCCACTGACAGCCCGCTGGCGATATAGGGCGCTGTCGGAATCCCGGCGCTGTTGCGCCCGGCGGCGTACAGGCCCGGAATCACCTCGCCAAAACTGCTGAGCACCTGCCCGTCGGTGCCGGTATGCAGGCCCCCAAAGGTGTGCGCGGGGAAAAACGCGCGGGAGGTCGACAGGTCCCAGGCTTTGTACGGGGGCCCCTGCAGCGGCCTGAGGTACAAGCGGCTCTTGCGGAACATCGGGTCGTCTCCATTGGCGGCGTGCAGATTGTAGTAGGCCACGGTCTGTTGCAGGGCGCCCCTGGGAAATTCCAGCCGCGAGGCGATGTCGCCAATAGTGCTGGCCTCGGCCACGGGCAGGAAGTTGTCCTGGTGAAACGCGTAGCTGCTGTCTCGGTCCGTAATCAGCCAGGCGCGGCCCTTCTGGTGATATGCGATGGCATCACCCAGGACGCCATGATAGGACTCCTCGGATATGAAGCGCTGCCCGGATGCGTTTACGACTATTCCGCTGAGTACCGATTCCGGGGGATAGATCGGCGCGATGGCAAAGCCCTCGTTCATCCGCAGGGCCGCTGCTCCCACTGCTATCCCCATATTGATACCCGCACCGAGATCGCCTGCATTGCCCCAGGGTACCGAACACTCGTACAACTGGGGCGCGTATTGCCGCATCATCTCGCGGTTGTGAATAAAGCCACCACAGGCCAGAACCACACCGCGCTGCACCGCGATGGCGCGCTGCTCCCCATCGCTGCTGACAATCACGCCGGCGATGCGACCGTCGCTTTCCGTCACCAGGCGATGTGCCGCCACCCCGGCGCGCATGGTAACGCCCAGTGCCGCGACCCGCGACAACAGCGCCTCCATCAGGTGACGCCCACCGTTCATGCCGGGGATACCGGGTACATGTCCACGCGGCGCCGGCTGTGCCAGATCGCGCGCCGGCCAGGCCTGTTCGGTACCGGAAAAATAGAGAGACTCATCGCCCATGGGTAGCCCCTTGGCCAGGGTGAGCTTGTCCGTATAGCGAATGCCCTGTTCCACCAGCCAGTCGAAATGCCCGGCACTGCCTTCGCAGTACAACTGGATCTTCTCATGCGGGGGGTGCAAGGTCCCTGCCAACGTGAGGAAGCGGTACATCTGCTCAACACTGTCCTCTACATTGAGCGCCTTCTGCAGGGCCGTTCCGCCGCCAGCGTAGACCACACCACCGGACATCGCAGACGAACCGCCGAAACGGGGCAGCGACTCTATCAGCATGACCCTCGCGTCGGCCCGGCGCGCCTCGATGGCGGCACTGACACCGGCGGCACCGGAGCCAACGACCAGCACATCAGTGCGCAAATCCCAGGACTTCACCGCGGACCGCGGTGTCGCGGCGGCGCCAGCGGCCGCCGTCACCGCCGTGGCGCCGAGGGCGCCCAGCAAACCGCGTCGGGTAACAGCGTGCTCGCCGCTGTCGTCAGGCATGCCGGATATAATCCAACCGGTTATTGATCATATACAGACGGTGGCGCCCACCCTCCACATCCAACTCGAGATCGGCATAGCCGGCATCGCCCTCGTACAAAAAGCAGACGCCCTGATCGACACCTACCATGCGCGGCGCATACATCACCGCCGCGCGGCTGCCCATGCGCCCCCTGGCCTGGGCACAACTGTGACAGTCGGCGATATCGGCGAGGCTGACATAGGTCGGCGGCATCAGGCGCAGGGGATAATCATCATCGGCCGATTCGAGAATAGCCGTCTCCGGACTTACCCAGCGGTGTCGCGCTATCTCGCCACCATCAACGACCACCTCCTGCCCGTCCTCCAGTATGGTGAGAAAAAACCAGGTAGCGAACCGCCTCTTGGCTCCTTCCGGTGTGGTCCAGTGCGACAGGTAAACAAGTTGTTCCGGCGCGACGATCACACCGGCCTCCTCACGGGTCTCACGGATTGCGGCATTGACCGCCGCGCGGAACTCGTCGCGATCATCGGGGTAATCGCCTTCGTCTACCTTGCCGCCGGGGAACACCCACATACCACCCATATGCTGAACGGTCTTGTTGCGCTGTACCAACAGCGCTTCGAGCCCCGCTTCACCATCGCGCACCAGCACAACGGTAGCGGCAGGGAAGACCGGTTCTACTTTATCGCTTGTCTCCAGCACAAAAGTGCCTCCTTGTACCCCGACTGGCGCAGTCTACACCAGCGAGAAATCGTTCAGGGGAAAAACCGGCTGATGCTATCGATCACACAGGCCGGCCGATCAGCACCCTCAATCTCTATAGTCATACGCACTACCACCTGCACTCCGCCTTTTATCTCCTCGGCACTCAAAACCTCGCCGCCACCGCGTATACGACTGCCCACCGGTACCGCTGCCGGAAACCGAACTTTTTCGCAACCGTAGTTAACCCCCATGGAGGTGTTCTCGACGCGCATAATCTGCGGCAGAAACAGATTGGCCATTGACAGGGTGAGGTAGCCATGGGCAATGGTCTTGCCAAACGGACCCGATGCCGCTTTCTGCGGATCGACATGAATCCACTGGTGGTCACCGGTGGCCTCGGCAAACAGATCGATTCGCTGCTGGTCGATTTCCTGCCAGTCGCTGAACCCCAGGTGTTGGCCCACGGCCGCCAACAACGCGGCCGGATTCTCAAAAGTCGTGGTCACGGATTACTGCTCCCTTGCTTCAAAATGACCCGGCACTATAACACTGTGCGGACGGACTTTAACCGCCCTGCCGCAGACGGGGCACGCATCCGCATTACCAGTATTTAACAGAATTGGCGGGGCTAAATGTGGTATAAATGCGATCCTTGTAGATTGGTGGCCCGCCCCTGACCCGTCTTTGGCGTCCAATTTCCTCGCTTTCGTATTGGTAGCTATCGTGATCTCAGGAAAGAAACAAGTTCTAGTCTCAGTTGCTCTGGTGGCAATTTCAACCGCCATCACTACCGCGCTGTACCTGACCAGGCCCCCCGCAAAAATCGCCGAACCCGAGCACCAGCCGGTGTCGGTGGACGTCGCGGAGGTGGTCAAGGAGAAACTGCGGATTGAGGTACAGGCCCAGGGTACGGTTTCCCCGATGCAGGAGACTTCCCTGCTCTCCGAGGTCAACGGGCGCATCATCGAGACGTCCCCGTCGTTCAACGTTGGCGGCTTTGTCAGCAAGGGCGAAATCCTGGTGCGGATTGACCCCCGGGATTATGAAACCAACCTGTTGCGCGCCGAGGCCGCGCTGAAGTCCGCCCAGAGCAACCTGGCCCAGGAAAAAGGCCGCGCCCAGGTCGCGGAGAGAGAGTGGCAGCGCTTACCCGAAGGCAGCCAGCGAAGCCAGGAAGCGAAAGAGCTCTACCTGCGCAAACCACAGTTGGACCAGGCGCAGGCGCAGATGCTGGCGGCACAGGCGGACCTTAACACCGCCAGGGACAATCTCGAGCGAACGAGAATCCGCGCGCCCTACGATGCGCTGATTCGACAGAAGCACGTCGAACTGGGGCAATTCGTCGCCGCGGGCAGTCAACTGGCGGACATTTTTTCGGTGGACTACGCCGAGATCCGCCTGCCGATTCCGCAGAGCAAACTCGCCTACCTGGAGTTACCCGGACTGGACGGCAGCGAGAGCGGCTCTTCGATCGATGTCTACACCGATGTCGGGGGCGAGGTGAAACACTGGACGGCGCAACTGCACCGTACTGAAGGCGTGTTCGACGAACGCTCGCGCGTACTCTACGCGGTTGCGCGCATCGAGGACCCGTACGCCGTGCACCATCCCAATCGCGAACCGTTGCGCATCGGTACCTTCGTCAACGCCAATATTGAAGGCCGGGAAATTGACGATATTGTCACGCTACCCCGCTTCGTGATGCGTGCCGGCAACAATCTGTGGGTGATCGACGACAGCGGGCGCCTGCGGAACCGCCCTGTGACTCTACTGCGCGTCGGCGGCGACCTCGCCTATATCAGTGACGGCCTGGACAACGGCGACCTCGTGTCGCTGACCACGCTGGACAGTTCCTTTGACAGCTCGGAAGTCAGCATCCAATCCACTACACCCAGCAACCTGCTGGATCAGCAGGGCCGTCCCAGGCCGCAATCGGGCGACAAGAAAGCAGGCAAAATCACCGCCGCGGTAGAGTCCCCGCCGGACGACAGCGAGGGCGGCTGATGGAGGCGCCCGAAAAAAGGGGAATTATCGCCTGGTTCGCCTATAACCCGGTAGCCGCCAATTTGCTGATGCTGATTATCATCGTGGTGGGCCTGGGCTCCGCATTTACCATCCAGCGCGCGATGTTTCCCGCCATCGAGATCGAAGCCATTTTTATTGAACTGGCCTACCCGGGCGCTGCGCCCGAAGAGGTAGAACAGGGTGTCGTGTTGAAGGTTGAGGAGGCGATTAACGATATCGAGGGCATCAAACGCGTCGAGTCGGACTCGTTTCAGTCCGGTGCGCGAATGTGGATTGACCCCCAGGACGGCGTGAACCTCGGCAAGCTGATGGCCGATATCCGCAACCGGATCGACGCGATACAGCACTTTCCACAGGAAGCGGAAAAGCCCATCGTCAGCCAGCCGGAGGTGATGTTTCCCGCGCTCACCCTGCAGTTGTCCGGTAACATCGATGAACGCAGCCTGAAGTCGCTGGCCGATGAAATGCGGCGCGAGCTGCTCACCTATCCTGCTATCTCGGCCGCCTCGGTGGTTGGCGCGCGCGACTACGAAATCGCGATCGAGATTTCCGAGCAACTCATGCGCGAATACCATCTGACACTGGGCGATGTCGCCAACATTATTTCAGCCTCCTCGCTGGATCTGCCGGCGGGTTCAGTGCGCACGGAAAACGGCGAAATCATGTTGCGCACTACCGGCCAGGCTTACGTGCAACAGGATTTCGAGAATATCGTACTCAAGACCTGGCCCGACGGCACACGTTTGCTGCTCGGCGATATTGCCACAGTGGCCGACGGTTTCGTCGATGCAGCCGGATTCGCGGCGTTCAACGGTACCTATTCACTGGGCATCAATGTGTTCGCGATGGGCAAACAGGACATTATCGAAACGGCCGATGCCGCCAAAGCCTTCGTTGCAGAGCGCACCGGCCACCTGCCTCAGGGTGTCACTCTGGACGTATGGAATGACGCCACGTACTACCTCAATGGCCGGCTGGGCATGATGGTGAAAAACCTGGCGATGGGCGCGCTGCTGGTATTTACCATCCTGGCGCTGTTTCTGGAAATCAAACTGGCCTTCTGGGTGATGATGGGCATACCCGTATGCTTCCTCGGCTCGATGGCGATGATCAATACTCCCTATATCCACGCCAGCCTGGACATGATCAGTATCTTTGGCTTCATCCTGGTACTGGGTATCGTGGTGGATGACGCCATCATCATGGGGGAGAGCGCTTACTCGGAGCAGGAGAAACATGGCCACAGTGTGGAAAACGTGGTCACGGGTGTCTACCGCGTCTCCACCCCCGCCACCTTCGGGGTACTGACCACCATCATGGCGTTTCTCCCTACGCTGTTCGTACAGGGCGTTTTCGGCGCATTTCCCGCCGCCTGCGGCTGGGTCGTCATTCTCTGCCTGTGCTTCTCGCTGGTGGAATCAAAATGGATTCTTCCCGCCCACCTGGCGCACAGCAAACCCACCAGAAACCGCCTGCTGCTGCGGATTGACCGCGTCCAGGAAGAGGTGAACTGGCTGCTGTACCATTTTGTCGAATACCGCTACAAACCCTTCATGCTGAAGTGCGTGAACAACCGCTATGTGACTCTGGCGGCGTTTATGTCACTGCTGATCCTGTCCTGCGGCTTGCTGGCTGGCGGTACCGTGCGCACCGTGTTATCCCCGGATACGCCCGGTGAATTCCTGCAGGTGGAACTGCGCATGGCAGAGGGTATTCCCGAGGAGCGGACCCTGCAAGCCGTGGCCAGAATCGCCGATGCCTTTAACACCGTGGAAGAGGAGTACCGCCGCGAAACCGGCACTGATGAACGCCTCTTGAGCAACATGGCCACGTATGGCTTCAACCGCATCAATGGCCGCATCGACGTGGAATTGACCAAAGAGGATGAGCGCAGCATAGACACCCGGGAGGTGCAGGAGCGCTGGCGCGAGGCGGTTGGCAGAATTCACGGCGCGGAGGTGTTCGCCATCAGCAGCGCCGACGGTCCGAAGATGGGACCGGCCATTGCGTTTGACCTGATGCATACGGATATCGATACACTGCGGCAGGCCGCGAATGACCTGGAGGAGGCGATGGGGCACTACACCGGCCTCTACGATATACGCAATGGTGTCAGCGATACCGCCGATGAATTTCATCTCGAATTGCTGCCGGAGGCTGAATCACTCGGTATAACCCTTTACGACCTGGGAAGCCAGGTGCGGCACGCGTTTTACGGGGCGGAGGCCCAGCGTGTACAGCGCGGTATCGACGAAATCAAGGTGATGGTGCGCTATCCCAAAGCCGACCGCGAGAACGTCAGCAGTCTGAACAACATGTTTATTCGCACGCCGTCCGGTGACGAAGTGCCGTTTGAGACTGTGGCTCGCCTGGAGGTCAAGCAGGGGCTGCTGAAAGCGACGCGCATCAACTACCAGCGGGCCGCCGAAGTCACCGCGGAGGCCAATAAGCGGGAAGTCGAGCCCGACAAGGTCATCACCGATATTGAGGCCAACGTCCTACCCCGCCTGCAGAAAAAGTATCCGGGGCTGCGTTACGCCATCTCTGGCATGGCCGATGAAGAGGCCAAGATGGCCGTCAGTATGATGGTAGGCTTCCCGCTGGCGCTGTTTGGCATTTACGCCCTGCTGGCGATCCCCACAAAATCCTATCTGCAACCGCTGATCATCATGGGCGTGATCCCGTTTGGCATGATCGGGGCCATATTCGGCCACTGGGTGTCAGGTTACCCGCTGAGCATGATGTCCCTGATGGGTGTGATCGCGCTCAGCGGCGTCGTGGTCAATGACAGCCTGATCCTGGTGGACTTTGTGAACAAGTCGATCGCCAATGGCATCGATCGGCACACTGCCGTGGTGGATGCGGGAACCAGGCGTTTCCGCGCCATTTTGCTGACGTCCCTGACGACGTTCTTCGGATTGATCCCGATGCTTTCGGAGCGCACGGCGCAGGCGGAAATGCTGGTTCCCATGGCGATTTCGCTGGCCTATGGCATTGTGTTCGCCACGGTCATTACCCTCCTGCTGATACCGTGCCTGTACATGATATTACAGGACATCGCTCAGTGGCGGGCAAACAGGGGAGCGACCCACAGCCCGGTGGTTCAGAACTGAGCAGTGCAGGCTAGCGAACTGCCCCACAACTGAAGCAACGCATATACAGATTCGCCGGATCCTGCAGGCTGCCCAACTCCCCTACCGCGTCGCGCACTGGCCCCAACAAGCCTGACAGCGCGGCGCTGAGACCTGAATCAGTCGACACATTAAGGCTGCCGACGCTCTTCGCCAGTTGCTTCATCAACAAGTCGCGCGGTGACAGCGGTTGCTCGACGTACTCCACTTCATAATCGCCCAGGTTGGCGCGATCCGCCGCCGAGGCTATCGCGTCATGCAGGCTGCCCACCTTGTCGATGAGGCCGGAGGCCAGTGCATCTTCAGCACACCAGACCCGACCCTCAGCCAGCGGATCCACCTGCCGGACGCTCATGTCCCGCCCCTCTGACACTATTTCCAGGAAGGTCTTGTACGCAAAATCAACATTACTGTTCAGTGCCGTAACCACGTCGGGGCTGAGGGTACGATCGGCACGCAGCGAACCCGCCAACTCTGTCGTACCCACGCCATCCGTGTAGACACCGACGCGGCGCAACAGGTCCTCAAAGGTCGGAAACACCGCGAACACGCCGATACTCCCGGTAATCGTAGAGGGCGTTGCCCAGATCTCGTCCGCCTCGGCCGCAATATAGTATCCACCTGAAGCCGCTACGGCGCCCATGGAGATGACCACGGGGATACCCATATCCTGGGCGTGCAGCAACTGCTGGCGAATTATCTCCGACGCAAACATACTGCCGCCGCCGCTGTTTACCCGCAGAACAATAGCCTTGACGCCTTCGGCCTCGACGGTGCCGCGAATCATTCGCGCCAGGGTATCGCCGCCGACAGTACCGGGTGGCTGGTCTCCGGGCACGATATTGCCTTGCGCGGTAATAACCGCCACGCGATCCGCCTCGGAAGTACCCAGGTCAAGCGGCCGCTTACGCGACAGATAGCGCTCGAACTCGACCGCCTCGTACAGGCCATCCTCATTGCTGGCGCCCACCAGTTCCACCAGATAGTCATTGCCCTCACTGCGGCCCAGCAATTTGTCCACCAATCCGGCCTCGACAGCGGCCTGCGCCGAATCGCCGCCTACCGCCAGCATGCGCTCGGTGAAATTGTTCACAAAATCGTCGACCGCGCCAGACGGTAATTCGCGCTGCGCTTCAACCATCTGCGTGTACTGGCCCCACAGGTTATCCAGCCACCGGCTGGTGACTTTTTTCTCACCGGGCGACATATCATCACGCACGAAAGGTTCTACTGCGGATTTATGATCGCCCGCGCGAAAAATATGTACGTTCACCGAGAGTTTTTCCAGAGCCTCACGAAAGTAATTGTTGTAGTTGCTATAGCCCTCCAACGCCACGCCGCCCATCGGATGCGCGATTACCGTATCCGCGTAGCTCGCCAGCAGGTACTGGTCCTGTGTGTAGTAATCCCCGATCGCCACGATCGGTTTACCGCTCTCGCGGAATCGTCCAAGCGCCGGCAAAATTTCCTGAGTTTTACTGATGCCGACGCTGACGAGGTAGTCGAGCTCCATCACCAGCGAGTTGATGGCAGGATCCTCCGCCGCGAAGTCAATCGCCTCGATGACATCGCGCAGCAGCACCTCGTGATCCGCGGGTCCCGGTGCCGTCATCAGCGCGGACAAGGGATTGATCTCCGATTTCTGGTCCACCACCCGACCGCTTACATTCAGCAGCAGCGCAGCTTTTTCCGGCAGCGGTTCGGGCGCACCACCGATGTAGACGAAGTAAATGAAACCAATCATCAACAGGAACAGGATATTCGACATGGCCAACCGGATACGAGTAATGGCCCGCCATATCCCGGACAGGATGCGACGCCACAGTGACGGTTTACTCATACGCTAATCTCCACTACCTGTTTGCTGTGCGCCCGAGGCTCGCAGTTCCCGGGCACGCCAACGGACATATAACATGGCGGCAATAAAAAGTATGACAACTGCGACCAGCCCGCCGAGCACCAGTACGCTGTCAGGCTGCGCGAAAACGCGCTGTACCAGAATCAGAAAATACCCCAGACACACGAAGCATAACCAGATAAAACTGCGCAAATTGTCCTTTAGCATGCCCGGCAGGAACAGCAGCAGGGGTAGCAGTTTGAGCACCCAGATAAACCAGGGTGCCTGGTAAGCCCAGGCATCCGCTGTCTGCTGCAGCAACAATGCTGACCAACTCAGCCAGGTCAGCCGCCATGCGCTTGCGCTCAGGGATCGACTCACGTGTGTGTTCGCGCAACCAGGCGCGCCACGCGCTGGCCGAGCGCCCGGCACAGGCCGGCCTCGACCTCGTCCACCGGGCGCTTGCTGTCACTGCCCGCCCAGTGAGATGCGCCGTAGGGTGTGCCGCCCGTGGACGTGCTCATCAGTCCCGGCTCACTGTAGGGAAGACCGGTAATGATCATCCCGTGATGGAGCAGCGGCAACATCATGCTGAGCAGCGTGGACTCCTGGCCACCATGCATGCTGGTCGTCGAGGTAAACACGGCGGCAGGCTTGTCAATCATCGCACCGCTGAGCCACAGGGACGATGTCTGATCCAGAAAATATTTCAGCGGAGCTGCCATGTTGCCGAATCGCGTGGGGCTCCCCAGCACCAGGCCGGCGCAGTCGCCGAGATCAGCAAGTTCACAATACAGCGGACCTGCCGGTGGAATCTCTTCATCGACCTGTTCACAGGTTGCGGAAACCGCCGCTACGGTGCGCAGCCGGGCGCTTACTCCCGCTACCAGTTCAACGCCACGCGCGACCTGCTGTGCCATCGCGGCCGTTGAACCCTGCCTGGAGTAGTACAGGACAAGCACATACGGTTCTGCCATCAGCCAATCAAAGCCAGCACGTTCTCGGGCGGGCGGCCCAGCACGGCCTTGTTGCCCCGCACGACGATGGGACGCTCAATCAGCTTGGGATGCTTGACCATCGCAGCCACGATCTCCGCTTCGCTGGAGTCCTTGCCCAGGCCACTGGCCTTATATTCATCCTCACCACGGCGTACCAGTTCGGCCGCGCCGATGCCCAGTTTCTTCAGCAGGGCTTTTATCGCCGCGCTGTCAGGGGGTGTCTCGAGGTACAGTACGATGTTCGGCTCGACGCCGTTCTCACGCAGCAGGGCCAGCGTATTGCGCGACTTGGAACACCGGGGATTGTGGTAGATGGTAACAGCAGACATAAGCAATTTCCGGGGTTGTATTGAGGATGGGAACACGTCGCGGCAGAGTATAGCAAACCTTAGGCCGTGTCTCGTACTGGCAGGAATCAGTAGTGTCCCAGTTTAAAACTGACCTACTTCGAGAGCCTGAGAGGCAGGGTTGCAGTCGGGACCGTGTAGTGAAATCTCACACTGGGACACTACCCAAGAATCGGTAGTGGCAGGTTCGGCGGAAAGAATGGACCTGGAACCGAAGGTTCATGCCATAATGCGCCCATGAATTTGTCCAGCCTCTCATTTCGCGAAGCATGGCACCGCGTCAGTTACCTGGTCGACCGGTTTCTCGCGGACCGCTGTTCGGAAAATGCCCAGGCCCTGACCTACATGAGCCTGTTTGCGCTGGTGCCGCTACTGACGGTGTTGTATACCATGGCTTCCGCGATTCCCGCTTTCCAGGGCGCGGAGGAGCAAATGCAGGCGCTGCTGTTCAAGCACCTGGTGCCGCAAAGCAGTGCGAGCATCGAGCAGTACCTCAGTGAGTTTTCGCAACAGGCAAAGAACCTGACCGGCCCCGGCATCGTGTTCCTGCTGGTGACAGCCATCATCATGCTGCGCAACATCGAGCACGCGTTCAACAATATCTGGCGCGCGCGGGAAAATCGCAGCCCGCTGTCGAGTTTCATGCTGTACTGGGTCGTACTGACCCTGACACCCATAACCATCGGCCTGGCGCTCGCGCTGAGCACCTACCTGGGGTCAGCAGCTGACGCACTGGAGAGCCTGGACATCTTCGGACTCAAGGCCTTCCTGGTGAAGGCCGCCCCGCTTTTGCTGAGCTTCGCCGGATTCAGCCTGATCTATGCCGCTGTCCCCAACTGTCCGGTACCGTTCAGGCACGCCCTGGTTGGCGGACTGTTCGCCACGCTGGCGTTTCACGCAGCGCGCGGCCTGTTTACCAAACTGGTGGTAGGCTCCAATTACACGTTCATTTACGGCGCGTTCGCGGCAGTACCCCTGTTCCTTCTATGGATTTATTTGTCCTGGAACATCGTACTGATGGGGGGGGTGCTGGTGCACAGCCTGACCGCGTACGAGAGTGACGACCAGGCCCGGCGCCCGATCCTCATCAAGGCACTCAACCTGCTCTACGTATTCTGGGAGAAACAGCAGACCGGCGAGGCAGTGCGCGAGATTGAACTGCTCAAGCGCCGGCACGATTTCATTCGCGGCCTGGACAGTGTGACCTGGGGCGCGCTGCGCGATATTTTCCTGCGGGAGAATGTCATCACAGAAAATGGCAAGGGCCATTACCTGCTGTGCCGGGACCTGCATACCGTCCCCTTCTGGCAACTCAAAGAGTGGGTCGAGAACGAGCAATCCCTCGACGGACAGGAGGCGACTCTCAGTGCCGACTGGCAGCATACCGCCTATGCCCTGCTTATAAAACAGCGCACCGATCAGCGGGAGCTGTTGAACATGAACCTCGCGGAGTTATTCAAGCATTGAAATACCTGATTTTTCTGCCCGTCCTGTTTTCCCTGGTGGCCTGCGGCCAGAAGCCACCTGGCGCCCCCCCACCGGCTCTGGAAAACCTGCGCGGCCAGTGGGTGGTGGTCAACTACTGGGCTCAGTGGTGCAAACCCTGCATCGAGGAAATACCGCAACTGAACGCCCTGGACCGGGACTACGCCGAGGTCACCGTTCTCGGAGTGAATTATGACGGCGCCACCGGCGAGGAACTGGAGCGGCAACGGCGGCAACTCGGAGTGACCTTTGCCAGCATAGAGGAGGACCCGGCGGAACAGCTGGGTAAGTCGCGGCCGGTGGTATTGCCAACGACATTCATCGTCAGACCCGACGGGACGCTCGACGCGGAACTGGTGGGGCCGCAAACGCTGGATTCCCTGGTACAGGCAACCCGGCAAAAGCCGGAATAAAAAAAGCCGACCCAGTGGGCCGGCCGGCACGTATTGATCGTCGCGCGGGAAATATGGACCTGAACGGAATCCAGCGGTACATCAACTGCACCTGTTATGACTGGGGACGAAGAAAATAGTTCCGCAAAATTCAAAGAATTCTTCCTCTACCCGGCCAATGTTTGTGGTTCATGTTGAAATCGCTCCATACAAGGCACAGTGGCGGTGTTGCAGTCGGGATACCGCGGCAGTTGGACAGCGGCGCGCGTCGATACTACTCTAGTACACCAATCAGCACCCGATTCCAGCGCACAGGAAGGTATCCGACATGAGCAAACTGTACCGAGACAATGCCGAAACAATTGGCGGCACCCCTCTGGTTAAGATTAACCACATCAGCGATGGCAATATCTATGTCAAACTGGAGAATCGCAATCCGGCCATGTCCGTCAAGTGCCGCATCGGGGCGAGCATGATCAACGCCGCAGAGCGCGATGGCAGCCTCAGGCCCGGCATGTGCATCGTCGAACCCACCAGCGGCAATACCGGTATCGCCCTGGCCTTTGTCGCCGCGGCCAGGGGCTATGACTGTATCCTTACCATGCCCAACACCATGAGCCTGGAACGGCGCATGCTGATGAAATCGCTGGGGGCCCAGGTGATCCTGACCGATGGCGCCAAGGGCGTCGCCGCCGCAATTGCGAAAGCCGAGGAGATTCTCGCCTCCGACACCAAAAAATACTGGGGTCCCCACCAGTTTGAGAATCCCGCCAATCCCGAAGTCCACGAGCAAACAACCGGGCCGGAAATCTGGGATGACACCGATGGCGCGATCGACATCCTGGTCTCCGGCGTGGGCACCGGCGGCACCATCACCGGAGTGTCCCGCTACCTGAAGAACACGCGGGGCAAGAACGTGTTGAGCGTGGCAGTGGAGCCCGATACCAGTACGATGATCACAGCGGCAAAAGCCGGCGAGGAACCGCGCCATGCGCCGCACAAGATTCAGGGCATCGGTGCCGGCTTCGTTCCTGAAAACCTCGACCTATCGATGGTCGACCTGGTCGAGCAGGTTACCAGTGACGACGCGATCGCATGGGCCCACAAGCTGATGCAACAGGAGGGCATACTGGCCGGGATCTCCTCCGGCGCGGCGATGGCCGTGGCGCACCGGCTATCGCAGCAGGAGGAGCATCGGGGCAAGATGATCGTGGCAATTCTGCCGGACTCCGGCGAGCGCTACCTGACATCCGCGCTGTTCGCCGAGCGCTTTAGCGACAACGAAACCGTACAGTCGACGATTACCTGATCAGTCGCCTGGAGCAGCGCGGCTGACCAGGGCTGTGAGGCGCGCTTTCACGCCGGGCCACTCGGCCGCGACAACGCTGAAATAGACGGAGTCCCGCAGATAGTTGTTCTGCACAATCATATGATTGCGCAGCACGCCTTCCCGGGTGGCGCCAATCCGCAATAGTGCCCGCTGCGAACGTTCGTTGCGGCTATCTGTCTTGAACTCCACCCGTACACAACCCAGGCGCTCGAATGCGTGAGACATCAGCAACAGCTTCGCTTCGGTGTTCACTGCCGTGCGCTGCCACTCCTGTCCGAGCCAGGTCCAGCCGATCTCCAGCGAACGGTGCTCGGGCCGAATGGCGAGGTAGCGTGTACTTCCCACCACCTTGTCCCTGGCTGTATCGACGATCGCAAACGGCAGATGGCCGGGCGTGGCAAGAGCCTCCGCAATCCAGTGGCGAGTATCGGCCAGGTCGACGAAACATCCCCGCGGCAGGTACGTCCAATCGGCCTTGACACGGCCGCGGTTGTACAGGCCTTGTGCGTGTTCCTCGCGCAGGGGCTCGAGACGCACCGCGTTCCCCGTGAGAACAACGGGTCGAGTCCATTGAGACACGTTAGTTTCTCCTGTCAGGGTAGCAGCACTGTTGAACCGGTCGTTTTGCGGCCTTCGAGGTCCCGGTGCGCCTGCTGTACATCCGCCAGCGCATAGCGCTGACGTATTTCGATATTGACGGCGCCGCGCAGTATCCGCTCAAACAGGTCGTCCGAGGATTGCTGAAGCTCCTCGGTGGTCATCGTGTAGGTCAGCATTGTCGGTCGCGTAATAAACAGGGAACCCTTGTTTGCCAGTGTTTGCAGGTCCAGCGGTTCAGGCGCGCCCGACGCGTTTCCGAAACTCACCATGAGGCCCCTCGGCTGCAGGCAATCCAGCGACATGTCGAACGTATCCCTTCCCACACCGTCATACACCACCGGTACTTTCCGGCCCCCGGTAATCTCCAGCACGCGTTGCACCACATCCTCGCTACGGTAGTTGATGACATGGGCAAAGCCATGGGCGCGGGCCAGGCCGGCCTTCTCTTCGGAACCCACGGTGCCGATGACAGTAGCGCCTATGCTGTTTGCCCACTGGCCAAAAAGCAGGCCAACGCCCCCGGCTGCGGCGTGAAACAGGCAGGTCTCGCCGGCGCGCAGGGGGTAGGTCCGCTGTAACAGGTACTCTGTGGTCTGCCCCTTCAACAGGCACGCAGCCGCCTGTTCAAAGTCAATGCCAACGGGGATTCTCACCAATCGTGATGCGGGCAGATTGAGCGCCTGTGCATAGGCGCCGAAGCCCGCTGAGCAGTAGGCCACCCGGTCGCCGACATCCAGGTCGACCCCCTCTCCCACCGCCTGCACTTCCCCGGCGCCCTCCAGGCCGATGCCGGTAGGCAGGGGCAGTGGATACAACCCACTGCGGTGATAGGTATCGATATAGTTCAGCCCGATGGCCCGGTTGGCCACCGTCACCATGCCCGGTGCCGGCGCTTCGAGCTCGACCTCCTCGAGTTGCAGCACCTCGGGACCACCCGTTTCATGTATTCGTACCGCTTGTACCATCTTTCTTTCTCCGCTTTATCCCCGGGTAGTGGTCCATCTGGCGCGCAAGGCATCCGGTTGAACCCGAGCACCGGCATCTGGCGATCATACCTTCATTACTATACCCGCCACATGCTATCCATGGATATAATACCCCGGAATCTACAGTACCGCAGAGGCCGGAGAGTACGTCGTATCGAGCCCGCGGCACAATTTTGCCGATCGATCACTCCCCAGGGCGCAGTCTTACCAGAGCGACTGAAACCCGACCGGTCAACGAGTAAACCAGCGGAGCGCGACAACGTGTTCGAAGAACTACAACTTGACCGTCAATTGCGCCTGGGCATGGACGCACTTGGACTTACGAGGGCCACAGAAGTCCAGCGGCTGGCTGTCCCCCCCGCCCTGCATGGTAAGGACCTGCTGGTGAGCGCCGAGACCGGCAGCGGCAAAACCCTGGCCTACCTCATTCCACTGTCCCAGAAAATTCTGGCGGCCGAGACCTCCCGACAGGCGGGGACCCTGGCGCTCATCCTGGTACCGACCCGCGAACTGGCGCGCCAGGTACTCAAACAATGCCGGGAGCTGCTGGCCCTGTCGCCACTGAAAGCGCAGGCCATCACCGGTGGCGCCGATTTCAAATACCAGAAAGCCCAGTTGCGCAAGGATCCCCAGATCATCGTGGCAACCCCGGGGCGACTGCTGGAGCATTGCCAGAAACGCAGCGCTGAACTGGGCAATCTGCAGACCCTGGTGCTGGACGAGGCGGACCGCATGCTGGACATGGGTTTTCGCGATGACGTGCTGAAAATTGCCGGGTACTGCCCGGCGGAAAAACAGGTTCTACTGCTCTCCGCCACACTTTCGCACCGCGGTGTGGGCGCCATCTCGACAACACTGTTACGATCACCGCAATTCGTCACGGTGGGCCAGGTACGGCAGGCGCACAGCAGCATCACTCACCAGCTTATCCTCGCGGACAGCCAGGAGCACAAGGACGGGCTGCTGGTCGCGCTGCTGGAAGCGGGTGGCTTCGACCGTGCACTGGTGTTTGCCAATAAACGCAATACGGCCACGCGCCTTGCCCATCTTCTCAAATGCCGGAAACTGCGCTGCACCGCACTGCACGGCGAGATGAGTACCGAGGAACGCAAGCAGGTAATGCACCGGTTTCACGAGGGCAAGGTTACCATCGTCTGCGCCAGTGACCTGGCCGCGCGTGGCATTGATGTCAGCGGCATCGACCTGGTGGTGAACTACGACATACCCTACAGCGGAGAAAACTACCTGCACCGCACCGGTCGCACCGGCCGCGCCGGGCAGCGCGGATTGGCGGTCTCGCTGGCCGGCGCCACTGAATGGAACCTGATGATCAGCATTGAACGCTATCTGGCACTGCGCTTCGAGCGGCGCACCCTGCCCGGCCTGAAGGCGAAGTACAACGGCCCGAAGAAAGTGAAATCGTCCGGCAAGGCGGCCGGCAGCAAGAAGAAGACGCCGAAGTCCAACGCCGGAAAGCAGAAAACCCGGTCGCGCAACCAGAAAAACATCGGCAAACGCAGGGCGAAAACCGCAGCGGAATCCGCCGTGAAGAATGACGGATTCGCACCCCTGATGAAAAAGAAGCCCCGGGGCTGATGCGACTTTTTTTCGGCCTGCCGCTCGATCCCACGACGACCCTGCAGATTGCGGACTGGCGCGACCGCCAACTGGCCTGTGCCGGAACACCGGTACCACCGGGTAATTTCCACATCACACTGGCGTTTATCGGCGCGCTGGCGGATCCCGCCACTGAACGCCTGTGCCTGTCTGTGGACGACTGGCTGGCGCACGAGACAGTATCTGGCGGGACGCTGCAACTCGATGCTACCGGCTACTGGCAAAAGCCGGGCATCTACTGGCTGGGTGCGCACAGGTGGCCGGAGCAACTCACGCGCCTGGCACAAAAGCTCGGCAATCTCGGCGGCGCTGCGGGCGCCAGGCGCGACAGAAACCCCTTTCAGCCACATGTCTCACTTTTTCGACGGTGCCAGGCGGCGCCGCCCGCTGCGATGCAGACGCCCGCAATCAGTGTGAGCTATCGCGGTTTCGCGCTGTTCGAGTCGCGGCAAGGCAAACGGGGTGTTAGCTATCATATGCTCCAGGACTGGCTGTTGAAGCGCCCGTTAGAGCATTAGCGGCCTGACAGGCTCCTGACGCTGCGGTGGGAATGCGAATATTGTCGCGCCGCGGTTTAAGATACTATCGCGCACTGACAAACAAATGGAATACCGCGACATGTCCAACCCCTTACTCGAGCAACATACGCTGCCGCCCTTTTCCCGCATCGAGCCAGCGCATGTGGAGCCCGCGATCAGGCAGCTCATAGAGCGCAATAAACAGCGGATTGACGAGCTGCTGGCCAGCGCCGCCGACTATAACTGGGACAATCTACTGCAGCCCATCGAGGAACTGGAAGACGAACTGTCGCGCGCGTGGTCTCCGGTGTCGCACCTGAACAGCGTGCTGAACAGCGATGAAATGCGTGAAGCGTACAACGCCTGTTTGCCACTGCTGTCGGACTATGGAACCTGGACAGGTCAGCACAGCGGTCTGTGTGCTGCATACCAGCAGATTGCCGATAGCGCCGACTTCGACAATCTGGAACCGGGAAAGCGCAAGTCCATTGAGCACGCGTTGCGCGATTTCCGTCTGGCCGGTGTGGACTTGCCCGCCGACAAGAAGAAACGGTACGGCGATCTGCGCCAGCGCCTGTCAAAACTGGGCAGCACTTTCGGGGAAAATGTGCTCGATGCCACCAACGCGTGGCACAAACAGGTCACCAGGGCAGAATTGAACGGGCTACCCGATACCGCACTTGCCAGCGCCCAACACGCGGCGGTACAGGCGGGGCAGGAGGGTTACCGCATCAACCTGGAGTTTCCCTCCCTGTCACCGGTACTCAATTACTGCGACAACCGCGCACTGCGCGAAGAGGTATACACCGCCAACTGCACCAGGGCGTCGGAGCAGGGGCCGCACGCCGGCCAGTGGGACAACTCCGGCCTTATCGTCGAAATCCTCGAACTGCGTACCGAACTGGCAAAACTGCTTGGTTTTAACAATTACGCCGAACTCTCGCTCGCGACCAAGATGGCCCAGAGCACGGAAAGCGTGGTGGACTTTCTGCAACAACTGGCGGAGCAGTCCCTGCCGCAGGCGGAAGCAGAGTTCCGTGAACTGGATGACTTTGCCCGCGCACGTGGGGAGCTCACCCAGCTGGAAGCCTGGGATATCAGCTACTACAGTGAAAAGCTCAGGCAGGAGCGCTACCAGGTATCCCAGGAGGATATCCGTCCCTTCTTACCCGCCGACAAAGCCCTGCTCGGCTTGTTCGAGGTCGTCAGGCGCCTGTACGGCGTCGAAGTCCGGGAGGTAGCGTCGTTCGATAGTTACCACCCCAGCGTGAAGCTCTTCGAGCTGTTGCGCGGCGACGATGTCGTGGCCCGTTTCTACCTTGACCTGTACGCGCGAGCGCACAAGCGCGGTGGCGCCTGGATGGATAACTGTCGCGTACGACGGCAGTCCAGCGAGGGCCTGCAAATCCCGGTGGCCTACCTGGTGTGCAATTTCACCCCGCCTGTCGACGACAAGCCAGCCCTGCTCACCCATACCGAACTCACCACGCTGTTTCATGAGTTCGGACACGGACTGCACCATATGCTGACACGCCAGACGGTGGCGGCCGTATCCGGCATCAACGGCGTAGCCTGGGACGCGGTGGAACTGCCCAGCCAGTTCCTCGAGAACTGGTGCTGGGAGCGCGAGGCACTGGCTTTCATTTCCGGGCACTGGGAGACCGGGGAGCCACTTCCGAAAGATTTGCTGGACAAACTGCTGGCGGCGAGGAACTTCCAATCCGGCATGATGATGGTCAGGCAACTGGAGTTTTCGCTGTTTGACTTCCGTCTGCACCGGGAGTGGGGCAGCGGCAGTTTCGACTCGGTACAGGGCCTGCTTGACGAGGTGCGGCAACTGGTAGGGGTGATAACACCCCCGCCCTTCAACCGCTTCCAGAATGCGTTCACCCATATATTTGCCGGCGGCTATGCCGCCGGCTACTACAGTTACAAATGGGCGGAAGTACTATCGGCGGACGCCTTCTCCCGTTTCGAGGAGGAAGGCATATTCAATGCGGCCACCGGAGCCGACTTCAGAAAAGAGGTGCTGGAAGTCGGAGGTTCCCGGGAGCCCATGGAGGTCTTTGTCGCCTTCCGGGGCCGCGCACCGAGCATCAAGCCGCTGCTGCGGCACTGCGGGATTGCCGGCTAGCCCGGCGTCAATCCTCACTGCCGAGCCAGTTGTACACCAGCCCGGCAAGCGCGGCGCCGACAATGGGCGCAACCCAGAACAGCCACAACTGGGATATCGCCCAGCCGCCCTCAAACAGTGCAACCCCGGTGCTGCGCGCGGGGTTCACCGAGGTATTCGTCACCGGGATGCTGATCAGGTGGATCAGCGTCAGGCTCAGGCCGATAGCGATCGGGGCCAGGCCCGCGGGAGCTCGCTGGTCGGTCGCACCCAGAATCACGATCAGGAACATGAATGTCATGACTACCTCGGTAACCAGCGCCGAGCCGAGGCTGTAGCCGCCGGGTGAGTGTTCACCATAGCCATTGGAGGCAAAACCGCCCATTTCGAAACCCGGAGCCCCTGTGGCGATCACGTACAAAATCGCGGCGCCGGCAATACCCCCGAGTACCTGCGCGATAACATAGGGCAGCAGCTCGGAGGCGGAAAACCGGCCACCTGCCCAAAGACCGACGGACACAGCCGGGTTGATGTGACAACCCGATATATGTCCAATGGCGAAGGCCATTGTCAGCAGGGTCAGTCCGAACGCCAGGGAAACGCCCAGGAAACCGATGCCAAGATCGGGAAAACCCGCAGCCAGCACCGCGCTGCCACAGCCACCCAGCACCAACCAGAACGTACCGATGAACTCGGCACCCAACTTTTTACTCATGCTCATAGCGCTATCTCCGATATCTATTTTCAGGCCAGCACCCGAGCAAGCGTAGCACAGCCGCCTGAAGGCGCCATCAACAAAGCTACCCGATCGGGTAAGACGGCAGACCGCCGCTGATCACGCCAACACACAACAATAGTATTCAATAGTTACGTTTTTTCATTCGAGGTATTGGATTTACACTTGCGCTGGCCCCGCAATGGCCGCGGCGTGGCATTAGCACCGCTGGCAACTGTCTGGAGAATACTGCTTGTCTACAACTGCAATCTCGCCACCGACCCCGGCCAGGCTACAAGGCCGCCCGTATGCCCGCCGCCTGGCGACGCTGGCGTTAATAGCGATACTCTCCGCCGCGGGCGCGCGCGCCGAGGACAGCAGCGTGCACCGGCCCGCAGCGACAGCGGAAGAGCTGCTTTCCGGCGCCTCAACCGTGCAGACTGACTTTACCGTCAGCACCGGGTTTCGCCTCACCCAGAATACGATTCAACTGGACACACTGCTTGGCGAAGCGAGCAGGAACACGTTCATCGTCGACTCCGGTGCACCGATGACGATCGGTTCGCCACTGGCGCAGGCACTGGGCCTTGATCCACTCGCGAACATTGAACTGGCCGGGCCGGAGGGCGGCCACCGCGAGGTCCCGGTGGTACGCATACCGCGAATCGAGATCGGCGGGCTGGGATTTCACGATGTCGGCGCGGTGGTGGACTGGGTCGAACCACCCGATACACTCGCCTGCCTCTCCCGGGCGGGGCTGATGGGCGCCAGCCTGTTGCAGACCGCCATCTGGCAGATCGATTTCCAGTCCAGGCAGATCACGATGAGCAGTTCACTGGCCAGTTTGCAGGGACTGGAAAACGCAATACGCATACCGTTCAAACGCTCCGATGCCGCCGGGTCGCCGCGCATTGCCGTGGGAGTGAGCGATGCAGACAACGTATCCCTGCTAATCGATCTCGGCTTCAATGGTTCAATAGCCATTCCCACGGCACTGCTTGAGCGTGCGATTCGGCGCCCACCGAGATGGGACAGGCCTCATCGACGGTCTTCGGCAGCGTGCCGTCGACAGTTCGTATCACGCAACTGCGCGAACTGCGCCTGGGAGAACTGCGCTTGCGGAATTTTCCCGTGGTCACCGGTACATCCGTCTCGGACTTCCATGTCGGGATCGATTTCCTGCGCCATTTTAGGGTTACGCTTGACTGGCAGAACGATGAACTCTACCTGGAGCTACGGGAGCCCCGGGGCGCCCTTTACGATGACTTTCCCTCCTATGGCTTCGCTCCCGAGCTGCGCCAGGGGCAACTGCTCGTCGGTGCGCTCTGGCGCGGAAGCTCGGGTGAAAAAGCCGGCCTCGAACTGGGCGACCGCCTGGTGGAAATCGACGGGCAGGATACCACCGCCCCCGACTTCGACTCCGTGTGCAGTTTGCTGAATGACATCGGTCTCTACGGCTCGAACGACGCCACCATTACCGTCACCCGGCTACGCAACGGCGTGCGCGAATCCTTCCAGGTGGCGAGGGCACCTCTGCTGCAGGGACAATAGCGGACAGGATGCCAGGCGGCTCAGGGACGACGCCAGCTGGCACACCCTTTTTGTCCGGGCCCGGACGCGACGCACAGTTCGATCTCGCGTAGATCATCCGCCACACTGTCCCGCAACAGTTGCTGCAACAGGTAGGATGAGAATTCCTCCACCGTGGCATTGCGTATCGGCAGCACCAGGGTGTCACTGCGCAGGAACAGCATTTCCTCGCCAGCGTAGCTGACGCGATAGCAGGCGCCCTCCTCACTGATTGTTTGGTAGGGCGAAGCGCCGGCCAGCAGCATGTATTCATCCAGCCCCTGACAGAGCGCGGCGAGACGATTCTTGTACACGTTGTAATCCGCGGAGAAGCCATTGTCGCCCATCGGCGCGACAATTTTTGCCGAGACGGAGTAGTTGTGTCCGTGCAACCGCTCGCGTTCGGTGGCGGAAAAGATGGTGTAATGGGCGGCGGAAAACTTGTGGCTTTCCTTGTCGATATACAACGTGGTTAATTGTTCCATGGCTACAGTTTAACCAAGCCGCAACTTGACGTCACTGCGGAAATCGCGGAGCCTGACGCGTTGTGGTATACATCCCGTCAGGCTTCGACCGCCGTGCGGTACACAGGACGATTCATATGAAAGTAGCGATCATCACCGGCGCCAGCGTGGGCATTGGACGCGCCACTGCCCAGACTTTCCTGGACGAGGGGTTTGCCGTGTTCAATCTCGCGCGGCGCGAGTGCCCACTCAGCGCGGTGACCAACCTGGCCTGCGACCTGGCAAGCACAGAGGCGATTGTACGCAGCGTGGACGCGATAGCGCCAATGCTCGCGGGCTGCACCGAGGTTGCACTGGTGCACAATGCCAGCCAGATGCGCAAGGACCGCGCCAACGACTGCGCCAGCGAGAGCCTGGAGGCTGTACTGGCGACCAATGTTACCGCCATCAACAGCCTCAACCAACGTCTGCTGCCGCTGATGCCGGTATCTTCCAGTTTACTCTATGTAGGTTCCACGCTGGCGGAGAAAGCCGTGCCCAACTCTTTCAGTTACGTGGTCAGCAAGCACGCGCAACTGGGCATGATGCGCGCCAGCTGCCAGGACCTGATGGGAAGCGGGATTCATACGGCGATGATCTGCCCCGGTTTTACCGACACCGAAATGCTGCGCACCCACCTGGGCAACGACCCCACCGTCGCCACTGCAATCGCCGGCATGAACAGTTTCGCCCGCTTCATCGAACCTGAGGAAATCGCCGAACTTATCCGCTGGGCGCATCACAACCCGGTGATCAACGGTGCGGTGCTGCACGCGAACCTCGGGCAGAAGGAAAGTTGATACGCGATGCGCCCCAACGCAACAGGCATGCGGAACCACCCGGAGAGTGCTTACCGGAAGCGCCCGGGGCGCATCGCGCCGCAGGCTGAGCCGTGATCGACTCCAAACTGCCCGGGGTCGGCACCACCATATTTACCCGCATGTCCGCGCTGGCCAACGAATGCGGTGCGATAAACCTGTCGCAGGGATTTCCCGATTTCGATGCGCCGCAAGCGCTGCTGGACGCGATGAGTCGGCATGTCCTGGCAGGACACAACCAGTACGCGCCGATGGCGGGACTGCTCTCTCTGCGCGAGCAAATCGCCGCACAATTACTGCTGCACCGGGACGTGAACTGCGACCCCGACAGCGAAATCACTGTGGTGCCAGGCGCGACCGAGGGTATTTACTGCGCGGTGATGGCCTGCGTGGCCAGAGGTGACGAGGTGATCGTACTCGACCCCTGCTACGACAGCTATGAACCGGCTATTACACTGGCCGGCGGTCGCGCGGTCCACATTCCGCTCGCGCTGCACAGTTTTGGCGTCGACTGGCAACGCGTGGCGGACGCGATTACGCCGCGCACCCGGCTGATAATGGTCAATTCACCGCACAACCCCTGCGGGGTAGCGCTGTCACTGGAGGATATGCTGCAGCTGCAGGACCTGGTGGAGAGGCACAACCTGTTGCTGATCAGCGACGAGGTGTACGAGCACCTTGTGTTCGACGGTCGGCAGCACCACAGCGCGCTGCAGTTCCCGGCGCTGCGCCAGCGCTGCTTTGCGCTGTTTTCCTTTGGCAAAACCTACAGTGTCACCGGCTGGAAAACAGGCTACTGCGTCGCCCCGCCCGCCCTTACCGCAGAGTTGCGCAAGGTACACCAGTTCGTCTGTTTTGTGGCTGTGACGCCGGTGCAGTTGGCCGTCGCGGACTTCATGGCCGCCGCGCCGGACTATCCGGCCACGCTGGCCGCATTTTATCAGCATAAGCGGGACACCTTCTGCAGCGCCCTGCGCGGCTCCCGCTTCCGTGTAACCCCCAGCGCCGGGACCTATTTTCAACTGCTGGACTACAGCGCAATCAGCGATGCGCCCGACCGCGAACTGGCCGAAGACTGGACGCGCCGGCACGGTATTGCATCCATTCCCATTTCTGTTTTTTACGAGGAGCCCCCTCAGCAGCACTATCTCCGGTTTTGCTTTGCCAAGACCGACGAGGTGCTGTTGCAGGTGGCGGAAAGACTATGCGAAATCTAGATGTAACCCTGGTGCAATGCGAACTGGCCTGGGAGCGACCCGAAGACAACCGGCGCCAGATTGGTGAGATTCTCAGCGACGTCGGCCGCAACACAGACCTGATGGTCTTGCCGGAGATGTTCACCACCGGGTTTTCCATGAACGCCCTGGCCAACGCCGAAGAACCGGGTGGTGCAACCGAGGCCTGGATGAAAAGCCAGGCGCAGCAGTACGATTGCGCGGTGACCGGCAGTATCGCCGTGCGTGTCGGGCAGGCTGTTTACAACCGCATGCTCTTTGCGACTCCCGAGGACGTGCAGCACTATGACAAACGCCACCTGTTCCGCATGGCCGGCGAACACAAACGCTACCAGGCGGGAGAACAGCGCGTGATCGTGAGCTGGCGCGACTGGCGTATCCTGCTCCAGGTCTGCTACGACCTGCGATTCCCTGTATTCAGCCGCAACCGGGAAGATTATGACCTCGCCGTGTACGTCGCCAACTGGCCGGCTCCACGCCGCCATCACTGGCGGCAATTGCTGATCGCCAGGGCGATTGAAAACCAGTGCTGCGTGGCCGGAGTCAATCGCATCGGTGCGGACGCCAGGGACCTCGAGTACAGTGGCGACAGCCTGGCAGTCGCCGCCGATGGCACCTTGCTTGGCGATGCCCGGGACGAAAACAGCACCACTACGGTGACGCTGGACGGCACCGCCCTTCAGGAATACCGCAAGGGCTTCCCCTGCCACCTGGATGCGGATCAGTTCTCGCTGGACTGATATTCGGGGCGCTCTGATCCGATGCCATACACCACCGGTGAGTGGTGCGAACGGTTAGCAGGCACTGGGGGCATCGCCCCAACGGGCTACTACCAGCCAAGTGCCTGTTTTACGAAGGGAATGGAAAGCGCGCGCTGTTGGGCAAGGGAGGCTTCGTCCAGTTGATCCAGCACCCCCAACAACTGCTCCATCGCACGCGGCGCACGACTGACGATAAAGCTGGCGACCCCGGGCGAGAGCGACAGGCCACGGCGCGATGCGCGGAACTGCAGGATCGCGGACTTGTCCTCATCACTACCCTCCACCAGTTGATACACGACACCCCAGGCCAGGCGCGAACGCAGGTCGGGCAATTTGACCGCCAGCGCGCGCGGCGCGGCATCGCCGGATACCAGCAGGCGCCGACCCTGCTGCCGCGCACTGTTGTAAAAATGGAAAAGCGCCGACTCCCAACCGGGATCGCCGAGCACAGTATGGATATCGTCCAGACATATACGATCGAGACGGTCCACGTCCTGCAATACCTCCCCGGGGGAATACCGGCGCAACTGTGCCAGCGGCAGGTACAGGGTGTCACCTTCCGCCACATGACAACTCGCTTGCAGCAGGTGTGACTTCCCCGTACCGGGAGGACCGTACACATAAATAACCGCCTCTCCGCCAGGCTGCATCTGCGACTGCAATGCGTCCATCAGCGGCAGTGTTTGCGGCAGCGCCAGGAAATTTTCCAACGTTGCATCGTCGCGCAAGTGTACCGCCAGCGGCAGTTGATGCTGACGGCGTCCCCCTGCTGTTGTGCGCTCCGGGTCCGTCAACGCCACTGGTAGTTCAACTGCGGGCCGTCTCCCAAAACGGGTAGTGCGGTCAGCCGGTCATTGAGCTCGAGAATCGCAGCTAACTGCGCGGCATCGGTTTTGGCCTGCAAGCGGAACTCCACACGGTCGCCCTGAACCTGCTCGAGAATGACGGATTCAACCAGTTCAAGCTTTTCCAGCCAGTTGGCGATGGACGCGTAATCGCTGTAGCCCGATATGCCGTCCACAGAGATGCGCAGGCCGCCGTCCGCACCACCCGTGGGCGCAACGGCATAACGCGAGGCCATATCCGCGGCCACAATATTCACACCACTGTCCAGGAACGCCTGCAGATCGGGCACGGTAACTGACCGGTTGATACGTTCATCCTGGCGAAAGTAACTCCAGTCTCCCGGTGACTGTCCGGCACCTGAAACGACCAGGCGCCCGGCCACCACTTCCTGTGCATTGTAACGCGCCGAGGCTCGCTGTATCGCAGCGGCGTCCAGTGACCAGACATCACCTGTGTTGATACTCGCGGTATCAGTGAGATCAAACACCGGTATCTGCACCGGAACCCCGCGCCGTGAGAATGCCTGCACCAACTGCGCGGCCTCTCCAGGCGCGGTCTCCTCGTTGATAAAGTGCCTGCCCTGCTCATCCTCTACCACGATCCAGGCCAACACCGCGGGCCGATTGGCGGTCCAAAGTGGCGCCCCTGACTCCGTGACGAGTTCTGTGATGTAGCTGCCATCAAACTCGAAGTGCAGCGAAAGCGGTGGTGCCGGTGGCTGGCCGCGCACATAGGAGTACTGCAGTACCTGGCTGCGGGCGCTGCGGAGTGCCTCGGCTATACCGGGATATTGCAGTACGCGCTTTGACCCGGAGACCTTCACCAGAACCTCCGCCATCGCCTCCCTGGACGCTGATTCCAGCGCACTGGTGCTCTGCTCGGTCACCGGGACCGTCGCCTCATAGAGGTCGGCGACCACTTCGGCACGGGCACCCGGGGCCAGTGCCAGGCACAGACCTGACCACAACCAAACCCACAATGACGTCACGCTCGCTAATCTCACGGCCCACTCCCACGACTTTCCAAGGGGCGCATTGTAGCAGCACTGGGCGCAACTGCGCATCGCCGGGAATCGGGTGGGCGCGACGGGTGCGGAACCATACCCACGAGCAACAATTCGGGAGTGCGCTTGCGCAGCATGCACGATAAACTAGGCGCCCTCTGTACCGACCGACACTCTGACTGGATGCCACGCAATGAGCGATGACAACGGCAAACCCGCCCTGAGCTACAAAGACGCGGGCGTCAATATCGACGCCGGGAATGCATTGATCGAGCGTATCAAGGGCGTTTCCAGCCGCACTGCAAGGCCCGAGGTACTGGGCGGACTCGGCGGATTCGGCGCGTTGTGTGAGATTCCTGCCGGTTATCGCCAACCGGTACTTGTATCCGGCACTGATGGTGTCGGCACCAAATTGCGTCTGGCAATGGACATGGGCATCCACGATTCCATCGGTATCGACCTCGTCGCAATGTGCGTCAACGACCTCGTGGTGGCAGGCGCGGAGCCGTTGTTTTTCCTCGATTATTACGCCACAGGAGCGCTCAACGTCGACACCGCCGCCGCCGTTGTCGCCGGGATCGGCAAAGGCTGCGAACTCGCCGGCTGCGCACTCGTCGGCGGGGAAACGGCCGAAATGCCTGGCATGTACCACGGCGAGGACTACGACCTGGCGGGGTTTTGTGTCGGCGTAGTGGAGAAGTCCGAGATCATCGATGGCCGCAGCGTGGTCGCCGGCGACACCCTGCTGGCTATTGCCAGCAGCGGGCCCCATTCCAACGGCTATTCGCTGATACGCAAGATTCTCGAGGTCAATGCCGCCGATCTGCAACAACCGCTCGATGACACGACGCTGGGGCAGGCGCTTCTCGCCCCCACCACCATCTACGTCAGGGCGCTGATGTCGCTGTTCAAAACGGTCAACGTGAAAGCCCTGTCCCATATCACCGGCGGCGGACTGCTGGAAAACCTGCCGCGCGTACTGCCCGCAGACTGCAACGCGCAGATCGCAACCGGCAGCTGGCAGTGGCCGACCATCTTCCAATGGCTGCAGACTCACGGCAATGTGGACACCAGGGAAATGTATCGCACCTTCAACTGCGGTGTGGGTATGGTGTTGTGTCTCGCGCCCGGGGAGGTCGCCACGACGCTGGAGCTGCTGCGTACAACGGGACATAAAGCCTGGGAAATTGGCCGTATAGTCCCGGGCGACAACAGGGTTGAACTGCTGTCGTGACCAAGGCCGCGCAACCTCGCCTGGCCGTGCTTATCTCCGGGCGCGGCTCCAACCTGCAGGCGATTATTGATGCCTGTGCAAGCGGGGAGCTCCCCGCTCAGATCGCCCTGGTGATCAGTAACAATCCGGACGCGGCGGGCCTGCAAAGGGCCGAGCGGGCCGGCATTGTCGCAGTGTGCATCGATCACCGCGAATTCGGCAGCCGCGAGGCTTTCGACGAGGCACTGGTAAGCGAGTTGCGCGCCCACGCCGTCGATCTCGTGATACTGGCCGGCTTCATGCGCATCCTGACATCGGTACTGATCGAGCCCTATCTCGGTCGCATGCTGAATATACACCCCTCGCTGCTACCGAGGTATCCAGGGCTGAACACGCACCAACGCGCGCTGGACGCGGGTGATTCAGAGGCCGGGGCGACCGTGCATTTCGTCACCGAGCAGCTGGATGGTGGCCCGCCCGTATTACAGGCAAGCGTGCCGATACTGCCGAGGGACACCGCTGACAGCCTGGCTGATCGCGTGGCCGTTCAGGAACATGCCATCTACCCGCTGGCGGCGCGCTGGTTGGTACAGGGGCGCCTGGTGCTCGAGGGGCAATACGCCACACTGGACGGCACAGCCATACCATCGACGGGTATACCGTACACGCCGGCGCTGGAGTAGCAGGCGCCTGTCAGGCCCTGGGAAGCGTGACGCCGCGCTGGCCCTGGTACTTGCCGCCGCGATCCTTGTAACTGACCTCGCAGACCTCGTCCGACTCAAAAAACAGCATCTGGGCGACGCCCTCGTTGGCGTAGATCTTCGCCGGCAGCGTGGTGGTGTTGGAGAACTCCAGGGTCACATGCCCCTCCCACTCCGGCTCCAGCGGCGTGACGTTCACAATAATGCCACAGCGCGCGTAGGTGGATTTGCCCAGGCATATGGTGAGTACATTGCGCGGGATGCGGAAATATTCCACGGTGCTGGCCAGCGCAAATGAGTTCGGCGGAATCACACAGACATCCCCGATCACATCCACGAAGCTGCCCTCGTCGAAGCCCTTGGGATCCACTGTCGCGGAATTTATATTGGTAAACACCTTGAATTCGCGGGAACAGCGCACGTCGTAGCCATAACTCGATGTGCCATAGGAGATCAGCCGCTCGCCGCCGCTGGCGCGCACCTGCCCCGCCTCGAACGGTTCAATCATGCCGTGCTCGGTGGCCATTTCCCGAATCCATCGATCTGCTTTGATACTCACGCGTCAACCACCTGTCGTTTCGATTAGTCGTCTGAAATTTTTATCTCGGGAAACTGCTTGACGACGCCGTCACCCTGCGCGCTCAAGGCCGTGCGCACTGCCGTCGCCGCGTCCAGGTACGTGTGCGTGACGGCCGAATCCGGTTCGGCTGCCACCGTCGGCGTACCCGCGTCCGTCTGCTCACGTATGGAGAGCTTCAACGGCAAACTGGCCAGCAATGGCACGCCGTAATCCCGTGCTATACGCTCGCCGCCCTGTTCACCGAATATATGCTCGCGGTGCCCGCATTTACTGCATATGTGCACCGCCATGTTCTCAATCACGCCCAGCACGGGAACATCAACCTTGCGAAACATTTCTATGCCCTTGCGCGCGTCCAGCAGGGCGATATCCTGCGGCGTGGTGACAATCACCGCCCCGGACACCTTGGCTTTCTGCGACAGTGTGAGCTGAATGTCTCCGGTACCCGGCGGCATATCTATCACCAGGTAATCCAGTTCGCCCCACAAGGTCTGTTCCAGCATCTGCGCGAGCGCACCTCCGGCCATCGGACCGCGCCACACCATCGGGGTGCGCTCATTTACCAGGTAACCCATGGACATGGTTTTCAGGCCGTAGGCCTCAACCGGTAACAGGTACTGCCCGTCCTGTTGCTCCGGGCGCGTATCGGAAGGAATACCCAGCATCAACTGCTGGCTGGGACCGTAAATATCGGCATCCAGCAACCCGACCCGGGCATCCTGCGCCTTGAGGGCAAGAGCGAGATTGACCGCGGTGGTGGATTTTCCGACCCCGCCCTTGCCTGAGGCGACCGCGATGATATGTTTGATCTGGTTCATGATTACCTGTGATCCGCATGGCCCCCCGGACCGGAACCAGGGGCCGACAATTTTCCGGCCCGCTAGTATAGGGATATGCCATCGATACAACAATGTGCGATCAATCCAGCGGGTGAAACCCACCGGTAAAAACGCTATAGTAGCGCCCCCTTTTCTGACGCAGACCTTTTTACCATGGCGGCACCGGCTCCACGCAAAATCCTGGTCACCAGCGCATTGCCCTATGCCAATGGTTCCCTGCACCTGGGCCACCTGCTGGAGCAGGTGCAGACTGACATCTGGGTCCGCTTCCAGAAATCGCGCGGGCATCACTGCCTGTATATCTGCGCCGACGACGCCCACGGCACCGCAATTATGCTGACAGCGGAGAAACTCGGCATCAGCCCTGAGCAACAGATAGAAAACATCCAGCAGGAGCATATGCGTGACAGCGCCGGCTTCCTTATCGGCTTTGACAATTTCCATACCACGCACAGCGAAGAAAATCGCGTCTGGAGTGAAACCATCTACCAGCGCGTGAAAGACAATGGACACATTGCCGCCAGGGCCATTACCCAGGCTTTTGATCCGGAAAAACAGTTGTTCCTCGCCGACCGTTTCATCAAGGGCAGTTGTCCGCGCTGTAAAACAGAAGACCAGTACGGCGATAACTGTGAGGCCTGTGGCGCGACCTACAGCCCGATGGACCTAATTGATCCGGTATCGGTCATTTCCGGAGCGAAGCCGATCGAGAAGGAATCCATGCATTTCTTTTTCAAACTGCCGGAGTTTGCCGGGATGCTCACGGCGTGGCTGGCCTCGGATACGCTGCAACCCCAGGTGGCCAACAAACTGCGAGAATGGACAGAGGCGGGGCTGCAGGAATGGGATATCAGCCGCGATGCACCCTACTTCGGCTTTGAAATACCGGGTGAACCCGGCAAGTACTTCTACGTCTGGCTGGACGCGCCTATCGGCTACATTGCCAGTTTCCAGAACTACTGCGACCGCACCGGACACCCATTCGACGAGTACTGGCAACCGGGTGGAGACACTGAACTCTACCATTTCATAGGCAAGGACATTATCAACTTCCACGGCCTGTTCTGGCCGGCCATGCTGCAGTCGGCGGGACTGCGCGCGCCCTCCGCCATTTTTGCACACGGCTTCCTCACGGTTAACGGCACCAAGATGAGCAAGAGCCGTGGCACGTTTATCAAGGCCAGCACGTATCTGGCGCACCTTGATGCGCAGTACCTGCGTTACTATTTCGCGGCCAAGCTCAGCAGTTCGGTAGACGACATCGACCTCAACCTGGATGACTTCGTCCAGCGGGTCAACTCCGACGTGGTGGGCAAAGTGGTGAACATCGCCAGCCGCTGTGCCGGGTTTCTACGCAACAAATTCGATAACACACTGTCCGCCAAATGCGCGGAGCAGTCGCTGGTGGAGTCCTTTATCGCGAGCGGCGAGGCCATTGCCGAGCTCTACGAAGAAAGGGAGTTCAACAAGGCGATACGTGAAATCATCGCGCTGGCAGACCGGGCAAACCAGTACATTGACGAGAAAAAACCCTGGGCGCTGGCCAAGCAGGCGGGCTCAGAGCAGGAGGTTCACGACGTGTGCAGCGTGGGTATCAACCTGTTTCGCGTATTGATGACCTACCTCAAACCCGTACTGCCGGCGATGGCGGAGAAATCCGAAACCTATCTGCAGTGCTCGCTGGACTGGACCGCACTGCAGGCGCCATTGGCAGCCCACGCCCTGGACACGTTTCAGCCACTGATGACCCGCATCGACCCGAAGCAGGTTACGGCGATGGTGGAGGCGAGCAAGGAAACGCAGCCCGCCGCTGCCGTGCCCGACAGCGGCAGGGACAAGCCTGCGCCCGGGGCGGCGACCGCGGATACCATCGACTTCAATGACTTCGCAAGGATTGACCTCAGAATCGCCGAGATCGTCGCTGCGGAGCACGTCGAAGGGGCCGACAAACTGCTGCGCCTGACATTGGACCTGGGTGAGGGCGCTGCCCGCAAACAGGTGTTCTCCGGCATCAAGTCCGCCTACCAGCCACAAGACCTGGTCGGCAAACTGACGGTGATGGTAGCCAATCTGGCACCGCGAAAGATGCGCTTCGGCGTTTCCGAGGGCATGGTACTGGCGGCCGGTCCCGGCGACACGGAATTGTTCCTGCTGGAACCGGATGCGGGAGCAAAACCGGGTATGCAGGTAAAATAGACGACAAAATACTACAGACTAATGAGTATTAGTTTGCAAATTCAGACTACCTTAATTCGCCGTAACCGCTAAAATAGCGCGATTGCAACGAGTGAGCGCACCGGCTTCGGTTCCGCTGCCTGCTGAGAGTACAACCATGTTAGCAGACTATTCCATCTTGTTGGTCAGTGCGATACTGGTCAACAATTTCGTTTTGGTACAGTTTCTGGGCCTGTGCCCGTTCATGGGCGTATCCAACAAACTGGAAGCCGCTATGGGGATGTCCATGGCGACTACCTTCGTACTGACCCTGGCATCGGCCTGCAGCAATCTCACCTATCACTTTTTGCTCCTGCCGCTGGGACTGGGCTACCTGAAAACCATTGCCTTCATCCTGGTGATTGCCGTCGTGGTGCAATTCACCGAAATGGTCATGCGTAAAACCAGCCCCTTGTTGCACCGCGTTCTGGGTGTGTACCTGCCTCTGATCACGACAAACTGCGCTGTTCTGGGTGTGGCGCTGCTGAATATCAGCAAGGATCACAGCTTTTTGCAGGCGCTGTTTTACGGCTTCGGCGCCGGGGCCGGCTTCTCGCTGGTACTGGTGCTGTTTGCTGCTATGCGTGAACGCCTGACGGTGGCCGATGTTCCGGCGCCCTTCAAGGGTGCCGCAGTGGGCATGATAACCGCGGGCCTGATGTCCCTGGCCTTCATGGGATTCGCCGGGTTGGTGTAAACGCTTGTGATTGCTCTCCTGTCTCAGTATCCCCTGTTTGCCGCCCTGCTCGCCCTGGTGGGGCTGGCTGCCGTGTTTGGCGCGCTGCTGGGTTACGCCGCCGTACGGTTCAAGACCGAGGGCAACCCGATCGCGGACGAGATCAACAATATCCTGCCCCAGACCCAGTGCGGCCAGTGTGGTTATCCTGGCTGCCGCCCCTATGCCGAAGCCATTGCCAACGGCGAGGATATCAACAAATGTCCTCCCGGCGGGGAGGCGGGCATCCAGGCGCTGGCGGACCTGCTTGATGTAGAGCCACTGCCACTGGACGCGGAACACGGCGAGGCCGCCGCGGCACCCTCGGTGGCCTTTATCCGCGAGGCGGAATGCATCGGCTGTACGAAGTGTATTCAAGCCTGCCCGGTAGACGCCATCCTGGGCGCCGCCAAGCAAATGCACACCGTCATCATCAGCGAGTGCACAGGTTGTGACCTGTGCGTCGAGCCCTGTCCTGTCGACTGTATCGACATGATCCCGCCCCAGGAAACCCTGCAATCCTGGCACTGGGACCTGCCGAATCCCGTGAGCCGGCGCGTGGAAGTCATCGCCAGTGATGCGCCCCGGGAGAGTTCCCCCCGGGACCGTGCAGCATGAGAAAGACCTACGGATTCCACGGCGGCATCCACCCGCCGGAAAACAAGCACCAGTCTGTGCGCACGCCTATCGCCGACGCCGGCATCCCCCCCGAACTGGTTATCCCCCTGTCACAGCACATCGGTGCTCCGGCCGGGGTGGCTGTGACGATCGGAGAGCACGTACGCAAGGGCCAGGTGATCGCCGAGGCGCAGGGCTTTGTCAGTGTACCCAAGCATGCACCCACGTCAGGCACGATTCACGCAATAGAAGATCGACTCATTGCCCATCCATCCGGCCATCTTGCACCCTGTATTGTGATCGTCCCGGACGGTAAGGATGAGTGGATCGAATGTGTCGGTACGCCGCACTATGAAACGCTGGACAAAATTGAACTGCTTGAACTGATCCGCCATGCCGGTGTTGCCGGGATGGGTGGCGCCGGTTTCCCTAGTTCGGTCAAGCTGTCGATCAAGGCCGGCACGGACATAGAGACCCTGATCATCAACGGCACCGAGTGTGAGCCCTATATCACTGCGGACGACGTCCTGATGCGCGAGCGCGCAGAGCAGATTATCGCGGGCGCCAAAATTTTGCGTTACATCATCGGCCCGAAGGACACACTGATCGGCGTCGAGGACAACAAACCGGAGGGCATCGCCGCCCTGCGCGCTGCCGCGCAGGGCAGCGGTATAGAAATAGTCGATTTTCCCACCAAGTATCCATCAGGTGGTGAAAAGCAACTGATCGAAATTCTTACCGGCAAGCAGGTACCCAGCGGCGGACTGCCCTCGCAGGTGGGCGTGGTCTGCCAGAACATCGGCAGCACAGTGGCGATCTATGATGCTGTAGTGCACGGTAGGCCACTGATTTCCAGGGTGACGACCGTCACTGGTAACGCCGTGCGGGAACCGCAGAATTTCCAGGTGCTGATTGGCACCCCCATGCGCTACCTGCTGGAAAAAGCGGGTTACCAGCCGGAGAAAAACCGGCGGCTGATCATGGGCGGGCCAATGATGGGCTTCACAGTCCCGGATATCGACGTCCCTATCGTCAAAACCACCAACTGCCTGCTCGCGCCCACAGAAGCGGAGTTGCCCACGCCACCACCCGCCCAGGCCTGTATCCGCTGTGGCATGTGCGCCGAGGCCTGTCCGGCGAGCCTGCTGCCGCAGCAGCTGTTCTGGTTTGCCCAGGGCAAGGAATTCGAGAAGCTGGAAGACCACAACCTGTTTGATTGCATCGAGTGCGGCGCCTGTTCCTACGCCTGCCCCAGCAACATCCCGCTGGTGCAGTACTACCGCGCCTCCAAGGCGGAAATCCTGCGCTTGCGCCGCGACCACGAAAAGGCCGAGGCGTCGCGCGTCCGCTTCGAATCACGCCAGCAGCGCCTGGAGCAGGCCGAAGCCGAGAAGGAGGCCAAGCGCGCCGCGCGCAAGAAGGCGGCGGAACAGCGCGCCCAGACCGCCGGCACTGATACCGAAGAGGACCCCATCCAGGCGGCCATCGCGCGTGCGCAGGCCAGGAAAGCCGCGCAGCAAACCGGTGCAGAAGAAGGCGAACTCGAAAAACTCGAAAAGGCGGTGGTCTCCAGCCGAAAACGCCTGGACACTGCAACCGCCAAGCTGGAACAGGCAAAATCAGAGGGCAGCGACCTTGTCGACGCGCTGCAAACCGGCGTGGATAAAACGCGCGCCAAACTGGCCGCGGCCGAGCAGGCGCTTGCCGATCACCAGCAAACCCGGACCCAGGGAAGTGTCGGAGACAAGCCACCGGCGGATGCCGCCAGGGCCGCGATAGAAAAAGCGATGGCAAAGCGACAGGCCGAGGCTGCGCTGAGTCCGGCGGAGAAAGCGCGGGCAGACCTCGCGAAGCTGCGACAGCGCCTGCAAAAAACAGAGGAAACCCTCGCCCGGGGCAAAGCCAATGGCGACGAGGAGAAGGTCATCGTGGCACTGGAGTCCACCGTAGTGCGGCTGAAGGAAAAAATCAGCGACGCCGAAGAACAACTGCAAGCGGCAGAGGATGCCTGATATGGCCTTGATGCGCCTGACCTCGCCCCACGCCCACGGTCCGATGAGCACGCAGCGCGTGATGCAGTATGTACTGCTGGCCACCGTGCCCGGCATTATAGTACTCACCTACTTTTTCGGCTTCGGCACACTGGTGAACATCGTCTGGGGCTGCATTGTGGCAGTGGCCTGTGAATCGCTCGCGCTGAAACTCCGGCGGCGCCCGTTGGGCTTTTACCTGAAAGACTGCAGCGCGCTGGTCACCGCGTTTTTGCTGTGCATTGCGCTGCCACCCTACTCCCCCTGGTGGCTGATTGCCGTCGGGATCGCCAGCGCCATTTTGCTGGCCAAGCAACTCTATGGCGGTCTCGGCTACAACCCCTTCAACCCCGCTATGGCCGGGTATGTAATCCTGCTGATTTCTTTCCCGGTGCAAATGACCTCCTGGGCGCCGCCGCTGGGCACCGCGGGCGACCCGCCCGGCGTGTGGCAGGCACTGCAGGCCTGTTTTTCGCCCGGGTTGTACGACGGCGTGACCATGGCGACACCGCTGGACGTGTTAAAACAAAACAACAGCCTGTTGATCGAAGACCTCTGGCTGCAAAACCCGCAGTTCGGGACCTTCGGCGGCCTTGGCTGGGAGTGGGTCAACCTCGCCTTCCTTGCAGGCGGGGCGTGGCTGTTATACCAGCGTATCTTTACCTGGCACGCCCCGGTAGCGATGCTGGCCAGCCTCAGCCTGCTCTCCGCGATATTCTACGACGGCGGCAGTTCCGCCAGCGGCGGTTCGCCGCTGTTTCACCTGTTCAGCGGCGCGACCATGTTCGGCGCATTCTTTATCGTCACCGACCCGGTGACCTCAGCCGTCTCACTGCGTGGCCGCCTGATCTACGGTGCGCTGATCGGCGTCCTGGTGTATGTGATACGGGTCAGGGGCAACTACCCGGACGCGATCGCCTTTGCGGTGCTGATCATGAACTTTGCCGCGCCGTTTATCGACTACTACACCCAGCCGCGGACCTACGGCCACAGCGGCAACCGGGGGGGAAAGTAGGATGATCGGCCAGTCCATCACCCGCAACAGTCTCCTGCTCGCGCTCTTTGCGGTGTGCACAACGGCGCTGATAGCGGGCACATTCCTGCTCACAAAAGACGATATTGCGGAACAAAAACGCCTGGCGGAAGAAAAAGCCCTGCTGGAAATCGTTCCCCGGGAGCGCCATGATAATTCGATGCTGGACGATACCATCCCAGTTGGCCCCGGCGACGCGGGACTGGGCCTGCACGAAGATAAACACGTGTATATCGCCCGCCTGAAAGGCGATGTGGTCACCGCCATCATTCCTGTCGTAGCTCCCGACGGCTACACCGGCGAGATCGAACTGATCGTCGGCGTGAACACCGATGGCAGCATTGCAGGGGTGCGTGCCCTGGCGCACAGGGAAACGCCGGGGCTGGGAGACAAGGTCGACATCAAGAAATCCGACTGGATGTTCGGCTTCAACGGGCGCTCACTGGACAACCCCGCACTTGACGGCTGGGCAGTGAAAAAAGACGAGGGCGTCTTCGACCAGTTCACCGGTGCCACTATCACCCCGCGCGCGGTTGTCGCGGCGACACTCCGGGCCTTACAATTCGCACAGGCGAATCGAAAAGCCCTGTTTGGCGAACAGAAACCCGCGCCCACTGGAGAAGATTCATAATGGCAGACGTCAGCTACAAAGACCTCTCGCTCAACGGCCTGTGGAAAAACAATCCCGCCATCGTACAACTGCTGGGTCTGTGTCCGTTGCTGGCTGTCACGGGCACCGTGGTCAACGCCGTCGGACTGGGCCTGGCCACCATCATGGTGCTGATCACCTCCAATACGGCGGTATCACTGATCCGCAATATAGTTTCCGATGCCGTACGCCTGCCCGCCTTCGTAATGATCATCGCGTCCGCTGTCACCTGCATCGAATTGTTGATGCAGGCCTTCGCCTACGAACTGTATGAGATCCTGGGTATCTTCCTGCCGCTTATCACCACCAATTGCGTGATCCTCGGGCGTGCTGACGGTTTCGCCGCTAAAAACGCCCTGGGACCTTCCGCGTACGACGGCTTCATCATGGGCGCGGGCTTCGCCTGCGTACTGGTACTGCTGGGCGGGCTGCGCGAACTGACCGGCACTGGCGCGTTGTTCGCCAATATGGACTTGCTGTTCGGCCCAGGCGCTGCCGACTGGAAAGTCGAGATTTTCGGGAACTACCAGCCTTTCCTGCTGGCCATTCTGCCACCGGGCGCTTTTATCTTCACCGGCCTGATAATCGCCGTGAAGAACATCATCGATGACCAGATCAAAAAGCGCGAGGCGGCGATGAAGGCCAAACCGGTAAAAGGCGCCAAGCGGGTACGCGTTACAGGCGCCGTATCCTAGTACTCCATCAACATGATATTGACGAATGCAGCGCCAAGCAGGCCGCTCTCAACGCCGGAAAGATCGCGTGAACACTATTCCCCACCCACTACCATCAGGGTATCAAGCAGTTCATCCACAGCCGCATCGTCCATGCCACGATTGTCCTCGTCGCAGCTATAGGTGATAAACAACAACAGCGCGCCGTTGCACACATACCACTCTCGAACCGCTGTGCCCTCTTCGATATAGCGGCTGCTTACCCCGGCGAAATCGCCCAGCGTGACCTGTTGCCAGTCCAGCGGCTGCTCGGACTCCGACAATGCAATGTCAGTGACCGTTTGCGCGTCGAACTCACCCGCTTCCTTGTGCAGCGTGCTGATTTCAATACAGCCGACATCGTCCCGGTCCCCCACCAGGATGCTGTCTTCTTCCGAGTCGGCCCACCACTCCGGGGGGATCGCCATGCTCCACCACTCGGTTTCAAGCACGTTCATTCGCGGTTCCTTTCAGTTCTCTGGACATCAACAGGGCGTCTTCGCGCCCGCCTTCTCGAGGGTAATAGTTTTTCCGCACACCATCCAATGCAAAGCCAATTTCCGTGTACAGGCGCCTCGCCGCGGCGTTGGTTTCCCGAACTTCCAACAGGCAGCGCACCGCGCCCTCGCGCTCCGCCCGGGCGATTGCAGCCAGCAGCAGCGACCTGCCCAGGCCATTGCGCTGCTGCCGGGGTACGACCGCGATGCTTAGAATAGATGCCTCATCCAGTACCCGGGACGCCACAACAAATCCATCTATGCGGCCGTCGTCCGCTGCAACCAGTGCCCACGCCGGGCTGCCGTCTGTGCCGGCGCACACCGCGGTGAACTGTGCATCGCTCCATGGATGACTGTTGACGCTGGCATCGACTGCCGCCAGAGTACCCGCGTCTATCGGGACAGCCGGTCTAATGCTGTGCGGCACGACACGCTCCGGCCGCTGACGGTTGGCAGTACAGGCGCACTTCAACGGGAATCACGATGCTTGCAACAGCGGCTGCAGATCGCGCCACACCTTCCGCTTAAGCGCCGGATCGGCCAGAATCTCCGCACTGCTGGCAACGCTGACCGCGGGGACAGCCACTTGTGACAGGGATACCCGTCGCGAGCAGGCCTGCCCCAGCAGAACCAGGCCGCGGCAACCGCATTGTTCCAGCCTGCGGCCGACAAACGCCGCTACACTGGCCCGCGCCGCACCCTCGCCCTGGTCGAGTTGGCGGTTGCTGTGCAGGGGCCAGTCAAACTGCGCAATATCCGGCCTGGCCGCGCTGGTTGCCGACACTGGCCCAGTGTTATCTGTGCCCGCCCCGCGAGACCGCAGCAATGCCTGAGCCATGGCCTGTACCAGTTGTACCTGCGCGGTTGCCAGCGCACTGCCGTCAAGTTCCTCGAGCCACAGCCATTGCCCGGCAACGATGGCACTCAGGCTGAAGCGCGGCACCGGTTCACCATCCCTTGAGACCTCGCGCCGCGGTTCAACGACCGCGCTCTTCGGACGCTGGTCCAGGCCAAAATCCGGTCGTGTGAAACCCGCGGGCTGCCGTGCGGGCAGTGCCCCACCAGGGGCGGTAAGAGCCCCCAGGGTATCCGTAGCGCCGGCTTCCTCGACCGGAGTCCGCACAATCGCCAAACGCCGGGTCAACGCGGCACCGGGCAACTGGGTGCGCGACACATAGCAATCGATCTGCAGCGCGTCGAGGTAGGCCATGCGCCTCAATTCGTTCATTCAAACTCTCTGCGATAAACGTATAGAACCGGGAGAAAGTCTAACAGCATTCCACAGGATGCTACAGAAAACGCCAGCCGTGGCGATTGAAAAACCGAATCCCTGAACGGATAAAATACCCCAGGTGCCGGTGGCCCTTGCTCGCCGCATACCCTCCGTGGTGCACAATGCGTACCCCCGGGTCAAAGATCAACCGGCCCTGCCTGGCTAGCCGCAACGACAGGTCAAAATCTTCAAAGTAAAGGAAAAAGTCCTCGTTGAAACCACCCACGGCCCGCAGCGCCGCAGTGCGCAGCAACATGAAACAACCGCTGGCGATATCGACTTCCACCGGAGTATTCCCGCTGCACAAGTCACGCACTTCATAATTGGCCAGCTGCCGTTTAAACAGGCGGCGCACAAAACCGGGGGCAAAACCGCGCAGCAGTAATACCAGTGCGGTCGGATAGCGCTTGCATAAAAACTCCTGCTCGCCGCTACTCCCGGTAACGCGGGGGCTGACCAGGACGATGTCGTCGGCTCGTTGCAACGCGCCAAGCCCCCTTTGCAGCGTGTCGTCCTGCAAGTGCACATCGGGGTTGAGAATCAGGTGAAACTCACTGTCCAGGCGGGCAAGCACCGTATTGTGGCCGCAGCCAAAGCCGCGATTGCCGCTCTGCGGAAAATAACGGACGTCAAACCCCTCAGCGGCCGGCCAACGAGTGATTTCAGCTTGCAGGGCATCCCGATACCCGGCAGCAGACGCATTATCGACCAGCCAGACCGTCACCCGACCCAGACACCCGGCCTCCTGTGCAAAACGCGCGGCGCGGCACAGGCTGCTCACCGTAGTGCACACCAGTTCCAGCGGACTGTTGTGGACGACGATGGACACTGTCAGGGTGTGAACACAAGGAAGGCTGTCAGTCATCGCGCAGATGGTATCAGGTGTCCGCCAGGGCACGATACAGCAGCAGCCGAAACGGTGGTCCTAAGGTGCGACACGGGAATGCCGCGCCAGTAATATAACCGGTTGGAATGTAAATGGGCGCATAATTGGCCTCCTTACCGAATTCATCGCAAGCCTCGCCAGCCAACCTTGTGTAAAAAATCACAAAAGTTATCTATCGCCATGTTATTTATCGAGTTTTCAGGCATTGTGATGTTAAGCTGATACTGGTAAATACATTATTATTTGATTCCGGACGCATACTCCGGAATCGGGGAAGGCCAGTCAACACTAACAGGCTACACCAATAAAAACCGCTGTACGGCGGGCAACAGGGGATAAACATGATCAATCGGGGCGCCACGCTAGCCAGCCGTCTGGCTGTTTTAACTGCATTCCTGCTCACACTCGCAGCCTGTGGCGGCGGGGGTGGCGGCAGCACGTTCTACGACGAGGACGCAGCCAGCTCCAGTAGCAGCGGCGGCAGCCAGACGCCTACTCTCGCGCTCGCGCTGTTCGACGCCGCAGGTGAACCGACAGATACCGTTACCTCTGCGGCCCCCGGTACACTCACGGTGAGTATTCCCGGAAGAAATCCCAACGTTCTTGTCTCACTGGAAACCGACATAGGTACCATACTGCCGGAGTCCGGCACGGCGCTGACCAACCTGATGGGGGTGGCGACATTCCAGATTCAAGCGGGGCTGGTCAGCGGGGCGGGCACGGTCACCGCAACGGCAGAGACCAGCGCTGGAGAGGCGACAGGCAACCTGACTATAAACGTGGAAGCAAGTGCAATATCACTTGAACTTTTTGACCCGGAAGGGAACAGCACCAATACCGTAACCTCGTCGTCCCCCGGCACATTGCGGGCAACCGTCGAGGGCAGTGGCGCCAACGTGCTGGTGTCCGCCACGACCGATATTGGTGTGCTTTTCCCGCCGTCGGGTACGGCGTTGACCAACCAGGACGGTGTGGCGACATTCCAGATCGAATCCGGCCCCGAAAAAGGCGCCGGTACGGTGACTGCGACAGCGACCACCGACGCCGGTGTGGTCACTGACAGCCTGGCATTCCAGGTAGGTGACAGCGGACTGCGCATCGGCTCCTACGATGAGAACGGCATGTTTGTCGAAAATCGCATTCTCATAGAGCCCGCTTCCACGCTTTCCGCAGGCGGGAATGCCCAGTTGTCGGTAATCGTACTCAACTCTGAAGGCAATCGCGTGACCACGGCGGAAGAAGTCAGGTTCAATAGCGGTTGTATTGCCGCCGAGCTGGCCACCATCAACCCGACCGTATCACAGTCCGTCAACGGCCAGGCGTCCACCTTGTACTCCGCAACAGGCTGTTCTGGTGTCGACAACGTCACCGCCAGTCTGGTGGGCGCCGATGCCCAGGCCTTTGGCACGCTGACGATTGCAGGCCCGACAACCAACGCCATTGAGTTTGTCAGTGCAGACCCGCTACTGATCGTACTGAAGGGCACCGGTGGTCAGGGCCGGGATGAATCGTCCACCGTCGTATTCAGGGTAGTCGATGGATCCGGCAGCGCGCTGTCGGGCGTGACCGTTAACTTTTCGCTGACGACTTACGTCGGCGGGCTGTCCCTGTCAAAAACCTCTGCCCTCAGTGATGGGGACGGGCAGGTGAGCGTTACCGTACATGCGGGAGACATTCCCACTGTGGTGCGCGTTCTGGCGACAGTGGACGGCGGCGACAGCGGCCTCGTTACAACAGTCTCTGATCTCCTCACGGTAACAACCGGCTTGCCGGATCAAGACTCAATCAGCCTGGCTGTCGGCGACTGTGGCGATGGATCAAGCTTCGTGGTTGATGGTGCGATGACCACATTCGGCTTGTGCCGTCTGCTGACGGTTGCCATGGCGGACAAGTTCAATAATCCAGTGGTAGACGGGACCGCAGCCGTGTTCACTACGGAGTACGGCTCAATCGTCGGCTCCTGTACAACCGTCGGCGGTGCATGCTCGGTCGAGTGGACCAGCCAGGATCCCCGGTTCCCGACACTCACCGGGCAGACCTACGTAATGACATACGACAAGTCACCACTGAGCGGACAACCGACAAGTTGCAGAGATGATAACGGCCAACTGGTACACGGTGGCCAGCCGATACCTTGCCCCTTTGACCTGGGCTATATTCGAGGTGGGCGCTCCTCCATTCTGGTAACGGCGATCGGTGAGGAGTCCTTCGTAGACCGCAACGGCAACGGTGTTATGGACCAGGACGAACAAACACTGTTCGAGAACATGCCTGAAGCCTTTATTGACAAAAATGAAGACGGCGTCTGGACACCGGGCCTTCCCCAGTGCCCGGGGGAGCTGACGTCTGGGCCACTGCGCTGCATCGCCGGTCAGGAGGAAACATACGTCGATTTCAATTCCAATGGGGCCTATGACAACAATGATGATCCAGCATGGTACAACGGCCTGCTCTGCCCGGTTGCGGGCGACGGGGTATGGTGCAGCCGGCAGTTGATCAACGTCCGTGCTTCACACGTTGTTACGTTGGGGGCTGCGCCGAACTGGGTTGAATATCGCAGAACCACTACGGTCGGCACGGCGCAAACAGTGACCATGTACATATCTGACATCTTTAACAACCCTCCGCCAGGTGGAGCGTCAGTATCATTGACCGCGAAGGATAACTGTAAAGTGGTGGGGCAGGAGTCATTCAGCATACCCAACTATTCCACCAGTGGTGCATACGGCTTCACCTTCTCCACCCTCGGCGAGATCAAGGATCCAATTGAAACGGGGTCTGTCGAAATCACTCTCACCACTCCCGTATCCACGAAATCCTGGTTCCAGGACTGCCAGGTTCAGTGACAATGTCGGAGGCCTGTCGACTGGGCGGGCCTCCATTCTTTCAGTGCCGAACTGGCAAAGTAGCACACCCCTTCAGAACTACGCATAACGAAGCTGCCGGGTAAGCCCAGCGGTTCTTCCTCGCACGTTCAATCCATTCAATCGTCCAGCGGCAAGCTGATCCGATACAATCCGGGATTGCGTGTTCTCCTTCCCCGGATTGGACACAGCGGGATAACCACGCATGAGTCGACGAGCATGCTATGCTCCAACAGAGAAAGCGCACTCAAGTGAGAGCCCGTTAGTCAATGACCTCCCTGTTTGGCAATATGCGCACCACCATACATATCACAGTCGTTATCGCATTCGTGATCGCGACCGCGTTGACCGCTGGCCTGGCTATCGGCCTGCAATACTATTTCGGCCAGTCCATGGCCAGGACAGTGGCCGCTGACCTGTACTCAACCGCCTCCTCAGGTATCGCCTCGGAATTGCAGAGTGTGGCGCGAGTCAACGCCAATGTGATTGATCTGCTGGCAGACAATCCGGTTTTATCAGACCCCGCAAATGAAGCGGCACACCTGGAAATATTTACCGAGGTATTACGGAAAAACCCGCTCTACTACGGCATCTACCTCGGCGACAGCGAGGGGCGGTTTTTTGAGGTGATCAATCTCGATACCAGTGAAACCGCGCGCAGGAAACTGCATGCGCATCCCCGAGATCGCTGGTTGATCATCTCCCTGCGCCGCGATGACCGGGGACCGGTACGTCACTACCGCTACCTGGACGACAACCTGCAGACCCGGCTCACACGCGACGAACCGTCGGACTACGATGTGCGCTCCAGGCCGTGGTATACCGGCGCAATGAACTCCGACGGTGTGCAGATCACCGAGCCCTACATCTTCGCACAGTTGGGCGCGCCAGGGAGAACCCTGTCAAAGCGGCTGAAAAGCTCGACAACCGTGGTCGCCATTGATATGACGCTCGCCACAATCTCCGGGTTTCTGTCGGAGCACAAGATATCCCGGCATGGTGATGTCTACCTCTTCAACGGCACCGGCGAGGTTATCGCTTCCAGCCTGGACCAGCGGACACGGCAGCCCCGCATCCCTGTACCTGAACTGGCGCTTACCGCGCGGGAGAAAGCGTTTGTCGCAGCGCAGCCTACACTGCGCGTTTCCAACGAATTGAACTGGCCACCGTTTGATTATGCGCAGGCTGGACAGCCCAAGGGCTATTCCATTGATATCATCAAATTCGTATCGCAGATGACCGGCCTGAAAGTCAGTTTTGTCAACGGCTTTACCTGGCCGGAACTGGTGGCACTCTATCAGAGGGGGGACATTGACCTGCTCCAGTCCGTAGTCGCCACTGATGCCAATCAACACCTCGGACTGTTTGGCAGGGGCTACGCCAGAGTGCCGTACGCGTTAACGACCCGTGAGAATTTCGGCGTGATCAATCAGCTCACTGACCTCAACGGCAAGCGAGTGGCGATTCCGGCAGGCTGGTCGACAATCCCCGTATTGCGCGAGCGCTTTCCACAGATCGAAATTGTCGAAACGGATTCCACTTTTGCTGCGCTGGAAATGGTACTGGCCGGCCAGGCGAGCGCCGCGCTGGACAACGAGGCGATTATGCGGTTTCTCGAGCGCACCTACTTCCTGACAGGCTTGCGATTTCATGACGAAACTGTCTTCGGAGAAAACCGGCTTCCCAGTACGCTGCATATCGTCGTACCTGCAGAACGGCCGGATTTGCGGCAACTGATAGACAAGGCCATAGCGGCGATCGGAAAAGAACAGCTCGCGTACCTGTCGAACAAATGGTTAGAACCAGACAACCCCTCCGGTTCCAGCCAGTCCAGCGCGGTACCCAGCGATGCGCTGATCCAGATTGCCGCAACCCCCGCGATGCAGGGTCAGCTTATTGAAACGCCGCTCAATGGTGAAACCTACCTCGCCTATGCGGCTCGTGCCGGAGAGGGCGATAACGCTCTGTACATCGGCATTCTTACCCCGAGTGATGCGCTAGTGGCCCCCTTGCTCGACCAGGTGAAGCTGTCCATCGCGATCACTGCGCTATTCCTGTTTTTTCTGCTGCCGTTGTCCTGGGTATTCGCCAGGCCCATCGTTCGTCCGATACGCCAGTTGGCACTTGAAAACGATAAAGTTCAACGGCGCGAATTCGCCAGGGTGCGACACGTCGACTCCAGCGTGAAGGAACTGCACGAACTGTCCAGTTCCATGGTCAGCATGGTGGCGGCGATACAGACCCATGAACTGGAACAGCGCGCATTGATGGACGCCTTCATAGAGTTGATCGCGCAGGCCATCGATGACAAATCAGCGTACACAGGCGGGCATTGCAAGCGGGTGCCGGAACTGGCCCTGATGCTCGCTGAACACGCTGTGTCCAGTGATTTGCCAGCCTTTGCCGGTTTCAAACTGGAAACCGATGACGAATGGCGCGAATACCGCATCGCCGCATGGCTGCACGATTGCGGTAAGATCACCACGCCGGAACATATTGTCGACAAAGGCAGCAAATTGGAGGCAATTTACAATCGCCTGCACGAGGTGCGTATGCGATTCGAGGTGCTGTGGCGCGATGCGGAGATCGCATACTGGAAGCAACGCCAGGAGACGCCAGGGATAGAAGCGCAGCTGGATCAGCAACTCAAGCGCCGGCAGCGCGAGCTACTGGAACAGTTCGCCTTCGTCGCCAGCTGCAACGTGGGCGGTGAATTCCTTGACCAGGAGAAGCTCGATCGGCTGCAGGACATCGCCCGCCAGACATGGCAGCGACATTTCGACAACCGTATCGGGCTTTCTCCGCTGGAAGAATTGCGCGTACAGGGAACTGCGCCGGTTCTTCCGGCCACAGAACCGCTACTGAGCGACAAGCCCGAGCACATTATCGACAGGGAACAGCGGGCCACTTATCCGCCCGAATACGGTATCGACATGGTTATTCCCGAGCATCTGTACAACCTGGGCGAGATCTACAACCTCTCCGTTTCGCGCGGCACGCTCACTGAAGAAGACCGATTCAAGATAAACGAGCACATGATCAGTACCATAAAAATGCTGGAAAGCCTGCCCTTTCCCGAGGAACTGAAGAACGTACCGCGCTACGCGTCAACCCACCACGAGACACTCCGGGGAACCGGATACCCGCGCAAACTGCCCGGAGATGCACTGAGCATTCCGGAGCGCATTCTCGCCATCGCCGACATTTTCGAGGCGCTCACTGCCTCTGACCGTCCCTACAAAAAAGCCAAGCCGGTGAGTGAGGCGATCGAAATACTACACAGAATGGTAGTGGACAAGCATATCGACAGGGATTGCTTCGAGCTGTTCGTGCGAAACAGGGTGTTTGCGCAATACGCCAGGGAATTTCTGCCACCCGAACAACTGGACGAAGTCGATATACAGAAATATCTCGCGAGTTAATCCCCAGCCACTCCCAGGTTAAACAAATGCCCTGGCTTGAAGCGCAACAAGGGCAACCATTCCCCCAACTTTCGGAACAACCCGTAGCGCTCTATATAACGTGCATACGCGCAGTAATCCGGATCCCGGGACAAATGGCGCTCTTCCGTACGCGCGCGCAGCAGGTAGATCACATTCAGCAGCAGCAGCAACAGGCAGTGGCGCAGCGACTCATCCGCCGTCGAGTTAATCATGAAAGGCATTGATATAAGCCACCAGGACAGGCACTTGCTGACATAGGCCGGATGCTTGCAGTACCGATAGGGCCCATTGGTGAGAATGCCGCGGTGCGTGAGATTGGAAAACCGGATACCAAACGCGAGACTTGCCCATACATAAATTGCCGTCAATACGAGTATGCTGCAGCCCCAGAATATGTATACCACGGTGTAATCCCACAACCATTTTCCCCAGGTGGCGCCGCCGGTTTGGTAGTCGATATAGTGCGAGGAGAAGAATGACCAGAATGGCTGGTAGCAGAGTATTGCAACCGCCCAGCCCAGCAGGGTGGGTTCAGTGGAGCGAATATGCGAGTCAGTCGCCCTGAACGTGCAGACATAACCCACACACGCAATCAGCAGGTCCACGTAAAACAGAAAATCAAACGCGAAATCATAAAATGACTTGAAGTTGGAAAACACAATTTCAAAGTGGTAAGACCTGAAGTAATGTATTTTGCCTGACAGGTAGGTAAACATCAGGGGCAGGAAGAAAAGCTTTACGGTCCAACCCAGCACGTGTTGCCCGATCACACGCCTGTCGACATGCCTCCAGCGAAACAGTACCAACGCCCCCACATGCCAGTATCCGTCGCGCTCACCGCCGTTGCGACTGTCCATCCAGAAAAAGTAGGGCACGGCGAGTACCAGCCAATATGGCGCCAGGGTACGCAAAGCGTCGTAGTACCTTGCATAGAAAGCACCCCGGTACTCGGGAAACAATGAGTAGACGCCGACGATTAACCATAAAGTGAAAGCCAGGCCGAGAAGCTTCACCAGAACGCGTCGAACATCCACCGCCGTACGCGTGTTTTCCGGCACTGCTTCGCGGCCTGGCTGCAAGAAGATCATCTCGAGTACAATGATCGGCAGAACGTACGCGGCGCCGATCAGCAACACGGTGACCAGGTCACTGATGCCTTCGCCGTTGACCAGCAGCCACCAACTGACAAGCAGCGAGACCAGCAAACCGACCGCGTTGATAGTCATACTGGTAACGGAAGCCGGGGGCGAGCTGCCCCCTTTTATAGTGTTCATCTCAGGCAACTTGTCGACGATAATCGCCGGGGGTCTGGCCAGTCCACCGCTTGAACGCGCGATTGAACGCGCTGGGCTCGGAGAAGCCGAGAAGATACGCTATCTGGTTAATCGGTGTACTCAGGCATTCCAGGTGGTACACGGCCTGATCCCGCCGCACGCTCTCCTTGATCTCCGAAAAATGACTGCCCTCCACCTTCAGGTGTCGCCGCACCGTATCCTCACTACGATTCAACTGGCGTGCAACCCTGCTGAGCGGAAGTTCATCGACGCTGTCCGCCTCCTGCAGCATACGTCGAATCTGCGCCGTCAGGCTGAGGTCGACTCGTTGCTCGGACATCAGGTGAGGCAGGCTGGCAACAAAATCGGGTACATTATCGGCGTTACGAACCAGGGGCATTTCCAGGAAGCGCCGGTTGAAAACGATGCTGTTCTCGGTGCTGCCGAAGTAATGCCTTGCCGGAAACATGTCGGTGTAGTCTCCCAGGTCTGGCGGTGCGGGGAACGTGAAATACAAGCGATCCAGCAGCAACGGTTTATCTATCAACCAGCTCGCCAGGCGCAGCATCAGGAACATCTCCCAGGTGACGAAACTGCTGCGATCGATCGTATCATCGCCGACGAAGACTGTACTCAAGCGGGCTTCCTCACCGTCGAGCGTCAGCCGGGTCTGCTGGTCGTCGTGCAGCAAACGCCAGAAGCGAATCCAGCGCTCCATGGCCTCACCGAGCGTATGACAGGTGATACAGGCATACAACCACAGTTCGAGACCACCGGGCGCTGTGGGTCGCTCCAGGAAACCGAGGGTTTCGTCATGCAATTCCAGCGCGATCGCTGACAGAAAACTCCCCACCTTGGCAATTGGAAAACGCCCCTGCGGATCAGACAGGATGTCACTGGACTCATCGATTCTGGCCATGATAGTGGCAGGTGATACGCCCCTGCGGCGGCAACCTACCAGAAAAGAGTCAATTGTGCTGATATGGATGGAGTTGCGTTGACCCATTCGCTCAGATCGCCAATTGCAGCTATAGTTTGAGACGTTAATGTATCATGCGGGTTGTGGTCAATTGCTTGCCGGTTTCGGTCAAGGTATTTGGCGACAATGCGGCCTATGTTGGCTACTCGAGCCCCGGCCGACTGGCCCTATGACAACACCTATAACAATAAGAGGATGACATGGAAACTATACCAAAGTTACACAAGAGGCGCTCTCTGGCCACCGCATGTACCTGTGGTGTACTTGCGCTATCCTGCCAGGCATGGGGACAGGCAGCCGGGAAACAGGATCAATTCGCGGCGCAGCCCGTGCTGGAGAACGTGGTGGTTACCGCCCAGCGCATCGAGCAGACGGCCAACGAAGTCGGCATGGATATCCAGGTTTTCACAGGCGAGCAACTCGACAGGCTGCGGATTACCAGCGTATCCGACCTCACCTCGGTAGTGCCCTCCTTCACACTGTCACAGAGCTATCAGGGCGTGCCGACCTACACATTGCGCGGCATCGGATTCAATACAGTCAACATGTCAGCGACCTCGACCGTGGGCATCTATCTCGACGAGATCGCTTACCCCTACCCCGTGTTGAATGCCGGCCCGGTGTTTGACATGCAGCGGGTCGAGGTGCTGCAGGGCCCCCAGGGCACTCTGTTCGGGCGCAATACGACCGGCGGCCTGATCAACCTGGTCACCAACAAGCCCAGCGAGGAGTTTGAGGCCATGGTGCGCGCGGAGGGCGGAAACTACGATACGGTGAATACCGAGGCCATGGTCAGCGGCCCCCTCGGTGACACGCTCGCCGGGCGACTCGCCTTTCGCACCGAGGACAGCAACGAGGGCTGGCAGAAATCCAACACGCGCGATGACGAACTCGGTGAGGTACACCGCTACGGCTACCGTGGGCAGCTGTCATTTCGACCACTGGAGCAACTGGATCTGGATGTGTCCTACAATGGCTGGAAAATAAAATCGGATACCCTCGCCGCACAGGCAATCGCCCTCAGCCCCGCGACGGTTTCCGGCCCCTCCGCGCCGTTTAACGCCCAGGGCCTTACTGAATACCTCGCGGATAATCAACCGGATCAACCGGAGGAAGCGGATTGGGCGCCGCTTTCAACGCGCGGTGTCGATATTGGCACGGGCCTCGGACTCCCCGGCGACCTGGACGAGAACAGCCACCTGAACGCCTACGCATTGCATGCCAATTACGCGTTCACCGAAGACTTGAGGCTGGTGTCCCTGACCGGCTACCAGGATATGAAACGCAAGGGGCTTACCGATTTCAGCGGCGCGCCTTACGAAATCCTGCTGCAGAACCTCGACGGCAAGATCGAGAGCTTTTCCCAGGAACTACGCCTTGAAGGCAGTTCGGATAGAGTACGCTGGCTGGTCGGCACGTACTACACCGACGACCAGCTTTATGACTCGAACAGGACACTGCTGGGCCAGAACGCCAATGTCGGCCTGGTGCGCGCGACCACGGTAAGCCTGCTCGGCACGCCGTTCAATTCCGCGGGCTACACTCCAGAGCAGGCAATGCAGGCGTTTCGTACCTTCAGGGACCGCGCCAATATCGATTCCGACTCCTGGAGCATCTATGCCAACGCGGACTGGACCCTCAGCGACCAGTTCAGCCTCACCACCGGCCTGCGCTACACCCGTGACCAGCAGGATTACAAGGGCTGCTCTTCGGATTTCAACACCAACATGTTGCCCAATGTGAATGTCACCAACCGCTACCTGTTCAATCTCTTTTATGGCGCGATGGCGGATCCCATCAGTGAGGGTGAATGCAACACTTTCAACACTGATACCGGGCAATTCGGCGAAGTGCGTTCACACCTCGACGAGGACAATGTACCCTGGCGTGTAGCACTGAACTGGCAGTACGACATGGATACGCTGATGTACGCCTCGATATCCGAAGGCTTCAAATCGGGAACCACCCCGGTCAATGCGGCTAACCTCGCGGTACAGAACGCACCGGTGAAACAGGAGCAACTACTGGCCTATGAATTGGGTCTCAAGGCTACATTGCTCGAACAGAGTATGCAGTTCAACCTGTCCACCTTCTACTATGACTACAAGGACAAGCAACTGGCAGTGTATTTTGCCGACCCGATCTACACCACGCTCGCCCGGCTCGACAATGTTCCCGATTCCGAAGCGTACGGGCTCGACACGCAATTGACCTGGCGGCTGACGTCCGATCTCACCGCAATCGTCGCAGCGACACTGCTGCATACCGAAGTGAAAAATTACGAGGGCATCAACGCTTTAGGCGAGCCGCAGGATTTTGACGGTGCGGAGTTTCTCTACAGTCCCAAGCGGTCCGGCAATGCGACGCTGATGTATGACAGGGCCATCAGCGACGGGCTGGGCGTGAGCGCGAGCCTGAACGTGCACTACCAGTCGAAATCGCAGGCCGACCTCACTAACTCCGCAGTGGGCGAGGTTGACGATTACACCACGGCAAACGCCTCTCTCGGCATTTATACCCTCGACGGGCACTGGGATTTTTCAGTCTGGGGGAACAACATCACCGACGAGTATTACTGGCTCTCGGTCACACAGAATGCCAATACCGTGATTCGCTTCGCCGGCAAATCACGCACGTATGGCGCCACGCTCACCTACCGCTTCTGAGGCAGGGGTAATCCGGCATGGGCACCAGCGCAAATCCATCACAGAAAGCAGCACTCCCCACCATCGATTTCACACGACCGGCGGGTGAAGCGGCACTGGCTACACCCGACTCGGTTTCCTGGCGAGTTTTCAAGAATCCGGTAGCGTTATATATCGGCGGTACTGCCGCCGTACTGCTGGAACTCGCGGAACCGCGAGTGCGTTCTGGCGTCTGGGACCACACCACGTTTCGCACCGATCCCCTGGCGCGGATGCAGCGTACCGGACTGGCTGCGATGGTGACCGTGTACGGGGCCCGCAGTGTCGCCGAGCAAATGATCGCGGGCGTGACGCGAATGCATGGCAAGGTCCGGGGCGTGACACCGGACGGTCGTAATTATACGGCACTGGAACCGGAGTTGATGGACTGGGTGCAGGTGACCGCTTCATTCGGTTTCGTTCAGGCCTACGACCAGTTTGTCGCCCCTCTGAGCGCCGCCGAACGCGACCGGTTTTATGCCGAAGCGCAGGCCAGCGCACGACTCTATGGCGCCCCGGGGGCACCCGAAAGCGAGGCACAGCAGCAGGCCCTGTTCCAGCAGATGCTGCCGCAGTTGGAGGCATCGGAAATCATCCTTGAGTTCCTCGACATCATGCGCCGCACCGGCGGCCTGCCGGCTCTCCTGAGGCCCCTCCAGCCGCTCTTCCTGCGCGCGGCGGTCTCCATTCTCCCGCCATCAGTCCGCGAGCGCTTGCAACTGGATGGCAGTTACCTCCTCGCCGATTGGCAGCGCTGGCTGGTGCGCAGGGGTGGCGCGCTCGCCGACCGCGTCGTATTGCGTTCAGCGCCACCGGCACAGGCCTGCCTGCGGCTGGGACTGCCGGCAGATTACCTGTATAAAACATAGCAGCATTTGGTGCCCCACTCCGGTAATCGTCCGCTTGTCACTGGATACCTGTAACGACCCCGCGATCCATAAAAAAACCCCGCAGCACAGTGTACTGCGGGGTTTCTGATTAAAGCCTGGCGATGACCTACTCTCACATGGGGAGACCCCACACTACCATCGGCGATGCATCGTTTCACTTCTGAGTTCGGGATGGGGTCAGGTGGTTCCAATGCTCTATGGTCGCCAGGCAAACTGGCTTGATCGGCTTCGGTCTTACCTGCGCTCGCAGTGCCTACTGGCAATCAAATAGGGGGGCAAATCAAGCGGCCTGCTCTGTTGTCTCACAACGTGCTGTTCAACACCGGACTTGTCACAACACCCGTCGTCTTCTTCGCACACTCGCGTGCACAAATAACTTGGATTATATGGTCAAGCCTCACGGGCAATTAGTACTGGTTAGCTCAACGCCTCACAACGCTTACACACCCAGCCTATCAACGTCCTGGTCTTGGACGGCCCTTCAGGACCCTCAAGGGGTCAGGGAGAACTCGTCTTGGGAGGGGCTTCCCGCTTAGATGCTTTCAGCGGTTATCCTGTCCGAACGTAGCTACCGGGCAATGCGTCTGGCGACACAACCCGAACACCAGCGGTTCGTCCACTCCGGTCCTCTCGTACTAGGAGCAGCTTCCCTCAATTCTCCAACGCCCACGGCAGATAGGGACCGAACTGTCTCACGACGTTCTAAACCCAGCTCGCGTACCACTTTAAATGGCGAACAGCCATACCCTTGGGAC
>JAUICG010000027.1 GCA_030427485.1 Gammaproteobacteria bacterium
ACGTCAGGCAACTGGCTGACAAGTCGGTGGCTGGTATTGCAGGAGCGCATAGCGGGCTGGATGACGCGCATTGCCACGCACTATTATCAGCCGGCGGTAAACCGGGCGCTGGAGTGGCGTTACCTGACCATCGCCCTTGGCATCGTGGTCCTGGCCCTGACGCTGTCACTGTTTGCCAGCGGGCGCATGCAGTTCCAGTTTTTCCCGCCCGTGGAAGGCACGCACCTCTATGCAACCCTGACCATGCCCGAGGGCACCCCCATCGAAAGCACCGCGCGAGCGGCCGAGCAGATCGAGGCGGCGGGCGAGCAACTGCGCCGGGAACTGGACCAGCACCTGGCCCCCGGCGAGAGCAGCAAGATCGCCCATGTCATAAGCAGCATCGGTTCGTTCATCCCGAAGGGCAGTATCGGCAGGTCCACCGCGGCGAGCAATCTCGCGGAAATTGCCATTGAACTCAACCTGCCGCGCAACTATTCAGGCATCTCCACGAGTACCTACGCAAACCGTTGGCGCGAACTCACGGGGAGTATTCCCGATGCAATCGATCTCGGCTTTACGTCCGAGTCCTTTGGTTTTGGCAAGGCGGTCTCGCTCGAGTTGTACGGGAAGAACTTCGAGCATATGCGCGACGCGGCGGCCGAATTGCGCGTTGCCCTGCAAACCTACAACGGCGTGATGGATGTCAGCGACTCCTTTCGCGGGGGCAAACAGGAAGTACAACTCGAACTGCTGCCGGGCGCGCGCAATCTGGGACTGACACTGACCGATCTCGGCCAGCAGGTCAGGCAGGCTTTCTACGGATACGAGGCACAGCGCATCCAGCGCGGCAAGGACGACATACGCGTAATGGTGCGCTATCCCGAGGGGGAACGCCGCTCCCTGGGTGACCTCGAGGACATGCGAATACGCACGCCCGACGGTGTGGAGGTCCCCTTCAGCAGTGTCGCAAGCGCAAAACTGGCCAGGGGGTACACCACGATCAGGCGAGTCGATGGCCAGCGGGTCGTAACCGTCACCGCTGACGTGGACCGCAGCATAGCCACCCCGGAGTCCGTCATCAGCGCAATCCAGCAGGATGTACTGCCGGAACTGGAGCAACGCTACCCTGGCATCAGCTTTGGTCTGTCAGGAGAGGCCGAGGAACGCGTGGAATCCATGGGCGCACTGCTCAGCAGTTCCCTGTTGGCGCTGCTCGTCATCTATGCCCTGCTGGCGATACCACTGCAATCCTACCTCCAGCCCCTGATCATCATGAGCGTCATTCCCTTCGGTGTAGTCGGCGCCATCATGGGCCATTTCCTGTTGGGGATGGACCTGGTGTTTTTCTCGCTCCTGGGTATTGTCGCCCTCTCCGGGGTTGTGGTGAACTCGAGCCTGGTGCTCGTGGACCATATCAATAAACAACGGCTAGGCGGTGAGGACCTGTTATCCGTTGTCGGCCACGCGGGAACCGTACGTTTCCGCCCCATTGTACTGACCAGCGTCACCACGTTTATCGGCCTGGTACCGATGATGTCAGATACCACGATCTCCACGTCGCTGTTCAAGCCAATGGCGGTTTCGCTCGGCTTTGGTGTACTGGTCGGCACGCTGATAACCCTGTTCCTGGTACCCTGCCTGATTGTCGTGCTGGATGATTTATCCAGAACCTTCAGCCGGGATGGGACAGCGCTGGCGGATTGACCGCGCCTTTAGCGCGATGGAAAGCCGCCGTACATCGATAGGCAAATTCAATCAGGTAATTAGCCCCAATTGATTTGTCATAGATCATCGCCTGTACTAGTGTTATCACACACCTGCACAGGTGTAACAGCGAACGACGAAGGAGATGCACGATGTCATTAAAGAACAGCAAGACGGAACAAAACCTGAAGGATGCGTTTGCCGGTGAGTCGCAGGCGAATCGCCGCTACCTCTACTTTGCCAACAAGGCCGATGTCGAGGGCTACAACGATGTGTCGGCTGTTTTTCGTTCCACCGCTGAAGGGGAAACCGGGCACGCCCACGGCCACCTGGAGTACCTCGAAGAAACCGGTGATCCGGCGACGGGCCTGCCGATAGGCGGAACCGCTGACAACCTGAAAGCCGCGATTGCCGGGGAAACCCACGAGTACACCGATATGTACCCGGGCATGGCGAAAACCGCGCGCGACGAGGGCTTCGACGAAATTGCGGACTGGATGGAAACGCTGGCCAAGGCCGAACGCAGCCACGCCAATCGCTTTCAGAAAGCCCTGGATACCCTGAACGACTGACACGAACGGAGGGCCGGCCCCCGGCCTGGCCCTTCCACTCATCCCGTTACCGAACCTTGATGTCTACTGAGGGGCCGCATCGTGAGAGAAGGAAACCTGGAAGCGCCTACCCGGCATCCCGTCGACTGGAAATCCGAAGACTTCTGGAACAAGGCCAGCCTGGAGCGGGAACTGGAGCGTGTCTACGATATCTGCCACGGCTGTCGCCGCTGCGTCAGTCTGTGCGACGCCTTCCCTACCTTGTTCGATCTGGTGGACGAATCGCCGACGTTGGAGGTGGACGGCGTCGACAAAGCCGACTACGGCAAGGTGGTCGACCAGTGCTATCTCTGCGACCTGTGTTATATGACAAAGTGTCCTTACGTTCCCCCACACGAATGGAACGTCGATTTTCCCCACCTCATGCTGCGGGCCAAGGCGGTCAAATTCCGCGAGGATGGCGCGAAGTTACGCGACCGCGTATTGACGAGTACGGACACCGTGTTCGGCCTGACGTCCATTCCCCTGGTCGATGTGACGGTGAATGCATTTAACGGCAACGCCGGCTTCCGCAAGGTGCTGGAGTCCGCCACCGATATTCACCGTGATGCGCCCATCCCGCTATTTCACAGCAAAACGATGAGGAAGCAGATCAAGCCCCTGCTGCGCCCGGTGGCAGCCACCGCCGTGGGCGAAACCACCGGGAAACTGGCGCTGTATGCGACCTGTTACGGCAACTACAACAGCCCGGACATTGGCGTCGATTTCGTCAAGGTGTTCCAGCACAATGGCGTGCACATCGACGTGGTACCCAAAGAAAAGTGCTGCGGCATGCCCAAACTGGAACTCGGCGACCTGGAATCAGTCGCCCGACTGAAGGAAGCCAATATTCCGGTATTGGCGAAACTGGTCGATGAGGGCTATGACCTGACGGCGCCCATCCCGTCCTGCGTGCTGATGTACAAACAGGAACTGCCGCTGCTCTACCCGGATGACCCGGACGTGGCGAAAGTGCAGGCGGCGTTTTTCGATCCTTTCGAGTACCTGTGGCTGCGTCACAAGGGGGGCGCCCTGAAGACGGATTTCCCCAACGCATTGGGCGATATCGCCTACCAGGTAGCCTGCCACCAGCGCGTGCAGAATATCGGCTTGAAAACCCGCGATGTCCTCAACCTCGTACAGGAGACTGCGGTGACAGCACACGAACGCTGCTCCGGCCACGATGGCACCTATGCGGTGAAAAAAGAGACCCGGGACAAGTCGGTGAAAATTGCACGACCTGTGGTGCGCAAGGTAGACCAGCAGGCGCCGGATCATTTTATGAGTGACTGCCCGATGGCCGCCACGCACATCGCCCACCTGTCGGAGAAAGTCGATAAGGCCGAGCACCCCATGACGCTGCTGCGCATGGCCTACGGCCTGTAGTCCCTGGAGATCCTTATGCCCACGCTGTCGCGAGCCGACCTCTGGTCACTCGAAGAATACTCGGAAAAGCGCCCGACCTTTCGCGCGCAGGTACTGAAACACAAAAAGAGCCGGCAGGTCCCACTGGGTGAGCACGCCAGACTGTACTTCGAGGACGCATTGACCATTCGCTACCAGATTCAGGAGATGCTGCGTATTGAAAAAGTGTTCGAGGCGCACGCAATCAATGAAGAACTCGAAGCTTACCAGCCGTTGATTCCGGATGGACACAACTGGAAGGCCACCTTCATGATCGAATACGAGGATCCCGCCGAACGCGCGTTGCAACTGGCCCGGCTTATCGGTATTGAAGACAAGGTGTGGCTGCAGGTCCAGGATTGCGAACGCATCTACCCGATTGCCGACGAAGATATGCCGCGGGAGAACAGTACCAAGACGTCCTCGGTGCATTTCCTGCGTTTTGAGCTGTCAACGCAGATGATTGCGGCGGTAAACGCCGGCGCGGCCATTTACGCCGGTTGCGATCATCCGGCCTACCCGATAAGCGGCATGGAACTGACACAGGCCGTGCGCGATTCGCTCGCCAACGACTTACAAGCCAGTGCGCTTAACTAGACTGCATCGCCCACCGTTTTCCGTAGCGACGGCATTGTGACGCCCGCGCCGGGCAAATGGTGATCTCAGCCGGCTAGCGTCCCGAATGCTTCCTGGTGTGGCGTGTCGCAGTTGCGCTCAGGGGATCGTCCGGCCAGGGGTGCTTGGGATAGCGCCCTTTCATTTCGCTTTTCACCTGCGGGTAGCCGTTTGCCCAGAAGCCGGCAAGATCCTGGGTGATCTGCAGCGGTCTCTGAGCCGGCGATAACAGGTGCAGCAGCAGGGGGACCCGGCCATCCGCAATGGTTGGCGTTTCGACACAACCGAACATCTCCTGTAATTTCACCGCCAGTACCGGGGGATCCTGGGAATAATCTATCGCCACGTTGGAGCCCGAGGGCACTGCCCACAACTCCGGTGCCATGCGCTCCAGTTCCAGCGGCAACGGCCAGGGCAGCAGCGCCCGCAGGATGCCTTTGAGATCCAGGTGCTGGAAGTCCTCGATACGCCGTACCGGGCCGAGGTACGGCAATAACCATGATTCCAGGGTATCCAGCAGGGCCTGGTCAGACAGGTCGGGCCAGGGGTTATTGTCACTCCCCGCCGCGGTGCGGTGCAACAGCATGATTCGGGCGCGCCACTGCAGCAGGGACTTGGTCCAGGGCAGTACCGAGATGCCCTTCTTGCGCACAACGCCCAGTAGCGCCTCCTCCCTGGCATGATCGGGTATCACATCCAACGGCGATGAAGAGTACAGGATGCTGCCCACCATCCGGCGCCGCTCGGCCACAAACCGGTCCTTGCGATAATCCCACTCCACGTGCTCAACCTCGTTGACCAGCACAGAGAGCACGTCAGCGAACGCGGTTGGGTTGAGTGTACTGGCGCTGTAGATGCGATCGGCCGACTCCCCCACCTGCCCGCCCAACTCCACGACCGCCAGCCACTGCGTCCTGGCCAGGCTGTCGTCGCGCGGCAGCACCGCGCTGCGCCCGCTGCTCAGTTGGTACTGGCTGCCGTCGCCATCCGCTCGCAGCCTGCCGATGCGATCGGGATAGGCGCTGGCGAGCAAAACCCCCAACACATCCTCCTGCGCGACGCTGATCGCGAACTTGCGCGGCTTGTGCAGTTTGCTGGACATTCGCGCATAGCGCCGCGCCTGTTGCCAGACCCGCTTGAACCAGCCCTGCAATTGCGGCGGGCAGTGACCGCGGCCCATCAGTACCGCGACGGTTGACTCGATATCGGCACCGCGTGCACCCAGCGGATAACGCTCCGAGAGTATCGCCGCGAGCAGACAGGCGGTCTCGACAGCGTGAATATCGCAACCCACGAGCAGCATGTGCGCAAGCCTGGGATGCAATGGCATCTGGGCCAGGCGAACGCCATGAGGGGTTAGCTGATATGCACCGTTCTGCTTCCTGAAAGCGGCGCCACAGCGTTCGAGAATCGAAATGGCCTGCGCGTAGGACGCGTCAGGGGGCTGGTTTAACCAGCGCAGTTCCTCCAGGTTTTCGATGCCCCAGGAGAGCAGTTGCAGGGCCATGGGCGCCAGGTCCGACTGCAGGATTTCCGGCGTGACATCCGCCACGAGGCGCCCCTGCTGTTGCTCCGTCCACAGTCGATAGCACCAGCCGGGGGCTTCTCGCCCTGCCCTGCCCTGGCGCTGCTCGGCAGACGCGCGGGAGATGCGCCGGGTCGCCAGGCGGGTCAACCCGGTTGGCGGATCAAAAATAGCCTCGCGTACCAACCCTGAATCCACCACCACGGTGATGCCCTCGATCGTCAGGCTCGTTTCTGCGACGTTGGTGGACAGCACTACTTTGCGCATCCCGTCCGGAGCCGGTCGCAGCGCCTGCTGTTGCCGCTCCAGCGACAGTCCGCCATAGAGGGGCGCAATCTGCACCGACTCCTCACCGAGGATCTTCAGTGCATCAGACAGGTTTCGCGCCACCGCGCTGATTTCCCGCTGACCGGGCAGGAATACCAGTACGCTGCCGGTTTGCTCACGCAGCGCCAGCAATACCGTATTCACGGCGGGCTCCACTATCGATTGACGCAGCTGGTAGGGATCGCCATAGCGGGTTTGCACCGGGTACTGGCGCCCGCTTGAGGTGACTATCGGAGCATTGCCCAGCAGTGCGGATACCGCCTCGCCGTCCAGGGTGGCCGACATGACCAGCAGCTTCAGGGGCGAACCCTCTCGGTACAGCTGGCGCCCGTGCAGGGCCAGCGCAAGACACACGTCGGAGTCCAGGCTGCGCTCATGAAACTCGTCGAATATTACCAGGCCAATATCTTCCAGACCGGGATCACGCTGTAATTGATGGGTGAGAATGCCCTCGGTAATCACCTCTATACGGGTACGCGCACTGACACAGCTTTCCATGCGAATCCGGTAGCCAACGGTCTCGCCCACGGCTTCACCGAGCAGCTGTGCCATCCGGGTGGCCGCCGCCCGCGCCGCCATGCGCCGCGGCTCCAGCAGCAGGATTTTGCGTGTCCCCAGCCATCCCTGGTCGAGCAGCGCCAGCGGCACAATCGTGGTTTTTCCCGCCCCGGGAGGAGCCTGCAACACCACCTCATCACACTCCGTCATGCGGGCTTTGAGTGGTTCAAGCACCTCGCTGATTGGGAGATCGCTGATAGTGTCCGGAGTCATCGCGCAATCTTAACGGAGCCAACGCCCGCAGGCTATGAAATACGTTGACCTCGGGGGGTCAGTGCGAAAAAAACACACTCAGAGATAGTGCGTCAGTTTGAAATTTGATGTGTGCTTTTTGGCGCGGCCGGCTAGGTGGGGCCGGCTAGGTGCGGCCGGCCAGGCGCGGCCGGCGCTCCGGTGTCCCGACCGCAACCCTGCCTCTCAGGCTCGTACAGTCAATTTCCAAAACTGAGCTTCTATCCCCCAAGTTGTAAGCGTGGCTTTCCCTGTTCGGGCTGTTATGATTTACCGCATCGCCCCTCGAGGAATCGCACAATGGTTCTGCTTACGCTCGGTGTACTGCTGTTCGCCCTGGTGCATTTTATCCCCTCCCTCGCGCCCGGTCTCAGGAGAAATGCCATGGGTCGGTTGGGAGAAGGCGGGTACAAGGGCATTTTTTCCCTGCTACTGCTGGCATCGTTCGCCCTGATCATTTTTGGCTGGCGCAGTGTGGAGCCGGTACTTCTTTACCAGCCCCCGCCAGGGCTGCATAAAGTTGCACTTGGCCTGCTGGCCTTCGCTTTCCTGCTGCTGGTGGTAAGCTCCCGCAATTCGCGGCTCCGCCTGATCGTTCGCCACCCGCAACTGTCCGGGGTGGCGCTGTGGGGCTTCAGTCACCTGCTACTGAACGGCGACAATCGTTCGATCGTGCTGTTTGGCGGGATGCTGCTGTGGGCATTGATTGAAATCGTCGCAATCAACCGCCGCGAGGGTGTCTGGATAAAGACCGCGCCGCCCTCCTCGGGTGCGGAACTGGTAACTGTTCTGATTGCGATCGTCACGGTTGCGGTGGTTGTCTACATCCACCCCTGGTTGAGCGGCATGCCGGTCTGGTGAGGTTCCCGGCTTTCAGGATGAACTGACCTCGGCATACGAGAAACGGGTGGCGAGTTTGCCCGCCCAGGGTTTACCGCCAATCTCGATATAAGGGTAAATAAAATAGTTCAGTGGCGAATTGGCACTCCCCGCCGAAAGTACCAGGTCGCGACCGGTACTGAAATGAATGCGGTCCGCCGGATAGCTGCCGTACAGTGCTTCACGGAGTTCGGGGTGCTTGGCCGCTTCCGAGGCGTCGATCGGCACCCAACCGCGCTCCGGCAGGTAGAATTGCACCCAGCAATGGTAACCCCCTATTTCGCCTTCGGATCGCTCCCGGGGCACCGGAAAACCCATCTCAAAGCGCGCGGGAATTCCCTCGGACCGCGCCAGCGCGATGAACAGCGAGTGGAAGTCGGTGCAGTTTCCATAGCGTTCGTTACAGGCCCAGAAGGTGTCACCGTTGCCCCAGCCGGTGCCGACCTTCTTGTATTCCACGTTATCGACCACCCAGTCGTAAATCGCTCGCGATGTGGCAGCCGCGGAATCATCCTCGCGCAGCGCGTAGATCTCGGCCTGGATCGGCCGCAAAATCTCGTGGCCGACAGGAACCAACGCATCGGGCGCCAGATAGCGCGCCATCTCCTCCTGCGACAGTACCGTGGGTGTGGCGCCTACCGCATCGCGCGCGACCGTCCAGGACAGCGTCGCGCTCAGGGGTACTGCACTGTCCGCCGGGCGATGCAAATGATAGTAGGCGTTGCCATTGGTCTGCTCCAGGCCAGTGCGACCGGGCACTGACGACTGCAACACCTGAACCTGTATTTTCTGGCCCGCGTACTCGGCCGGCATCGGGATAAAAATGTCGACGGCTTCGCCGGCGGGAAACGCCGTTTCCTGAATTTCATAGGTGAACTGGAAAACACGGGTATCCACCGAAGCGGCCAGGCCGGGCGCCGCAGCCAGGCAAAACGCCAGCAACAACAGTCTCATCGGGTTTCCTCCCTGTTGAACGATATGCCCCACACTAACGATTGACGGCATCGGTCGCGATCACGGGTATGGCATCCACAGCCGGCGCGTGTTTGGGGGGTTCGGGCCGCGGCATGCGCTTGATGATATGCCGGCGCCAGAAGCCGATCAGCCCGGTGCGGTAGGCGTAGTAGCTTATCCAGCCGGGCATCGTCGAGAAGTCCATCATTCTCCAGTGGTTGAACACCTTGCGGCCAAAAAACAGCGCCCGCAGCAGGAAGCCCAGCCGGGGATACAGCGGCTGGGGCGAGCGGCTGGCCTCCACGCGCTTGAGCAGCCGGTCGAACAGCCAGCGAGGCGGTCGCCAGACGGCCAGCAAATAGAGGAGCAAATTGGCCATGCGCGGCGGAATTTCCAGGTAACTCGAATCGATCTGTTCCAGGTCTATCCCGCGCTTGAGCATCTCTTCGGCAAGCCCCGTATTGGGTATCACCCGCAACGAAAAAATGATGAACGTGAAAGGGCGCGGCATTCCGTACGCCAGTTCAAGCGTGTCGAGGACGTCCTGTCGCGTCTCTATCGGGTTATCCATGATGACATCGTAGGAGGGGGCGACGTGATATTTTGGCGTGAACTCCGCGATCACTTCCGTCGCATGCCGGATCTTCTCGGGCGGCGTCGGGCGCTTGTAGAAATCCAGCAGTGCCTCGCTCCCGCTTTGAATCCCCATACGAACACGGTTCATTCCGGCCCACGTGAGAATCTCGAACTTGTCCCGCCTGACGTAATTGGGTATCACGCCGTAAACGGTAAACGGAATGTCGAGTTCATCGTGCCAGAGTTCGGCAAACTCCTCGAGTTGCCGGTAGGGAATCGCCATGAAACTGTCGTCGTGAAAACTCACCTGGCTGACATGAGGCAGGCGCTGGCGCACACCCTTTACCTCGTCGACGATATAACGGGCACTGGGGTGCCGGATTTTGGTGTAATTGGGATCGTTCTCAATGAATTTGGTGTTGCCGCAATAGGAGCACCGAAAGGGGCAGCCGATTGACCATAACGTCGAATAATCCACGCCGCCGTGAACGACATAATCGCTCAGTGTCATCGGCTCGAATCCCCTGCCCTCCCGATAGATTTTCTCGCCCTCTCCATACTGTGGAAACGGAAGCGACTCCATCTCGGCGTTGGTCATCAGGGGTAGAAAACCGTTGCGGATTATTTCGTCGCCGCGCTTGAACCAGAAGTTTTCTACCTTGGTGTAGTCCCGGCCCTCCTTCGCCAGCGAGAGAAACTGTTCAAAGGCGAACTCGCCCTCGCCGGTGCAAATCGCATCGACATCGGCAAGGATCGCATCCTCGGGCTCGATGATCGGGTGGATGCCGCCCCATATCATCAGCACGTCCGGGCGAATTTCGCGTACGCGGCGGATGACGCGGCGGGTGATATTCGCGTAGCCGGTCATCGAGGAAAAGCCGATCAGGTCAGCGTCGGCCAGGCCCTGGGCGATCTCGTCGACTTGCTCGTCACCCATTTTGCCGATGCCGTGGCTGCCGAACAGGATATTACCCAGGCTGGCATAGCGCTTGGTCGTTATATAGCAGGATTCCGTATCGGGGTTGATACGCGAGGTATATGCGGCAATTTTTCGAAATCCACAGGAGGTTGTGCCATCCTCAAGTGATACCAGTTTGACCCGCATTGTTCATGCCTCCCGAGGCGCTGACACCCATGTGTTACCGCATTCCCGCCAGTATCGGCGTAGCGTGAAAGACTGACAAGTAACGAATGTATAGGTGTACCCGTTTCAATGCGTAAGTTTAACCGAAAAATGCTGGCGAGGTCCGTTTTGCACCAGACACAAGACCACACCATTGATCAGGTCTTTTCACACGCTGACGCCGGCTCGCGTGGTCGCTTGCGGGCGCGGGTGATCCGCAGGTGGATCCGCTCTCAGTTCGCGTAATGCGCATAGGCCCGGGCGACTTTCCCGTGTGTGGAAAAATGGAAGACCTCTGCGGACAGCCCCCGCACACCATCATAGATGATGGTGACGCTGCTCACCCCGGTGAGTACATGTAACAGCCTGAAATGAAGATCGGGATAGCGGTCCAGTGTTTTTCCCCAGTATTCCGCAACGGCAGTCTTCCCTTTCAGCCTGCCCGTCTGTTCACCCATTGCCTGGACGATAACGGGAGACGACATCTCAAAATCGTCTTCGTAGTGCGACAGGATGCGCCCGAGGTCATGGCTGTTCCAGGCAGCGATCCACTCTTCGGCAAAGCGCAGCGCCAGTTCCTTTTCCATGATTCACCGCCACCCCGACAATACGGCCGTCAATGCGAAGTCACTTTTCTCTTGCCGCAGCGCGCGCAGTTGTACACCGTCACCAGTTTGCCCGCTTTGACATCAAACTGCTTTTGCTTGTCCAGCACCCATTTGTGATGGCCGTTGCGGCACAGCGTCTTGCCCTTGTGCTTTTCCTTCAGGGACGGTTTACGGAAGGGAATGACCTCTGCCACAGTCAGCGCAGGACCCGCTAGAGCAGGGTGCGATGCAGCGCGATGTTCCAGGATGACTGGCGTTTGCGTCGCGCAACCGTTGTCATCTTGACCGCGAATTCTCGCTCGGCCTGCCAGATGTGCTTCAGTTCAGTCGGGTTCTGCCAGAGACCGACCCCCAGGCCCGCCAGGTAGCAGGCGCCGGCCACTGTGGTCTCGATGACCCGGGGACGAATCAACCGCCTGCCCAGCACATCCGCCTGGATCTGCATCAACAGGTCATTGGCCGCCGCCCCGCCGTCCACGCGCAGGGGCCGCATGCGTTTGCCCAGGTCGCTTTCCATCGCCCTGAGGATATCCGCGTTCTGCAGGGCCATCGCATCCAGCGTGGCGCGCGCGATATGACCGCGCTCCGAACCGCGCGTCAGGCCGGTTATCGTACCGCGCGCATCCGGCGCCCAGTGCGGGGCGCCCAACCCGGTTAGCGCGGGCACGAACTCGACGCCACCGTGATCCTTCACCTGCGAGGCCAGTTCCTCGATATCGGGGGCCCGCCTGATCAACTTGAGGCCGTCGCGCAGCCACTGTACCGCGGCGCCGCAGACAAACGCGCCACCTTCCAGCGCGTACACCGGCTTTGCCTTTTCACCCAGTTGCCAGGCCACTGTGGTCAGCAGGCCCGCATTGGAATGCAGGACTTCCGAGCCGGTATTCATCAGGATGAATGAACCCGTGCCAAACGTGCATTTGGCGTCGCCGACCGCAAAGCAGGCCTGTCCGAAAAGGGCTGCCTGCTGGTCACCGGCCACACCGGAAACCGGTATGCCATCCGGCAGACCGGGCACCCCTCGTGTGTGCCCGAGCACAGCGCTGGAGGGGACGATAGTTGGCAGGATATCCCTCGGTACCTCGAACAGGTCCAGCAGGTGCTGGTCCCAACGGCCGCTCTTCAGGTTCATCAGTGATGTACGTGAGGCGTTTGACACATCCGTCACGTGGGCGGATCCGCCGGTCAGGCGCCAGATCAGGAAGCTGTCGATAGTCCCCGCCGCGACGCGATTGTCCCGCAAGGCGCGCGCGATGCCGGAAGTGTTCTTCAGTAACCAGCGATACTTGCTGGCCGAGAAATAGGGATCGAGCACCAGGCCCGACTTACGCCGCACCGACTTTTCGTGACCGGCTGCTCGCAGTGCCTCGCAGAATTCCGTGGTGCGGCGACACTGCCACACAATGGCGTTATTCAGTGGCTGGCCGGTCTGCCTGTCCCACAGCAGCGCGGTTTCGCGCTGGTTGGTTATGCCAATACAGGCGATATCGGAAGGCCTGCAAATTTTCTTGCGCAGTATCGCGCGGATGCCTTTGCCCACCGATGCCCAGATATCCGCCGGCTGGTGTTCCACCCAGCCGGGTTGCGGGTATATCTGGGGGAACTCGTAATTGACGCTCGCGCGCAATCTGCCCTGCGCATCCATCAGGGCGACGGTGCTACCCGTCGTGCCCTGATCGATCGCGAGTACAAAAGCGCCCATGCCTACTCGCCGAACCCCTGGACCGCCTTGATCTCAAGGTAATCCGTAAAACCGTGGCTACCCCATTCGCGCCCGTTACCGGACTGCTTGAATCCCCCGAACGGGACATCGAACCCGGCCGCCGAGCCATTAATGGAGACGTTCCCGGCGCGTATGCGGGAGGCCACCTGTCTGGCGTGATCGATATCACCACTTTGCACGTAACCCGCCAATCCGTAGGGCGTGTCATTCGCGATACGGATGGCCTCCTCCTCGGTCTCGTAGGGAATCATCGTGAGTACCGGCCCAAAAATCTCCTCGCGGGCAATCGTCATTTCGTTGTTGGCCTGCGAGAAAACGGTGGGGCGAACGAAGTAGCCCTTGCCCAGTCCGTCGGGCAGCCCGGGGCCGCCGGTGACGACCTTGGCGCCCTCGTCGATGCCCTTCTGGATCAGGGACTGGATTCTGTCAAACTGCACCCTGGACACCACCGGGCCCATTGTCGTGCTTTCGGCTTCCGGGTCGCCCACCACCACAGATTCCGTCACTTTGGCCGCGATAGCCTCCGCCGCGGCCAGTTTGGCCGCCGGCACCAGCATGCGCGACGGCGCATTACAGGACTGCCCGGTGTTGTTGTACATATGCATCACGCCCCTGGCCACGGCAGCTTCGAGGTCGGCATCGTCCAACACGATATTGGGTGATTTACCGCCCAGCTCCTGGGTGACGCGCTTGACCGTCGGTGCGGCATTCTGCGCCACCAGCGAACCCGCGCGGGTGGAGCCGGTAAACGATATCATACTGATATCCGGGTGCTGCGACAGCGCGGTTCCCACGGTGGGGCCATCGCCGTTGACCAGGTTGAAAACACCGGCGGGTACGCCCGCCTCGTCCATCACCTGGGCGAAGATATAGGCGGAGAGTGGCGCGACCTCGCTGGGTTTGAGCACCATCGTGCACCCAACCGCCAGCGCGGGCGCAACCTTGCAGGAAATCTGGTTCACCGGCCAGTTCCAGGGGGTGATCAGGCCACAGACGCCGATCGGTTCCTTGAACAGGCGGTGATCGCCCAATTGCTCCTCGAACTCGAAGGTTCGCAATACCCGCAGCGCCTCCTCCAGGTGGCCCTGGCCGCAATACGCCTGGGCCGTGCTCGCCAGGCTCTGGGGCGCGCCCATCTCCTCGCGAATCGCATTGGCGATCTCCATATAGTGTTTCTTGTAGGATTCGACACACGCTTCCAACAGTTCGATACGCTCCTCCCGACTGGTGCGGCTGAAGCTCTCAAAGGCGACCTTCGCGGCCTCTACGGCGTCATTCACATCCGCTTCCGAGCCGAGTGAAATCCGGCCACACACTTCTTCCGTCGCCGGGTTGATAACGTCACAATCGTTGGGTTTGGCGGGATCCACCCATTTGCCGTTGATATAAAACTGTCTGTAGTCACGCATTGTTATACTCCAGGTTGATTGTGCAAAGGAGCCTAAGTGTAAGCACTCCGGCAGCCACTGGCCAGTGCTGCGCGCACTCGGCGCGCGGTTTTTACATTTAGTTGGCCGCTGGCGTTGTTTCGGGCTGAATAATCACGCAAAATTGCGCCTTCCCAGTTCCTCCCGGAGACCCTATACCATGGACAATGAAGAATTGACCCTGTTTCGCGATATGACGCGACGCGCGCTCGAGCAGGAAATATCCCCCAACATTGAAGAGTGGGAAGCCCGGCATATGGTGCCCCGCGAGCTGTGGAATACACTCGGCCAGGCAGGTTTGCTGTGTCCGGACATGCCGGAAGCCTTCGGCGCAGCCGGCACGACGCCCCAGGTTACGTTCGCGATCATCGAAGAACTGTCGCGCATGGGATTTGGCGGCATTGCGTCCGGTTACGGCATTCACAGCAATATCGTGGCACCGTATATCGAGCACTTCGGCACCGAGGAACAGAAAGCGCAGTGGTTGCCAAAAATGGTCAGCGGGGAAGCGCTGGGGGCGCTGGCCATGACCGAACCCGGGGCGGGTTCAGACGTACAGAGCATTCGCACCAATGCCGTCAGGGATGGCGACGAATGGATACTCAACGGTTCGAAGATCTTCATCACCAACGGCATGCTGGCCGACCTCGTCATCGTGGCGGCCATTACCGACCCGGGCAAAGGCGCCAAGGGCACTTCGCTGTTCCTCGTCGATACCACGCTGCCCGGCTTTGCGCGCGGCAAGAAGATCGAAAAAATGGGTCAGCACACGTCGGACACCGCCGAGTTGTTCTTCCAGGATATGCGCCTTCCCGCGAATGCACTGCTGGGTGAACTGAACAAGGGTTTCGTCATCATGATGACCGAACTGCCGCGCGAGCGCCTGGGCATTGCGGCGCAGGCCGTCGCCTCCGCTGAGGGCGCGCTGGACATCACGGTCGACTACGTGCTGGAGCGCAAGGCGTTCGGCCAGACGGTCGCCAGCTTCCAGAATACCCGCTTCACCCTGGCCGAGGTGAAAACCGAGATTGCCATCAACCGCGCCTACTATGACAAGTGTGCAGAGGCCTATGCCGAGGGCGAGTTGACGGCGGAGGACGCGGCGATGCTGAAATACGCCAGCACCGAAATGCAGTGCAAGACGATCGACCAGTGCCTGCAGCTGTTCGGCGGCTACGGCTACACCATCGAATACCCGATCTCACGCTTTTACACCGATGCCAGAATCCAGCGCATCTACGGCGGCACTTCCGAGATCATGAAGGAACTGGTGGCCCGATCGATCCTGGGCCGTTAACCGGCCGATTACACCATCCCCAGCAGTTGCACTATCCCGTGGCTGTGGCCGGCGGTATAACCGCCGTCCACGACCAGTGCGTGGCCCGTGATATAACTGGCGTCGTCCGAGGCGAGGAAACAGGCTGCACCGGCTATCTCCTCGGGCCGTCCCAGGCGCCCCATCTTGGTCTCGCGAATCACATCGTCATGGAGGTCCGGCATCAGGCCCATGACCTCGTGCAGCATCGGCGTGTCGATAAAGCCCGGGCAAATTGCGTTGCAACGGATTCCCAGCCGACCGTAATCCATCGCGATGTTTTTGCTCAGCAACACCACACCGCCCTTGGACGCGTTGTAGGCGCTACCGCCCTCAGTGCCGTTAATTCCTTCCACGCTGGCGATCGTGATGATACTGCCGCTGCGCTGCGCGGACATCGTATCAAGTACGGCCTTGACCGAGAGGAAGGTGCCCTTGAGGTTGATATCGATCACCCGATCCCAGTCGGCCTCCTCCAGCATCCCCACGGGGCCGCCGGCACCGACTCCGGCAGCCGTCAGCAGAATATCAACGCGGCCGAACTCGCGCACTGTCGCCGCGACTGCCGCGCGCTGCGCCGCTGCGTCGGTCACATCCAGCTGGTGGAAACGAACCTGTGCGGCCTGTGCCTCAACCGAGGCCCAATCTTCCGAGGTATTCCTGTCGAGGCCGACCACGATCGCGCCCTCCACGGCGTAGCGCCGGGCACAGGCCAGTCCGATGCCGGATGCGGCACCGGTGATAATCGCGACGCTGTTTTCAAGACTGGGCATTTCGCTCTCCCGCTATCATTTGTCGATCGGTGACAGGGTAACCAACATCAATCCTCAAACAGGTAATCATCGCTGTTCACGGCTTTGGTCCAGCGCCACATGTCCAGAATTTTCCAGGGCCACAGCAGCGTGACCTTGCCCTCGGCATTCTGGTAGAAACTGTGCTTGATGGAGTCGTGTTCCCAGATAAGCCTGGCGTGCAGTTCGCGAAAGCGCTGTTGATAATCCGCGTGCACCTGCGCCCTGCACTCTATGCGCTGCCTGCCCGACTGCAACAGCGCCTTGAGGCATTCCATGATATAGCGTATCTGGCACTCGCCATTGAAAATCAGGCTGCCGCCGAATGCGAGGTTGGTACCCGGGCCATACATGCAGTAAAAATTGGGAAAGTTGGGCACGGTGATGCCGAGGTAGGCGGAAGGCTCTATACCCCACTGCTCGGACAGGACCCGACCTCCCCTACCGGTGATTTCCATCGGCCATAAAAACCGATCCGTTTCAAAGCCGGTGGCATACAGGATGATATCCGCCGGGTAGAAAGTACCGTCCTCCGCGTATACGCCGTCTTCGCTGACACGGGCGACTCCCTGTGTCACCAGGTCGACATTGTCCCGCTGCAACGCGGATAGCCAGCTGCCGTTGTCCTGCAGCGTGCGCTTGCCCATGGGCGCGTAATCGGGAATCACTTTCTTCAGCAACTCCGCGTCGTCGCCAACCTGTCCCCTGATGTACTCGGAGAACATCTGGTACACGAATTCGTTCATCTCGCTGACCGAGCGTTCCTGGTGCGGCCACTCGGGGTCAACGAAGACGGTGTCATACGCGCCGTCGCAGGCGGGCCAGAAAATGAGAAAGCGGAACCAGCGCGTATAAAACGGCAAATGCTGGAGGCACCATTTCTTACCCTCGGGGACGCGCTCGTGGTATATGGGATTTTCAAACATCCAGGGTGCGGAGCGCTGGAAGACTGTCAGGTGTTCGACGTCGCCCGCTATCGCCGGGACCAACTGGAAGGCGCTGGCGCCGGAGCCGACCACCACTACTTTTTTGCCGGCGCAATCGATGGATGAATCCCAGGCCGCCGAATGACACCACTTCCCGGCAAAGGATTCCACGCCGGGAATATCCGGCAGGATGGGGCGATTCAACTGGCCCACAGCACTGATCACCGTATTGGCGACATACTGCTCGGTCACTCCGTCCCTGTCCACAGTATCGACAATCCAGTGATTGGCCTGCTCGTCAAACGTGGCGCCGGTGACCTCGGTGTTGAACCTGAAATGCTGCTGCAAGTGATGGTGCTGCACCACGCCTTCAAAATAGGCCTGCAGTTCGTCCTGCGGTGAAAAGTACTGGCTCCAGTGATGCGCGGGTTCGAACGAATAGCTGTACAAGTGATTTCCCACGTCGACGCGCGCGCCAGGGTAGCGATTTTCGAACCAGGTACCTCCCACCGAGGCGTTCTTCTCAATGACCACATACGGAATATTCGCCTCCTGCAGGCGATAGGCCGCCAGCACGCCGGACATACCGCCGCCGATCACCAGCACCTTGTGTCGCTGCCGCCGCTCTATGGGCACTTCCCGGCCCCAGGCGTCGCTGCGCTGATCGGTGCCATCCAACTCCATCTCCTCCAGCATCATCGGCACGTAGTCCTCGGGCACATCGGCGGCCACGAGAAAGTTCATCATGCGGTGGATGGTTTCCGGCCCGGGCGGAGGCGGCAACTGGCAGCCGCCATCGCGAAAGGCCCTGATCACCTCGAGTGCCTGTAGCCGCACCGCCGCCTTGTCTGCTTCCGACATATAGCCCTGGTATTCATTGATATACACGCCGGCGGGGCGAATGGCGCCATCCATCAGGCTCGCATCACCGGTCATGTGAATCATGCTCATCATCAGGGTCGGAATACTGGCATCCTGCAGCGCCCTCTCGATCAGCGCGTCATCGTCGGGTATGGAAAAACCATGCTCTATCGCGACTGTCATCGAATCTCCCTGGCGTGCTATCGTTGTATGGAAAACATTGCTGAAAGCGCCCTTGCTATCCGGCGAGCACAATCGCTCTACAGCGCCGGACTGTCCTCTATCAGGCCCAACATCAATTTACCCGACTCAGTGTAGATATTTTCACTGATGAAGGCGTGTTGCGTACCGGTGTACATATCCCTGAAGGCCCGTTCCAGTCGACTGCCTTCCCGGATCGAGGTGGTACCCGCCGCCAGGTGAGCCCACTGCACGACTTCACGACAGGCTTCCGTGGCATAGGTTGCGGCCAGGCGCATATCGCAACGCATCGTCGGAGTCACCGGGGCGCCATCGGCGACTTCAGACTCGAACGCCGTGAACGTGTCCACCACCAGGCGATGGGCCGCTCGCCACATGGCCTCGTGATGGGCCAGGTTGCGCTGAAACGTCAGCCGGTGGGCGACAGAACTGGTCTCTCCCATACGCGTCCTGGAGACCGCCAGTTCCCGCACATCGTCAATCGCACTGCGCGCCACGCCAAGCGCCCACGCCGCGTGGCCGCAGCCGGTTAACGGCATCACGCCGAACCGGTAAATCGATCCGCCGCGCTGCGGCTCCCGGGTCATCAGCGGGTAGGTGTGGCTGGCCGGGACGAATACCTCCTGCAGGTTGTAATCGTAGCTTCCCGTACCCTTGAGTCCCTGCACATGCCAGCCATCGGTAAAGTTGACCTGCTCCCGCGGTACTATCGCAACCATCATCAACGGCATCTCTTCATTGAGCATCACCATCTGGCCATCATCCATCGGGAGAAAGCCTGCGCAGACATATTCAGAATGGCCGGTGCCGCTGCCAAACTGCCAGGCGCCGGTGATCTTGTAGCCGCCTTCGACCTTGTCGCCCGTACCGTTGGGGAAAAACTGCCCCCCCATCGTGACGCGGTTGTTATTGGCGGTAAACACCGCCTTGAAGCCCTCATCCGGTAGATAGGCCGCGGCGAAACTGGACGACGGTATATTGGCAATGCCTATCCAGCCCAGTGAGCCGTCCAGGCGGGCCATTTCAATCCAGGTCTCGATCAGTTCCGCGAAACCGGGTTCGTGGCCACCGGCAACCGCCGGATTCATAAACTGCATCAGGCCGCTGTCCCACAACGCCGCTACCAGCGGCGCGCTGAGCGTACGCCCGGCTTCCGAGGGACCGGCCTGCTCCAGTGCTACCGCGGCAATGGAGCGCGCCATGCGCAGGCCCTCACTTTGAGTGATCGCGTTCATGCTCGGTTCCCTCTCGAACGGCTATTGAGTTGCTGGTTAACAACCGTTAACCTAACGCCAAACCGGAGTACAGTCAATGGCTGCTGAAGACCCACATACCCCTACCCGGGACCGGATTCTCGACGCGGCGGAAACCCTGTTTGCCAGGCGCGGATACCAGTCCACGACAATCAAGAATGTGGCTGCCCGTGTAGGCGTGCAGGGCCCTGCGCTGTACAAACATTTCGCCAGCAAACGCGCACTGTTCGAAGAAGTACTGCAGCGCCTCTTCACGCCCTTCACGACACTTGTTACGGACGATAGCGACCCGGCGGGCAGCCAGCTCGCTATCATGCAATTGCATCTCGACAATCCCAACATCTCGCGTATCGTCGCTCATGCAACCCTCTCGGGGGGAGAAGACCTGGCGCTGCTTGTAGAGCGCTGGTACCGCCCGTTTTTTGTCCGTGCGCGCGCTGAAATGGCGGCAGGCACCGCCGGCTTTACCGCAGCATCGGTAATGGCCTTCCACAGCATGTTGCTCGGCTACCTGACCCTGGCTCCCCTGCACCAGGCGATATTTGACACCGATCCGCTTACCGAGAGCGCACTGGGCGAACTCCTGAAATTGCAGGAGCAACTTGCCGGAGCCCTGAGGTAGCCGTTCAGCTGTCCTGCCGGTTGATCTATACTTGTGCGGACGCCTGACACCACAGCGAGGACAAGACCATGCGAGTAGGCTATGTGACACTTGGCACCAATAACCTGGCAGCCGCCTGTGCGTTCCACGACGCCTTGATGGGCTCTATCGGCTTCAGCCGAATCTGGGACGACGGCAAGCTGATTATCTGGGGACGGTCCATGGAAGAAGCCGCCGTCGGAGTAACACCACCGTTTGACGGCGCTGCCGCCACAGTCGGCAACGGCGTGATGGTGGCGATGCAGATGGACAACGAGGAACAGGTACAGGCCTTCTACGACAAAGCCATCGCACTGGGCGCGTCCGACGAGGGGGCGCCCGGTCAACGGGTCGATAGCTTCTATGCCGGTTATTTTCGCGATCCCGACGGCAACAAGTTCAATGCATTCTGCTTTAACGATGTCACTGTCTAAACCGGTTTTTTGTCGCCCAACCATCCCCTCCTGCCGCCCGAACCCCGGTGCACCCGGAGCGTAAGCGGGACCCAAAACCTTGCACAGGTCACATCCTGCGGGATTAGTACGCCGATCGGGTATCCTCCCCCGGAATCTGTCGCTAGAATACGGGGTGTCGCAGAACCAGGTTCCAGCGATGCCCTGATACGCACCTGACCTACCGGACCTTCAAGACGATACTATAAAAAAACAATGGAGCAGTCAGAGCGTGAGCAGTACTGAGGGATCAATATTCACGAGCAAGTACCTCAGGTTCTCACTGGGCATTCTTCTCGGCGCGGCACTGCTCTATCTCAGTATCAAGAACGTTAGCTGGCAAGACATCAAGGGCGAACTGGAAAGCCTGGTTTATCCCTGGATCTTCTTTGCTGTGCTTTTATACTGGCTAGAGTTAACGCTCCGGATTGCCCGCTGGCGACGACTACTGGCACAGATGAAACCCCCCGTTGCAGGCAATCATATCGCACTGGCTTTCATCTCGGGCTATGCCGCGAATAATGTTCTCCCCGCGAAACTGGGCGAGGCCTTCCGCGCCGACCTGCTCGGCCGCCTGGCAAACGTTTCCAGGCTTTCCGCTTTCGGCTCGATTATCGTAGAGCGCCTGCTGGATATGATTGCAATCCTGGGCATGGCGGCCTGGGGACTTTTTTTTGTCACCACCACCCAACTCGACACTGTCGAAGAAGTCAACAGAGGCCTGGGCCTGGTGCTGGCGCCTGTGCTGCTCCTGGTGCTGGCGATCTACTTCCTGGTGGCGAGGAAGCACACCGCCATTAACGCGAAACTCAAAACACTGAACGTCAGGGTAAGAAATCTGATCCAGGGACTGCAAACGCTGGAAGATACCTCCAGCTACCTGGGCTTACTCACAAGCACGCTGCTTATATGGACACTCAATTGCCTGGCCATCTGGTCGATCATGATGTCTCTCAGCATCCATCTGGACCTCAACCAGACGATATTACTGATCGGGCTAACCGGTATTTCCGCAGCAATACCCGCCGCACCGGCCGGCATCGGAACCCTGCAGTATGCGTTCCATCTCACCGCCATATTGTTCGATTTCCCCGCATCTGCCGCACTGGTGGCATCGGCTATCGTGCAGATCGCGCTGCTTGGCAGCGCGACCCTGGTCGGTGCGTTCGCCTACAGTTTCGCCGTCTCCCATCACCTGCTGCCGGCAGGAGGGGCCAGGCGATGAGTAGTGGACTGGTCAGGGAAACCCGCTTCACCACTTTCGACGGCACGCTGTCCCTGACCACCGCGCACCAGCGCCCCGATCGTTTTTGCCACCTGGAATCACCGGACCCGACACGCCATCGAATTCCGCGTGGCGGCGGCTACGCGTATTCGGCCGCCAGTTTTGGAGAGAGCTCACTGGTGCAGGACCTGACGTGCTTCAACCGATTTCTCGCGTTCGACGCCGCAACACTGACACTGAAACTGGAAGCGGGCGTTCGTCTCATTGAATTGATGGAGTGGGCGCTACCGCGAAACCTGTATTTCCCGGTACTGCCCGGTTACCCGCTGATTACGCTGGGCGGTTGTGTCGCCGCCGACGTGCACGGCAAGAACCCCTATAAAGACGGCACCTTCTCGGACTGGGTGAAACAACTTACCCTCTTCCATCCACAAAAAGGCTACATCACATGCTCGGCGACGGAGCACCCGGAACTGTTTGCGATGACCTGCGGCGGGTACGGATTGACGGGGGTCATTACCACGCTGACCCTGCAGCTGACTGAACTGCCTGCACCGGCGCTAACGCTGTCTCGATACAGTGTCGCCAATCCGGCAGCAGCGGTGGATACATTGTCAACGCACGGTACCGATATCGCCTATAGCTGGCACGATGCCACGCCGGGAGCGCATTTCGGCCGGGGTATTGTCTTCAGCGGGCGCTGGTCGCAATGCTTGAAGCAGCCAGCGTCTCTGAAATTCCGTCCCATGACGGCAACTTCCCGTGCAAGGCTGCCGTTCTCGGCCTGGAACGGGGTGACCGCTAGAATCGCCAATGCCGCTGTGCTGCTTCACGGCCGCTATAAACATGACAACCCTGAAACGGGCGTCCTGGATACAGCCTTTCCATTCGCCTCGAATGTCTACTTTCACAAGCTGTTCGGAAGACCGGGGTTGCGGGAAACCCAGTTTCTCGTCAGCGAAGTGAACATAGGGGCGTGTCTGGAAGCTGTACAAAAACTGATATGCGACACCCGCGCACCGACGATGATGCTGTCCCTGAAGCGATTCAGGGGCAGGCAGACGGCGCTGAGCATGTCCGGCACCGGCTGGCTGCTGGCGCTGGACTGCTACCGCAACGAGCGGACAGATGCATTCCTCGGTCAACTTGACGAGTTGCTGCTGGCTATGGGCGGACAGGTCAACCTCTCCAAGGACTCCCGGGTTTCACAGGATATCGCCGCACACACCGTCGCCGGACTTGCCGAGTTCAAGCGTTACCTGTTTGCGTACGACAGGGAGCGAATCATGCGCTCCGAACTGTCGGACAGGCTTGGGCTGTCATGACCTACATAATCATAGGGGGTTCTTCCGGACTGGGACGGGCGCTGGCGGAAAAGTTCGCCGCACAGGGATGCGAGCTGGTGCTGGTATCCCGCGACGCCAGGGACACCGGGGCGCTGGCTGCCGACCTCACTATCAGGCACGGCGTGGCGGTCACTCCCGTGGCAATGGACCTGGCTGGCAGTCCGCTGCCATTCGACGCACTGGACAGTGTGCTGGGGAATCACGCTCCCCTGAAGGGCCTGCTGCTACCGGCGGGCGTCAACGACGACGCAGACAAGGTCGGGCTCAGCGCTGAAAAGCTCGCGTTTCTTTCACGGGTCAACTACCTGGCACCCTGCGAATTGCTGAATCACTACCTGCCTCTGCTGGAGAAAAACTCCGGTGTGATCATCGGTTTTGGCAGCGTCGCCACCGCACGGGGCAGGTCCAGGAATGCCGCTTACGCGGCGGCAAAAAACGCCCTTGCATCCTACTTCCAGAGCCTTGCCCATTACGCGGCGGGTCGCGGTATCTCCTGCCAGTATTATGTCCTTGGCTACCTGGATACCAACCTGGCCTTTTCGCAAACACTGCTGTTTCCATCGGCCTCGCCGGGGCGGGTGGCCGATGCGGTGTACCGCAACCGGTTCCGCAATGGCCGATTTTTTCTTCCGCGGCCCTGGTATATCCTTTACCGTATAGTCCAGCTTTTGCCCTGGGCTGTATTTCGACGCCTGACATTCTAGAGCCATGACAGAAGCGAAACCCGACATCAGCCTGTTTTTCCCGGTTTACCATGACGAGAGAACCGTCCGTATCGTTGCCTGCCGGGCGCTTGAACTGCTGCAGGAGGTCGCGGGCGAGTATGAGATCATTATCGTCAACGACGGTTCACCCGATGCGTCCGGTGAGATCGCGGATCAACTGGCTGCGGAACACGCGCCAATCAGAGTGATCCACCATCCTGAAAATCGCGGGTATGGCGCGGCCATGAAAACCGGGATTGCCGCCTGCCAATACGACATCATCTGCATGATCGACGGTGACAATGAGTACGACGTTTTCGACCTGAAGAAAATGCTGGCCGTGCGCGACTATTACATGCTGGTGATTGCATTTCGCTACCGCAAACTCTATTCAACCAAACGAATCTTTATCTCCTTCGTGTACAATGCCGTACTGCGTCTGGTATTCAAGAGCCCGTTTCGCGATATTTCGACCGGCATAAGACTCATTAATCGCGCGGTGCTCGATGACATTGAACTGAGCTCCAACAGCCCATTCATCGGCGCCGAGTTGACGCTCAAATCCATGCTTCGTGGCTTTCCCGTCGGCGAGGTAGGCATTCAAACCTTTCCGAGGGATTTCGGGCAGGGCTCCGCGACCTCGCTGAAAAACATCATTGGCACAATCAAAGACATCAGGCGAATCCGCCGGGAGGTATTTTCCGACTCCTACGATATGCCCGAGGGGCGGACAAGGGGCTAGCATTCGCTTATGGACGATCTCGCAAAACTCTATCAAATCCGATTCTCAGGCGCGGAACGCATGCGCAAGGACAGGGTCTGGAAAGTGCTCTGTGAAGACTATTTCCAGCAGTTCGTGCCCCATGCCTCCACGGTGCTGGAGATCGCCAGCGGATACGGGGAGTTCATCCGGCATATTGCCGCCACCAGAAAAATCGCCGTCGACCTGAACCCGGACTCCGCCGCCTGCCTTCCCGGCGACGTTGAATTTCACCTCGGCAGCGCGTCGGACCTGGCAATGCTGGCAGACGATTCAGTGGATGTCTGTTTCAGCAGCAATTTTTTCGAACACCTGCCCAGCAAGGACGTAATGGACGCAGTGCTGTCCGAGGCGCTGCGCGTGCTGAAACCCGGTGCGATCTACCTCGCAATGCAGCCGAACCTGCGCTGTGAACCGGGCAAATACTGGGATTACTACGACCATGTGCTGCCGCTTACGCATCTGTCCTGCCGGGAAGCGTTCGCCAAGGCGGGATTCGAGGTCATCCGTGTCATCGATCGCTTCATCCCGTTCAGCACCGACTCCAGGCTTCCGCAACATCCTCTGCTGGTAAAGATGTACTTGCGCGTACCCCTGTTGTGGCGGCTGCTCGGCGGACAATTCGTGATTATCGGACGCAAAAATGCAAGGATTGCTTGATCAGGATGCCCTTGTGAAACGCTTCAATGCAATGTATCCGCGGCACCGTCCTCAACGTGCCCGCGTGGCGATTTTTCGCAATCAGGGAGTGGTTTGCATGGCGGCTTGTACATCCCCATCGAGACAGCGTCTTCGAGGACAGCTGTGACCGACTCCCCTTCCCCCCTGAAGTAGACCGGGTACATATCCAGGTTGTACTCGGTGTATCGCTGATTCAGAATCTCTTGCAACGGAGGCGCGAAAATGCGGAATGCCCACGCCCAGTAAATACCCGCGGCAACAACAATGACGGGAAGCACGAAGGACTTGAAGCGCTTCAACCTGAGTTGCAAAAGCAACGCAAGGCTGCTCAACAAAATGACCGACAGAAAACTGTACCTGGATACCAGTATGGTGTCCGGCGCCAATACTCTCGCTCTGCCTATGGTCACTGCAGCGGCTGCAGCCACCACGAACCAGCAGCACAGTAGCAGGCGCACGTCGTCATCTTTGTAACTCCTCAGGGTGATATACAGCAGGAGCAGCAACATGGACAAACCGGCGCCGCCCGCCAGCAGCATGCTGTCCCCGGTCAGTGCGGAACCCAGTGTCACCAATAGCGAAGTACCGTAACGCTCAAGAAACAGCGGCACCGACATATCGACAATATAATCCGGAAACAGGTCCCGTATTCCGGCCGGCGCTTCCGAACCGGGATAGAAGTAGGTAGATTCCGGCATATCGATACGCCAAACCAGGGTGGCGATAATCGCGAGCATCAGCCAGACCGCGGCGTAGGACAGCGGCCTGCTCCTGGTCAGGATGTACTGATGAAGCAAACTCGCAAGACCCAGCAGCCAGACAAGCTGGCCTGCGGCATATGTCAGCGTTGAAAATATGCACAGGACAGCCGCCAGACCCAGTCTGAGTGGTGTGACTTTGTGAAGCAGGACAATACAGGCGAACCCGTAGAGGAATACATAATAGTAGGCAAAAGAGGCCTGGCTCCACAGCACAATCATGTAACACCGGATGTGGAGTAACAACAAGCCTGAGACGAGCAGATAGACCCAGCGATACGTCTCATTCCTGACCATCAGGTAGAACAGAACAAGGATCAGCGGCAGGGCCATATTGGCCAGCAGCGCCAGCGTATGGAAATTGATCTCGCCTTCGACCAGGTAGGCGACATAGACCAGCAGCCTCGTGGCACCGGTGCGGTGATCGGCATGCCATTTGAACAGTTCTTCGAAACCGTCCCTGACGTTATCGGCCTTCTCCACCAGGGTGACAGGTCGCAGGAGATCGTAAATACCATCGTGATAAGGGACATTGATCGCATAGCGATCGACGAAGCAGAAGAAATAGAGTATCACTGCACCCAGTGCCAGCAACGGTACCCAGCGTATAAGGAGATCTGACGCAAAGCGTGGCATACGGGGGGGCGAGTTCATGCTGCACAATATACGCGCAGGCGGGTTAAAGACAAGACAATTGCGCGGGGGTAAATCGCAAATCGTAGAAGTCTTTCACACTACACATGTCGGGGAACCGCTCTCTGGCTCTGACCGCACCGCTCAAATCCCGTTTTGCGCTTACCGTCAAGCTGCACCTCTTTCCGATATCCCTGGCGGAGGCGTTGTCAGGCTGGCTACTGGTCAGCGCCGCCGGCTACCGCAGTTCACCCGCCAGCGACAGCAGTGATAACAGGAAAAATCCGCAGGTAATCGTTACCATGGACAATAGCGTCGTCAATACCACGATGTTGGCGGCCAGCGTGCCGTCACCACGCGCGGCAACCACCATCACATGACTGGAGGCCGCCACGGGAGTCGCCAGCAACAGGAACATCACACCCAGTTGTTCGTCGCGCACGCCGATGGACCAGGCCAGCAGAACACCCAGTAGCGGCGCAATGCACAGGCGCCACAGGGTCGCCTCCCATGTCAAAGCACCGGCCTTGTACAGGCGCGAGAAGTTCATCGAGGCGCCGATGCAGACCAGCACCAGCGGCAGGAAAAACATCGACAGGCCCGCACCCATCGGGCGCAGTAGCGCGGGCACTGGCAAACCGGAGACGGACAGGCAGACACCGGCACTGATGCCGATTATCAGCGGGTTGCGCGCAATGCCCGTCAGCACACTGCGCATCGTGGTACTGGAGCCGAGCGTGGTATTGAGTATGAAGACAGCGAGCACATTGTACAGCATCGTCATCAGCGCGATCGGCAGCGCTGCCAGCACAGGACCGCGCTCGCCATAGGCGGATACGGCCAGCGCCATGCCCACGATCGCGAGATTGGAGCGAAACGCGGCCTGCACGAATATACCGCGCTGCGCCAGCGGGTGGCGACGCCAGCGGGAATAGTACGTGCTCAATACCACGGTCAGCAGCGTTGCCAGCACGCCCGCGAACAGGTAGAGCGCACTGCCGAGGCCCGAATAATCAACCTGTGCGGCCCCGGCAAACAGCATCAACGGCAGGCCAAAGGTGAACGCGAAACGCGACAGTTTTTCGTTCAGCGCCTGGGGCAGCAGGCCAAACACCTTGAACAGGATACCGAGCACCAGCCAGCCGAACGTGGGCAGGGACACGGCCAGGGCATCGTAAAACAGCGCCAGGGCGTCATTCAGCGACATGGCTCAACCGGTCTCGACCTGGATCAGGCACCTGGCAACCCGCCGTCAACCGTCTCAGGACAATTCGTGCAGGGTTTCGCTGAGCGCAGTCAGCAAACTGTCGATCTGGGCCGTCTCGATAACAAACGGCAAACCCAGTGCTATCACATCGCCGCCATAGCGCACATAGAAGCCTTTCTCCCACATGCGCATCGCCACTTCGAACGGCCGTCGCGCCGGTTCGCCGGGATACGCCGCCAGCTGCACCGCACCGGCAAAACCGAAATTGCGGATATCGCTCACATACGGCGCGCCGGCGAGCTGATGCAGGCCATTTTCAAAATACGGCGCCAGCCTCGCCACGCGCTGCGGCAGTTCCTCGCGCTGCAACAGCGCCAGCGCGGCGCCGGCTGCCGCACAAGCCACGGGGTGCCCGGAGTAGGTATAGCCATGCGGGAATTCAAGCAGGTAGTCAGGCCCACCCTGCGCCATGAAGGTCTGGTAGATTGCGCCCTGGGCAACAACCGCTCCCATCGGGATCGCTCCGTTCGTCAATTGTTTCGCCAGCGTCAGGATATCCGGTACCACGCCAAAGACCTCGGCCGCGGTCAGACCGCCGCAGCGCCCGAGGCCGGTAATCACCTCGTCGAAGATCAGCAGGATATTGTTGGCGGTGCAAATCTCCCGCAGGCGCTGCAGGTAGCCCGCAGGCGGCGGGATCACGCCGCCGGAACCAATGACCGGCTCGACGATCACGGCCGCTATGTTGCTGGCGTCGTGCAGCGCGATCAGGTCAAGCAGTTCCTCCGCCAGTTCAACGCCTTTCTCCGGCATGCCGCGACTGAACACATTACCGGGCAGCAGGGTGTGCGACAGGTGATCCGCCTCGACACCCTGCCCGAACAGTTTCCGGTTGGCGCCGATACCCCCGACCGAAATACCGCCGAAATTGACACCGTGATAGCCCCGACCACGCCCGATGAACCGCGTCTTACCCGGCTCGCCTTTCTGTCGCCAATAGGCGCGCGCCATTTTCATCGCCGTTTCCACACACTCTGAACCCGAGTTGGTGTAGAACACGTAGTCCAGGCCATCGGGCGTCAGCGCCTTGATCGTATTGGCGAGCTCAAAGGCGCCCGGATGCCCGAACTGGAACGAGGGCGCGTAGTCGAGTACCTGCATCTGCGCGTGCACGGCCTCGGTGATTTCCCGCCGGTTGTGCCCCGCGCCACAGCACCAGAGCCCGGAGAGCCCGTCCAGCACCCTGCGCCCCCTGTCGTCGATCAGATGTACCCCCTCGGCAGCGACAACCATGCGCGGATCGCGCTTGAACTGGCGGTTGCCGGTGTAGGGCATCCAGTAGGCTTCGAGTTGCTCGCGGGTGAGCGGTGTGCTGGTCATTGCGGGATACCTCCGGGTGATGCAGTATTCTAGGCCGATAACGCTGTCCTATACATCACTATCTTTTCGGGCAAGGCCCCGGGGCTTTGCCTGTATAAGCAAGGTTCAACTGATCAAAAGATATGCACTACCGGGAATAAGACCCTATGTGAAGTTCGTAGTGGGATGAGAGGTGGATCTGGGGCGGGGCTATGCGGCATATAGGGCGTGCTTGAGCCTGCAGCGCTTTTCGGGGGCCTTCTGCGAGCACTGTCCGAGTCCCGAAAATTGCGCAGCAACCTGAAAAGCGCTGCAGGCTTACGCCCGTCGCCGGATAGCCCCGCCCCAGATGCACCGGCTGATTCGGTCAAGACGAGTTATCAGGAGAGTCTAGTCCTTATAACCCGTAATCGCCTTGGCCGCCTGGTAGGCAAACGTCATCGCCGGCCCCAGCGTGGAGCCCGGCCCCGGATAACAGGGCAGGGTCGGCGCACTGCAGTTGCCGATCGCGTACAGCCCCTTGATCACGCTGCCGTCCTCACGCAACACTTGCGCATCGGCATTGATCACCATGCCGCCCTGGGTACCGAAGTCGCCCGGGTCGACCTTCATCGCGTAATACGGCGGCTTGTCAATGGGACCCAGGCAGGGGTTGGGCGTCACGCGCGGGTCGCCGTAGTAGCGGTCGTAGGCCGACTCACCGCGATGGCAGTCCGGGTCACTGCCAGTGCGCGCGTACTCGTTCATTTTCTTCACCGTATCCTGCAGGCCGGCCACGTCGACATTGATCTTGCGCGCCAGTTCTGCAACGGTGTCCGCCCTGGCGAAGAATCCTTCCTCTTCATAGCGTTTCGGCACTGCCCAGTCCGGCAGGAACTTGCTGTTGTACAGCGGCCCGACGAAATAGGTGGCGCGAAAGTTGGCGTCGAATATCTGCCAGGTCGGATTGAGCGGGTTCTCCTCGGAGTGTTTGGCAAACGTCTCCTGCTGGAACGCCATGTAATTCTGCGATTCGTTGCTGAAACGCTGTCCCGCCGGGTTCACCACAATCGAGCCAGGATAGGATTTTTCCATAATGCTGAGGCGGGGAATCTCCTCGCCCGGCACAGAAATCGTGTTGCACCACCAGGCCTCGTTCATGCGGTGCATTTTGGCACCGAGGCGAATCCCCTCGCGAATCGCGTCCCCTGTATTGTCCCGCGTGCCCGCGCTCCAGCGATGGTCGGTGGGTTGCGGCAGGTACTGCTCTCGCATTTCCTGGTTGTGCTCGAAACCGCCGGCCGCCAATACCACCGCCTTGCGCGCCTGGATACGCAGCGGTTTGCCCTCGCGAATCACCTCCACGCCGACCACCTTGCCGTTCACCTCGACCAGCTGTGTCATCGCGGTGTTCAGCCACAGCGGGATATCGCGGTCCTGCATGGAGGCGCGCAGGCGCGCGACCCCGGCACAGCCGGTAGCGAGCCGCCGGTGGTACCTGTCCTTGAGGCGCCAGGGAATATCCAGCAGGTAATCCACCACCAGTTTCAGCGCGGTTTTCCACCAGCCCGGTTGCTGGCCCACCAGCAGGGCCGCTTCCACCTGGGTGAAGCCGATCACGCCGGCAAGGTGCATCATCGGGTGAGTGCGACGCAGGTGCCGCCATTCCTCGCCCAGTTCATCTGCATTGAAGGTCTCCGGCTCCATCGAGCGATGGCCCTGCATGGCGCCCTCGAGATTGGTGTAGTAGTCCGGGTAATGCTCCAGCGTGACATAACGCATACGCGTGCGCTGGTGCATGAAATCCACCATTTTCGGGCCGTTCTCCAGATAGGTATCCAGTTGGTAGTCGGGCACCTCCTCCTCGCTGATGAGTTGCCGCAGGTAGGTCCTCGCACTCTCTATCGAGTCTTCGGCGCCCGCCGCTTTGGCATAGCGGTTACAGGGTATCCACACACCGCCGCCGGAGATCGCACTGGTGCCGCCGTAGAGGTTGGATTTCTCGATGACCACGACATCCTTCATGCCCATCTCGTAGCTGCACAACGCAGCAGTCATCCCGCCGTTACCGGAGCCGACCACCACCACATCGAAACTGTAATCCCACTTCTGCCTTGCTGCCATCGCGCCAACTCCCTGAGAACAGGCACCATGTTAGCGCAATCGCTGCGCAATGCCGCCCCGCGATGGCCTCAAGAGGGCCGCAGGTTTAAGAATTTGGTCGCAATGAACGGATGCATATCCCCTGACCCGGCAAAATTTTCCTTGTCAGCCCCGCGGAACGATTAATACACTGTGTGTCAGGCCGCATTCGCAGGCACCACCCATCAACGACAAGGAACCCGGCATGCAACGTTTTCAGCGCAATACACTTCTGGCGATCACTGTTCTTTCAAGCCTGGCGCTCTCGCCCCTGGCGACTTCACACTACGACGACAAGGAACCGGCCCAGTCCTATCGCCAGTCCTGGTTTGCGCTGATGGCCGCGAACTTCGGACCCATGGTCGCCATGGTCAAGGGCGAGATTCCCTGGGAGGAAAACCAGATGGCGGCCTATGCCGACCAACTGGCGGCGCTGGTGACACTGGACGTGATGCGCGGCTTCGCCGACGGCACCGACAAGGGCACGACGCGTTCCAAGCCGGAAATCTGGGAGAACAAGGCGGATTTCACAGCGAAGATGGATGACCTGACGAAGGCCGTGAACGCCCTGCAGCCGGTCGCCAACCAGGGCACGGATCGCAAGGCGATCGCCGAGGGCGTGGGCGCGGTCGGGAGTGCCTGTAAAGCCTGTCACGATGAGTACAAATCGAAGGACTATCTGTATTAAGTAATCGACAGACATCCGCACGAAGCCGTTGCTGTCCCGGTCAGCCCTGTTCGCTCAAAAAGCGCATTCGCTCTTCAGGGCTGCCCGCGACAGCAACTCCGACGGCGCAAGCCCGGGCATCGCATTCCAAATCACGCTGCTTCCAGGAGACACTGCGATGCGAGGCGAGTGGCGGTGGGCATGCCCTGCGGCGAATGGCCTTTTCTTTTGAGCAAGCAGGGCATGCCCACCGCCACTCGCCGGAAACAAAGCACAGACCCCGCCCGGACACCACCCCCACAGATAACCCTCAAACCGGCGACGAACCAAACCCTTCGCTGAATCGTCGCGTTTCGGCGTCCAGAGTTTCCCACGCCGCTTTTGAATCGACATGAATATGCTGCTTCAGTCGAATGCCAGGGTCCGAATCCAGCAACCCAACAGGCACCCAGTACAACTGATTCCCTGCCAGATACTGCGGCAAGATCGATCCGCAATCCGGGCAGAAATGACGTTTGAAACCGCTGTCCGTTTGAAACTCACGCACACCCTCCTCGCCCTGTACCCAGCGAAAGTCCTCGCTGCCCACCAGTGCGGCGGCGCTGGAAGCACCCCCGAACGCCTTGCGGCATTTGGAGCAATGGCACTTGAAGATCGCTGAACTGAAAGCAGTGACGCTGAATTGCACGCCGCCGCAGAGGCAACCACCCGTAATCATTCTGTGCTCCCGGTGCCATTCAAATCTTGCTCGAGAGGATAGCACAAACGCCTGATATCTCCGGCGCAGCGAGTACCTGGAAATGAAGTTGCCCGGCAAACCGTTGTGGGCTTAACCTGGACAGAGTCTGTAGAAGCGGGCTGCCCGCGCGCCCCGACGTGTTCAGTTGGTCACCCAGCGGTAAATATCTGTATTATCCCGTAGCAGACAATGCCGGAAGCCATGAACACATTGTGAAAACCGCAGACGGGGGTGAGATCATGGATATTACTTCGCTGATCACGGCCCATACCATGACCACACCAGTAGAACCGCTCGAATGGCTGCCGACAGCAGATGTACTGTTCTCGGCACAGAATATCGGGAGCGGCAATGCTACCGCAGAGGGTTTCGTCTGGCTCAATATCAACACGCTTACCAGCATGAGCTTTACGATAGATGACCCGGGGCGGCCTGCCACTGGTCAGGCAGCGTATTGGTTGCGTCCCTAGCTTGATTTAAGAGACACCCGGTTTCTGTTTATCCAGCACCTCTTTTTGAGGGAGTATTACCTCCTTTAGAGTCGATACTATTTCATATTGAGGTACTGGAGCCCCCTCTATGCTTAAAGCTGTGCCAGCCCTTTTTTTTGGAATTGTCATCCCGACATGCTTTCCGGGCGTTTTGGTCCCTACAGATCCACGGAATGCGTCAATATCGGCGTGACTCCAGCAATCACCGCGCCGTCCATCCCGATGTAATAACTGTTAAAGGTATCAAGGCTGAAGTTGGCCTTGGCGATCGAGCGATCGGCATCAGCCACAACTCCGAAATAGTTCAACCTCAGCGTCAGGTCCGCGAGGTAGGATGAATTGGGCTCGGCGGTGGCCACAGTCTTGAAACCGGCGGGGTTGAGTAACGTGACCAGTATCCTGCCGGTGCCATCACCATTGGGGATTACATTGTAGTTTACCTGCACATACGGATTGTGATTGGACGGCACCACCACCGGCTCAAGACCGCTCTGGAAAAACGTATCGTCGTTATATTCGATGGTAAAGAACGCGCCGCCGACTGCATCGATACCAGCGAGGTCATTGGGCGCTATCACAAAACTTTCCTGGGTGGTGAGATAGGCGCCGTACTGTCGTGCAAAATTGATATCCTCGGGCGAGGTTCCAGCAACGATTTCAACCGGAATTGCGCTGAGGTCTCCTTCGGCGGCAGAGGCGGTATTAATCAATTTCGGTGATGTGACCGATATGCTCGCAGCGCCCACCGCCAGAGGTAGCGGTGAATTGTATTGATTGGGCAGGGTCAACGGCGCCACGACCATCCAGCCGCCGTCGTAGGGCACCATGCCCGTCAAGCCCACCAGGGTACTGGTGCCATTGAAGGTGTAGGTGTTTACCTGTGCACTGTAGTCCGCGAAGGTCTTGAAAACCCATCTCGGCTGAAGATTGAACTGGGTACCGTTCGCATCCGTTAGGATGATGGTAAGGTCACTCCCCTTCAGATCCGCCTCGCCGCCCGCATTGCGAATGATACCGCCCAGACCAATCGTGATGTGGTCTCCGGCACGCGCATACCCCGGGGTTGTCGCGGTTTGCACGCAGCCGCCCAGCCAGAACAAGACAATGCAAAGATAAACGACTCTGCTAAAACACATACGAGTGACCATGACTCTATCCTTTATTCAGGGTCAACCAGCGACCGCAGCGAGCACATTATTGATTTGACGTAACCTATGATACGGCGTCACTGGACAGGATATAACCGTATCTGCCTGTACTGCAATGTTCCTGACATGCACAGGAACGCGAAACGCGAGTCGCTACAGCTGCTCCCACAGCAAACGTCCACTGGATGAACAACTGTAATGTACAAGCAAAAAACGTACCTTATTTATCAATAGCTCTAAAAAACACACGGATAGAGAGGTTATTATAGGAAGAGCGCCACCTTGCGCTTGCGCCGGTGTAAAGCTTACTGACACCAAAAGAGCCAAATCCCTGCGCTCACTGCTTCAATCGTGACTGCAGCAGTAGCAGATCGCCGATATCGAGGTCACCATCACCATCCATGTCCCCAAGGGCCAACTCCAGCGCATTCGGCTGGCTGAGCCCACGGATGAAACGCATCAGCACCAGCTGATCGCCTGTATCAACGACATTGTTTGGGCTCCCTCGAGGTGCAAGATCACCGATATTGGATGCACCGGGATCGGTACCGAAATCCGCCTCACCGTCGACAAAGCTATCGCCGTCGCTGTCTATACCGCCGGGGTAGGTAAGCACTGAGACCAGTCCGCCCACGCCGTCCACCAGGCCGTCACCGTCGCTGTCGACACTGTCAGGGCTGGTGCCAAGCGCGACCTCTTCATCGTCCATGAGCCCGTCGCCGTCCGAATCCACTGCGCCCGGCGTAAATACCACCCGGTCCAGCCAGGCGGCGTCCGCGCCCGCCACTATTGAAGCATTCTTGGCGTAGCTCCAGCGCAGCGCATGCAGTCCCGCGGGAATGGGCACCGAGCGCTGCTGCCAGCCCGACTCCCCGGATATCTGTGGCGCCGCGGGGTGCTGTACATCGTTCCGATAGAAGCGGAGATAATCGCCACCCGGCTCGGAAGACACCCGCCACCAGAAAGTGAGAGTCCCGGGCCCTGTCAACTCGGTCGCCAGGGAGGCCTCCTGCGCATCCGCGATGGGGTAATGCGTGGCCTGGTCGACGCCGTCGTGAGCGGCCGCGGACAACTCGCCAAACCAGCTTCCGGGTGAAAAGGTCAGGCCGTTTTCGCTCCACGCCAACGCAGTGGCATCCAGCGCCTGTGCTATCGGCAACTGCACCACGTCACTGAACAGTTGCAGGTGCATCACAGGCGTTCCGGGGGGATTGAGCACCTGCAGACGCACACCGGATTCCGACCCGTTCCACCACCGGGCAGCAGGTGTAACGCTGTCGTTGAACAGGGCGAATGAATCGAACAGGTCCCCGCTGTCGCCCCTGTCCCGGTTTGACTCCAGGTCAAACAAACCGTCCGCCTGCTCAAGCGACAGTTCGTAGTGATTCGCGGCCGTCATTTGCTGGCGTTTATTGTCCGTTGTTACGGCCTCATCGACGTGCCAGATTGCAATACCTCTATCCGGGCAGTGACTCGCCCAGCGATCAGCATCGCTGCGATTCTCCAGCAAAAAATACTCTGTGCTACTGCCGGGTTTGCGGATGCGGAAGCCGTAGCCGTCCGCGGTCAGTGATCGCCGTGTCGCGACATCCAGGGGAAGGTCTGTAATCGACGCCCAACCGGAAAAATCCTTGAGATAGAGATCGATCGGCGCAGGTGTCCTGCCACCGTTCAGGTAGTTCCCGGAGCCCATCAGGCTGTGTTCCCCGACGCCCTCGGACGCGCCGTCAGACGCATCGGTATCGTAAAAGTCGGGATAATCCAGCACCAGGTGTCCGAGTTCATGACACATCGTGCCAATCACCGGCGCCGCGTGGGGCACGTTGGTTACCTGGTAGGCGTAAATATGGCGCGGGTCCTCCGGGGTACCGACCTCGATATAGGAAGCCAGGCGCCAGGCATGGGGCCACAAGCCCTGCGACCAGACCCCTGACATATTCCCGGCAAACATCAGGCTGGTGGCCTGCACGCGATCAAAGGCGTCAACCGACAGCGCGGAAAAGTCGAAACTGCTGTTTTGCAAGCTTGCGATGGCGTCCGCAACCAGCATGCGGCCCGTTGTACCCATGAAATAATGTGCGGTGTTGGCGGGATAATCAGAATAATTATAGTAGTTCCTGGGATGAGGTAGCGTGACAATCGCTGTCACGCGATGCGTGAAGTCGAACGCTCCTGCGGACTGGTCCAAAAAGTAATCGCGGATTGAGCCGGTGTTGCCGTCGTCCGAATAGCCGATCTCGTTACTGTAACGCTCCATCTTTGCCTGCGTGGTGGGGAAATGGGTGGGATCGATGGCCGCGGTAGCGGGGTCATCCGGAAACTGCACAAGAACTAACAGGCCGGTTTTAGTCCCGCTGACAGCCAGGGAGTTGTCAGGTGCCTCTGGCTCCGCAAACGATGCCGGCATCTCGGCGCTGAAATCTGCCGGCCCTGGCATGGCACTCACGCGCTGGCGCTGGTGTATCACGGCATTTTTTCGCTGCTCCCAACGCGCCGCGCGGTCCGGTGCGTAGCGCCTGACGTTCGCTCTGTGAATCTCCGAAACCAGCTGGCGCGACTCCTTCAGATGCCTGGCCAGGCCCACAGGCGGCCGCAGGTGTGCCCTTACCCCCGATGGCAGCAACGCCTTGCCATGGCCCGGCTGCGCATAGTAGTACGCCCTGTCGGCCTCGCTGAACAGTACGGTGTAGCCCTCCTCGGTCTCGGTGCGCGCATAAAACTCATCGCCGTACATCTTCAAAGACAGTACGACACCGTCCGGTTGCACCCACTGCGATGACAAACCTTCCGGGGGATAGGGCGCGGCCAGCGCGGTGCCGGTCAGGAAAACGCACAGCGCGAGACACAGGGACCGCGGCACACTGGAATCGGGGCCGCGCACCCGCGATGGCCGGGACAAACTGTGCAAGCCGTACGCTTTCATGGATTTCCCGCCAGGGCCCTCTTTTTCGACAAGCGTCCGCGCGGCTCTACCCGCAACCGCGCGGTGATGGTATTTATCGGGATATTTAGGACACGGCGGGTGAAAATTGCCAGCAAAAAAGGCCAATTGTGCGAATTAGGGTCAGGAAAAGCCCGCCTTTGCCGCTGGCCGTGTGGCTGCCGACAACCGGTAATACGGCGCGGGATGGTTTTTGCGGGTAGATCGCCGCCCGCGCAAAGACGACGCGTGCCTAGAAGACGAAGGAGGGTTTGGGCGCCTGCTCCAGGCCCCACCACAGTGCCAGTGCAATCAGCAACAGGACGCACACCGCGCGCCACCAGGCCACCGCGCGTTCCGTGCCCTCGCGTCCTTCGGCTGAGCCACGCAGCATGGCTTGCAGCAGTTTTTCCTTCAGCCGCAACTGGTGGTAGAGCACCGCAATGATATGCAGGCAGACCAGCGCCAACAGGATGTTGAACGCAACATCGTGGAGCACGCCCATGGTGTCGCGAAACCCGGTGTCCGCCCAGTAGTACAACGGGCCGGTAAACAACACATCATCGCTATTGAACAAGCCGCTAACAGCCTGCAGCAATAACAGCGACAACAGTAGAACCACCGACCAGCCACCCAGCGGGTTGTGGCCCACGGATGTTGCACGCGCACCGCGCAGGTACGCCAGCAGCGCACCCGGACCAACGATAAAATCGCCGAAACGCGAGTGGCGGCTGCCGACGAACCCCCACACCACACGGCTTAGCACCAGCACCAGGACGGTATAGCCGGTCCATTCATGCACTTCGTAGCGCTCTGTCTCCGCACTCCACCAGGCGATCGGCAGACAACACACGATCGACCAGTGAAATACGCGAGTCGGAATATCCCACAGCGGCTGCGCGGCGGTTGATACGGTCCGGGTCATGGTGTGGGCTCCATAAGCGGCGGAAAACGGGGATCGACATCGCGATAGTCGTACCGCCAGCCATCGTCTTCCAGCACCGCGCGGTGCCGCGGCCCCGGCAGCGCGGCATTGCCTTCGTCGTAGCCCGCATCCCCGCGAAACATCACGAGTACCCTGTCGCCATCGGCAGCGAAAACCGGAAACACCTCCGGTACCGGGGAATCCCTTTCCGCCGCGATCATCTGTGCCAGGTCGTCATAAAGGGACAGCCGCTGCAACGTAATATACGTGGGCGGCAACATGTTCAGGCGACCCGCTTCATGCTCCCGAACCGCCTCCCGCACGCCCAGCCACTGGTGGTCGTGGATCTCGCTGCCGTCGATCGCCACTTCAATGTCCTCCAGCAGCGGCGCCGCGTAAATCCAGGTGGAAAACCGCCTGGGCTCTCCGATGGGCGTTGTCCAGTGGCTGAGCAATACCATATCCTCCAGCCGCGGCGACAAACCGGATTCTTCGCGCGCCTCCCGCGCGGCGGCAATTCGCGACGCCGCGACGAGATCGCCCTCGCCCGCCTCTATGTCCTGCGGATCGAGTGAGCCGCCTGGAAACACCCAGGCGCCACCGGCGAATATAAGCGCCTTGTTGCGCTTCAACATCAGCGTCTGCAGACCCCGCGGCGTATCGCGTAACAAGACCACGGTACTGGCAGGTCTGACTTCGGGCATTTCAGGCATGTGTTGTCCCATCGCGACTTCAATCGCGTATTAGTAGTGGGTATCCGCTACCGGCTTAAGAATCTGACCGCCATGGCAAGATCGAAACCCTGCTGCCCGGCTTCAGACAACGCCAGTTCTCGTCGGCTTGCTTCACTGCCTGCCACCCACAAGTTCGCGCTGCGTGTGCCTGTGCGACAAAAGGCGAGTGCCGGGCGCGCGGGATCGTCAAGCAGGTCACTCATGGCGGCAAAATCCGGACCGGGGAAGCTCTGTGCCGTTACCGGCATATGGTGATACTCCAATCCCGCCGCCTGCGCCGCGGCGGCGACGGCGGCACTGGTCGGCTGGCCGCTCTCTTCACCATCGGGGCGATTGTTGATCAATACCCTGAATCCCGCCGCGGCGATCTCAGCGACATCCTCAGGGGTTATCTGCGCGGAGACGGCGACGGTGTCTGTCAACTGTACAATCTTCATTTAGCCCTCCGGGGTCAAGCGATACTCAAAGTACGATCAGGTTCGCGCCAGTGCAGTATACCGGTCGCCGCGCGCCTGCGGCAGTCAGCGCCAGGTATATCAGGTATATAAAGCACTCGCACCGTCCCACAACAGTTTGGCGCCTATCAGCACAAGGCAGACGCTAACCACCTGATAATAGAAACCGGGCGTGGATCGTTTTACCAGATAGTGGCCCAGCTTCACACCCAGCGGCGCCAGCGGCACCAACGCCAGGGAATAGAGGAGGTTCGCACCGGTAAATTGACCCAGTAGAAAATACGGGGGAAGCTTGACGAGATTGACAACAGCGAAGAACATGCCTGCCGTGCCGGCGAACATCAGCGGGGCAAGCTGCTTGGGCATCAGGTACATGGTCAACGGTGGACCGCCGGCGTGAATACTGAAGCTGGTAAATCCCGCCAGGGTCCCGAACAGGCCGCCACTGAGCAGATGGTGTTCACTACCCGATAAACTCTTCAAACCAAGCAGGCTCTGGATGCCAAAGGCCAGTGACAGCAGACCGATCAGGATCCGCATGTAGTGTTCGTTCATCGCCTCGGCGGAAAAATACCCGATAGCGACCCCCAACAGCGCACCGGGCAACAGCAGTACCAGCGCCCGGCGATCAAAGACACCCCAGTAGGTTTTCACCACCAGCATATCCATCACCACCAGTATGGGCAGGAGAATGGCTGCCGCCTGTGTCGGCGGCATTACCAGCGCCATCATCGGAACCGAGATAATGGCCAGGGCGCCACCGAATCCCCCTTTGGCAATACCGTACAGCAGGACCGCCGGTATGCTGGTGAAGTAAAATCCCGGATCAGTAAGCAAGCGCCGGCTCAGTCAACGAGCGAGAACTCGTTGCGCAGGACGTCGATGATTTCCGTCTTCGGATTGTCGGCAAGCTGCAGGCTGCCGCCGATGATTTTCTCGGCGATGCCGACATAGGTTTGTGAAATCGCCATCAGCACTTCAGTGGGCAGCGCATTGTCGCGGGCCAGCGCCTGCCGCTCCGGCATGCGGGCTTTGTTCAGCAGTATGTCCGGATCGGGAAAGTGCTGTAGCAGCAACTGTCGGAAATCCTCCTTGGAATTTTCCACAACCCTGCCCTCGCGCAACGCCGCTCCGTCCCAGATACGGGAGGAATCCGGTGTGCCGACCTCGTCCATGTAAATCAACTTGTCATTACCCGCCTGGTCCGTCACGTAGCCAAACTCGAACTTGGTATCGACAAATACCTGGTCGAGCGCGGCCAGTTCCGCGCTGATTACGTCAAACCCCTCGCGCAACAATGTCTCGTAGCGATCGATATCATCGATACTGCGGAAGTTGAAGGCCGCGTAGTTATTTTCGATATCAGCCCGGGTGATATTGACGTCGTCCACCGCGGGAACCCCGGGAATACCCTCGAGAATCCCCTTGCTGGAGGGAGTAATCAACAACTCCGGGAGCTTCTGGTCGCGCTGCAGGCCATCGGGAATGACAATCCCACAGAATTCCCGCTCCCCTTTTTCATAAGCGCGCCACATGGACCCGGTGATATACTGCCTTGCGATGGCTTCGATCATCACCGGTCTCGCTTTCTGCACTATCCACACCAGCGGGTGCGGTATCTCAAGGATGTGACTGTCAGCCAGGCCCCGTTCGCGAAAGAGCCGGAACCAGTGATTGGAAATGGCGTTCAACGCGGCGCCCTTGCCGGGCACGCCGCGCATACCCCCTTCGCCATGCCAGATACAGTCGAACGCGGAGATGCGATCCGATATCACCATAATGGCCAGCGGCGCATCGGCCGCCACATCATAGCCGCGCTCGGCAACCAGGCGCGCACTGTCCTCGGCGGTCAACCAGTACACGGAGCGCACCTTGCCACTGTGCACCGGGGCATCAGTGCGAATGGGTAAATCGTCGTTAACAGCCAATACCTTGTCGGCAAGACTCATAGTGTGTGTCCTGTATGCATTCGTTGGGAAAGCCCGAGGGCCGACGCCACCGCGCCGCCGCGCCGCGATGTCAAAAAGAGAGCGATTCTAACAGAGGAAGCGCCATCAAACACCCCCGCCTTACCGGTTATAGATAGCTGAGCAGATACGGCAGGAATATGATCGCGCCTACGGCGGCCGCGCCCACGGCGCTTAGCAGTACCGCGCCGGCGGCCACGTCCTTGGATTTTTTGACCAGCGGATGAAACTCGGGGGAAGCGACATCGCAGAGAAACTCGAACGCGGTATTGAGGGCTTCCGCGACCCACACCGCCATCATGACCAGAATCAGGAAACACCACTCGGCAGTGGTTACAGAAAATACGCCGCCCAGGGCGATCACTGTGAGCGTCGCGACCAGGTGCACCCAGGCATTGTGCTGGCTTTTCAGCATTTCCAGAATGCCGTTCACCGCGTGCGCACTGCTGCGGATGCGTCCAGTGAAGGAAAAGGTACCGTTGTCGTGATCCATAGCTTACCCCGAACAGCCAAACACCCTGGCGGGCCAGCCTATCGCAGTTGCAATGATGCTTACAATCCGCGGCAGCTGCCGACTATAATGACCCGATAGCTGTGAGACGGCATTTTCAGAGATAACGAGGTAAGACCCGCATGAACGACACGCCACAAACGCCATACCAGATACTGGGTGAGGACGGCATCCGGCAGTTGTGTTGTGCCTTTTACGACATCATGGACACCCTGCCCGAGGCCGCCGCACTGCGGGCGATGCACGCCCACGACCTGAATCCGATGAAAGAAAAACTGGCGGACTACCTCACCGGCTGGATGGGTGGCCCGCCGCGCTATGCCGAAAAATACGGTACGGTCTGTATGACGACGCCGCACGAGCCCTACCATATCGGGCCGCAGGAGCGGGACCAGTGGTTGCTGTGCATGGACAAAGCCCTGGAGCGGGTCAACGCCAGCGATGAACTCGTGGAAATGCTGAAGGTACCCCTGTTTCGCATTGCGGACGCAGTTCGCAACAAAGAGGGCCCGAGCAGCGCTGCCGGCAACCCGAATATCATCGCGGCAGGATGAAAACTCCGCTGCACCACGCATCCTTTGGTTGCGCCCACACCACCGGACTGGAGATGGATTGACCCCATGAAAGAGCATGATCAGGCAGGTGATGAATTCGCGGGCCTCGACGCCACCGCGCAGGCCGCACTGGTGCGCACGGGCGAGGTTTCCGCGCTGGAACTGGTGGACGCGGCCATCGCCCGCATCGAGCGGGACAATGGCGCCCTGAATGCGGTTATCCATCAACGCTTTGAGCGGGCGAGAGAGGAAGCGCGAGGGAGTTTGCCGGAGGGGCCGTTTCGCGGCGTACCGTTCCTGCTGAAAGACCTGGACGGTTTCTCGGCGGGCGACCCCTATCACGGCGGCAACCGGGCGCTGGCCGAGGCCGGCTATGTGGCGCCGGTCGACAGTTATCTCACAGGCAAATTCCGCGCGGCCGGACTGGTGATACTCGGCCGCACCAATACACCGGAATTCGGCCTCATGCCGACCACGGAGCCACTGGCCAAGGGTCCGACACGCAATCCCTGGAATCTCGGGCACTCCGCCGGAGGCTCCAGCGGCGGCTCCGCGGCGTCGGTCGCCGCCGGCTTCGTGCCAATGGCGCACGCGGGTGACGGCGGCGGCTCGATTCGTATACCGGCGGCATCCTGCGGACTGGTTGGCCTGAAGCCGACGCGCGGCCGCCATTCCCTGGGACCGGAAGCTGGCGAGGCCTGGGGTGGCCTCGTGGCACGCATGGCGCTGACGCGCACCGTGCGCGACTGCGCGGCGATATTACAGGCCGTACAGGGGGCGATGCCCGGTGACCCCTATACCGCCCCTCCCCCACTGCGACCGTATCCGGAAGAACTGTTGTCGCCTGGACAGCGACTGCGCATCGGTTTCACCACGGTATCCGGTGACCCGTCCTGCACCACTACACCAGAGTGCGCGCGCGCCGTGAATGAGACCGCAAAATGGCTGGAATCGCTGGGTCACCACGTCGAGGAAGCGCGGCCTGCGGTCTGGAAAACGCCTGATTTTTTCGAGGCATCGCTGGCGCATTTTATGGTCGCCTACGGCGTGTGGACGGCAGCGGAACTCGATCGGGTGGCCGCGATGATTGGTCGCCCACTCACCGAGGCCGATGTCGAGCCCGGCACCTGGCTTATCGCGGAACCGGGGCGCACGGCGACGGGTCTGGCCTATCTTGCCGCGATAGAGGCATTCCAGAACGGATCACGGGAAATGGCGAAATTCTGGTCCGAGGACGGTTTTGACCTGCTGCTGACACCGACCATGCCCGAACCTCCGCCGCCGCTGGGCCAATTCCACGACGCCGACAATCCGCTGGCCGGGCTGATGCGCTCATCGCAAATCATCCCGTTCGTCGCGCCGTTCAACATCACCGGTCAACCCGCGATATCGCTGCCCCTGCATATCAGCGCGGCCGGCCTGCCGATCGGCGTACAACTGGTCGCCGCGTCTTATCGCGAAGACCTGCTTCTGCGCACCGCGGCGGAACTCGAACAAGCGATGCCCTGGCCCACCACGCCGGTCCCACCTCGCAACGCCGACTGAGGGCGAGACGGGTTGGGACAGCGGCCGCACTGAACTCCCGGCGGCGCCGTCTCCCGCACCGCGCATCAGCGCAGCGTCATTACCGTGGTGGCGGCCACCGCCGCCCACAGCAGTTCTTCCATATAGCTGCCGACCACCAGCAGACCTGTGGTAAGCGCCAGTATCGCGATCAGTCTGTCTGCCCACGGCGTGATATCGGTGGGTGGATTAACACCCTGACGCTCGCCGCTCGATTCCCTGCGTTGCAGCAGTCGGCGGGTAATCTGGTGCTCCACCTGCTTTACAGCTTCCATCGCGTTGCTCCCTCGTTGGCTTGTCGCTCAGGGAGTCATGGTCGCCGCCCCGGGCTCATCATGCCATCTGTCGGCTTTTCGACGTGATGGAAAACACGACAGGTGGAAACAGCGCCGGCCCTAGCGCTCATCCGCCGCCGCAAACGTGTCACAGGCGGCGAAATCTCCGGATTCAAATCCGGTTCTGAACCACTTTACCCGTTGCGCGGACGTCCCGTGCGTGAAGCTGTCAGGAACCACCTCGCGCCCCGCCTCACGCTGTAAACGATCATCACCAATGGCCGTCGCAGCGCGTAACGCCTCTTCGAGATCGCCCGGATCGAGCAAGTGGCGTTCCACATTGGCCGCGTGTCCCCACAGTCCCGCAAAGCAATCTGCCTGTAATTCCTGTCGCACGGAAAGCGCATTCACTCGCGCCGGACTGGCGCCCCTGCCCGCGGCACGTACCTTATCGCTGATTCCCAGCAGTGTTTGTACATGGTGTCCCACCTCGTGTGCCACCACGTAGGCCTGGGCAAAATCCCCCGGCGCACCGTGCCGATCTTCGAGATCCTGGAAAAATGTCAGGTCTATGTACAACTTCTGGTCGCCGGGGCAGTAGAACGGCCCCACCGCCGCGCTGGCGTTTCCGCAAGCTGAACTCACTGCCCCGGTAAACAATACCAGTGTCGGTTCCCGGTACTGTCGACCCAGTGCCTGGAAGTAGTTGTGCCAGGTATCCTCGGTATCGGCCAGCACCACTGAGACAAAATCAGCGCGCTGTTTCTGTTCTTCGCTCAGCGGTGCTGCGGTGCGGCTGGGCGCTGTCGTTCCTCCCGCGAGCAGTGACAAAACATCGATACCGAGCATTTGCCCGCCGATCACGGCAACCACGCCCACCACCAGCACGATTCGACCGACCCTGGTCCGAATCAGCATCGGCAACAGCCGCAGCGCGATCGGTGCCGCGCCCGCGGCGCCGTAGGCCGGCCCCTGGCCCCGCCGGTCCTCGATATTGTCGCTTCTTCTTCCGCCTTTCCAACGCATGGCATTTTCCCGTCGATAGTCAGTGTACAGTTGGTATACTGCAAACATTACACATTGCAGCCTTTCCCCTCAGCAAGGATAGACGAATACATGGACAATGGCATTCTGATTGGCGGCGCTCCCGGCGGGCAGGTATTCCTCAACCCACGGTACGCAAATCGCCACGGCCTGGTGGCCGGCGCGACCGGAACCGGGAAAACCGTCACCCTGCAATGTCTCGCCGAGGGTTTTTCCGATCTCGGCGTCCCGGTGTTTCTGGCGGACATCAAGGGCGATATGTCCGGCGTCAGCCAGCCCGGCAAACCGCATCCCAAGGTGGATGAGCGGGTGCAAAAGATCGGCATGCAGCACTATCACCAGCGTGGCTACCCGGTCGCTTACTGGGACCTGTTCGGCAAGAAGGGAACTCCGGTTCGCTCCACGATTTCGGAGATGGGCCCCCAGTTGATCTCCCGCATGCTGGATCTCAATGAGACCCAGGAAAGCGTCATCACGCTGGTGTTCGAGTTCGCCGATGACGAGGGCATGTTACTTGTCGACCTGAAGGACCTGCGCACCACGCTGGAGTACCTGGGCAACAACAGCAAGGAACTGGGCACCGGTTTTGGTGTTTCCAGGGCCTCCGTGAATGCCATCCTGCGTCGTCTGCTGATGCTGGAACGCGAGGGCGGCGACCAGTTTTTTGGCGAGCCGGCGCTGCAACTCCAGGACTTCATGCGCACCGGGCTCGACGGCCGGGGTATCATCAACATATTGGCCGCCGACACCCTCATTATGAATCCACGGGTGTATTCCACATTCCTGCTGTGGCTACTATCCGAGCTATTCGAAGACCTCCCCGAACTGGGCGATCCCGAACAACCCGTGCTGGTGTTCTTCTTTGACGAAGCGCATCTGCTGTTTCGGGATACACCCCGGGCCCTGCTGGAGAAAATCGAGCAGGTCGTGCGGTTGATCCGCTCCAAGGGCGTCGGTATCTATTTTATCTCGCAAAGCCCGGGCGATATCCCCGACAGCGTCCTCGCGCAACTGGGTAATCGCGTGCAGCACGCGCTGCGAGCGTATACTCCCAAGGAGCAGAAAGCGGTAAAAGTGGCCGCCCAGTCCTTCCGCACCAACCCCGACCTGGACACGGTCACTGCCATTACAGAACTGGGTGTCGGTGAGGCGTTGGTCTCGACACTGCAGGACAAGGGCGTTCCCGCTCCGGTGCAACGGGTACTGGTACGCCCTCCCTGTTCCAGGATGGGCGAGGCCACGCCAGCGGAACGCCAGGCGGTGCTGGCCAGGGATCTCAACCAACAGCGCTATGTCACGCCCGTTGATCCTCGTTCAGCTCACGAGATACTGCTGGAGCGCACGGCAGCGCGGCAAAAACAGGCGCAGGAGGCCGAACTGGCCGAACGCGCCGCCGGCAAACCCGGATCCCGCTCCAGCAATCGACAAAGCGCGGGGGAAGCGTTCCTGAAAAGTGTTGCCCGGGCCGCCGGCAGCAGCCTGGGACGGAAACTGTTCCGCGGGATTCTGGGTTCACTGCTCAAATCGTGATACCCGGCAGGCACTCACGCGTCGCGCAGGCGCTGCACTGACATCACCACCGCCATGACTGCCGCACCGGCCAGCATACCAATGACAATGCCGCACACGGTCGGCGCCACGGCGGCGAGGATGGGACCGACTGTAGAGATTCCCTGGAACAGGGATACCAGGGAATTGATGCCCTCATCCAGTACATGGAATCCGTGCACCAGAATTCCCCCGCCTACCATGAACATCGCAATGGTGCCCACCACGGCAAGGAATTTCATCAGCCAGGGTGCGAAGCGGACCAGGCAGGATCCACACCAGCGCTGCAACTCCCGCCAGGCGCCACGTCCTTCGCGCCGGAGCAGGTAAAGGCCGGCATCGTCCAGCTTTACAATACCCGCCACGAGGCCGTACACCCCTACCGTCATCGCGAGCGCGATACACGATAACACCAGCACCTGGGTGATAAAGTCCATTGCGGCCACAATTCCCAGCGTGAGTACGATAATTTCCGCAGAGAGGATGAAATCAGTACGCACCGCGCCTCTGATCTTGTCCTTTTCATAGGCGACAAGATCAATCGAGGGATCGCGCAGCTTGCCTACCAACTCCTCGTGATGAGCGGCATCCTCAGCGGCGGAGTGGAGAAACCTGTGCGCGACCTTCTCGAAGCCCTCATAGCACAGAAACAGCCCGCCAAGGATCAGCGCCGGGCTGATCAGCCACGGCGCTATGAACGATATCGCGAGCGCGGCCGGCACCAGAATGCACTTGTTACGCAAAGAGCCTTTCGCAACCGCCCAGACCACAGGCAGTTCCCGATCCGCCCGCACGCCCGTTACCTGTTCCGCGTTAACCGCCAGATCGTCGCCGAGCACGCCGGCGGACTTCTTTGCGGCAACCTTGGTCATCAGCGCGACATCGTCCAGCACCGCGGCAATGTCATCCAGTAGCACGAGCAGGCTACTTCCCGCCATCAACAATATCTCCTGCAACGGCTACAGCCGGAAATCGGCTGCGGCCTGGAATTCATCGGGAAAAGAGTGGTTGTGGGCAGCGACGCGCAAATGGTTGCGTCACTGCCCCTCGCTCAGCCGAAGTGGCAGAAGCAGACCTTGTTGCCATCCGGGTCGCGAAAATAGGCGCCGTAAAAGCCGTCCATCCTTTGCCCCGGAGCGCCTTCGTCAGTGGCGCCCTGTTCCAGCGCCTTGGCGTGAAGCGCATCCACCAGTTCTTTCGACCCCGGCGCAATGGACACCATATTGCCGTTACCCGGACTGGCCGGTTCGCCGTTATAGGGCGTGCAAACGGCGAGCATCGGGCCGCCGGACGGTGTGCCGATTGCGGCGAGCCGACCGAGATCCATCATGACAGAGGCGCCGATATCTGCCAGAACGGACAGGTAAAACGCTTTGGCTTTCTCGATATCGGCTGTCCCGATAGTTACGTAGGCGATCATCTGTTCTCTCCGTGTGATAGGTCAAGGCACGCAGTGTACACTTCCGGGGAGGCCTGCGACAGCGTGTCAGGGCGCCTTTCTGCGCCGGCGTCTGGCGGGTTCGTTCATTCTCGACTTGGGGTAGCGCGGCAGCTTGCCTGTCGCCAAATAGCGGTGAATGCTCTCCTGGGAGCGTATTTTTGTCGCCTTCTTCTTGCTCGGCACCATACGATTCACCTGGTTCTGGTCCAGCACGCGCGCCCTGACATTGTCGTACCATTGCTGGTCCAAGGTGTCCTGGATAATGCGTTGTGCATCGACATCGAATATGGGACAGAGCACCTCCACCCGGTAGTCCAGATTGCGCGTCATCAAATCGGCGGAGCCAATCAGGTAGCGCGGCTCGCCGCGATTGTAGAACACAAAGGTGCGGGTGTGTTCCAGGTAGCGGTCAATGATACTGATGGCCTGAATGTTTTCCGAAATCCCTTTCACGCCCGGCAGTAGCGAGCACATGCCGCGCACGATCAGGCGGACCTCCACACCCGCCTGGCTGGCCTCGTAGAGCTTCAATACCAGTTCCTTATCGACCAGGTTGTTGCACTTGAGCGTCATGGCCGCGCGATAGCCGGTGCGCGCGTTCCCGATCTCACGTTCGATCAGGTCCAACAGGCCAGTGCGCGCAGAGTGCGGCGACACCAGCAGAAGGCGGTAGTCCGGACGCTGGTAATTGTACTGGAGAAACTCGAACACACTGTGCACATCCTTGCCGACATTCTGGTCGTAGGTAATCAGCGTAAAGTCAGTATACAGCCGCGCCGTTTTCTCATTGAAGTTGCCTGTGCCGATATGACTGTAATAGCGCGAGGCATTGCCATCCCGCCGCTCGATCAGTAGCAGCTTGCTATGGACTTTAAGGCCGGGGATGCCAAAAATGACTTCTATGCCATTTTCGGTAAGCCGCTGCGCCCAGTTTATATTTGCCTGTTCATCGAAACGCGCCGCCAACTCCACCACCGCCAATACCTGTTTGCCGTTCTGCACGGCGTTCACCAGCGCGTCGATGACGCGGGAATCGCGTGCGACGCGGTAGAGGCAGATTTTTATCTTGGTGACCTGCGGGTCCAGTGCCGCTGTTTTCAGCAAGTCGATGGCGTAATCGAACGGATGGTAGGGGTAGTACAGGAAAAGATCTTTTTCACGGATGCTGTCGAAGATACATGCCTGCTCATCCAGGCGCCTGATGCGTATCGGCGGCAACGGCTTGAATTCAAGATGACGACGCCCCACGTTGGGAAAATTCATAAAATCCTTGGAGTTGTGGTAGCGGCCGCCGGCGATCAGGCTGTCGTACTTGCCAAAGCCAAAGCGGGTACACAGGTGATCCAGCAGGCGTTGCGGCATCTTGTCATCGTAAACCATGCGTACCGTATCCGCCTTCAATCGCTGTTTCAGGCTGAGGGCCATCTTGTCGATCAGGCTCTGGGTGATGCCTGTATCAATCGCCAGTTCCGCATCGCGGGAAAACTTGAAGCAATAGGCCTGTGCCGAGTCAATGGGAATCACGCCACGAAACATTTGCGGCAAACACGTGCGCATAATGTTATCCAACACGATGAACACCTTGCCGGCCTTTCCCTTCCTGCGGGGGATCTCCACAAACCTCGCCAAGCGGTCGGTGGGAACCCCTACTACCGCCGAGTACTCACTGTCACCGGAGCGGATATCGATCGCGAGATAAATCGACTCGTCAGTCAGAGCCGGGATCGCCTGCCCATCCCTGAGCAGAATGGGTTCCAGTTCGGGCAGCACCGTACCGGTAAAATACGAGCGTACGAACGACGCCTGCCGTTCATCCAACTGCTGCTCATTGATCAGGTAGATTCTTTCTTCCGCCAGCGCGCTCATCACCTCCCGATATATCCCGTCAAATTCCTTTTGCAATTCCACCACACGTTTCTGGATAGCGGCGAGCAGGTTTTTGGACTGTTGCTTGTTCTCCCCCGAAGAGACTGAAATCAGGCGACTGACTTCCGCCACGCGCACGCGAAAAAACTCATCGGAATTATTGGAAAATATACCTAGATAGCGCAGCCGCTCTATCACCGGGACCGTTCTGTCCGCCGCCTCCTGCAGCACACGCGCATTGAAGGAAAGCCAGCTTAACTCGCGCGGCATAAAAAGATCGTAGTCGGAAAGATCCGCGAGGCGCTTCTTGATCGGGTTGACCATACAGACTCCAGGATGACCGAGAGGCGCCACCACACCAAGGGATAATCGAGGATACCTTGTCTGCGTTACGCGACTGCATGGCAGGCGCAGGCAAGCGGCAAGTCAACCTGGCACCGGGCGACTGCAGCGGGCGAACCGCGCAGACGCAAAACGCACTTGGACGGCCCGGCGGCACACTCAACGGGGTAATTCGACCCTCAGCGTACCCGCCAAATATTACAGGAAAATGACAACTACCGCTTTTAATAAATCACTTTAACATGATGCGCCAATTATTTGTCAGGCATAAAAAAGCCCGCATTTCATGAAATGAAAGCGGGCTAAATAGCCGTATGCTTCGGGGCAGAAACATCGGCCAGGGGACGTGTTAGCACAAGCAGGGAATGCAAGTGCTGTAGTCAAAAATAGACGGAATTCACCGAATAGCAAGGCGAAAACAAAAAAAATCACAATTTTATCGCCAGCACATCAGTCTTCAGGTGAAGCAGCACTTTCTCCGCGGTATTCCCGAGCAAGCGCGCCCTCACCCCCTTTCTGGCTACTGTGCCGACCACCACGAGCTGCGCACGCACCTCCGCTGCGCGACTTGCGACCACACGTTCGGCGATGCCGCGTTTGCAGCGAAATGCCGATTCGGGAAAACCAGAGGCCGCGGCGAGCTTCGCGATGTTCGGCTGCATGGACTCCCTGACACCGCGTGCATAGGTCGTCGGATCCACCAGATCCAGTTCCGCGAGGACCGCAGGCACCTGGATCGCGGAAATGATCTCGAGTTCCACGCCCAGCGCCCGCGCCAGCGCGCTGGCTGTCTCCAGTAGTTTATGATTCAACGCTTGCTTGGCGGCCTTGCTGCTGGCCAGGTCCAGTGCCACCAGAACGGGCTCGACCCGGTGCCATTTTTTCTTCGCCACCAGCAATACCGGCGCGGGGCACTCCCTGAGCAGTTGCCAGTCAGTGGAGGTGTGCAGCAGCGATTCCGAGCGGTTCCCGGTCTTCACCACGATGTCGTACCGCCCGCCCACACAGCGCTTCGTCACCCAGCTGGGAATATCTTTTTCCCAGACCACGGTCAGGCTGGCACTCTGGCCATCCTTCAGATGCGTATCAATCCGCCTCTGCACCTCGGCCCTGCGGTCGGCCAGCAGGCGACTGCGAATACTCGCCTGCTGCGTCGCGCTGGCGTCCAGCGCCGTCAGGTCTACGTGTACGAACGCCACCACATCCACCGCGGCACCCAGTTTCGCGGCCAGTTCAAGCCCCCTTGGGGTCGCCACACACTGCTGCTCGAGATCGGCAATGATAAGAATTCCAGCCATTTGTGTTCCCCGGACTTCGGTTTATGCTGTCAGCAAGTATAAGCCCTGCCATCCCGGCGGACACCCACCTGGATCAATGCGTTGGCGTAATCGGGCAGCGCCCCGCCCGGTTGTGGTTCAGTTTGTCACCTTGCAATTGTGGAATTGACAGTATACTGTACAAAAATACAGTATCGGTGCCGGTATGCGCGACGACATCAGCAACAGCAAGCCCCCGACGGCGAGCGCGATCAAAGGCCGTGGCGCCGCCGACAACCCCGGGAACCGGTACCAGCCGACGCACGTGGCCTGGGACGACGGCATCGAGGGGCCGACACCCGTCACCGAATGCCGGCCGCTACGTGCGCGCAGTATTATCGCGCGCAACAATTCGCCGGATATTCCCTTCAAGCAGTCCATCAATCCCTACCAGGGCTGTGAACACGGCTGCATCTACTGTTATGCGCGCCCTACCCACGCCTATCTGGATCTGTCGCCCGGGCTGGATTTCGAAACAAGGCTCACGTACAAATTCAACGCCGCGACCCTGCTGGAAAGAGAATTGGACCGTCCGGGCTACCGCTGCGCCAATATCACGCTGGGAGCCAATACCGATCCGTATCAGCCGGTGGAAAAAACCTACCGCATCACGCGGCAGATTCTGCAGGTGCTGCAACGCTGCCGCCATCCGGTATCCATCATCACCAAGGGGGCGCTGGTCACCCGCGATATCGACATACTGGCCGACCTGGCCGCCGACGAGCTCTGTTCGGTAGCCGTGAGTATCACCACACTCGATGACAACCTGAAACGGCTGATGGAGCCCAGGGCAGCCTCACATCGGGCACGGCTGGCGGCAATGGAGCGGCTGAGTACGGCGGGCATACCGGTAACGCTGTTGTTCGCGCCTGTCATACCGGCGCTGAACGACGGCGATATGGAGAACATTCTCACACAGGCGCGCAACGCCGGCGCCCGCGCGGCGTCCTACATTTTGCTGCGCCTGCCGCTGGAAGTACGGGACCTGTTTTTTGCGTGGCTCAAGCAACACTTTCCAATGCGGGCAGAGCACGTGATCAACCTGCTGCGACAAAGCCGGGGCGGCGCGGATAATGACAGTCGATTCGGTCACCGCATGCGTGGCAGCGGTACGTTTGCCGACCTGCTGTCGCAACGCTTCCACGTGTGCAGCCGACGCCTGGGCTTCGCGGAAAGCGCCGGTGAAAGTCTGCGCACCGATCTTTTCATCAGCCCATCAGGGCACAGCGCTCTCGGGGAGGAAGCGACACAGGGCGCATCCCAGTTTGAGCTCTTCCGCTGAGCGGGTGTCGTGTTTCTCAGACCCCGCTCAGATGGACTTTGGGATAAACCAGGCTGCGCCAACTGCTGCGTTCAAAGGGACGCCAGGACGCCGGATCGTTCGCCAGGCACTCGGCGACAAGGAGCCATACGGCGGGGTTGAACGTCATTCCGCAGTGACTGCTTCTGACCTCGATGCTCTGTGTCTTCTCATGCCCGTCCTGCTGGTAGGTCGTCCGCCAGTTTACGATACCGTCATAGCGGGAATATATGGCCGTGGTGGGCACGGGCGGCGCATGCGAGAGCATGTCCTGGTCAATCGGAAGTTTATCGGGCGGGTTCAGCGCAGTGAACAGGCGGGCGGGAATCGAGGCCGTCATTCTCCCCTCGCCGAAGGGACTGCCGAGGGAGATGACCTGTCTCACCTTGTCCGGATACAGGCGCGCCATTTCTCGCGCGAAGATTCCCCCGAGACTGTGGCCTACCAGTGATACCGGCCCCTCGTAGCGCCCTGCCAGATCGTGGAGCTTTTCTTCCAGCGCCTCCAGCACCCCGTCTCGGGGTCCCAGATTTCGCCCCATCCCCCAGCCGTGCACGACGTAACCCAGGCCGCCGAGAAAACGCCGGAACGTGCTGTTGTAGCCGTCCCCGCCCATAAAACCGGGCAAAACCATCACGGCATGACCATCGCCGCGCGGCGCCATTTTTTTTACGGTTCGACGAGACACGCCCATCAAAACAATTTCCACTGCGGCGCGGTGTGCCTCGCTCAGTGCCAGCAGGAGGCTGGGAGGGGGTATATAGAGTTCCTGTTTCGCCATCTGTCACGCCTTTGCCTGCGGGGTTCCTCCACGCAAAGGGTAGCGAACATTACTATACGGAGATAGCCTCAATCACCCGGTGGCCGCCAAATGTGGGCACAGACTGCGACACGGTTCACATTCACAGCCTGGAGAATTCCTTGTTCAACTCATACTGCCTGGAAGTCACGTAGCTCTCCATGTCCTCGACGCGCCGCAATGCGGCATCGAGACGCTCCCTCGCGCGTTTCAGGCGCACGGAACTGCTTTCGCTGTAACGAAATACCTTGCGCGGCCGGTAGTCGTGGTGCCGCTCATCGTATTCCATCTCGACATCCACCGCCTCGTACTCCAGTTCTTCCGACGGACGACCCTGCGCGTCATAGCGCGACGGACGCGGCGCCATGAGTATCCACGCCCCAATGTACACCCACAGCGCAAGTGTCCCGGTAAACAGAAACGCGCCCACGCACATCAGGCGCACCACCCAGGGCGCGATATCCCAGTGGTCCGCCAATCCCGCGGCCACGCCGGCAATTTTTCCCTCGCGCGTGTTGCGATAGAGGTTCAAGCCCCACCCCGCGCGACGCCTGCTATCGAGGCGCCGCCAGTTGTTGTGCAACTGTCGGTGGCCACTGCGGTGGTAACTACTGTTGCGATGAGTCATGTCCTACTCCTTGTCTTCACGTCGTTCCTGGCGGTCTACCTGCTGCCGCCACTGCGGGTGATCCGCGTCCAGGATGGATTCCAGCGTGCCTATCCTGTCAGTTAACTTATCCACCGTCGCAAGCATATGTTCTATCGATTCCCTGTCTTCCTGGTTCAGGCTGCGGGAGGATCGACGCACGCTGCGGTAGTGCATGACTATCCACATCGGCGCCACAACGACCATAAACAGGATGGTGGGGACAATCATGAAGTTCCAGAATTGCATTGACTGCGTTCCTCAAAGGCCTGCGGTGAACAACAACTGTCACCTTGTTGATCGGCATTTACAAGCTTGAATCCCCGCGCGGATACTACGCCGGCTTCTTGTCGGCCATGCCCGCTTTCAGGCGTTCCAACTCCTCGTTGATTCGCTCGTCATCCTGCAGCGCCGTTATCTGCGCCGCGAGGTCTGGTGGCACTTCCCTGCCCAGGTCCATTGACTCGAGCTGGCTTTCCAGGGTGTCCATGCGCCGCTCAAAACGCTCGAAACGATGAAACGCGTCGTCGAGCGCCTCCCGATGTATCTGCCGTTTCACCTTGATACGCGACTCAACCGTCTGGCTGCGCATGGTGAGGGCTTTCTGCCGCGCCCTCGCGTCATCCAGCTTCTGCTGCAGTTGGCTCACCTCGTTGTTGAGCTGCACAATATGCTCGTCGGTAGCTGACAATTCCGCCTCGACGACCGCCACCTCTTCCTCGATAGCGTGCTTTTCCTGTAATGCGGCGCGCGCCAGATCCTCGCGATTCTTGTCTATCGCCAGGCGCGCCTTGTCTTCCCAACTCGCTGCCTCGCTGCGCACCTGCTCCAGTCGCCGCGCCGCATCCTTGCGGTCCGCCAACACCCGCGCCGAGGAACTGCGTACCTCCACTAGCGTGTCTTCCATCTCCTGGATAATCAGGCGCACCATTTTTTCCGGATCTTCCGCCTGATCCAGCATTGCATTGATGTTGGAGTTAATAATGTCGGTCATGCGTGAAAAAATGCCCATGGTAAATCTCCCAATACCCGTTCCGTCCGTGCCAGCGCGATGCGCCCTGGCGTGCCTGCTACTGTGTGGCGATATAAGCCCGGTGGCCGCAACGCCACCAGAACAGATGCACCCAATGTAATACAGGATGCATGCCAGATTAGCTAAGATTCTGTTTTTATTACATTTTGTTATCTAGGGCGGCTTTCAGGCCCGCCTGGCACAGGCAATTCTAGGAACTTTTCGCCCACTTTTAGGTATATTTAGCCTATAAAAATGGTAAATTAAACCTCATGCGTACCCAGGACAGTATTATTGGCAATTCCGCAGCGTTGACCGCGGCGCTGGAACAACTGTCGCAGCTCGCGCGCATTGACCGTCCAGTGCTGTTGTTGGGAGAGCGCGGCACCGGCAAGGAACTCGCCGCCCAGAGGCTGCACTTCCTGTCCCCGCGCTGGCAGGCGCCGCTGGTCAAGGTGAACTGCGCCGCCCTGGCGGACAGCCTGCTGGAATCGGAACTGTTTGGCCATGAAGCGGGAGCGTTTACCGGCGCAACCCGCACCCGGCAGGGCCGCTTCGAGCGGGCTGACGGCGGCACCCTGTTCCTCGACGAACTGGGCACAATGTCCACACAGCTGCAGGAGAAACTGCTGCGCCTGATTGAATACGGCGAGTTTGAGCGCCTCGGTGGCCAACAGACCCTGCTCGCGGATGTACGTGTGCTCGCGGCCACCAATACCGACCTGCGCGCGCAGGTCGAGCGAAACCAGTTTCGGGCAGACCTCCTCGACCGCCTCAGCTTTGATGTTGTTCACCTTCCTGCGCTGCGCCACCGCAGGGAAGACATCCCCGAACTGGCTCACCATTTCGCCATTCAAATGAGTGCGGAGTTGGGATGGGAGTTGTTTTCAGGTTTCACCGAGTCTGCGCTGGGCGCACTGCAGCAACACCTCTGGCCCGGCAATATACGGGAACTGAAGAATGCAGTTGAACGCTCACTATTTCGCTGGAACGACCCGGACACCCCGGTCGCCCGTGTGATTATCGATCCCTTTGTGTCCCCGTTCGAGGACGATCCATTCGCTGCAACGCCATCGCAGCCTGAGGCAACTCCCGCAGCAGCCGGAGAGACTCAGAAACTGGAGGAAAGACAGCAACAGCGCGTCACGAATTTTCATGCCCGGGTCAAACAGTTCGAGACCACACTTCTGTCAACAGCACTGGCGGAGAACGGCTACAACCAGCGCCGAACCGCAAAGTCCCTCGGACTAAGCTATGACCAGATGCGAGGGCTGGTCCGCAAGTACAATCTCGCGAACCGGGAGACAGCCTGAAGCACGTAGCCCCGCATTGCGATAGCGGATCCGCCCGCAGTGCACTGTGCGAAAACATCAACAGGCAACTCACTGCAGCGGAAACGAATACTCCAGAGAGTCCTCGGTATACCGCCACAGGCGATCAGCGGCATCATCGTCGCGTGCCCAGGGCTTCGGCTTACGCGCTTTACAATTGACAAAGTACTCTCCGGTAATACCCGTCACTTCGTTGCTGACACAGAGGTGTATGGAGGTTTGCGCGCCCTGCAGAGGCGTCTTGAAAAAAGGCTTCAGCAGGATCGGCACGATTTTGCCGAAAATTCCGTTGTTCTCGGTGCCCAGCGACGTCGCGACAGCACCGGGGTGCAGGCAGTTGACCGTGATATCCAACCCCCGCTCCTGCACCAATCTGGCCAGCCGACGTGTAAACAGAATATTGGCTAACTTCGACCGGCCGTACTCTCGAAACGTCTTGTAGCCGGCGGTAGCCTGCATATCGTCAAAACCCATGCCTTTCACAAAACTGTGAGCGTCGGAGGCCACATTGACGATGCGCGCTCCCGGCGCCTGTTGCAACAGCGGCAACAACAGCCCGGTAAGCAGGAAAGGCGCAAAGTGGTTGACCGCCAGAGTTTCTTCAAAACCGTCCACCGTCTCCCTTCGGGACACGTTAATGGTACCTGCGTTGTTCAACAGCACATCCAGGGGCTTGCCCTGAGCAAGCAACTGTTCGCCGGCTGCTCTGACGCTGTCCAGGCTGGCCATGTCCATTATCACTATGTCAGGGGGCAGTCCCCCTGCTGCAATAATTTCCCTGGCCAGTGTCTCGGCCTTACCTGCATTGCGGCACAACAGAGTAAGCTGCGCCCCCTGTCGGCCGAGTTCAAGACTCGTGGTGCGCCCGATGCCGGCGGTCGGACCGGTAACAGCGACGTGCTTGCCTTTCATGCATTCACCCTCATCACAACGATCGTCCAGAAGCTGTCGGACTCTAACGCAGATCAGTTCGCGGTTAAAGCGCCCCGAAACAAATCGCGCTTTGATGCATCGAATACCGCCGGTATACTTCCGGGTTTTTCCCAGGCTGCCCCCACCGATGGCTCTATTCGACAAAGATAACAACCCCCTGGGCGACGACGCTGCGCTGCAACAGCACATAGAGAAGGCGCTGGCGGTCAAACCCCCGCGTGGACTGGCGGCACAGTTGAGCTACCGCGTGATCAAACGGCTGTTCAATCCCATGGTGATTGGCGCCGAGAGGATTCCCAGGCAACCCTGTTTGTTCGTTGGCAACCACTCCCTGTTTGCACTTGATGGCGCAGTCATCACCCCGCTGTTCATGAACGAGTTGAATCGCTATCCCCGCAGCATGGGGGACAAGTTTCTCTTCAGCAACAGGAATATCGCGGATTTCCTTTTATCCAACGGGATCGTGATGGGTCATCCCCAAGTCTGCACGGCATTGATGGAAGCGCAGCAGGACCTGCTGGTCTTCCCTGGCGGAGCGCATGAGGCAGTAAAGCCAGCCTCCAAACGGTACCAGTTGCAGTGGAAAGAACGCTATGGCTTTGTAAAACTCGCCGCCATGCAAGGCTATACGATTATGCCCTTCGGCCTGGTGGGCCCGGATGAATTCTACGATCACCTGCTGGAGGGACAGGAACTACCCGATTCCGCGTTGGGCCATCTGCTGACAAGGCTGGGAGTACTGCACGAGGATATTCGCTCGGATGTTCTGCCCCCAATACCCGCCGGCAGTCTCGGCACCCTATTCCCCAAGCCACAGCGTTGCTTCCTGGGTTTCGGCAAACCGATCAACCTCGCCCGATACAAGGGCAGAAAACTGGCGAAGAAAACGCTACAGTCCATTCGCGCCCGGGTGTCGTCAGAAATTGAAGCGCAACTGTCCGGGTTGCTGCTTGCACGGGAAGAACACAGGGGTTCGGACAGCCTGCTGCGCCGATTCCTGACACTGTAGTCCGCGCTGTTACTCACTCATCACCCGCGCCAGCCGGGCGGGCTCCCGCCATGTGCTGCCGAATAAACGCCCCAGATACAGTGCCGCGAGCGTGATCAGCATCGCGACGAAAACCCACCAGGAAACGCGCGGCCCGTAACCGTACACCACGATAACCAGATACTGGGCAGCCAGCATCAGCCAGTGCACGGAGATTGAAGTGATCATCGTCCAGCGCGTATCTCCGGCGCCTCGAAGCGCACCGCCCGCAATCAGGATGGTGGCATCGGCAAGCATGTAACTCGCAAGGCCGATCATCATGTAGCTGGCCAGTTCACTTATCGCCGCGAACTCCTGGCCCTGCGTTGCGAACACCCCGACGAGTTCCTCGCGAAACACCAGGAACAGAATCGCCAGCATGCCCGAATACGCCAGCGCGGCAATGAATCCAGAAGAAATCACCTGGTTCGCTCGCGCCAGGTTACCGGCGCCTACAAAGCGGCCGATCAGGCTCATGACACCGATACTCAACCCGGTCATGGGTATGAACGAGAGCATGTCCCAGTTAAACACAATTGCGATGGCAACGCCCTGTACCACACCGTAGGTCTGGAACAACAACAGAAACAGATTGAAACTGGAGACGTTCATGAAGGTCTCCAGGCCTGAGGGCATACCCAGCCGCAGGTAGCGACGCATGATCGGCAGATCCAGACGAAACGATTTCGCAACGTCGAACTGCTGCTGGTGATCCCTGGACAGATAAAACAGCAGGTAGACTCCGATGGTAAACACTGTGGCAATGATTGTGCCCAGTGCGGCGCCGGCGATGCCCAATCGGGGAAAGCCATACTCGCCAAATATCAGCAACCAGGACAGCGGGATATTGACGGCGGCCCCCAGCAAGTCTGTGACCATCACCACCCGGGTTCTACCGATGCCTGAAAAGTAGCTGGCCAGACTGGCCTTGATAAGAGTGAAAACACTTCCGACCATCAGTATCTGAAAATACGTTCGCTCCAACGGCACCTGTGCGGGATCGTGTCCTATCATGCCGAATGCCATTCCCCCCAGATAGGCCAGCAGCAGCAACAGGGGTGTGCTGCAGACCGCGATAATCACACCCTGGGACGTCACGAGCGGGCACTTCGCCGTCTGTCCCGCACCGTAGTACTGGGCAACAAGGGCATTGCCGTAGGTAATCAGTCCCATAAACAGTGAGAAACAAAAAAATGCGGCCACGCCGCCGCCGAGGGAGGCCGCAACATGGGCCGGACCGATATAGGACATAAACAAGCGATCGGTGAATACCATGACGGCGAAAGCACCCTGTGACACCACCATGGGCAGTGACAACGACAGCAAGTCGCGCAGCGTTGTAAGGGAAAGCATCTTCACGGAAAGGCAGACTCCTGCGTTGGCACGGCAGGCAACTCTAGCAGAGACAGTGCCAGGAATGCTGTGCAAATTCCGCGCGACAGGCGCGCTTCAGGAGCAGCCGGCTGCATGCCGGCTGTTGAATTAACTGGCCTGGCGAAACAAGCGACCGAGAAGATTCTGTTCGATGAACACCCAGGCAAACGCGGTCGCACTGTACAGATAATACACCTGGTGGTACAACAGTGCGCCACACGCAAAGACAAGGCCGCCTTTCCTGTAGAAGAACTGTGCGATTTCCCGATTGATATACAACATCAATATAACCACCAACACTAACACCAGCGCACTGAGCGCACCCGCAAAAAATCCCAGTATCGACAACAGTAAGATCGCGGCAACACCGGCCCGCACCTGTTCGGACATACCCACGTTGAGGTCATTGGGAATACCGGCCCCGGACCCGAGAATCAATCGAGACCAGGGAAGGGCGCGGCGGAATATCTCCGTATGGATCAGGTTGCCAAAGCGCCAGACCTTCAGGTGCGTGCACTGTACATCGCGCGACAAACGCACCCTTCCCCCCGCCTCGATCAGCCGATGCCCCAGTTCAATATCCTCGATGGAGGGATACTGATACCGTTCGACATCAAAGCCGCCGGCAGAGATGAAGATATCGCGCCTTACGGCACCGCATCCAGACCAAAACGTCTGCGCTTCATCACTGGCGCGTTGATGGTAGTAATGGTGCACCAGGTTCTTGTACCTGGAGAAAAAGTTCTGCGCCGGGGGGTTGCTGTCATAAGAGCCGAAAACCGCAACGATCTGCTCATTGACAAACCCTTTCGCCAGGCATTCGGCGGTATTCGAGTGTACTACCACATCGGCATCGACAAACCACAGGAACTCACCCCGGGCGACCTCCGCGGCCTGGTTTCTGGCACCACCCGGTCCCCTGCGACCGCCGGATGAAAGCACAACCGCACCGAGCTCCCGGGCAATCTGCATACTGCGATCAGTGGACCCATCGTCAACAACGATAACTTCCAGCACCTCGCCTCGCTGCTCCATCTCGAGCAGGGGCGGCAGGCTTTTGACGATAAACTCGGCGCCGTTGTAAACCGGCATAATGACGCTGATACTCAGGGCCTGGCCAGGCAGTTGACCCGGGCTGGCACCCATCGCATCGCTCTGATTCATCGCAGTATACACAAGTGGTCAATCCTCGGCAGTGTCCCGTTCACGGACTCCGGCCAGCTCTTCAAGCGGTTCTGTTTCCTGAGCGAGAGACGATCCCCGACCCCGGAGTCAGTTCACCTCTTCCTCTATGACATAGCAATCCCGCTGCAGGGAGCCAGACCTCTTGATTTCATGGTACTCAGATTCCGTATTGACTTCCATATGGTCGACTTCGTAACCCAGTATTTTTCGACCCAGCAGCAAACCCATTTCGATAGAGTGATCCGCATTGTTATAACGGTGGGTGCCTCCCCGGCCGACGATATGCAAGCCCTCGAAGCCGGACAGGTAGTTGTTGATAGTGGCAATTTTATCCGCATACTCAAGATCGTAGACAGGATAGGCCTGAAGGGTCCTGACGCAGCTAAAATCGATAACCTCGGAACTGTCGATGAATTTGAGCTTCTTCTCCAGGTCTTCAACGCAACGCTGGCCTATCTCTTCATCGCTCATGCTCCAGATATGATCATCCCGGGTGCAAAAGCACTCCAGCACGAGGGATGTCGTGGACTGATCCGGGACCATCGCCTTGCTCCAGTTCTTGGGTTCGTGCAGTCGTCCGAACAGGATGTCCTCATCCTGGATATAAAGCCATGTATCGATGGATACGCGCTCCTTCTTCAGGATGACGTTTACCGTGATCAGCGCACGGAAGGTGAGCCCCTTTGCCGCATCGATCACCGCCTGATCGCAGGCCGGCTCCATAATCCGCGGCAATACACCCAACGGAATGGTGGACACTACACTGGTCGCGGCAACCGAGGTCTCCACGCCATTCTTATCGGAATAAATAACCTCAAAATCGTTGGGGCCATGGTACTTGATCCTGGTTACCGTCGATTCCAGGCGAACGGAATCGGCGCCATTTTTTGCGATGATGTCTTCGGCCATTCGCTGCGGTATACGGACATAGCCATCTCGCGGGTACATGAACTCCTCAATCAGGCTTTCGTTGTCAGACTTGGTTCTGAGCAACGATTCCTGGATGACGGTCCATATAGAGAGCCCTGCGCTGCGCTGTGACACCCAGTCCGCAGACAGTTTTTCGCAGGGCAGGCCCCATACCTTTTCACTGTAGCGCCGAAAAAACATGTCATAGAGCTTGCCGCCAAATTGTGCCACGTAAGCATCTTTCATATTCCTGATCGGTTTGTTCAGAATGGAATATTGAAGCGCGGAAAGCAGGTAGGTCACTCCCGCATGCATGATGGTGAATATCCCGGTGTTCCTGATAACGTTCAGAATGCTGATCGGGTAGCTGTAATAGCCTCCGTCATAATAGATGCGACTGATACGCTCAACCCATACGACTTCGCTCCCCATGAGTCGGCGAAACCAGTTGTTCAGGTCCTCATTTTTACTGAACCACCGGTGGCCGCCCAGATCAAACTTGTATCCGCGGTGTTCATTCGTATTGCAAAGGCCGCCGACGAAATTATTGCGATCGAAAACCGATACCTTGACACCGCTGACACTCAGCTCATGGCCGGTCGCCAGGCCAGCCGGACCCGCGCCGAGTATTACTACATGCTCTTTTTTATTTATGGTAGCCATGTCATTGATACTATTGATGTCGAACTTCCACAATCTTGTTATACACGCTTGCCAGCAACAGACAGGCTACAAACACCATCAGAAAAAGCTCTACGGCACCCAACAACGCGCCGGGGATGCTGACGCTGTATCCCGGTATGTAGTTCGAAAACAAAGCGGCATGCACACTCTCGTCCGCGGTACCGCGGACCACCAGCCAACTGGTGGAAAAGAACAGGCTGAGTCCCGCCATCACGCCGATCGCCGCGCCGAGGCTAACGCCGTGCAAACGCAATACTGACGGTTTCAATACCGGGTTTTCCGTCGGCACAGTGCTGAGCAGGATATCGGCGATTCGGGTACCCAACACGCGACCGTACAACCGGTAGCTCAGCGCACTGAATGTTCCCGCGTAGACAAATGCCCAGAACGCGCCAACCCAGGCACCGCTTTCGCTGACGGAGTAACCCGGGAAAAAAATTGCCAGAAGTCCAAGATAGTTGCCGGAATAATCTCCCCATTTAGCGAGGGAAATATGGGTAGCAAAATAGATAACCACGGCGGCCAGCGTGCCAGCGGTAAAACCGAGCATCAGGGCGTTGAACCTGATTGCCGCATTCAGCAGCTTGAGGTTCACTCCGTGTATACTTTGGTTCGCTGCCTGCATCTTCTGGTAGTTTCCCATTCTCGCGGCGGCCTCAATCTGCCAGTTCGGCGGAGCTGATCAGCATCACCCCGAGCGCGATATAGTGCGTCAGGTTCCAGTAAACAGCGGTAACGAAGCCGCCAATAGCCCCAATCAGGAAACCGTATAGCGCCCCGTAGAGCGATCCACGCCAGGTCACTTCATAACCGGGGAGATAATCCCCCAGGGTGGCGAGATGCGGCCCCACCGGATAACCTTCGGGCACGTTTTGCAACAGCAAGACCGCAGTCGCGAGAAACAACAAGATTGAACACAGCACCCCGGCGGCAACTGTCATGGCCGGGACATCCATCTTGGCAAAGACAGCGGAAAGAATCTCATGATCCTGAACTGGACGATTCACTGGTCGACTGGCCTCCCTGATGAAGAACGCTGCTGAAATTCGCCGACACTGAAATGATGCAGTGAAAATGTACCTTCATGCTGCAGATTCCGGCATCGGACCGCTTATTCACGGGATTGACAATGACATACTAGCAATAGAAAAAGAAGTTTTTGCTACACATAAGTAATGTTTATAGCAACAATCTCTGGCGATTTGTGAGCCACTTCACGAACGATTGGGTACCCCGGGGATACCAGTGGCGAGCGCGCACGCCGGACCAGACCAGGTGGCGTCATTTTACTACTCGTACTCCATCAACAGGATATTGACGGTGTACTAGCGCAGGGCGGCAATCCCGACCGCCGCGCGAACCCGCTGCATGACTCTGGCACTGTGCTCCCGGGCGCGATCAGCGCCGCGCAACAGGACACTCTCAATGTGTCCGGGATCCTCCATCAAGCGCGTGTAGGTCTCCCTCGGCCCGGCCAACTCACTGTTTATCAATTCAAACAGTTGCTTTTTGGCTTCGCCCCAGGCGATTCCGTTCTCGAACTCCCGTCGCATGCGGGCGGTCTCCCGGGGCGAGGCGAAGGCCGCCCAAACCTGGAAAACCGTGGAATCATCCGGGTTCTTTGGTTGCCCGGGTTCGAGCAGGTTGGTCTTTATTTTATTGATCGCCTTGCGCAGTGCTTTCTCGGGCAGGAACAGGGGAATGGTATTATTGTAGCTCTTGCTCATTTTACGGCCGTCGACGCCTTGCAGAATCGCGACGTCCTCGCCTATCACGGCCTCCGGCAGGGTAAATATTTCCTCGAAATTATGATTGAAGCGTTGCGCTATGTCCCTGGCCATCTCCAGATGCTGGATTTGATCCCGACCGACTGGAACCTTATGCGCATTGAACATCAGGATATCCGCGGCCATCAGAACCGGATAGTTGAACAGGCCCATGGTAATCGCATAATCAGCATCCTCGCCTGCTTCTTCATTCGCCTGGACTGCGGCCTTGTAGGCATGCGCGCGATTCATCAAACCCTTGGCCGCGTTGCAACATAACACCCAGGTAAGTTCGGGAATCTCGTGAATGTCGGACTGACGGTAGAACACTGCCTTCTCCGGATTCAGGCCAAGCGCCAGCCAGGTCGCGGCGATTTCCTTACTCGACTGGCGGATCAGCTGCGGATCGCTGCATTTTATCAGTGCGTGGTAATCCGCCAGAAAAAAAAAGGACTCGGTGGCTTCGTCTTCGGAGGCGGCAATCGCGGGCCGAATGGCACCCACGTAGTTACCCAGGTGCGGCGTTCCCGTGGTGGTAATTCCGGTTAGTACGCGTTGCTTTTCCATGATATTCCGAACCTGCAAATGGCAGCAATGATACTGTCATTCTCAGCTAGTGGCTATCCTGAACGCCCGCCACCGCCGCAAAGACCTGCTCATAACGCGGCGCCATCCGGCGCGAACTGTAAGTCGAAACATCTGGCCTCGGCGCATCGAGAGCCTGGTTTTTTGCCGCATCCTCAAGCAGCGTCGCGGCCGCTGCCGCTTCTCGCTCGGGATCATCCGGATACGAACCGTAGCAGCAGTTCGCCGGATAGATTTCCGGGTATACCAGGCGCGCGGGAACGACGGGCAGGCAGCCGCGCGCTACCGCCTCCAAAACCGCCAGACCCTGGAATTCGTGTATCGCCGTCGACAGGACGATATCAGCCGCCTGCAGCAAGGCCTGGTAACGCGCTCGACTTTCGATGAACCCGAAGTGCACCAGGCGGTGTCCAAAGGCGGACTCGATCTCGCTGAACTCCGGGGGCGAGGAGCGAAACCGCTGCCCCACCATCGCCAGTTCATACGCCACGCCTCTCTCCTCAAGCTTTTGCAGGATACGCAACAGGCCCTGGGCGCCCTTGTCGTACTCAAAACGCCCCATCCACAACAGCCGCAGCGGCCTCCCCGTCGGGGCGCCGGAAAAGCCCGGCCACAGTGGCTGTACAGCCCTGTAACTGAGGTCGGCAAGCGGCACGGGTAGCACGCTCGCCTTCTCCTGGAATCCGACCTCGATACCGGGCGGCACAAGATCAGGCAGCTTCCGCAGCAGCGCGCTACATCCGGCGATGAAGGAGTCGCGGTTGTACCGCGAGTTAAACACCAGCCGATCGGCCGCCAGCGCCGAGTAGATACTGGTCATCTGGGCTTCCACGGGGTTGTGCTGCCGGGACTGCCGGGGATAGTCAAACTGGTTTTCATGAAAGTACAGCACGCTGGGTACACTGGTCAGTGCGGGTACGAGTCCCTTCAGGGTCGCCAGGTCCACCACTGAAGTGGCCACCAGCAGATCATAGTCCTCCTCCAATATCTCACGCTCGACCATGGACCAGTACAAGGCATTGCCGCGCACGCGCCAGCTGAAGTGCCGCGGTGGCAGCGTCAGTGCGCGCCACTGCCAGTGCGTGAACATCACCTGCAGCATGGTCTGCCAATGCATGTGGCTGCGTGCTGCGTAAGCCGACAGTAACAGGACCTTCACGGTTGTGCTTCAGCTGGCGGATAGCGGACCGGCGTAATCATAGAAACGCCGCAGAATGCGACAGAGATCCCAGGCATCGCGCGAGCCTGCGAGTTCCCGGATAGAGTGCATCCCAAACGTCGGCACCCCGATGTCCAGCGTGCGGATACCGGTACCACCAGCGGTAATAGGTCCGATGGTGCTGCCGCAAGCCATGTCACTGCGTACCACAAACGACTGCACAGGTACGTTCTCCTGACCGGCCAGCAGGCGGAATAAACCACTGGTTTCGCTGTTGGTGGCATAGCGCTGGCTGGCATTGACCTTGATAACCGGACCGCGATTGAGTTGGGGGCCGTGGTTCTCGTCGTGCCGGTCGGCGAAGTTGGGGTGTATTGCGTGTGCGTTGTCGGCCGAGATCATCAGAGACTGCTCGGCAAGCGCTGCATAGGCGGCATTATCGCCTGCCAGTCGATTCAGCACCGACGCCAGCAGAGGACCGTGTGCACCGGAAGTCGATACGCTCCCGACCTCCTCATGATCGTTGCAGATCAACAGGTTGCTTACCACACCATCGGCCTGCAGCATGGCCTGCAATCCGGTGAAGCAACTGAGCAGGTTGTCCAGGCGGGCGGAAGCGATAAACTCACTGCGCAAACCGATCAGGGATGGCGCCTGGGTATCGTAGAATGACAGCTCATAGTCCAGGATTTTTGCCACGGAGATACCGGACTGTTCCTGTGTCAAACGGCGCTGCAGCAAATCTCGAAAATCCAGTGTCTCCCCTTCCTCGACCTGGCACAGCACGGGCACGATCGCCGTCTGCGGATTGACCTCCCTGTTCTTGTTGGCGTCCCGGTCGAGGTGGATGGCAAGGCTGGGTACTGTCGCGATAGCATCGCGAAAATCCACCAGCGCAACTCGCAACCGGGAATCACCATCCAGGTAGCTGACCCGGCCCGCCAGTGACAGATCGCGATCAAACCAGGGGTTTAGCAGCGCCCCGCCATACACCTGGACGCCCAGTTGAAACAGGCCTTGCGAGTGAATCTCCGGTGCGGGCTTTACCATCAGGCAGGGGCTGTCCGTATGCGCCCCGACCATTCGCATTCCTTGTCCCGGCAGGCTCTCGCGTCCACAAATGAAAGCCACTATTGAACTGTCGTTGCGAGTCAAATAGTAGCGGCCACCCGGGACAATGCTCCACGCTTCACCGTCGGTAAGCCGGGAAAAGCCGGCTGCCGTCAATTGCGTAGCCATATTCGCGACAGCGTGGAACGGTGTGGGGGAAGCCTTCAGGAACCCGCAGAGTTGTCGATTAAATTCTTCTTGCTTCATGGAGGAGGCCCATAATGTGCGTCGCGGTGAGAGTTAGAATAGCAAAATCAGGTACAACGCTATCGCCAGCGCTATACGGTAATACACGAAGGGCATGAATCCCACTTTGTCCAGCAGGCGCAGAAAGGCGGCGATACAGGCATAGGCAGAGAGCCCGGATACCGCGACACCCAGACCCATGGCCACCCAGTCGACACGGCTTTCACCAGCGGCCAGCAGTTCCCAGACCTTGAGCATACCCGCACTGGCGATAATGGGGATAGACAACAGGAAGGAAAAGCGCGCGGCGGATTGTCGCCGCATGCCAAGCAGCAGTGCCGCTGTCATCGTAACACCCGAGCGTGAAACCCCGGGCACAAGCGCCAGCGCCTGCGCAAATCCGATGAGCAGCGCCACCCGCATACCCAGCGCGCGCTCCGGGTCGGAATTAACCGTGCGACGGTCCGCAAGCCCCAACAGCAGCCCAAAAACCAGCGTGGTGGTTGCGATCACGGTGAGTGTACGCAGGTGTTCCTCGATAAAACCGCCCGCGAGCAGGCCGGCCACTCCCGCCGGCAACGTTGCCACTGCGAGATACCAGACCATTCGGCTATCGTCGCATGCGCCTCCCCCTGCCAGGGAGCGCAGCCAGCGGTTCGCCATACGCAGCAAGTCATCGCGGTAGTACAGCAGCACCGCCGAAAGCGTACCCACGTGTACCGCGACGTCAAAAGCGAGTCCCTGATCGGCCCATCCCAGCAGCAGGGAGGGAAATAATAAATGAGCGGAGCTTGAAACCGGGAGAAACTCGGTGAGGCCCTGCACCAGCGCCAGAACAAGCGCCTGATACCAGTCAATCATCAGCGTTTACCCTGTTCCGCAAGCTTCTTCCAGGAGATCTCATCGCGCAGGTACACCGGCTGAACGTTGCGCGCAGCCTGCACATCGCCGAGTCGATACTGCTGGAGCGCAAGCGGGATGAGGTCCAGCGCGTCCGGCAGTACGTCGGTATGACAGGCCTGAATACGCCCACGCAGCGAGGACGAAAACTGCGGGTAAAAAACGCAGCCGCTGCCCACGGCGCACAGGGGTCCGCTTCCCGCCGGCGCAAGTTCAGAGGGCGAACACGCCCAGGGGCCGTCGCGCAGTACCGCGATACTGTCAACAAACCCGTAGAGCGCGCTGTAGACCTCATTGATTCGCGCATCCAGTGTACACAAAACAAGATTGTCAGCGTCCACGACCCCCGACCTCAACGCCGTCTGCGCCAGGACCGACAGGGTCGAAACTCCCACAACCGGCAAATTGCTGCTGTAGGCGAGGCCCTGAACCGCACTGGCTGCCAGACGCAATCCGGTAAAGGATCCTGGGCCATGGCCATAAGCGATCACGTCGACACCCTGCTTCGCGAGATTCCCGACCGGCAGGAGCTCACCCAACAGGGCAAAAAGGAGACTGCTGTGCTGTCGCGGCGCCACCCGGTGCCTCGTCTCGTAAACGCCATCGATGACAATCGCAACGGAACAGGCATCCGTCGCGGTTTCGATTGCCAGCACTCCCGTCATATCAGTTCCGCTACCATTGTGACGCCCTGCAGCTTTTGTTTTACCATGTTGCTATCGAGACAAGGCCTGATTATCACACAGCCAAGTTTGAACAAGCACTACTCCCATGCCAAAAATCGACAGCCACCGCCAATGCCTTCCGCAAACGACGTTACAGCGTTGATCCTGGCCGGAGGCGCCGGAAGACGCGTCGGCCACCGGGACAAGGGTTTGATACCCTGGCGGGGAAAACCACTTGTCGCTCATGTGTACGACATCCTGAGGCCACAGGTGGATGAAATCCTGATCAGCTGCAATCGCAATTTTTCTCACTACGCCAGATTCAGCGCGAGGATGGTGGCAGATACCCGGCGAGACTTCCAGGGACCGCTGGCGGGAATAGAAGCCGCTACGAGATTTGTTACCAGCGATCTATTGGTGGTCGTCGCGTGCGATACGCCGCAACTCCCGGCAGACCTCGTAACACGCTTGATCGCCCCACTACTACTGCCTGAGGATGAGGCACCGCTGATAAGCTACGCCGACGACGGAACGCGGGCGCAGTACCTGTGTGCAGCCATGCGGTGTGCATGCCTCGGCTCCCTACCAGCATTTCTCGACGGCGGCGGGCGCGCGGTAAAAGACTGGTACAGCAGCAGCGTAGCTGTTGCAGTCGACTTTTCCGATCAGCACTCCTGCTTCCGGAACTACAATTCGCCGTTGTAGCGCCGCCCCGGGCATCCTCGCCATGCTTTCCGGATGGCGGGCTGTACGCGCGAGAAATTAGCGCTCCAGAACGAGAAAACCCGCTGAAATTGCTTTCAGCGGGTTGTTTGTCATTCCACGTTCGCTTTTACTTGGCGGCTTTCGCTTTGCGCTTGGCTTTCGCCTTTGGCTTGGCTTTCGCTTTGGGCTTGGCTTTCGCTTTGGGCTTGGCTTTCGCTTTCGGCTTGGCTTTCGCTTTGGGCTTGGCTTTCGCTTTCGGCTTGGCTTTCGCTTTGGGCTTGGCTTTCGCTTTCGGCTTGGCTTTCGCTTTCGGCTTGGCTTTCGCTTTCGGCTTGGCTTTCGCTTTCGGCTTGGCTTTCGCTTTCGGCTTGGCTTTCGCTTTCGGCTTGGCTTTC
>JAUICG010000028.1 GCA_030427485.1 Gammaproteobacteria bacterium
GGGGCTGAACAATATCGTCAAGAACAACGATATGAACTACCCGCCGGAGTGGCGGCTGAGCCGTTCCGGCAGGAAGAAGCCCTGAGCGAGCGTCCGCGCGTGTGGCGGCTGGACGGCAGGACGGCGCTGGTTACCGGCGCCTCGTCCGGCCTGGGCGCCGGCTTTGCCCGCCTGCTGGCGTCCGCGGGGGCCCGCGTTGTGCTGGGCGCGCGGCGCCTCGAGCGGGTCGAGGAACTGGCCGGCGAGTTGCAGGCTGAGGGCGCCGAGGCGCTCGCCGTCAGGCTCGACGTCAGCGATGACGCGCAGGTCGCGGCGGCGTTCGACTGCGCGGAGCGCCGTTTCGGCACGGTCGACACGGTGATCGCCAACGCGGGAACTGCCAGCGGCGGGCGGTCCACGGAGGTCGCGGAAGGGGACATCCGTAGCGTGCTCGACACCAACCTGCTGGGTACCTACCTCGTCGCCCGGCAGGCGGCGAAGCGCCTGATAGACAGCGGCAGCCGCGAGCGGGAGCATGGTCGCATTCTTTTCATCGGCTCGATCACCGCGCAGCAGAATCACACCGGTGACGCGGCCTACGCCGCCAGCAAGATCGGCGTCGCCCATCTCGCGCGGCAGTTCGCCCGGGAGTGGGCGCGGCAGGGGATTAACGTCAACACGATCCAGCCCGGCTGGATTCACACCGAACTGAATGACGCGTGGTATCACTCGGCGCAAAGCCGCGAGGCGATAGCGGCACTGCCGCGCAGGCGGATGCAGCAGGCGGAGTCGCTGCACGACATGGTGCTCTACCTCTGCTCGGACCAGTCGAAGGCGATCACCGGCGCCACCTTCACCATCGACGACGGTCAATCGCTCTGAGTGTGCGCCGCGGGATCGGCGTCGCCGACCTCGCGCAGCAGCCGCGCCATATCCGTTGTCTGCCACAGGTTCATGAACACCGTCATCATCTGCAGCTGCGTACGCGCCGCCTCGTGCTGTCGCAGGCGTTGGTCTCTGCGACTGTCGAACGTGGACAACGCCGGAAACAACCTGGCCAGGTAGGGGGGTGTGTCGAGCAGCCAGTTGAGTCCCATCAGCGACGCGTACAGCGCCAGCAGCGTCCGCAGTCGCGCGGGCTCCAGTTCAGCGCCACCGGCGCGCCGCAGTTCCGCGGCGTACAGTGCCAGCAATTCGTCCAGGTGATTGTCCCACAGCGTCGTTTCCGCGCCGCTGAGGCTGCCCCAGAGTGACATCGCGATGTTCATCTGGCTGACCTGCCCCCAGTCGAGCAGGCCGCACTCGAGCCCGGTGGCGGAGCGCGTGAACCAGGCGTTATCGAGGTTCGCGTTCCAGTGGCACAGGGCGATGTAGCGCGGGTCGCCGGCCAGTGTCGCCACGATGCGCGGGTGCAGCGCCTGCAACGCAGGCGCTTCGCGCTGCAAACGCGCGACAAAGTCCGGGCGGCGAATGTTCTCCGGCAGCAGGCGCGGGTACTGCGCCGCGAAGTCGGCGTAGCGTGAAATCCGGTCTGCAATCTGCCCGGCGGTGTAGGGCGTGCGCGGGCGCAGCACCAGCGCGTCGGCGTCGAAAGGGAAATACCGGTCGACGGCATCGCCAAGGCCGCCCGCTTGATGCGCGCCCGCCAGTCGCGCCAGCGCGCGGACAATCGCCCGGTAATGCGCCAGCGGATCGGCAATGTCATAGTCCAGGCATTTTTCGTGCTGCGGTTCGACGCCGTCCATCCCGAACGGGACGCGCGCCGTGATCAGGATGCCGGTACCCGACTCCCTGTGAAAATCGGCGAAATAGCAGCCGGGTACCGCGATCGGAAAACCCTGTTGGCGCGAGAGCAAGCCGAATTTCACTTCCGCCTCCATCTGGTAGCGGGCGCGATCGCGGATATCATCATCGAAGTCGCGCGAGAACTTCACGAACATGGCGCCATCCAGGGAGTCCGCGGCTGTGTCGAACGCGACCGACAGCAGCAGCTTGCGCCCGGTACTGCCGCCGCCGCAATCCTCGAGCTGTGTTATCCGTGTCACGCTATTGTCCGCGGCAATGGCGCCGGTAGCGCGAAAGGCCCGGGTCAGGAAATACACGCCGCCCTCGCGCAGCGCCTTGCCGTGAGCGGGAAACGCCAGTCCCAGCAGATCCCCATCAATCCAGTCAATCACGCCACGTCCTCCGGATGCGATTAATGTAGATGCTTATCCAGCGCGCTGTTTGCGGGCTTAACAGTACTGGTTTTAGCCAAAATTTAGTGCGTACGAGCCTGGGAGGTAGCGTTGCGGTCGGGACACCGGAGCGCCGGCCGCGCCTGGCCGGCCGCGCCAAAACGCGCACATCCATGTGCGGGCGCGGCCGGCGAGGCTCGGGTGGCGACGTACCCGGTGAAGCGGGGCAGGCCCTTCTGTCGCCACACGGTCCCGACCGCAACCCTACCTCCCAGACTCTCTACATTCGCCCAATTTTGAGCGGGCCATTTTAGGCAATACCCGAACTTGCCCGCTGCACGCAAGTGCGACAATATACAACACTGACGATTATTTATCGGTATATGAAGCTAACGTTAAGAGCGCTTTTCCAAGGTTTCGAGGTACTCTGGTGAGGAGGATGCGGCCTATCTGTATCAGTGGGACCGTGTGGCGACAGGACGTCGCCACCCGAGCCTGCACATGGATGTGCGCTTTTTGGCGTGTCGCACTGATACAGATAGGCTGTATCCTCCGACGCGCCAGGATTTCAAAATCAGCTAACTCCGATCCGAACTTTATCGTCAAAGTTTTAACACCAGCCGAAGGACCCCATGCCGCAACAAGTTGACGATTACCGCCTGCTGGGCCGCTCCGGACTGCGCGTCTCCCCGCTGACACTCGGCACGATGAACTTCGGGGTGCCCGCCAGTTGGGGCTGCGATCGCGCCGAGGCGCAGAAGATATTCGGCGCCTACCTAGAGCGGGGCGGCAACAGCCTCGATACCGCCAATTTTTACGCCGGCGGCGAGTCGGAACGCATCGTCGGCCAGTTGGTGGAGGGCCGGCGCGAGGAAGTCGTGATCGCGACCAAATACGCGCTGAGCATGCGCCGCGGCGACCCCAACGCCAGCGGCAACCACCGCAAGAACATGGTGCAGTCGGTGGAGAACAGCCTCAGACGGCTGCAGACGGATTACATCGACCTGTTCTACCTGCACATGTGGGATTCGACCACCCCGGTCGAGGAAGTGCTGCGCGCGTTCGACGACCTGGTGCGCGCCGGCAAGATCCTCTATGTGGGCATATCCGACACGCCCGCATGGCAGGTTTCGCGCATGCAGGCGATCGCCGAATTGCGGGGCTGGAGTCCGCTGGTCGCGCTGCAGATACCCTACAGCCTGGCGGAGCGGACCGTGGAGCGGGACCTGATCCCGATGGCGCGGGAGATGGGCCTGGGGGTGCTGCCGTGGTCGCCGCTGGCCGGTGGGGTTCTGTCCGGGAAGTACACGCGCGGCGACCTGCAGCCGGCTTCCGAGTCCGCCTTCGACACGCGCAAGGACATCAATCTCGCCACCGGGCGGCTGTCGGAAGCGACCCTCGCGATCGCCGACGAAGTCAGTGCGATCGCCCGGGACATCGAACGCTCGCCGGCACAGGTGGCGCTGGCCTGGACCCTGGTCAATCGCGCGGTGGCGTCGACGATCATCGGCGTGCGCAATTGCGAACAACTGGAGAGTAATCTCGCCGCGCTCGATCTCGATTTTACAGAGGAGCATCGCGCGCGATTGCACGAGGCGAGCAGGGTGGAAGCGGGTTTCCCGCACGATTTACTGAGTTCCCCGGTAATGTACTCCATGTTTGGTGAAGTCAAGCTGGCTGGTCGCGATCAGTGACCACGGGTGATGCACGGTATGAGTGATTTTGATGAAGAGTTCGATTTTGTCGTCGTCGGCAGCGGCGGCGGCTCGATGTGCGCGGCGCTGTACCTGCGGGCGCGGGGCAAGAGCGTACTGATCCTGGAGAAAACCGACCTGGTGGGTGGCACCACCGCCCGCTCCGGCGGCGTGATGTGGATTCCCGATAACCCGTTTATGCGACGCGACGGCGTCGCCGACAGCTATGAAAAGGCGGCCACCTATCTCGACAGTGTTGCCGGTGGACAGCACGATGCGCCCGCGGCATCCGAGGTGCGGCGGCACACCTACCTCACGCAGGCGCCGCAGATGGTGCAGTTCCTGGTTGACCAGGGTATCAGGCTGACCCGGGTCAGCTACTGGCCGGACTACTACGACGACCGGCCCGGCGGTTCGTCTGAGGGTCGCACGGTGGTGGCCGAGTTGTTCAACGTCAACGAACTCGGTCCCTGGAAAGACAAACTGCGCCCCAGTTTCCTGACGGTGCCGGCGATGCTCGAGGAGGCGATGGCGCTGCCGGATTTTCGGCGCTCCTGGAAATCCAGGGGGTTGATGCTCAAGGTCGCCGGACGGGCGATCGCGGCCCTGCTGACCGGCAAACGCTTCGTTTCAGCGGGAGCGGCCCTGCAGGGGCGGATGCTGCAGGCGGCACTGCGCGCAGGGGTCGATATTCGCACCGACTCGCCCGGGGTCGAATTGATCGTCGAGGACGGCGCGGCGGTCGGTATCACCACCTTGCGGGACGGACAGCCGTGGCGGGTGCGTGCGCGCCTCGGCGTGCTGGTGAACGCGGGCGGGTTTTCCCACAACCAGCGCATGCGCGACACGTACCAGCCCGGTACCTCTTCCGCGTGGAGTAACGCCACGCCCGGCGACACCGGCGAGATGATCGAGGAAATGATGCGCCACGGCGCCGCGGTGGCGCAGATGGAGGAGATGGTCGGCTACCAGACAACACTGGCGCCGGGTAGCGAGCAGGACGACATCAAGCCATCCGCCCAGCGTATGACCGCTGCGCCGCATGCCATTCTCGTCGACCAGTCGGGCGTGCGTTACATGAATGAGGGCGGGTCCTACATGGCCTACTGCAAGGGCATGCTGCTGCGCGACAAAACGGTGCCGGCGGTGCCGAGCTGGGCGATTTTCGACAGCCAGTACATTGACAAATACATGCTGGCCGGCACGATGCCGGGCAGAAAGAAGCCGCAGCGCTGGTACGATGAAGGCTACCTCAGGCGCAGCGACAGCGTCGCGGGACTGGCGCGTGAGATCGGCGTCGATCCGGCGGCCCTGGTGGGCACGGTCGCGCGCTTCAACGGTTTTGTCGCGAACAACGCGGACGAGGATTTTCACCGCGGAGAGCGCAGCTACGACCGCTGGCTCGGGGACAGGTTCCACAAGCCTTCCGAGACGCTGGGCAGTATCGATACCGGGCCATACTATGCGGTACCGGTGTTGCCCGGCGACGTGGGTACCTACGGCGGCGTGCTCACCGACGAACATGCGCGCGTCGTGCGCGAGGATGGCAGCGTTATAAAGGGCCTGTATGCAACCGGTATCTCAACGGCCTCGGTGATGGGGCGGACCTATCCCGGCGCCGGGTCGAGTATCGGGCCGTCGTTCACCTGGGGCTACGTGGCGGCGCAGCATGCCGTCAACAACAGCGGGGATGCCTGAGGTCCGGACCAGGGGTTGAGCCGCCGCCGCAGTCCGGTGCCGGCTGGGCCCCTTGCCGTCGCGGTCAGACCTTGACGGCGATCGCCTTGGTGTCGAGGAATTCCTCGATGCCCTCAAGACCCCATTCGCGGCCCATGCCGCTGCCCTTGAAACCGCCGAAGGGCAGGTCGCCGGTAATGCTCAGACCGCCGTTGACGCTGAACGCGCCGGCGCGCACCCGGCGCGCGATACGCATCGCGCGCTCCCTGTCCCCGGAGACCACCGAGCCGCCGAGCGCGTAGTTGCTGTCATTGGCGATGCGTATTGCGTCCTCGTCGTCTTCGAAGGGAATGACGACCAGCACCGGCCCGAAGATTTCCTCCTGGGCGATACGCATGTCGTTGCTGACATCGACAAAACAGGTCGGCTCGATGAAATAACCGCTGCCCTTCTCGGGGCAGGCCTTGCCGCCGGTCAGCAGGCGCGCGCCTTCTTTCTGGCCGAGCTCGATATAGCCGAGCACGCGCTCCTGCTGGCGTTTGGAGATCACCGGTCCCATCATCTGGTCGGGACTGTCGAAATCGCCCCAGCGGCTGGCGAAGCCGCCGTAGGACAGTGTCAACGCCTCCACCGCTTCGTCGTAGCGGCTGCGGGGCACCAGCAGCCGGGTCGGCAGCGCGCAGCCCTGGCCGGCGTGGAAAATCGCCATCGACATCATCACCGACAGCGCGAATTCGGGCGCGTCCTCGAGAATGATGGTCGCTGATTTTCCGCCCAGTTCCAGGAAGATGCGTTTCAGCGTGGCGGCGCCTTTTTCCATAATGCGTTTGCCGACGGCGGTGGAGCCGGTGAAGGAGATCACGTCGACGCGCGGGTCGGCCACCAGCATTTCACCCGCCATGGCCGGGTCGGCCGAGGTCACGACATTGAACACGCCGGGGGGAAAACCGGCTTCCTGCGCCAGTTCGCCCATAAAAGCGCCCATCAGCGGCGTGTCCGGCGCCGGCTTGAGCACCACCGTACAACCCGCGAGCAGCGCGGCGATGACCTTGCCGATGTTCACATACAGCGGCACGTTCCACGGCGTGATCGCGCCGACCACGCCCAGTGGCTCGTGCACCACGGTGCGCGCGGAAACCACGTCGTATTCGGTGCGCTGTCCGCGGTCCTCCTCCCAGGTGACATCCTCGAAGCAATTGATCAAGTCGTCCATGCCGTTCAGGGCGCCGTTGACATGGGCGCGGCTGGCGGCGCCCCCGGCGGCGCCCGCTTCGATCTTTGCGATCTCGATGAGTTTGTCGTAGTTGGCGTGCAACAGCTTAGCGTATTTCTTCAACAATGCGTGGCGCTGCGCGTGATCCCGCGACCACTCGGTGTCGTCAAAGGCGCGCCGCGCCGCCGCGATCGCGGCATCGACGTCCGCCGCCGGGGCGTCGGCGGCCTGCCCGACAACCTCGGCCGTCCACGGGCAGATGTTGTCAAAGGTCTTGCCGCCTTCGGCGTCGCGGATTTCGCCGTCGATATAGAGTTTGGCGTCGGGTAGCTTCTTCATTTCCGTTTCCTCATGTGGGCTGTAGCGCCTGGCTCAGCGGTTGGTGTTCCTGTCAGTTGCGTACCGAATCTGCGTCAGCGTTGCGCACAGCGTGCACAGCGGCGACGAATCCCCAGGTGAACGAGGGGCCGATACTGGCGCCGGCACCGGGGCTGGTTTTCGCCAGGACCGATGCCGTGCTGGTACCCGTGGCGTACAGGCCGGGGATCACCGTGCCGTCCTCGCGCAGCACCCGGGCACTCGCATCTGTGACCAGTCCGCCGAAGGTGCTGACATCGCCCGGGTAGACCGGGATCGCGTAAAAGGGGCCTTCTTCGATAGTGCCCAGCGTCGGCGATGCCTCGTCCAGTTTATCGCCCAGCCAGCGATCATACGCGTGGTCGCCGCGCTGGAAATCTTCATCGCGACCGTTGCGCGCGAAGCCGTTGAAGCGCTCCACCGCGCTTTGCAGTGTAGCCGCTTCCATACCGCAGGCCGTCGCCAGTGCCTCCAGCGTGTCGCCGCTGCGCAGAAAACCCTGCTCGTACCACGCTTTCGGTTTCTTTTTCCCCGGCATGGTCCCGGCCAGCATGTACGTGTTGAGATACCGGGTGTCCATGACCAGCCAGCTCGGCACGGCGGGCGATACCCGATTATGCGCCAGCATGGCCTTCCCGACCTCAACATAGGAATTGGATTCGCGCATGTAGCGCGCGCCCGACTGGTCGACGACCATGGAGTGCGGCTTTGCCATGTCACCGTGCACGATCACCGGCCTGGCAGGCGTCTCGCCCGGCGGCAGGGTAACGGGGTTGCCGATGCGCTCATCCATCTGGGCGAGCGCCGCGCCGATGCGGACGGCTTCCTCAATCATTTCACCAGTATCGCCGGGGCCGGTACTGGTCCACTGTGCGGAGGTCCCGGGGAGGTACTGGTCGAGCATGCGCTGGTTGCGGGAAAAGCCGCCGGCGTTGATCAGCACGCCGAGACGCGCCGCGACCTGCGCGCTGCCGCCATTGCGCCCGACGCTCACGCCGGTCACCCTGCCACCCTCGACCAGCAAGGTTTCGACGGCCGAGTGGGTGCGGATGTCCACCCCGGCGCGCAGCGCCGCGTGCAGCATCTGCGCCTGCAGCGCCTGCCCGGCGGTGGCGAGGTGTTTGCCGCGCAGGCGGCCGAAAAGGGTGCGCCAGACGACTTTCACCAGCACTTTCCTGGCCTTGCCCGAGCGTTTCATGTTCGGGAAATCCATCGCCTCGTCGAGGTTCGCGGCCAGCGGGAGGAAGCCGGGCCGGAGCTTCTTCTTCCAGTCACCCAGCTGGTTGAGGTCGAACAACTCCGAAACGACAGTGCGCCCGGGCTCGGATTCACCCGGCACGCCGTGGTAATCCGGCCACGAGGGAACGCGTCGCAGGCGGATGCCCTGTTCGACCAGGAAATCGATCATTTTCCGCGCCTCGTCCACATATACCTGTCGCCGCTCACGGCTGGAGCCGGGGGTGTCCCGCGGGTCGCCGATGATCGCCTCGAGGTAGGCGAGCGCCTGTTCGGCGCTGTCCGGGATGCCGTCGCTCTTCATGAAGCGGTTGTCCGGTATCCACATCACCCCGCCTGACATCGCGGTGGTGCCGCCCAGCAGGTCGGTTTTCTCCAGTACCAGGACGCTTTTCCCGGCGGCGCGCAACACCAGGGCCGCGCACAGGGAGCCGCCCCCGCTGCCGACAATCACAAAATCATAGCTCTCATTCACGTGCGGATTATCCTGTGGGTTAGCTGGATGCGCGGGCGTGCAGGCCGATGCTGACCGCGTGAACGTCCGCCGGCAGGTCGATCAATGTGCGAAAAATACCGGTGACCGACTCGAACTGGGAAATCGGGCGCTCCACCAGGTTGATCCCCGCGGCCGTCGCCGCCTGGTGGAATGCCATCGCCGCCTGCGGGTCGACATCCCAGGTCTTGCCCTCTTCGAACATCGCGCCGGCGCGGACATTGGAGACCCGGATGCCGGCCGGTTCCAGCTCGCGAAACAGGCTGTTCGAAAAGCGCTCCACGCCCGCCTTGGAACTCTGGTAAACCGAGAGATGCGGAAATTCCATCGCCACGGATTCACTGGTCACATTGATGATGTGGCTGCCGCTGCCCATCATCGGGATGGCGGCGCGCGCGCACAGCATGGGCCCGGCGAGGTTGATCGCCACTGTGTTCAGAATCTGCTCGTCGCTGGCGTTGACGATCTGGAAGGGTTCGAACACGGCGGCATTGTTGATCAGCACATCGATGCGCGGGTGTCGCGCAGCGATTGCGCTGAACGCGGCGCGTACGGAATCTGGCGATGCGACGTCGCAGCCTGCCGCCATCGCGCGCTCGCCGAGCTCCGCCGCGACCGCCTCCACTTTCGCCGGCGTGCGCCCCAGCAGTACCACGCTGTCGCCATCGGCGACGAAGCGGCGCGCGAGCGCGCGGCCGAGACCGACGCCGGCCCCGGTGATAACGATAACTTTCGACATGTTGCTCACTCCTGTTATTCAATCAAACCCGGCGCGCAGCTGCCAGGTCTTTGCCGCCTGCCGGATAGTGCGCGGCACTGTTCAGTCCCTGTCGGGATAGACGGAAATGTCACCGCCGTAGGCGACGCCGCCGGGCCAGAAACGATCGCCGCTTATCTTGGAGAAATAGTGCACGGTGCGGGCGAACGAACCGGAGGTTGAGCGCGGTTCCATCGCGATGCCGCTGGGGCTGACGCCGCGCGCGCGGGCGCTGAAATCCCTGATGGTGAAGGTCAGGTCGTCGGACTGCTGTGCGCACAACACCAGCTGGTCGCCGGGACAGTAGTGGCGCGGCGCGATCTGGATCGGCGAGAGCTGCCCGCGCTTCATCGCCACGTGCCCGGGCACGTTGGTCACCTCCACGCTGTGTACCTCGTCATACCATTTCTGATACTCGGCGAAACGGCCGGCGACGTAGTTTCCGAGTATCACGCTGACACCGGAGAATGGCTGGTCCTGCTGCCAGTTCGGGCTGCCCTTCCAGTCCGAATACAGTTGATACGTGTACAGGCGTTCCGTTTCATTCTGTGTGATCATGCCCGCGTCACGCGCCTCGGCGACCAGCGGCCCCAGCGCCGGGATGTCGATCTCGGGCGCGGGGAGGTCGAAGTCGTAAACGCTCAGGAAGCGCCAGGGCTGGTGGATATCGGGCATGATCTGCTCGGGTGTCACTTCGTACCGCTCGGCGCGCTTGAAGCCCCTCAGGCGCGCGAGCGCGGCGAGGTGGTCTCCGTCGAACCAGGTAGCGTATTCCGCCTCTCGGCCAGCGGGTACATTGTGCAGGTGGAGTGTTGTGTAGAGCGCCATATCGGGATTCCCGGAATATTGTTATTGAACACCATTGGTGTATAATACCGCACATCCGAAACGCTTGGCCAGCGCCATGGCGACGCGGGGCGAAGAAACCCGCGATGCCAGCGCCGTTCGTCGGCGTATCGTGCGGCCAATACTGATGATAATGACGGCGGCGGCGACTGTTCTGTCTGCAGCCCCTGGAATGGATAACACTATGAAAATCCGCATAGATAAAGCAGGTTGTGTGGGAAATGCGCGCTGCTGGGCAGTCTCTGAGTCCCTGTTCCCGCTCGATGACGACGGTTATATCCTGGTTGAGGAAATCGATGTTCCCCCCGGTATGGAAGCCCAGGCGCGGCGCGGCGCCCGGGCCTGTCCCGAGCGCGTGATTGAAATCATCGAAGACGACGCCTAGGCGCGGCGGCAACAATAAACGACGGCCGCTGCGGCCGGCGGTCAGGCAAACTAATTCAATAGGGTATTTTGATGGATTATCTTGGGTACAAGAGCAAGCGAGTCATTGTCAGCGGCTGTTTTTCCGGCATGGGCGAGGCGACCGCGCGCCAGCTGGTGGAACTGGGGGCCGAGGTGCACGGCCTGGATTACAAGGAGACAGCGCTGAGCCTGGCCTCTTTTACGCAAGTGGATCTGCGCGACCCGGCTGCGATCGACGCCGCCATCGCGGGTATCGGCGGCAAGGTGGATGCGCTGTTCAACTGCGCCGGCCTGCCGCAGACCTCGCCGCCGCTGGACGTGATGAAAGTGAATTACGCAGCCGCGCGCCGCGTGACCGAGCAGGTGTTGCCGCTGATGTCCGAGGGCGCCGCCGTTGCCAGTATCTCCTCCACCGCCGGAATGGGCTGGAGCAGGAAAATACCGGTGCTGATGGAACTGGTGAAAAACGATACCTGGGAGTCCGCGATACAGTGGTGTGAGGAGAACGCGGAGACCGTGCATGAAGGCTATTCGCTGTCCAAGGAGGCGATCATCCTGTGGACCCTGCTGACATCCTCCGCGACCATCAAGCGCGGTATCCGCCTCAACTGTACACTGCCGGGCCCGACCCAGACGCCGATGATGAACCACTTCGAGTCGCGCACAGAGGCCGCGGTGCTGAACACCTTCATCCAGCCCATCGATCGCCGTTCTACACCGGAGGAGCAGGCAGCCGGCCTGATTTTCCTGAACAGTGAGAAGTCCAGCTATATCAATGGCGTGGCCTTGCCGGTTGACGGTGGTTTCCTCGGTGGCGTGGCAACCGGGCAGGTCGATCTCTCGGCGTTGATGCCCGCCTCGTGATATAAACGTTTCTTTGCAGGCAGGGGGCGGGTGTGTTGCGCCCCGTGCCAATCATCCAGTGACCAGGGTTTCCGGAATTCATTATGACTGAAGCAGCGACACTTACCGAAGCGGTACCGACGCCGGGGCATGTTACCGACGCGGTGTTTTACGATTTCGACATGTTCTTTGATCCGGCCTATCTCGCCGACCCGCACAAACGCGTGCAGGATCTGCTGGACAACGCGCCGCCGGTATTCTGGACCCCGCGCAACGGCGGGCACTGGATGCTGGTGAGTCACAGTGCGAACTTCGAGGCGGCGCGCGATACGGAAACATTTTCCAGTGAAGTGATCCCGCACGCGCAGATCGAAGCCATACTGGCGCAGTTGCCGGCGGATTCCCCGCCGATACCGCGAGCCTACCCGATCAATCTCGACCCGCCGCTGCACGGCAAATACCGCCAGCCTGTGCAGGGTGTCTTTTCGCCCAAGGCAATCAACAAGTTGAAGGAGTCCATCCGCAAACTGGCGGGCGAGTTGCTGGACGAAATCGCGGGCGAGGGCGTCTGCGAGTTCATGTCGACGGTAGCGCAGCCGCTGCCGGTGCAGGTCTTCCTGAAACTGCTGGGCCTGCCGGTGGAGAAGTTCCAGACCTACAGCGCGCTGGTGAAAGCGCACCTGAGCGCCGCATCGGGCGATTCCGGTGCCGCTCTCGCGCGACTGCAGGATGTCGCCAACGCGATGCGGGACACCATCCTGGCGCGCCGCGACGACCCCCGCGATGACCTGATCAGCCTGTTGTGGTCGGTGGAGATCGACGGCCAGCCCACGACCCAGCAGGATATCGAGAATTACGGCGTGCTGATGTTTATCGCCGGCCTCGATACCGTTATGCAGGGTATAGGGCACGGCGTGCGGCACCTGGCGCTGAATCCAGAATTACAGGATGAATTGCGCGCGGATCCCGCGCTGATTGGCGACGCCACCGAAGAACTGCTGCGCCGCTATACCTTCACAGTGCCCCCGCGCCGCCTGAACAAGGACATCGTGTTCGAGGGCGTGCAAATGAAAAAGGACGACCGCGCGATGCTGTTCCTGCCCGGTGCCGATCTCGACCCGAGGGAGTTCCCGGATTCCGCCCGCTTTGAGCTCAATCGCGGCGGCAAGCCGCATATCGCATTCAATGCGGGTCCGCATCGCTGCCTGGGCTCGCACCTGGCGCGGGTCGAACTGAACATTCTGTACGAGGAACTGCTGGCGCGGCTGCCGCGGTTCCGCCTGGATCCGGATCGCCCGGTGAAGTTCAGCGGCGGGCATATCATCGGCGTGCAGGAACTGCACCTGTTGTGGGACAACTAAGCCGATGGCAGCGCCGCGACCCTTACCCCGGCTGGACAGCGACAACACCGCCTTCTGGACAGGCGGCAAGGACAATGAACTGCGCATCATGCGCTGCCGTGACTGTGCCGCCTTCATTCATCCGCCGCGCCCCGTCTGTCGCAACTGCCTGTCGGACAATGTCGCGCCCGAGGTTGTCGCGGGCACCGGCGTGGTCGATACCTTCACCGTCAATCACCAGAAATGGCATCCGGCCATGGAAGTCCCGTTCGTGGTCGCCCGGGTCGCGATAGACGGTGCGCCGGGCGTTTATCTCACCACCAATATCGTCGGCTGCGCCGTCGATGACGTGGATATCGGCGACCGTGTGCGAGTGATGTTCGAACAGCAGGACGACGTATACCTACCCATGTTTGAGAAAATCAGTTGATATGAGCAGCGACTACGCCTACATCACCGGCATAGGACAGTCAGAAGTCGGCATGCGCCTGACGCGGCACCCGTTGTCGCTGACCGTCGACGCGGTGCGCGAGGCGCTGGATGAAGCGGGGCTGGATATAAGCCAGATTGACGGGGTCTCGACCTATCCCGGGCGGGTGTCGGCGATGCTGGGCTTCTCCCCGGTGGGGGCCGATGAACTGGTCGACGCACTGGGAATCCGCGCCAGCTGGTATGCCGGCGGTATGGAAATAAGCTCGCAGCTGGGCGCGGTGACCGCGGCGGCGATGGCGGTGCGTACCGGACAGGCGCGCCACGTGATCTGCTTTCGCACGGTGTACGAGGCGGCGGCCATGGCGCGGCCGGAAGAGTACCCGATGTCCCGGCGCGGACGCGTGGACGGCTACTCGCAGTGGACCGCACCGTTCAACGCGCTGTCGGCGGCCGTCTGGACGGCGCAGTATGCAATGCGCCACGTCAAGCAGTACGGCCTTACGCGGGAGCAGCTCGCGCAGATCGCACTGACCGATCGGGCCAACGCACTGCTGAACCCGCGGGCCCTGGTCCGCGAACCGCTGACGATGGACGATTATATGTCGGCGCGCATGATCTCCACGCCGCTGTGTCTCTTCGACTGCGATCGCTACACCGACGCGTCGACGGTCATCATTGTCTCGGCGGCCGATGCGCTGGATGAGGTGTCCTGCACGCCGGTTCGAATCGAGGCCATGGCCGGCTCCGTGGAGCGCCTGTCCTGGGACCAGGCCGAGTGGATGGCCTGCTATCCCACCGGTGAAGACCTGTGGAAGCGCACCGATTACACGCCGGCGGATGTGGATACGGTACAGCTCTACGACGGTTTCAGTTTCCAGGCCGTGGCATGGCTGGAGGGCCTCGGCTTCTGTGAACGCGGCGAGGGCGGCCGTTTTATCGAGGGCGGCACGCGCATCGCACTGGATGGGGAGCTGCCATTGAATACCTTCGGCGGCCAGATTGGCGGCGGTCGCCTGCACGGCTTCGGCTTTGCGCACGAAGCGGTCGTGCAACTCAGGGGCAAGGGCGAGGCGCGCCAGATCCAGGGCGACCCCCGCGTCGCGGTCTGCACCTCCGGCGGCGGGCCGCTGGCGACGGCGCTGCTGCTGGTAAGGGACTGAGCGGGTGACCACGGTTCGCGAACGTCCAGCGCCCGGATTTCGGCGGCGTTTTCGCGTCGCGCCGTCGCCGGGCAGGGTGTGCAGCGAACTGGAGGATGATTTTCATCGCATGAGCGTGACGCTGGAGCACGATGGCGCACAGGCCCTTGCGGTCAGCGCGGTGCTGGCGCGCGCGCCCTGGAGCACCTGCCCGGACGCGGTCGCCCGCTGCGAGCAGACGTTCACCGGCGTTGCACTGCCGGACTTCCCCGCCAGGCGCGAACAGAAAGCCCACAACTGCACGCATCTCTACGACCTGGCCCTGCTGGCGGCGGCGCACGCGCACGATGTCGCCACATTGGTCTATGATGTTTATGTATCCGACCCTGTCGAGGGTGAGCGGCGCGCCGAAATCCGGCGCGACGGCGAGCGTGTACTGGACTGGCGGGACAAGGATTACCGGGTTATCGCGCCCGACGAACTGGCCGGACTGAAGTTAATGGAGATGCGCGCGTGGATTGAATCGCTGGACGCGGACCGGCAGGAGGCTGCGCGCATCCTGCAATGGGCAAGCCTGATCGCGCACGGGCGGACTATTCCGCTGGCCGAGCAGTCGGACGCCAGCCGCATGCCGCCGACCTGCTACACCTTCCAGCCGGAGCAGGCCGTGCGGGCGCAGCGTGTGGGAAAGGCGCGGGATTTCAGTGACGGCAGCGCAGAGCCGCTGGAATTTGTTGATGAAACTGTGTAGTGCCGCAGTGGCGGCGGATATAACAGCAATGACGATATCGCAACGGTGTCGTGCAATACATCGAGGAGGTGTTTATGAAGATGAATGACATGGTGCTCATCAGCGTGGATGATCACATCACGGAACCGCCGGATATGTTTGACAAACACTTGTCCGCCGAGCATCTGGCCACCGCGCCGAAGTTCTGCACGGATGAGAATGGCAAGGCCTACTGGTCCTACCAGGGCATGTTCATGCCGTCGGTGGGGCTCAATGCAGTCGTCGGACGGCCGCTCGAGGAATACGGCATGGAGCCCACCTCGCTGGAGCAGATGCGCAAGGGCGTCTACGACGTGCATGAGCGGATCAACGATATGAACGCCAACGGCGTCGCTTCTTCGCTGAACTTCGGTACCTGCGTGGGTTTCGATGGCGGACGCTTTCACAAGGCGCCCGACAAGGATCTGTCACTGATCCATATGCGGGCCTACAACGACTGGCATATCGACGAGTGGTGCGGCGCCTACCCGGGCCGCTTCATACCCTGCGCGCTGCTGCCCACCTGGGATATGGATGCCACGGTTGCCGAGATCGAAAGAATCGCGAAGAAGGGCTGCACGGCGGTTTCCCTGAATGAAAACCCCACCTCGCAGGGCCTGCCCAGCGTACACAATGAGTACTGGGAGCCGATGTGGAAAGCCATCACCGACCACGATATCACGATGTGCCTGCATATCGGCGCCGGCAACCCGGTCCCGCACGCATCGATGGAGACCCCCATCGAGGCCTGGATTACCACCATGCCGATGTCCAGCGCCATCGGTGCGGCGGACTGGCTCAACCTGTCGGCGCTGGAGCGCTATCCGAGCATGCGGATTGCGCTCTCCGAATGCGGTCTCGGCTGGATTCCCTACTTCATGGAGCGTGCCGACTTCAGCCACGCGCGCCACAAGGCCTGGACGCACTCGGGCTTCCAGGGCCAAAAACCCAGCGACATTTTCAAAAAGCATTTCATGGTGTGTTTCATCGACGACGCCTACGGACTGCGTAACCTCGACCTGATGAACCAGGACCACGTGGCCTACGAGTGCGACTACCCGCATTCAGACACCCTGTGGCCGGAGGCGCCCGAGCACCTGTGGAAAACGGTGACGGACCTCAGCCAGGAGCAGATCGATAAGGTGACGCACCTGAACGCGATGAAATTCTTCAGGTTCGACCCTTTCGTCGCCAACAAGCGCGAGGACCTGACCGTCGGAGCGCTGCGGGCCAGGGCCAAAGCGGACGGCGTGGATACCACCCCGCAGTCCTATGGTGGCGACAGGCCATTGGCGGAGGGTGAGGGCAAACGCCGCATCGTGTCCGGAGACCTGATGAAGATGTTTGCCCACCACGCGCAGCAAAAGGCGAGTTGAGAGCAGTCCTGTACCGGGGCCCGGCGTTCGCCGGGCCCTTCCTTCCAGGAGCGGAACCCGTGACGCAGTTACCCGGCTATCCCGACATCGCCACGTATATGACAGGCCATGTGGCTGTGGTGACCCTCCAGCGTCCCCCGCACAATTTCTTTGACCGGATTCTTATCGCGCAGCTTGCCGATATTCTCGAAGCCCTCGATACACAGCCGCAGTGCCGCGCGATTGTGCTGGCCGCGCAGGGCAAGTCCTTTTGCGCAGGCGCCAATTTTACCGACGGCTCGGGCCAGGAGATTGTCGGCGGGACGGGCGAGCGCCACCTCTACGATGAGGCGCTGCGCCTGTTCAGTACCGCCAAGCCCGTGGTTGGCGCTATCCAGGGTGCCGCCATTGGCGGCGGGCTGGGCCTGGCGCTGGTGCCCGATTTCCGGGTGGGGTGCGCCGCGGCGCGCTTCAGCGCCAATTTTGCGCTGCTGGGAGTGCATCCCGGCTTCGGCCTGACGCATACCCTGCCGGCGCTGGTTGGCCAGCAGAAGGCGAACCTGTTGCTGTATACAGGACGGCGAATCAAGGGCGAGGAGGCGCTGGAGATCGGTTTGCTCGACCAGCTTGTGCCGGCCGGGCAGGTGCTCGACGCCGCCATCGGCCTGGCCGGAGAGATTGCCCGGGCAGCGCCGCTCGGCGTGCAGCGGACGCGGGCCACCTCCCGCCGCGGGCTGGTCGAGAGCGTCAGGTCCGCAATGGACCGCGAAAAGGCGGAGCAGGCCGAGCTGAGCCAGACTGCCGATTTCAGGGAGGGGATCGCCGCGACAGCGGAACGCAGGACACCCGATTTCAAGGGCTGCTGAACCTGGCGGCCGCCAGGAAGCGCAGCATCGCAGACCCGCATTTGAGAGGAGATGGCCAATGATTGGAGAGGATCCACTGGACCTCGGCGGACAGGTAGCATTTGTCACCGGTGCGGGGCAGGGTGCCGGCCGCGCAATCGCACTGACGCTGTCACAGCACAATGCGGGCGGCGTTGCGATCAACGATTTTGTCGCCGCACGCGCGGAGGCGGTCGCACAGGAGATCAGGGAGTTGGGCATTCCCGCAGTGGGCGTAGCCGCGGATGTCGGCGATCACGCCGCGGTGCAGTCGGCATTCCGCGCGGCCGGGGACGCACTGGGTCCGGTGACCATACTGGTGAACAACGCGGGCAATGCAGGACCCACGGCCACGATGGGCCTGTCGCCGGAATTCTGGGAAACCGATCCCGCGGACTGGGACCGCTACTTTCGCACCAATCTGCAGGGCGTGATGAATTGCTGCCACGTGGCGCTGCCCGGTATGGTCGAGCAGCGACGCGGGCGGATTGTCACGATCATCTCGGATGCGGGACGGATCGGCGAGGCGAGGCTCGCCGCGTATTCGGCGGCCAAGGCCGGGGCCGCCGGCTTCATGCGCGCGATCGCAAAAGAAGCGGGCCGCTACGGGGTCACCGCGAACGCGATTTCACTGTCCACGCTGGAGCCCTCATTCGACGATGTGGAACTGCAGGCCTTCATGGAAAGCGATCGTACCCGTGCACAGCTTTCGCGCTACGTGATTCGTCGCTTCGGCAAACCCGACGAGGTCGCCACCATGGCCCTGTTCCTGTGTTCGGGGGCCGCTGCCTGGATCACCGGGCAGACCTACCCGGTCAATGGCGGGTATTCCTTCGCGCAGTGACAGGCTGCTGGTCGTCAGGCACCGCTGTCCCGCAGCGCCGCGACACAATCGAGGTCGACGAATGCCGAGGTGAAGCGCCGGGCCAGTAGCGCGGAGATGTCCGCCGACTGGTAGCCGTCGGTCCCCAGTGTCGATAGCCAGATGGCCATGCCGTAGGCCGGCGTTGTGCGATAGCGCAGCCAGGCCTGCGCCTTCGAGGGACATTGTCCCGCCGGCACTTCGAGCGCATTGCGGTAGATTTCGATCAGTTCGGCCTCGTGGTCGCGCCTGTCCTGCTCGGTCATGGCGCTGACGAGAAAATAACCCACGTCCTGCGACCAGTCGCCCCGTCGCACGACCTGCCAGTCGAGAAAGCCGACTTGCCGGCCATTCAGCACGTAAGTATTGCCGATATGGGCATCGCCGTGCAGCAGTGTCATCGGGCCGCGGCTGAGCGTGCTGACATAACGCGACCAGAGTTCGACAATCGCGTCCGCGCTGAACGCCTTCACCGCCTCGGGAAGCTCCGCGGCGGCGCGCGACAGGCCGGTGGGAATGCGCCTGCGCAGTCCCACTTGCCAGCCCTTGCCGGGTCGCCAGGTCTTGAGCCAGCGCAAGCGCGGGTGTGTTTTGGCCGTCAATCCCCAGTAGTGGCTGTGCAGCCTGGCCAGGCCGCGCAATCCATCCGCGACCTGTGCGGGACTGAGCGGTCTGCTGGCGTCCCGTGGATCGGCGCCGCGCAGCGCCAGGTCTTCCATCACCAGCAGAAAGTCGAGTCGCAGGTAATCGACGATCGATTTGTAGACCAGCGGATGATCGACAGGCAGCGTCGCGCCCGAGGCGAACAGGCGGGCCTCGTTGAACAGGTTGCCGTTGCGCAGGTGTACGATGCGGTGGCCGGGCGCATGGGCCTTCAGGAAGACAGCGGCGGGGCCGCTGCCGGCGGCGTAGTCGATGCCGAAACGCGCCCGGCGATTGGTGCCGTCGTCTATCGTCAGGATGGTGGTATCGGCCACCCGGGCATCGGGATGACGGGCGGCGAGCGCGGCCGTCATCCACTCTGGCGTGACCTGCTCCCAGGTCCCGGGAATACGGTTCGGTTTGAGGCTTTTAATCTGTGTTACCCCCGGATTTTCCGGCACCGGGGCGCGGATCCCCCGACTGGCCCGGACGTAAGCCCGGAATATCGCAATAGCCTATAGTATCTGCCGGGTCCCGCTGTAGCGAAGGGGCGCACAGGGACAATGACGAGTGCGTGAACAGTCATTTTGATGCCACTTGCCGCCCACTATGATCGCAGTGACAATAGCCCGCTGCGGTAAATCCGGGGCAGAAGAGTGGAGCGCGCGCGTGAACAAGACACTGATAAGGAACGCCAGCATATTCGACGGCACGGGAAGCGAGCCCTTTGTGGGCAGTGTGCTGGTGGCCGGCAACCGGATCGAGGCGGTGACCCGCGGTGATGCCGCGGACGCCGGGCAGGCCGATGTCACCATCGATGGCAGCGGCAGGTTCCTGATGCCGGGCATGACGGAAGGGCACGCGCATCTCTCCTTCGATGCGTTCACCTGCACGGAAGACCTGATTGCGCCGCCGCCGGAAGAACACGCCTTTCTCACCGCGCGCGTGGCGAAAACGCTGCTGGATCACGGTTTCACCAGCGCCTACAGCGCGTCGGAAGCGAAACTGCGGCTCGCGGTGGCGGTGCGCAACGAGGTGGATGCGGGGCGGCTGCCGGGGCCGCGGATTCGCGCGGGTTCGCTGGAAATCACCGTCAGCGGCGGGCTGGGCGACGAGAGCAGGCTGCACAATCCGCGCAATTGCGCGACACTGTCCAATGCGACCTCGCCCTCGCTGGTGATCGACGGTCCGGAGGAAATGCGCAAGGCGGTGCGCCTGTCCTGTCGCGAGGGTTGTGACAACATCAAGCTCGACGTGTCCGGCGACCCGTTCTATCCCCATATACCCGCCAGTTGCACGACGATGTCGCTGGAGGAAATCCAGATGGCGGTGCGCACAGCCCACAGCTTCGGCAAGATGGTCAATGTCCACGCGCGGTCGATCAGGTCGGTGCAGGACTCGGTGACCGCCGGGGTCGATATGATCTACCACGCGGAGTACAGCGACGAGCAGACGCTCGATATGCTGGAAGAGGCCAGGGACCGCATTTTCGTCGCGCCCAGTATCGGGCTGTTTCACACGATGGTGCACGAGGCTGAGCAGTGGCTGCCCAGGGAAGTGGTCGAGGGCATGGGTATTCCCGCGCTGATCGAGGCGTCGGTGGAAACGCACAGCGCGCTGCGCAAGCGCGGCATCCGGCACCTGATCGGCGGGGATTACGGCTTCACCTGGAACATGCAGGGCAGCAATGCCCGCGACGTGAAGTACTTCGTGGATTACTACGGCTACTCGCCGTCCGAAGCCCTGGTCTGCGCCACCCGCAACGGGGGCCTGGCGATGCGCCGCGAGGGCGACCTCGGCACACTGGAGGCAGGCAAACTCGCGGACATGCTGTTGCTGGACGGCGATCCGCTGGCCGATGTCAGTATCCTGGCGGACAAAAATCGGCTGGCGATGGTGATGAAGGATGGTACAGTGCACACACTGTCGTCTGCGCTGCGGTCCTGAATCCCGCAGGCGCACCCGGGGGAAATGAGGTAAAGCCAGTGGTATTTGTGAGCGATCGCGTCGTCGAGTACGCGGCCAGGAAAATTCGGGTACCCGGGGACGTGGCCGGGCTTACCGACATCGGCGTTGAATCCGCCACCGCCGATGTCGAGGCGATCTGGGATCGGACCATAGACGTCTACAAGAGCGGCGTGCACCCCGGGCTGCAGTTCTGTATCTATCACCGGGGCGAGGTCGTGCTCGATCGCGCCATCGGCCACGCGCGCGGGGTGTCCCCGGGGCGCGCGCCGGACAGCGATGCCGTGCCGATGCGCGTGAACACGCCGGTCAACCTGTTCTCCGCGGCCAAGGCCATTACCGCCATCGTGATGCACAAGCTGGAGGGGGATGGCGTGCTCGATCTCGACACCCCGGTCGCGACCTACCTGCCGGGCTTCGAGCGCCACGGCAAAGGCGCGATTACGCTCGCCCAGGTCCTGAATCATCGCGCGGGCATTCCGGTGCTGCCCGCCGAGGCACTCGACCTCGACGTGCTCGATGACCCGGACGCCCTCAGGGAGTTCGTGCTGGATTTGCGCTTGACGCAGGAAGTGGGGGGCGCGCCGGCCTACCACACGATCACCGGCGGCTTCATCATGGACCTGGTGGCCCGCGAGGTGACCGGGAAGGGTCTGCGCGATATCCTGGTGCGCGATTTCAAGAAACCGCTCGGCCTGAAGTGGTTCGACTACGGCACCAGGCCCGCGGATACCGAACTCGTCGCGCACAACGTGATGACCGGCTTTCGGCTCGGCCCGCTGCTGTCGAGGATGTTTCAGCGCCTGCTCGGCATGCCCTGGGACGACGTCGTCAGGCTGTCGAACGACCCGCGCTTCCTGGCGGGTGTGATTCCCTCGGGCAACCTGATCACCACCGCGCGCGGTGTCGCCACGCTGTACCAGTGCATGCTGGACGATGGCACGCACCGGGGCGCGGAAGTGCTGTCCCCGGCCACCGTCGCCAAGCTGGTCAATGTGCCGAACACCAGACTGGAAATCGACAGGATGATCGGCATGCCGATGCGCTACGGCAACGGCTTCATGATGGGCACCAGTTCATTCAGCCTGTACGGTTGGAACCACCCGCGCGCGTTCGGGCACGTGGGCATGTCGAACACCTTCACCTGGGCGGATCCGGATCGCAGCCTGGTGGTCGCGCTGCTCACCACGGGCAAGCCAATCCTCGGTACCCACCTGGTCGCCCTGCCGAGACTCATCACCGAAATTCACAACACCTTTCCGGCGCATCGCGGCGTGCGCGGCAGGTAATCTGGCGGGCGACGCAGGCTAGGCGCTGTAACGGCGCCTGACACCCTCGAAGCGCGCGCGCAGCTGCGCAATCCTGTCCTGCGGCGACGTCCTGGCGGCATCGGCGGGCAAGGCGCGGTCGAGGTCGGCCAGTTTCAGCTGTTGCGTGCGAAACGTGGTCACAGCGCTGCTCAGCAGGTTGCGGTAGGTGATGTTCCCGCGCTGCAGCCCCTGGGTATCCAGCCAGTTGTGGTAACCCGGGTCGCGATGACAGAGGATCAGGCGGATTTTGCCGTCGCCGTCGACGGCGGTGCGGCTCGGCGTGTAACTCACCGGGCGGTACAGGTAGTCGAGACTATTGAAGAAAACGCCGGCATTCGACAGCATCCAGAAACTGTCGTGGGCGTCGAACTCGATAATCAATGCGTCGTCTTCCGGCAGCTGCCAGCACATGTGGGCAACCGCGCGACCGCGCCGCTGGTCATCGCGGTCGTCGACATTGCCGGGCTTCGCCGGAAACCGGTTCACCGCGACCGGGTCGACGAAGGGACTGTAGTGGTAGGGGTGATCCGGCCAGTCGTCCATCAGCGACTCGACAAACCCGCCCGCCCACTGCATGGCCGCAAGCAGCTGTTCGGGCGTGACCGGCGGCTTCGGCCCGGCCATGTCCACGCGCTCGATATTGAGTCGCGCGGGCAACTCGTCCCAGCGATCAAAACCCTGGCGCAGGAACAGTTTGCGCGTTTCGGGCGTGCTCGGCAGCCAGTTGGGTCCGCGCTCCGGCCCGCCGATATAAAGCTCGAAGCTGCCGTCCGGATTGCAGGCGAGCTGGTGACCGAACAGGTTGGCCTCGGGAATGTCGCCGAAGGGATCGTGCAGGCTGGGGATGTCGGTGCCGGGTTGTGTCGGCGGACGCCTGCCCTGCAGCGTGAAATTGATGAAGCGCGCGCTGCCGCGGTGGCCCGAAATGCGGTACACGGACTGACCGTCGATCCACGCCTGCAGGTAGACGAAATCGGCGGCATCGCCGCCCAGTTTGCGGGTGGGTGTACAAAAGGGATGCAGGGCGGGATAGCGCGTGTCGCGCGTTTCCAGGCCCAGGTCGAAGGCCTGGCCGAGGTTTTGCGTGAGGAAGCGAAATGCGTCGGCACGGTGCAGCGGCGTCGCCGGATTGTAGTCCTTGAACGCGCGCTCACCGGCCGCTTCCAGGCGGCGGCAGAACGTGCTCCAGGCGTCGCGCAGTGATTGATCGCAGGGATCGTCGCCGAAGGCCACGCTCAGCGCCTCACGCGACAGGCATTGCAACCAGGAAGGCAGACGCTATTCATCAGCGGGCCCCGAGTTCATGCAGGATGTCGGCGAGGTTCTGTTCCGCCCGGCGCATTGCGGGCACGCGACCTTCCTGTTCGATTCGCGGTCCCAGCAGCTCCAGGTCGAAATTCCCCTCGTAACCGGCCTCCAGTACCCAGCCCAGTATCGCCTTCAGCGGCAGCGCGCCATCGCCGGGCACTGCGCGCGAGGGCAGCGCTCGGTCCCCCGGGACGTAATCGCTGACCTGGACAAGCCCGCAGCGCGGCAGGGCCTGTTCGATCAGGACGCGCAGGCCGGCGTCGGTCCAGCAGCCCACCAGGTCGATACACAGGCCGATGCCGGCGATTTCCGCCAGCGCCAGGGTATCCCGCAAGGTATGGGCGATGTGCAGATCGGCGTACTGTGGCGGTGCGTTCTCGATCATCAGTGTGATGCCCGCCGCCTGCGCCTGCGCCACACAGGGTGCGATCGCGCCGGCGAAGGTCTCCGCCGCCTGTTCCCAGCTCAGGCCCCCGCGACCGCCGGTGGTCATGTAGATCGACCTTGCGCCCAGCCGCCCGGCGACGGCGATCTGCGCCGACAGCCGGTTTCGCGCCTGCTCCAGTTCGGCTTCATCGCCATCCAGCGGGCAGGCCGATGAAAACGGGTGCACGATGGTTTCCAGCGCATAGTCCCCGGCGGCCAGCGCCTCGCGTACCAGGCGTTCTCCCTCGGTATCGAGCTGCGGGCCGACCACGCTGAAACGCCGCGAGGTGAGTTGCGGCCAGTGCGCCAGCTGCTCTGCAAGGCCCTCGTCCATAAAGCAGATGTTGTTGACTGAAATTCTGGGATGCATGTGCGGGCTTCCTGTTGTCGTTTATCGGCCAAGCTTACGATTTACGCTGTTCGATATCGAGACCGAATCGCGCGCGATACGGGGCGAACTCGCGGTGTAACGCCGCGATATCCACGCCGATCATGTCGGTGGTATAGACAAATTTTCCGTAACGGTCTCCCCGGTTGTGCGCCAGGTAGTCACGCATGGCCTGTTGCGCGGCCGTGGTCATGTCTATGCCGCAAAAGTCGTAGAATGTTGCGATCGTGCCGATCGGGTCGGCGACGAAATCGGTATAACGCACGTGGAAAATACGCGGGTCATCCACCAGGGGATTGGCCAGGGTGTCGTTGATGCCGGCGCGGGTAGCGCCGAGGTGTATCGCAGCCTGCTCCCGCTCGTCCGCGTGCCCGGCAAAAGCTCTGGTCAGGGTGGTCGCCATCGCGATACGCGACGCGGTGACCTGTACCGGATCGCGGTGGGTCCAGATCAGGCGCGCATCGGGATAGGCGTCGAAAAATGCCTCGAGGCGAGGCCCGTGAAAGCCCTTCAGTGCCCAGCGCTTCTTCGGCTGGCCGTACTGGCAGTGCTGCAGCATCGCCTTGTGGATGCGGTACTGGGCGGGCGCGTCGGTGGGCATGCCGCCGACGTACATACCGATCGGCGCACGCCACCAGGCGGTAGGCGTCATCACGCGAAAGTCGAACGCCCAGGTGCGTTCGCACTCGGGCAGACCCGCGCCCAGCATGTCATTGTAGGGATGAATTTTCAGCCATTCCGGCGCCATCGTATTGATTTCCCGCCAGTCCGCGTCCGCCTGGGCGCGGCGCGGATCCTGCGTCGGGGCCAGCCCGGGCGGCGGGGAGGGGTACATCACTTCCCAGAAGCGCAGCGCCCTGGCATCCGGGTCGACGGACAACAGCGCGTGGAGCAGCGTGGTTCCCGAGCGGGGTTCGCCGGTGACGAAAAGCGGCCTTTCGATCACTTCCCCGGCAAGCCGGGGGTTCTGCCTGCGGTCCTCGACAAAACGCAGGCGCGACGTCAGCAGGCCGTGGCACACGGCGGCGGCCGCGCGTTGGCCATCCTCGTTCATGCCGATCTTCAGGAGCTGATCGACGGCCAGCGTAAATCGTGCGGGCAGTGTGGTATCGCCGTAGTCGTCGAGACCGGTCTGTGCCTGCGCCGCGTGGAGCAGTTTTCCGGCGTCCAGTATGTGGTTGCCCGCCACCGGCCTACTGCCCGCAGAGTTTCATCAATTCGTCTTCCGTTTCGCGCACCTTGGCGGCGGACAAAGCGCTGAACCTGAGTCCGGCCATGCCGCCGTAATCGAGAATCTTGGGGACGCGCAATCCGGCATCGACAAAGGCCTTGATCCGCGCGGCGACCTGCTTCGGCGTGCCGTGGGGAATCACCGCGAGAATGGCCTCGGGGTCGACCTTCTCCAGCATCGCGAGTACGCGCTCGCGCGTCAGGACGCCCGGGTCGATGTCCTGGAATCCGCCCCAGTCTTCGCCCATCGGGTGTGCAAAGCCAAACTTCCGCAGCGCCGGCGCGGAGATTTGCAGCACCCAGGACTTCACCAGGGGCGCCTCGAGAATCTCGGCCAGTTCCGCGTCATCGCCGATCAGGCAGGTCATGATGAAGGCCGGCACAATGGCCATCGGGTCCCGGCCCGCCTCGTCGGCCGCGGTGCGGACCACCTGCAGTTTTTCCGCGTATTCCTCGGGCGACCAGGCGCCGGCGGGCCACCAGCCATCCGCGTAGCGGCCGGTGATTTTCAACATGCGCGGGCCGCTGGCGCCCACCCAGATTTTTGGATAGCCGCCTTCACAGGGTTCGGTATCCAGCCTCGCGTGCTGTAACTGGTAGAACTCGCCGTTGAAATCCACCGGCCCTTCGCTCTCCCACAGCAGGCGGATAATTTTCAGCGACTCCTCGAAACGGCCGACGGGTTTGCTGAAGTCAAAGCCGTAGGGCACGGTATTTTCCCGCTCGCCGCTGCCGACGCCGAGGATGAACCGGCCCCCGGAAAGATGGTCGATCGTCAATGCCGTCTGCGCCAGTGAAGAGGGGTGGCGGCGCACCGTGTCCACCACGCTGCTGGCGATCGGTACATTGCGGGTGAGCACGGCGGCGGCCGACGCCACCGCGAGGCCGTCCAGGTGCCGGTGCGGTGACGGCGACAGCGTCGCCAGTTCGGTGAATTCCGGTGTCCATATGGAGTCGGGCCAGAAGCTAACCATGTGGTCGGGTAGCCAGATGGAATGGTAGCGCCCGCTGTCAAACAATTCGAGTTGACTGAGGTCAAGCGGAAGCGTGGTGCGCAAAAACGCAGCGGGTTGGACGTTCATATTATGGCTTTCTCCAGGGCAGTGGATGCTGTGGTGAGAGGGATATCGGTGTTCAGCTCCCGGGCTCGCTCATGTCCATGCGAAGCCGCGTGAGCTTCAGGGTTTTTATGCGCCATTGGCCATCGCGTTTCTGGTAGGTCTCCGTGTAGTGCCCGTAGCCGTGCAATTCGCGGCCGTCCGGCCAGCGCAGCATGTCCTCCATTGCCCAGATCCCGCTTGCGGTCTCCCTGGACGTCAGCTCGATTTCCGGCATATGACCGTGATGGACGGTGATCACATCGCCGATTGCCGTCTGTAAAAAATCCACGCAGTCGTCGGCGCCGGTGAGAACAGCGCCACCCGATTCGGTGGAGTCCATCACCACGTCGTCGCAAAACACCTGGCGCATTGCTGTCCAGTTCTTGGTATCCATGGTGCGAAAGTAGCGCGCCTTCAACTGCTTGATTGCCTCTATATCATCCATCAGAAATTCCTCATCTACCGTTGACTGCACGGCGCTCCCCGCCTGGCTATTCGGGTGTTTCGGCGGCGCCCTATCGCGCCGCGGCAGAAGGTTAAATTACTGCATAATCCGGCGATGTCCAGTGCGCTCGAAGATTGTTATTAATAGTACGACAAAGTATCATAAATGCACAAAGAGCGAACAACAAAGCAGACTGTCCATGTCTCCCGAAGCCGCCGCAGCGCGCAAACCGACACACAAGACCAGGCGTTTGCGCGGGCGTCCAAGGCACGGCGACATCGCCGCGCTGGAAAATAACCTGCTCGCCGCGGCCCTGGACGAGTTCCTGCGGCACGGTTACGGCGCAGCGTCGATGACGCGCATCGTCGCCCGGGCCGGCGTGTCCAAGACCACGCTCTATTCCCGCTTTGCGTCCAAGCGGGACCTGTTCCACGCCCTTGTGCAACGACAGATCGAACAGATATCCCCATCGACCGTGCTGGGCTCGCAGGCGGGTAACTGCGACCTGGAAGAGGGGCTGAATCTTTATGCGAATCACATGCTGGAGCAGAACCTGAAGGGGGACATGCTCGAAGTCAACCGCCTGATCTACAGCGAGTCGTCACGCTTTGTGGAACTTGGGGCGGAGGCCGGCGCCCGCACGGAACTGGGCATCAGGCGCATTTCCGACTATATCGATGCCTGCGCCCGGGCGGAAGGCATTCCCTGCAACAATGCGCGCCATGCGGCCGAGGTGTTTATCCTGATGCTCAGGGGCTGGTTTATCAACGTGATGCTGACCAATCGCAGGGTGAGCGCCGCGCAGCGCAGGCAGTGGGTGAAGCGTTCAGTACGGGTATTGCTCGCTTCGAGGGCGGATTGGTGACGCGCATGTGGGGCTGTGGAGACGATCAGTTAGCGGCAAATGCCGGAAAGAGGAGCAAGGCGCGATGAGCGATAAACCGGACAGATGGGATATGGAAGCGGATGTCGTGGCCATCGGGTCGGGCGGGGGCGGACTCTGCGCGGCCATTACCGCGCACGACCACGGCGCCAGCGCGATGGTGCTGGAGCGCTCGGAGCAGATCGGCGGCGTAACCGCCTATTCGATGGGCGAGCTGTGGATTCCCGGGAATCACCTGGCCGGCGAGCTGGGCGTGGAGGATTCGCCGCACAGCGGTTTCCGCTACGTGAAAACGCTGTCCATGGACTACGGCGACGACCTGGCGATTCTCAACCAGGCCGTGCATGGCCCTGTTGCGCTGAAGTATTTCGAACAGGCTATCGGGCTCAGGGTGCGGCTCATTCGTGGCTGCCCCGATTACTACTACCCCGGGGCGAATGACAGCCTCCCCGAGGGACGCTACCTGGAGGTGGAGCCTTTTCCGGCCGAAACGCTGGGCGAGTGGCAGTCGAAGACGCGCATTTCCCCCCATGTGCCCACCGGGATGACCCACGAGGATATCTTCGGCAACGGCGGTATGGCCAATATGATGAAGTGGGATTACAGCATCATGGCCGAGCGCCTCGCCCGGGATGAGCGCTGTGTCGGGCCCGGACTGGCCGCCTACTTCGTCAAGGGCGTGCTGGACAGGAAGATACCGATACACACCGGTACCGCGGCCGAGGAGCTGCTGACCGATGGCGGGCGGGTCATCGGCGTGCGCGCGGTTCGCGCTGGCGGCGATGTGTTCATCAAGGCCAGGCGCGGCGTGGTCGTTGCGGTCAGCAGCTATGAACGCGACCCGGGCTTCGCAAAAACGCTGGGGCACCAGCTGAATGTGCAATCCATGGTCATGCCCGCGATCAATGGCGCACACCTGCGCCTGGCCGGCCAGGTCGGCGCGCGTGTCGCCCGCGTCCCGGACGTCACCCTGCTCGGCTTCCATGTGCCCGGGGAAGAGCAGGAAGACGGTGTCCCCCTGTGGCGGGGCGCATTGCCCTTTCTCGGCCTGCCGCACACCATTGTGGTCAACCGGGCGGGCAGGCGCTTCGCCAACGAGGCCTTTTATCGCTCTGTGTATTACGCACTGGATACGATTGACGGGAATTCCCAGACCCACCCCAACTTTCCCTGCTGGGCGGTGTTCGACAGCCAGGCGCGCGAGAAATACCCCTTTGGTTCGGTCATGCCGGGTGAGCCGCTGCCCGGAGAGATGGGAGTCACGGCCGATTCACTGGAGGAACTGGCGCGCAGGGCGGGCTTTGCCGGCGAGGGTTTAATCGATACCGTGGCGACGTTCAACCGCTACTGCCGCGACGGCGAGGACCCCGAGTTTCGCCGCGGCAGCCATCCCTGGGGCGCACTGATGTGTGGCGACCCCTTGCAGAAACCCAACGCCAACCTCGGCGAGATCACGCGCGGGCCGTTCTACGCCGTCCCGCTGCACCGCCTGGCCGGGGGCGGCATTGCCGCATCGGGCATACTGGTGGACCAGCACTGCCGCGCCATCGGCTGGAACGACGCTCCGATAGCCGGCCTGTACCTGGCGGGCAACTCGGTGGCGCGGCTGGACAACGGCGCGTTCATGCAGAGCGGTATCACCAACGCGCGGGGCATGACACACGGCTATCTCGCCGGTCGTCACGCGGCGGGCAAGCCAAGTGAGCTGCTCGACGCGGAACGCGCGCGACTGGGACTCTGAGGGGCGGGCCGAATGATCGAAGCTGAACAATCCGTCACCATTGCTGCGGATATCGATGCTGTCTGGGTCTACGTAGAGCGCATCGAGCAGTGGGCCAACCTGTTTCCGGGTTGCCAGCAGTGCGAACTTGTGAACCGGGACGACTCCCGCTGGACCCTGAAGGTCGGCGCCGGCGGACTCGTCAAAACGGTCAGGGTGCTGGTGCACGTGGAAGACTGGAGCGGCCCGCGGAGCGTCGCTTTTTCCTTTCGCCTGGAAACGGAACCGGTTGTCGGCAGCGGTACCTATACCGCACTGCGCGAAAGCGACGATAGCACGCAGGTCACGATGGCCGTGCGCGTCGAGGGCAGCGGCTCGATGGCGGCCATGTGGGAGGCGGTCAGCAAACCGCTGCTGCCGCAGCTGGCGAAGACTTTCGCCACCCGCCTGAAGGCCGAGATCGAGTCCGGCGACGCCGCGGGCGACGTCGCTGTGCCGGCCGGGTGGCGATCACTGCTGGCCCGCGCCGGCCAGTGGTTGAAAAAACTGTGGCGGCGCGGCAGCGGAAAGTTAAGTGGCCAGGAGTACAGGCAATGATGCAAGAGCGGAACAAACAGGTGGTTCTCGGGTTTATCGATGCAATGGGCAGGGGAGACGCCGCCGCGGCGGACCCCTGTCTCGCCCCGGACGCCTACACGCTGGCGAAGGGGTTCGGCAAATTCGCCGGGCGGCGCAACCGCGACACGATACTGGCCACCATCAACGCGTTCACCGAGTTGATGCCTGGCGGCCTCGCGCCCACCATCACCAGCCTTACCGCTGAGGGCGACCGCGTGGCGGTGGAGTTCACAGGCGACGGCACGCTGAGTAACGGCGAATCCTATGCCAATGAATACTGCATGGTGTTCACGCTGCGCGACGGACTGATAAGCAGCGTCAACGAATACTTCTGTACCATCCTGGCGGATCGGAAGCTGTGGCCGCTGGTCGAGGGCAAGGCGCTGTAGGCGCGCGCGGGTGTTTCCCCGAAGCGCCACCGGCCGGTTTCAGTCGCCTGTCGCGATGCTCACATTGACGGGGATGCCGGAAAAGCGCGGCATGAAATTGATCGGCTCCAGGTGCTGCTGTAAGGAGGTCAACCGGCCCGTGTAGCTGCCTCCCCGCTGCAGGGGGTCCGGTGATGCCTGCAAGCCGCCGAACATGTGGCTCATCGAAATTACGCCCCGGCGCAGCGCGGATTCGGCCCTGGCCAGCGCGCTGATCCGCCCAGCGTCCGAGCTGATTTCTATGCGGTCACCGTCGTTGATCGCCTGTGCATCCATGTCCTCTGGATTCATGTAGGCCCAGTTGACGGGATACTTGTCGCGCGTGCGCCTGTTGTCCCGATAGGCGCTGTTCATCGCCTCCAGGATGCGGCGACAGGTCAGCTGGTAACGAAATCCCCGCTCGGGCGCTTCCTCCAGCACCTGCGCCAGTTCGCCGGCAACGTCGGGCGGGCATAACTGCAGGCGCGCCCCGTTGTCCGCCCGGGCGGGCAGCACGGACTGTGGCGCAAGCAGCGGCCGGACGCCGGATGGACTGGCCCGCAGGTCGTCGAACGGGACGCGGCTGTTCTTGCACAGGAAACGAATCATCGCCTCGGGATCGGGGCGCGTGCGCATGTCCAGTGGCATGCTGTCCTCGATTTGATCGAAATCCAGTCCGTAGGTCCAGTACTTGAGCTGCAGGGGGCGGTTCATGCGCGCCGCAAGCTCCCAGAAAAACGCCCAGTCGTCGATCACGCCCGCGGGTTTCTCGATGACCGGCGGCGCGTACTGCGCGAATGCGCTGGGATACAGGCTGTCGCCCGGTGCGGAGATATCGTGGCGTTCAAAGGGTTGTGAGGTGGCAATCACGTAGTGCGCGAGCTCGGCGGTCTCGTTCATCCGGGGATCGAGCGCGATGAGCAGGTCCAGTTCGCCGAATGCCGCCACCGCGCGCTCCGGGTCGCCGAGGCCCATTACCGGGTTGCCGCCAAACACGATCAGTGCGCGAATCCTGTCCGGGCCCGGCGCGGTAATTTCCTGCGGCAGCAGGGCGGTGGGAAACTCGCCGTACAGCTTGCCGATGTCGACGGTGCGGCACTTGACGCCTGTCTCCCAGCTGCGCCCGGCGGCAATCACGGTTTCAACCGGTGTGCGCGGGTTCAGCGTGCCCGGGTTGCGCACCGGGTCGCCCGCGCGTCTGTAGCCGCCTGCCAGCGCATTCACCACCTCGATCATGTGGTCGTTGAGGTTGGAGTGCGCCGACATGGACGGACCGCTGCCGCTGCCGATGAACGGCATGTTCGCTTCACCGATCCATTGCGCGGCCTGCTCGATCTGCGCCACGTCCACATCGGCCCTGGCCGCGGCCAACTCAGGTGTGAACGGCGCAACCGCCTCGCGCAGCGCATCCAGCTGCGTTGCGAAGCGATCGCAAAAACGTTTGTTGTAGCGTTCGTCGCGCAGCAGGATATGGGCGATCGCGGCAAAGATCGCCGCGTCGTTGCCGGGCAGCGGCTGGATCAGCAGGTCCGCGTAGCGCGCCGTCTCGTGGCGCCGTGGATCGATGACGATAATACGTGTACCGCGCTTTTTTGCCGCGGCGAAGGCCCGGCCCGGTGCGCCGCTCTCGCCCGGCCCGAACGGATACGTCTGGTGACTGACGACCGGGTTGTTGCCGACGATCACGGCGAGATCGACATCGACGAAAGCGGGTTTGCCGCTCGCCATGAATCCCATGCGTCCCGACGTCACCCACTTCGCCGACTGGTCGATGGTCATCGTGGAGAACAGGTTGGGCGTGCCAATCGCGGACAGGAAGGATTTTTCCAGCTGTGCGCCCAGCACGCTGCGGTAGGCGCCGGTACCGTGATACAGCGCGACCGAGCGCGGTCCGTAGCGTTCGATCAGCGCCGTCAGTTGCGCCGCTATTTCATCCAGCGCCTGCGCGTTGCCGATTTCCCGGTGCTGCCCCTCGCTGTCGCGCTTGAGGCTGTGCAGCAGCCGCTCCTCGGCGCCGTTGTGAAAGTCGATACTGGACTGGCCCTTGATGCACATATACGGGCCGTAGGGCGAGACACTGCCGTCGGCAATCGCGCCCGTCAGGCGGCCGTTGTCCACCGTCACTTCCATCGGGCACAGGGCGCTGCAGTTGCGGCAGAATGTTTTCGCTGTGTGTGCCATTAGAAAAGCCCTGCATAACCATCGACCTGGTGAGTGTGCCTGGTCTGCAGTGACAGATTAATACGGGAACTATCACCCCGCCAAACGGGTAGTCGTGCAGCCCACTATCAACAACTTTCAAACGGAACCACTACCGGTAAACAGGATATATTGACAGCACGCTCAATTGATGTCAGTTTAGTGCCACCAATATTCAGTAACCGGGAGACCATGAGAATGGCTTCGAATGTGAACGCCGCCGCCGGCCCGGTAAGTTTTGATCCCTACCAGGTCGAGCTTGCCCGCAACCCCTACCCGATGTACAAGCGGATGCGCGAAGAAACGCCGCTGTATTACAACGAGGAGTACGATTTCTACGCCGTGAGCCGCTACGACGATGTCAGGGCCGGGCACGCCGACCACGAGACCTTCAGCTCCGCCCGCGGCGGCATCCTCGAACTGGTAAAGATGAACATGGAGTTGCCGCCCGGCGTATTCATTTTCGAGGACCCGCCCCTGCACACCGCCCACCGCAATATCGTCGCGCGCATGTTCTCGCCGCGCCGGATGCGCGACCTGGAGCCGATGATTCGCGAGTTCACGGTGAGCACGCTGGATAAACTCATCGGCAGGCAGGATATCGATTTCATCGCCGATATCAGCAGCCAGATTCCGATGCGCGTGATCGGCGCGCTGCTCGGGATTCCGGAAGAAGACCTGGACACCATCCGCGAATCGGCCGATTCGAGAATCGAAACCGAAGAGGGCAAGCCCATCGATTACGAGACGACGGAGATCGCCGGGATGCCCGAGTTCGAGCACTATATCGACTGGCGGCTGCAGAACCCCTCGGATGACGTGATGACGGAATTCCTCAATGTCGAGTTTGTCGATGACAAAGGGGTCAAGCGCAAACTGACGCGGGAGGAGATCCTGAGTTTTTGCAATGTACTGGCCGGCGCCGGCAATGAAACCACGAACCGGCTGATGGGGTGGAGCGCGAAAGTGCTCGCCGACCACCCCGATCAGCGCCGTGAGCTGGTGAAGGACCCGTCCCTGATCCCCGAGGCCGTGGAGGAACTGCTCCGCTATGAGCCCATGGGGCCGTTCACCGCGCGCTACGTCACCCGGGATGTCGAGTACTACGGGCAGACCGTTCCCGCCGGCAGCACGATGATGTTCATGCTGGCCGCCGCGAACCGCGATGAAAGCCGTTTCCCCAACCCTGACGTGTTCGATATTCATCGCGACAGGGCGCCGCACATGACCTTCGGTTACGGTATTCATACCTGCCCCGGCAACGTGCTGGCGCGACTCGAAGGCCGGATCTTTCTCGAGGAGATGTTTAAACGCTTTCCCGAGTGGGACATCGACATGGAGCGGGCCAAGCTGACCTGCACCTCCACCGTGCGCGGCTGGGATATTCTCCCGGCCCGTATCAAGGCCCGCGCCGCCTGAACGCCCGCGCGGCAGGTCCCGCGCGGCCTGCCGCCTCAGGGCTTCCGGTTTTGTTCCAGCGCGTCCCTGATCAGCGCGATAAACCACCTGATCGTTCGCGCGAACGTCTCGGCATCCTGGTTCCATACCAGCTTCAGGCGATCCTGGGTGGCCGGCTGCCACAGCATGTCCAGCACCGCGGCGACCGGCTCCCGTTCCCGGCTGGACCAGCCCGGCGTGACCGCCGCCACCGCGTCCGCCAGCGCCCGGGTACGCATGGCGTCGACTTCTGTCTGCGACGGATCCTCTGTAATGTCCGGCGCGGCGGCGAACGAGGCCAGGTAGCTGAACATGCTGATGACGATATCGTCAAAGCCCTCGAGGCTGATCCGGCCCAAATCGACGCCTGACTCCGCGACCAGTGCCTGCAGCACCGCATCACGCAGTTCGCGCTCTGAAGAAAAGTGGCGATGCACGGTGCGTTCGCTGACACCGGCGCGTTTGCTCACCGCGTTTGCGGTCAGGTTTTTCCAGTCCCAGGTGGGGAAGCTGTGCACCAGTTCAGAGCCCGCTGTGATGATGCGCTCCCGGGTTTTTGCCGCCTGCTCCTGTCGCAGCGGGCTGTGGTATTTACGCGCCACTCAGTCTTCCCGCTTGACATCGCGGGGTTGCCGGGCGCAATCGGGGCGCTGGCGGATTATTCTCATGTTGGTTCGCTCCACACAGGTTCAGGGACGTCTGCCTGAGGCGCATCTTGTCACGGCGGGACCGCAGGTGGCAACGATACAGGCCGTGCGTGGTGGTCCAGATTGAAATCTGCAACCAGTCGGAGCCTGAGGGGTGTTGATGCGGCCGGGACACGCCAAAAAGCACACATCCATGTGTAGGCTCGGGTGGCGACGTCCTGTCGCCACACGGTCCCGGCCGCATCAACACCCCTCAGGCTCCCACAGCCCCGGTTCAAACGGCAACACTACAGGCCGTGTCGATGGTGGTGTCGACGGTTGCCAGCGAGGCGACAGTTTCCTACACTGGTCGATCATCAGGCAATTAATCAACAACGTTGATGTTGAAGAATAAGCGGAGGAGCGTATGAGCAAGGGTCTGTTCGATCTCGGCGGCAAGGTGGCGCTGGTTACCGGGGGTAATGGCGGTATTGGCCTCGGTTTTGCGATGGGTATCGCGAAGCAGGGCGGCAGCGTCGCGATCTGGGCGCGCAACGAGGACAAGAACAACGCCGCGAAGGCGCAGCTGGAAGCGGCGGGCGCGGCAAGGGTCGAGGCCTACCAGGTCGACGTATCCAGTGAGGAGCAGATCACCGGGGGTTACGACAGGCTGATCGCTGATTTTGGCCGTATCGACTGCGTGTTCGCCAATTCCGGCGGCGCGCCCCGGTTCAACTCGGTGTTCGATATGCCCACCGAGGAATGGCACGCGTTCCTGGATGTGGCGCTGCACGGCGCCTTTTTCACGCTGCGCGAGGGTGCGCGCCACATGGTCGCGCGCGCCGAAGCGGGCGAGCCGGGCGGTTCCCTGGTGGCCTGTGGTAGCCTGTCGCTGTTCCAGGGGCTTCCCGGCAAGCAGAACTATGCCGCCTCGAAAGCCGGCGTGGGCGCAATTATCCGCTGCATGGCGGTGGAGTTCGGCAAGTACAATATCCGCGCAAACGTGGTGGCGCCGGGCCTGATCATGACCCCGATGATGGGCGGGCAGCAGAACGAAAAGGCGCTGGCCGAAATGATGGGGCCGCGGATTCCACTGGAGCGTGTGGGCTACCCGGAAGACTTCGAGGGCATCGGCGCCTACCTGTGCAGCGACGCCTCATCGTTCATGACCGGCGAGACCATCACCATCGATGGCGGTTACATGGTTCGTCCCTGAAGGGGCGCAGGAGAACACAATGCGTTTACTGAAAATACACGGTGCCGGCGACGCGCGTCTCGATGCCTACCAGCGACCGCCGCTCGGCCCCAAAGATGTTGTCGTGAAAATGAAGGCCTGCGGCATTTGCGGCAGTGACCTCTCCTATATCAAGATCGGCGGGATTCCCACCCCCGGTACGGTCACCGCGCTCGGTCACGAGGGCGCGGGGGAAATCCTCGAGGTGGGTGCCGAAGTGCCGGGTATCGCCGTCGGTGACCAGGTGGTGGTCAACCCGATGATGACGCCGGGTAATATCGGCAGCGGCGGTCCCGAGGGCGCCTTTACCGAAGAGCTGCTGGTACGCGAGGCGCGCCTGGGCGATTCCATTCTGCCGATTCCCGCGGGTATTTCCTACGAGATCGCCGCGATGGCCGAACCGCTGGCGGTGGCGATGCACGGCGTGAACCGGGCCGAGGTGCAGGCGGGTGACAAGGTGGTGGTCTTCGGCTGCGGCCCGATCGGGCTCGGCATGGTGCTGTGGCTGGTCGATCGCGGCGTCGAGGATGTCGTGACGCTGGATCTCGCGCCCGAACGGCGCGAACGCGCGCTCGCGCTCGGTGCGCGCGCGGCGCTGGACCCGACCGCCGTGGATTTGCGGGCCGAACTGGCCCAACTGCACGGCGAGGTGCCGTCCTACGGGCGGGTGGGTGTCGGCACCGACGCCTATATCGACGCGGCCGGCGCGCCGGGCATCCTGTCCGACGTGATCCAGCTGGCGAAGCTGCATGCGCGGCTGGTGATCACCGCTGCGTACATGATGCCGGTTGAATTTCCGGTGGGCCGCATGCTGACCAGCGAGATGACCATTACCACCGCGATGGGCTACCCCACCGAAATGCCCGAGGTGATCGCCGCGATGCCGAGGTTGCAGGACAAGATCCTCAGCATGATCAGCCATCGCCTGCCGCTGAGCGATGTGATCGAGGGCTTGAAAATCGCCGCGACGCCCGAGTCCTGCAAGGTGATGATCAACTGCGACGAGGGCGCTGTATGAGCGCGAAAGCCGGTGATGACAAACCCATGCTCGCTTCCCTGGTGCAGGCGGGAGAACAGCAGACGGAGGCGGTGTCCATTACCGATTTCGTGCACATGGCGCGGGATATTTCCAATGCCTACCTGGTGAACACCGCCGCGGGCGATGTGATGATCAACACGGGATTCGTCACCAGCACCGAGCGCAACAAGGCGCTTTTCGAGCCCGTGCGCAGCGGCGCGCTGCAGGCGATCGTTATCACCCAGGCACACCCCGACCACTACGGCGGTGTGCCCGAGTTTCGCGAGTCCGCTACCTCGGTCATCGCCGAGCGCCGCTTTACCGACACCTGTGAATTCTTCCGCATGCTCGATCCCTACATCCGCAGGCGCTCCGGCAAACTCTGGTCGGGTACGATCAAGAACCGGGACGCGCTGGTGATACCCACGGTGGTGCCCGATGTCACGGTGGACGGGCACTACAGTTTCAGCAGCGGCGAGCGCCGCTTCGAGGTGTTGTCGACACCGGGCGGGGAGTCGCCCGATTCGGTGGTGGTGTGGATGCCTGCCGAGCGGATCGTGTTCACCGGCAACCTGTTCGGCCCGGTGTTCATGTCGATGCCGAACCTGTGCACGCTGCGCGGTGACAAACCGCGCTCGGCGCGGCGCTTCCTGGACTCCCTCGATACGGTGCGCAAGCTCGGTGCCGACCTGCTGATTACCGGCCACGGTGAACCGGTTCACGGCGCGGCGCATATCAGTGCGCAGCTCGACAAACTCCACGCCGCTGTCAGTTATGTACACCAGGCCACCGTGGACGGCATGAACGCGGGGGTGGATGTGCAGACGCTGATGCGGGACATCCGTCTGCCGCAGGCGCTCGCCCTCGGTGAATTTCACGGCAAGGTGAGCTGGGCGGTGCGCACGATCTGGGAGGAGTACTCCGGCTGGTTCCACTTCGACTCGACCACCTCGCTGTACGGCGTGCCGCGCGCCAGCGTCAACGCGGACCTCGCGGAACTGGCTGGCGGGGCGGGGCCGCTCACCGCCAGGGCGCGGCAGAAACTGCAGAGCGGCTCGGCGCTGGAGGCCCTGCATTTGCTGGAGGTTGCGCTCGACGCGCAGCCGCACAGCGCCCAGGCGCTCGGTGCGAAGAAAGACGTGCTCGAGTTGTTGCTGCAGGAATCGGGTGGCGCCAATCTCAGCGAGGTGATGTGGCTGAAGTCTGAAATCGCCGCCACCGAAGCGGCGATTTCAGCGCTCTGACACGCGCTAGCGCGGCTGCATGCGGATAGCGCCGTCCAGGCGTACCGTCTCGCCGTTGATGTAGCCGTTGCGGATCATTTCCAGCGCCATGCTGGCGTACTCAGCGGGCGCGCCCAGGCGTTTCGGGTTGGGCACCATCGCGCCCAGCGCCTGCAGCATCTCGGGGGTGGCGCGCGCCATCGCCGGGGTGTCGAAGATGCCGGGCTGAATCGTGTTGACGCGTATGCCCTCGCGCGCGAGGTCGCGCGCGATGGTGAGCGTCATGCCGACGATCGCGGCCTTGGCCGCGGAGTACGCCGCCTGTCCCATCTGCCCCTCGGTGGCCGCGGCGGATGCGGTGTTGACCATGCAGCCGCGCTCGCCGTCGATCAGTTCCTCTTCCATCATGCCCGCCGCGGAGCGCGTGATGCAGCGGAAAGTGCCCACGGTGTTCAGTCGCAGCACCCACTCGAACTTGTCGGAGGGAAAGATGTTGATTTCACCGGTCTTCTTGTCACGCCGGGCCGTCGGAATCGCGTTGCCGCCCCCGGCGCAGCACACCAGCGCCCGCTCCTGGCCGTGGGCGGCACGGGCCTTGGCGAAGGCCGCGTCAACGCTGTCGTCGCTGAGCACGTCGCAGTGACAGAAGATCGCGCCGGTTTCCGCCGCCATCGCCTCGCCGGTCTCCTCGTTCATATCGAAAATGGCCACCCTGGCGCCCTGTGCGCGCAGCGCCCGCACGGTGGCCAGCCCGAGGCCGGATGCGCCGCCGGTGACCACCGCCGCCAGTGAAGAGTCTATTTTCATTAGTCTGCTCCTAGTTTTTACCTTGTGAAAGCGCTCTGAGTCAGCGACGCCGCGAGGGCAATTTTATACGTGAAACGCTGGCACTATGCAACAGTGTTGTTGATCTGTATAATGCCCGCCAAACGATAATCAGGAGTAGTTATGGCACAGGTAATGAAAGGTATCCGGGTTCTCGAACTGGCGCAATTTACCTTTGTCCCGGCCGCGGGGGCAATTCTTGCGGACTGGGGTGCCGACGTCATCAAGATCGAGCATCCGGTGCGCGGCGATACACAACGCGGTTTTATCAATATCGGCGGTATGAAACTCGACCCGGTGCGCAACGCGATGATGGAACATCCCAATCGCGGCAAGCGCAGCGTTGGCGTGGATGTCTCCACGCCCGAGGGGATAGAGCTGATCTATGAGATCGCGAAAACCGCCGATGTGTTCCTGACCAACTATTTGCCGCTGCAACGCCAGAAGTTGAAGTTTGACATCGAGCACATCCGCGCGGTGAATCCCGATATCATCTACGCCCGAGGCAGCGCCTACGGCGACAAGGGGCCGGAGCGCGATATCGGCGGCTTTGACAGCACCGCATTCTGGTCGCGCAGCGGCGTCGGTCACTCGCTGTCGCCGGAAGAACTCGACGGTCCGCTGGCCCAGGGCATTCCGGCATTCGGCGACTCCATTGGCGGCATGAATATCGCCGGGGGTATTTCGGCTGCGCTGTTTCACCGCGAGCGTACCGGCGAGGCGGTGGAACTCGACGTCTCCCTGCTCAGCACCGGCTGGTGGGCGGCCGGCACGTCTGTGGATATCGGCCTCGAGCAGGGCACGACGATGCGCAACCGGATGCCCTCGTCCGGCGGCAACCCGGGTAACCCCTTCACCGGTAACTACCGCACCTCCGACGGGGGCACCATCAACCTGTGCATACTGACGCCCGGGAAATACATCCGCGACACCTTCACCCACCTGGGTATTCCGGAAGCGGCGGACGACCCGCGCTTTGTCGATGCCGAGGCATTGATGACCAACTGGAAGGACGCCAGCGACCTGATCGTTGCCGCTATCGGCGCACAGCCGTTCGAGTACTGGCGCCAGCACCTGAAAACGTTGCAGGGTCAGTGGGCGCCGGTGCAGAGCCTGATCAACCTCGGTACGGACGAGCAGGCGCTGGCCAACGATATGATATTCGAGGTCGAGTCCGTTGACGGCGGTCCGCCTATGAAGTTGGTGCGCGGTCCTGTACAGTTCAATCACCAGCCCGTGACCAGCAACCGTGCGCCCCAGGCCTCGGAGCACACCGAGCTATTCCTGATGGAACTCGGACTTGAATGGGATCGCATCGAAAGCCTGAAAGCGGCGGGCGCGATCGCCTGACAACGACGAGATAACGAGAAGCGTGAACAATGAAACCAGGAACTAAACTGAAAAGCGCCGTCTGCGATACCGAGGTGATGGTGATTCGCGGCGGTGACGGCGAGGTCATGTGCGGCGGCGCCGCGATGTCGGAGCAGGCGCCGGCCGAAAAGGCGGCGATTGATCCCGCTTTCGCTGAAGGTACGCTCATCGGCAAGCGCTACGTCGATAGCGGGGGCGTCTTCGAACTGTTGTGCGTAAAGCCGGGCAAGGGGTCACTTGCCATTGATGGTGTCAGTCTGCAGTTGAAGGAAGCCAAACCGCTGCCGTCGTCCGACTGACGTTCACGATGAATATCGCGTTAATCCTGCAAATGGCGGCGGACACCGATCCCCAGCGTATCGGTCTCGTCTGCGATAAACGCCACTGGTCGTACGGTGAGCTGCTGCAAGCGGCCCGGGGCGCGGCCGAGAACATTGCCGAGAGCGGCTGCGGGCATATTGCGCTGCTCGACGAGAGCAGCGAGGCCGCGCCGATCGCGCTGTTCGGCGCCGCACTGGCGGGTATTCCCTATGTTCCCCTGAATTATCGCCTGGCCGATGCCGACCTCGCTGCGCTGCTGGCGCGGATCGCGCCGGCGTGTGTGATCGGCGATGTCGAGCGCGCCCGGCGACTGGCGCCCGACGGCGGACACAGCTTCCACAGTCGCGAGGCATTCGTTGCCGCGGCCGAGGCCTCGTCCGCCACCGCCTCCGGTGAGGAGCGGGAAGGCGAGGGGATAGCCGCACAGATATTTACCAGCGGTACCACCGCCGCGCCCAAGGCGGCCTTGCTGCGCCATTCCAATCTGCTCGGTTATATCCTCGGTACCGTGGAGTTCGCGTCGGCCGCGGAGGACGATTGCCAGCTCGTGTGCGTGCCGCCATACCATATCGCCGGCATCTCGGCACTGCTGAGTTCGTTTTATTCACTGCGCAAGATCGCGTTGCTGCCGGCCTTCGACCCCGATGACTGGCTGCAACTGGTCGCCGCGGAGCGCGTCACCAATGCCTTCGTCGTGCCCACCATGCTGGCGCGCATTATCGAGCGCATCGACGCGGGGGCGCCGGCCGACCTGTCCTCGCTGCGCGCGATCGCCTACGGCGGCGGCCGCATGCCGCCCGAACTGATCGAGCGCGCGCTCGACCTGTTCCCGGAGACCGATTTTACCAATGCGTACGGCCTGACCGAGACCAGTTCGACGATAGCGCTGCTGGGTCCGCAGGAGCACCGTATCGCGCACACTTCGAACGACCCGGCGGTGCGCGCGCGCCTGGGCTCCGTTGGTCGCCCGCTGCCGACGATCGAGCTCGAGATTCGCGACGAGGACGGCAAACCCCTGCCGGCCGGCGAGAGCGGCGAAGTCTATGTGCGCGGTGAGCAGGTTTCGGGCGAGTACCGCGGTAAGTCGGCGCTCGATGCCGAGGGCTGGTTTCCCACGCGCGACGCAGGCTGGCTGGATGACGAGGGCTACCTGTTTCTGGCGGGGCGCGCGGACGATGTCATCGTGCGCGGCGGAGAGAACATTTCCCCGGGTGAAATCGAGGAAGTCCTGATGACGCACCCCGCGATCGCCGAGGCCGTGGCGGTCGGCGTGCCCTCGGCCGAATGGGGCGAAGCGGTCGCGATAGCGATCGTGATCAGGCCCGGGCACGAGACGCCCGACAACGCGGCACTGCGATCCCTGATCAAGGACCGCCTGCGCTCGTCGCGTGTGCCAGAGCATATCGCGGTACTGGATGCGATGCCCTACAACGAGATGGGAAAGTTATTGCGCCGCGAGGTTCGCGCGCACTTCGATCGACGTTCGTAACCCGATATCCTGCATGCCCGGCCGGGCGATTACTCGAACGAAAACCCCTCCAGCCCCTCGGCGATCGCCCGCGTAAAGCGCGCGGCGTCCGCGCCGTTGATCACGCGGTGGTCATAGCTCAGGGAGAGCGGCAGTACCTGTTGCGGCACGGGCTTGCCCTGTGCGTCCGGCACGAACTGGCCGCGGGTGCGACAGATGCCGAGGATCGCCACTTCCGGCGCGTTGATGATGGGCGTGAAGCCGGTGCCGCCGATGTGCCCGAGGGACGACAGGGTGAAACAACCGCCGGTCATTTCGTTCATGCCGAGGCCCTTGGTCTTCGCTTTCTCGGAAATCGCGGCAATTTCCGCAGTGATCTCGTCCACGCTCTTCCTGTCGCAATCCCGCACCACCGGCACCAGCAGGCCGGCGGGCACATCCACCGCAAAGCCGATGTGATAGTACTGCTTGCGGTACTGGATGGTGCCGTCTGCGCTCAGCGAACTGTTGAACTGCGGGTAGGCCTGCAGCGCGGCGACGGACGCCTTCACCAGCGCGGGCAGCAGCGAACGCTTGTTGTCCGGGTGCGCGGCATTCCACGCGAGGCGGCGCTGTTCAAACGCCGTGATGTCGGCGTCGTCGTGGTGGGTGACATGCGGTATACAGGACCAGTTGCGCTCCATGACCCGGCCCACGTGGTGCTGGATGCGCCCGACTTTGTGTTCTTCCACCGGGCCGAAGGCCGAAAGGTCGTCCTCCGGCCAGGGCAGCATCGCGGGTTTGTCACTCATCGGGCTGTCTCCCTCGGTTAGTCGTGCGCGGCAGTGATCACACGCGCTCGATGATAATGGCGGGCGCCATCCCGCCCGCGGCGCACATGGTCACCAGTCCACGCTTCAGGTCACGCCGTTCCAGCTCGTCCAGCACGGTGCCAATCAGCACCGCGCCCGTCGCCCCGATCGGGTGGCCCAGCGCGATGGCGCCGCCATTGACATTCATTTTATCGCGATCGATGTCCAAATCGCGTATGAACTTCTCCACCACGACTGCGAAGGCCTCGTTGACCTCCCACAGGTCGATGTCGTCGACGGAGAGTCCGGCTTTCGCCAGTACCTTGCGGGCTGCGGGGCCCGGCGCGTTCAGCATCAGGGTGGGATCGTCGCCCACGTTGGCCGCGGCGACGACGCGCGCCCGCGGCTTGAGGCCGTGTTTCTTCGCGTAGCTGTCGGACGCCATCAACAGCGCCGCGGCGCCGTCCACCACGCCCGACGAGTTGCCCGCGTGGTGGAAGTGCTCGATTTTCAGATCGGGATAGCGCAGGTTGATAAGCTGGCGGAAGGTGCGCCCGCTCGCATCCGCAGGCATATCCGCGATTTTGGCGAAGCTCGGTTGCAGGGCCGCCAGGTCCTCGGCAGTGGTCTGCGGACGCGGGTATTCATCTTTGGCCAGAATCACCTTGCCCTCGTCATCCACCACCGGGATGAGCGATTTGTCGAAGCGTCCTTCACTGATGGCGCGGGCCGCGCGCTGCTGGCTTTCCAGTGCGAACGCATCCAGCGCCTCGCGGCTGATACCTTCCATCGACGCGATGGCGTCGCCGCACAAACCCTGGTGCGACTGTGGATGCAGTTCCTGCAAGCGGGTATTGCCCGAGCCCATGCCGAGGCGCGGCAACCCGGCCTGCATCTCTTCCATGCCCATCGTGGTAATCAGCGACATCATCTCCGTGCCGCCGGCGATAATCAGGTCCTCCAGCCCGGACATCAGCTGCCCCGCAGCGAGCGAGGTCGCGGTGATGCCGCTGCCGCAGAAACGGTCCAGCGTCACGCCGCTGGCGCGGATGTCAAAGCCGGCATCGAGCGCCGCCATCCGTCCCAGGTCTCCGCCCTGCATGCCTTTCTGCGCGCTGGTACCCCAGATCACGTCGTCCACCTCGGCGGTATCGATATTGTTGCGGTCGCGCACCGCGCGCAGCACGGTGGCCGCCAGGTGCTGCGGGTGCAGGTGGGTCAGCGCGCCCTTGCCGGGCTTTCCTACACCGCGCGGCGTGCGCACGGCATCGATGATATACGCTTCAGGCATGGTTTATGTCCTCGATAAATTGGTTGCGCGAGTCGGGGCAAATCAAAGCACGACAGACTATACAGGGGCGGCGGGTACCATTCAACAGTGGTGTTTATTTGGTGAAGGTTCAGTTTGAGATTTGCAGACAGTTGAGAGCCTGAGCGGTATTGTTGCGGTCGGGACCGTGTGGCGACAGGACGTCGCCACCCGAGCCTGTACATGGATGTACGCTTTTTGGCGTGTCCCGACCGCAACAATACCGCTCAGGCTCACTCAGACCGAGTTCATGCTGAGCCACGACCGTTTATGTGGCGCGTTGTCCGGTCACCTTGACTGATCCCATGATGCCCATTTTGCACTTGCCCGAGATCTTGTCCCCGTTCACCTCCAGGTTGTACTTGAGGGTGATCTTCATCGGCTTGACGACCTTGAGGTCGAACTGCAGCTTGTTGCCGGCCACGGTGCCGGTAAAGTCCATCTGCCCCTCGGCGCTGGCGAGGTAACCGGAGAGGGTTTCGCCGCTGGTTTCAAAGTGCCCGGTCATCTCCTGGGCGCCCATGGGCGTGGCGAGCGCCATATTCCAGTCGCCGTCGATCCTGACCGCCTCGGTGGCATCTTCGGCAGTTGCTTGCGGTGGTGCAACCGGCGTCTCTGGTGTTGCGTCCACGGGCGCAGCGCCGGGCTGGCTGGCCATAACGGCTGTGGTTTCGCTGCCGGCTTTGGCACCCAGGTCGCGGCCCTCGATGACGCTGAGCAAGCGGGTCGGCGTCAGCGGCAATTCCACCGGTACCTCGCCAAAGGGAGACAGCGCGTCGGCGATAGCGTTCACCAGGGTCGGCACGCCGATGATGGCGCCGCCTTCACCGACACCGCGCATGCCGCCGACGGATTGCGAGGGGGTACTGGCGTGAACGAACTCGAAGTCGGGAACATCGGAAATCGCCGGCAGGTGGTAGTCCTTGTAGGTGGCCGCGACAGGGTTGCCGCGCGCGTCAAAACCGACTTCCTCCATCAGCACCATACCGATGGCCTGTGCCAGACCACCCGATATCTGGCCCTCTACAACGGCGGGGTTGATCGCGGTGCCGCAGTCCTCCGACGAAATCCAGCGCAGTATTGTCACGAAGCCGGTGTCGACATCCACCTCGACCACGCAGGCGTTGGCGGCGCTGCTGAAGGTCATCGGTGGTGGCTGGTAGCGGTACTGAGCTTCCAGCCCCGATTCGAAGCCAGCGGGCAGGCGGTCGGGCTCGCCGTAGGCGATATTCGCGATCTCTGCGAGTGAGCGGGATTTCTCGGGGCTGCCTTCGATACGCACCATGGCGTCTTCGATGGTGACAGTGCCCGGATCCGCCTCCAGCACGTGCGCCGCGAGTGTCTTGACTTTGCTTACCAGCAGGTCGGCGGCCATGATCGCGGCGCCGCCGGCAATCACGCCCTGGCGGCTGCCGGCCGCGCCGGGTGAGAACCCCCCGCGCGAACTGTCGCCTTCGAACACGGACACGTCCTCGTAGGGCACGCCGAGCCGGTCGGCGAAAATCTGCGCCATCGTGGTGGCTGTGCCGTGGCCCTGCGAGTGCGTACTCATCGTCGCGGTGACCTTGCCGGTTGGCTCGATGCGCACCTGCGCCAGTTCTCCGGTCATCGTGGTTATCGCGCCGGCCGCGCCGGTGGGCTCGATGTAGGTTGCGATGCCGAGGCCCAGATAGCGCTTCTCCTTGCGCAGCGAGGCCTGCTCCGCGCGAAACTGCCCGACATCAAATTTCTCGAGCAGTTTTTCCAGGCATTCGGCGGGCGTGACGTCCTCCAGCGGTATCCCCATGACGGATTCCGCCGGCTGCTCCCGCAGCGTCACCAGGTTGCGGCGGCGAATCTCGATCGGGTCTATGCCGATACGGCGCGCCGCGACATCCAGCGCGGTTTCACGGATCAGGGACTCCATGCCCCACGGGCCGCGATACGCCGCGTAGCCGGGTGTATTGGTGTACCAGCCACGGGTGAGGAAACCATACGCGGGCATCTTGTACGCTGCCCAGACAAACATGTGTACCGCGATATTGCATTCCGAGAGCTGCGGAAACGCGCCGTTGTTGACGCTGTAGTCACCGTGTGAGGCCAGCAGTTTACCGTCGTTGTCGAACGCGACTTGCAGCACCATTTCCTGCTCACGCGCCTGGCAGGATGCGGTCAGGTTCTCGTAGCGATCCTCAATCCACTTCAGTGGACGATCGAATAGCATGGTGGCCAGGATGACAGCCGTTTCCTCTTTCCATGGATGGTTTTTCAGGCCGAAGCCGCCGCCCACATCCTTGGCAATGACGCGAATGGCTGTCTGTGGCACGCCGAGTGCGAGTGATACCCATCGCGCCACCAGGTGCGGGCTCTGGCAAGTGATATAGAGGGTAAGTTCCTGTGCGCCTTCGCGCGTCGCGACGACCCCCCGTGTCTCCATCGGTGACTGGGAGATACGCTGGTGCACGACCTTCTGCGTGACCAGATGAGGCGCCGAGTCGAGTTTGTCTGCGAGTTCTTCGTCGAGTTCCTCCTCGCCCATTTGCACGGAGATATTGTCATCCCTCCCCGGGTGAACCGTCGGGCCGCTGCGGGCATCACCGATGGTGACCACCGGGTCTTCCTCGGCATACTCCACCTCGACCAGCGAGGCGGCATCTTCCGCGATATGGCGATTGTCGGCGATGACCAGCGCCACCGGCTCTCCAACGTACGCCACGCGACCATCGGCCAGCGGCGTCGTCTTTATATCGGGCGAAACGAGATAGAAACTGATCATGTCCGCGTTGAAGACGGCCAGGTCCTGCTGGGTGTAGATCGCGTGTACGCCGGTGACATCGCGGGCCACCTCCGTATTGACGGAGAGAATGGCGCCGCGGGCGATCGGACTGCGGGTGAACGCGACATGCAGCATGCCCGGTAGCGAAATATCGTCGACAAACTGGCCGCGCCCGGTCAGCAGGCGTGGATCCTCCTTGCGCGGGGCGCGCTTGCCGATGTAGCGGCCGCTGCCCATGCCGGCCACCCTTGTCGCGCCGTTCTGCGCCGTATCGGCGACGGCTGTCCGCTCAGTGTTCCCGGTGGATGCGTTCGGTGCGCTCATGATTGTTCTCCGTTCGCGGTGTCCATCGCCTCCGGTTTCGCAAGCTGCTGCGCCGCACGCCGGATGCCCTGGTAACCCGTGCAGCGACACAGGTGGCCGGAGAGCGCGTCCAGCAGTTCCGTTTCTGTCGCCTTTTTGCCCTCGCCGCTGAGCGCGGCCATGGTCATCACAATGCCCGGTGTACAGAAGCCGCACTGCAGCCCGTGCTCATTCATCAGCGCCTCCTGCACTCTGTGCAGGGTTCCGTCGGCGGCCGCCAGGCCCTCGACGGTGGTGACCCCGGCCCCGTCCGCCTGTACCGCCAGCATCAGGCAGCTGCGCACGGCATTGCCCTCGACCAGTACCGTGCAGGCGCCGCAGACGCCGTGCTCGCAGCCCAGGTGTACACCGGTGTAGCCGGCCTGGTCGCGCAGGAAGTCGGCCAGCGAAACGCGCGCCTCGACGGTGCCGGTGTGGCGACGGCCATTGATTGTCATTGTTACAGTGTGAGTGCTCATGCGGCCTCCCTGACCCTGATTGCTTCGCGCAGTGTGCTGGCGAAGAGGCGTGCGCCGACGGTGCGGCGGTATTCGGCGCTGGCGTGCTGGTCATCGAACGGCGCCGTGTCATTGATGGCCGCCGCGGCGACAGCCTGGGGATCGATTTCGTGTACTGACTGTCCCAGCAGCAGCTGTTCGGCGGCCCTGGCTCTCATCGGAGTCGGTCCCATGCCGAACCAGGCGAGGCCGGCGCGGGCCACCTTGCCGGACTCGATGGACAGTGCGCCGGCCAGCCCGACCAGCGCGAAATCGCCGGGACGCTGTGCCAACTCACGGAACAGGGTAATGTGGCCGGGCGACCAGTCGGGAAACCGGATACCGGTCACCAGCTCATCCTCCTCCAGCACCGTCATGTACGGTCCAAGGTAAAAATCGGCGGCCGGGATGTTGCGGGAGCCGCGTATCGAGCGCACCTCGATGGTCGCCTTCAGCGCCACGGCTGTCGCGGGCAGCTCCGCCGCCGGTTCACCCAGTGTGACGGAACCGCCGATGGTGCCGAGATTGCGCGTCTGGTGATGCCCGATATGGCGGACGGCCTCCACCAGCACGGGCAGGTGTTGCTGCAGGGCGGTGTTCTCGATCGCCTCGCATTGCCGTGTCATCGGCCCGATCAATGTGCCGCCGTCGACCCGCGCAATGCCCTTGAGTCCGGCGATATGGTTGATATCGACAAGTATGAACGGCTGGCTCATGCGCAGGTTGAGCAAGGGTAGCAGTGTCTGCCCGCCCGCGAGCACCGTTGCGCCCCCGTGCGCCTCCGCGAGGATTGCACAGGCTTCGTCGATGGTGGTGGGCGCCACGTAATCAAAGGGGGCCGGCTTCATGGCTTTTCTCCCTCGAGCAAGCGCCTGAGCAGGGCGCTGTCCAGAGTGACCACCAGGCCCGCTGTGCGCCGGCCGTACTCGAATGCACTGAAGGCCACCAGCAGCATGAGCAGGCCGATCGATAGCCCGGCCCAGGCCGAGTCGCCCGTGTCCGCGCCGTGGCCGAACAGGAAGCCGACGGCGGCTGCGATAAAGGTAGTGAGCGCCCAGGCCAGGGGAAAGCCTCCGGCAGGGCTGGGTGCGGCGCTTGCCGCAGGTGCGGCAGTTGCCGCAGCGGCTTCCGCGGGCGCGGGGGCCGCCGCTTTCTTGCCGCTGACTATCTCACCAAAACTGTCGAAAAAACGGGTCGCAAAATGCCTGGCGGTAGCATCGATAACGGGGCCGCCCAACTGCGCCATGCGGCCGCCGACCTGGGCGTCGACGACATACTTGACCAGCGTGCCGCCCGCCGCCTCGAGCAGCTGCACTTTGGCGCTTCCCTTGACTGAGCCGGCGATGCCGGCGTTACCCTCCAGCAGCAGCGTATAGCTGCTGGGTGGGTTGAGGTCTGTCAGTATCACCGAGCCCTTCAGGCGCGCGCCGATCGGGCCGACCTTCACCTCCACAGTCGCGAGAAAACGGTCGTCCGCTTCCTTTTCCAGGTGCTGGTGGCCGGGAAGGCTTGCGGCGAGGATGTCGGGGTCATTCAGTGCTTCCCATACGCGCTGGCAGGGGGCCTCTATCAATTGCTCGCCTATCATTTGCATAGCGTTAGCGTCTCCTTGTGGGTATTCATAACGGGGTCGGCCTGCCTGCGCAGGTCCGCGGGGGTGTCTATGTCGCAGTGTATTGCCGCGTCCACTACAGGTAGTTCGCGCACCGCAGCCGGGTATTCAGATAGCAGGGCGCGGGCCCCGTAATCGCCATGCAGCGCGCTCAGACGGGGAAAAAAGGCGCTGCCGAATCCGACCGGGTGCCCGGGTTTGCCGCCGTGGCTGGGCACTGTGATGGTGTCGGCCGTCAGGGCTGCAGCGACCGTGCTGAAGGTCGCAGGCTGTATCCAGGGCATATCGGCCAGGCTGACCAGCACGCCGTCGCAGCCTGCGAGTTGACTCACGCCCTCGGCGAGCGTTCCGCCCATACCTTCAGCGGCGCGCCGGCAACGATGCGTCGGGCAGTTGCGCCGCTGCAGGTGCCGGGCCAGTTTTTCATCGTCGTCCCGAATACACACCAGCGCGGGCAGGCAACTGGCGCTGAGTTGATCCAGCAGCGTATCGATCACGGGGCGACCATCGGGTAGCGTGGCCAGGCGCTTGTCCGAGCCAAACCGGCTGGCGCGGCCCGCGGCCAGAACCAGTACGCGGATATTCATCAGGCTGCGGCCGCGCGGGAGGCGCGTTGGAGTTGGGTCAGTTGCGCCAGTATCGCCACTGCGATCTCGATGGGTGTCTTGCTGCCGATGTCCAGTCCCACCGGGGCGTTAAGGCGCGCCAGTTGCGGCTCGGACAGGCCCAGCTGGCGCAGCCGGCCGAGGCGCTTTTCTGTGGTGCGCAGGGAACCGAGTGCGCCGACGTACCAGGCGTCCGTCTGCAGCGCTTCCATCAGGGCCATATCGTCGATGCGCGGGTCGTGCGTCAGTGTGATGATCACGCAGTGCCTGTCACTGGCGCATTCGCGCACGACATCGTCCGGCATGCCGCGGCGCAGCTCCAGGGCGGGTCCCTCCCACTGGTCCAGCAGCGCCTGTCTCGGGTCGGTGACCATCACTTCGTAATCCATCGCCAGGGCCAGCTCCGCCACGCTGCGCGACAGTTGCCCGGCGCCCACCAGCAGCATCCGCATGCGGGGTCCGAAACACTGGCGCAGGGTATGCTCATCGATGCTCAGCGCTGTATAGCGCTCCACCGCTGCCAGCGTTGTGGCGCCGCTGTGCAAGTCGAGGTTGCGCTCGATGCAGTGGCGCCGGTCCAGCGCGGCCAGCGTGCCGTCCACCCAGGCTTTGTCGCCTGCGCCCAGCCGCTGCAGCAGCAGGCTGATGCGGCCCCCGCAAGGCAGCCCGAGGCGTTCGTTTTCCTCGGCAGTCACCCCGTACTCGATCAACTCCGGGCGGTCACCCGAATAGACGCCATTGCGCAACTTCTCCATCAGGTCTTCTTCGACGCAGCCACCGGATACGGATCCAATCTGCAGGCCCTCGTCGGTCGTGGCGGCTATGGACCCGGCCGGGCGCGGGGACGAGCCGATGGTGCCGACAATCGTGCACAGCCAGCAGGCCTGACCGCTGTCCAGCCAGGTCGACAGGTGCTGCAGTACTTCATGGTCCATCGATTGCATAGAATTGTAATGTTCCGATCAAACCGGGATTATACTGCCGCCCGACGGGCCCACGCACCGCGCGTATGATGATTGCTGCGATAACACCAGGCGGTATCCAAATTTGAAAATTGGTAAATGTCGAGAGCCCTGCCTGTCGGGCTCGTGGAGCCAGATTTCAAACCGAGCCACTACCCAAAATCAGAATACCTTGACGTAAAGAGCATCGTTAGTCAACATAGTTGTCTACTGACAGGTGGCCCTTCGGGCCGGGGGAGTCATATGGGTACGGAACATGCCGTTATAGTCGGCGCCAGCCACGCCGCGGCGCAGTTGGGCGCGAGCCTGCGTCAGGGTGGCTGGCAGGGCAGGATTTCCATTGTCGGCGATGAAGCCATTCCGCCCTATCACCGGCCGCCGCTGTCGAAAGACTACCTGGCGGGTCAGAAGCACAGTGATGAATTGCTGATTCGCCCCGCCGCGTTCTACGAAAAGTCGGAGATCGATCTTGTGCTGGGCAGTCGTGTGACCGCGGTGGACCGGGAGCAAAAGTGCATTGTGCTGCACGATGGCGGCAATATCCCCTACAGCAAACTGGCGCTGACAACCGGCGCCACGGTGCGCAAGCTGACGCTGCCGGGTCACGAACTCGACGGGGTGTTCTACCTGCGCGACCTGCGCGACGTGGATCGCATTCGCGGCTACACCGGGCCGGGCAAGTCGGCGGTCATTGTCGGCGGCGGTTACATCGGGCTGGAAACCGCGGCCTCGATGAGAAAGCTGGGTATGAATGTCACCGTGCTGGAGGCGCTGCCGCGCGTGCTGCAGCGGGTCACCGCGCCGGAGGTTTCTGCGTTTTACAGCCGCGTACACCGCGAAGAGGGTGTCACTATCATCACCGATGCCGCGGTAGAGTCACTGCAGGGCAGCTCGGGTGTGACGGCGGTGAAACTGGCGGATGGCACTGAACTGGACGCCGACCTCGTCGTTATCGGGGTGGGCGTGCTGCCGGCGACAGAGTTGGCCGAGGCCGCGGGACTGGCGGTCGACAACGGCATCGTGGTGGACGAGTTCGCGCGCACATCCGACCCGGATATCGTCGCCGCGGGGGACTGCACCAACCACCACAACCCGATATACGATCGCCACCTCCGCCTGGAATCGGTGCAGAACGCAACCGACCAGGCCAAGACCGCCGCCAATACCCTCTGCGGCAAGCTGGAGGCTTATCATGCGCTGCCCTGGTTCTGGTCGGACCAGTACGACCTCAAATTGCAGATCGCCGGCCTCTCACAGGGCTTTGATCGCGTCGTGCTGCGCGGCGCCACGGACAGCGGCAGGAGTTTTTCCGCGTTCTACTTCAGTGGCGACAGGCTCCTGGCGGTAGACGCGATCAACAGGCCGAAGGAATTTATGATGGTGCGCCGCGCCCTGAGCACGGGCTTATCGGCGGACGCTGAAAAATTGGCGGATGAAACCGTCGATATTCAGCAGGCTTTCTCATAGAATCGTAATCTTTTTTTGCACAGGACAATCAGCTATGCCGCTCGTAAAATTTATCAGCCACTCCGGCGAAGAAAATGAAGTACATGTAGCGCCGGGCACCACGGTGATGCACGCCGCTGTCGATAACGGAATCAGCGGTATCCTGGCGGACTGCGGCGGCGCCTGTAGTTGCGCCACTTGCCACTGCTTCGTGGACGAGGCGTGGCTGGCGAAGGTCGGCGAGCCCGACGAGGTCGAGGCGCAGATGCTGGACTTCGTGCTGGACCCCCAACCGAACAGTCGCCTGAGCTGCCAGATCAAGGTATCGGACGAACTCGACGGCCTGGTGGTCCTGCTGCCCGAAAGCCAGATCTGAGCGGGGTCGATAACGCCTATGCGAGTGCCCCCTGCGTTTACGTCGAGCCGCATCACCAGTCAGTGCCAGCAGGTAGCGCTTTGCCTGCTGATGGCCGCTTCCCAGTTTGCGTTCTCCGCGACGCCGGGTACGCAGCACCTGCAACTGGGCGGCAAGTACTCGCCGCTGCAGCATATCAACCGGGACAACGTGGCGGACCTGGAACTGGCCTGGGAGTATCACACCGGCGAGGTGCCCCCGGCCGATACCGCCGGCTCGCTGATCGCATTCGAGGATCAACCCAGCCTTATTGAAGGGAACCTCGTGGTGTGCACCACCTCGCGCCGAATTGTCGCGCTGGATCCGCGCACGGGCGAGGAGCGGTGGGCATTTGACCCGAAGGGCAGGAAAGTCGGGATGCAAAAATGCCGCGGTATCGCCAGTTGGGTCGATCGCGAGGCGCCGCGCGCAGCCAGTTGCAGAACCCGGATATTTGTCGGTACCACCGACAATCGCCTGGTGGCCATCGATGCGAAGAATGGCAAACCCTGCAGCGGTTTCGGCGAGGACGGCGCGGTGCAGATCGAGCCCAGCAAGCCGGAGATCTTCGCCGGTGAGTTGTTGATATCGTCGCGCCCCGCCGTGGTGAACGACGTGGTAGTGGTGGGCTCCGCGGTGGCCGATAACCAGCGCGTGGATGCGCCGAGCGGACGCGTGCTCGCGTTCGACGCGCGCACCGGCGCGCAGCGCTGGGAATTCGATCCCCTGCCGCGCGACCCCGCCGACCCGGCGGCAAAGAGCTGGGAAAAAGGCACGGCTGAGGGCTTCGGCGGCGGCAACGTGTGGGCTGAAATGGCAGTCGATGATGCGCTGGACCTTGTCTACCTGCCGACCACCAGTCCCTCCGGCGACTTCTACGGCGGCGACCGTGTAGGGGACAATCACTACTCGACCTCTGTGGTGGCCCTGCGCGGGTCGACCGGTGAAGTCGTCTGGCATTTCCAGTTTGTCCATCACAATGTGTTCGATTACGACGTGCCGGCCCAGCCCATGCTGATCGATTACCCGCATGAGGGGCGCCTGGTGCCTGCGTTGGTGCAGAACACCAAGCAGGGGTTGATTTTCGTGTTCGACCGTGCCACCGGCGAGCCGCTGGTTCCCATCGTCGAGCGTCCGGTTCCCCAGGAGGGCAAAGTGGCGGGCGAGGTGCTGTCGCCGACGCAGCCCTTCCCCGAGGGCATGCCGACCCTGTCGCCCCAGAGCTTTTCACCCGAGGACGCCTGGGGATTTACCTTTATCGACGAGGGCATGTGCGAGGACATGATTGCCGAGTACAACTACGGCCCGATCTATACGCCGGTGAGCGAGAAGGGCACGATTTTCATGCCCTCGGCCGGGGGCGGTCCGAACTGGGGCGGCGGCGCCTACGATCCGCAGAGTCACATCATGGTGGTGCCGTCCAACCGCGTGCCGATGGTGCTGACGCTGCTGCCAGCGGAGAGTACCAACGCGGGAGAGTTCCCGGCGACCGAGAGCCTGATGGCGATGACCTTCCCGCTGACGGGTTCTCCCTACCACTACCGGGTTGCGCCGCTGCTGTCACCGCTGGGCTCTCCGTGTTCCGAGCCGCCATGGGCAGCGCTCACCGCGGTGGACATGGCCAGGGGCGAAATCGTCTGGGAGGTCCCGCTGGGCAGCATCGACAAAATGCTGCCGGTATCGCTCCCCTGGGATGTGGACATACCGCTGGGCACGCCGGGCGCGGGCGGACCGCTGGTGACTGCGGGGGGGCTGGTATTCATCGGCTATACGCTGGATGACAGGTTCCGGGCCTTTGACCTGTACACCGGTGAAGTCCTGTGGAAGGCCGACCTGCCGGCCGCCGGCACGGCGATACCGGTGAGCTACGAGGCGGGCGGCGAGCAGTACGTGGTGATTCCGGCGGGCGGGCACAGTATGTACCAGAGCACGCTGGGCGATTCCGTGGTGGCCTACAAACTCAAACGCCGAGTTGCCGAATAATCTCACGCCGTCGGCAGAGGAGAGACTACTATGCTGGGAATGGGCGAGGGCAGTTGTCCTTACAAGTTCAATACCGATCCGGCCACGTTCAAGGTCGGAGACACCGTCAGCTACCGCGTGCCGTCGCTGGGAGATTTCCCTTTCGCGGCGGAGATCAAGGCGGTGTACGACGATTACATCGAAATCAGTGACTATGGCGAACCGGAAAAACGCCTGCGTGCGACACGCGAAATGAACCCCGTCGTGGCGGACGCTGACGCGCTGGGCTGACCAGGGCCGATACCGTGTGATCGCGCCCGGTCACCGCTTCCCTCCACTCCATAGCCCGCCCTGGCGGTAGACTGCGACGCTCAGTGCGACCCGCAGCGCGGCTACCCTATCGTTTGGTTCTTTCTGGTATATTTGCCGGACATCCGGGACACGCTGGCAGGCCATGCCATCGATCCGTTCCGCCAGTGTCCTGATGACGCTTCTCGTGCAGTGTGAATGCGGCTGCCACGATGCCTGGAGACTACAGTAAATGACCAACAGCACTGAACCGTGCTCGCTTATCATTGACGATGATTCACCGCATACGGCTGTTCTGCAGTCGCTGTTGGAAAGCCGGGAGCTGGCTCCGCTTGTCTGCAGGTCGCTGGAGGCTGCAAGGGAGGTGCTGGGGCAGCGCTCCCGCGATGTCGCGGTGGCATTTCTCGCGCTCGATCTTCCGGACGGCGAAGGTCTCGAGTTGCTTGGGGACTCCTCGCCATTCAGTGAAGATACGGACGTCGCCCTGATGCATGACGTTGACGACCCGCTGCGCGCCAGGAGGGGCATAGCGCGCCAGGCCAACTACTTTTTTTGCAAGCCGCTGGACGAGACTTTTGTCGGAGAACTGCTGGATGACATCCGGCAGGAGTGGACGGCGCAATCTGAACTGCAGGGAGAGCGTACCAGTTGTGCAGTGGATCAGTTCGGACTGATGAGGGGTAGCTCCGCACCGATGAGAAAGCTGTATCGGGTTATCCGCAAGGTTGCTGCCACGGACGCGACTGTCCTGTTGGTTGGGGAGAGCGGCACCGGCAAGGAACTCGCCGCGCAAACACTACACCAGATGTCGGGATTGAGCGGGCCCTTCGTAGCGATGAATTGCGGCGCCATATCGGCAGAGCTTGCCGAGAGCGAGTTGTTTGGACATGAGAAAGGCAGCTTCAGCGGCGCTGACAAGCAGCATGCCGGATTTTTCGAGCGGGCGGAGGGCGGTACCCTGCTGCTGGACGAGATTGGGGAAATGTCCCTTGATTTGCAGGTCAAACTGTTGCGTGTTCTGGAAACCAGGAAGTTTCGGCGGGTGGGCGGAACGAAAGATATAGCGATGAATGTCAGGTTTGTCTCGGCGACCAACCGGGATCCGGAAATAGCCATTCAGAACGGATTGCTCCGGGAGGACCTCTACTTTCGCATCGCGCAGTTTGTACTGAAAATGCCCCCTCTCAGGGACAGGGGAAGCGATATTCAGGGCCTTGCCCAGTACCTGCTCAATGAGCTCAATGAAGTCAACGGTACCGCAAAGTATTTCTCCGATGAATCACAGAGAGCGATCCTCGATTATCCCTGGCCGGGTAATGTCCGCGAGCTCAAAAGCGCTATAGAGCGAGCGTACATAATGGCGGATCAGCAGTTGCAGAACGAGCATTTTCCGGAGGGCCAGATTGACCTGGCTGAGGCGGGTGATTATCTGCGTGTATCGGTGGGAGCATCGCTGGAGCACACCGAGAAAAAACAGATCATGGCGACGCTGGAGTCATTTGACGGTGACAAGAAGGCGGCGGCGGACAGTCTGGGGATTTCCCTGAAAACACTCTATAACCGACTCAACGACTACGAGTCTCCCTGACACTCACTCAGGCGATGATCCGGGTGGCGTCACAAAGTCCCGGGAGCAATTGCGGGATCGGCCGTCGCGTCCTGGTTTGATCCCCGGCGCCGCATTATGGCTTCGCCGCGATGGGTGAGTACAAAGCCGTTTTTCGATTTGTTGAATACCATCGCAGCCCAGGGCATCAGAATCGACATCCTCCTGTTTACCTTGATACTGGCAAAGCGAACGATGCCGGAAGCGGGATCGACCATGATGTTCTCGATTGCGCCCTCCTGTTTGCCGGAAGGCGCATACACGTACTTGTGGACAAGATCTGTCAGAGATATCACATCGTTCACGAAAACTGCTCCAGGCCCCGGCAAGTTGGCTTGGCTGTAGTCATGCATGATCCATACCAGCAGATAGCCCGCATCCCGCACTCGCATTTGCAGTCACAGCCTGCGGATTTTGTAATTGTTGCATTCGCGCTGGTCAGATTTGCAATATTTACCGCGCTGGCGGATATCTGCGGGCCGCATTTTCATGCGCGGCAGTACCCGACATTGCCTCTGTGCCGCCGAATTCGCTATTGGCACGGTTTTCGCTTCAGGAGATGGACAGGAACTGGACAGGACCCCGTTTCGTCGCGGTGTGCCGGACAGCTCCTGAATTATCGCAGACCTTAGAGGAGAAAACCGTATGTCAATGTTTGACGCGATCAGCAAAACGATAGAAACGAAGATTGATGAACTCAGCGAGCAGGTGGAAGCCGAGCAGGCCGAAGCCGATCGAAAAATGGCCGAAGCCGAGAGTGATAAAGCCAGGGCAAACCTTCAGGCCGAAGTCAAAGCCAATGTTGAAACGCTGAAAGGCAAGATCGACGACGCCAGGCGCGATCTGGAGGATGCCAGAAACGCGGGTGAGGAGCACCTCAAAGAAATGTATGAAAGGCTCGTAGGGTAACAGGATCGCTCCGGGGTTTGCCGTCCCGGCGGACAACCAACATCGGGGTCTCCCATGAAGCAGAGACTACTGCTCCTGCAAGAGCAACTACAGACAAGTATCTGGTTTATTCCTGCCCTGTTCTGTCTGGCGGGCATCGGTATGGCGATAACGATTCTCGCCTGGGATCGAGAGCTCACCGGGTTGCTGCCATGGCTTGCGTCCCTTGCGATGCCGGTGGCCTCAGCACGGCATATACTCGGCGTCATCACCGGGTCCCTGTTGAGTATCGGCGGCGTGGTCTTTTCCGTCACCATGGTCGCGCTGACCCTGACATCCGGCCAGTACGGTCCCAAGGTGCTCAGGCAGTTCCTCGGCGACAGGGACAGCAAGGTGTGCCTGGGACTCTTTATCGGAACCAGTCTCTATTGCCTGGTCACATTGGCAGGCTACCAGGATGGCGACGAGCCGGGCGTTACCGTAGCGGTGGCGCTGTTGCTGACTGTCACGGCATTGGCCAGCTTCGTCCACTTCATTCATCGTTCGGCGACGGATCTGCAGGCTGACCAGATCATCGGGCGGATAGGCGGTGATCTATGTTCTACACTGGCGCAGCTGTCTGATGGGAGACACTTGCGTACGCGCAGTGAAGACTGTCGCCGCTGGCGGCGCCGGGCCCGTGGCATACGCCCTCTGCACCTGGCCGCGCGGGAAAGCGGATACATCCAGGGGATTGACTACCCGGAACTGGTCACCTGGTGCGAAGCGCACGGGTGTGCAGGTCTGGTACTGGTGCGCGCGGGAGACTTTGTGGCGCGGGGAACCGGTCTCATCAAGCTGTACCCGCGCGAGACGGGGCAGGTTGATCCCCCTCTGGAAGAGTTGATGCGCTCGGTCCAGACTGGCCCGTTGAGAACACCGGTCCAGGACCCGGAATACGCGATTACCCAATTGAACCAGCTCGCAGCAAGAGCGCTTTCCCCCGGTATCAATGACCCGGGGACTGCAATCACCTGTATTGACTGGTTTAGCCTGGCCGTCGCGGAGATCATCGACCGCGATTTCCCCGGCAAGGTGTTCCTGTCCGCGCGGGGTGAGCCGGTACTATTGGCACGCTTCACTGACTTCCCGGGAATCCTGAAAGCGTTTTATGCACCCGCCAGGCAGTTTGCGAGGGAGAATGTACCGGTACTCATCGCCCTGCTGGAATCACTGATTCGCCTGGCGGAACTGACAACGCGCGCTGACAGGTTGCGCGTGCTGGCGAGCCACGGGCGGCAGATTCGGGCGGCGCTTGACAGCGAGAATCATCTTGACGTTGACCTCAATGGCGTCAGGCGGCGCTTGGGCAAACTGCAGTCCGTCACGGGCCGCCGCAATGTGGAGGGTGCAGGCTACAACGGTTGATCTGTAGTGCGAACTACTTCGGGCCCGCCAGGTACCAGACTATCAGGCCGATAACCGGCAACAGTATTATCAGCAGTGTCCACAATATCTTCTCCGGGACGCGCGCCCCTGATCCCAGTACCTTGATGATCGCCCAGATATCAAGTACCAGAACGATCAAACCGAGTGCTCCGCCAAATTCCATCAGAATCTCCTGTTGTGCAAGGCCGAATGCCAGGTGTCCGTGGGTAGACACAGCGGAGACAAGTTCGCAACAAGCCTGACTTTTTCTGTCGGCATGAAAATTGCCTGCTTAATCCCCAGGTGAAGTCGATACCGCCGGCAGCAGCGGGTATCGTCCAGTATAGCTGCTCAACGACATTTTGATGTTACAGGAGGATCGAAAAATGATTGAACTGCCCCCGCTACCTTACGCTAAAGACGCCCTGGCGCCTCATATCTCGCGTGAAACGCTGGAGTACCACTACGGTAAACACCACCAGGGTTATGTGAACAAGGTGAACAAGGGCATTGATGGCACCGAATTCGAGGGCAAGCCGCTTGAGGCGATTGTCAAAGGCGCCAGTGGTGCGCTATTCAACAGTGCAGCGCAGGTCTGGAACCACAGCTTTTATTGGCAGTCTCTCAGCCCTGACGGTGGCGGCGCGCCAGGCGGCGGTATCGCTGTGGCGATCGATGCCTCCTTCGGATCGTTCGACACGTTCAGGAAGCAATTTACGGAATCCGCGACAGGCAATTTCGGCTCGGGCTGGACCTGGCTGGTGAAGACGCGGGATGGCGGACTCGAGGTCGTTAATACCGGCAATGCCGGGACGCCGTTGACAGATACCGGGCTCACGCCGCTGCTGACCGTCGACGTCTGGGAGCATGCCTACTACATCGATTATCGCAACAAGCGTGCCGCGTACCTGGATGCCTTCTGGGCCCTGGTAAACTGGGATTTCGCTAACGAAAATCTCAGTCGATGATCAGTCAATGTTGAATCACCGCTTGCGTTATTCGATTTCGCCGCTGTCCATGCGCTGCTGGTAGATACCCTCGAGTTTGTACAGGTCCTGCTGCAGTTCGAAGAAGCCGTGCCAGTGCGCGTAATCCGGCGCGCCCATCATCGCGCCCTGGCGCGCGCGGCGCCCCTCGTGGTGCCACAGGTAATAGTAGGTGATCTGGAATTCATCCGTCCACGGGTTCGCCTTCAGCAGGCCCTTTGCCCTCAGTTCTTCGAGCATCGTCGTGGCGGGCCGGTAGTAAGCCTCGTTGTACAGGCGTACAGCCTTGTCTCCCTGGGCAAAAAAGTTGTCCGTATGGGTCGAGGAATGACAGTTGCTGCACACCTTCTTCATTTTCTCCCTGCCGGTCGGGCCATCGCCCAGCAGCGGGCTCAGCACATCGTCTGAACCGCGTACCTGTGACTCCGGCGCCCACAGGTTCCAGTAGAGTCGCTCACTGACATTGTGCGTCACCGCCAGTTCGCCGATACCGCTGATGTGACAGGTGGCGCAGGTCGGGCCGCGGTAGTCGCCGGGTTCCCAGGCATCCGGGGCGGTGTCGAAGTTCCACTCGTCGCCCTCGGTGTTGTAGAGGTGGCCGTGTTTGGAGTTTTCGAAGATCTCGATATTGGGGTGGTCCGGACCCAGGTGGCAGGAGGCGCAGGCGTGCGGGTGGCGCGCTTCGGCGATATCGAACTTGTGCCGGCTGTGGCAGGCGGTGCAGCTGCCCGTGGCGCCGTCGGGGTAGATATTGCCCATGCCGTTGTTCGGCCAGGTCTCGGCGGTAGGCCGCCCGTGCTCGTCGAGCTCAATTTTCGTGCCATGACACTGCATGCAACCGGTCTCGCCCGGTGCGCCCGATAGTTCGGGATGGTTGCGTCCCTCGTGCACTACCTGCAATGCGTGCAGATTGTCTTTGGGAATTATCTGGTGGTAGGCGCGAAAATGCCCGCTGGCATCGAACTGTTCCTTGGCGTCGACATGGCAGCGGCCGCAGACCTTGGGCGATACCAGTGGGGAGACAAATACCGGAGTGTCCTCCACGTTTGCGTGTCGCATGGCGTGCGGCGCGTCCTCGGCGACCTGGTGACAGTCGATGCAGGAGATGCCCGCGTGCGCATGGCGGCTGTCCTTCCAGTCTGCCACATGGCCCGGTGTGGTCTGTTGGTGACAACTGATACAGGCCTTGCCTTCTGCGGAAAGTCCCCGGTCGATCCTCAGGGTTTTAACCTCGGCGAGACCAATGGCGCTGGAGTCGGCAAGCAGCCACGGGCTGGATGCGATAAGCGCCAGTATCAATACGGTGCCTAGCGGGTGTTTCACGGTGCGTCTCCTTCCGGTGTTTTTTTCCAGCCAGCGTTCTCGAGGTGGTATCCGAGCCGGTTGTGTCCAACATGCTCATGGCAACTGACGCATTTCCGATCGGTCTGACCACTGAAATAGCGCCGGTGCGCCCTGAATGCCATACGATTGGCCTCGGTTGCCTGCTGCAGGTACTTGTGACAGTTCAGGCAGCCGGAATCGTAGACGAATTCCTCGCGCCGTTCGCGAATGCCGTGCCAGTCAATGTCCTGCGGGTCCTTGATCAACTCCACCGCGGGGTCCACGACGCCATGTCTGGCTTTGACCCAGAAGTAATGCAGCGAGTTGTCGTGCGGCAGGTGGCAGTCATTGCAGGCGGCTCTCACGCCGGCGCGGTTGTTGCCGCCGTGAATATCTTCCCGATAGGCCCTGGCGATGGGTTCGTAGGCGTGGCAACTGGTGCAGAATTCGTAGTCGCCAGTCGCGTGAAAGGCTGTATCCAGCGCGGCCCAGCTGGCAATCGCGCCGATACCGAGGGCCGCCAGTGCCGCTGTCACTTTCAGCAGGCGATGATTGAAAAAACTCACGGCCTTGTCATCCTTCTCCGGGCTGGTAGGCCATAATAGTATGGCATTTATAACGCAACGTGAGTAGGTGTCGCCATTGTTGAACAATCATGAGGACTGGATGCGCCGCGCGCTGGCGCTGGCCGACCGTGCCGCGGATGAAGGTGAAGTACCGGTCGGTGCGGTGGTAGTGCGCGATGGCGTGCTGTTGGGCGAGGGCTGGAACCAGGTGATCGCCAGCCAGGATCCCAGTGCGCATGCGGAGATTGTTGCACTGCGCGATGCCGCCCGGGTGGTGGAGAATTATCGACTGCCCGGTGCAACCCTCTATGTCACGCTGGAACCGTGCACCATGTGCGCCGGGGCGATGGTGCATGCGCGCATCGCAACACTGGTGTTCGCGGCGACGGAACCCAGGGCAGGCGTCGTTTGCAGTACCTGCCGCTTACTGGGTGAACCCTGGTTCAACCACCGGGTGAGCTGGCAGGGAGGTGTACTGGCACAGGAGTCGGGCGCGCGCTTGAAAGCGTTTTTCCAGGCGCGACGTTGATTCCAGGACGGCCGGAGCGGCGTTTGACGGGAGTACCCTCACAGGGCTTGCAACTGGAGGTCGCGAAGTGTCTCCGGCAGGTAGTCGTCGGCGCGCTGCGGCGGCAGCGGCTGTATTTCGGGTATTTCCTGCCACGCGAGCACGCTGTAGTAGTGGCGGATATTCTGCACCAGAGTGACGGCCTCACGGCCCCGGGCGTAGCCGTGGCGCGTATTCCGATAGTACTGGGACTGTTGCAGCAGTGGCAGCCTTTCCATGACATCCTGCCATAAATTAGGATTCCCGCCCTGGCGTTCGGTAAGCACCCTGGCATCTTCGAGATGCGCCAGGCCGATATTGTAGGCGGCCAGCGCCATCCAGGTGCGGTCGGGTTCCTGGATTTTCTTCGGCAGGCGCCGTTTGATTTTCTTCAGGTAGCGCGCGCCGCCGCGCAGGCTCTGGACCACATCCAGGCGATTGTCCACCCCCAGCGCCCGGGCGGTGGCCTTGGTCAGCATCATCATGCCGCGCACCCCGGTGGGCGAGGTGGCTTTCGGGTCCCAGTGCGACTCCTGGTAGGCGATCGCGGCCAGTAGATGCCAGTCCATCCGGTACTCGTTGGCGATCTTCCTGATCAGCGCCTCGTGGACGGGCAGGGAATTCTCGACATTCCTGGCGAATTCAAAGGCATTCATGCGCGATACGCCATCCGTATGGCCGAAGTGCTCCTCGCGCAAACGTTCGAGCGTGCCGTCTTTTTGCAGGCGCAGTATAAAATCGTCGATAAATGCCAGTAGCCGCGTGTTGTCGATGCCGGGAGGCAGATACCAGACCATGTCCTGTTCCCTGCCCAGGTCGAAGGCCACCTGTTGGCGCGGGTAGAGCGTTTGTTGCACACTGAACTCGTTGGAGTCGATGACAGCCAGTTCCGCCTGTCCGGCCTTGAGTTGCTCCAGCAGTTGGGTGGTATCCGCCTCGTCGACTTCCTCCCACCGCAGGTCGGGCACTTCACTGCGCTGTAGTGTTTTCAACATCTCGACATGGCTGGAGCCCGCCAGCACCGCAATTTTCATTCCCGCGATGTCCTCCAGGTTGGCGGGACGGAAATTACCCGTGACGTATACGACCTGTGGTGTCAGCTTGTAGTAGGGAATCGAGTGCGGGTACCTGGCCGCGCGTTCCTCGGTCAGCGTGAGGCCGGCCGCGGCGATGTTCGCATTCTGGCGATCCAGTTTGGCAAACAGGTCGCGCAGGTTGTAGACCGTCTCCATTCTCAGCTCGACATCCAGGGCTTCCGCCAGCAGCGCACTGAGGGCGTATTCGAAGCCGGTCGCGCCGTTCTTGTCCAGGTAGTAGGTGGTGGGGCTGTTGCGGCTGACCACGACCAGTTCACCCCGCTCCCGGATTTCGGCGAGGGAGTCCTGCCGCTCGCAGCCCCCGAGCAGGAACAGCAGCGCGGCAAGCAGTGTCAGCGCGTGGCGTCTCATGGTTGTCATTCTAGCGGCGCACGGCCGGCGCACAAAGTTCTAATTCCGATGGCAATTTGGCGGTGATTTCGGGTAACGGTGTGCGGTTAAATACAGTACAATGCGGCCACCCCGGAAATACCTCCCACTGGAGCTCTTCACAGCATGTTATCTCTGCGCGGTGCCGCCGCCCTGTCTGAATTTCGCCTGGACAAACTCGCGCAAAAAAGCAGGGCGATCCATTCCGATATCCGTTTGCTGCACACCGAATACATGCACTTCGCCCAGCTGCACCGCCCGTTGAGTGCGCAGCGCGAGGCAACCCTTGCCAGTCTGCTCGCCTATGGCCCCCACCTGGAGACGGGCAATGTCGATGCGCTCGAGGAGTCTACCCTGATGCTCGTGGTACCAAGGCCGGGTACCATTTCTCCCTGGTCCAGCAAGGCAACCGACATCGCGCATAACTGTGGTCTGGAGGAAGTTGAGCGCCTGGAGCGCGGGCAGGCATGGTATGTCCGTTTGCCAGCGAACCTGGAGGCGTCCGCGCGCAGGGAATTCGAAGCCCTGGTTCACGACCGTATGACGGAGACCATCCTGTCGTCGGTGGATGCGGCCCATGTGCTGTTCGCCCACGCCGAGCCGCGCGGCATAACGAGTGTCGATATCCTGCAAGGCGGGCGGCAGGCCCTGGAGGAAGCGGACCGCACCCTCGGCCTTGCGTTGGCAAGCGACGAGATAGACTACCTGCTGGAAAGCTTCACCGCGCTCGGTCGCAATCCGGGCGATGTCGAGTTGATGATGTTCGCGCAGGCCAACTCAGAGCACTGCCGGCATAAGATTTTCAATGCGGACTGGACCATTGACGGCGAGCAGCAGAGCCACTCCCTGTTCAAGATGATCCGCAACACATATGAATGCGGCGGCGATAACGTGCTCTCGGCATACTCCGATAATGCCGCTGTGGTCGCCGGTCCGGTCGCGGGGCGGTTCTACCCCGACCCGCAGTCCTGCGAGTACGGCTTTTCCCGGGAACCCATTCACCTGTTGATGAAAGTGGAAACGCACAATCACCCGACAGCGATCGCGCCGTTCTCCGGCGCGGGCACCGGCGCCGGGGGGGAAATTCGTGATGAGGGCGCGGTCGGGCGCGGTTCCAAACCAAAGGTGGGCCTGACCGGGTTTTCCGTTTCGAACCTGAACATTCCCGGTTACAGTCAACCCTGGGAGCGCGACTACGGCAAACCGGAGCGTATCGTCAGCGCGCTGGACATCATGGTGGAGGGCCCCATTGGCGCCGCCGCTTTCAACAACGAGTTCGGGCGCCCCAACCTGTGTGGTTACTTTCGCAGTTTCGAGATGGAAGCACCGGGCGCCCGGGGTCAAGAGGTGCGGGGTTACCACAAGCCCATCATGATAGCCGGGGGATACGGCAATGTCCGCCAGGAACATGTGGCGAAAGGCGAATTCCGTCCGGGCGCCAGGCTGATCGTGCTGGGTGGTCCGGCGATGTTGATAGGACTGGGTGGCGGGGCAGCCTCGTCGATGTCCAGCGGACAAAGTCATGCGGACCTCGATTTTGCTTCCGTGCAGCGACAGAACCCGGAGATGGAGCGCCGTTGCCAGGAAGTCATTGACCGCTGCTGGCAACTGGGCGAGGCCAACCCGATCGCGTTCATCCACGATGTGGGTGCGGGCGGACTGTCCAACGCGTTTCCCGAGCTGGTGAAAGACGGTAGCAGGGGCGGGGTCTTTGAACTGCGCAATGTCCCGAATGACGAGCCGGGGATGTCGCCACTGGAAATCTGGTGCAACGAATCCCAGGAGCGCTACGTGATGGCGGTCGAGCCGGAAAACCTCGCGCGCTTTGCAGCCATTTGCGAGCGCGAGCGCTGTCCGTTCGCAGTTGTGGGTGAAGCGACGGAAGCGATGCACCTGCAGCTGACAGACCGGCAGTTCGGCAACGCGCCGGTGGATCTGCCCATGTCAGTACTGTTCGGCAAGCCACCGCGTATGAGTCGCGAGATTCACCGGCTGTCGCTGGTTCACCCGGCGCTGCAGCTGGATGTTTCAGTGGAGGACGCGCTGCAGCTGGTGCTGCAGGTGCCGGGGGTTGCCAGCAAGAACTTCCTGATCACGATCGGCGACCGCTCTGTCACCGGGCTGGTCGCGCGCGACCAGATGGTAGGACCCTGGCAGGTGCCGGT
>JAUICG010000059.1 GCA_030427485.1 Gammaproteobacteria bacterium
AAAGCCCGCTCGCGCAGTGGCGGTGAAGGTTTCATTGAAGTCATCCGATGTGACATTAAACTCGCAGATACTTTCCGCGGGGCAGTCGCGCGTAGTCGAAGCGGATTGGACATCGCCGCCGGAGGAGACGATAACGGCCAGTTTGCAGCCAGCCAGTGGTAATACAAGGCAGGCGAATGCCAGCTTTCGCGCGATAGGGATCATGGGTGCACCTGCAGGATTATTCCGGTTCTTTAGCCTATAACTAAAAGTGCCTATGCGAAATTCAATGGTGTTATATAGAACCCTATGGGGGTTTTGTGTAAGGCATAAGTAATCTGGATTCACACCGTCACGACGAATACCAGTGAAGAGGAAGGCATGCTTCGGACAGGGCTTAGAGTTGGCGCGACTCCGTTCGCGCCGGTGGCTTTCACTTTTGCTCGATTTAGTGCCGGATGTAATCAGAGAGTCCGCTCTCTGACGCACTGTTCTGTGCTGATTGGATGGTCAGGGGCCAGTCAGTTCTGGTCGGGCGGCGGTCCGTTGAACTTGATCAAGCCATGCGATGATTGTCGCGTGATCACGCCGTTTTCTATGACGTAGTTGTGTACGCCGTCCTCGATCTCGACCCAGCCCGCATCGAGCGAGTAAAGCACACGCCCCGTGTCGTTAAATACGTCCTCCTGAAAGATCTGTGCGGCTATACCGTCGAACAGCGCGCTGAGGCTCTGCGCCGCCGTGACGATATCCGTGTGACCCACGAGGACACCCTGGTCATCGATCACAAAGGCGTTGGGTTTGTAGTGGCACGCCACGTCTTCCCAATCTTGTGCTTCTATCGCGGCACGAAGCCCCAGGAGGACCGCAGAGGGCGTTCGCAGCGCGTAATTGGCCGGGCAGCTCAATGTGGGATCGAGTGGGTAAAGGTCATCGACATCGAAAACACCGTCATTGTCGTCATCATCGTCAAGATGGTCTGCCGTCCCATCGCCGTCCGAGTCGGTGCCAACAAAGTCGAACAGCGGCATGGCATAGTTGATCTGGCCTCCGGTGATCACCGCCATTACGCCATCGATAGCGCCCAGCCCGACATTGGAGACATTGCAGACGGGATTACTGGAATCACCGCAGAGAAAGCCCGGCCCGGCCGCCCAATGCTTGAACACAAAGCCCGCTCGCGCAGTGGCGGTGAAGGTTTCATTGAAGTCATCCGATGTGACATTAAACTCGCAGATACTTTCCGCGGGGCAGTCGCGCGTAGTCGACGCGGATTGGACATCGCCGCCGGAGGAGACGATAACGGCCAGCTTGCAGCCAGCCAGTGGTAATACAAGGCAGGCGAATGCCAGCTTTCGCGCGATAGGTATCATGGGTGCACCTGCGGGATTATTCCGGCTCTTTAGCCTATATCTAAATTGACCTGTACGAAATTCTATGGCGTTATATAGAATCCTGCTGAGGGTTTATGGAAGGCATAAGTAGTCTGGTTCTACCCCGGTATGCCGGAAACGAGCGAAGGCGAAATGGTTGTCCGTTTCAGGCGGGCCGACGGTGTAGCGCTGTTCCGCTGATGCCACGCCCCTTTTTTCCACGGATGTAAATCTGGTGTAACCCGCGAGCGATCGCTTTATGAAGAACAGTTCTGTGCTGATTGTCGGCTGCGGCGACCTGGGTATTCGCGTGGGCACCGCCCTGTCACAGCAGGGCTGCGCTGTCACGGGTGTCAGGCGCAATATCGAAAAACTGCCGGGCGAGATACGTGGCCTCGCTGCAGATTATACGAAGCGAGGCAGCCTGGATTTTGCCGCGCGGCTGGCGCCGGATTATGTGCTGGCGATTCTCAATCCCGCCGATCGCTCTGTTTCGGGCTACAGGGCCGGGTTTCAAACTGCAATGCGCAACCTGTTGTCCGGGCTGGGCCCACACCGGCCGCGACATTTCCTGATGACCAGCAGCACCCGTGTGTTCCGCGAGGCGGATGGCGGCTGGGTAGATGAAAGCAGCCCGCTGACGACCGCCGACCCCTGGGCGCTGGAGATCATCGCGGCGGAGCGTCTGCTGCTGGATTCCCCGCTCTCCGCGACGGTAGTGCGCCTGGCGGGGGTCTACGGTATTCCCGGCGGGCGGCTGTTGTCGCGTATTCGCAGGGGAGAGCTCTGTCCGCCGCAGCCGGTGAGTTACACCAACCGTATTCACCGGGCTGATTGCGCGGGCTTGCTGACGCATTTGCTGGCCCTTGCCGCTGCCGGCAGTTCGCTGCAACCCATCTACATCGGCGCGGACGATCATCCCGCGCCGCGCCATGAAGTGGAAACCTGGCTGGCGGGGGAAATGGGGCTTACCGTGGAAGCGGGTCACGACCCGGCGGCGTCCGGGGAGCCGACGCGCCACAATTCGGCGGGCCACAAGCGCTGTCGTAATACGGCGCTGCACGCCAGTGGTTACCAGCTGATCTATCCAGACTATAAAAGCGGATACACCAGTCTGCTCAATTCGCCCTGAGGCGGACGGAACAGGAGTGCAACTGCTGCCTTGCCAGTTTTTCAACCGCAGCAGTTCCCAGCACCAGAGGCGGATTCAACATCTTTTCTATCGGTCGGCGATTCGCAGCGCGCGCAGAGCTGCGCAGGCGGCGCCATACCCATTGTCAATGTTCATGACGACGATGCCCGGCGCGCAGGAACCCAGCAGGGTATTGAGCGCGGCATTACCCCCGGCTGCCACACCGTAACCCACGGAAGTCGGCACGGCGATGACGAGGCCCGGATACAGTCCGCCGATGACGGTCGGCAATGCCGCGTCCATGCCGGCGACAACGATGAGGATCGGGAATTGCTGCAATTCGTCGATACGCTCCAGTAAGCGCCACAGGCCGGCGACCCCAATGTCGAACACGACTTCGGCATGCACGCCGTGAAAGGCAAGGGTGCGCAATGCCTCCCGCGCAATGGGCACATCAGAGCTACCGGCAGTAACGATGGCGAGACGGGCGGCCGACCCACATGGATCTGGACCATTCAGAATTGCCGTCGCTGATCCGGGGTCGTAATCAAGGGCTGACTGGAATATCGCTGGCAAGCGCGCAAACTGTTCCGCGCTCAATCGCGTCAGCAGGCAAGCGCGGACCTCCTCGGCATGCTGCCGCAGGATAGTTGCGAGTTGCTCGTCCGATTTGTGGGAACAGAAGATTGCCTCTTCCAGGCCCAGGCGTTCGCGGCGCCCTGTATCGAGTTTTAGTTCCACCGGCGCGCCAGCTTTCAGGACTCGCGCACGAATGCGCTGCCGCGAACGTACTTTTCGAAGCTGACAGATCCGCCGCCTGCACCATCCATTGCGGCGAGTGCCTCCAACAGTTCCGCCTCGAGCGCGGCGGGTATGCCATTCAGCGTGTGTTCGTCCAACTCGATCACAACGCCTTGCGGACGTATCCGGCAGCGCACGACGTCGGGGGCCAGCCTGTCACGCAGCAATGTTTCCGCCGCGTCGACGAACGCCAGCGCGGCGGCCCTGATAGGCAATCCCGTCTGGATGCGGCTGGACAGGCAGGGTGCCGCGGGCAACTCGGCGAGATCGTTAAGGCCGTTGCGCCGGGCGATGGCGCGGACCAGCGTCTTGCCAACGCCGGCTTCCACCCAGGGATGACGCACGTCGCGGGTAGCCGCCGCGCGCAATCCCGGTCGAAAATCGCTTAAATCGTCAAGGTTGGTCCCGGAGAGCAATTGGGCATCGGTCAATCCCGCCAGCGAACCATAGAGGTTGCTTTTGCAGTAAAAACAGCGGTCAACCGGATTCTGCAGATAGCGCATGTCGCTGAATTCACCTGCGTCGATGAGGTTTAGCGTCCAACCGTAGCGGCAGGCGTAACGCCGGACGCGTTCGGTGGCGATGTCGGGTACCGCGGGTGAAACAGCGTGGAACATCGCAGCCTCGCTTCCCAGCACATCGTGCGCGAGGAATGCCAGCGTCATGCTGTCCACGCCCCCGGAAACAGCGATGGCCGCGGGCGCATACCCGGCCAGTATGTTGCGTAGACGGGTTTCCGCCAGGGCGGTGGCCTGGTCATGGATCATTGCGGCTCTCCGTTATGGCAGCGGTTTCCGCGGCCTTGCGGCGCGCGGCGCGAGTGGCGTGGCCGCTCTTGTCCAGCGCGACGTCGGCGACGTCTGCCTTGGCGGTCACACCGTGCGGGCGTTGGACCACTTTAACGCGCACGTCATCCGCTTCGAGTTCCTCGCGTCGCAACACGATGCGTTCCACTCGCTGCAGGCGGATTCCGATGGTCGTGGTTTGCGAAAAACACTCCTGTGCGACCGCGTCCTGCCGCTCCGGCAGGGTGAGCACCTGGATACGCGCGGTGGCGCGGCCCCGCTTGCCGACAACAGTCGCGTGGGTGACATCGACAACGCCCGGGAAATCGCGAAGATGTTCCAGGCCGACAGACAGGTCTTCCGGCGTCTGGTCATCGATGTCGAACGTCAGCATGCCGATCATGTCGCGCGTCGTGCCTGCGCTTTGCTCCGTCTCGAAACACATCGCGCGCAGCACGTTGCTCCGGCCGCGCAGTCGCGACGTGCCGAATCCGTAACCGCTCCTGGCCAGTCTGCCGCGACCGCCCGCGTTCGTGGCGGTCGACAGGTGGCGCAGGATGGCCGCGCCTGTCGGCGTCACACGTTCGCCTTCGACGCCGTCGTCGTGAAAGTCGTAACCCTCCAGCAATAACGTCGTGGCCGGTGCCGGGACCGGCAGTTCTCCGTGGGCCGTCGCGACCCTGCCGCGGCCCAGTGGCAGCGACCCCACCGACCACGTGGAGGCGCCAATGCGTTCGATCAGGCAGGCGGCCGCGACGATGTCGGCGATTGAATCCCACGCGCCGACCTCGTGGAAAGTTACCGCTTCGACTGACGTGCCGTGCACACCCGCCTCGGCTTCCGCAAGTAATTGGAAAATGTCGATGGCTCTGGCCTTGATCGGCGCAGGCAGCGCACAGTGCGCAAGATCCCGCTTGATCGCCGCCCAGTGCACATGGTGGTGACTGTGCTCCGGCGGCCCGCCATGCGTGCTCTCATCCGGCAGTGAAACCTCGAAACGGCTGCCGCTCAACACGCCGTCGTTGTGCGCGCTGCACACAACCTTCGGCATCGGAAGCATGCCGGTTGCGGCAACGGCCCGCGTGACTTCTTCCGTGAACTCCGGGAAAGCATCCAGCATGGCCGCGACGAACATATCGCCAGCGATGCCGCCGATGGCATCCAGGTGTATATGCAGCGACTCGCGACGATATTCCATCAGCGATTCACCGGGCCTGGCATCCGCTGGTGTCAGGCGACAACGCGGACCCAGCCGAATGCATGCAACACTCTGTTGGTGTCAAACCCGACGCTGGAGATCCTGATACCGTAGACTCCGGACGGGACCACGGTGCCGGCGTTGTCGTAACCGTCCCAGTCGAGGGTCACCGCCCCCGCCGCCTGGCCCGTCCACTCGCGCAGCGTCCGCACCGGTGTAAGGGTAGGCGAGGTTTCCGAGGCAAGCACGATCTCCACGCGGGTGGCACAGGGCAGGTCTACCCCGTAACGAATGGTCGTCTTCTGACCGCGGGCCGGCGCGAACACTACCGGCAGGGGACGCGGATAACTGACCATTGGCAAGCGCGGTGTTTGCAGGAATGCCTGTGGCGATATCGAATCGCCGCGCACTTCGATATCGCCCGGCACTGTCGGCCCGAAGCCCATCAGCGTCGCATAGCGCAGGTGCTGCACGTTATGAACAGGTATCTGCATGGCCGCCAGCCCGATGAGGTCCACCGCGAGCGCGTTGTCGCCGGCAATCACCAGGTCCATGCGTTTCGGGTCGCCGCCAATCGGTCCGTCGCGTTCCATGCCCCAGATGCCGTCTATCACGGCAAAATCGATGGGCCTTGTGCCGTTGATATCGACAGTGGATTCGTTCACGCTGCGATCGTGCATCGCGAACCGGCCACGGTACGGCGGCGAAATGTAGTTGTCGATGGGCGGCATGCCGTACATGTTCTTCATCGACAGGGTCGCATGCGCCAGATTGTGCACCTTGAGCTTGGCGATGCTGATCAGATAGGTGTTGTCCTCGAACAGCATCGCGGGCATATAGATCTGTCTGTACGCCAGCGGCTTGGGCACGGTCGCGAGCACGACAGGCTGCGTTGCCAGGTCAACGAGGTGTACACGGCCCTCGGGGTCGTAGGATTCGAAATAGTCGTAGCCGGAACCGCTGAAATTGGCGCCGTCAGGTGACGCTTCGACGATCAGGATTTCTCCGGCACCGGCCTGCAGTGCCAGATCCACAACAGCCCGCACGACCTCGGCATCGGTGCTGATGCCGCTTTGGGGTGCAGCAGCACGCACCAGATTGGGCTTGATGATGACTTTGCGGCCGATGATATTGGCCGGGTTCCAGCCGCCGCTCGCCGCGATGGCGCGAAAAGTCGCCGCGTAGGCCCACTCGTCGTGCCCGACACCCACTTTGTACGGCGGCCCGGCGGCCGCAAGAATGGGGCCGGCAACGCCTGCTGAGACAGTGCCGGCCGCCAGCTTCAGAAATTCGCGGCGTTTGACACCACCAATCAATGATTCCCTGGACATGGTTTCCTGCGACGATCATTTACTTGGTACGGACGCATTCAGTATAGGATGGATAAACACACTGCGCACGATTAAATGTGTTTCCCGCGAAAGGCCGCAATTTACAAACAGGCCACAAGAGTGCCCGGTGCTGGTGAGGCGCGGCAGAGCTGTCCGCGCTGGCGCCGATTGCGGATATACTTCTGGACGCACAGAAGATAAAGAGGACTCAATGTATGAGGGCATGGCGCGTAGAGGAATTTGGTGACCCGCGGAAAGTCTGGCAGTTGCAGGAAGACGCGCCGGACTGCGAGCCCGGTCCTGGCGAAATCAAGGTCGCGGTGGAGGCCGCAGGGTTGGGCCTGCCGGACGTACTGATGTGTCGCAATAACTATCCCCTCACGCCACCTCTTCCCTTCACGCCATCGCAGGAGGCAGCGGGTCGGGTGATCGCGGTTGGCGAGGGGGTCGACGCGGGCCTGGTCGGCCAGAGAGTTATGGGAACTACGCAGTTCCAGGCCCAGTGCGGCGGGCTGGCCGAGTACTGCCTGATGCATGCTGGCGCGGCGCTACCCGTCCCTGAAAGCATGAGCGGCACTGAAGCGGCCGGTTTTTTCATCCCCTACATGACGGCCTGGACGGGCCTGGTACGCCGGGGTCAACTGGTCGAAGGCGAGACGCTGCTGGTACTGGGCGCATCCGGCAGCTCGGGCGCGGCGGCCGTGCAACTGGGCAAGGCACTGGGTGCCCGGGTGATTGCGGTAGCCGGGGGGCCGGCAAAGGCCGGGTTCTGTGCCGGCATAGGCGCCGACGAAGTCATCGATCACAGAAGCCAGGACATTGCGGCAGCCGCACGTGAACTGACCGGCGGCAAGGGCGTGAACATGGTGTTCGACCCGGTGGGCGGGAAACCGGGTCGCGCGGGTTTCAAGGCCCTGGCCTTCGAGGGCCGCTTCGTCATCATCGGTTATGCCAGCGGTGAGTGGGCGCAAATCAGCCTGGTGGAAACCCTGATGACCAATATCTCGCTGGTGGGCGCCATGCCCGTCGGATTCACCCAGGAGGTAATGCGTGGCGGTGTCGCGCAGTTAATGGGCTTTTGGAAACAGGGCAAATTGAAACTGTCGTCGCAGCAGGTATTCGACTTCGACCAGGCGCTGGATGCGATCAAGTGCATCGCGGACGGCAAGGTGGAAGGCAAGGTTGTGGTCAACGTGGCGAAGTCAGGCTGAGCCCAGGAGGCTGGCCCTGGCGCCAGTCCTGCTAAAGAGCCAGGATCGCCTCTACCTCGATCTGCGCGCCCCTGGGCAATGCCGCAACCTGGACACAGGCGCGCGCCGGAAAGGGCGACGCCAGAAACTGCGCCATCACCTCATTCACTGCTGCGAAATGCTGCAGGTCGACCAGTGAAATGTTGATCTTGACGGCGTGCTGCAGGCTGCCGCCAGCCGCCTCGGCCACGGCGCCGAGGTTTTTGAA
>JAUICG010000029.1 GCA_030427485.1 Gammaproteobacteria bacterium
ACGCGCTGCAGCTGGTGCTGCAGGTGCCGGGGGTTGCCAGCAAGAACTTCCTGATCACGATCGGCGACCGCTCTGTCACCGGGCTGGTCGCGCGCGACCAGATGGTAGGACCCTGGCAGGTGCCGGTGGCGGATTGCGCAGTCACCACCGTGTCCTACGAGTCCTTTGCCGGCGAGGCCATGGCGGTGGGTGAACGCACCCCGCTGGCGCTGGTGAACGGCCCCGCCTCTGGACGTATGGCGGTTGCCGAGGCGATAACCAATATCGCCGCGACTGCTATAGGCGATATACGCAATATCAAGCTGTCCGCAAACTGGATGTGCGCCGCCGGTCACGGCGCTGAGGACCAGGCATTGTTCGACACGGTGCGGGCGGTGGGTATGGAGTTTTGCCCGGCGCTGGGCATTACCATTCCGGTGGGCAAGGATTCCATGTCCATGCGAACCACCTGGGTAGACGGCGAGGAGGAGAAATCCGTAACCGCGCCGATGTCCCTGATCGTATCCGCGTTTTCTCCGGTATCGGATGTCCGCCTGACCGCGACCCCGCAGTTGCGGCCCGAGGCCGATGCGGTGCTCGTGCTGCTTGACCTGGGGCGCGGCGCCAATCGACTGGGCGGCTCGGCGCTGGCCCAGGCCTGCGGCCAGGTCGGTGATGTGGTGCCGGATATCGATCACGCCCCGGACCTGAAGGCTTTCTATGCGCTGGTTCAGGAACTGCTCGGGGCGGGGCAGGTGCTGGCCTACCACGACCGTTCGGACGGCGGCTTGCTGGTGACGCTGCTGGAGATGGCGTTCGCCGGCCGCTGCGGTTTACAGATCGAGGTGTCGTCGCTGCCCGGTAGCGCGCTGGAGAAATTGTTCAATGAAGAAGCGGGAGCTGTTCTGCAGGTCAACCGTTCCCAGGTGGAGGCACTGCGCGCGCGGGTAGTGGAACTGGGGCTGGACAATTGTTTCCACGAGCTGGGCCGGGCTGTCAGTGGCGATGCGCTGAGCATCGTGGACGGCGCCCGACTCCTGCTGCGACACAGCCGCGCGCGGTTGCAACAACTGTGGTCGCGCACCAGCTATGAAATACAGGCGCTGCGCGACAATCCGGATTGCGCCCTGGAGGAGTACGAGCGTCACAGCGCCGATGATCCCGGGCTGTCGGCGGCGCTCAGCTTCGACGCCTCGGAGGACATCTGCGCGCCTTATATCGCAACGGGCGCGCGACCCCGGGTGGCCATCCTGCGCGAACAGGGTGTAAACGGCCACGTGGAAATGGCGGCGGCTTTTCATCGCGCCGGGTTTGCGCCGGTCGATGTGCATATGAGTGACCTGCAGAGCGGCCGTGCCGACCTCGCGCAGTTCCGCGGCCTCGTGGCCTGCGGCGGTTTCTCCTACGGCGATGTTCTCGGCGCCGGTGAAGGCTGGGCCAAGAGCATCCTGTTCAACGACAGGATGCGCGAGAGTTTCAGCGCCTATTTTTCCCGCGAGGATACATTTACCCTGGGTGTCTGCAACGGTTGCCAGATGGTCTCGGCGCTGAAGGAGTTGATCCCGGGGGCTGCTCACTGGCCGCGTTTCGTGCGCAATCGCTCGGAACAGTTCGAGGCGCGGCTGGCCCTGGTCAGGGTTGAGCCCAGCCCCTCCGTCCTGCTGTCGGGTATGGCCGGATCGCACCTGCCGATCGCGGTGGCGCACGGCGAGGGCAGGGCGGAGTTTGCCGAAAGCGCCGCCCATACCGCCTGTGATGCCAGTGGTACCGTGGCCATGCGCTATCTCGAGAACTCGCTGTCCGTGGCGGAGCGCTACCCGGCGAATCCCAATGGCTCCCCCACGGGCATCACCGGGCTGACCAGTGAGGACGGTCGCGCCACCATCATGATGCCGCACCCCGAGCGGGTGTATCGCACCGTGCAGAACTCCTGGGCGCCCGCGCAATGGGGCGAAGAGGGCGGCTGGTTGCGCCTGTTTCGCAATGCCAGGGTGTGGCTGGGATGACGTCGATGCCGAAACGCCCCTTGTGACTGCCGGCTGTTAATTTATAATGGCGCACTTTTCGCGCGGCAGCAGCCTTTAGCCTTTGCTCCCGTATCCTGTTTTCCAGTTAGAGCGACACTATGCTGAACAAGTACCCACTGTGGAAATACCTCCTCGTGCTGTTTGTGCTGCTGCTTGGCCTGTTTTACGCCGCGCCCAATCTCTACGCTCCGGATCCCGCCCTGCAGATTACCGGTGAAAGCAGCGCCCAGCAGATTGACCAGAAAACCTGGCAGCGGGCCCTGGACGCGCTGGATGAAGCCGGCATAGAGCACTTTGGCGAGCTTATCGGCCCCGATGGGCGCAATGCGCTGGTGCGGCTGCGAAATGCCGATCAACAGCTGGTGGCGAAATCCAGCGTTTCACGGGCGCTGGGCGACGGTTATATCGTCGCGCTCAACCTCGCGCCCACCACGCCCGCCTGGCTCAGCAGCTACGGTGCGCAGCCGATGAAGCTGGGTCTGGACCTCAGCGGCGGCGTGCACTTCAAGCTGGAAGTGGATGTGGATGCCGCGATAGAGCGGCGCATGGAATACTACTTCAACGCGACCAAGCGCGCGCTGCGCGAAGAGCGAATCCGCGGTTTCGTCACGCTGGGCAAAGACGGCAGGATCGAGGCGCGCTTCAAGACCGAGGCCGCGCGCGAGGAGGCGCGGGAACTCATCGCCGAGCAGAGCCCGGAACTGATCCTCGATCGCGTGGATGACGGCGATAGCTGGAACCTGGTGGCCACCATGTCGGACCAGACGCGCAAGGAAATCGCGGATTACTCGGTCACCCAGAACCTGACCACGCTGCGCAACCGGGTGAACGAACTGGGGGTGTCCGAGCCGCTGGTGCAGCGCCAGGGCCAGAACCGTATCGTGGTGGAACTGCCCGGCATACAGGACACGGCGGAGGCGAAGCGTATCCTGGGTAAAGTCGCCAACCTCGAGTTCCGGCTGGTCGCGAATATCGACGCCGCCCCGTCTGAGAAGCAGCGTTTCGAATACCGCAGCGCGGACCGGGCGGGGGCCAGTGAGTGGCTGGAACGCGATGTGATCATTACCGGTGAACGCGTCTCGACGGCGCAGGCGAGCTTCGACCAGAACGGCCAGCCCAACGTTCAGATCAGCCTGGACAGCGAAGGCGGGACGCTGATGTCCCGCGCCACTCGTCACAATATCAAGCGACGCATGGGCGTACTGTTCATCGAGCGCAAATACCGCACCCGCTATGAGGTGGGCGAAGACGGCAGGGAAGTGGCGGTCAAGATACCCTATGACGAGAAAAAACTGCTCACCGCGCCCGTCATCCAGTCGGCGCTGGGCGCGCAGTTCCAGATCACCGGACTGGACAACCCGCTGGAGTCGTCGGAACTGGCGCTGATGCTGCGTGCCGGTGCGCTGGCCGCGCCGATTTCGTTTGTCGAGGAGCGCACGGTCGGACCCTCGCTGGGGGCGGAGAACATTCGCATGGGCCTGCAGTCCGTCTACTACGGTCTCGCGCTGGTGGTGCTGTTCATGGTGTTGTATTACCGGGTGTTCGGTGTGGCGGCCGTGGTTGCGCTGGGTTTCAACATGATGCTGCTGGTGGCGGTCATGTCGATGCTGGGGGCGACGCTGACCCTCCCGGGGATCGCGGGAATCGTGTTGACCGTAGGCATGGCGGTGGATGCCAATGTACTGATTTTTGCACGCATCCGCGAGGAACTGGCCAACGGGCTATCGCCGCAAATGGCGATTCACTCCGGCTATGAGCGCGCGTTCACCACGATCATGGACTCCAACCTGACCACGCTGATCGTCGCCGTGATCCTCTACGCCGTGGGTACCGGGCCGATCAAGGGATTCGCGGTGACCCTGTCCGTGGGGATTCTGACCTCCATGTTCACCGCCATCATGGGGACCCGCGCGCTGATTAACCTGGTCTACGGCGGGCGCCGGGTTAGAAAATTGTCTATCGGGGGACGTCAGTCATGAAAGTCATTGATTTTATGGGCCAGCGCAAGCTGGCGGCGGCGTTCTCCCTGCTTTTGCTGGTGGTGTCCATCGCGTCGCTGGCGACGCGACAGCTTAACTGGGGCCTTGATTTCACCGGTGGTACGCTGGTGGAAGTACACTACAGTGCGAGCGCGAACCTCACGGATATTCGCGCCACGCTTGAATCCAGCGGGTTTGCCGGCGCCACCGTGGTCAGTTTCGGCAGCGACCGCGATGTGATGATACGCCTGCCGCTGGGCTATACCGACAAGCAGGGCGCTGAATTGCTCGGCATACTGCAGGAAGCCTATGCCGCGGCGGAATCTGGCGGAACCGTGGAGTTGCGCCGCTCCGAGTTTGTCGGTCCGCAGGTCGGGGACGAGTTGCGCGAGCAGGGCGGGCTGGCGATGCTACTGGCGCTGGGTCTGGTGACGCTGTACGTCGCTTTCCGCTTCCAGCTGAAATTCGCGCTGGGTTCGGTGGCGGCCCTGATGCACGACGTGATCATCACGCTGGGCTTCTTCTCGGTCGTGGGGATGGAATTCGACCTGACGGTGCTGGCGGCGCTGATGGCTGTGATTGGTTATTCGCTGAACGACACCATCGTCGTGTTTGACCGTATCCGTGAAAACTTCCGAAAAATTCGCCGCGCCGGGCCGAGTGAAGTCCTGAATATCTCCATTACGGAAACCCTGGATCGCACGCTGGTGACTTCCGGTACCACCTTGCTGGTCGTCATCGCGCTGGCCCTGTTTGGCGGCGAGATGATATTCGGGTTCGCGATCACCCTGATCGTGGGGATCTCGATCGGTACCTATTCGTCTATTTACGTCGCTTCGGCAGCGGCACTCGCGATGGGCGTGACCAAGGAAGACCTGATGATCCCCGTCAAGGAAGGCGCCGAGCAGGATGATCTCACCCCCTAATTTTTCTCCCGGGAAGTGCCCATGGAACCGATGATCAATATAGCGTTGCGAGCCGCCCGCAAAGCCGGTGAAAATATCGTGCGGGCATCGGATGAATTGCACCGTTTTGAAGTGAAGGCGAAAGGCATCAACGATTTCGTTACCGAAGTCGATATCAACGCCGAACGCGAGATTATCTATCACCTGCAAAAAGCCTATCCCGAGCACGCGATTCTCGGTGAAGAGAGCGGCCTGGTAGGCAGCGAGCAGGCGGAATATCGCTGGATCATCGACCCCCTGGACGGGACCACCAATTTTGTTCGCGGCATTCCGCACTACGCGGTGTCGATCGCCTGCCTGTACCGCGGCAAGATTGAACATGCGGTGATTGTGGACCCGGTACGGCGGGAGGAATTTACCGCGTCACGCGGTCGCGGCGCACAACTCAACGGACACCGTATTCGCGTCAGCGATCTCGCCGGCCTGGACGGTGCATTGTTGGGCACCGGCATCCCGTTCAAGGAGCACTGTGACGACAAACTGGCGCCCTACAGCAAATCCATCGAAGTACTTGCCTCGCGATGCGCGGGTATACGGCGTGCCGGGGCGGCTTCGCTGGACCTGGCGTATGTGGCGGCGGGCCGCCTCGATGCGTTTTGGGAGATCGGCCTGGCGCAATGGGATATCGCCGCGGGTGTGTTGCTGGTCCGTGAGGCGGGCGGGCTGGTGGCGGATATCGACGGTTCCGACCGCTACATGGATTCCGGCGATATTGTGTGCGGCAATCCGAAATGCTTCAAAGCCGTACTGCAGGTGGTCAAGCCGCTGTTGGGGTGAACACCACACGCGACCGCAGTGAGCCAGCCGATGAATCCAGACAATATCCGCTTCGTACTGGTCAACACCACGCATCCCGGTAACATTGGCGGCGTCGCCCGGGCCATGAAGAATATGGGCCTGCGGCGTCTCTACCTGGTGGCGCCGCGCGATTTTCCCAACGAGCAGGCTGTCTGGCGGGCCGCCTCGGCGACCGATCTGCTGGAGGCCGCCGTCGTCGTTCCCTCTCTGGAGGAGGCGATCGGCGATTGCCAGTTCGTGGTGGGGACCAGCGCCCGCGCGCGGCGGATTCCCTGGCCGCTGATGGACGCACGGCATTGCGCGCAGCGGATCGCGGAGGCGTCGGCACGTGAGCAGGTCGCGGTGTTGTTCGGCCGCGAGGATCGCGGTCTCACCAACGACGAACTCAAAGTGTGCAATTTGCATCTCAATATACCGACCGCGGCGGATTACAGCTCGCTCAACCTGGCCATGGCTGTGCAAATAGTTGCGTATGAACTGCGTATGTTGCAGTCCGTTGCCGAACGCCCCGCCTGCGAGGTCGATGAATGGGATGCCCCCTTCGCGTCGCGCGAGAATATGGAGCGCTTTTACACGCACCTGGAAGAGGCCCTCGTGGACATCGAATTTCTGGACCCGGCAGCGCCCCGACAACTGATGTCCCGCCTGCGGCGCCTGTACAGCCGGGTGCGCCTGGATGACATGGAGCTCAATATCCTGCGCGGTATTCTGACCGAGACGCAGAAATGGGTGCGCCGCGGCCGCGAGAGTGGTCGCTAGGGCACATTACCTGACGTTTTCAGTAGGTTTTATAGTTGACCAAAATAGTTGGTTATTGCATACTGCCGACGAAGTGATACGGGAGTAGAGCAATGAGACTGACGACAAAGGGCAGGTATGCGGTGACCGCTATGCTGGATCTCGCGTTGAACGGGATTGATCGCCCGGTAAGCCTCGCGGATATTTCGGGTCGGCAGGACATCTCGCTGTCGTACCTGGAACAACTTTTCGCCAAGCTGCGCCGCAACAATCTGGTGAGCAGCGTGCGCGGGCCGGGCGGCGGATATCGTCTCAGTCGCGCCGGGGACCAAATTTTTGTCGCGCAGATTATCGATGCCGTGAACGAGACAGTCGACGCGACGGGATGCGGCGGCGCCGCCGACTGCCAGCAGGGCGAGATGTGCCTGACACACCACCTGTGGTGCGACCTCAGCGACCAGATTCACGGTTTTCTCAGTAAAATCAGCCTGTCCAACCTGGTCGAGAGAAGGGAAGTCCAGGATATTTCGGCGCGTCAGGCCGCGCGCAGCCCCCAGGGTGAAGCGCTGTCCCTGACAGAAGTGTAGCCGGGTGGCGAACGCAATATTTACGGAGCGACTGCAGTATGCAAAAACCGATTTACTTTGACTATCTGGCGACCACGCCCTGCGATCCCCGCGTGGTGGAGAAGATGGTTCACTGCCTGTCCATCGAGGGCAACTTTGGCAATCCGGCCTCACGTTCACACCTCTACGGCTGGAAGGCGGAAGAAGCGGTCGAGAATGCCCGCCGCCAGGTCGCGGACCTGATCAACGCCGACCCCAGGGAGATTGTCTGGACATCCGGCGCCACGGAGTCCGATAACCTGGCGATCAAGGGCGTGGCGCACTTCTATCTGAAAAAGGGCAAACACATAGTGACGTCCAAGATCGAGCACAAGGCGGTGCTGGACACCTGTCGCCAGTTGGAGCGCGAGGGCTACGAGGTGACCTACCTGGACCCCAGTCCCGCGGGCCTGATCAGCCCCGAGGCCGTGGCAGACGCGCTGCGTGAGGATACGATCCTGGTCAGTATCATGCACGCCAACAACGAAATAGGCACCATCAATGATATCGCCGCGATCGGTGAGATAACGCGCGCGGCCGGCGTGCTCTTTCATGTCGATGCAGCCCAGAGCGCAGGGAAGATTGCGATCGATATGGAGCAGATGAAGGTCGATCTGCTGTCCATGTCCGGTCACAAGATGTACGGCCCCAAGGGCATCGGCGCACTGTACGTGCGGCGCAAGCCGAGGGTGCGGCTGGAGGCGCAAATGCATGGCGGGGGACATGAACGCGGCATGCGCTCCGGCACCCTGGCCACGCACCAGATAGTCGGCATGGGTGAGGCGGCGCAAATCGCGCGCGAGGGGATGGCCGACGAGGCCATCCGCCTGCAGGCGCTGCGACAGCGCTTCTGGGAAGGCATCCGTGATATCGAGGAAGTGCATATCAACGGCGACGACGTACAGCGCCTGCCGGGTGCATTGAATGTCAGTATCGCTTTCGTGGAAGGTGAATCGCTGATCATGTCGCTGAAGGACCTGGCCGTTTCAAGCGGCTCGGCCTGCACATCTGCGAGTCTGGAACCCTCCTATGTGCTGCGGGCGCTGGGGCTGAACGACGAGCTGGCGCACAGTTCGCTGCGCTTCAGTTTCGGGCGCTTTACCACCGAGGCCGATGTGGACGCCGCGGTAGCACAGTTGCGCGGTGCGGTGGAGAAATTGCGAGAGCTTTCCCCCCTGTGGGATATGTATAAGGATGGTGTAGACCTGGACAGCATTGAATGGGCTGCCCACTAATTCCAATTGGAGGAATACGATAATGGCGTACAGTGACAAGGTATTGGACCACTACGAAAATCCCCGCAACGTCGGCAAGCTCGACGCCGCGGATGAGAGTGTGGGTACGGGTATGGTGGGTGCGCCGGCCTGCGGCGACGTGATGCGCCTGCAAATCAAGGTGAATGCCGATGGCATCATCGAGGATGCCAAGTTCAAGACGTATGGATGCGGTTCGGCCATCGCGTCCAGCTCGCTCCTGACCGAATGGGTGAAGGGCAAGAACCTCGACGAGGCGGAGCAGATCCGCAACACCCAGATCGCCGAGGAACTGGCGCTGCCACCGGTGAAAATTCACTGCTCCGTGCTGGCGGAAGATGCCATCAAGGCCGCGGTGAAGGACTTGCGCGCGAAGCGGGGCGGCTAGTATGGGCGTCAGTCTCACGCAGCCGGCCGCCCGGCATATAGCGAGCCAGTTGGCCTCGAGGGGCAAGGGGATTGGTATTCGTCTGGGCGTAACCACCTCCGGCTGTTCCGGCATGGCCTATGTGCTGGAATTTGTGGATGAGTTGCAGCCCGAAGACCAGGTGTTCGAGGATCACGGCGTCAAGGTCATCATCGATCCAAAGAGCATGCTTTACCTGGACGGTACCGAACTGGATTTTGTGCGCGAGGGTCTGAACGAGGGTTTGCAGTTTCGCAATCCCAATGTCTCCGCGGAATGTGGCTGTGGGGAGAGTTTCACCGTTTAAGCATGGCGGTGCGACACTTCCGGTATGTCCATTCCCGATTTCCAGCGTAACTACTTCCAACTGTTTGAGCTGCCGCTAGGGTTTGCGCTGGACCAGGCGCAATTGAGTCGCCGCTACCGGCAGTTGCAGCGCGAGTTGCATCCGGACCGCTACGCCGGCGCCTCGGCGCATGAGCAGCGGCTGGCGGTGCAATATTCATCCCTGATCAACGAGGCCTATGCCACGCTGCGCAAACCGCTGCCGCGGGCGCTCTACCTGCTGGAGACCGCCGGCATGAACGCGGAAGCGGTTGCCGCCAGGCCGGTGGATGGCGGCTTTCTGATCCAGCAAATGGAACTCAGGGAAAAGCTTGAGGAAATGGACGACCTGGTGGACCCGGAAACGGCGCTGGATCACCTGGTCGCAGAAATTGGCGCTGATGTGGCTGCGTTACAGGAGCAGTTTTCCGCGGCATTTACCGCGGGCGACTTGCCGGCGGCCGCCAGTGCCTGTGTGAAAATGCAATACCTGGACAAGCTGCTGCGGGAAGCGGAGCAGATCGAGTCCGGGTTGATCGACTGACAGGATGACCAAGGCCAGGTATGGCACTACTCCAGATCGCAGAACCCGGACAATCACCACTGCCACACCAGGTAAAACGCGCGGTGGGCATAGACCTCGGAACCACCAATTCTCTGGTTGCCGCGATGCGCGGGGGCCGGGCCACAGTCCTGCCCGACGAGAGCGGCGCGGTGATGCTGCCTTCAGTGGTCAATTACAGTGCCGATCGTCCGCCACTCGTCGGCATGGGTGCGGTGGAACTGGGAGTGCATAGGCCGGCCGACACCCTGATGTCGATAAAACGTTTCATGGGCCGCGGCAGCGAAGATGCATTGGCCGACGCGCAGCGCTCCCGCTACCGCCTCGCCGAGGGCCAGGGGCTGGTGCGTTTTGTCACCAGTGGCGGCGAGGTCAGCCCGGTGGAAGTCTCTGCCGATATTCTTCGCGTGTTGCGCCGGCGGGCCGTCGATACGCTCGGCGGCGACATCGACGGAGCTGTGATCACTGTACCGGCCTACTTCGACGAAGCGCAGCGCCAGGCTACCAAGGACGCCGCCAAACTGGCGGGCTTGCGCGTGCTGCGCCTGCTCAATGAGCCCACCGCCGCCGCCGTCGCCTATGGCCTGGACTCCGCGGAGGAGGGGGTGATCGCAGTGTATGATCTCGGCGGCGGCACCTTCGATATTTCCATTTTACGTTTGCAGAAGGGCGTCTTCGAAGTCCTTGCCACCGGCGGCGATACCGCGCTTGGAGGGGATGACCTCGATGCCGCGTTGGCGGACTGGGTGCTGGAGGAGAGCGGTTCCCCCACGCTCACTGCTGGCCAGTTCCGGCAGTTGCAGGCCGCTTCACGCGCCGCCAAGGAGCGGCTCACCGACCAACAGGAAGTCGACATCGACCTGCAGGGTGTGCTGCCGGCGGGCGGCACACTGCGCATAACCCGGGACACGTTTGAGGGCCTGATTCTCCCGTTGGTCAAGCGTACCCTGCGCGCCTGCCGCAAGTGCCTGCGCGATGCGGAGCTGGAGGCGGCGGTCGATAACATTGTGATGGTGGGCGGTTCCACCCGTGTGCCGCTTGTCCGGGAGGCGGTGGGTGAGTTTTTCAAGCGCTCGCCGCTCATCGATATCGACCCCGACCAGGTGGTGGCCATTGGCGCGGCGATACAGGCGGATATTCTGGCGGGCAACCGTCCCGAGGGTGACCTGCTGCTGCTCGACGTGATCCCGCTGTCGCTGGGGATCGAAACCATGGGCGGCCTGGTGGAAAAAATCGTGCCGCGCAATACCACGATCCCGGTGAGTCGGGCGCAGGAGTTCACCACGTTCAAGGACGGGCAAACAGCGCTCGCAGTGCATATCCTGCAGGGTGAGCGGGAGATGGTCAGCGACTGTCGCTCCCTGGCGCATTTTGAATTGCGCGGCATTCCCCCGATGGTGGCCGGCGCGGCGAGGATTCAGGTCACCTTCCAGGTAGACGCCGACGGCCTGCTCAACGTGTCCGCCCGCGAGGCGATTACCGGTGCCGAGGCGAGCATCACGGTCAAGCCTTCCTTTGGCCTCAGCGACGAGGAGATTACGGGCATGCTGCAGGCGTCGTTCAGTCACGCGGCTGAAGACAAGGAAGCCCGTAAACTGGCCGAGGAACGACTCGCCGCGTGGCAGTTGCTGGAGGGCTTGAAATCGGCCCTCAAGGCGGACGGCGAGGCCCTGCTCAGCGCGGAGGAGCGCGCGGCTATCGCCGGGCAGATGACAGACCTGCAGGCACTGGTGGAGGGCCAAGACGCCCAGGCGATTCACACGCAGACAGAGCAACTGGGGCGTTTGAGCGAGGCGTTCGCGGCGCGGCGCATGGACAAGAGTATTCGACAGGCGCTGGCCGGCGTGTCCCTGGATTCGCTGGATGACGAGGTAACCCCGTGACAAAGATCGTAGTGCTACCCAACGAGAACCTGTGCCCGGAAGGGGCGTTGTTAGAAGTCGAGCCCGGCGAAAGTATCTGCCGCGCGCTGCTGCGCAACGATATCGAGATCGAGCACGCCTGCGAAATGTCCTGTGCCTGCACCACCTGCCACGTCCTGGTGCGGGAGGGCTACGACAGCCTGGAGCCGCCCGATGACCTCGAAGACGATTTCCTGGACATGGCCTGGGGGTTGGAGCCGGACTCGCGCCTGAGTTGCCAGGCGATTGTCGCTGATGAAGACCTGGTGATAGAAATACCCCGTTACACGATCAATATGGTATCCGAGCAACACTGAGAGGGAGAGCGCCGATGCGGTGGACCGATGTGGACACAATAGCGATTGAACTGGTGGAAGCCCATCCCGGCGTCGATCCGTTGACGATCAATTTTGTCGACCTGCGGAACTGGGTGATCGCACTGCCGGATTTTGACGATGACCCGAAGCATAGCGGTGAGAAAATCCTCGAGGCGATTCAGGCGGCCTGGATTGAGGAACTGGATTAGTTACTCGCTTGCCATCGTATACGAGTACGCCGATGTTGTAGCACTCCGGCCCACGGGTTCGGGTATCGGGTGTGCAATTCGTCCGCTTCCCCGATACTCGCTGACAAATTGCACACCCGACCCCCGAACCCTCGTAACTGGCCACTTCCGAGAACATTGTTTCAATAACCGCATCGACTGAGGCTTCGGGCGGTAAAACGGGTGGTCTGAGATAACCGATTCCGCAGGCCAGCTGCATTTGCCAGCCAGGATAAAACAGCTTCGGGCTGTGCCGACACATGCACGGTGCTAACCCGCCGCAACAGCGCCGGATTTGAGGTAAAATCCCCGCTTTTCCCTCTTGATTCGTAAATAGCTGATTTAAAAGAAAAAGAATCTTCAGCGCGGCAGTAATTGCAGGTGAAACGGCGGCTTAAAATCCGTATAATTGCGCGCTTCCCAAAATGAGCCTTTCTGGAGATACCCCATGGCTGTAGAACGTACCCTGTCCATCATCAAACCTGACGCGGTTGGCAAGAACATTATTGGCAAAATCTACTCGAGATTTGAGAGCAACGGCTTGCAAATCGTTGCGTCCAAAATGCTTCGCCTGAGCGATACGGTGGCCGGTGGGTTCTATGCCGAACACAAGGAGCGGCCCTTTTATCCCGCGCTGATCGAGTTCATGACGTCCGGCCCGGTTGTGGTGCAGGTGCTGGAAGGCGAGGGCGCGATTGCCAGGAACCGTGAACTGATGGGCGCCACCAATCCGGCGGAGGCCGAGGCAGGCACCATCCGCGCGGATTTCGCCTCCTCGATTGACGCCAATGCGGTACACGGCTCGGATTCTCCGCAGTCGGCTGCCCGCGAAATCGCCTATTTTTTCGCCTCCAGCGAACTCTGCGAGCGCTAGGAAGCCGCGCACTCCCCGATGACGACGCTCCCGCTGGCAGATACCCCCGCCGCGCCTGGCAACAGAGTGAATTTGCTGGGCCTGACGCGCATGCAGATGGAGCAGTTCTTCCTGGACATCGGGGAAAAAAAGTTCCGCGCGCAGCAGGTATTGAAATGGATACACCACGCGGGCGTTACCCGGATCGAGGACATGTCCAACCTGGGTCGCGCGCTGCGCGTCAAATTGCTGGAAATCGCGGAGGTTCGTCCGCCGGAAATCGCCAGCCAGCAGGATTCCAGCGACGGTACCCGCAAGTGGGCGATTCGTGTGGAAGGGGGTGGGCTGGTTGAAACGGTGCTGATCCCCGCGGGCAATCGCGCCACGCTGTGTGTGTCCTCGCAGGTGGGCTGCAGTCTCGATTGCAGTTTCTGCTCCACGGGAAAGCAGGGCTTCCAGCGCGACCTGACGGCCGCCGAGATCATCGGCCAGGTCTGGCTGGCGATCAAGTCCTATGACGCCTTCGGACCGGGCAGGAACCGCGTTGTTTCCAATGTGGTGATGATGGGCATGGGTGAGCCGCTGCTGAACTTCGACAACGTGGTCGCGGCGATGGACCTGATGCTGGAGGATCTCGCCTATGGTCTGTCAAAACGCCGGGTGACGCTGAGTACGTCCGGTGTCGTGCCGGCACTGGATCGCCTGGCTGGTGTCAGCGAGGTGTCGCTGGCGGTATCCCTGCATGCGCCGAATGACGAACTGCGCAATCAACTGGTTCCGATCAACCGCAAATACCCGATCGCCGTTCTACTGGAAAGCTGTCGCAACTACATGGCCGCACAGAGCGACAAAAGCCGCGTGCCGACCATTGAGTACACCCTGATCAGCGGTGTTAACGACAGGGTGGAGCACGCCAGGGAACTGGTGGAATTGCTGCGCGACTTTCCCTGTAAGGTTAACCTCATACCCTTCAACACCTTTGCGCAATCCGGGTATCGCAGGCCCAGTGGCAACGCAGTGCAGCGCTTCTGGCAAGTGCTGGTGGATGCAGGCTATATTGTGACGGTCAGAACGACGCGCGGCGATGATATCGATGCCGCCTGCGGTCAGCTGGTGGGGCAGGTCGTTGATCGTACCCGTCGCAGCGAACGCCACCGCGCGGCGGACGATACGCAGATAATATCAGTGGGGTAGGCATGTCATTGGATTTCCGAGCCGCTATGAAACGCTTCCTTTCTCCGCTGTTCCTGGTGCTGGCATGCGCCCTGTCGGGAGGTTGTGTCACCACCACCGAGGGCGGGTTCACCGAGGAGGCATCGCCATCAAAGGCGCTGGACAAGCGCGTGGCCCTCGCCAGGCAGTACATCGGGGAGGGCAACTGGGAGGCCGCAAAACGCAATCTGAAGCTGGCGGAGGAGATCGACGCCACCAGCCCACAGGTTTACGAGGCGTTTGCGCTGGTCTACCAGAGTACCGGGGAGTACGAGCTGGCGGAGCAGAATTTCAAGCGGGCGATCAGCCTGGACAGGAACTTCTCCCGCTGTCGCAACAACTACGCGGCCTTTTTGTACAGCCAGCAGCGCTATAAGGAAGCGGAGGAGCAACTGGACTATGTAGTGAAGGATACGCTCTACTCCGGTCGCCCCAATGCGTTTGTAAACCTCGGTTTATGCCGCCTGAAGCTGTTCGATACACAGGGCGCCGAGGAGGCCTTCGTGCGCGCCCTGGCGATGGATCGCACGAACACCATTGCGCTGTATGAACTCGCCAGGATTCGCTATGAGGCCCAGGACTATCCCACTGCCAACAAGTACTATGATACCTATCGCACAGTGGTGAGGAAGCAGTCGGCGGCGGCCCTGCTGCTGGGCATCCAGTTGGCCAAGGTCGATGGCGACCGCGATTCCGAGGCGAGTTATGCGCTGGCACTGCGTAACCTGTACCCCAAATCCGCCGAATACCAGGCCTACAAGCGGACTGTGAAAAAGTGACCGATAAACTGCAGCAGCTTGACGCGTTTACCACGCCCGGATCGTTGCTGAAAGCCGCCCGGGAAGCGCAGGGTATGTCGGAGAGGGAGGCCGCTGACCGACTCAATCTCATGCCGAACTATGTGGGCATTCTGGAGCGCGACGATTACCAGGCATTGCGCAGTCCGCCGTTCGCGCGCGGTTATATAAAAGCCTATGGACGGCTGCTGGGGCTGGACGAGCAGCAACTCATGGAGGTGTTTGACCAGGTTGCCGAGGTCGCGCCAGTGCAGTATGAAATGCGCGCAGCTCACCGGCCCTTGCAACTGCAACGCACTGGTACGGGCGTAGTAGTCGGCCTGGGTGTACTGTTACTGCTTGTGTTGGCATTGTGGTGGTCGCAAAAGCAGGGCGGTGAGCCGCCGGCGACCGCGCAGGGCGAAGCAGCGCATCCAGGCGTGGAAGAGCGGCGGCATTATGCAGGAGGTGGTGAATGAAAATCGAGTCGCCCATTACCCGCCGCGTATCGAGGCAGATTCATGTCGGCAGTGTGCCGGTCGGTGGCGATGCGCCCATCAGCGTCCAGAGTATGACGAATACCGACACCTGTGACGTGGCGGCTACCGTTGCGCAGGTCAGGGCTATCGCGGACGCGGGTGCCGACATAGTGCGAGTATCTGTGCCCACCATGGATGCGGCCGAGGCGTTTCGGCGGATCCGCGCGCAAGTCAGCGTACCGCTGGTAGCCGATATTCATTTCGATCACAAGATTGCTCTCAAGGTCGCCGAGTACGGCGTGGACTGCCTGCGTATCAATCCCGGAAATATCGGCCGGGATGACAAGGTACGTGCGGTTATCGACAGCGCGCGGGACAAAGGTATCCCGATCCGGATCGGTGTAAATGCGGGCTCCCTGGGCAAGGAACTCCAGCGGAAGTATGGCGAGCCCACTCCCGAGGCCCTGGTGGAATCGGCCATGCACCACGTTGATATCCTGGACAAGTTCAATTACCCGGACTTCAAGGTCAGCGTAAAGGCGTCGGGAGTTTTCATGGCGGTGGCGGCCTATCGTCTGCTGGCCACGAAAATAGATCAGCCTTTGCATCTGGGAATAACCGAGGCCGGCGGACTGCGTGGCGGAACCGTCAAGTCCGCGGTAGGGCTGGGAATGCTGCTGATGGATGGTATCGGTGATACGCTCCGCGTCTCACTGGCGGCGGATCCGGTGGAGGAGGTCAAGGTCGGATTCGATATTCTGAAAAGCCTGCAGTTGCGCGCCAACGGGATCAATTTCATTGCCTGTCCCAGTTGCTCGCGGCAAAACTTCGATGTGGTCGGCACCATGAATATCCTCGAACAGCGGCTTGAGGATGTGCGAACGCCAATGGATGTCGCCGTCATCGGTTGTATCGTCAATGGGCCGGGGGAGGCCAGGGAGGCCGATGTGGGGCTCACCGGAGCGACACCCAATAACCTGATCTACCTCGATGGGGAGCCGCATCACAAAATAAGCAATGAGGATTTTATCGACCATCTCGAAGAGGTGATCCGGAAGCGTGCCGCGGACCTGGAGCAGGCGCGCGTCAGACTGGAAGAACAGTTGATTGCGAAATCGAAGCGCTGACTGTTTACACCGTGTAATGGAGTTCAAGTGAGTGAAATAACCGCCATTCGGGGGATGAACGACATCCTGCCGGGCGACACAGCCTGTTGGCAGTATCTGGAACGCAGCATAGCCGCGGTGCTGGGCAGCTATGGTTACAGCGAGATTCGCCTGCCCGTGGTGGAGAAAACAGCGTTGTTCAAGCGTTCCATCGGGGAGGTTACCGATATCGTCGAGAAGGAGATGTACACCTTCGATGATCGCAACGGCGACAGCATGACCTTGCGCCCGGAAGGTACCGCGGGCTGCGTTCGTGCCGCCATCCAGCAGGGGCTGCTCGGCACGCCGCAGCGCCTGTGGTACGCCGGCCCGATGTTTCGGTACGAGCGCCCGCAGAAAGGTCGCCAGAGACAGTTTCACCAGACAGGCGTGGAGTCGTTCGGTGTCGCCACTCCTGATATGGACGCGGAACTCATCCTGCTGTGCGCGACACTGTGGCGGCAGTTGGGCCTGGTGGACTGCATGGAGCTACAGCTGAACTCTATCGGCAGCGCTGATGCGCGCAAAGCCTATCGCGCCGCGCTGGTCGAATTCCTGCAGGTGCGAGTGGAGTTGCTCGACGAAGACAGCCAGCGCCGTTTACACACGAATCCGCTGCGAATCCTGGACAGCAAGAATGCGCAGACGCAAGCTGTTCTCGATGAAGGGCCGAGTCTTGAGGATTTTCTCGACGACGAGGCGGAAGCCGATTTCGCTCGACTGTGCGAACTGCTGCAGGCGGCCGGCGTGAACTATGTCGTCAACCGGCGGCTGGTGCGCGGCCTGGATTACTACAACAAAACTGTGTTTGAGTGGGTAACCCGGGACCTGGGCGCGCAGGGCACCGTTTGCGCCGGTGGCCGCTATGACGGCCTTGTCGCGCAACTCGGCGGCAGGGCGACACCGGCAATCGGTTGCGCGATGGGTATGGAACGACTGGTATTGTTGCTGATGGAACGGGGCGAGGCGCCGGCGGCACCGGCGATTGACGCCTATGTGGTCGCGGTCGGCAGCGATGCGCAGTGTCAGGCCCTGCGGGCGACAGAGGAATTGCGTGCACAGAAGCCACAGTTGCGTATCGTGCAGCACGCCGGGGGCGGCAGTTTTAAAAGCCAGATGAAAAAAGCCGACAAGAGCGGCGCCCGGGTCGCCCTGATTTGGGGTGAGGATGAGGTGGCGGCGCGGTCAGTCACCGTGAAGTCACTGCGCGCCAGCGAAGGCGAGCGCGCCGCGCAAGTGACCGTGGCGCTCCGGGATTTGGAAACCACTTTGTGCGCGGCGCTTGCGCACTGACAATACGGCAAGAGGAAAAACGACGTGGAATCGTACAGGACAGAAGAAGAGCAGGTCGAGGCGCTGCGTCGCTGGTGGAACGACAACGGGCGCTCAACGGTAGTGGCAGTGGTTGTCGCGCTGGCGGCGGGTTTCGGCTGGCAGGCGTGGCAGGCCCGCGACGTCGGCCGCCAGGAGCAGGCGTCCGCATTGTACCAGGCCCTGTTGCGAGCGGTAGAAAATCCTGGCTCCGGGGAGTCCGCCGCGCAGGGAATGGAACTGGCGGAACAGCTCAAAACCGAGTTCGGCAGCAGCCAGTATGCGCAGTTTGCCGCCCTGCAGTTGGCGGCGATAGCGGTGGGCGACGGCAACCTGGCGGAAGCCGAGGTCCAGTTGCGCTGGGTACTGGGCAGGGCGCCAGCCGGTAGTGATACGGCACAGGTTGCACAGTTGCGCCTGGCTCGCGTGCTGGCGGCCTCGGGCGATACCGATCAGGCGCTGGATATACTGACAAAGGCGGATCCGGGCCCCTACGGCGCGTCCTACGCCGTTGCCCAGGGTGATATCCTGTTGGCCGCAGCGCGCAGGGACGAAGCGCGCCACGCCTACAATCTGGCGGCGACGATGGCGGGCGGCGGTGGGCAGGGTGTTAACCTTTCTGTCCTGCAGCAAAAGTTGCAAAGCCTCACACCCGTACCCCCACGCCTCGGGGAAGCGAGCGCCGCGCCGGTCGATATCCCGGACGTGGCGCCGACCCTGGACACCACTGACGCCCCGGAGGAATGACACTATGCAACAGATCTACCGGCACCTTATCCCACTGTTCATGGCGCTCAACCTGGCGGCGTGCAGCACGATATCCGGATGGTTTGAATCAGACGACGACGAGGCGACGGCACCTGCCGAGCTCGTCGATATCGACGAGACAGTGGACATTGACGAGCTCTGGTCTGTCGATGTAGGCGATGGCCAGGGGGAAGGTTTCTACCGATTGCGGCCCGCGATCCGGGACGAGATGATCTTCGTCGCAGCGGCCGACGGCGAGGTGGCCGCGATAAACCGTATGTCCGGCGATACCGTATGGGAGGCTGAACTGGAAACTCCGCTGTCCGGTGGGGTCGGCGTATACGAGAATTCGCTTTTCGTTGGCAGCAGTGAGGGCTATGTATTGCGGCTGGACGCGAACTCCGGCGACCGGGTCTGGTCCACACCCGTGCATGGAGAGATCCTGTCCGCACCGCAGGGCAATGGCAAGGTGGTCGTGGCCCAGACCTACGACGGCCGTTTGCAGGGTCTTGATTACCAGACAGGGAGCATACTCTGGACCTATGACAGCAACGTTCCGGTACTGACGATTCGCGGTACCAGTACGCCGGTATTGAACAATAACGAGGTCTATGCGGGTTTTGCCAATGGTCGTGTACTCGGATTCGATGCCCAGACCGGCGCACTGATGTGGGAGGTTCGCGTGACCATACCGCAGGGCCGGTCCGAAATCGAACGCATTGTCGATGTCGACGGCACGATGGAACTGGCGGGTAGCGAGCTGTACGCGGTCAGCTACCAGGGGAGTGTGGTCGCTATCGACCTGCAAAGCGGCCGTAAGATCTGGCAGCAGAAGGCCTCTTCTTTCTCCGGCGTATCCCAGGGGTTCGGCAATGTGTACGTCGCCGATGAAGACGGCACCTTTACCGCGTACATGCGCAACGGGCAGGGGGTTCGCTGGACCCAGGGCGCGCTCGCCTACCGCGAACTCTCCAGGCCGACACCGGTTGGCGGCTATGTCGCAGTGGGTGATTTTGAAGGCTACGTGCACCTGCTGTCCCAGGTTGACGGCAACTTCGTCGGCCGTTTCCGGGTCGACGATGAGGGCGTGCGTGCGGACATGATGAGCGAGGGCAATGTGCTCTACGTATACGGGAATGCCGGTGAGCTGGCTGCGTATGAGATCACCGCCAAAAACTGATGATTCCGGTGATCGCCCTGGTCGGGCGCCCCAATGTCGGTAAGTCGACGCTGTTCAACCGCCTGACGCGCAGCAGGGACGCGCTGGTTGCCGATTTCCCGGGACTGACCCGCGATCGCAAATACGGGGAATCGAAAATCGGCAGTCGACCGTTTGTCGTCATAGACACCGGCGGCATCACCGGCGAAGAAGTCGGGATCGATACGCCGATGGCGCAGCAGGCGCTAACGGCGATTGACGAATCCGATGTCGTGCTCTTTCTCGTCGACGGCCGCGAGGGCTTGAACGCCACGGACCAGGCACTGGCCTCTCAACTCAGGCAGCGCAACAAGGCTTTCCACGTCGTTGTAAACAAGATCGATGGCCTCGATGAGGATGTCGCCAAGGGGGATTTTTATGCCCTGGGCGTCGACACCCTGTTTACCATCGCCGCGTCTCACGGTCGTGGAGTGTCCAGCATGATAGAGCAGGTGCTGGCGGATTTTTCCGGACCCGTCGAAGTCGAGGAACGGGAGCGGTATCCGGACAGTATTCGCGTCGCGATCATCGGCCGTCCTAATGTCGGTAAATCCACCCTGGTAAACCGTTTGCTGGGCGAGGAGCGGGTGGTGGTTTTCGATCAGCCGGGTACGACGCGTGACAGTATCTATATCGACTATGAACGCGATGGCCAGAAGTATACGCTGATCGATACCGCCGGAGTCCGGCGGCGCAAGAATGTGAAAATGGTCGTTGAGAAGTTTTCCATCGTGAAAACGCTCAAGGCGGTGGATGACGCCCATGTGGTGGTACTCGTCATGGATGCTCACGAGGGCATCGTCGACCAGGATATGCATCTGCTGGGGCACTGCATGGACAAGGGCCGCGCACTGGTGCTCGCGGTCAACAAATGGGACGGCATTGATGCCGACCAGCGGGACTGGATCAAGCGTGAACTGGACCGCCGTCTGCGCTTCGCCGAGTATGCCGATACCCACTACATCTCGGCGCTTCACGGCACCGGTGTGGGCCACCTGTATAAATCGATTAACAGCGCCTACACATCGGCCACGCGCAAGCTAGGTACCAATGCCCTGACGCGTATCCTGGAGGCTGCGGTGTTTGATCACCCCCCGCCGATGGTAAACGGACGGCGGATCAAGTTGCGTTACGCCCATGCCGGGGGGCAGAACCCGCCGCTCGTGGTAATCCACGGCAACCAGACTGACAGTGTACCGAACAGCTACCAGCGCTACCTCGAGAACGTCTACCGCCGCGAACTGGCGCTGGCGGGCACGCCTGTGCGTATCGAGTTCCGTTCCAGCGAAAACCCCTTCGCCGAGAAACGCAACAAGCTGACGCAGCGCCAGGTGCAGCGCAAGCGCCGCCTGATGTCGCATGTCAAAAAGGCGAAAAAGCGCAAAAAGAAGAAATAGGCCGATGAGTGCCCGCCAGAGCAGGCCGGACCTGGATTCCCGCGAGCGGATCGGGTTTTTCGTGGATCGCTTCTACGAGCGCATGCTGGCCGATGAACAGCTGGCCCCGATTTTCGTCGATGTCGCCGGGATCGATCTCGCCGTACACCTTCCGCATATCAAGGACTACTGGTGCAAGCTGCTGCTGGGTGACAGGCAATACCAGCGACATACCATGGACATCCACCGCCAGCTGCACAGCAAACGCACGTTGACGGTCGAGGATTTTCAGCGCTGGCTGAGGTTCTTCACCACCACCGTGGACGCGCATTTTGCCGGTGAGCGCGCGGAGCGCGCGAAAAAGGTGGCGGCAGCCATCGCCGCCAACATGGAGAAAAGCCTGGCCGCGCCCTGAGCCAGAGAGCGCCCTGGTCTCTAGAAGGAATACCGCATGTCGATGCCGTAAGTCAGCGGGTCTTCGATGCTGGTCCTGTAGACGCCCAGGTTTGCGGCGGCCAGCCCGCCCGGGTTGTCGGCAATTTCGTTGTCCTGCAGGTTTTTACCCCAGATGGCGATTTCAAAATTATCCGCGTCGTTGGTCCACGCGATGCGGGCGCTGAGCAGTTCCCGGTCCTGGAAATACCACTGCCCGGTGGTGTAGATCGGGTTATCGGTATCGCTGGGGTCCTCTGCCTCCTCATACACATAGTCCAGATGAACCAGCAGGTAACCGACCGGAATTTCCGGGGTCCAGTCCAGGCGCAGGGTATAGTCGGTGCGCGTCTTGTCGTGTTCCTTGGAGCCGCCCACCGGTTCGCCACCGCTGTTGAAATAGGCCTGCGGCGTTGTGACTGAACTGCGCACGGTGGTCAGGCCGGAGAGCAGCAGGTTGTCCAGTACGCGCCATTGCAACGTGATTTCGGCGCCCTCGATATCGACGTCCCGGCTGATCACGCTCGGCGCGGCGGTGGGGTCCTGCGCATTACACTCCTCGGTCGTGGACCCCGGCGTACACGATTTGGTGTCTGTCGCGAATTGCTGGCCGTCGAGGTTCTGGTAGAACAGGGAGGCTTCCACGCGCAGTCGGTCCTCGAAGAAATCGCCCTTCACGCCGAGCTCCGTGCTGGCCATTTCCTCCGGGTCGAACGGTCCGGTCACGTAGGCCGAAAAGTCCTGACCGTCATAGCCGCCGGACTTGTAGCCTGTAGCATAGGACAGGTAGGCCATGGCCGTGTCCATGAACTGCCAGTCGAGCACCAGGCGCCCGGTCACCTTGCTCCAGTCGTTGGAGTCCGAGAACTTGTCATAGTAGTTGGCCGGGTCGGCGCCTGTTTTCGCCGGGTCGTAGTTGATTACGGCGGGTGATATGGGCCAGCCGGGCAACATGACTGGAAACGTTTGCCAGGAATACGTCTTCTGGTCCGCGCTGTAACGCAGGCCGGCGGACACCCGCCAGGATTCAGTAAGGTTGTACGTGACATCACCGAAGATACCGAAGTTTTTGAAGTCCCCGGTATTGTCCATGGTTTCCGTGAAGTACTGTCCCGCATAGCTCGGCGGCAGCACCGCTATACCGAGTGTGTCCGACAGGCCCAACCAGTAGGAATCGGGTTCGTTTGGAATGGTGTCCCAGAGATTAAAGTCCTGGTCCCCGGAAACCTCGACACTGACAAACTGCATATAGGAATCAGCGAACAGGCCGATATCGGTACGCTGGTACACGTCCTCGGCGCTGTAGTTCATACCCGCGATAGCATTGAACTTGTCATTCACGAAATTGAGGCGTATCTCGCTGTACCAGATGTCCGAGTCTTCGATGTTGTTGGTGTCCAGGTAGCGCCTGATATCCTCGGTACCGTCCTCGTCCTGCAGGTTGGTGGTATCCCAGTCGCGGTAGCTCAGGATGCCGAAGAGCGACAGTTCATCATTGAACGCGTGATCAACCTGCAGGGACGCGCCCCACATATTGCGATTTTCCTCGCGGTTGTACACATCGTTGGCGGCCTTGTTGTTATAGGGGTCGGTACTGTAGCCGTACTTGCTTACACCGATGGAGTAGCCCGGGTCTTCACTGCGGTCCTCATAGTCGCCGGCCAGTTGAATGCTGGTGTCGGGTGAGATATCCCACAGTATGGCCATTCGTGCCGCAATGAAGCCCTCGTCGCGAATGTCGTCGCCGATACCCACGTTGTCGATGATGCCGTCACGTTGATGGGAGAATATGTTGGCGCGTACAGCGATGTCATCGGCGAACGGCTGGTTGACCATGCCCTCCACGTCGAAGCGGTTGTAATTGCCAATTCGCGTCCTGACGAACGCTTCAAAATCCTGCACGGGTTTGTTCGGTACGATATTGATTACCCCGGCGGTTGCGTTGCGACCGAACAGCGTACCCTGCGGGCCTTTCAATACCTCGGTGCGGGCGATGTCGGTAAAAGGGATGGAGGTGGCCGCCCGGGGCATATACGCATTGTCGTAGAAGGTGGCGACGGAGGGGTCGCCACCGGAACTGATATTCGGGCTCTTGATGCCGCGGATGGATATACCCACCTGGGTCGCGCCACCGGTATCGATTTCAACTCCCGGCATAAAATCGGCGATATCCTGGATATTGTCAGCGCCGGTATTGAGCATATCCTGCGCCGAGAATGCATTGACGGTGATCGGCACACTCATCGTGTCTTCCTCACGCTTCTGCGCGGTGACGAGGACTTCCTCCAACTGCAGGCTGTAGCCCTTTGCCTTTTCCTCCTGGGCGATACCGGTGGGGGATACAATGCCGACGGTGCATGCCAGCAGCAGTAGTCGCGCAGCAGCGAGTTTGCCTTTCCAGTTTATGGGTGGGAGCATTCGGGTCTTCCTGTTGGATTTGGGTTGGGATTATTATTCCTACAATACTGAGGGAGATTGTAAACGAAAGGCAACCAAAATTAAATACGGTAGTTATAACTATAATTTTGTGTTTAAATTGCACCCCCAAAATCCGGCCCGCGCGCTGTGAGCCCCTGGAGAGGCATGATCGACCATGAGTAAAATGCTTACGCTGATCAGTTCCGCTTTGCTGGTGTTCGTGTTGACGCCGTTTTCCGCCAATGCCGACGCCCCGTCAAGTTACCAACCCTGCGCGGCCTGCCACGGCGAGGCTGCCCAGGGCAGCACGGAGCTGAAGGCCCCGGCGCTGGCCGCCCAGGATGCGGCCTACCTGGCGCGCCAGCTGCAGCACTTCAAGGCGGGAGTCCGCGGCGCTGATCCACAGGACACGCAGGGCGCGCAAATGAAAGCGCTGGCCGCCGCATTGTCTGACGAGGATATCGTGTTGCTTGCGGATTACCTCGCGGCGCTGCCTCCGCCGGTGGCAACCGCACCGCAGACCGGCGATCTAAAGAACGGCAACAACTACTATCACGCGAGTTGCGGCGCCTGTCACGGTGGGCAGGCGCAGGGTAATCCCGGCTTGAACGCGCCGGCCCTCGTCACGCTGGATGCGGCCTATATCAAGGCCCAGTACCAGAATTTTCAACAGGGAGTACGCGGCGAACACCCGGACGACAAATACGGCAGGCAGATGAAAATGATGTCCGGCAGCCTGCCTTCCGAGAAGGACCTGGACGATGTCATCGCATATATCCAGTCCCTGGCTGCGGCGCAGTAGCAAATCGTGAGCGTGCGTACGCTAACGTTGATGACTTCCGCGCTGTTGCTGTGCGTCGGGATAGCCACGGCCGATAACGAAGCTTTTCGTCTGCGCGAATACTGCCCGCCCAGCTTTGAGGAAAGCGCGGCGGGGACGTGCCTGCTGCGCACGATGTATGATTTCTACGGCTCGGTGCAGGGCGCCGGGCTGGGCGGTACCCAGACCGCCCTGCCGGCACATCGCGATGGATTTACGCCACAGCAGATCGACCTGGGTCGTTACCTGTTCTTCGACCCGGTGTTGTCGCAAGACGGTAGCGTTTCCTGCGCCAGCTGCCACAATCCGGAGCAGGGCTTTTCGGATAATCTGCCGCGGTCGAAGGGTATAGGTGGCCAGGAGGTGGCGCGCGCGGCACCCACCCTGTGGAATACCGCCTTCCTGAACAAATTCTTCTGGGACGCGCACGCCAGCACGCTGGAGGAACAGATGGTTGGCCCCTTGTTCGCCCCCGACGAGATGGGCAACTCGCCGGAACAACTGCTCGCGACCCTCAACAACATACCGGCATACCGGGCGCTGTTTCAGCAGGCATTCCCGCAGCGCCTGGGTGAACAGATTCAGCTGGACGAGGTCTATCTGTCACTGGCCGCGTTCCAGACGTCGCTGATCTCCCTGAACAGCCGCTACGACCGCTATGCGCACGGCTATCACGCGGCGTTGTCGGCGCCCGAAGTGGAGGGGTTGAACATTTTTCGTTCGTTTGTCGCGCGCTGCGCTGAGTGTCATACGCCCCCGCTGTTTACAAACCAGCAGGTGGCGGTGATCGGCGCCCCGGAACCGGAAGGGCGCCCGATAGATATCGGCGCCGAGCGTACCTACAACGCACCCGAATTGAAGGCGGGGTTCAAAGTGCCGACGCTGCGCAATATCACGAAAACCGCGCCCTACATGCATTCGGGGCGGTTCGACAATTTGCGGGAAGTCGCGGAGTTTTATAACGGCGGTCGCGGCCACGCGGTGCCTGAAGGCGTGGATTTACAACTTCACTGGCATATTTCATCGCCCGACCTGACCGACTACGAACTGGACAGGCTGGTCGACTTCCTGGGTACGCTGACTGACGAAAGTTTAACACCCGAGGTGCCGCGGCAATTGCCCTCGGGCCTGCCGCCCATCAACGGTGAGCGGCGGGCGCGCATTGTAACAACACAGAAAACATCGGGAGATGCTTCATGAACATGGGAAAGATTCTGGCTGTGATACTGGTTCTGGCGGCGTTCGCGGGCGGGATGGTCATCGGCAAGGGCAGTCGTGAGGAGTCGGCGCCGGTTGTCGTGGAGTCTTCCGGCAGCGCCGCCAGCTACAGTGGCGGTTTCAGCGCCGAGGACAATGAGTTTACGCTCAGCGGCAACAGTAAATCGGTCGCCGGACCGCCGATGTCCGATGTGGTCGTGGTGGTCAGGGACGGCGAGTCCATCCAGGCAGCGGTGCAGGATGCGGAGCCCGGTACGACGATTCAGGTCATGCCCGGCACCTACAGGGAAACGGTTTTTATCGACAAGGACGGTATTCGCCTGATCGGTGTCATCCAGGGAAGCGAGCGCCCGGTACTTGACGGCGAGGGCGAGTTGAACGATGCCATTCTCTACTCCGGCAACAATATCGTTGTCGAGAACTTCAAGATCACGCGCTACAAGGGCAACGGGATCATGAGCCAGGCCGGCAACAACTGGGAGATCCGCAATAATTACATCGTCGACACCGGTGTGTACGGAATATTCCCGCAGTTGGGCCAGAATGGCGTGGTCGAGCACAACGTGGTGTCCGGCATCGAGGATGCAGCCATCTACGTGGGGATGAGCGACAACGTACACGTCGCGTACAACGATGTGTACGACAGTGTCGCCGGGATCGAGATCGAAAACAGCCGCCATGCGATAGTTGAGGCGAATCGCGTGTACAACAACACCGGCGGTATCCTGGCGTTCATCACGCCCGGCCTGCCCATTAAAACCACCTATGACGTGATCATTCGCAACAACTTCGTGCTGGCCAATAACCATGTAAATTTTGGCGCACCCGGCTCCACGGTGGCCGGTATACCTGCAGGTACCGGGATACTGGTCATGGCCGCGGACGATGTGGTGATAGAAGGCAATATCATCAAGGACAACAAGAACGCCGGCATCCTGATCACCGATCACAGCAATGCCGCCAACGTGACCATCGATCCGGAGTCCGAGCCCAATTCCGACCGCGTCAAAATCCTCAACAACACCATGATCAATAACGGCTACGAGCCGGTCACCGAGATCAAGGCATACATGTTGACGGAACTGAAAACGGGCAACCCCGATATTGTCAGCGTCGGACCCTCAAAGGACAGCTGTATCGTCAACCGGCAGCAGTACATCACCGTGGGACTGGGGGGTTATGGCGATTGCGCAGTGGGCAACACGATCGGTCTCGGCAACTATTTGCTGCCCCCCGTGCCGCCTCGTGAAATCAAACCGGAGGACAAGGGCAAGATAGCCTACCTGGGTGTGTGCGCGGGTTGCCACACCTACACTGGCCGCATGATCGGGCCGCCGGTACAGATTATCCAGGCACTGTACATGGATAATCCGCAGGGCATCGCTGAGTACATCGCCAACCCGGTCAAGAAGCGGGAAGATTACCCGGAAATGCCACCGCAAAACTACCTGGATGAGGAAACACGGCTCGCGGTAGCGCAATACATGCTGGAGGTGAAAAAGTAGGCATCCACGACCCCGGCAGGATGCTGCGCGGTCAGTCGTCGGATACTTTGCGCCGGGTCAATGTGGGTTCGTCCTGCCCGGGCATGCCCGGCGGCGGGCCGTAGTCGGGGCTGTCGACCAGCGGTGCGGAGAGATCGGTTGGTCCGCGATAGTGCAGGCTGAAATGCCGCCACTGGAAATACCAGCGATCTCCCTGCCGCACATAGCGGTCGTAGTACACGCCGATGGTCATGGCCGAGCTGCCATCGGCCATTCGTGCGAGCTCCGTTACCTGGATTCGGCCGCTGGCGTCGTTCCCCTCGACCTCGAGTACCGGCGTGCCCTGGATGAGGACTACCCGTTCGCATGCGCCGAGCAGTTTCCTGAACGTGGCGCGGATGTCTTCCCGCCCCCTGACATGCAGGCCGGCGAGTTTCCAGTGCGCGTCGTCAGCGAAGCATTCACCGCAGGCTTCGCTGTCCTTGCGCCAGACCACGTCGGAGAACCGTGCGTACAACTGTCGAATGCCGCAATCGGCCGCTATGAAATCGTTGTTCATTACTTCCTCCAGGGTAAGCTACCCGACCGCTGGCGACACCGCACGGTAGTTCGCCGGCGACCGGGGCCTGCGAACGGGGTGCGAATACCCGGAACGGGTGTTGGTTGATTGTTCACTTGGGCGGCGCCTTGATCCGGTCGGCGGCGAGCTGGCGCAAATCCGCTGTCTTGATTTTCGCGCTGCCAGTGGTTTCCAGTTCGTCCTCGCTGAAAAAGAGTACCTCGCGCGGCACCTTGTAACTGGCCAGTTTTTGCCTGGCAAAAGTGCGCACGTCTTCCGCCGACGGGGACTGCCCCTCGTGCGCGACTATACAGGTGACCACCACCTCGCCCAGCAGGTCATCGGCCACGCCGACTGTCTGGTTGAGTTTCACGCCGGGACATTCGCGGATCACCGCGTCGATCTCCAGCGGGGATACGTTGGCGCCGCCGGTCTTGATGATATCGTTGAGTCGACCTTCCCAGAACAGGCGGCCGGCGCTGTCGAGATAACCGCCATCACCGGTGCGGAAAAAGCCGTCCTCATCCAGCGTCTCGTCCAGTGGTATGCCGATATAGCCGAGCATCAGGGTCGGCCCCTTGATCGCGATTTCTCCGCGCTCGCCTGTCGGGACCAGTTCGCCGCTCAGCGGGTCGACAATCTTGATCACCGAACCGGCTGTCGGCAGGCCGTGACTGCCGGCGGCCCGCGCCGGGGGCGTTCCCGAGGCAAATACTGAAATGAGGGTAAATGTCTCGGTGCAGCCGTAGGCCTGTTGCGGCTCCTGCCATCGTGTATTCACTGTCGGGTGACGGGCGATCGGCCAGTTGGCATCGACATAGTGCACCGACGACAGGTCCGCCGCCTGATAGTTCTCCGCGGCCTCGAGCTGGGCCCACTGGTGGGGCCATGCCAGCAGCATCGTCGCACGCTCGCGCTCCACCAGCGCAAGCGCCGCAGGTGCGTCGAAATACCGCTGCAGCACCAGCGTGCCGCCGGCGGTCAGCGTTCCGCCCAGCGCCATCGAGAAGTTGCCGGAAAAGAAGAATCCGTTGGCCGACCAGGTGCGCGGCGCCTGTTCGATCGCGTACCAGCGCTTCCAGCGCCACAGCTGCAGGCACACCGCGCGATGGGTACTGAGAATGCCCTTGGCCCGGCCGGTCGAGCCGGACGAAAAAAACAGCGTGGCCGCGTCGCTGGGGCTCAGGGATACGGCAGCGGCTTCTGCCAGCGCCGGTGCGATACTCTCTCCGCGCTGCAGAAATGTCTGCCAGCCCTCGATCGCGCCCGCGCCTTTATCACTGTCGACGAGTGCGAGGTGACGCAGGAAGGGGTATCGGGTGGAGGCCAGTTGGCCCGGAGTCGCGCTTGCGATATCGGGCTCCAGTTCCTGCAGCATCAGCGCGAAGTCTTTCTTCAGGACGTGGCGCTCCAGCAGCAGTACGGAGCAGCCGGAGGCCGCGAGGACCTCATCCAGTTCGCTGGCGGTGAAAAACGTGCTGATCGGCGCGGCCACACCACCGGCAAGCGCGGTGCCGAAAAATCCGCAGAGGAACTCCAGGCGGTTTGTCACCAGCAGGCCGACCCGGGTTCCCTTGCCGATGCCGCAGGCGAGCAGTGCCCTGGCGACGGCCATCGAACGCTGCAGTAGCTCGTCATAGGTCCACCGCTCGGCTGTATCGCCATCGCGCATCACGGCGGCTTCAGCAGTACCGAAGCGGGCGGCGAGTTCGCCGAGGTAGCCGCCCAGTGTCAGCGCGCCGATGCCCGGTTCCTCCGCCAGCGGTGTACCCCGGCTGATCGACCATTGCGGTTGAGTCATCACATTTGTCGCCTTTTTTAATAGGACATTAGTGTACATTAATGCGTCGCGGTTTCAATATTCGCGACCCGGATCACGTGCGTTGCTACACCCGACAGCAGAACGGGTGGCCAGGGGTTTCGGAGCGGCGTGGAGCCGAATCCCGCAGTCGGGTGGTCGGGCAGACCACAGGATCTACGCACCTTCCTGCAGTCCCAGGTCCCGCATCGATATCTCGCGCATGCGGAACTTCTGGATTTTTCCTGTCACTGTCATTGGAAACGCGTCGACGAACTTGTAGTGCCTGGGAATCTTGAAGTGCGTGATCCTGCCTTTGCAGAACGCCTGCAGTTCCTCTGCGGTAACGGGCTCGGCGTCGGTGTGGAACTTGACCCAGGCGACCAGTTCCTCCCCGTATTTTTCATCGGGTATGCCGGTCACCTGAATTTCCTCGATTGCCGGGTGGGTGTAGAGAAATTCCTCGATCTCTTTCGGGTAGATGTTCTCGCCGCCGCGAATTACCATGTCCTTGATACGCCCCACAATCTGGATGTAGCCGTCCTCGTCCATCGTCGCCAGGTCACCGGTATGCATCCAGCCGGCAGCGTCGATCGCCTCGCGCGTCTGCTCCTCATTGTCCCAGTACTTCAACATCACGCTGTAGCCGCGGGTGCACAATTCGCCGATTTCGTGGCGCGGCAGTACCTGTCCGCTGGCGGGATCGACGATCTTGGTTTCGAGGTGCGGCTGGGTGCGGCCCACGGTGGTGACCTGTTTCTCGAATGGGTCGAGGATGCTGGTCTGGGTGGATACCGGACTGGTCTCCGTCATGCCATAGGCAATCTGCACTTCCCGCATATGCATCCTGCTGTGGACCTTCTTCATCACCTCGGCCGGGCAGATGGCGCCCGCCATGATCCCGGTGCGCAGGCTGCTGAGGTCGTACTCATCAAAGGTGGGTTCGGCGAGTTCGGCGATAAACATCGTCGGCACGCCGTACAGTGCGGTGGCTCTTTCATCGTGCACCGCCTGTAACACCTTCACGGGCTCGAAGCCCTCGGAGGGATAGACCATGGTTGCGCCGTGCGTGATGCAGCCGAGGTTGCCCATCACCATGCCGAAACAGTGGTACAGCGGCACCGGGATGACCAGCCGGTCCCGCTCGCTCAGACGCTGGCTGCGACCGACGAAATACCCGTTGTTGAGAATGTTGTGGTGGGTGAGCGTGGCACCTTTCGGGTTGCCGGTGGTACCTGAGGTGAACTGGATGTTGATAGCCTCGTCAAACTGGAGTTGCGCCGCGCGCGCCCGCAGTTCCTCCGCGGATACGCCTTCCGCGAGGCCGACAAACTGGTTCCAGGTCCACATACCCTCGTGCGGGTCCGGGTCGAGGTTGATCACCGCGCGGAGTGCGCTGATGCGTGCGGCGCTGAGTTTGCCGGGGGCGCACTGCGCAATCTCCGGTGCGAGTTCTCTGAGCATCTGGCGGTAGTTGGAGGCTTTGAAGTGATCGGCGGTGACCAACACGCTGACACCTGCGAGATTCAGCGCGTACTCGAGTTCATGCAGGCCGTAGGCCGGATTGATATTGACAAGGATGGCGCCGACCTTTGCGGTGGCGAACTGGGTCACCGTCCACTCATAGCGATTGGGCGCCCAGATGCCCACCCGGTCACCCCGCTCGACACCAATGGCGATGAAAGCGCGAGCCGCTTCATCGACCTTGTCGACGAGTTCCCGGTACGTCCAGCGAATCTCCTGGTGCAGGCACACCAGCGCTTCGGTGTCGGGGAACAGTCCGGCGGTGCGGTCCAGCATGCCACCGATGGTCATTCCCAGCAGGGGAGCGTCAGCGCTGCCGCTGGTGTAGGAGGGGAGGGGTATTGTCATTGAATGTCCCGCCTTCTTGCCACTTCCGATCGCGGCTATTGTGCGATAACTGCCATGCCGGCCGCCACAGGCAGGGCATCAACACTTTTACTAAGCGATTTCCTCTGTACCTTTAACCGTCGTTCTGTGCATGATCCTCCCGGCCGCCTCTGTATAGGGATGTGAGCGGTGCAACAGGCCGGGGTTATTCCAGATGACAAGGTCTCCCTGTCGCCATTGATGGCGATAGGTGAAGCGAGGCTGGGTAGACCATTCCAGCAGGTCTTCCAGCAAGGCTGGGACGGTGTCGCCGTTTTTATCGACAATGCATTGTGCCGTGGAGCCAATCAGCAACGAGGTACGCCCGCAGCTTTGTTTCCAGACGAGGGGGTGTTCCGTCGGAGGAAATACGGCATTCCAGCGGCGTATATCCTCTTCGGTGTGGTCAGGCTTGAATTTTCGTCCGACCGCTTCCAGGCAGTGAATAACCCGTAGACCCTCGAGCTGTTGCTTTTTCGCCTGCGGTAACGCGTCGTAAGCGGCGAACAGGTGTGCGAACTCCGTATCACCACCCGCTGCGGCAGGTGTGATGCATTTCAGCAAGGTGGCTTTACCGGGCACTCGATAGGAGGTGCCGTCCATGTGCCAGAAATTGTTTCCTTCCACATATTCACGCTGGCTGCTGTTTTGCTTGTCGAGAGCGATGCGGTAAATGCCCAGAGCGGCGGCCCTGGAGCCGTCCGCGGTGGTGCGGGCCGGCTCCATTTCCCCGAGTGCGTTGGTGAGCGATACAAGATCCTCGTCGCTCAGGTAGAGATGCGGGAACACGAGTACCCCGAAGACATCCAGCGCGTTGCGAATCTCCCGCGGCGAGCCGTTGGTCAATATATCGTCAGCAGACACCCGAACCGTGGCGCCGAGTTCCCCGGAAATGGGCTCAAATGTGATACTGGCCATCAGGCATCTCCTTGCGGGTTCGACCTAACGCGTTCCATTTTCTCTTGCCTTCCGGTATCAGTTTGTCACGCATCCTAAACTGTGCCATTCGCGCGGTCCTGTCAATAAGACAAGGCCGGCAAAACGCCCTCGCTACGGATTTCGGTAGGCGTTGCAGGCAGTCCTGTGGGGGAGTGTCGTGAGCGCAAAATTCATACGACAAATAGCAAAAATATCTACTATTAATTTCAGTTATACGCACTGTGTCACTACACTAGCCTCGAATTGATCAGGGGGCCGGCTGAGTCCCGGTGAAGTACCCAGAGCACTTTACACAGACCGCAACTCGACAAAAGAGGTTTTACCATGTCCACATTCCAAGATGAATTTGCAGAATTGACCCGGCTGCGGGAAAGCAACGGCAGTGCGTGGGACCAGATCAACCCCGAGTCTGCTGCGCGCATGCGGCTGCAGAACCGTTTTCGCACGGGTCTGGATATCGCCAGGTACACTGCGGGCATCATGCGCAAGGATATGGCGGAGTACGATGCGGACAGCAGCCAGTACACCCAGTCGCTGGGGTGCTGGCACGGTTTTATCGGCCAGCAGAAGTTGATTGCTATCAAGAAGCACTTCAACAATACCAACAAGCGCTACCTCTACCTCTCGGGATGGATGATTGCGGCCCTGCGCTCCCAGTTCGGCCCGCTGCCCGACCAGTCCATGCATGAGAAAACCACGGTGCCCGGCCTGATTGAAGAACTGTATACCTTCCTGCGCCAGGCTGACGCGCGCGAGCTGGGTGGACTGTTCCGCGCGCTGGATGCGGCGCGAGAGGCGGGAAATGAGGTGGAAGCGCGGTCGGTGCAGAGCCAGATCGACAACTTCCAGACTCACGTCGTACCGATTATCGCCGACATCGATGCCGGTTTTGGTAATGCGGAGGCCACCTATCTGCTGGCCAAGCAGATGATCGAGGCGGGCGCCTGTGCGATCCAGATCGAGAACCAGGTCTCTGACGAAAAGCAGTGCGGTCACCAGGATGGCAAGGTGACAGTACCGCATGAAGATTTTCTCGCCAAGATCCGGGCGGTGCGTTACGCATTCCTGGAACTGGGTGTGGACGACGGTGTGATCGTCGCCCGTACCGACTCGCTGGGCGCCGGCCTGACCAAGCAGATTGCGGTAACCCACACACCGGGCGACCTGGGTGACCAGTACAACAGCTTCCTCGATATGGAAGAACTGGATGTCAGCGAGATGAGCCACGGCGACGTCATCATCAAGTACCACGACCAGTTGATGCGTCCCAAGCGTCTGCCGTCGAACCTCTACCAGTTCCGCAAGGGAACCGGTGAAGACCGCTGTGTACTGGATTCAATCACCTCGCTGCAGCACGGCGCCGACCTGCTGTGGATCGAGACGGAAAAGCCGCATATCGGCCAGATTGCGGGCATGGTAAACCGTATCCGCGAGGTGATTCCCAATGCCAAGCTGGTGTACAACAACTCGCCGTCGTTTAACTGGACGCTGAACTTCCGCCAGCAGGTGTTTGACGCCTGGAGTGAAGCGGGTAAGGACGTATCCGCCTACAAGCGTGACCAGCTGATGAGCGTTGATTACGATGACTCTGAACTGGCGATGGAGGCCGATGAGAAAATTCGCACCTTCCAGGCCGATTCATCGCGGCAGGCGGGAATCTTCCACCACCTGATCACGCTGCCTACCTACCACACTGCGGCGCTGTCCACGGACAATCTCGCCAAGGATTACTTCGGCGAGCAGGGCATGCTGGGGTATGTGAAGGGAGTCCAGCGCAAGGAGATCCGCGAGGGTATCGCCTGCGTGAAGCACCAGAACATGGCGGGCTCAGACCTTGGTGATGATCACAAGGAATACTTCTCTGGCGATGCGGCACTGAAAGCCGGTGGTAAAGACAACACCATGAACCAGTTTGGCTAGGCCCTTTACAGCAAGGTCGGACTGAGAAAAAGGCGGGGCTATCCCCGCCTTTTTTTTTCGACTACTGTCTTTGTCCATCGGCGCGGCGCCTGTTGTGTGGGATTTACCGCCTGCGTACAGCCCGCGCCTACCGGCAGGAGTATTTCCGTTAAAATCGACTATAGTACCTTTTCCGGCAAAGCGCGGCGCGCGAGAACTGAATAGCGAGGAGAGTATGCGTTGGGATGATATCGATAAGCAGGTGTGCTCTGTCGCCCGGGCGCTGTCCGTAGTGGGCGAACGCTGGACCATGCTGATTCTTCGCGATGCTTTCCTGGGTACGCGACGCTTCGACCAGTTCCAGAGCAACCTCGGTATTACCCGTCACCGGCTGGCGGAGCGCCTGGGCAAACTGGTGGAGCAGGGCGTGCTGGTCAAAGTCCCCTACCACGATCGACCGGTGCGTTACGAATACCGGCTGACGCGCAAGGGATTGGGGCTGTACCCGGTGCTGATGAGTCTGTCCCGCTGGGGCGATGAGTGGATGGACGGCGGTAAGGGCGCCCCGCTCGAGTACGTGCATCAGGCCTGCGGTGAGAAAACCAGGCCGACGCTGACCTGCAGTGTATGCGGCAAGCCGCTGCGCCCGGAAGGGGTCAGGCCGCAGTTGGGCCCTGCGCTTTGCGATGCGAATCACCCGCACGAGGAGACACCCCTGAAGGACATACCCGCGTTGTTGCGCGGCAGCGTCTAAGCCGGGCGAATTCAGCAATGCGCACGATTACCCGCAGGCAGTTCATCCACCGCTCATCGCTGCTTGCCGCCGGCACGGCACTGGCCGGCTGTAGCGACAGCAGCAACAGCCCGGGCAGCGCGAAGCACGCCATCGTGATCGGTTCCGGGTTCGGCGGCTCCGTCGCGGCGCTGCGTCTCGCCGAGGCGGGCATTCCGGTCACGGTGCTGGAGCGTGGCCGGCACTGGCAGAGCGAGAGCGCAAACCTGTTGGCCGGCTCAAACGGCGTCGCCCCGGACAACACCAGGCCACTTTCTCCTGTTCAGGGTGAGCCGGATCCCCCCAGGAATACCGGCCTGCTGGAGACCATTGTCGGCGAAACCGTCAGCGTGCAGTGCGGCTCCTGCATCGGCGGTGGCTCGCTGGTATATGGGGGGGTGCTGATCCAGCCGCGGCGCGAATCCTTCAATCGCGTGTTGCCGGATATCAGCTACGACGATATGGACAACATCTACTACCCGAGAGTGCTGCGGCAGATCGGCGCGGCGCCGATTCCCGATGACGTGCTTCGGAGCCCCACCTACGAGTCGCACCGCGTTTTCATCGCCGACTCGGAACGAGCGGGCTTTGAGGTATTCCGGCCGCACACGTCCTTTGACTGGGATATTGTGCGCCGAGAGATCAATGGCGAAATCGCGCCGCAGGTCAGTATTGGTGACTACGCGATCAGCGGCAACATCCCGGCGAAGCGCTCTACCGACAAAAACTACCTGCGCGCGGCGGTACAGAGCGGCAGGGCCGAGGTGCGCGATCTCACGGAAGTCGAAATGATCCGGGAGCTACCCACCGGCTATGCCGTCGTTTGTTGCCGCCTCACTGCGGCGGGTGATGTACTGGAGCGCTATGAAATGCAGTGTACCCACCTGTTCCTGGCGGCCGGCTCCATGAACAGCAGCAAGTTGCTGCAGAAGAGCCAGTTGGCCGGTGAGCTGAAAGGCGGCAACGACCGGGTCGGTCACGGATGGGGCACGAATGGTGATCAACTGGTGGCAAATTTTACGGCTGTTCCGGTCGCCGGCCCACAGGGCGGCCCGGCCTGTATTGCCTCAATCGATCGCGCTCGTCCCGATTACCCCATCACCTCCATGCACTCGCCCGCGCCCTTTCCCGGCCAGTTGCAGATGCTCATGTCCACGCCGGACGAACTCGGGCGTCTGGATTACGATCCCGTCAATGACAAGACGCGTATCCTCTGGTCGCACGATGGCGCGACGTCCTCCGCGCTGGCGCGCCGCGACAGTTTCCAGCGGCTGCTGGCCGCGTCCGGAGGCAGGGAGCTGAATTTGCCGGCGTTTTTGCGCGACACGATCTGGCATCCGCTCGGCGGCACGGTGATGGGCGATGCCTGCGACAATCTCGGCCAGTTATACGGCTACCGCAACTTGTACGTGGTGGATGGAAGCCTGTTACCCGGCAGCGCGGGTGCGGCGAACCCGGCCCTGACCGTTGCCGCCAACGCCGAACGCATCATGGCGGTGCTGGCGCCCCGCCTCTGAGCGGCGGTCCCGTGAAGTCAGTATGGCAGCGCGGTTTTGCGATCCCCCCGGGGAATTCTTCGGGTTGTTGGCCGCTATTTCGCGGCGGCCAGCGCCTGCTCGATGTCCGCGAGAATGTCGTCGATATGCTCGATCCCGATCGACAGCCGCACCATATCCTCGCTGACGCCGGCTGACGCCAGTTCCGCGGCGTTCAATTGCCGGTGTGTGGTGCTCGCCGGGTGGCAGGCCAGTGACTTGGCGTCGCCGATATTCACCAGTCGCAAAATCAACTGCAGCGCATCGATAAAGCGCGTGCCCGCGTCGATGCCGCCCTCGATACCGAAGCTCAGGATGCCCGCGGCCTTGCCGTCACAGTACTTCTTGCAGTTCTCGCGGAACGGGCTGTCGTGCAGCCCCGCGTAGTTTACCCAGCGAACCTGTGGATGTTTCTGCAGGTACCTGGCGACTTTTTTCGCGTTTTTGCAGTGTTGCTTCATGCGCAGGCTGAGCGTCTCGAGACCCTGCATGATGAGGAAAGCGCTGTGCGGAGAGAGAGCGGCGCCCGTGTTGCGCAGAGGAACCACGCGGCAGCGGCCGATATACGCGGCCGGCCCCATGGCCTCGGTGTAGACCACGCCGTGATAGGATGGGTCGGGGGTATTCAATATCGCGAAGCGTTTGCTGTGCGCGGCCCAATCGAACTTGCCGGAGTCGATAATCGCACCGCCTATCGTCGTGCCGTGCCCGCCGATGTATTTGGTCAGCGAGTGCACCGCGATATCCGCGCCGTAGTCGAACACGCGACACAGTATCGGCGTGGCCACGGTGTTATCGACGATCAGCGGAACGCCGGCGGCGTGGGCGATATCCGCCCAGCGTTCAATGTCCACGATATTACCCGCGGGGTTGCCGATGGATTCACAAAACAGGGCCTTCGTGTTCTCGTCAATCAGCGAGGCGACCTTGTCGAAATCATCGGCGGCGGCAAACCGGGTTTCAATGCCCTGGCGCGGAAAGGTGTGCGCGAACAGATTATAAGTGCCGCCATAGAGCTGCGTGGTGCTGACGATATTGCTGCCCACCTCGGCTATCGCCTCGATCGCATAGCGGATCGCCGCCATGCCGGAGCCAACCGCCAATGCGCCCACGCCGCCTTCGAGTTCCGTCAGGCGCTGCTCCAGTACCGCGTTGGTGGGATTCATGATGCGGCTGTAGATATTGCCGGGCACCGCCAGGTTGAACAGGTCGGCCCCGTGTTGACTGTCGTTGAAGGTAAACGAGGTTGTCTGGTAGATCGGCGTGGTGGCGGCATTGGTCGTGGGGTCGCCGGCGAAGCCGGCATGCAGGGCGATTGTTTCTGGTTTCATGGCTGCATCCTTGGTAGCAGGAAAATCGAAAGTGCACGGGAGTGCAGAGCTTAGCAAAGGCAGAACTACTGGCAAGTCCTTGCCTCTCAGTCTCTTCTCGGCAAGAAACGGCGCCTCAAGCACCGGGACGGCCATTCCTGCGTTTGACAATCCATGGGCAAGTCACTACAGTTTGCGGCCGAGCCAGGTGCCTGCCTAGCCGCGCCCCGATGCGTTGCGAGCAGGCCAAATGGGAAGTGTGGAACTGATCTGTCAGTTGCCACCGCTGCCCCCGCAACGGTAGTCAGGCGCGTGAACAGCGCGCTGATAGCCCGATACCAGCCTGGCATGTGCGGCAAAGAAGCGGAGGGCTTCTGCAAAGGTTGTCCAGTCAGGTTATGCTGCTTTCCTTTTCGTTATCTCTCCCGATACAGCCACCCCAGGCATAGCCGTGTAGACACGCGGGTAGGAACGACGCTTCAGTGACAGAGCCCGGCAATACCAGAACCCTGATGATCCAGGGCACCACGTCCGATGCGGGAAAGAGCATTCTGGTCGCCGGTTTGTGTCGGGTACTCGCGCGTCGCAACTGCAGGGTCGCGCCCTTCAAGCCGCAGAATATGGCGCTCAATAGCGCGGTGACCTGTGATGGCGGCGAGATCGGGCGCGCCCAGGCGCTGCAGGCGGCCGCCTGCCGCTTGCCGCCCCATACCGACATGAACCCGATACTCCTGAAGCCCTCCAGCGACACCGGCGCGCAGGTCATCGTTCACGGCAAGGCGATCAGCGAGCTGGATGCGCGGGCGTTTCATGACTACAAGCGGGTGGCGATGAATGCGGTGCTGGAATCCCATGCCCGATTATGCCGGCAGTACGATTACATCGTCGTGGAAGGCGCGGGGAGTCCCGCCGAGATCAACCTGCGCGACAACGACATTGCCAATATGGGCTTTGCCGAAAAGGTCGATTGCCCCGTGATCATTGTGGCCGATATCGACCGTGGCGGCGTGTTCGCGCATTTGGTCGGCACGCTTGAACTGTTATCAGCATCGGAGCAGGCGCGTGTGGTCGGGTTTGTGATCAACAAGTTCCGCGGTGATATCAGCCTGTTGCAGCCGGGTATCGAATGGCTCGAAGACTATACGAAGAAACCGGTGTTGGGCGTATTGCCGTACTTGCATGGACTGCACCTGGATGCGGAGGATGCGGTCACCACCTGGCAGCTCACCCCGGGATCCGCAAGCGTGTTGCGGGCCATCGTCCCGGTGTATTCGCGTATCAGCAATCACACCGACTTCGACGCGCTGCGCCTGCACCCGCAGGTCGATTTACAGTTTATCGGTCCCGGCCAGGTTCCTCCCGCTGCGGACCTGATCGTGCTTCCCGGGAGCAAGAATGTGCGCAGGGATTTGCAGTGGCTGCGCGACAACCATTGGTCCGACGTCATTTCGCGGCACCTGCGCTACGGGGGCAAACTCATCGGTATCTGTGGGGGATTCCAGATGCTGGGACAGGTGATCGATGACCCCCATGGCATAGAGGGGCCAGCCGGATCATCGACGGGACTTGGCCTGTTTGCCCTGTCCACGGAATTGCAGCGGCAGAAACAACTGCGACAGGTCACCGGGACACTCGCTCTCGATGGGGCAATTGTCGAGGGCTATGAAATACACTGTGGCGTATCATCCGGTGCCGCACTGGAGCACTGCGCAGTGGCGTTGTCCGACGGTCGTCGTGACGGTGCGGTGTCCGCGGATGGGCAGATACTGGGCACCTATCTGCACGGCCTGTTTGACCATCCGCAGGCACGGGACGGACTGTTGCGCTGGGCGGGACTAGCGCCGGACTCCGCACCCGGACTGGCCGCTATTCGCGAGCAGCAACTCGAGCGGCTGGCGGATTCGCTGGAGCAAACGCTGGATTGCAGCGCGTTGTTCCCCGGGGTGCTGTGATCGTGGACGCCGTTGTCATCGACACCAGCCTGATGCCCGGCGTCCAGCTGTCGCGTAGCGCCGGGTTCATTCGCCTCAGCTTTGCCCGGCCGCATCGCGCACTGAGTTGCGCCGTGTTGAATGGCGGTTATTGCGATGCCAGCGATTACCTGAACGTCAAGGTGGGCCGCGACAGCGCGGGCGAGTTGGAGGACCCTGCGTTGACCCTGCAGCGCCTGAGTAGCCGCTTGTGCTGCCCGGGCATTACCGTGGGTATGATGACGGCCGCATCACTGGATTCACTGCGTATAGTCGAGGGCGCTATCGCGGGCGAGACGCTCGCAGTGCTCGTTACCACGGGACTGGAGAACGCGCGACGCGCGGGTGATCCGGCCGAGTACCGCTCGCTTGAAGTCGTCCCCCCCAGGCGGGGAACTATCAACCTGGCGATCGTCACCAGCGCGCGACTGGCCGATGCAGCGCTGGTCGAGATGGTGGCGATCGCCACGGAGGCAAAAGTGGCCGTGCTGCAGGAACTTGCGGTGAAAAGCCCCGTTTCGGGCGGCCTGGCGACGGGAACCGGGACGGATGCGATCGCGGTTTTTTCCGGTCACGGCCTCGCGCGCGTGCGCTTCGCCGGAAAACATACATTGCTGGGAGAGCATCTGGGGAAGATGGTGATGCACGCTATCCGCAGTTCAGTGGACTACGAGCAGGGGGTGGGCGGGTGAGATTCATGGCGCCGCGCCGCTTGTTGCTGATTCTGGGGTGCTGCCTGGTTCCCCTGATGGTGATTGCGCTGATGATGGGGCCGGTCTTTATCTCCCCGACCGGCGTACTGCAGGCGACACTCGATGCGATCGATGCGACAACAGCCGGACCCGGAAGCACCCGGGACGGCCTGATACTGTTTTCCATTCGTTTCCCCAGGGTGCTGCTGGCGGGACTCGTGGGTGTGTGCCTCGCGGTATGCGGCACGGCGATGCAGGGTCTGTTCCGCAACCCACTGGCCGATCCCTCGCTGATTGGTGTTTCCAGCGGCGCGTCCGCCGGCGCCAGCCTGATGATTGTGATGGGCGGTGGGGCGATGTTGCAGGGCGGGCAGTTTGCGGGCTTGTCGATCGTTGCGCTGGGCGCGTTCGCCGGTGGCTTCCTCGCGGTACTGCTGGTGTATCGCCTGGCCACTTCCGCCACAGGAACCTCGGTGGCGACCATGCTGTTGGCGGGTATTGCCATCAGTGCGCTCGCCGGCGCGCTCAACAGCCTGCTTTCGTTTGTCGCGGACGATGAAATGCTGCGGCGTATCAGCCTGTGGCAGATGGGAAGCCTGGATGCCGCCAACTGGCCGAGGGTCTGGTTCGCCGCTGTGGCGGTGGCTGTCGTGATGGTATTGCTGCCGCGTGAAGGTGCGGCGCTCAACGCTTTCCTGCTGGGGGAGTCCGAGGCGCGGCACCTGGGTATTGCGGTGGACGCCGTCAAGCGTCGTCTGATCCTGATGACAGCGCTGGCCATCGGTATTTCGGTCGCAGTGGCGGGTACCATCTCCTTTGTCGGCCTGATCGTCCCGCACATTGTCCGTCTGTTGATCGGCCCCGATCACCGTTACCTGATCCCGGCATCGGCACTCGCCGGCGCTATGCTTCTGATCATCGCGGATGCGTTTGCGCGAGTCCTTGTCGCACCGGCGGAACTGCCCGCGGGGATTCTCACGGCGCTGCTGGGCACGCCCTTCTTCCTGTCCCTGCTGGGGCAGAAGCGCCGCATCGGGGAGGTCTAGCGATGTCGCTGTATGCGCACAACTTGTCGCTGAGCCTGTCCGATACCCCGCTACTGAATGCAGTCGATATCGAGGTACTGCCGGGAAAAATATCCACTGTGCTCGGCCCGAATGGCGCGGGCAAAACCAGCCTGTTGCGTGTCCTCACGGGTGAACTGGCACCGGATAGCGGCACGGTCACGCTTAATGGCCACGCCCTGCGGGAGTGTTCCGCGATACAGCGGGCGCGTACGCTTGCGGTACTGCCACAGCATTCACTGCTGAACTTCCCGTTCTCCGCCACCGAGGTGGTGCTTCTGGGCCGTACCCCGCACGATACGGGAATTGCCCACGACCGGCAGATCGCCGCCGAGGCCCTGCAGGCTGTCGACGGTGATTACCTCGCGGATCGTATCTACACGCAGCTTTCCGGGGGCGAGAAGCAGCGCGTTCACCTGGCGCGCGTGCTTGCGCAAATATGGGAGGCAGTGCCCGAGGGGGAGCGCTACCTCGTACTGGACGAACCGACGTCGTCCTTCGATCTGGCGCACCAGCACCTCACACTGGAGGTGGTACGCAACCTTGCCGACAAGGGCGTCGGTGTGTTGATGGTGATACACGACCTCAACCTGGCGGCGCGCTGCTCGGACCGGATGCACCTGATGCAGTGTGGCAATATGGTGGTTTCCGGGACACCCGGGCAGGTATTGCAGCGCGATATCATCGCTCGCGTATTCCAGGTGGAGGCGAGTATCGGTGTCCACCCGCTGAGCGGCACGCCGCTGGTGATCACTTGAGGGTAGTCATGCCATGAACCAGTTTTGTGAGTTGATTCTCGGCGGCGCGCGCTCCGGCAAGAGCACGCTGGCTGAGCAGCGCGCGCTGACCAGCGGTCTGGCGCCGCTGTATATCGCGACGGCCACAGCCGGTGACATCGAAATGCGCACCCGTATCGCGCATCACCAGCAGCGGCGGGGTGCGCAGTGGACACTGGTCGAAGAACCCCTGGCATTGGCGGATGCCCTGCAACAGCACCAGGACAGTACGCGGTGCGTGGTCGTGGATTGCCTGACGCTGTGGCTGAGCAACTGTTTGCGGCAACAGTGCTGGGAGCGAGAGAAAGCAAGGCTGCTGGAGGTGCTACCCGGCTTGTCCGGACATACCGTGTTGGTGAGTAATGAAACGGGATTGGGTGTTGTTCCCCTGGGAGCGCTTTCACGCCAGTTTGTCGATGAAGCCGGTTTCCTGCACCAGCAATTGGCGGCCTTGTGCCAGCAGGTGACGCTGACTGTGGCGGGTTTGCCGCTGGCATTGAAATCGCCGCGGGAGGATTGAAATGAACTGGTGGCAGAATGCGGTGGCGACGCCGTGCGAAAAGGCAGTGGCGGCGGCGCGGAAGCGGCAACGGCAACTGACCAAGCCGCCGGGCTCACTCGGTGAACTGGAGGCGCTCGCCGTGCGCTTTGCCGGCTGGCAGAACCGCGGCGATCCGCGCATCGAGCGGATAGTCGTGCGCGTCTTTGCCGGTGACCACGGCGTGGTCGCCGAGGGAGTGTCCGCGTTTCCACAGGCGGTCACGGTGCAGATGATCCACAACTTCGCCTCCGGTGGCGCGGCGATCGCGGTACTGGCGCGGCACAGCGGGGCGGATTTTTCGGTACTCAACCTCGGTACAGTAACGCAGGGAGAGGAACTGCCCGGTGTGGTCAATGTACAGCTTGCGCCCGGGACGGAGAATTTTTGCCGCGCGCCGGCCATGAGTGAGGCGGTGCTGCGTGCTGCGCTGGATTGCGGCGCCGGATGTATAAACGCCGACGCTCATCTGTTCATCGGCGGCGAAATGGGTATCGGTAATACCACCGCAGCCGCCGCACTGACCAGCGCGCTGCTGGGCTTGCCCGTCGATACCACCGTGGGCAGGGGAACGGGCATCGATGACAGCGGGCTTGCGCGGAAACGGGATACGGTGCAACGCGCGCTGGATCTGCACCTGCCCGACTCCGGCGGTGCGTTCGATCTGTTGCGCCGTCTCGGTGGCCTGGAGATAGCGGCGCTGACCGGTGCCTATATCGCCAGTGCCCAACGCGGTATTCCGGTACTGGTCGACGGTTATATCTGTACGGCGGCGGCGTTACTGGCCTGCCGTTTCAATCCCGGCGTGCGTGATTGGATGCTGTTTGCCCATGCGTCGGCAGAGCCGGGCCACCGGCATTTGCTGCGTGCGCTAAATGCCACGCCGCTGCTGGATTTCGGTATGCGCCTGGGAGAGGGCAGCGGCGCGGCGCTGGCGGTGTCGCTGTTGCAGTCCGCCTGTCACCTGCACAACGAAATGGCGACGTTCGCCGAGGCCGGTGTCAGCGGCGGTGGGCCGCACTGATGGCGTCGCAGCCCGAACTGGTAACCACTGTCGACCTGTTGCGCCACGGCGCGTGCGAGGGCGGTGATATCTACCGCGGCAGCACGGATGTCGCACTCAGCAGTGAAGGGTGGCGGCAGATGGAGCAGGCGACCTTGCAGTCCACGGGCTGGCAAACCGTGGTGACCTCGCCGCTTGCGCGTTGCCGGGTATTTGCCGAGCACTGCGCCGCCCGCCTGGAACTGCCCTTACAGGTGGTTGCAGGCTTGCGCGAGATGGACTTTGGGGAATGGGAGGGCAGGTTGTTAAAGGAGGTTTGGCGTAGCGAACCACAAACCGTTAGCCGCTTCTATGAGGATCCCGCGGCAGTCACGCCTCCCGGGGGAGAGCCGACGCTGCTTGCTCAACAACGTATGGTTGAAGCCTGGCAGGCGCTGATGGGGCAGTGCGCGGGACAGCATCTGTTGCTGGTGTGTCATGGCGGTGTAATCAGGTTGCTCCTCAGTCACCTTCTGGACATGTCGGTGTCAGCGATAGCGCGCCTGCATATCCCCTATGCATCCATCTCGCGTGTCCGGGTCTATCGGCGCGGTGGCCAGGATTTCCCGGTCTTGATGTCGCTCAATGCGGGCGGTGAGTCGTCGTGAACGCCTGGCTGTTTGAACAGACGCGCGCGTTTTTTCTCGCGCTGCGATTCCTGACGACACTGCCCACGCCGGCATCGGGCTTGCCTGATGCCCGCACGCAGGGGCTGTCGCTGCTCTGGTACCCGACGGTTGGCCTGGTGCTGGGCGTTCTGTTGACGATGGTTTGCCTTGCGCTACCGGTACCGTTCTACCTTCAGGCGGTTGTCGCCGCAGTAGTGTGGGTAGTTCTCACCGGTGGGCTCCACCTCGACGGTCTGGCAGATTGCGCGGATGCCTGGGTCGGCGGTATGGGTGACCGCGAGCGGACCCTGCGCCTGCTCAAGGACCCGCTCTGCGGCAGCATGGGGGTGTCAGCCCTGGTCGCGGTCATCGCGCTGAAAACGGCGGCGCTGGTTGCGGTGCTGCAACTCGGGCAGTTGGCCTGGCTGTGGGCCGTACCCCTGTTGGCGAGGATCTCCCTGCTGCTGCTGTTTCTGACCACGCCTTATGTCAGGGAGGGCGGACTGGGTGAGGTTCTCGCGCGGCATTTTCCGCGCGCCTGGGCACAGCGAGTGCTGCTGGCCGCGGCGTTTGCGCTGCTGGTTCTGTTGCCCCTGGACGTCTGGTTGGCCTTTGTGCTGACAGCGCTTGCGGTTTTTCTGCTGGTGCGTCGGGCCGCGATTACGCGTCTCGGGGGGTTCACCGGTGATATTGCGGGCGCACAGGTAGAGTTGGCGGAAGCCGCTTTACTGCTGGTCCTGGCCTGTCGAAGCGTGGCCTGAGGTGTTGACCGGCGCAAGCCTGCTTGCCGCCCTGGCGGCCGATCGCCTGTTGGGGGAGGTGTCGCGGTTTCACCCTCTGGTTGGGTTTGGCTGTCTGGCCGATCGGGTGGAGCGGCATGCGCGGCAGTGGATGCACGTTCGCAATGCCAGGCCCGAAGCGGAATCCGATGCGGCCAGGCAGCGTCGGCTGGGTACCCTCGCCTGGGCTGTGCTGGTGATACCGCCCACCGCGGTGCTGTGGGCCCTGCTGGCCGTTTCCGGCGAGGTGATCGCGGCGGTGTCGGGTATCGTTGTCCTGTACTTCTGCATCGGCTGGCGCAGTTTGATTGAGCATGCCGGGGCTGTGGCCGGGCCGCTTGCCAACGGCGACCTGCGTCGCGCGCGGCAGCAGCTGGGCCGTATCGTGAGTCGCGATACCGCTGAACTCGATTCGGATTCGGTGGCCAGGGCGGCCGTGGAATCGGTGCTGGAAAACGGCAGCGACGCGGTACTGGCGCCGCTTTTCTGGTTCGTGGTAGCGGGCGCTCCCGGCGTATTGTGTTATCGCCTGAGCAATACCCTGGACGCGATGTGGGGTTACCGGAATGCACGCTTCCTGCACTTCGGGCGCGCCGCCGCGCGCGCGGACGACGTGCTCAACTGGCTGCCGGCGAGATGTTGCGCGTTCAGTTATGCCGTGGTTGGCCAATGGCGCTCGGCTGTGCACTGCTGGCGCACACAGGCCGCGCTCTGCGACAGCCCCAACGCCGGCCCGGTGATGGCATCGGGTGCGGGTTCACTGGGCATAGTATTGGGTGGTGCGGCCCGCTACGACACCGTGGAGCACTGGCGGCCAATACTCGGCCAGGGCCGACCGGTGCGGCCGGCGGATATCGGCCGCGCGCTCAGCCTGCTGGGTCGGGCGATCGCGGTATGGATCGCGCTCATACTCCTGTGCGAGCTGCTGCTGTGAGCCTGGAGCACGGCGGCAATATCAACGCGGCGGCGCGGCGATTCGGCATACCCGTACAGCGCTGGATGGATCTGTCCACCGGCATCAGTCCCTGGAGTTGGCCGGTGCCGTTGGTACCGCAGCATATCTGGCAGACCCTGCCATACCCCGACGGCGAACTTGAATCTGCGGCAGCTGACTACTATTGCTGCGATCGTGCGGCGATTCTGGGCGTACCGGGTTCGCAGTACGCACTGCAGCATATACCGGCATTGCTGCGCAGGGGCAGGGTGGCGATCCCCCGGCGCGGGTACGCGGAACATCGCCTCGCCTGGCGGCAGGCTGGCCACCAGGTTGTGGAGTACGTCGACGGTGCGATGCTGCATGATCTGGTATTGGCGGGTCGTGTGGACCATGCGCTGGTTATCAATCCGAACAACCCGACTGCCGAGCTTCTCTCTTCGCAGCAGTTGCAGGAAACACACCAGAGACTCGGCGCCAGCGGCGGGTGGCTGGTGGTTGACGAAGCGTTTGCCGACACCGGCCAGGATACCAGCCTGGCCTCGCTGTGTCCGGTCCCCGGACTGATCGTGTACCGCTCCGTGGGCAAGTTTTTTGGTCTTGCCGGTATCAGGCTCGGCTTCCTGCTGGCGCCGGCCAGCCTGTGCGCCCAATTGCAATCCGCGATGCCGCCATGGAGTCTCTCCCATCCCGCACGCTGGATCGGCGCGGCCGCACTGCGTGACAGGGCATGGCAGGAGCAACAGCGGCAGCGATTGCAGCGCGCCGGGCGGCAGTGGCTGCAATTTCTGCGCGACGCGGTGCCGCGTTTGCGATTTGCTGCGACTGACCTTTTTGCCAGCGGGGCTGGCGAAGCAGCCTACTGCGAGGCGCTGTTTCAGGCGCTGGCTCGGCGCGCGGTGCTGTCGCGTCATTTCGAGGCCATTGCAGGGTATAGTGTGCTGCGCTTCGGGCTGCCGCCGGCGGGTGTGGAGAATGTCGCGCGATTGCTAAGGGAAGCTGTGGAGGAGTGTGAATGCGAGTCGCCCTGATTGCACTGCTGTGGATAGGTGCCGTTACCGACGTGTTGGCGGAAATCAGCGTGCGTGACTCGCTGGACAGGGAACTGGTGCTGCAGAGGCCGGCTACGCGTGTGATCAGTCTCGCCCCGCACATGACCGAGGTGGCATTTGCCGCAGGTGCCGGCGAACAGTTGATCGGGGCGGTTTCTTACAGCGACTACCCCGAGGCCGCGAAAGCGATTCCACGCGTTGGCTCTTATGACAACGTCAGTTATGAGACGCTGGTTGCGCTCGACCCCGATCTCGTGCTCGCCTGGCGCAGCGGCAATGGCGATGAGGTCATCAAGCGACTGGAGTCCCTCGGGTTGACGGTGTATATCGATGAATCGAAAACGCTGGAGGATGTCGCGCGTTCCGTACGCGCAGTAGGCGTACTCACGGGTAATGAGGCCGTCGCGGAAGCCCAGGCGCGTTCATTTCTGCAACAACTGTCGCAACTGCGCGAGACCTACAGTAAGGGGCAGGAAATCAGCGTCTACTACCAGATATGGGATGAACCGCTGTTGACGCTGAATGGCGAGCATCTGATTTCCGATGTTGTCCGGCTCTGTGGCGGCCGCAATGTGTTCGCCGACTCCCCGGCCCTGGTATCCAGGATCAGCGTGGAATCGGTGATCAGGGCGGATCCCCAGGTGGTGATCGCCAGTGGCATGGACAAGGCGCGGCCGGAGTGGCTGGACAAGTGGCGCGCGTGGACGTCAATGACGGCCGTGGAGAACGACCAGCTGTATTTTGTGCCGCCGGACGTGTTGCAGCGGCATACGCCGAGAATTATTGAGGGCGCCAGTCTGGTGTGTGAAAAACTTCAGTTGGCGAGAGAGCACTACGATCAGCGTAACGAATAAACGGGTTACAGAGTGAATGAGTGAAGGAGGATGATATATTGCTTCTTTCAAGCTGACACACTGGAATTTGTCCTGTCGTTTATGCATCGATAACAGAGACAGCAGCATGCAGGGTTTTTACGCAACACTGTTCGGCAGGCGTGATGTGCGCGGTGAATTCACCTCCGCGCCGATTCCCGAGGACATCCTGGCGCGGCTGATCATCGCAGCCCATCACGCGCCGTCGGTGGGGCTGTCACAGCCATGGAATTTTATTGTGATCCAGCGGCCGGCGGTAAAGGCGGCAGTTTACGCGGCGTTCCGCGAGGCGAATGATGAAGCCGCGGCGATGTTCGAGGGTGAGCGGGCGGAGCAGTATCGACGGCTGAAACTACAGGGCATCCTGGATGCGCCGGTGAACCTGTGCATTACCTGCGACCGGGAGCGTGGCGGAGAGGTGATTTTGGGGCGTACGCACCAGTCGCAGATGGATCTGTACAGCACGGTGTGCGCCGTGCAGAACCTGTGGCTGGCGGCGCGCGCGGAGGATGTCGGTGTCGGCTGGGTGTCGATCATATCGCAGGAGAAACTGGCGACTATCCTGGGTCTGCCCGATCACGTTGTTCCGATCGCCTATCTTTGCCTCGGCTATGTGAAGTACTTTCGACAACGGCCGGAACTGGAGGAAAAGGGCTGGGAGAAACGTCGCTCCGCCGAAGAACTGGTATTCACTGATCAATGGGGTGAGCGCGCGCCAGAGCACCCCGTCTATGATGGCCTTGTGTCACAGCGACACTGGCCGGATCAGTTTTTCCAAATAAAGGATCCTTTTGGGAAACAGTGAAATACCACGTTCGATAAATCGTTGCCATGTTCGGCCCTCGCTTCGGTCGTTCATGGCATGCATTCCCGGCTGGCCTGATACGCTATCCAGTGTCAGCTTTTTTTACAAAATCGGGTTCTCCTCGGGGAGCGTGCTGGCTAAGTCGTTGAATTATAAGTGGCGGTATAATCCTTGCATATAATAGGGGTTTTACGGTGAATTCTATGCAACAGAAAGGAGGTCGGCGCCATGAAAACAATTGCTTTTTGCTATCGCTTTTTTGCCAGCATCACACTTCTTTTATGCTTGTTGGTGGCCTCACCGTCGAAGGCATCGTACATCGTCGCCCCCGGCTTCGATTTATTCTCCACGGTAACGCCGGGTACATCGTCGGGTGGTTTCGAGTTTGAGGGAGTGCCGTTCGGCGGCTTCGACTTTGGCTCAGGCCTGGTCAGTACCGGCAACGCCGATACCATCGTGCACCGACTGGGTCAGGCTGACGGGGTGATGGCGGGCGGCTCGGACACGATTGATATCGAACTGGTTGCGCTGCAACTCAGGACGGTTGATCCGGTCGATATGGGAGCCGGGCTGGGCTTTTACTACGCGACCCTGGGAGCCCCCAGCACAGGTGAGATGACAATTGTTTTCGACGATATGAACGGGGGTACATTTGGAACGAGTTCCTTTGATGTCTTCTTCGACATCCGTTTTGGCGCTCTTGACGGCACGATTGTGACATCGGGCCAGATCAATCTGGACAGCTCTGGCAATCGGTGGGGTCGAACCCCACCGCCGGGGGCGGTGATAATTCCCGGGATCAACTACCTCCTCAACGGACAGAATACGGACGAGGACTTCTGGACCGTTGGCGTGGTCAACCACACCGGACCGCACCCTGTGATAACGGCCGTCCCCGGCCCGGCTACGATTGCGCTCTTGGGGCTCGGTCTGGTTGGCCTGGTTTTCGCGAGACGCTGGAAAGTCTGAACGGTATGCCGTCCAGGCGTTGTATTGCCCGAGTCCTGCGCACTGGCGTGCTGCTGCCGGTGCTGATTCCGGCGTTGGTCATCGCTGATGACGCCGGCGAGCCGGCTGCCATCGAGGATTTTTATATTTCCATTACCGCGGATGATCTCTGTTTGTGTGGTGAAGGGTTCGGCGGTATTTACGGTTGCATCGACGAGGCCGTATCCAGGGAAGCGAGATCCGTAGTGGTGTCTGCGTCCAGCGCCGCGACCACAGAAGTTGTGCAGGAACTGATCAACGCGGTCCATGCTCGCGGGTTTGCCCGGGTCGGTGTGCTGACACTGGATGAATCGGATGCACGGTGAATTCCGATATCCACCCGGCACAGTTCTTCCGCTTCCGGGAAAGCCGTTGAACGTTCAGTAATCCACGCCTTTGCGCGCCTTGATGCCGGCCGTGTACGCGTGTTTGATGTCTTTAACCTCGGACACCGTATCCATCACATCCTGCAGGGCAGAGCCGCCGCCGCGCCCGGTGACGACCACGCTCTGGTTGACGGGGCGGGATGACAGTGCTTCCAGCACCATCGCTTCATCCAGGTACTTGTAGGCGATCATGTAGGTCAGTTCATCGAGCACCACCAGGTCATAGCTCGGATCCGCAAGCAGCGGCGCCGCGACGTTCCAGGTCTTTTCCGCGGCGGCGATATCCGCTGCCTTGTCCTGGGTGTCCCAGGTAAAACCTGTGCCCATCTGGTAGAAGGTCACTTGCGGGCAGTGTTCCCGCAGGTAAATTTCCTCGCCGGACAGTTGCTCGCCCTTGATGAACTGCACGACACCGACTTTCTGTCCATAGCCCAGCGCACGCATCACCATGCCGAACGCTGAACTCGATTTGCCTTTGCCGTTGCCGGTCAGCAGCAATGCAATGCCGCGTTCCATGTTCGCTGCTGCGATGGCTGAATCAACCTTCGCCTTTTGCTTTTTCATCGCAGCCTTGTGTTTGGCGGTCTGGCGATCCTGTTCAGTGTCCGTGCCTGTCATGGCGATTCCCCGCGCTGATTTCACTAGAACGTATAGCGTACTCCCGCGTAAGCCGCGGCACCCGGTGTATTGTAGTTCGGAACCTCCTCATAGTCTTCATCGGTGGCGTTTTCGACACGCGCATATACTTGCACGGAATCCACTACCTGGTAGCTTACGCTGAGGTCCAGTACCTCGTAATCGCCGACACTGCCCGTGGTCTCATCAGCAATGTCGCGCGCCACCCGGTAATTGACGTTGATCTGCAGGTCGCCGTTCATGAGGTTCGTCAGCAGACCGATGTTTCCCATGTTCTTGGGTGTTCGCAGGCGTTGCTCTCCCTCGAAATCCTCCGTATCAGTGTAGGTGTAGTTGCCTGTCAACACGAACATCTTGCCCAGCGGAGCCTGGCCCGTCACTTCCACGCCGCTGGAGGACGTCTCGCCGTCTCCCTGCAGGTAGCCGTAGAAATTGATGAGGTCGAAATAAATCTCGTTGTCGATTTTCTGGTCAAAGTAAACCATGTCCAGGTACCAGCCGGAGGTCGCGAAGTAACCGATACCGGCATCGTAGCCCTCGGTTTCCTCGGCTTCCAGTTCAGGGAGCGGGGGGAGGGGGCCAAAGGGTGGTTCGGATGAGAAAGGCGGGAAGTTGGTGTTGTAGGAAATTTCGTAAAGGCTCGGCGCGCGAAAGCCGGTGCCGTACGTGGCCTTGAGCTTGAACTCACCGTCTCCGGCCGACACCAGGTAGGCGGCGCCCGTGCGATAGGTGGTTTTGCTGCCGAAATCCTCGTTGTCTGTGTACCTCGCACCCGCACTCAGGTAGACACTGTCGGCAAAACCACCCTGATACTCCATGAAATACCCTTCCTGGTCCCGGCTTTCATCGCCATCGCCGGCGTTCATGGAATCGCGCTGGAATTCCCCGCCATAAACCAGGCTTAACATCTCCGAGTGCTTCCAACTGCCCAGATAGTCGATTTCCTGGAAGTCACTCTTGTAGCTGTAGTCATTTACACCCTCGGTGTAGAATCTCCGGTCGGCGGTGTTTGCATTGTAGGAGAGCGTGTTGGAGAACTGCTCTGCGCTGTGGATCAGTGCGACACGACCGAAATCCTGGTCGTATTTTTGCCTGCAGTCGTCTGTTTCTAGATACGTGGGCGCGCCGAGAAAACACGAATCGTAGTCGCCCTTGCCATTCACCTTGCGGCCGACAAGTTCCGCGCGCAAAGAGTCTGAGATATTCCATCCAGTGCGTCCGTGTAATGTCGTGTTTTCGTAACCGTCGTCGTCCCGCAGTACGGTATCGGTGGTTCGTGTGTTAAACCCGTCTGTCTCGTAGTGCTCGATCATCGCGGCTCCATCGACTACCTCAGTGCCGCCTGTTACATGGCCGCCGAATTGATACGTGTCGTAACGGCCACCCTCGGCCTCGAAACCACCGGCTATTCCGGGCTGCGGCGTTTTGGTGTACATGTTGATAACACCGCCGGCATCGGCCCCGTAGCTCAGGCCTTCGGGGCCGCGCAGTATTTCTATCCGTTCAATACCGCCCGAGAGCAGGTTGTCGAAGTTGGGCCCGGCCTGCGTTGCAGAGTTGTCCGTGATGTCGATGCCATCGATATAGACCTTGGTGCGATAGCCGTTCTCTCCCCGAATACGCACGCTGGTGGGTGTGCCGGCACCACCGCTGCTGGTGACGGATATCGCCGGTTCGTAGCGCAGCGTATTCGCCACGGTACTGAAGCCGCGCAACTGAATTTCATCAAAGGTGATTACAGAGATGGAGGTTGCGACTTCGCGCAGCGGCATCTCCACACGGGAGGAAGTGATTACGGTTTCTTCCAGTTTGTTGCTCGCCTGTGTGCTTACCGCGCTAACGCCGGTAAGTGCCAGTAGTGCGGCAGTTGATAACTTGTTCATTCGGGGGTTCCTTAATGGCCGGGACGGTAATTGGCGATTAAGGGAGGGAATCAGGGAACGCAATGCTGGGCATTGAGCAACCGTGTATGAAGCCCTCCGCTTCATCGTTGCGCTAGACCAGGCAGGTGTCGGGCTCACAGTCATCGACTGTATACCGTTGCGGGGGCAGCGGTGGATTAAGCCGGGGCTCTTCCACACTTCCCATTTAACTCACCCAGAGACCTGCCACAGCAGTTCCCGGTGAGCACCTGGTTCCGGCCAGTACTCTAGTGAGCCACAAGTGGCTTGTCAACCGTCTTTGTGCTGTTCGAGCCAGTACAGTGTTTCGAGGTAGGAGACAAAGTGCCCCAGGCAGGCGGGCGAAGTATCCAGCATGATGTGCAGAGAGCGCAGCGCCAGTTTCCGCGGGTTCAGCGGGCCGGCATCGTCGGGAGCGTCCCTGAGCGCACTGTAGAGCAGCCGTTCTGCGTACTGCCGCCGCAGCGTCTCGCGATGGTGGCGCAGCGCCTTCATCTCGGTACGCTCGCAGCCTGTCCCGACGGTGCTCCCGTTCGGGGAGGATTCCAGTTCGCGGGTCAGGCTGGCGAGGGCGGCAACGGCCTCCGATGTATCCGGCCGCCCCGCGAGACGCCTGGCGGCCTTGAAATCACCGGATTGGAACAGGTCCGCCAGTTGTGCGCGGATCTGCGGCTGCTGCTCGCCTGCGCCTTCCAGCAGGGCCCGAACGTCCGCACGCTCCCCGGCGTATGCGGCCTGGTAGACTTGCAGCGCTTCCCAGGCTTTTTTTTCCAGCAGGCTGGCGACCGGCCCGGCCTGTTCCCGGCTGCGGGTCGCCAGCGCCTGAATGTAGCGGAAACGGACCGGGTTGAAACGGTCGGCGCCGCTGTCTCTCAGCGCGGTTACCGCCGCGCGCAGTGAACTGGCCGTCTGCTGGTGCGCACTGTCGTCGCTGCCCGCCGTACTTCGCATTTCAGTCGCGGTCCGCCGGTACGCCGGCATTCATCGGGACCGGCGCCATTTCCACCCGGCGGTTCCGCGACCGACCCGTATCATCCAGGTTGGACGCTACCGGTTGCTGGGCGCCGAATGCGGCAGCGAACACCAGCGCCGGCGGCATGCCTTCTTCGATCAGTGCGCGCGTCACCGTCAGCGCGCGCTGCGCGGACAGCTCCCAGTTGTCGGCATAGTGGCTGTTACCTTGCTGGATGGGCAGGTCATCGGTAAAGCCGCTGACCATCAGCAACTCGTCACGGTCCTCGAGATAGACCTGCAGGGGCGTTACCAGTGTGTGCAGGAGGGCGCGGCCCTCTGCTTGCAACTGGTCGGAATTCAGTGCGAACAGCACGCTGCCGCTGATACCGATGCGGCCGTCACGCAGCGTGACGCGCCCCGTCGCCAGCGGGTCGGCCAGTGCCTGTTCGAGGGCTATTCTGCGCTGTTCCTCGATCTGGCGTTTACTGACTTCCTCTTCCAGTGTCTGTGCGAGTTCCACCTGGTAGCCCAGTACCCACACCAGTAGTAATACGAAAATGCCCACCACGCCTGCCATGAGATCGCCGAAAATGGCCCACACCGGCATAGCCTGCGAAGCGTCCTGCTGTAGCTCCCGCACTACTGCGCTCCGGCGGCCAGCTGGCCTGTCTTGCGTCCGATGCGGCGCATGTCGTCCATCATTTCTTTTTGCGACAACATGCTGTGGTCAATTATCTCCCGCGCCTGCGCCACATAGTAGGCCATCTGCTCGTCGCTGCGGGCAGTGGATTGTTCCAGGGCATGCCCGATGTGGCTGAGGTGTTCCATCATGGCCTCGTTGGAGCTGTCGAACAGCGCGACCGCGTGGCCGAAGGCTTCGCCGAGGCTGTTCACCTCTATCGCGCCGCCTGCGACATGGACGCTGGCCTCGGTTAGTGTCGACATTCCGGCGCTGAGACTGTCGTCGAAGCGGCTGGAGATGTCGCGCAGTATCTCCGCGGAGGACGCCACGAGGTTTTCCACGGCCAGCCGCTGGGTGTCAGCCGCCTGCTGCAGGGAGGCTGAGAGCTTTTGCAGGTCCTGCGTCATGTCCAGGCGTTCCTGGAGCAGTTGCTTGTCGCGTTCGACCGTGTTGCCGATCTCTGCGCGGAGCAAACCGATCACCTCGGCGGCGGCGCGGGGCGTTTCCGACGCGGTCTCGATAAGCCGCGTCATCGGCGCCTCCAGACCCTGTCCCAACCGGGCCAGGTGCGTGGCAACCGTGGATTCGAGCCTGTCCAGCCACACCGCTTCCGCGGCGGAGCGAGCTTCAACCAGCGTCTCGGTGGACGCGAGCAGGCCGCTAATTTCGGTCAACAGGGTGGCCGTACTGGTCCTCGCGCTGTCTGTGAGTTCGCTGACTGAGTCGCCGAGCACTGCTTTGATAGTATCCTGCAATGCGATGGTCTGTTCTGTCCAGGATGACGAGGTCGCGGCAAAGGAGTCCAGCAGCGACTTGCCGGCAGCGCCGAACTCGCTGCCCAATGACCGCAGTTGGTCCTGCCCGGTTTGCGCCTGCTGTTGCTGGTTTCTTTCCAGCATCTGGCTGATGTCGGCGACAGTCTCCGTCAGTATTGGTCGCAGGGCTTCGCCGGCCGCCCTGGCACTTGCGCCCAGGCACTCCTGCAGTGAGCGATCCACGGAGTTGGCCAACTCATTGAAGCGAGATTCTGTCGCCGCCTGAAAGCGTTCCTGGGTGGTCAGCAGGGATTCACCGAGCTGGTCACCCATGGACGAGAGCTGCGCGACAAGTGCCTGCAGGTCGCCGGCGACAGCGGGCAGCGCACCGGCCTGGGCATGCAGTGCGGCGAACGCCAGTTCTTTCTGGTAGGCGGGTGAGAAAACTTTAAACACCGACGCAATGCCGTCATCCAGCCGTCGCGTGGCGAGGATTCGCTCATGCCGTGCCAGCGTGGCGATGAGCCCCAGCATGGCGGACGCGCCGACGCCGGCCACCGATGTGCCGAAGGCCACGCCCAGTCCCTGCATTGGAGCGGCCAGGCCGGCGCGGATGGCGTCGAGTTCCGTGCTGCCCTGCAGTGCAGCAACGGCGCCGCCCAGTGTACTCACCATGCCGACAAAGGTTCCCAGCAGCCCGAGCATCACCAGCAGGCCGACCAGATACGGCGTGAACACTGGGGCTGGCAGGCCATCCCGTTCGCCTGCGATGCGAGCGCGCACGCCACCGCGCAGCGCCGGGTCCAACTGCCCGAGCCAGTCCCCAAACCACTCATTCGTGGCCGCTGTTTGTGGTTTTATGTTGCCAAGCGCCGTGTTCAGGGACGCGGTCGCGCGTCGGAACCGCAGCAGTTCAACAATGCCGATCAGGTAGACTGCGCCGATTCCGCAGGTGACCGCCAATGCCAGTAGGCTGGCGCCTGCGAAGTCGTGGGCCATCCAGGCAATTGCGCATGCGCCGAGCAGCGCGGCGACGCCAAACAGCAGGCTGTTCATCGAATTAGTAATCGTCGTGTTCCTCAAGTTCATCAAGTGCATCGACCAGGCCCTGCGTAGGCAGCAGTCGCGTTTCAATTTCAGCCAGCAGCAGGCTCCGCATCTCGCTGCGCAACTGCAGCAGCGTGACCTCCCAGCGCTCACGGATGCGGGACGGGTCCGTGGCAGTTCTCCGGTGCTGGTCCCGCAGCGATGCGAAACGCTGCCCGAGCAGGCGTGGTATCGCGGCAAAGGCGCGCCGGGCGGGCCCTGCCAACGGGCCTGCCAGTACGGTGTCCAGTGCTGCGAGTCTCGCAAGCGGCGGTGACAGGTCTGCCAGTGCGTCCCGGGTCCTGGCATGCAGGTCGCGAATTCTGAAATCGATAATTCTCTGCTGCGCGCTGTAAAAGCTCAGATACGGCGCGGCGTCCATGATCTCATCGACCGTCATCTCGGCCCGTGCCCGTGGAAAGCGCGTTCGGTTGGCGCTCGCTTGCGGGCTAAAACTCTGCGCCGCGCTGCCCACGATCGCGGCGCGCTCACGCTGGAATTCGTCCCTTATCGTGCCCCGGCTCACGACAGGCTGCGCGTCTGTCGGCTCGAACACCGCTTCGTGCACCGTGGAGATCCGGATGGAGTCGGCGAGGTCGAACGAGCGAGCCAGGCGTTCGATAAAATCCTGGTGTGAAAGCTGCCCGTCGGTATCCAGCAGTTCCGCGAGGACGCGCACCAGTGCCGGGGATTTCTCCGGGCTCGGGTGTGCTGGAACAAGTAAACTGGCCTGTGTCATAACTCTCTATGACAGGCGCAGTGCTGCCATCAAATTGCCTGCATGGGCGTGGGAACCAGGGGGCGCGGAATGCTGCGCACGGTGAAGCGCCTGAAAACGGCGACCGATCGTGCGTCTGCGCCGCCCGCATTATCGCCATTTTATCCGAAGATTCAAGGTGGTCTTTGCGTGGCGATGCCATCCATCCGCTGCTGCGAAAGTGGATTACATTGCGTAGAATGGCGCCCTGTTCAGCCACGTCGATCACGCAAACTGATGCTTACTCCCGAAGTCATACAGGAGGTCGCAACCCTGTTGGGCCGGCAGCCTCGCGGGCTCGAAGATGTCGCCGTGTCCGGGCCCGCCGGTGAACCGCAGGTGATTCGCGTGGCCTCGCTGGTGGATGACAAACCGTTTCCCACCCTGTTCTGGCTGGTCGACCGCGCGCTCTGCTACCGCATTGACCAGGCGGAAGCCGGAGGTTTGATCGCGCAGTTCCAGCGTCGCATTGACGCGGATGCCGGATTGCGTCGCAGTATGCGGGAGGATCACCGCGCCCATATTGCGCTGCGGGAGGACTTTATGTCCCCGAGCGTGCGCGGGCGGCTACAGGCACTGAATTACGCTGAGGCGCTGGCACGCCGGGGGATAGGCGGCATAGCCGACCGCAGCCGTATCCGCTGCCTGCACACCTGGTACGGCGCCCACCTCGTGGTTCCCAATACGGTGGGGCGCATGCTAGACGACTGGTGGAGCATGCAATCCACCTGATGGTATAGTGTGCGCCCCCTGAGAACGGACATTGTTATGACTGCAAGAACCGACGATCTGCGCATCCAGCAGATCAACGAGTTGATATCCCCGCAACAACTGATCAAGGATATCGGCATCAGCGATACCGCGGCGGAAACCGTCGCACAGGCGCGCGAATCGATTCACCGGATTCTTACCGGTGAGGACGACCGCCTGGTGGTGGTTGTGGGCCCCTGTTCGATCCACGATCCGGGAGCGGCGCGCGAGTATGCCGAACTGCTCAAGCGGGCGGCGGAAGACCTGGAGCAGGAACTGTTCATCGTGATGCGCGTCTACTTCGAAAAGCCGCGCACCACGGTCGGCTGGAAGGGGTTGATCAACGATCCCGACCTCAACGACAGCTTCCAGATCAACAAGGGCCTGCACCTGGCGCGGAAACTGCTGCTGGATCTCGCCGAAATGGGCTTGCCGGCCGGCACCGAGTACCTGGACCTGATCAGCCCGCAGTACCTCGCGGACCTCGTGTCCTGGGGCGCAATCGGCGCGCGCACCACGGAGAGCCAGACCCACCGCGAGCTGACCTCCGGACTGTCCTGCCCGGTGGGTTTCAAGAACGCCACCGATGGCGATATCCAGGTGGCGATCGACGCGATCAATTCCGCCTCCAGGCCACACCATTTCCTGTCGGTCACCAAGCAGGGCCACTCGGCCATTTTCCAGACCACCGGCAACGAGGATTGCCACATCATCCTGCGCGGTGGCAAGCAACCCAATTACGATATGTTTTCGGTGGAGGATTCCGAGGCGATGCTGGCGAAGGCGGGTTTGCCGGCGCGTATCATGATCGATGCCAGCCACGCCAACAGCCGCAAGGTGCCGGCCCGGCAGGTGCATGTCGCCCTGGACATCGCTACCCAGGTGGCGCGCGGAAGCCACAGCATCATTGGGCTGATGCTGGAAAGCAACCTGGTGGAAGGGCGCCAGGATGTGGTCCCCGGTGAGCCGTTGACGTTCGGACAGAGCATCACCGATCCCTGCATCAGTTGGGAAAACACGCTGCCCGTGTTGCAGACCCTGGCGGAAGCGGTTCGCCAGCGTCGTGCCGGTTGAGCCATTGGCCTGTCGCGCGAGGCGGGGCGGTGGAGCGGGCCGATCCGCCACATGGAACGGCTGGGCGCCGAAACCATCCTGCATCTTGTCGTGGAGGGGTTGGGCCAGCTTGTCGTCCGCATCGAGGGCGACCATGATTACAGGC
>JAUICG010000003.1 GCA_030427485.1 Gammaproteobacteria bacterium
GGAGCGGACAGTTTTTATGACCTGACGGCCAATGTCGGGTACCAGGTGAGCAGCAGTCTTGTCGCTTCGCTTGGCTATCGAATGTTCGACGTCGATTACCGCGATGACGGCTTCGTTTTCGATGTGAAACAGCAGGGTCGGATGGTCGGAATGGTATGGGTGCCGGGCGCCAACAGGTTGGCGCGGCAGGGCCGCTAGGTACGCAGGAGAAGAGTGGTGCCGGTCAGGAGGCTCTGGCGCGGCGCCGTGCGACGCGCAGTCCCAGCAAGCCGGATAACAGCAGTAATGTCGTACCCGGGTTAGGTATATCCTGGGGCGATGCCTGCCTGGTCCAGCCGATCACATCCAGGGCCTGTATGTCCCGGTCCGTGACGATTGCGACACTGCCGGATGCCAGGGTGGGGTCCATGATGCCGATGCCCAGGTTGTCCTTCCAGTGACTTGCCTGGCGCCCGTCCCCGAAGTTCACCCCCGTTGACCAGGCGTTATTGACCAGTGCCGTGCAGTTCCCGTCAATCGCAAAGTCCTTGGCCGCTGGGCCAACGGTCCAGTCCATGTCTGCTCCGGCATTTTGGCTTGTCGCGGAACAGCGGGTGAAGTCGAGCAGGGTGGCGAAGGGCGCGAACTGCGAATCGCTGAAGCGCGCTGTGCCGTTGATGTCCAGGATATCGACACCACTGGTAAAGCCCATCGCGTGGCCGAGTTCATGGATGGCGACGCCGATAAAGTCGAACGCGCCCACGTCAATGCCATCGCTGGGATCGAAATCCCAGTTGAACAGGCTGCTGAACGATATTTCCGCATCCGTCGCCACGTCGCTGGCGGTCACCAGTCCAATGGCCTTGCCGTTGGCGCGGGTCATGCGCAGGTCAGGCACGCCCGTTTGCAGGTGCGCGGCGGGGTTGGTGCTGGTGTTGTTGATCCACTTGCTGTAGGTGTTGCCGCCCGGCAAGCCGGCTACCATGGTCGCGTCGTCCGCGCTGCTCGCATCATTGTCCAGCGCGGTTCGCATGTCGGACAGGCTGCTGGTGATATAGGAAGATCCCGCCGACCCCAGTACACCTGGCGGGAGTGCGGTAAAACCGGTCGTGATGTTTACCTCGATCGGATCGATGAACAGCGTTTCCCAGAACCCCGCCGCTGCCTCGAAACCAGCGTTTGCCTGGGCGTTGCCGGTATCCGTGAGGTTGAACAACAGCGCGTGGGCTGGCGCCGCCGAGCCCATGGAGGCAATCATTGCGACCGCTGCGAACTGTTGCCTGATTGATGTGAAGCGCTCAGGTGCCAGCATAATTACCCTCCTGGTGATCAGCGTTGACTTGCTTGTGTCCTGGTGTCGATACCTTCCTGTTTGAAACAGCCGCTTCCCTGGTTGGTCACTCTACAGTCGAGGTGCATTGCGGGCACCGGGTTGCCTTGATCGCAATGGAACTCAGACAGAACGGGCACTCTTTGGTCGTCACCTCTTCTTCGGGTTCAGGAGCTTCCGCCTGTAATTTATTGATGCTCTTGATCAGCAGGAATACGGCAAAGGCGACAATCAGGAAACTGATAACGGAGTTGATAAAGACACCGTAGCTGATCGTTACCGCACCGGCTTCCTGCGCGGCAGCCAGTGTGCTGTACGGCCCCGCAACGGTACCGTCCTTGAGTGTGAGGAACAGGTCGGAGAAGTCGACGCCTCCCAGCAGCAGTCCAATGGGCGGCATGATGACGTCGGCGACGAGGCTTTTGACGATTGTTCCGAACGCGCCGCCGATAATGATCCCGACCGCCATATCAACGACATTCCCGCGCATCGCAAATGTCTTGAATTCCTGTAACATTGCATGATCCTCAGTGTTATGTGGTTTTTTTGGTGATTCGCGATTAGCATTGACTACAATCTGGCCGATGTCAATTCCCGTACCGGCTCGATTGGGCCAGGCCGGCTAATGGAGGGTTAAACGCCTTTTCCCCATGCGCCGGCGGCATCCCGCCGATTTGAATTTTCAGCCCGGATATCCTATATAGTGAAGAAGTGGCCCTGCCTTGTGCAGGCAATCGGAACTGATAAGCAGGTTTGGAAATCAGGGTGGCGTCTGTAGCGGCCTGTTACTCGGGTAACTGGCAATGAAAAAGTCTTCCAGGAATTCATCTCTTCTGTCGAGTGTGTTCAAGGTGTTTCGAGGCGGCAGCGGCCAGGGCGCGGCAGAGGCTGCGTCGAAAACACGCTCCCGCTCACAGGAAAAATACGCAAGGCAGCGGGATGCGGACCTGAGTTTCCCCTACAGGGCCGCTGAGATTGTCGTGGAGAAGCGGGCGTGCAACGCGGTACTCGGATTGGCGGGTACCCGCTTTCTGATGGATGAGGTGCCGCATATTCCGGTGCGTGGATGCGACGCGCGAAAATGCAGCTGCATCTACCTGCATCACGAGGACCGCCGTGATAATTCCGGCGACCGGCGGGCCGAATTCAGTGCATTGACACAGGCATACAACACCAACCTGGGCAACCCGGAACGGCGCGGGGGGCGAGGTCGCCGGGTCTCTGATATGACAATGCGCTAGGGCGGCTGCGGCAGTCCTGTTGCCTGGTCGCTGGCCCTGCATTCGCGCCGGTGGCCTGAAAACGTCGAGCGGGTCGCATTCTTAACGCGCAATCTCCACTTTTCTCCAGTATTTCGTTGACGGTGCACCGGACCCGGGCCTAAATGGTCTCAAGCGCGAACGTGTTGTCGCGTGCAGTAAAACGCCCAAAGGGTCTTCAAAGACCCGGGCGTGGGGAGGGGCACTGTGTTTAATTACATTCGAATCCTGCTGTTGTGCACATTGGCGGGGTATGTTTTCGCGCTGCTATTCATGACGCCCGGCGGGGCGTATGTCGGCGCGGTCAAAGGCCTGCTGGTCGGGGTACTGGTCGCGTTGGCCGAGTGGAAGTCACATCGCGGCAAGCCCGTGGCGATACGCGGTACAAGGGTGATGTAATTCCGTCGTCAGCGGCCAATCTTCACCAGCGTGTGACCCACCATGCCGCCGCTGAACAGTTCCTCCAGTGCCGTCGGTACCTGCTTCAGCGCAATATCCCTGTTCAGTCGCTCGATGGCGGGCAGCTTCGCGCAGCGCGCCAGTTGCTTCCAGGCCGCCTGTTTTGCCGGGAGGGGAATCTCCACCGAATCCACGCCCAGCAAATTCACGCCGCGCAGTATGAACGGTAACACTGTCGCCTCAAAGGTGGGGGATTGCACCAGTCCACAGCAGGCCACACTGCCGCCCGCTTTCAATGACTTGATCACGTTGCCCAGCGTGTCGCCGCCGACGACATCGATGGCCCCGGCGAAACGCTCCTTCAGCATCGGCCGCTTGTTGTGCTCGCCGAATTCCGCCCGGTCGATCACCTCGCTGGCGCCGATCGACCGGAGCCAGTCAGCTTGCTCGGCCTTGCCCGAACTGGCGACGACCTCATAGCCTGCGCTGGCCATCAACGCCACCGCGATGCTCCCCACGCCACCGGTGGCGCCGGTTACGAGTACCTGTCCCTTCTCCGGCGTCACGCCCAGTCGCTGAATTTTATTGATGCACAGTTGCGCGGTCAGGCCGGCGGTACCGAACAACATGCTGTGCTTTGGATTCAGTCCGCGCGGGCAACGCAGTACCCAGGCCGCCGGCACGCGAATATACTGTGCCAGTCCGCCCGGCGTATTCATGCCCAGGTCGTAGCCGGTTACGATGACCTTGTCGCCGGGTTTGAATTCACCGCTGGCGCTTTCTTCCACTATCCCGGCGGCATCGATACCGCCCTGGTGGGGAAACTCCCGTGTCACCCCCTTGTTGCCGTGCGCCGACATGGCATCCTTGAAGTTAAGCGATGAGTACTGCACTTTTACCAGTACTTCATGCGCGGGCAGGTCACTGGTATCACGCTGCACGACGGATCGCTGGATGCTGCCGTCCTCGTTTTCCTGGATGTAGAACGCTTTGTAAGTTGCCATTGCTTGATCTCCGTGTGCCTGCGGTGAAGTCTTTTGACGGGTCTGGCCCCAGGTGTAAATCGCCAGCGTCCGGACCGCCCAATCTACCAGACGCCTGTTCCGGATGACAGCGTAGCGTTGTGGAAAGCCCGGGTCGACACGGGTTGCTGCACCCCGTGGCTGGACTGGGCGGGGCGTACTCTAAACACCCGCGCCGCAACACCCCGGCTGGCGACCCGCGGCGGCCCAGTGGAAATTGTTAAAATATTACTAATAAATTCAACAGGGTACTGGACATTCGTGATAAATCACGAGAATATAATGCCCAAGCACGGCTCAAGCGCGTCGTATAAGTCTGATAGCACAGTTTCCATACAGCGGTTATGCGGGGGACACGACTTGAAAAACCTAATAAAAATCCAGTTCATTCTCGTGCTGTCGCTGTGCGTCAGCGCGGTTCACGCGCAGACGCTCAAGGGCTCGCGTGAATCCATCGAGAAACAGTACCGCAAGGCTATCTCTTACGGGTTTACCTTTGTCAAAAGTGCGAGCGCACTGAAATCCGCGATTAGCGCCAATGAACTGATTCACGTGGCGCCTGACCGCTACATGGATTTGCATGATGTGTCGTTTCCCTACGCGGTACCCGGTACCCGCCTGTTCCTGACGCGGCTGAGTTCGCAGTATTACAGTAGCTGTGGCGAAAGGCTGACGGTAACCAGCCTGTTGCGACCGCGGGATCGCCAGCCGGCCAATTCCGTTGCCCACTCGGTGCACCCGACGGGCATGGCGGTTGATCTGCGCGTGCCCAAGTCCCGCAAGTGCCGCGCATGGCTTGAAAACACCTTACTTTCACTGGAGCGTGAGAACGTGGTCGATGTCACTCGCGAGCGTTACCCGCCACACTATCATGTCGCCGTATACGCGGAGCATTATGAAACCCGCGTCGCGAGGCTAACTGGCCAGAGCCCGCGCGGCAGCGAATCCACGCCAGCTACGTCATTCGCCGGTTCGTATCAGCGCTATGTTGTGCAAAAGGGTGATACCCTGTCCGAGATCGCCCAGCGCAACGGTATCCAGGTAGCGCAGTTGCGCGCTGTGAACACCTTGCGCGGTAACCTGATAAACGTCGGCCAGAAGTTGCGTATCCCCACGGGTGCCGCCGCGGAGAGTGGCGCAGAAGTGATTGCGACCTATGAAACGACCCACCGTGTGAATCGCGGCGATACGCTGTGGCAGATTGCGAATCGTTACGGCACCAGTGTAAAACAGTTGCGTCGGGTCAACGGCGCCGCCAGCGATGTGCTACAGGTCGGACAGGTCCTGAAAATTTCCAAAGGCTGAATCGCCGGCTTTAATCGTCATGCAGCCGTCGAGCTGTGTGCCATTTCACCGAGGTAGTCACGGTGATGCGTAAATTCCTCCTGTACCTTCTCGGGTTCTGCATCGCCGCGTTCGTGGTATTGCTGGCGCTTACCGTGCCGGCACGCTGGCAGATCCAGCACATAACACCGGAATTACCCGCCTGGGAGGCGCTGGATGCGGCGTTGAATGTAGCGGGTGGGCCGATTAGCCTGGCCTACGTCAACACGGCCAGCCAGGCAATGTTTCCAGGTGAACTGGGGCACCCCGGCATTCTGGTCGAGTGGCCGGATGGACGGCGTTTCCTTATCGACACGGGAATGCCGCCGGAGAATGCCCGCGAGTTTGGCGCGCCAATCGAGTTGCTGGGCGCAGGGCCGACCGCGACTTTCGGCTCGGTAGCCACGCAACTGGGACCGGCGGTGGATTCCGTCAGGGGCATTGCGTTCACGCATTTACACAGCGATCACACTGAGGGCTTGCCGGAGATTTGCGCGGCCCAGCAAAAGGCCGCCACGGTATATCAGGCGCCGTTACAACAGCATGAACTGAATTACACCACGGATATCGGCATGAAGGCGCTGGATGCCGCAGTCTGCCCGCGGCAGGGTCTGGCGGAGGACGTGGTCAAGACTATTCCGGGCTTTCCCGGACTGCTGGCCGTGTCGCTGGGCGGCCACACGCCGGGCAGTACGATGTATGCCTTGAGGGTCGCTGGCAAAACCTGGATATTTTCCGGGGATATCACCAACGACAAGCGGTCTATCGTGGAAGATTTACCCAAGCAATGGTGGTACAGCGCACTCGTGGTGCCGGAAGATACCGACCGCACCGCTTTGTTGCGACGCTGGTTGCGGCAACTGGACCAGAGGAACGACGTTTCGGTACTGCCTGCGCACGATGTGGCGGCGATGGCATCCGCCGGGCTGGCGAGCTGGGCCAGTGAGTAACGCCCCGGGTTTTGATGGCCGTGTATGCGACTGCGGAGTCCGGGCCGACAGAGGGTAAAAGAGGCGCTATACTTGGCGATAATAATTCCAGACAGTCGAGCCATGTGGCGCACGGACCCTATACATGACATATCCCACCGATGATTCCCGCTTTGAGGGTTCAACTCTGGTTGTTGGCGTGCAGGAGCAGGCTGAGTTCTACGATGCGCGTTACCTGATATCGACGCTGTTGGTCTATGTAGCCAAGAGTGACGGAGAGATTTCCGAGCAGGAAAGCAACCGCATGATCGACCTGCTCTCTACGCAAATGAAAATTCCGGGGCCCGAGGCGCTGGAACGTCTCAGGGTCGCCATTATGGCGCTTTCGGACGACAGGCAAATCCTGCCGCGCTTGCAGGAGATTGCTCGCGGGCTTAGCGACGAACAGAAGTTTGAAGTGTTGTGGATGATGCTGGACGTGATGGTGGTCGACTCCAAACTGGAGCCCGGCGAAATAGATGCGATTACTTTCGCCGGCCAGATTCTCGGCCTGCCGCTCGACACGATTCACGCACAACTTCGGGCCATTTCCTCTCGACAATAATCGGCCTGCACACGTTTCCCGCGCCGGCGAGTGGGGGGAAGAAACATCCCGCTCGGGCTCGTACAGTCAATCGTAAGACCGGGGGACACCTCCCCCCGGCGCCCGGGAATTGACATTTTCCCGCGCCTCGCGCACCTTGCGCTTCTCTGTCCGTGGTGAGAAGCGTTCGATGCATGACAACCTGTTGTATGTAATTTCCGCTGTGATTGTGCTCGGGGTGCTGGCCCAGTGGTTGTCCTGGCGCATGAAAGTGCCGGCGATTCTCGCGTTGCTGGTGATCGGCATCGTCGCAGGGCCGGTGACCGGGCTGTTGCGGCCTGATGAGATGTTCGGCGATATCCTCTTCCCGATGGTTTCCCTGGGTGTGGCCCTGGTATTGTTCGAGGGCGGCCTGACGCTCAAGTTGAGTGATTTGCGCGGTCACGGTGCTGCCGTGAGCAATCTGGTCAGTTGGGGGGCGGTGCTCAATTGGTTGCTGATCGCCTGCGGGTGCTGGCTACTGGCCGGCTTCTCGTTCGAAATGGCGCTGTTGTTCGCCGCTCTGGTGATAGTAACCGGTCCCACCGTGATCAATCCGCTGTTGCGCACCATGCGAGCAACACCCCAGGTCAGCCAGTTGCTGCGCTGGGAGGGGATTCTGATAGACCCCGTCGGAGCGTTGCTCGCGGTACTGGTATTCCAGTTCATCATCGCCGGAACCGAATCCTATCTGCTGTTCCTGGAGAGTATCGCGGTGGGCCTCGTTGCGGGCGTCGTTGCGGCGCTGACACTGGGATTCCTGATCCGCAGGCACTGGATACCGGAATACCTGCTCAACGTGGTGGCGCTGGCTTGGGTGGTGCTGGCGTTCGCAGCGAGCAACTACCTGGCGCATGAGTCCGGCCTGCTGGCGGTGACCATCATGGGTGTGTGGCTGGCCAATACGCGCGGCGTCGACATGTCTGAAGTGCTGAGTTTCAAGGAAAGCCTGTCGATACTGATCATCGCCATGCTGTTCATTGTGCTTGGCGCGCGGATCAATCCCTCCGACATACTGGAAACCGGTGTCGCTGGCGTCGCTGTGCTGCTGGTGGTATTGCTGGCGAGACCGCTGGTTGTATGGGCCTGTACGCTGGGTGGCAGTTATAGCTGGCGCGAGCGCGCCCTGGTAGCCTGGGTCGCGCCGCGTGGTATCGTCGCCGCTGCCGTGTCCTCGCTGTTTGCGTTACGCCTGCAGGAAGTGGGCTACCCGGAGGCGGGGCTCCTGGTGTCGTACACTTTCCTGATCATCATCGTAACGGTGATAATGCAAAGCGTCTCCGCCCGATTTGTCGCGCGTGCACTCGGCCTGGTGGAAGAAGAGCCTCGCGGCATTCTGATCGTCGGCGCCAATCCGGTCGCCAGGACCATTGGCAAGGCTCTACTGGGGCAGGGGTTTCGCGTTAAACTGACCGATACCACCTGGTCTGAAATCCAGGCCGCGCGTATGGATGGCCTGGACACGTATTACGGCGAGCCGGTGTCGGCCCACGCTGACCGGCAGCTTGAACTGGAAGGCATCGGCCGGTTGTTCGCGATGTCCCGTCGTCCCGCCCTGAATACACTGTCCGCGATAAAGTTTCGGCGGGAGTTCGGGCGCAACCGTGTATTCACCCTGCGCACGTCGCAGGAGAAGGACGCTTCCGAAAAGCGCCGTGTTGCGGAGAGCTATCGCGCGCCGCGCTTGTTTGGCGAGGGCGTCACGCAACAAAAGCTGGCCAGCCTGATCGCGCAGGGGGCGGAGATCAAGGCGACGCTGTTAACGGAGAATTTTGACCTCGCCGCCTATCAGGAGGCGCGGGGAAACAGCCATATCCCGCTGTTCGCATTGGACAAGAACAAGAACCTGCGTGCATTCACCGATGACTTTCAGCCTGATGTAAAACCTGGCTGGACGTTGCTCTCGCTGGTTTTGCCGGAAAAAGCCGAGGCGGAAAAGACCGGGTCAGGGTAAGCCGTGAAGACCACTCCCGCTGGCTGAGGGGAGGTATTGCAGGCATCCAGTGTCGGGGACTTCAGGAGAGTTGCCGGTTTGCAGCGAGCAGGCGGGCCAGCACAGCGGCGTCGACGACGCCTGTGATATCCTCTGCCCGTTGTCGATCCGGGTTGCGGGAGACCAGCACGACCTGCGCCCGGGACTGCCATAATTCGCTCACGGCATGCAGCGGTGTCGCCTGTTCGGGCAGCAGCACATAACGCACTGCATCGCCGGCCGGATTGTCAGCCGCCCGGGTTTGCGGGTCGTTGGGGTATACGGACACCGCGGTTATCTCCCCATTGTCAACGTATATCGCCACCGCGGGATTTCCCGGGCATTTGTCATCGCTGCCAACCACGGCAAAATCCCTGCTCATCAGGTCCCCGATGTGCTGCGATGTCAGCACCGCCGAATGTAAACCTTCCGGCACCGTGTGCCCGCGGGCACGCAGCTTCATACTGTAAACGCTCTCCTGCATGATGGACTTGCGCACCACACTGGCGGTCGCACAGGTGATGGCGAGGCCGAGTGTGATCGATGAATCCATGGTCATTTCAGTCAGCATGATAATGGCAGTGAGAACCGCGCCGGTCGAGCCGGCAACCGCCGCGGCCATGCCGGTGACTGCGAAAACCGGAATGCCGATGCCGAGGTCGGGAAACAGTAGCAGGCAGAGATGGCCGAACGCGGCACCACCGGTTGCGCCCATGAACAGCGCCGGTGAGAACACACCCCCTGACGCGCCGGAACCGAGTGACAAACAGGTTGCCAGCAGCTTGAGCGCGGTCAGCAGCAGCAGGAACCACGGATCGCTCAATGTGCCCTGCAGCGTCGCCATGATGGTTGCGTAACCAACACCCTCGACATGGTACTGGCCGCTGTGCAGCAACAGGAGATACATCATGATGCCAACACACAGCATACCCAGGGAGTGGTGTACATAGTAGCCGCCGGGCAGGGCGTCGAACACGTCTTCCATCGCGTAGAGACCGCGGATAAAAGCTACAGAGAGCAGGCCGACCAGCACCCCCAGCGTGGCAAACAGGGGGAGTCCCCAGTTGTTGAGCAGGTGAAAGTCCGGTACTTCCAGCGCTGGCAGGAAGAATGAGGGTGAGGTGCCGAGCAGGTAATGGCTGATCTGTGTGGCGACGACTGTCGCGGTGGTCAGCAGCATGATATTGCGGGCGCTAATGGATACCAGCAATAGTTCGATAGCGAAGACGATGCCGCCGAGCGGCGCGTTGAATGTCGCTGCGATACCCGCGCCTGCGCCGGCGGCTATCAGTGTTACCCGATCCCCGATCGACATCGTGCACAGCGCGCCCAGTGTGGAACCAAAAGCCGAACCGATCTGCACGATCGGACCCTCGCGACCCACGGAAGCACCGCTGCCGATGGAGATTGCCGAGGCCAGGGATTTGACCAGCGCGACGCGTGGACGGATCCTGCCCTCGTTGTAGTAAATAGCGTCCATCACTTCCGGCACACCGTGCCCCTTGGCCTCCGGTGCGAAATTTTTCACCAGCCACGCCACCACCAGCGCGCCGGCGACGGGTACCAGCACTACGCCGATACCCCACGGGCCGGCCGGCGTATAGAGATTGGCATCGTAGTCAACACTGAACTGGCCGAGAAACAGCGTGTTGTGTATCAGTCCTATCAGTAGTCGAAATGCCCACGCGCCGACACCCGCTACCGTCCCGACGGCGATAGCCATCAGTAGCATGAACGGAAGGCCTCGGGCAGGCGCTGCTGTCACTGTCGTCGCCTCGCCCTGGAGACCGCCGCCGGCCCCTTGCCGCTCACTCATCCTGCCGTGCTCCCGGCCGGATACCCGCTGACGCGCCTCACTCTACCCGCTGGATGCCCGGCGGTAGCCAGGTGCCGTCGAGAACCTCCTGTTTGGGCCAGTAGAGGCGCAGTACCATGTAAATCGGCCCGTTCGGCGCGGGTAGCCAGTTGGTCTTTCGCTCCGGTTCCGTCGGCGCATCTTTCTGGATATACAGGGTCAGCGAGCCGTCGGCGTTCCTGTGCAGATCGGGCAGCATTGCGGAGTTGACCAGGTAGCGATTAATCGGGTTCTTTATCAGTAGCTGGGTGCTGCCATCGTACATCGTAACCGACCAGAAGGCGTTGACCGGCGGCAGACTGTCGGCCCCAAATGTCAGTGTGTAGTTTGCGCTGGCACCGTCCAGCGGTTGTTCATTCCTGTCCTGGCGGGCAATGGCATAGACGGCCTCGGCGGGATCGTTGGCGAGGATACCCCCGACGGCAACCGCGGCGCGCTGCACCCAGTCGCCGTTGTATACCGCACGATCGCCGATTCCAGAGGTGATCAACAGCCATCCCTGAGAGGGCGTACCGGCGGTCTTGAGCCTCTCGGCTATCAGTTCTTCCGCGGGCCTGGCGGCAGCTGCAATGGCCGCCCTGTCCGCTTCACTCAATGAAGTGCCGGGAAACGGTCTCCCCGCCCTGATACCGATAAGTGCGAATTTTTCCCGCAGCGGAATCTCCACGGCGGCGGCGCCAGTGGGTGGCGCGAATTCCAGCAGGAACGCCAGGTAATCAAACAGGTCGGATTTGACGGTCGTTTTGTCGATCTTTGGCCAGTTGACGGCTGGCGTCGGCTTTGGCCTGGGACTGCCGAGGTACACAGACAGGCTGCTGGCCTGATAGTTGGCTTGAATGGCCTTTACCCTGGCAAGGTCGTCAGCATCGAAGAGTTGGGTGCGGTAGGTGGCCAGCGCAAAGTCGGTTTCCGACGTAAATAGCTTATCGACACCGGCCGGCATGGCGCCGCTCCACGACGGCCCGGCCACGCCATAGCACCCGGCGCCGTTACCGGTGGTGCGCGAGCCGATATAGCCGAAGTTATAGGTATACAGCGATGTGAGCATCACCGAGTAATAGCGCTCGGGCTCTATTTCGGGCACGCAAAGTATCATCGGTTCCGCGCGCAGGTCCATCCACAGGAAGGAGTACGGTGTATCGCTGTTCGGGGTGACGACCGCGGTGTCGGCTGGCGTGTACACTCTTGCGACGTTCGCGATCGTATTAAACGGCGCTTTGTACTGGCCGGAGTCTTCGTTGATAGCGTAATCGTTCATGATGCTATAGAGCATCACCATGGGAAGTCCGTACAGGAAGGCTTCCTGCGCCGTCGCTTCGACTTCGCTGTCACGCGCGTCATTTTGCCCGATCGCGCTGTTGCACAATACGGCCATGACAGAGAGGGCGGCAGCTTTCAGGAATCTGGCTGTATGCATATCTTATTCTCCATAAACGTGCCACCGGCTGCCAGCTCTGCGCTGAATTTGTACCGCTGACTGTCACGCACACTGATCTGTTTCATCTTGTCAAGTTTTGCAGTGTACGACAAGCGGTTCTTCGGGCCAGCCGTGCTGTTGGCGATGGCAATGCACGGGCCAGCGCTGCTACTATTCTCCCCAGCCCGGTGTAAATGCAGGAGTCAGCGTATGATTGTTGAACAGATCTGGACAGGGAACGCGTACCGTAACTTCAATTACCTGATCGCCTGCGGGGAGACGGGCGAGGCGCTCGCGGTTGATCCGCTTGATTACGAAAAATGTCTCGCACGCGCCAGCGAACTTGGTTGGGAAATCACCCAGGTATTGAACACCCATGAGCACCCGGACCACACCGGCGGTAATGCGGCTGTAATCGATGCCACCGGTGCTCGTCTGCTGGCGCATGCCAATGCCAGGGACAGTATCCCCGGTATTGACCGCGGCCTGCAGGCCGGCGACGTGATCCGGGTAGGCAGGACCGTGGAACTGGAGGCGCTGGATACACCGGGGCACACGATGTGCCACATTTGCCTGCTGTCCCACACGGACACGCCCGCTATTTTCTCGGGTGATACCTTGTTCAACGCCGGCGCGGGGAATTGCCACCACGGCGGCCATCCGCCAGAACTGTACAGCACATTTGCCGATCAGCTGGCGCGTTTGTCGAGTGAAACCCTGGTCTATCCCGGCCATGATTACCTGGCCAACAATCTCGCGTTTACGCTGGACCGCGAACCGGATAACCAGCGCGCAGCGACCTTACTGGAGCAGGTGAAGGATCAGGACCCAAACGATGCGCTGGTTTCCAACATGGCGTTGGAGCGCGAGATCAATACCTTCATGCGCCTGGACAGCGCCGGGGTTATAGAACGGTTGCGAGAGCATTTTCCTGACCTGCCCGCGGTGCCCGACCCGCAAACAGTGTTCCTGAAGCTGCGCGAACTGCGCAATAACTGGTAGCCGTTTCGTAATGGACAGTGGCGCAAGCTGCCACGCCAGGATACATGCATGACAGATTCCGAGCGCGAACAATCGTCGATGGACGCAAAGCCGATGGTCGAACAGGTCGGTGAGCGACTGGGCGTGCGGGTGTCGCTGTATTGTCTGGCCACACTGGCTGTACTCTACGGCGTATACGCCGCCCGCTCCCTGCTGATGCCGATTGTCGTGGCGCTTTTTGTCTCGCTGTTATTGAGTCCGCTGGTGACATGGTGCAAGCGACTGCGAATTCCGCGCGCCGTATCCTCGATATTGCTGCTCTGCCTGCTGGGAGTACCCTTTGTCCTGCTGAGTATTGAACTTGCTGCCCCGGCCCAAAAATGGATGGGCAAGCTGCCGGAGTTGACCGCCCAGGTGACTGAAGGGTTGAGCGATATCAGCGCCAGCCTGGCCCCGGAGGAGCCGCTAGCCAGGGATGTGCCCGCGGAAAGAGAGACGGGCTTCAGCTTTTCGCGTTTTTTCCAGTGGCATGAGGATGTCGAATCCGTCGCCGAGGAGGCCGAACCTGCGCAGGAGAACGCGCTGGTTGAGGGCGTAAAGAAGAGCGGTATCGAGATTGTGCTGTCAATGCTCGGGGCCGCGCCATTTATTGTTGCGCAATTCGCCATCTGGCTGATCCTGGTGTTGTTCCTGCTCATCTATGGACCCGGCCTGTACAACAATTTTGTCAATTTGCTGCCGATGATTCGCAACAAGCGCCGTACGATTTTGCTCGTGGGGCGTCTGCGACAGCAGTTGTCGCGCTACATCCTCACGGTAACGGTTATCAATACCGCGCTCGGCTTCGTGACCGGATGCGTGCTCTGGATGCTGGGTGTTGACGACGCGATACTCTGGGGCGTGTTGGTGGGCCTGTTGAACTACGCCCCCTACGTAGGTTCCATTGTCAGCATCGGCATACTGTGCATCGCGGGCTTTGTGCAGTTCGGGTTGCTTGTTACAGCGCTGGTTCCCGCGCTGGTGTTCCTGCTGGTCAATACGGTCGAGTCGCAGATTATTACCCCCACCATCCTCGGGCAGCACATGCGGCTGAACCCCCTGATCGTGATTCTCTGGCTGCTGATATGGGGGTCGCTCTGGGGTGCGGTAGGTGTGCTGATCGCGGTGCCGCTGCTGATGTGTCTGAAGCTGGTGGCGGAACAACTGGATATACTCGGCTACTGGGTGGAACTGTTTGAAACCCAGTCCTGAGGCGGACTACCGATCCGACAATCCCCAGGGCGCGTATCTCCGGCATTGCGTTAGCTGTAACGGAGCCTCGGGAGCGCTGTTTTACGTAGCCCCCGATGTCGACTATTGTTAGGACGGTAGGCGTGGCTTAACCATGTGGGAGTGAGGAAGGCTTATGTTCGTGTCCACTTTGTTGTTCCTGGTTCTTCTGGCCGTTATTTTTTACCACCGGCCGACACTTGCCACCGGCTCCGTGATTGCGGTTGTCGGTACCGCGGTGCTTGTGGTGCTCACCGATCACGCGTGGTTGTGGCTGCTCCTCTCAGTGCTGGTGGTGGTCGTCCTGAATGTCGCGGCCTTGCGGCGACAACTGTTGACGGAGCCGGTTTTTCGGCTACTGCGTCGCGCGCTGCCAGCCATGAGCAGTACCGAAAAAGAGGCGCTGGAGGCCGGCACAACCTGGTGGGAAAAAGACCTGTTCAGCGGTAGTCCGGACTGGGACAAGTTCGACCGCATCGCAATGCCGCAGCTGAGCGAGGCTGAGCAGGCGTTCATCGACGTGGAGGTGGAGGCCCTCTGTGAATTGATCGACGACTGGGACGTGCAGCGTCGACAGGATCTTTCGCCCGACACCTGGCAGTACCTGCGTGAACACGGCTTTTTTGGTCTCATCATTCCCGAGGAATTTGGCGGCAGGGCGTTCAGTCCCTATGCCCAGAGCCGTGTGATGAGCAAAATCGCCAGCCGCTCCATTACCGCGGCAGTCACCGCTATGGTGCCAAACTCCCTCGGTCCGGGAGAGCTGTTGGTCAAGTACGGCACAGAGGAACAGAAAAAGCGCTGGTTGCCCGGACTGGCGGACGGCTCCGAGTTGCCCTGCTTTGGCCTGACAGGCCCGGAGGCAGGCTCTGATGCCGGCGCGATCCCGGATATTGGCACTGTCTGCATGGGGGATCACGAAGGGGAGGAGGTGCTCGGCCTCAAGCTCACCTTCAGCAAGCGCTGGATTACGCTGGCACCGGTAGCTACCGTGGTGGGGCTGGCGTTCCAGCTGCGTGATCCGGATGGCCTGTTGGGTGACCCGGATACTGTGGACTACGGAATTACCTGTGCACTGCTGCCGGCCAGTCATCCGGGTGTTGAGATCGGCAAGCGCCACAATCCCGGTGTGCCGTTTATGAACGGCCCCATCAAGGGCGAGGACGTTTTCATACCCGTTGACTGGATCATTGGCGGCGCGGAGATGGCAGGCAAGGGCTGGCGTATGCTGATTGAATGCCTGGCCGCTGGTCGGGGTGTCTCACTTCCCGCGCTGGCGACTGCCAGCGGGGAAATGTGCTACCTCACCGTAGGTGCGTTCGCGCGTGTCCGTCGGCAGTTCAATATCGAAGTGGGCAAGTTCGAGGGCGTGCAGGAGGCGTCCGCCGATATAGCGGCGGGGGCCTACACACTGGAAGCTATGCGACAGCTGGTCACGCGCGGGCTGGCGGAGGGCGCTCCTTCGGTTCTTACCGCGATGGCCAAGTACCATGCGACCGAACGCATGCGAGTCCTCGTCAACCACGGTATGGACGTGGTCAGTGGGCGCGCGATCCAACTGGGGCCGCGCAACTTTATGGCCTCCGCCTACCACGCACTGCCGGTGGCGATAACCGTGGAGGGAGCCAATATCCTGACACGCTCATTGATGATATTCGGGCAGGGTGCCCTGCGTTGTCATCCCTATTTGTTCGATGAAATGCAGACGCTGCAACAGGAGGACGAGCGCAGTGCGGTTGACGAGTTCGAACCGCTGTTCCTGCAGCACCTCGGCCATGTCGGCAGCAATGTTTCCAGATTGCTCCTGTATGGTCTTACCGGCGCGCGATTCAGCGCGACGCCCAGAAAGGCCAGCGAATTCAGCAAGCGGTGGTATCAACGACTCAATCAGCTCAGCGCCGCGCTGGCGGTGTGTGCGGACGTGGCGCTCGGCGTGTTGGGTGGAGACCTGAAACGGCGCGAACTATTGTCAGCCCGTCTCGGGGATGTGCACAGCGAGTTGTTTATTGCCTGCAGTATTCTGAAATACCATGATTCACATGCTCCCGGGGCGGCCGCCAGGCAGCATGCGGACTATGCATTGCGGCAATCGTTGTCGGCCGCGCAGCACGCCCTGGCGACATTCTGCCGTAATTTTCCGCTACGCTGGCTGGGGTGGTTCCTGCGGCTTGTCTGTCTTCCTCCCGGCAGTGCTGTTCACGCCCCGAGCGACGATCAGATCCGCGATCTGGGCGACCTGATTCTCGATCCGAACCCGGTTCGAGAGGCACTGGCCGAGATGGTGTACGTCAGCACTGATCCCGAAGACGCAGTCGGACGCCTGGAAACCACCTACCAGATGCTGCTGCAGGTAGAGAGTGCGTGGCAGGCATTTTCGCGCGCGCGCAGCAAAGGTGAATTGACCGCGCAGGAGTTTCCCGACGCATTGCAGGAAGCCGTGGCGCAGGGCGTGATTACGGACTACGAGGCGACAGCGCTGGCCGAGTACGAGGTCCGTCGCTACGATTGCCTGCTTACGGACCACTTTGATCAGCTGCCCCTCAAACCACCTGCCAAGCCGAGGCGTCGCGCGAAGAAGAAATCCGCATGAGCGATACACGCATCCTGGCCGACGGACTGTACTTTGGTGAGGGGCCGCGCTGGCACGACAGCCGTTTGTGGTTCAGCGATTTTTACGCGCACGCGGTCAAGTCCGTCGATGAGCAGGGCGTTGTACGCACGGAACTGGAACTGGATGACCAGCCCTCCGGGCTCGGCTGGTTGCCGGATGGGCGCCTGTTGCTGGTGGCGATGAAGGAGCGGGCGGTCAGGCGTCTGGAAGCCGGACGACTGGTAATGCACGCTGATATCAGTCATCTCACCGTCCACCGCTGTAACGATATGGTGGTGGACGCGCAGGGCACCGCATGGGTGGGTAATTTCGGATTTGACCTGGACAGGGAGTTCAGCGCGCGTGGCATGGATCTGTTCAATGACCACCCGGTGGCGAATCTCGTACGGGTCGATGCCGATGGCGGCGTACACCTGGCCGCGAAGGGCATGCATTTTCCCAATGGCAGCGTGATTACCCCCGACGGCAAGACGCTTATCGTCGCGGAAACGCTGGCCGGTTGCCTCACGGCTTTTACCATCACTGGCGACCGGACTCTGAGCAACCGGCGTGTCTGGGCGTCACTGCCACCCGGAATTGCTCCCGATGGTATCTGCCTGGATGAAAACCGGCAGGTGTGGGTGGCCAATGCGCTGGGTCGCGAGGTGGTGCTGGTTGCGGAGGGCGGCGAGGTGCTAAACCGACTCGCTACCAGCCAGAATTGCTACGCCTGCATGCTGGGGGGGAGTGACGGTAAAACCCTGTTCGCATTGACAGCGCGATCCTCTGACGCGAAAGCCGCCGCAGCCGCACCCGGGGGAAAGATTGAAGTCGTACGTGTTGACGCGGCGAGAGCGGGGCGTCCCTGAAAGTTACTGGCCTCCAATTCCGGGAAGATGCCGCGCGGCAAGTGTTCAATCCATCTCCAGAGCCTGCTGCCCCGCTGCTTTCGGGCTGCCGCGCTGCTGCAGGCCGCTCTGTCCCGTGTCCAGATTGGAGTTGGCGTTCAAAGTACCGGGAAGCCGCTGGAAAAGCGAACTTCCCCAGCGGTGCTGTGGCATCATTTCGGTGAGATCATCCACGTCCACCACCGAGACAAAACCAAAAAACGGTTGAATAGCTTTGCCGCCGCCACCGTAATTGTCCCACTTTGATCTTGTGACGCTGGTTAGCAGGTGGTGTTCATCGAATGTCAGCAACAGGAATTCACCCTTGATTCGCATCTCCCCCCAGTCGGCCGACATAAAATCCGCGCCGAGCGCGCCCAGGCGAAAGCCGACCGAGTTTTCGCGGATGTGCCAGTGCTCCCAGGCGAGAACAAATCCGTTGTCCGTGGCCGACATGCGCAGTGGTGGTCCCAGCGCTTCGAGTGCTTCTGTCAACCGGGAGCCTTCCGCCGGTACGGTCCCATGCTCCAGTGGGACACCGAGGTCGTAGTGCCACTGCGAGCAGGCAGATAGAAGCCAGCAGCCCAGTAATATGCCGAGCGCTTTTACTCCGCTAGCCCTCATCGGCTGGATACAGGCGGGTGGCAAATTCGGTTAACACGTCGTTTTCATCGAAAAAGAAGATGGCGCGGTCATAGCGGGTATCGATCCGCATCCGGTTGTACAGGATCAGAACCAGGCCGTCACCTTCAGAGTGTTCGAACAGGTAGTACAAGGCCGATTCGCCGTCCAGGGCGATGACCTGTGAGGGCGGGCCGAGCATGGCCAGCACATCGCGCCGCGTGCTCTGGCCGTTGACCAGCTTCCCGGTTACCGCTGACTGCCAGTTAACCTCCACGCCGCGCTTGCTTTCAAACTGGGCGCATCCGCTCAATATAACAGCGCAGAGCACCAGAGCGATGGATCCGGCGGATAGTTTCATAGTGTGTTTTCCAGTAGAATTGCAGTTCAGGGGCACAGAATAGGCTATTACCCGCGTTGACGCCAAGTAAGGAAGTGTTTCTTTTTTGCCTGAAAACACCTGCAAAGCCGCGCCCCTCAGCCCTCCGAAGTGTTATCTGCCGCACATTTTTTCGGGTTTCTAACTGCGCCGCGAAGGTGCGAGGGTAACAAGTTGGTAGCCAATACCCTATAGTGGGGCTGCAGATCTCGCGCCCGGTGGGTTGCTACACGGCGGCAAATTGATTGACACGCAGCCTGCCGCTGCGGTGAAACGGGAGTGGGAAAGGAAACAGAATATGCCGGAAGAACAGTTCAACGACGAGCAATCATCCCAGGAGGCTGTGCGCTCCTACGCGGATTTCCCCGCCCGTACCTTTACCACATTGGGTAGAACCCTGAGTTCCGTGCTGGTCGTCGGTCGCGATCTGCTGGAAAGGCGGCGCACCAGCCAGCCGGCGCCGCGCTCATCGGTCGCCAACCTGATTGCATTGTGCGAGGATCTCCTGGAGCACCGGGGAGAGGCGTCTGGACTGGCGCTGGCGAGTGAGGTGGCTACCGGCTATCGGCAACTGCCCGCAGCCGAGCGTCTGGAGTTCTTCGCGGCACTGGCCAGGGATTTTGAGGTGGACAGGGACGCAGTGCTGGGCGCGGTAGACAAGTACCGCGACGATGACTGTATCGAAAACCTGTGGGCCATCAAGAATGCGACAGAGGCGCCCCGCCAAAAATTGTTCCGACGAATCAATATGGCGCCGGAGGGTACCCGCACCCTGGTCGCAATGCGCGGCCACCTGCTGGAAACGCTGCGAACCCACCCGCAGTTACGCGGCGTGGACTCCGATCTAAAGCACCTGTTTATCTCCTGGTTTAACAAGGGCTTTCTGGAATTGCGCCGCATAGACTGGTCGTCGCCAGCAAGTGTGCTGGAAAAAATCATCGACTACGAGGCGGTGCACGAGATCAATGGCTGGGACGATTTGCGCAGTCGCCTGTGCGACGACCGGCGCTGTTTCGCGTTTTTTCATCCCGCCCTGCCCAACGATCCCCTGGTTTTCGTGGAGATCGCGCTGACCAACAGTATCCCGGAATCGCTTCCCCCGTTGTTGCTGCCCGAGCGGGCAGGAGCCTCGAACGAGCGCGTAAACACGGTGGTTTTCTATTCAATCAGTAATTGCCATCCCGGTCTGGCCGGCATCACGTTTGGCAACTTCCTGATCAAGAGTGTGATCGAGGAACTGAAAAAGGAAAACCAGAAACTGAAATACTTTGTCACGCTCTCCCCGGTGCCGGGTTTTCGTACCTGGCTGCTCGACACGGACCTGGAGGGGTTGGTGCCCGGGCACCTGGCAGGGCGTGTAAAGGGTCCCATGGGTGCCGTGGTGGATGCGCAGGTCTATGACGCACTCTTGAAGCTGTGTGCGCACTACCTGCTGCGTGTGAAGTCGGGCCGCTTGCCGCAGGATCCGGTCGCGCGGTTTCACCTGGGTAACGGCGCGCAGCTTCACGGTATTCACGGCGGCGCCGATCTGTCGCCAAAAGGGCGTGAGCAGTCTGCCGGGATCATGGTCAATTACCTCTACGACCTGCCGAAAATCGAGGAAAACCACGAGGCCTATTTTGACCAGGGCAAGATCGCTGTCTCGAAAGCGGTAAGCCGATTCCTCGATTAAGCTGCACCGCGGCACGCCGACGTCTGCGGCGAGCGCGTCCGCAGCGGTCCATTGGCGTGCGATGTGGGCTAGGCGCCGGTCGCTACCATGCGCCGGCGCAGGAAGGCGATCTGCGCGGCCAGGGGCAGATCCTTGGGACAATAGTCCTCACAGCCCAGTAACGTCATGCAGCCGAACACGCCCGATTCGTCGCCGACCAGTGCGTAAAAGTCCGCATCGCTGCGCTCATCCCGCGGATCAAGGCGAAAGCGCATGATCTGGTTCAGTCCCACGGCGCCGACGAAGTCCTCTCGCATGCGGGCAGTGCCGCAGGCCGCGATACAGCAGCCGCATTCGATGCAGCGTTCCAGTTCATAGATTCTCTCCGCCAGATCCGGCTCCATGCGCTCTTCCAACTGGTCGATATCCGCGCGGTCGAGATCACGCTGGTGCACCCAAGTTTCCAGCCGTTCGGACATTCCCCGCATCCATTTGCCGGTGTTCACGGACAGATCACCGATGAGTTCAAAGCCGGGCAGGGGCGCGAGCGTGATGCACTCGGGCAGGTTGCGGGTAAGGGTACGGCAGGCCAGCCCCGGGCGACCGTTGATTATCATGCCGCAACTGCCGCAGATTCCCGCGCGACAGACAAAGTCAAACTGCAGTGAGGGGTCCATGGTCTGGCGAATTTCGTTGAGCGCGATAAACAGCGTCATGCTCTCCGCTTCCTCCAGTTCAAAGGTCTGCAGACAGGGCTTGCTGGCGGGGTCGTGCGGATTGTGCCGCAGAATACGAATCTGCAGTGAGCGGCGCACTTCCTGAACGGGGATCCGGTTCACGACTCATCTCCCAGACGTTGATTGCGTCGGCGTAAATGGGGTGGTAGCAGGTGCTCAAAGGGCATCAGGGCCTGCTGGCGCGTATAGCGGTCGGCACTGTCGCCGAGTGGCGCCAGCGCCGCACTGATCTGGTGCTTGCGACGCTCGGTGTCGGGGTGTGCGATATGATCTTTGTCCCCGTATCCGCGCCAGCCGGGCGGCAGTTCCATCGTCATAATATCCAGTGCTTCGTAATCCAGGCTCGGCAGCGTGGCTTCAGGGGCGGGCCAGGTGGCGAGTGTGCGACGTAACCATTCGCCGTCGTTGCGCCGCGGATAGTCCGCGCGATAGTGTGCGCCGCGACTCTCCGTGCGCTGCAGGGCGCCGTATGCGGTGCATTGTGCGAGTTTCAGCATGCGCTGCAAACGGTACGCGGCGACCAGTTCCGGATTGGCTCCGGGCGCGCTGCTGCGCAATGTGATATTGGCGGCGCGGCACTGTAATTCCTGCAGGGTGTCGACGGCTTCGCGCAGACGGTCTCCGTGGCGGAAGATGCCCACGTTGCCGGTCATCGTGTCCTGCATCAAGCGGGTGAGTTCAAAGGCGCTTTCACCACCGTTGCCGCTGCCGATCCCGGCCAGGCGTTGACGTTCGCGCTGGCCGAACTCTTCCACCAGCGCGGTGGATACCTGCAGTTCTCCCTCGGGTGAATCGCAAAAGTCCGCGATACTGTCGCCGACTATCATGCCAGCCACCACTGTTTCCGCCACGGAGTTGCCACCGAGGCGATTGAAACCGTGTATATCCCAACAGGCGGACTCCCCGGCTGCGAACAGGCCCCGCAGTTGCGGGCTCTGCCCACGGTGATCGGTGCGTATGCCACCCATGGAGTAATGCTGCGCCGGTCGCACAGGGATCAGGTCGCGCACCGGGTCGATGCCGAGGAAGTAATGACAGATTTCTTTCACTTCACGCAGATTGCGTTCGATGTGCGCCTTGCCCAGCAGCCTGATATCCAGCCACAGGTGCTCGCCAAAGCGTCCCTGCACACCGTGTCCGGCGGCAATATGTTCTTCCATGCGCCGCGATACGACATCCCTGGAGGCGAGTTCCATTTTCTGCGGTTCATAATCCGGCATAAAGCGGTGCCCGGCAGCATCCAGTAATAACCCGCCATCGCCGCGGCAGCCTTCAGTGACGAGGATGCCGGCCGGCACAATCGCAGTCGGATGGAATTGAATGGCCTCCATATTGCCGAGGCTGGCGATGCCGGTTTCCAGCGCAATCGCTGCGCCCATGCCTTCATTGATCACCGCGTTCGTGGACACGCGGTAGATACGACCGTATCCGCCGGTCGCAATACAGGTGGCCCTGGCGACATAGGCCAGGAGTTTGCCGCTTTGCAGGTTGCGCACGATAGCGCCGCAGCAGCGCCCGCCGTCGTGAATCAATGCCAGCGCCTCCATGCGTTCATGTACGGGAATCCCGGCGGCAATCGCCTGGTTGCTCATCGTATACAGCATTGCGTGGCCGGTGCCGTCCGATACGTAGCAGGCGCGCCACTTGCCGGTACCGCCGAAATTGCGCGAGGTAATGAGCCCGTGGGCGGCGTCGGATTCCGCGATCGTCCTTTTCTGCCCGTCCACGGTGATTTCATGTTCGCCGCGCTGTACCCGGTTCCAGGGGACTCCCCAGGCGGCGAGTTCGCGGATCGCCTTGGGTGCGGTGTGGGTGAACATGCGCACCACGTGCTGATCGGCCCCCCAGTCGCTGCCACGCACCGTATCGGCAAAGTGGATGTCTTCATTGTCGCCGGACGCGCCCAGGCAATTCCCCAGGCTCGCCTGCATGCCGCCCTGCGCTGCTGCCGAATGGGAGCGCTTGGCTGGTACCAGGCTTAGCACTATGGTCTCGTGGCCGCGGCGCTTCGCACCGATGGCCGCGCGCTGCCCGGCCAGCCCGCCGCCGATGACCAGCACATCGGTATAGATAATCTCCATGCCCTAGCGAGCCCCCACAGGTGCCGAGGCGGGTCTGTAGCGCTCGCCTGCGCTGTCGGCGTGCTGGTAACCTATGCGCATGTAGGTGAGCAGGCTGGCGGTGCCGAGGAGAATGAAGAAGGCCAGGATGCACCACATGCCCCTTTTCAGCCTGGCGCGTGTGCGGCCCGCTTGGACGCCGGTCGGCGCGTACCATTTCATAACAAGGCGATATACACCGATAGCCGCGTGCACATGCACCGTCAACAGGAGCAGGGCGTAGACGATCCAGAAACGCTCGCTCCAGACCCGATCAGCCGATGCGTAGGGGCCGATGTTCTCGGGTTGGGTAATCACCGTGTACAGGTGCGCGGGAATCAGGAAAAACAGGCAAAAGCCGGTGATGACCTGCACGTACCACAAGGTGGTGTCCTCGTGGCGGATTACCCCCAGATGCCGGTTTAGCAATTGGTATTGCCGGCTGCTGCCGGGGAATTTGCGCAGCGCGAGAACTGCGTGCACCGCGACCAGCAAGAATACCGCGATCCCTGCAGCGGACACCAACAGCGGATACGGCTTGCCGAAAAGCGGCTCGCCCTCAAACATCCTGGACACGGCGTACATGGCGTCTTCGCCCAGCAGAATGCTCGATTCAAAGAACATGTGGGCCCATATGAACAACACCAGCAGCAGTCCGGAGAGGCTTTGCAAAAGATCCATGCGCGCGGACAAAGCGGACAGGGTTTTGGGCATCACAGGCACGTTCCCGAAACGACAGCTCGGGTCGTATAGTAGCTGGAATAGGGTGGGTGGTAAATTTCCAGCCACGCGTCCCGGTGCTGCCGCCCGCTGTGTTGTCGTCCGCCGATCCGCTATAATGCCGTCTTGTCATCGTGAAGTACCGGGGCCAGAGCCTATGTCCGACCCAGACCGTATTCCCCTCGTGCAGGTGGGCAGCGGTGCCAAGTTTGTCAACGAGCGGGGAATAACCGCGATCAAGGACGGCATCAAGTCCACGGCCCGCGCGGGTGAACGCTTGCGCAAGCCCGAGTGGCTGCGCGTCCGCGTGCGCGGTGGCGCCACCTTCGAGAAAGTGCAGGATATTGTTCACCAGCACAAACTGGCCACGGTATGTGAAGAGGCCAAATGCCCCAATATGAGCGAGTGCTGGAGCGCGGGTACCGCTACCATCATGCTGATGGGTGACGTGTGTACGCGCGCCTGCCGTTTTTGTGCTGTCGACACCGGCAATCCCAGGGGCTGGCTCGACGCGCAGGAGCCGCAGCACACGGCGCGTTCCGTGCAGCTGATGAATCTCAATTACGTGGTGTTGACATCGGTCAATCGCGATGACCTTGCGGACGGTGGGGCAGGGCATTACGCCGCCTGCGTAAAAGAGGTGAAAGCGCTCAATCCCGATACTGCGGTGGAGGCCCTCACCCCGGATTTCCTCGGCGTGTTAACGGATGTCGAAACCGTACTGGATTCAGGTATCGCCGTGTTCGCACAGAATATCGAGACGGTGCGGCGCCTGACACATCCCGTGCGCGATCCCCGCGCAGGCTATCAGCAGACACTCGACGTACTGGCCCATGCCAAGGCTTATCGCCCCGAGGTGTTGACCAAGACCAGCCTGATGCTCGGTCTGGGAGAAACCGAGGAGGAAATCAGGGCGTGCATGGATGACCTCATTGCCGCAAAGGTGGATATCCTCACTCTTGGCCAGTACCTGCAGCCCACGCTCAACCACCATCCGATTGACCGCTATGTCACGCCCGCGGAATTCGAGCAGTACCGGCAGTGGGGCCTGGAGCGCGGCTTCCTGGAAGTCGTTTCGGGTGTTTTCGTGCGTTCCAGTTACCGCGCGGAGCAGGTACTGGCGAAAAACAATGTGGGCCTGTCATAGCCCGTCCGGGCGGCATATCGCTGCATAAACTCACTCAGACGCCCGTGCTTGGCGTATCGCTGGGCTGTGTCAGCCTGCTGCGTCTGGACCAGGCCGGCGGGCTTGCGCCGGGCAACAAGTCGTTCAAACTGCGCGACTATTTCACGCACGCCGCCCGGTCGGGAGCGCGGCGCCTGGTCTCGTTCGGTGGAGCCTGGTCCAATCACCTGCACGCGCTGGCCGCGCTCGGCAAGCAGTACGGTATCGATACCGTGGGGATTGTACGCGGAGGGGAGACCAACACGGCCACGCTGGCCGATGCTGCCGCCTGGGGCATGCGCATTCACCGGGTCAGTCGCACCGAGTACCGTCAGCGCAACGACATCGCGTATCAGCGGGCGCTAAGCGAGCAGTTCGCGCCGTGCCTGTTGATCCCTGAAGGCGGGGCATCGCTTATCGGCGCACGCGGTTGCGCGGACATTGGCGTGATCGTTCAGCGCCTGGCGCCGCAGGCGACGAAAATTGTGGTCCCCGTGGGGACAGGTACGACGCTCGCGGGATTGGTATCCGCGCTCGATTCGGGCTGCGAGGTTATCGGAATTGCCGCGTTGAAGGGGGCGCTCGACCTCGAGCAGCGAGTTGAGGATGTTCTTCTGCAACTGGCTGCCGATACCGGGGCCCGCTGGTCCGTCCGCCACGATTTTCATGGCGGGGGATTTGCGCGTGCGCCGTCAGCGCTGCGCGAATTCCTGCTGGCGTTTGAGGCAGTCCAGGGCGTAGAACTCGATCCGGTCTACACCGGCAAAATGCTGTTTGCCATTCACCAGATGGTCAAAACGGGCGAGTGGGACAGTGAAACACCGGTGTTGGCCATTCATACGGGCGGACTACAGGGGCGCCGGGGCTACCCCTGGCTGGAACAGGGCCGCCACGTATGCTGAACCCCTGCCGCTACTGCAGATTGCACGCTTTTCTGATCTCGCTGATCTTGGTATCCAGTTTCTTGTTGTATTCACCGGTGCCAATCTCGAAACTGTCTTTTTCACTGCCGCCGAACATGTGAGCCACGGCGCCGATCGGAATAATAGAGCTGGCCCCGTCTTCAATTTCCTGTGCTGTTCGCGCTTTCTCACTGGTCAGTGTCTTGATATCGGCAGGCGCGGTGGCACAGTCTATAGGCGCATCGAGATTGGCCTGTACTTCTTTCTGCGGCGCCGGGGCCTGTGTTGAACAGCCGGCCAATAATGCGAGTGCGACGAGTGACGGGGTAAGTGCTTTCATTGAAAATCTCCATGTCATTGCGGAAGGGGGTGTCGCGCCTAATAGTGACACAATCCAGCTCGACGGTCTGCACTTGATTATCCGCGCTGCCCCCCGGTTAGCGGCGTCGCCACGCCGCCGGGGATTCGCCGTACCAGCGTTTGAATGCGCGCGTGAAGTTTGCCGCTTCGCGATAGCCGAGTATTTCCGCAATGTCCGCTACCTTGAGTCGCGCGTCCTGCAGCAGGCGCTCCGCATATTCGCGGCGCAAGGTTTCCAGCACAGTCTTGTAGGCGGTTTGTTCCCGCCGTAATTTTCGGATCAGCGTACGCGGTGTCAGGTGCATCGACTCGGCTACTTCCTCCAGGGTTGGCGCCGCGACTGCTTCCCCGGCGTGCAGCAATTGCGTATCGAAGTGATTGCTGAGTCGATTGCGCACCGCCACAGCGACGCTGCCGGCCTGCTCACGGGCTGCAATCTGTTCACGGCATTTGATCACATTGGCGCGGTACACAGATTCATCATAAAGAGGCGAGGGCAGGTGGCGCCACGCCAGCGGTACTGCGATGCTGTTTTCGTCCGCGTCGAATACGACCGTGCTGTCGAACCCGCTCCGGAGCTGCGCGCAGTCCCTGGGCTGCGGATGGGCAAAACTGACCAGGACGTTTTTGCCGACGCGGTGACCGAGAATCGCGGACAACAATTCTTCCACTACCTTGAGAACGACCTCCACCAACCACTCGGCGAAATCCGCTTCGCCGGTGGCATCCTGCACCTGCAGCATATAGTGCGTGGCGGTCGCGCATGTCCAGGCGCGAAAGGACGTGTTCCGGCTTTCGTGCAGTGCCCCCATCACATCAAGGCTTTCGCCCAGTGTCGGCGCACTCAGTGCCGCGAAACCCACCGGCCCGTGCGCGGCTATATTGAACTGCGCGCCAAGCCGTACCGTCCAGGCGCGATCATCTGCACAGCGGTCATAGTTGCGAAACAGCTTGGCAAGGTCGACGGCGTCGATGAACTCCATGTCTGTCAGTGCGGCTTCTGTGAGGGGAATACCGCGCAGCAGTTCCGCGGCCGGCGCTATCCCGGATTGCAGCACGAGGCGGGCATAGGCCGCTGACAATTCAACTTTTCTGGGCACGGTTTAACCTTAGCGCCCCCCGGGCGATTTGTCACTAAATGATAGATATTATGTCTTTTAGTGAAAATGCAGCCAGGCCGTGGCAGGAGTAAGCTATGCTGACAACTTATACCAATGAGGTGACTGTCATGAGCACGACCTATGCACTGCAAGACTCCGAGCGGGGTTACATCGAGTACACGGACAAGAAGCGCCACCTGTGGATGTCATCGCTGGCCTTGCCCTTGTTCCCGGTATTGGGCATAGCACTTTACTTTGCCTTTGACTCACAGTGGATGCTCGTCATCCCCCTGCTGTTCAACTATCTCGTCATTCCGTTCCTGGACTATGCCCTCGGAGCGGATGAGAACAACCCGCCGGAAGAAATCGTGCCGCAACTGGAGCAGGACACATACTACCGTGTACTGACCTGGCTCACGGTGCCGATGCATTTTATCGTGTTGATTGCGATTGCCTGGTTCGTGGGCACGCAAGACCTGACCCTGTGGTCGGTTATTGTGCTGGCGCTCACCGCTGGCAGCTATAGCGGGCTCGGTATCAACACCGCCCATGAGTTGGGCCACAAGAAGCCCGAACTCGAGCGATTCCTCGCGAAGATCGTACTGGCCGTGCCGGCGTACGGGCACTTCTGCATCGAGCACAATCGTGGTCACCACCGCGATGTGGCGACGCCGGAGGACCCCGCCAGCTCGCGGATGGGTGAATCAATCTACAAGTTCGTGCTGCGGGAAATCCCCGGTGCGGCGAGACGCGGTTGGGAGGTTGAAAAGGAGCGACTGGCGCGTCTGGGCAAGAGTGAATGGAGCGTGCACAACGATATTCTGCAGTCCTACGCGATCAGCGCGGTACTGCAGGGCGGGCTGATTATCGCCTTCGGCTGGATCATGATTCCCTTTCTGGCGATCCATAATTTCTTCGCCTGGTTCCAGCTCACCAGCGCCAACTACATAGAGCACTACGGTCTGCTCAGGCAGAAAGAGGCCAATGGTCGCTACGAACGCTGCCAGCCGCACCACAGTTGGAACGCCAACTACATCTTCAGCAATATCCTGCTGTTTCACCTTGAGCGCCACTCGGACCACCACGCCAACCCGACGCGCCGCTACCAGAGTTTGCGCAATTTCGACGACATCCCGCAGTTGCCCAACGGGTACTACGGTATGTATATCCTCGCCTACATTCCCTGGCTTTGGTACAGGGTCATGGACAAGCGCGTACTCGCGTTGCCCCATATCAATGGTGACCTGAGCAAGGTCAACGTAGACCCGGACAAGCGCGATGAAATTTTCGCGAGGTTCGGTGAGGGCAAGCAGGCTGCGCTGGTCTAGGAGACGACACCATGGGTAAATACCGCTGTCCGGGCTGTGAATACACCTACGACGAAGCGCTGGGGGATGATCATGAGGGATATCCCCCCGGCACGACTTTCGAGTCCCTGCCGGAAGACTTTACCTGTCCCGACTGCGCGGTGCGTTACAAGGAAGATTTCGAGCCGCTGGAGGATTGACGCGCCGCCGCAGCAACGGCATCGCAGCTCTCAACTGTTCAATAGTTTAGAACATTCAGATCAGCAACCAGGGCTTATTGCCAGTATTCAGATCGCTACACTGGTCGCATCAGTCATCCGAACAGCAGGGAGAAGCGCAATGAAAACACCATCCGGGAATACTTCGGGAGCAGGCTCCCAAGGTAATCACACTACGGTCCTTCACATCGACAGCAGCGCGCGAGGCAGTGATTCGATCACCCGCACCCTCGGCCGTTACCTGGTTGATCAATTGGCGCAGCCTGTTGTCCATCGTGACCTGGCGGCCCAACCCCTGCCTCGAATCAGCGCTGAAGACCTCATCGGGGTGCACGGGTCGTCCGCGGATTCCCGCGACAGTCTCGCGAAGCAACTCGCGCTGTCCGACGCGTTGATCGATGAACTGCGCGCAGCCAGTACCCTGGTGCTCGGTGCGCCGATGTATAACTTTGGCATTCCGGCCGTGCTGAAGCAGTGGATCGACGCGGTTTGCCGGGCCGGGGTCAGTTTCAGGTATACCGAGCGCGGTCCGCAAGGTTTGTTGGGGGTGGAGCGCGCTTTTCTCATCGTCAGTTCGGGCGGAACCGCAATTGGCGGTGAGGCGGATTTCGCCAGTCGCTACCTGCTGCATATCTGCAGATTCCTCGGTATTGATTCAGTGCACGTGATCGACGCCAGCGGTTCCAAACGGGCGCCCGGGGAAGTGATAGCGCGCGGCGAACAGCAGATCGACAAGGTGCTGGCAGCGCCAGGGCAAGTGCAAGTGGCGTGAATGTAGTCGCGCATCGCGATCCTCTGGGCAATGCGGGCGTTATCGGGTCCGGTGATGTACAGTGGAGGATTGCGCGGACGGCATACCGCACGTTCGTGCAGCAGCTGTAGAAAATCAACGGAGACCTGATCCAGTGAGCAATGATGTAGCCGACAACACGCCCATTCTGGTGGGCGCCGGCCAGGTGGTGCAGCGTCAGGTCAGTACGACATCTGCGATGCAACTGGCCGCGCTGGCCAGCGAGGCCGCAATCGGCGACTGCGGAGCGCCAGGTATAGCCGCGCAAATAGACACCCTCTGCGTAACCCGGCTGTTCTCGGATATGGGCAAGCTATGGGCCTCGCAATGGGGGCGCAGCAACAACCCGCCGCAGTCGGTGGCCCGGCGCATCGGGGCCGACCCGCGGCATCGCATATACACGCAGTCCGGCGGCAACCAGCCGCAGTCACGGATCATAGAGTTTGCCGCCGACATCGCCCGCGGCGAGCGCCAGCTGGTATTGCTTTGTGGCGCTGAAGCCCTGAGGAACCAGCGCTCCGCAGCGCGCGAAGGGCTGGTGCCCGAGTGGGATGAAACGCACGATGAGCCCCTCGAAGACCGCGGCTTTGGCGAGCCGGTGGCCACCCGCCAGGAAATACGCAACGGGCTGTCCAATGTTATTTACTACTACGCACTGATTGAGCAGGCGCAGCGCCGACAACGCGGGCAGACCGTTGAGCAACACCGTGCCGCCATGGCCAGGCTGCTGGAGAGTTTCAGCAAGCGGGCGGTAGCCAACCCCTACTCGCAGTTCGACGGTTACAGGAGCGCTGAGGATATTCTGCAGGCCCCCGAACTGAGCCACCTGTATACATCAAATATGATCGCCAGGGACGGGGTGAACCAGGGTGCGGCACTGGTGCTGTGCAGTGTGGGAAAGGCCCGCGAACTGGGCATTGCCGAATCGCAATGGGTCTTTATCCACGGCATGGCCGAGGGTGGCGAGCCCGAATTGAGTCGTCGCGATGATCCCGCCCGCTCGCCGATGGCGGCGCTGGTAGCAGAGCGCGCGCTGGAAATGGCACAGTTGGGGATCGATGCGATCGGCTCGTTGGATATCTACAGTTGTTTTCCCTGCGCTATCACTGCAGTCGCCGAGCCATTGGGTTTGCCGGTCGACGGCAGCCGCGCGCTGACGACGACCGGCGGTTTGCCTTTCTTCGGCGGGCCGGGCAACAACTACAGCATGCATGCGCTGGCCGAAGCCGTGCACTGGGCGAAGCGAAACCCGGAAGAATATGCCATGGTAACGGCCAATGGCGGCATGCTGTCCAAGCATGCCAGCGGTATTTATTCCCGTCGTCCGGGGCGTGTGGACTGGGGTTCGCAGGCCACCTGGTTAAGCAATGAGGCGTTCGTCAAGCGCCCGGTTGTGGCGGATCCACGCCGCGGGCATATAGTGTCATATACCGTACACTTCAGTGCTGGCGAGAGTCCTCATGCAGTCATTCTGGGTGAGACTGACACGGGAGGTCGCTTCGTCGCTCGTACCGCCGCTGGCGACAGCGCCACCGCGACGGTGATGTTGGCGCAAGAGCCCGTCGGTCTCGCGGTGACCGTAGCCCCCCCGGACGGCGAAAAACTGTATTTTCAGCTTGCGCGTTAATCGGTGATGGGCCGATTCACGGTTGTTGCGGCGGGCCGATCAATGGCGCCTTCACGGGAGAGGCGAGGCCGATATAGACTACCATTGCGTCGCCCACGGGGTCCGTTTGAATAGGCAGGTCCTTCCAGTTGTTGGCCAGCCACACATTGCCGGACGAATCGATTTCGACGGCGGTATTTCTATCCAGTAGATCGCTGTGGTATCCGGTGTTATCCGGTGACAGTGCATCGCCGGTCTCCACACCCGCAGGGCAGGCACCATCCCTGGCTCCGCAAAACTGCGACACGCCGCCCCTGGTGAAGTTGGCGACCCACACATTGTCAGAACCATCAACCGCGATGCCCCAGGCGATCGTCAAGCCACCGGGCGCCGTATAGTCGGGTATGAGCGGATCATCGGGGCGGGTATTGATTTGTACGCCGTCGAGGTTGACCATTGCTATGCCTGCATAGGTGGGGGCTTGCTCATTGACTGGCGGCGGACAAGGCAGGTCAATTGCGCCTGAGAGAGACACCCAGACATTCCCCAGGCTGTCAGACGCCACTCCCATGGGCAGCGAGGTCGAGCCAAGGTCATAGTCGCGCAAGCGTGAGCCGTCACTGGCAAACGCCATGATGTTGCCACTCAAGGTACCGCTTACCCAGGCGACATCGTTGGTATCGAATGCGATATCGAACGATTTCTCAAAATTGTTCTCGGAAATCGCCTGCCAGTTGTTCGGGTCGCCGTTGCGATAAATGGTGACGTCCACCTGTTCATCGTCAATGACCTGCCCGTTGCAACTCGCTATCCAGATATCGCCCTGTGGATTGGCCACTGTACCCTGCGGCCAGCCGATACCGCCCTGTGTCCAACCGCCATCCTGGGGGTTATCGCTGATCGGATCGAACCGCCCGGCATCCGGCGACAGCGGTGTGCCGTCTGCGGTGAACTGGGAGACGCTGTTGTTGGCGATATCGATCGGACAGGTGCTGCCCTTGAAGCCGTAGTTACCCACCCAAATGTCGTTGGTCTGTGGCGCCACGGTGACGCCGTATCCGGCACCGAGCACGCCCCCGCCGGTGAACGTGTCCACATCGCCGTTGGCCGGATCCATGCGAAACAGCAACTGGCTGGCGCAATCTGGCAGGACGTAGGTGTCACTGGTCACCAGGTTGTTGACGATCCACATCTGCCCATCCTGGTCAAACGCCATATTGCCGGGGCCGGCGAGATTCGTGGGATCTCCCTTGAACAGCAGGGACAGAGTCCAGGCCGCAGGTGCACTGTTGCCAAGATCGGGGCGATAGACATCCGTTGTCACCAGGTTGAACAGCGGTACGGGTTTCAACCAGGGCGTCTTCGCCAGATTGGCCATCGCGCGAAAGGTATCCTGTGCCGCCGTGCCATCCAGGGGCACGGTGAGCCGCAGTATCGACTCGCAGACTGCGGCATCGCTGGCGCAGCTGGCCAGCAGGTTGCCCAGTTCATTGAGCGTACGCAACGCGCTGTATGTGGACTGCGGGTCGTTGTCGTCATTCGTGATCGTCGAACCGGCCTCACCGGTTTCGATATCCACCAGGTTCCGGAGTAACCTGGGAGCCATCTGCAAACCGATGCTGTTGCCTTCCAGAGTGGCGCCATCGATGAACTGCGCCAGCGCGTAGGCTGAAGCCACCGTGGTCAATTCGTTGATGGTGATGGTAGTCTCCCCCGGATCGGCGCCCAGCACGCTGGCCAGCACAAACGGGGTCGGTACGTCCTGTGCTCGGGAGCCGATACGACCGCCGCTGCTGGTGAGATAGATCACCGCGGAAGCGTCGCCGGGTGTGTTGTAACCGAATTCAAACGCGCCAGTGTCATCAGTGCTGCCTTCGCCCAGTGCCTGTGAGCCGTCACTGCTGCTGTAGACCCGGACAATCGCGGAAGCAATTGGCAATTCGCCGCTCAACAGGCGGCCTGTAATCAGCTCTTCCGCCTGATTGTTATCGTTGTTTGATCCGCTGCAAGACGCCAGAAGGATGGCCAATGCGAGCAGGAGCGTGGCGCGTGGCAGCGACGGTGTTCGGTGTGAGAGCATGGTGGTCCTCCAACTGTGCGGTTATTCGCGGTAGATGAATGGCGGCGATTCGTGTCCGATGGGTAGCCGGTTTTATACCATTTCACCGAGTCCATTCAAAATGGAATTGGCGATGAATGTGGGGTAAATCCCACCGTATCGGACTATAGACGCATTCCGGGGGATGTGAGTTTTACTGGTAGGCAGACCGTAGCGTCGAGAGCGATGCCTTCGCGGCGCAATGCAGCGGAAAAGCCTGTAGAGAGCGGCGTACGGTTCACCGCGAGGTTATCCGGACGGTCGCTCGCCCGGAGTCTTGCCTCTGTCAGGCAGCCGGATTGACGGCGTAGGGCAGTGCCGCCAGCGGCGATTTTCCCAATAGCTGCATGTACTCGTTTTCCAGTTTATCGCAGGCGCCGCGAATACTGCGTATTGATTCACCCGGAATCGGCGGCAGTACAGTAACCCGTATAGTCGCCGGGCGAATGAGGAAACCGCCATTCGGCAGCGCGTCCTTGACGTTGTGCAGCACGATCGGGACGATCGGGACCTTCGCCTTGCGCGCCAGGTAAAAAGCCCCGTGCTTGAACGGCTGAATGTCGCCCAGCGTACTGCGGCTGCCTTCCGGCGCTATCACCAGTGAACGCCCGCTGTCCAGGACCTCCCTTGCACGCCGGAGTACCTCACTCTGGTCGGGCTCGCCGCGGTCGACGAAAATGGTATCGGTCTGGCGCAGTAACTGGCCTATTACCGGCGTGCCCGCCATTTCCTTTTTACACATCGCCACCACGTCCTCGCGCAGCAGGTGTGCCAGCACCATGGAGTCGAGCAGACTCTGGTGATTGAACACGAAAATGGCAGGGCGCTCCCGGCGCAGATTGTCCATGCCCTCAACTTCAAAATCCAGCCCTGCGAAGGCGCTGCCAATGTCGCCGAACACGCGGGTGAGCCGGTTCGCGGAGCGGAAAGGAGACCCCCCGAATCGTTTTGCCACCATGCCCAGTGCCGTGGTGCCGACGATGGTTTGCGCAGTAAGCAACGTGCGCGCGAGGCTCTCCACATCGGGCATGCCACGCGTCGAGAATGACAGTTGTGGCCATTGCTTGGTGCGCGCGTGCGCGCCCAGTTTGTCGGATGCATTTACCGCCACCGGATGTCCCACCTTGCGCAGCAGGGGCAGGTCGTCGCTGGAGTCGGAGTAGAACCAGCAGTTTTGAAGGCTGGCCCGGTGCTCGCGGGCACTCCGTTGAGCCGCCAGAACTTTGCCCTCTCCGAAACACATGGGTGCGATGACCTGCCCGGTAAAACGGCCGTCGACGACCTCGAGCCGGGTGCAGTGGATTTCCTCGATACCCAGTACGCGCGCGATCGGCTCAATCTGGTAGCGACTGGCCGCACTGATAATCGCCAGTTGGTGTCCTGCCGCGCGGTGTGCCTCCACCAGCGCTATCGCTTCCCGGTACAGCGCCCTGGCCAGGTGCTTGCGATACGCCTGTTCCCCGATCTCACGGAGGGTATCTTCAGAGACTCCGGTAAGCGCCTTGGTGGTACGCTTTACGAGGCGGTGGTAATTACTGCCGGAACTGTAGACCTTGTGTTTTACGATACCCTGTACAACCCTGGCAGCCTGGCGCAGCTTGCCCCGTTTCGCACCCTGTTCGGCCGTTTCCCGGGCGACCGCCAGAATCGAGTAGCCGGCGATCAGGGTTCGATCGAGGTCAAAGAATGCGATCGCGGACTGTGGCCCGCGGCTGCTTGCAATCGCTTGCAGTTGGTTTTCAAGAGCTGTCATCGTGTCCCCTCCAGCGGTGTCGGCACGGCCTGCATTGCCATCAGTGGTGAACTGCCACCAACCTGGAGACAACAATGCAAGAAGCCGGCCAGCCGGGACATTAGGCGGCACTTGAGGCAGTTAAGTTGCAATAATATGAATTATTTGTGGTCCGGGCACAGAAAAGCGAAACCAGGGGCGTTGCGTCTCGCCGCCTTTTGGTGCGCCCGCGCACCGCGCTGGAGCGTCTGCACCCAGGCCGGCTGTCTCGTCAGATCGCTCCGAACTGGTAGCTGATCTGCAGATAGGCGCCGCGCGGCTGGCCCACAAAATAGCGGTATTCACCGAAGCCATAGTCAGCCCGCTCCGCATACTCTTCGTCGAGCAGATTGGTCAGGCGCAGGCCGGCTGACCAGCGCGCTGTCAGGTCGCTGGTAATCCGCAGGTTCAGCAGGGAGTGGCCGTCGTACTTGTGCTCGTTCTCGGGCTCCAGAAAGTAGGAATCCATGTATACCCACTCCAGTTCGGCGCGACCGTTGCGATCAGTCAGCGCGGAAAAATCCCACCCGAGTCGGGCGCTGCCGAAGGTCCTGGGCGAGGTGTCGATGTCATTGCCATTGATATTGCCACTGCTGCCGAGCAGTTCAATGTCGTTATCGTAGGTGTGTGAGGCGTAGTTGGCATCAATACCCGCAGACCAGTTGTCACCCAACAGGACATCAATGCTCATCTCTGCCCCGTAGTGGTTGGTCCGGGCGCCGCTGACATTGTGCCGATCGGCGTCCTGGAAGATCACGTCCTCTTTGTTCATGTAGTAGACGGCGATATCGTACCGGGTATTGCGCTTCCAGTAACCGCGAATTCCCAGTTCCACATTGTCAATCTTTTCCGAATCCAGGTCGGCACTTTGCTGGCCGGACTGCAGTCGGTAGAGTTCCGCCGCTTCCGGTGCGCGGAAGCCGTGCGCATAGCGCAGGTAGACTATGTGGTCTTCGCTCAGGCTATAGCTGGCGCCGATATTCAGTGACCAGTCGCTGAAGTCATCTTCGCGGTCCGCGGGCCGGTAAAAACGGCAGTCACCGGCATCGGGGGGGCAGGGCGCACCGTCACCCGCGCGGTTGTTGTAGTCGTAGTTGGTGTACTCGAAACGCACTCCGGCATCGAGCTCCCACGGGGAGTCAAATTGCGTCCTTACCTGACTGTACAGCGCGGCGACGCCGGCATCCACCTGGTAATCGTAGTGCACGCCGATGGGTTGGTTGGGACTGAAGTCCTCGTCCTGGGTTTCTTTCAGGGTGGCGTCGGTATATTCGAGGTCGATACCGTTCACCCAGCGCAGACCAGCGGCATCGGTGTTGATCGTAGTGCGCAGCCCCAGGCTGTCGTGGGCATTTTTCTCCTCCGGTTGCCAGGGCACGAAGTGTTGCAGAAACTGCATCTCGTTGGCACGCAGGTAGGGCGTGAGGGTCAACATGCTGTTGTTGTTCAGTGCGGTGCTCGCCGCGCTGTACAGGCGCACAGACCAGGCATCGCGATAGGCGTTGGGATTGGGGTTGGTTTTACTCAGGTCACTGTCGTTGTAGCCCTTGTAGCCTTCAATATACCCGGCGGTGTCCTGCTTGAGATTGGCCGTGTCCAGCACCGTGCGAAAATCCCAGTCCTGGCCGCGGTAGTCATGCCGCACGATAGCCTTCTGCTGGTCGTAGCCGGAATCGTCCTTGTAGCCACCGTCGTGGGTCGCGTTGGCACTGACGCTGACGCCGTTTCGACCCACGGTATCGCTGTAGCGGTATTTGGCACGGTAGTAGTCGTAGGGCCCGCCTTCCACCGACAGCAGACTGTCCAGTTGTTCGGTCGGTGCCGCGCTCATCACGTTGATCACGCCGTGCATTGCGCTCGAGCCATAGAGCGCTGTCGCGGGGCCGCGTATCACTTCAATCCTGCCGGCCTGCTCGAAGTTGGCATCGAACAACTGATTGACGTTGCAGAACCCCGGCGCGCGCAGGCTGATGCCATCGGCGGCAGAGAAAAATGCGCCGCAACTGCCAGTGCCGGTAAGGACGGGGGAGCGCAGCGCGATGATGCTCTCCTGGCCGTTGCCGCGACTGATCCAGGCGCCCGGTACCCGCTGCATGATCTCGTTGATATGCACCGGGTCGACCAGTGCCAGTGTTTCACTGTTCACCGTCGACCAGGACAGGGGTAGCTTCAGGGCCTCCTCCTGTACGCGGCTGGCGGTGACCAGCACGTCTTCCTCCACCGGCTCGGCGCGGCCGGTCACGGCGAGCATAAGCAGGCAGGCTAACGTTGACGTGCTGATAAGCCGAGAGTGTCGGGCGGGCATGGTACGAACCGGTGAAAAGTGAAGCGTGATTGTAGCGGATTCAGCGGGGTATCCCAATGCCTGCGGTCATCGGGCAGTGATTCAATTTAAAACTTTGGCGGAGGGGAGAGGCTCAGCGGCACAGTAGCAGTCGGGACCGTGCGGCGACAGGACGTCGCCGCCCGAGCCTGCACATGGATGTGCGCTTTTTGGCGTGTCCCGACTGCTACTGTGCCGCTGAGGCTTCTGCAACCCAATTTCAAACTTAACCACTACCAGAGGTATCTGGGCGGCGCTTAAATTTTGGGTATACTGCCGCATCCGGCTCACTGGCGCGGCAGCGGGCGCTGCGCCGGACAGGCTCGAAGACGATCACAGGAAGGCTGCATGTTGATGATTAAACCCCCGGTGGCGCTGTGCTGCTCATTGCTCTTGCTCGGCGGCTGCGCGCAGCTCGACGCTTGGACGGACACGACGTCGAAACGCCACAGCCAGGCTGGGCCGGAGGTGGCGGGTACGCAGGAGAGTGCGCTGTATGTCGCGCCCGCGCCGGCCGCGGGGGTTGCCGCGATGCGCAATATCTACATCGCGCCGGCCAATCTGGCCAATATGCAGGTCATCCAGCCCGAGGGTGCGCCCGCCGACCCCGAGTGGTGGGTGACTGAAGAGGAGGACACGATACTGCAGCGCACCATCGCGCTCGAGTTCACGCTCGCACTGTCCGCACAGGCGGATTTCACTATCGTGTCCAGCCCGCAACAGGCGCAATTGCTGGTCAATACGGCGGTTGTCGCCGTACACCCCGACAGGACGCGAGCTGCCGCTGCGCAAAGCGGCGAGTCCGGCGGCTCGATCACGGTCAGCGTCGCCGTGGTGGACGCCGCCAGCAACACGGTGCTGGTGCGCTCAGTGGCCACGCGGGCGAGTGACGATATCTGGGCGTTCAACGAGGTCAGGGGCGAGGACCCCGTTCTCAACAAGGTGTTCGCGGCCTGGGGTGCCGACCTGCGACAGGGGATTCTGCAACTGCAGGGCCGGGCCCGGGGCGCCCCGCTATCCACGCCCGGTGGGAGCAGTTCGTATTGAGGTGATATTCCCGGGTCTTGCATTTCACCAGGTGCCCGCAGCGAATATATCCGCTAGAGTTAGGCATGGATGACGCCGTTATCAATCTCCCCCTTTCGCAGCTGGCGCTGGCTTTGCTGCCGGTGGCGATTACCCTGGGCATCCTCCTCAAATGGTCCTATGACCTCGGCCACGCGCTGCATGCGCTGGCCCGTATGCTGGCCCAGCTATTGCTGATCGGCTATGTGCTGGCGTGGATTTTCGAGGCCGGTAATGGCGTTCTGATTCTGCTGGTGCTGGCGATCATGTTGCTCGCTTCCAGCTGGATTGCACTCGGCACCGTACCGGAGCAGCGACGTGCCCTGTTAAGCGCCTGCCTGGTAGCCATCACCATCGGCGGTGGTCTGACGCTGGCGCTGATTACGCAGGCAGTGCTGCAAATCGAACCCTGGTACCTGCCGAACTACATGATACCGCTGGCCGGGATGGCTTTTGCCAATGCGATGACGGCGGTCAGTCTCGCGGCCGAGCGCCTGTACGCCGAATTGGCACACGGCGCGCAATGGCCAGTGGCGCGGCTCGCCGCTTACCAGGCCGCGATGATACCGGTAATCAATTCACTGTTTGCGGTGGGTCTCGTCTCGCTGCCCGGCATGATGACCGGGCAAATTCTGTCGGGCATCTCACCGCTGATCGCCGCGCGCTACCAGATCGTCGTGATGTGCATGATCTTCGCGGCCTCGGGCATTTCCACTGCGCTGTTCCTGGCGATGATCCGGCGCCAGGCGGACGGCGCGAATCCGCGCTGAAATCGCCGCACCAGGTGTTCTATACTGAGCGCAGGAGGAACACGGGATGTCGAGGATGATTGCCGGTCGCTTGTTGCTTGTGTTGGCGTTGTTATCGCTGCATGCCACTGCCCGTGCCGATGCCTGGGTAATAGAGGTCGATGGCGCTATCGGCCCGGCGAGCGCCGATCATTTCGTGCGCGGACTGGAGCAGGCGGTAGTGGCGAACGCCGAACTCGTGATCGTGCGGATCGACACCCCGGGTGGGCTGGATCTCTCCATGCGTGACATGATCAAGGTGATGCTCGCCGCGCCGCTTCCTGTAGTCGCCTACGTCGCGCCGTCCGGTGCACGGGCGGCGAGTGCCGGCACCTACCTGCTGTATGCATCCAATATCGCCGCGATGGCTCCCGGCACCAACCTCGGCGCGGCTACACCGGTGCAGATCGGGAAGCCCGAACTGCCGAAACCCACGGACGATCAAGCGCCGGATGAGGCGTCGATGTCGCCGATGGAAACCAAGGTCATCAACGATGCCGTGGCTTATATACAGAGCCTCGCCCAACTGCGCGGCCGGAATAGTGAGTGGGCGGAGAAGGCGGTGCGCGACGGTGCCAGCCTGTCGGCGAACAGCGCATTGGAAATCGGCGTCATCGAGATCATCGCCCCTTCCATGGCGGACCTGCTGGAACAGCTTGATGGCCGCGAAGTGGAGGTGGGCGGGAGGCGAGTGGTCCTGGAGACGGCGGGCCTCGCGGTATATACCCATCCGGTGGACTGGCGCAGCGAGTTCCTGGGCATCATAACGGACCCCAATGTCGCCTATATCCTGATGCTGGTCGGGGTCTATGGTTTACTGCTGGAGTTTTATAACCCCGGTGTCGGCTTGCCGGGTATCACCGGGGCGATCTGCCTGCTGCTGGCGCTGTACGCGTTTCAGGCGCTGCCGGTCAGCTACGCCGGGCTTGGACTGATCCTGCTCGGTATCGCGCTGATGGTGGCGGAGGCATTCAGTCCCAGCTTCGGCATACTGGGGCTTGGCGGACTGCTGGCGTTTGTGGTGGGTTCTGTGTTGCTGATGGACACCGAAATGCCGGCTTACCAGATCGCGCTTCCCGTGATCCTCGCCGTTGCGGTGTTCAGCGCCGCGCTGCTGGTGCTGGCATTGGGCATGCTGATGCGCGCTCGCCGGCGGCCCGTGGTTACCGGGCTGGACCACCTGCTCGGTGCGACCGCGGTGGTGCAGTTGCTGCCCGGCGGTGTCGCCCGGGTGAGTCTTGACGGGGAGATGTGGACGGTTGCCAGCGACGATCGCCTGGCGCAGGATGACAGGGTGACTGTCGAGGCGATCGACGGTCTTACGCTGCGGGTCAGCAAACACGAAGAGAGGTAAGAGGCGGTGTTGGGATTTCCTTTTGCAGGTATAGTTATTTTTCTGGTACTGGCGCTGCTGTTTGTGATGTTTCGCGTGCTGCGCGAGTACGAGCGCGGCGTTATTTTCATGCTCGGCCGGTTTTACAAGATCAAGGGCCCCGGGCTGATCATCATAGTCCCGGTGCTGCAGCAAATGGTGAAGGTGGATTTGCGCACTATCGTGATGGACGTGCCCACCCAGGATGTGATTTCGCGCGATAACGTATCCGTGCAGGTCAATGCGGTCATCTATTTTCGCGTGGTGGATCCGGAGCGAGCAATCGTCCAGGTCGAGAATTTTCTCGAGGCCACCAGTCAGTTATCCCAGACCACCCTGCGCTCCGTGCTCGGGCAGCATGAACTGGATGATATGCTGGCGGAACGCGAACGCCTGAATGCGGATATCCAGAATATACTGGACAAGCAGACCGAGGCCTGGGGCATCAAGGTGGCGAATGTGGAAATCAAACACGTCGACCTGAACGAGTCCATGGTGCGGGCGCTGGCCAAGCAGGCGGAGGCAGAGCGCGAGCGGCGCGCCAAGGTCATCCATGCCATGGGCGAAGCGGAGGCCGCTGAAAAGCTGGCCGAAGCTGCCAGGGTGCTGTCCGCACAGGACCAGGCGATTCAACTGCGCTACCTGCAGACACTGGTGGAGATAGCGGGCGACAAGAGCTCGACCCTGGTGTTCCCGGTGCCGGTCGATCTGCTGGATAAACTGCGGTCCTGATTGTGGCGCGCACCGGCTCGAACGGATTTACAAGGTCCCCTCGCTGATGTCGGCCTGGAAGCACTTTGGCAGGGCGCACCGCTGGCTTTACCGTGTGAGCAAGGGTCGGTTGGGCGCCCGCATGGGCCAGATCGACGTCGCGCTGGTGGAAACCATCGGGCGCAAGACCGGCCAACCGCGCTGTGTGCCAATCGCGTGCTATCCCTATCGCGATTCCATCGTCGTTTCCGCTTCCAACAGCGGGAAAGAGAGTCACCCGGTATGGTACCTGAATATGCGGGCCAACCCGGCGGTAGGCGTACAGATGGGCAGGGATTGCTACCGGGCCGTCGCGGTGGAGGTGCCCGAGGAGGAGCGCGAAGCGCTCTGGAAGGATATTATCCGGATCAACAAGCACCAGGCGGCGTACCTGGAAAAAGCGCAGCGTAAAATCCCGCTGGTCTGGCTGCGGCGGGAGAGTTAGGTCCTCCGCCGGGCCGACTGCGGCGGATACGGCGCCCTCAGGCGGTACAGGCTGAGCGGCGGTCCAGTCCGGGACCGGCAAGGAGAACGGATTCGCACGTCCCGGCAGTACGCGACGTCTAGGATCCGGAGGCCATCGCAGTGTCCCGCAACAGTTGGATCAGTGCCAGACGATCAATTTTACCGCTGGAAAGCATGGGCAGTTTATCCACAGGCAAAGCGGCGTAGACCGTGGGTACCTTGTAAGCGGACAGCCGGTTTCTGAGAAGGCCGGGGAGGGCATCGAGATCGATCGTTGCACCGGGCGGGGTGATCACGACGGCACCCAGAAACGCCTCGTGCTCTGCCGCCACCCCGGTCACCAGCGACTGTGTCACATTCGGTATCGTGTTCAGCGCCTCCTCGACCTCCCTTGGCGATACATTGGCACCGCGAATCTTGACCACGTCATCGCAGCGTCCCTGAAAAAAGATGTGCCCCTCGCGCCGGATGACCAGGTCGCGCGTGGGGTACCAGCCGTCGGCGGTAAAGACCCGGTCCGCTTCGCGTTTGTGCATGCCGAGCATCAGGGTATCGCCGCGTACCAGTAATTCGCCCGGTTCGCCGTCGGGGACGTCTTCTCCGCTGTCCAGATCGACAACGCGATACTCCATACCCGCGGCGGCGCGGCCAAAGGAACCGTGCAGGTGCCCGGGCAGCGCTCCGAGGTGGCCGCAGCTGTGCGGCCCCGCGGTTTCGGTCATTCCCAGGCTGTTGCATATGGCCTCTGGACTTGCCGGGCGCTGGTTTTCGGGCAGCGCGCCGAAAAGGTAGCCGCCTCGCAGGTTCAGCTTGCGTCCCGCAAAAGAAGGATCGCTCTCCAGCGCTAGTGCCGCGTGAGGCCATCCGAGGAACCAGGTAGCGGATTCGCGCTCGATAAAATCGAGACAATCACGGGGCAGACTGCTTTTGCAGCCGAGTACGGTGGCGCCCGCCTGCATGGCGGCCAACAGCGTGTAGGACAGTCCGCCGACCCAGAAAAACGGCATCGAAGAAAATATGCGGTCCGACGCCGTATACTGCTTTTCACCGGCCTGCCTGGCAGCCTGGCGCAGCAGACTGCGCTGGCTGTGAATAACGCCCTTGGGTGCGCTTGTACAGCCGGACGTGTAGACAATCGCGGCCGCATCGCTGCTGTGAACCTCTGACTCGGCGGATTCGAGTACCGCGTGTGGCACCGCTGCCAGTGCACGGTCCTCGATGGCAACAGCCCACGGTGGTGCCGTTGCCCCGCCCCAGGTAAACAGGCGGCGCAGGAAAGGAGCCTCCGGGAGTTGTTGCAGTGGCGTGGGTGTCAGTGAGGGCAGGGCCTGCTCGATGTAGTCGATGTAGTTGTGCCCCAGGAAACCGGGGGACATCAGCAGGCAGTGTATGTCGGCGTGCCGGAGTATATGCAGTAGTTCGCTGCTGGTGGAAAATGTACTCAGTGGAACCGCAACCGCGCCGATACGACTGATGGCGAGGAAACTGACGATAAATCTCCGGTCGTTGGGAAACAGGATGCCGATATGTGAACCTTTGCCCGCACCTGCGGCCAGCAGTCGCCGCGCTATCGCCGCGGATTCCCGGTCCGCCTGTCGATACGTGATCCGCTCATTGTCGGCTACAGCGAGTTCATTCGCTGGCCAATTAGCGCTGGTGCCGCGCAATAGTTCCGGGACTGTATCCGCGTCCAGTATCAATGTTTTCAACGCGTCGCTCACCGCCGCTCTCGCGATTGTCCTTAGTCCGTTTTTTTGGTGCCGAAAACCTTTCGCACCTCGCCCAGGAAGTTTGCCATGCGCCGTCGTGCCAGCCCGGCTTTCCCCTGCAGGATGGCCCGCACATAGCGGGAATGCGCTGCCTTCAAAGTGGTGGCCAGTTCCCCGGTGAGTTGATCAACAGGATAGTTTACTGCGAACTGTCCCAGCACCTGCGCAAACAGGGCCAGCGGCTTGTTTCTACCGATGTCACCGATGGCCAGATCGGTTTCCCGAATTGCTGCGAGCAGGCTTTCGGGGGTGTTCGCCTGATCTTCCGCCGCCAACAGGGCTTCGAGCCCGGTGCGGTCGTTGTCGACTATGCGCTGCGCCGCAAGTGCGGAGGACGCCAGCTGAATGGACGCCCATATCTCGTAAAAGTAGTGTCGGCTGAAGCCTTCATGCTGCAGAAAACTCGCTACGATACCCGCCGTGTAATCTGGTGACGGTGAGGCTGTCCGGAACCCCCCGCCATTGCCGCGTTTGCCTTTTACAATCGCGTGCAGTTCCAGGATACGAAGGGCTTCGCGCAGTACGGCCCTGGACACGGAAAACTGTTCGCGGATGTCCGATTCAGTGCCAAGGCGTGTGCCGGGCGACATTCTTCCTGCCTGGATCGTGTGGGTGATCATCAGTGCGGTACGTTGCGCGGTTTTGTTGAAAGCGTCGTATGCCGGCCCCGGGTCGGTGCCGGTCGAGGACAGTGTCGGCCTGGCATTGCCCTGATTGTCCCTGACTTGTTGTTGGATCAGCCATTTGCCGATCCGGGTAAGCTCTCCCTGCCACTGCTTTGCCTGATCGATGTCCCCGCCGATCAGGGCTTCGAGCGCGCGCAACCTGAACTTGCGGGCCCTGCCAAGCGCCTTGCCGATGTCGGCCTGCGATACGTTGTCGGGAACGATCCGGCTGCTTGTAATAAGGTAGAGTGCGTCAAGCAGTATCGATGTGGCCGGGTTGCCGCTTGTGTCCTTCAGTGCTCCTCTCGCAGTGAACTGCAGGGCGATTTCTTGTTCGAAATGCCTGGAGGGTGGCTTGTGCAGTTCTTCTATCAAGGTGTTAAACGCAGTGATATCCTTTTCGGACAGTCGTCTGGCTGCCTGTTCGATCGCCATGCCCTCGATTACCTGCCTGGCTTCGAACAATTCATCGAAATTCGTATCCGAGAGTTCCATGTAGGTGGAAAGCGCCACTACGGCTGAATTGCGCGCTGGTTGTTCGATGATAAGGCCGCCGTTATTGCCGCGTCGCATGCGCGCGACCCCGTGTCGTTCCAGTTGGCGAACAGCTTCGCGCAGGGTTGCGCGACTGACACCGTATCGTGCAATCAGTTCTGGTTCGGTTCCCAGCGATTCGCCCACGGGCCAGTTTCGCGCAATTATTTCCTGTTGCATGGTGTCTGCGGTGGACGCCGCGAGTTTTACCGCTTTTCGCGAGTGCCGCGCGTCTTCTTGTTTCACTTTGGCCAGTGGCAACAGCGTACCTCTCGTGTGTTTTCCGGGTGGGGCGGGAGCGCCCCATGGTTCCGGCGATATCGCCTTGCGCTGGCGGGTCCTCGCAGCACGTCGTGTTTGCGCGCCGCCGGGAGTTGCGCGACGAGGCCAGGCTTGTCTGGCTATTGTTCTCATGCTATAAAAGTATCCTATTTGATAACGGGTGCGCCTGCAAGTCCCGGTGCAATCAGTCCCGGTGCAATCAGAGGCTTTGGCAATCGCCCGCCCGGCATCAAATAGCACTGTCTCATCTGTGAGTCGCCTGTGCAGCGGGAGCGCTCGGTTCGCCCGACGGAGAAATACGCATGCCCTATGAACTGAACCGTCGGCTCGCCGCCAAACGGCCTCCGCTTGCAACCGGCGCCCAGGTCGACCCGGTTACGGCCGATATCATTCGCGGCGCGTTTGAAACAATCTGCTTCGAGGTTGCGACTCACGTCGCCAGGACGGCGACCTCGGCGATGATCAATCAATCCAACGAACGCAATGCGAGCATCGTCGATGCGCATGGCAGACTGGCGGGTCTCTCGGTGGGTATTCCGCAGTTGATGTTCATTTCGCCGCTGTCGATTCGTTATGCACTGGAGAATCAGCAGCAGGATGACTGGGGCCCGGGTGATGTTTTCGTTGGCAATGATCCCTATGCCGGGGGCGGTCACCTGCCGGACTACAATGTATTCGCACCTGTCTACAGTGAATCCGGTGAGTTGCTGATGATGCAGGCGATTCAATGCCACCAGGGGGATACCGGCGGCAAGGACCCCGGCGGATTCTCGCCGGATGCGCTGGACCTGTGGGCGGAGGGACTGATCATCCCCGGCTTGAAACTCCTGCACCGGGGGAAGCCGCGCCGGGATGTCATGGAATTGCTGTTCAGGAACAACCGCCTGCGGGAGTTCAGGGGCGATATCTGGGCGATGGTGGGTGCCGCGCAACTGGGCGCGCGCCTCTTGCAGGAACTGGTGAATGAGTATGGTGCAGAGCCTCTCAAAGCCGCGATAAATGCCAATATAGACAAGACCGAAGCGCGTTTTCGGGAAGAAGTAGCGGACTGGAATGACGGCAGCTACGCGGCGGATGTCTATATCGATCACGACACGGCAGGAAACAGGGACGTGCACGTCCATGTCGATTGTACGATCAGTGGCGATCGCCTGACGCTGGATTTCAGCGGTTCGGATACCCGTCCGGAACTGCAGGCGGTGTGGAACACGTTTTCGAATTCGAGGGGTTACGCGGCGGCTCAGTTGGCCGCGATGATCGATCCGGCCATCCCGAAGAACGAGGGCCTGTTCAATGCTATCGAGTTGGTGATTCCCGAGGGTTCGATTCTCAATCCGCCAGACAACAAGCCCGTGGTGCTCGGCGCATTTCATCCGGCGGTGGAGGTCGGCGAGGCTATCTGTATCGCATTGTCGTCGGTTGTTCCCGAACGCGCGTCGCCGCAGGTGTACAAGATCGGCATGCCGAATATCCTGTACGGCTTCCGCGAGGACAACTCGATGTGGATGGATTCCGGTGTGGATGTGCGCGCTTCCGACGTTTCGGCCGTGCCAGGTATCGACGGTTGGGGTTCGATGTGCAGTGCCCTCGGCAATTTGATTCTGCAAACGGCGGAAGAGGGTGAAAGCGCGTTTCCGGTCAGGCATCTGGGCCGGGAGCTGACCATCGATAGCGGCGGTGCCGGCCAGTGGCGCGGCCAGGCCGGAACCAGGAACATCAAGCAGGTTCTCGCTCCGGCCAATGCCTCCTGCTGGATGGTGTCGATGAGCAACCCGCTGCGCGGAATGGGAGGCGGCGATGATGCCGGGGCCTATGAGAACCGCTTCATGGTGGGAACGGAGCAGGAATACCGCATAGAAAACGCAGCCTTCAATGTACCGATGCCCGAAGGGGCGGTCATGGCCTATCAGTACGGCGGCGGTGGCGGCTTCGGCAACCCCCTGGACAGGGCGCCCGAAGCGGTGAAGGACGACGTGCTTGATGAACTGGTCAGTATCGCCGCGGCGCGAGAGCGTTACGGGGTGATTTTTACCGGCAGCGTCGAGGCTCTGGATCTCGCGATTGATGAGGCGGGGACGAATGCACTGCGCAGCGCGCTCCGGGAAAAGCCGGTCGACGTGCAATGACGTATCGCATTGGTATCGACATCGGCGGGACATTTACTGATTTCGTACTCTATGACGGTGTGAAAACATCGATAGAGAAAGTCCTGTCGACCCCGGATGACAACTCCCGGGGTGTAATGACGGGGTTGGCCAATCTGGCGCGGCGGGAAGGCCGCTCGCTGGTGGCTTTCCTCGCGGATACCGATGCCATTGTGCATGGGACGACCGTAGCCGATAACGCGCTGATCGAAGGCAAGGGCGCCGTGGTGGGTCTGTTGGTGACCTCGGGGTTTCGCGACGAGATCGAACTGCGCAGGGGTTACAAGGAAGACATATGGGACGTTCGCCTGCCCCCGCCGCGGCCGATAGTACCCCGGCGTCGGCGGCTGACAGTGACAGAGCGTCTCGCTGCCGATGGCTCGGTGGTTCTGCCCCTGGACGAGGAAAAGGCACGCGCGTCGATCAGGCGGCTGGGGCTACAGGGCGTCGATTCCGTTGCCATCGTCACACTGTTTTCCTTCATAAATCCGGTGCATGAACTGCGCCTGGCCGAGCTGGTGCGAGAGGAATTGCCCGGTGTCGCGCTATCCCTTTCTCACCAGATCATGCCCAAGGCGCCCGAGTTCGAACGCACCAGCACAACGCTTGTAAACGCGTTTGTGAACCCCCGTGTCACCACTTACCTGGACCGTCTCGTGAGTAAGCTGCGCGAAGCCGGCTACCAGCGCGAACTGCTGGCCATGCAGTGCAGTGGCGGTGTGATGTCGCGGGAGTATATCCGGCAGAAACCGGTGGTGGTGCTGGCGTCGGGCCCGGCGGGTGGCGTGATGGGTGGCGCGGTCGTCGGCAAGAGCAAGGGTGTCACTGACTTGCTGTGCGTGGATATGGGTGGCACCAGTTACGACGTGTCCGTGGTGCGCCAGGGTATCGCGCCGGCCGAGCCCGGCTGGAACTGGCACCACCGTTACCTGGTGGGTTTGCCGATGATAAACGTGGTGACGCTGGGCGCCGGAGGCGGGTCGATTGGCAGCGTCAGGTCCGGCCTGCTGCAAGTGGGGCCGGAAAGCGCCGGGTCTGCACCGGGACCGGTTTGCTATGGTAACGGTGGTTCCCGTCCCACGGTCACCGACGCCAGTCTTGTGCTGGGTCTGTTGTCCGAGGATACGGATTTCGCCGGCGGTAGCTTCAAGCTGCGGCGCGCTGGTGTCGACGAGGCTTTCCTGGCGCATGTAGCCGGCCCGCTGGGCACCAGCGTTGAGGAGGCCGCGTTTGATATGTGGCGTCTCGTCAATGCGAACATGACCCAGGCAGTGCGTCGGGTGACTGCTGAAAAGGGCACCCGGGCGAGTGAACTCACCTTGCTCGCCTATGGCGGTAACGGACCGTTGTTCGCAGGGATACAGGCAAAGGCGCTGGGCATCGGGCGTATCCTGGTTCCGCGCACCTCGCCGACATTCTCCGCATCCGGTGTGCTGTCCGCCGACCTCCTGATCGACGAGGAACAGTCCTGTATCTGCAGTGCCGATGCGGCCGACTCCGCCCGTCTCGGCGCGTTGTGGGACGAACTGGCGAGGAACTCGACGCGCTATTTCGTCGCTGCGAGTATCGCGCCATCGCAGATCAGATACCGGTTTATGCTGAATATGCGCTACCCGGGCCAGAACTGGAGTTTGTCTGTTCTGGTAAGAGAGCAATCCGGCTCTTTTGATGCCGCGGCCAGTATCAGCAGGCAGACGCTGGAGGAGGCGACACGGGCATTCCACGCCGATCACGAAAGGGAATATTCCTATGCCCGCCACGACGAACAGCCGGGTATCACCGGTGTGCGATTATTGACCAGCGCGGCGAGCCCGCAACCGGTCCTCGGTAGCGGTGCCATTACCGAGTCCAGGATACTGGAATCCCCGGTGATGCGACGGGCAAACCTGGGGGAGGGGTTTGCGCAGACGCCTGTTTTCAAGGGCCTTTCCCTGCGAGCCGGTGACGTGATCATCGGACCCGCAATCATCGAGGAATCGTTTACCGGTATCGTGGTGTATCCCGGCTGGAAGGCGGTTCTCGATGACGCCGGCGATTACGTGATGCTGTGGCTGGGATAGAGGCAAGCCCCGGGCGTTGGCCGTGGCAAGCGCTGTTCAAGACCTTGTCTTCTTCATTTCCTCCAGGCTTACGATAACCGGATAGCCGCAGACGGAGAGCGCATTGCCATGGCCGGTCGAGTGAATGTCGAACGCCGATTGCAGGGCTGAATAGAAGCCCTGCACATCCATTGTCTGGTTGACCGCACGTTTTGCCTGTGCGAGCCCGAACGGATGCATTTCTGAAATCTCGGCGGCGAGCGCCATCGTCGCCGCATCGAGTTGTTCGCGAGGTACCACCCGATTGACCATGCCGACTTTTTCCGCCTCGTCGGCGCTCATCGATCGCGCGGTAAACAACAATTCCTTCGCCTTGCGAGGCCCCATTTCCCAGGTGTGCCCGTGGTATTCGACGCCGCCGATCCCCATGCGCACGACGGGGTCGGAGAACCTGGCGTCTTCAGATGCGATGATCAGATCACAGGGCCAGCACAGCATCAGTCCGCCGGCCACGCAAACCCCCTGGACGGCCGCGATGGATGGCTTGGGAATATCCCGCCAACGCCTGGAGTAGCCCAGGTAACGCTTGCTCTCCCACTGGTAGAGAGACGCCAGTCCGCCGTTCTTCCAGTCCAGACCCTGGTTGCGGTCGGGCTCTGAAGCGCGGGATTCCTGTCCGCTGAGCGCTTCGTCTGACCCGCTCATATCGTGGCCGGCGGAAAAGTGCTTGCCTTCGGCATTGAGGACGATAACCCGGACATCCCGATCTTCCGCTGCCCGTGACCAGGCCTCGTCGAGTTCATCCAGCATCGGCCCGTTCACCGCATTCGCTTTATCGGGCCTGGCCAGCGTGATAACCGCGGTACTGTCAACTTTCAGATACTTGATATACGTCACGGGGGTTGTCCTATGCGTTGCCTGTCATTTTCCGGGGGAGCGGCGTATTGTGTTGAAGTTTTTAAATAGTGTACTATTAGGGTTTTGTTGAGTCAAAGCGTTTGGACAGCGCGGTCCGCCCCGGGGTACCAGCTATGAACACTGACGCGGGAAACGTGGGTACTGACCACACGCTCACCAGCGACTGGACGCTGGCCCCGGGCATTGTGGGGTCGTTGACCCTCGGCGGTTTCATACTGGAGGTATGCAGCCGTTATGCCACCAACGAGGCACTGGTGTTTTACGACGAACCGCAGTCGCGTATCAGTTGGACGTATCGGGAATTACTCGACAAAGCGATGGCCTTCGCGAAGGGACTGGTTGCCGTCGGCAGTGGTAAAGGCACCCGCGTGGGCATCGCGATGGGCTCGCGCCCGGAATGCATCGCGGCAATCTATGGCAGTGCTCTGGCCGGCGCGGTGGTCGTTCCGCTGTCCACCCTGTCAACGACCGATGAACTGCGCTTCCTGATCAAACACGCCGACCTGGATTATCTTGTAACCCAGGCGGTGCTGGGCGGGAAGGTCAGACTGCTGGAGATGGTTACCGAACTCTGTCCGGAAGCCCGGACAGAAAAACCCCTGTACTCCCACGAGTTCCCGTACCTGAAAAACATCGTTGCGCTGGGCGCTGGACGATCGAGCGGCTCGCTCCTTGACCTGGAGGACTTCATGCGCGCCGGCAGCGGCGTGCCCGATGATTACGTTCTGGCGCGGAACAGCGAGGTCGCCCCCTCCGACATCGGCCTGATCAGCTATTCTTCGGGCACCACCTCTGAGCCCAAGGGCATGATGCATACGCACCGGGCGCCCGCCCTGCAGGCCTGGACACAGGCGATGGTATTCGGGCGCACCGAGCAATCGCGAGTCTGGAGCACCTTTCCGCTGTTCTGGACCGGTGGATTCAATACGGTGCTCGGCGCCACGCTGGCGGCCGGGGGCTGCTGGGTGATGCAGGAGATTTTCGATGCCGGCGAGTCCATAGCGCTGGTGGCGCGGGAGAAGGTGAATGAGCCCTTTGCGCTGCCGCACCTTACCGGGGTGATGGAAGAGCATCCGGACTGGTCGACTGCGGACTTTTCCGCGGTGCGCTATGTCAATCCGAATACACCCTTCACGCGACACCCAAGTGTTAAGAACCTCGATCCCGGCTGGAACGGTGTGCAGGCGTATGGGGCGAGTGAAACCTGTGCGATCAGCGTGACGCACTGTGCCCGCACGCCACTGTCGATTGCCAACAACAGCAGCGGACGCTTGCTGCCCGGGAATGTGCTGCGCATCGTCGACTCTTCCACCGGCGAGGTGCTCGGTCCGGGGATGGACGGAGAAATATGTATCAAGGGGCCCACCCTGATGAGCCACTACGTCAAGAAAAATGCGGAAGAGTGCTTTGATGGCGACGGTTTTTTTCACAGCGGCGACAGCGGCTATTTCGACAGCGACGGCTATGTGCACTGGACGGGGCGCCAGTCCGATATCATCAAAACCGCAGGGGCCAATGTATCGCCGGCGGAACTGGAGAAAATCGTCGTTTACGAATTTCCCACATTCAAGTTTGGCCGGGTGGTCGGGGTAAGTGACGAGCGCCTTGGCCAGATAGTTGTTTTATGCGTGGTGCCGCATGCTGCAGACAGCTATACGGAAGCCGAGATACAACAGCGACTGCGCGAGCACGTGGCGGGTTACAAGGTGCCCAAACGGGTACTGTTCTTTTCCGAGCAGGAGATCCCGATGGCGGCCAATCGCGAGAAAGTGAAAACCGGTGCGCTTCGCGAACTGGCGGAACAGCGCCTGGCGCTGGGCAGGTAGCAGTAATTTTTCTGGAGGACTGCAATGGCAGAGACGGTAAAACGCAGGGATGACGGCATGGTCGAGTTGGATGCCAGCGACCTTGACAACTGGATGGGCAAGCCCATGGATCTGCAAATGATGCGCGAACCGGTGGCGGTGAATGATATTCGGCGCTGGGTCCAGGGCATGCATTATGCCAACCCCCTGCATTTCGACGAAAAATGGGCGGCGGCCAGCCGCTTCGGCCAGATTGTTGCGCCGTACTCCTTCACTGTTACCACTGATACCGCGCATGGTTGCATGCCCGCGAACATGGGGAATATACCGGGTTCGCACCTGATATTCGGTGGCGATGAGTGGTGGTTTTTTGGCCCGCGTATCTTCGCCGGGGATCACCTGAAGTGTTACCCGGTACCCTTTGACTATAAAGTGACGGACACGAGTTTCGCCGGGCCGACCTGTTTCCAGCGAGGCGATACCACCTACGTGAACCAGGTGGGCGATCGCGTGGCGATGCAGCGCTCCACGGCGATCCGTTATGTGGTGGAGAACGCACACAAGATGAAAGTCTTTTCCCAGGAGGAGGATCGCGATTGGTCGACCGAAGAATTGCTGGAACTGGAAGACCTCAAGCAGACGTTCATCCAGGAAATTCACAATCTTGGCCATGAAAAGCGACTCTACCGGGACGTCGAGGTAGGGCAAAAGTTGACGACCAATGCGCTCGGGCCGCATAGCCTGGCGTCGTTTACCACCGAATGGCGCGCCTATCCGCAAACGATCTGGTTCGGTGGCCTGCGCTCGGAGGCGCGCCAGCCGAACAAGGGTTACACGCCGGAAATGGAGGGATTTGAAGGAGACCCGGTGATGGAGAAATTCAACCCCGAGTTGACCGATGGTGCCTACTACGGTCCGTCACGCGGACACCTGCAACCGAAGTGGGCACGCCATGTCGGCATGGGGCGAGGTTATGGCTACGGCGCTTCCATGGGTGCGTGGATGCTGGATTTTGCCAGCGCATTCATCGGCGAATGGGGTGAACTTGTGCACGCAAAGTTCCAGTACCGCAACCCGGCCTTTACCGGCGATATCACATTTCTGAATGGCGCTGTAATCGATAAAAAAATCGACCAGGACGGTCGCGGTATCGTTGCGATCGAGATCGTGATGAAAAACCAGGATGACAGTCTGATGGCGAAGGGCGTGGTTGAAGCCGCATTGGTTCAGGAGTAACCCGCCGCGTTTCGAATGCCTGGAAGCAGGGGCACAAGGTGGAAGCAGTGGAACCGATACGGCTATCGCCGAAACACCAGAGCGGTGTTCGACCATTGTAATTATCCCGACGGGAACTGGCTTACCCTGGTGGAGTGGATAAAGACCTGCCGAGCGGGAGTAACGGGCGCTCAGACAATGCTGTCGCGATCACCAGCGATCAATCCCCGCAGATTCCCGCCCATGATTTTCGCCACAGTCGCTTCCTCGAGTCCTTCGAGCTCCCGCAGGTAGGATAATGGGTCTGCGAGGCCCTCAGGATGCGGGAAGTCGCTTCCGAACAGCAGTCGGTCAGGTGAGCAAAACTCCAGCAGATCGAAGATATCGTCTTCGTATGATGGCGCCACGAAAACATGCTCCCGGAACTGTTCAACCGGGTCACGCTGGAAAAATTGCGGGCTCTGTCCATAGGCGCGCTTCCAGGTTTCCACTGCGGAGGGCACCCAGCGTGCGGCGTTTTCCACCGAGGCCACCCGCACGTTGGGGTGGCGTTCGAAGACGCCGTGGCAAAGCAGGGCGGACAGGGTGTCGCTGATGGCGCGCTCCATCGTATTCACCGGCATAAGCTCCGACTTTTCAAACGGCAGGAACTCCCGGTCCGACCCTTTCCACATATTGGCAATCACTTCGTAGCCGGAATCGGAGGAGTGCAGGCATACGAAAATGCCGGCTTCGTTGACGCGCGCCCAGAAAGGGTCGAATTCCTTGAAGCCGGGGGAGCGAGTGCCTCTTGGGCCGGCGACGGGACCCGGTCGTATGCCGACAGTGCGCGCCCCATTGTCGAGGCAGAATGTCAGTTCTTTCACTGCCTGGTCGATATCGGAAAGGTTTATGAAGGGTACGGTGTACAGGCGCCCTTTGCGGTTGAATCCCCATTCCTCGAGTATCCATTGATTCAGGGCATGGAAGAGCGCGCAAATGACCTCGGGTTTGTGTTTCAGACGCTCCTCGATGACGGAGGCCATGGTAGGAAAGATCAGCGTGGCATCGATACCCTGTTCATCGAGTAACTCGATGCGCGGTTCAGCCGCAAAATAGGACTCGGGCGGCCTGATGGGTTTGCCGGTAATTTCGCGTAGCGTGAGGCCTTCGGGGTTCTCCGCGCGGTAGTACATTTCGTGTGAGCCCGGCGCCGCCACCACCGCCCACGTCGGGTTGGGTATATATTCGGACAGCATCCCGGCAATGACCAGCTTGGTGCGGCCATTGACTTCGACGTACTGGAATTCCTTTCTGTACGGCTCAGGGAGATGGCGAAGGAAGGCCTCGGGCGGTTCATAGAGATGGTTGTCAGCATCGTAGACTGGATAGGGGAGGGATCGCATGACATCGTCTCCGCTGTTTACTGTATGAGGAATTCTATAATAGTATCCTATTTGCTGAGTCGCAAGATAAATCTAATTCAGGAATTGGGATCAAGAGCAGAAATGGCGGTAGCCCTGCTTGCAATCCGGTGGATAGCCATTTGGTGATGTATAGGGTGAGAGCACGTGCGCATTGGCGCCGAGCGCAGGCTATTTCTGCACGATTTCCGGTTTTCGCGCAGATTTTGTTATGGTTACCTCGCACAAGGATATATCGGTGAATGTACCCCCAGTTTCAGCACAGTAGCTTATAACGGGAACGAGATACAAACAGAGTGTCTACGGATTTTATTATTGCCTGGGATATAGGATGACGGTAAAAGTGTCAGGGTCGTCGTTGGTTTCTGCATTTTCGCATCATCGAACTTCTCGATTGCGCTGGCGTAGCACCCGGTTCTGTGACCAATGGAGGCCAGTGTGAACTCCTTCCGGTGGATCTGGATTGCACCATCAATCATTCTTGGTCTGGGTCTCACCCGGCTACTCTCAAATTCCGTGGTTGTATTCAAGTTGAGGTCGCGTTCCCGGATGGACTGGGTGCCCCTCGTCTGGGCTGTATGCATTTTCGTTTGGCAGGTACAGTATTTATGGGCGGTTATCGAACTGCCGAATTTCTCGCAAGCCTGGACGTTGATAGACTTTCTGCTGCTTCTGAGCCTTTCGCTGTTGCTTTTCATCGCAGCGGCTCTGGTACTTCCAGACTCCGAACTGCCGGCGGGGGAGAGCCTGGCTGACGTATTCAGGCGTGACGGACGCTGGGCACTGTTAGCCCTCTCCGCGTGGGCCTGTACGGCCATCGTCACGAACCTGGTTTTGTTCGAGGCATCGCTTGTCTCGTTTCAGGTAGTTATGCTGTTATTATTGGCGCTGCTACCCGCAGCCTTTCTTGCAATCCCAAGTCGTCGAGTGAGAGAGGTCGTAACTGGCGGCAATTTGGTATTGACGCTGTGGGCTGCATGGGAACTGTCACCCAAGGCGTACTAAACGGGCACGCAATACTGGAAGAGGGTGAAAACAGGAGGCAGAGTCAATGGATCAGTTGCAATTTTACCGCGCGAAACTGGCGTACGAGACCGATTCATGGGATCTGAGTGCATCCCTGAACAGCGGCGCAGATATCATCGTGATCGATGCGCGCTCGCCTGCGGCCTTCGAGATCGAGCACATTCCCGGCGCAATCAATATCCCGCACAGGACGATGAACCCGGATACCACCGCACACCTCGACAAAGAGACGCTCTATATTACCTATTGCGACGGAATTGGGTGTAATGCCTCGACAAAAGGTGCGCTGAAAATGACGGAACTCGGCTTCAGGGTGAAAGAACTGCTGGGCGGCATCGATTGGTGGTGCCGCGATGGCTACGAAACCCACGGCAAACAGGCCCGCGCCGGAAAAGCGATCACTTGCGGGTGTTGAGACCCGCTCGCCTGTGAGGAATACGGTGTCATGGCCATAACTGTCAGCCGGCTTTTTCGTTATCCGGTCAAGAGTATGCGCGGCGAGTCTCACGCACGCCTGGATGTCACGGCGCGGGGCGCGAGCGGTGATCGCGTCTGGGCTGTGCGCGATGAACAGCGGGGCGGTATCCGGGGCGCAAAAAAGATTCCCTCGCTGATGACGCTGTCCGCCGCCTTCACGGGGAAAGCAACGGATGACGGCGCCAATCCCGTTGTAATCACGGCGCCAGACGGCAGCGCGCGCAACACGGGCGCCGCAGATATCGATCAATGGCTCAGCGAGCAGTTGAATCATGCGGTGACGCTATGGCCGCTGCTACCCGCGCACGCGCTTGACCACTACCGCCGGGGAGCGCCCGATCACGACGACCTGGAAACGGAACTGCGACAGATGTTCGGTCGCACCGCTGAAGAACCACTGCCCGACCTGGGAATCTTCTCAGAGGTGATCGAGTTTGAATCGCCGCCCGGCACGTATTTTGATGCCTTTCCTCTTCTGTTGTTGACGCAACAGTCCCTCGCCACCATGGCCCGGCTTCGGCCGCAGTCGAACTTCCACGTCGAGCGCTTTCGCCCCAATCTCCTGCTGGATGCAGGGAACAGCGATCTGCCTTTCCCGGAGGCGGACTGGGTGGGCCGGCGGATCTGGATCGGTGACGTGGAACTGGACGTGGTCGGCGATTGCCCGCGCTGCTCGATGGTAACCCACGGATTTGGCGAATTGCCCCGCGATACGGGCATCATGCGTTCACTGGTGGAGGCCAATAGCGGCAATATCGGCGTATACGCGAAGGTCGTTCATGCGGGTACGATAGCGATTGGAGATGTTCTGCAGTAGCAATCGGGTAGCTCGACGCCAGGCCTGCATCGAGCATCAATTTTCGCAGGGGTAATGGGTTCTCGATGCAGGCAAGGACAGATCGGGCAGCAGCCCGCCGGGAGGACATCAAGCGGTGCGCGCCTCCCGGCGTATTTTTCGCCGCATGCAGCCGAGGCCAAGCAAACCCGCGCCCAGCAATGCGAGTGTTGCGGGTGCCGGGACAGTGGAAACTGCTGACGCAAACGCAATGCGGCCAGCAAGCTGTGCGACCTCTGCGGGGTCTTCGTTACCCGGTGCCCAGCCGATGATTTCGCCGATACAGGGTACGCCACCGGCGGGGCAGATCTCTACGGTAGACATGCCCCACCACGCTATCCCGGGCACGGTGCCCTGAAACCAGAAGCGGCTTCCGGTATCCGAAAAATCAAAGACCAGATCGGTGGCCGTGGCGGACAGCCCCGTGCCGACAACGGAGGATGATACCTGGGAGTCAAAATCGATCGCGACCGGGGAGGGGCCGAACAGATTGGGCGACGTCAGGGTAAATTGCCAATCGATGATATTGGCCAGGTTGAGTACTCCCGTCGTACCGTCGGTTGTAATAAAGCCGACGGTCGAGCCTGCGCCGATGCTCCTGTCAACCGTATAGGTAACGGGCGATGCAGCGGTGCCGGCGGCGGCAAGTACCCCCCAAAGCGCCATGATTAATCCGTATGCCTTAAGCTTCATTTGAATCACCCCGTGAAGTGGCACGCTGTGGCCGTGCTCAATTGTCTTCGGGCGTCCCCTCGGACGCGTCATCGCCAAACCAGTCGCGCATTTTATTCGCTGCTTTCGCGCGTACGTCATCATTAATATAGGCCGCAACCGCGGCGATTGCCAGTACCAGTACGCCGAGGTCGTCGGCGTAGCCCACACCCGGCGCCAGGTCGGTGATGGCGTCCAGTGGAACAATGAAGTAGCCAAGCGCCGCGGCGATGGTACCCTTGGCCCAGGCAGGGGCCTTCTCTTCCTGTGCGGCGTAGAATAGCAGGAGGGCTTTTTCCACCACCTCTTTGCCTGCGGCCGTGGCGTAGCGCTTCAGCTTGGCCCAGAAACTGCTCTCCGAGTATGCGAGTTCGAACCTGTTCTCTTTGTCCACCTTCGTACTCCCTATGCAAACAACCAGGGCGCCAGTTCTTCGCGGTTCTGCACGATAATCTGCTGCGCAGTGGGATCCTCCGAGGGCTCCCCGGGTTCAATGTGCAACAACTGCAGCACGTAGGGCACCAGCCGGGCGCGTGTATCGATCGCCAGTACGCCTTCCGTCATGCCGTAGTCTACCTCGATCACCTCGCGCTGCTCCGGGCTCAATCTCGGGTCGGGCGCGATTCTCACGACAACATGGGTATGCCACTCCGTGTCCTGTGCGCTGCCGTGCTCCGACTCGTCCATGATATCGGGGATATCGCGGAAACGGCTGAGCACGAAATCCCGGTAAGCGCTGTTTTTCTCGCACCACGCGCGCACGTGCCAGCGCAGGCCGCTGTACACCAGTGTGTGCGGTACAATGATGCGCCCCTCGCGGTCGGGGTGGTTGAGCGATACGTAGTCGACATCGAGGCGGCGTTGTTGCCGCGCCGCCTGCATGATGGGGCGCAGCACCTCTGGCTTGACATCGCGCACCGGCAGTGACAGCACCTCAACATTGGCGACGTTCAGGGACAGTGATTCGAACATGTTCATCAGCTCGTTGTTGCGCGCCATCAGGTGCAGGTACTCGTCCGCCAGCCCCCGGGTTACCCGCGGTGTAAACGCCGCTGTCGGCTTGTAACCCTTGAGGTATTTGTCGTATTCCAGGTTGCCCGGCCCGACCTGCCGAATGTAATTGTTGATGTCCTTGCTGGCCTGCTGGCGGCCAATGCCGAAGGTGTCGCACAGGTGGCGCGTGGTCAGGCGACCTTCCCACAGGACAAGGGTTTCGATGAAGCGATAGCGCAGGAGAAGATCCCAGCGAAACGGCCATTTGGCATCTTGGGGGCTAGCCATGCTTGCTACTCGTTAGTCTGATATCAGGGGCAGTATAAATTGCCGTGGCGGACAATAGTACCAGGCTGCTCACTGCTGAGTGGCCGGCGCGGGCGATTGCGGTTCGCAGCGCTGCGGCCACGGCCCGGGCGTGACAAAAAAGCGGCTTGATTCGCTGAGCTTTTCGTCCAGCGCGGCGATGAGCAGGGGGTAATGGTCGCTTTCCCAGTGCCGCGGCAGCTCAGCCAACAGTTCCTGCTGTGTCATCCGCGCGGCGGTATCACAGCGGGCCGGACTGAGCCAGCGCATCCGGGGCAGAATGGTGAAAGTCGTCGCATCGAGCGCGTCGCAGTGGGATGGCAGTTCCTGGAACGTCCTCCAGCAGTTCAGGGTGGACGCCGGATTGTGGCCCGGTGGCGGCGGTGGTGCTGCGGCCCCGGGTTGGAACAGGTAGCCTTTCAGCGCGATCTCCCTGGCGAGTGTGTCGATGCCCATTACGCGCAGTTTTTGCTTGGCAGCAGGCGCGTCGCCCAGCGCGATCTGTCGTCGCAGCAACTGCTCCAGTTTGGTCTCGAGGCGGTCACGTTGGTCAGGCCCCAGCCACTCATGCGCATTCGCCTGGGCCATCGCATCATCACCGCGCGGTATGCCCAGATAGTATTTCACCGCCAGTTCGAGGTGCACATGGCAGTCGCGCAGCGCGCAGTAGTAAATACAGTCAAATTCACCCAGTGTCCGCCCCGCGTCGTGTACGGCCAGGTTGTGCGCGACCAGGTCGACAGCCGGATCGTGTTGCAGAAAGAAATGCCACAACTGCTCGAAGTAGATACCCAGGCGGTGCGTGGGCCGGTTCGCCAGGTGATCCAGCAGCGCGGCGGGAGAGCGGTCCAGTCGCGCCAGCCACTGTCTTCTGTGGTCTGTCAGTTGCAGTGAGCAGGGTAATACCTGTGCTGGTGTCGCAGTTACGTGCTCCAATTGCAGCATCGGCGGAGAAAAGCAGGCCCAGGCGAGATCCCGTACAGCTTGTGTCTGATAGGAATAGTTGATGATCGCTGCGCTGTGGTGTGGGTTCATGGTTATAATAGCAGTCCTTTGATCGAGAGAAACGGGGCCGATGCAGGCATCTTTTAACAAAATTGGTCTGGCTGGGCGCAGTCGCCAGCGCGGGCAGACGGGCGTTGTGCGCGAGTTGATCGCACTGCTGGAGGGTCGCGGCCTGGAGGTTGTGCTGGAGGAATCGCTGGCCGATGTGCTCGCGGATGACGCGATAAGGCTGGCGACACTGGATGAAATCGGAACAGAGGCCGACCTCGTGATCGTCGTCGGGGGCGACGGCAGCCTGCTCAGTGCGGCGCGCACCCTCGCCAAATACGATACACCGGTGCTGGGCGTCAATCGTGGTCGTCTCGGTTTTCTCACCGACATCACTCCGGATGAGATTTCGCAACAGATTCCGCGCGTACTGGAGGGCGGGTTCGAGCGGGAGAGTCGCTTTCTGCTCGACGCCGAGGTCCGCCGTGACGGTGAAGTGGTAGGGCGGGGCGAAGCCCTTAATGACGTGGTGGTCAACTCCGGTAGTTCGGCGCAAATGATTGAGTTCGAGTTGTACATCGACGATACCTTCGTCTACCGCCAGCGCGCGGACGGCCTGATTGTGTCTACACCGACCGGATCCACCGCGTACTCGCTGTCGGGCGGCGGGCCAATAATGCATCCGCGGCTCGATGCCATAGTCCTGGTGCCGATGTTTCCGCACGCGTTGAGCAGCCGCCCAATCGTGGTGGACGGCAATTCCGAGATTCGCCTGGATATCCTCGCAAGGAACCGGATCCATCCGCCGGTCACCTGCGACGGACGGGCCAATATGAAGGCGCGCCCCGCCGATTCCGTGCACATCCGCAAGTACCCGCATGGGCTGACCCTGTTGCACCCGCTGGGCCACAGCTTTTACGCCAGTTGCAGGGACAAGCTGCGCTGGAGCAATGCATTGGTCAGTTGATGGTGGACTTCTACCCTGCACTCAATGTTGCCGTTGAGGAAGACCTGCTCCCGCTGAGCGCACTGCTGCACCAGCGCGGTGTCCCGCACCGGATATTCGAGGAGGGCGGGCAACAGGTGGTGATGGTGGCCCAGGCCGCACAAGCACCGCAGGTACAGGAACTGTACCGGGCGTGGCGGGCGGGAGAGGTGCGCATCGAGTTGGCGCACCGGGCGCCCGCTGTGCGCAGCGGCAGTGTTGCCGGGTTCTGGCAGCGTACCCCGGTGACGTTCGCCCTTGTGCTGTTGAGTGTCTGCGGCTTTCTGCTGGTGTATCTGCACGCGCCCCTGAGCTGGCTGGGCTCCTTCACCTTCACACCTGTTCGCATGACTGGCGGCCAGTTGCTGTTCGACAGCATTGACGGGCAGTACTGGCGGTTGGTGACGCCGGTTTTCCTGCATTTCGGCTGGCTGCACATTGTATTCAACTGCCTCTGGCTGTGGGAGCTCGGGAGGCGGGTGGAGCAGGTGTTGGGCCACTTCAATATGTTCATGTTGTTCGTGGTGATAGCCGTTGTGTCCAACGCCAGCCAGTTTGCGTTCGATGGCAGCAGTCTGTTCGGCGGCATGTCCGGCGTTGTCTACGGACTTCTCGGTTTTTCCTGGGTGGCGCCGCACCTGCAGCCGCGCTGGCGTATCCAGCCCTCGCGCAGCATTATGATATTGATGATAGGGTGGTTGCTGGCGTGCATACTGGGTGTCGTGGAAGTGCTGGGCTTTGGCGCCATTGCCAATGCGGCGCACGTCGGCGGCCTGCTGGTCGGGGCTCTGCTGGGCGCTGTGTTCGGCGCTTTTTCCAAGTACAATCACCAGTCTTGAGCGAACAAACACAGAAATGAGCTACCAGCAAACAATCGACGAACTGTCCCCGGAAGTCTACCAGCGCCTGGTGCGCGCGGTAGAACTTGGAAAGTGGCCCGATGGCAAGGTGCTCACCTCTGAGCAGCGCGCACACGCGATGGCCGCCATTATTGCCTGGGGTGAGCGACATCTTCCCGAGCGCGAGCGTGTCGGGTTCCTCGAGAAGAAGCAAGAGGCGGCAGCGCCGTGTGATACGTCGTCGGAAACACCCCTGAAATGGAGAGACTAGGTGGCTGATTTGCTGGCAACCGGGACAGTGCGCAAGATGCGAACGGCGCTGTCGAGTCCCGTCTCCTACACCATGCTGTTGGGCGAGCACGAGATTCCGCTGAACCAGTTCCTGGGCAAGCGCGTGCAGCTTGAGTTCCACGGCGACATTTATTGTATCCATTGCAGCCGTAAAACCAGCAAGAGTTTCAACCAGGGGTATTGTTACCCCTGTTTCAAGCGTCTGGCACAGTGCGACAGTTGTATTGTCAGTCCGGAAAAATGCCACTACGCGGCCGGTACCTGCCGCGAACCCGAATGGGGCGAACAGCATTGTATGATCGATCACATCGTCTATCTGTCCAATACGTCAGGCGTCAAGGTGGGTATTACGCGCGGTTCGCAGGTGCCCACCCGATGGATGGACCAGGGAGCCACCCAGGCGCGCCCCATCTTCCGCGTGTCCAACCGCTTGCAATCGGGCCTGGTGGAATCGATTTTCAGCGCACACATCGCCGACAAGACCAACTGGCAGGCCATGCTCAAGGGCGATGCCGAGCCGCGTGATCTCGAGGAGGATCGCCTGCGCCTGATGGACCGGTGCGCGGATGAAATAGGAACACTGGTGGAAGCGCACGGCTTGCAGGCCATCACAGAACTACCGGATGAAGCGGCTGTCGATATCTGTTATCCCGTGCTGGAATACCCCGCCAAAGTAAAATCCCTCAACCTGGACAAGACACCTGTTATCGGTGGTACCTTAATGGGCATAAAGGGTCAGTATCTGATGTTTGATACCGGCGTGATCAATATGCGCAAATACGGTGGCTACAACGTGTCACTGCAAACGGCAGAGTAACATTATGCGAGATGCCAACCCGGTATCGATTTACCTCAAGGACTATAAACGCCCTGCGTACCTGATCGGTCGCACAGAACTGCATATCGTCCTCGAGGAGGACTGCGCGATCGTGACGTCGCGCCTGCATCTGCTGCGCGATGCCGCGGTCGCGCAGAGCGATTCGCTGGAATTGCACGGGGAGGAGATGGAACTGCTGTCGGTATCGATCGATGGCGAGGAACTGGAGCGGTCAGGCTACCACGTCACCGACGACTGTCTGCTGATTCACGCGGTGCCGGAGCAGTGTGTCGTCAGCTGCAGGACGCGTATTCAGCCGCAGTTGAACACTTCCCTGTCGGGCCTGTACAAATCGCGCTCCCTGTTCTGTACGCAGTGCGAGGCGGAGGGTTTCCGCAAGATCACCTATTTCCTGGACCGGCCCGATGTAATGTCGGTGTTCACGGTGACCATCGAGGCGGAGCGCGCGCGTTACCCGGTGCTGCTGAGCAACGGCAATCTTTTCGATAGCGGGGATCTCGGCGCCGGACGCCACCAGGCCGTCTGGCACGACCCGTTTCCAAAGCCCGCCTACCTGTTCGCGCTGGTGGCCGGCGACCTGGCCCATGTCGAGGACGGCTTCACGACAGCGAGTGGCCGCCGCGTCACCCTGCGGATTTATGTCGAGGAGAAAGACCTGGACAAGTGCGGCCATGCCATGCGTTCGCTGCAACAGTCCATGCGCTGGGACGAGGAGGCGTACGGCCGCGAATACGACCTCGATATATTCAATATCGTGGCCGTGGACGACTTCAATATGGGGGCGATGGAGAACAAGAGCCTGAACATCTTCAACACCTCCTGTGTATTGTGCAGTCCCGAGACCACTACAGACAGCGGGTTTCAGCGAATCGAGGCGATCGTCGCCCACGAGTATTTCCACAACTGGAGCGGCAACCGGGTTACCTGCCGCGACTGGTTCCAGCTCAGCCTGAAGGAGGGCTTTACCGTTTTCCGCGATGCCCAGTTCTCCGCTGATATGGGCTCGCCCACGGTGAAACGTATTGAAGATGTGACCGTACTGCGTACGGCGCAGTTTGCCGAGGACGCCGGCCCGATGGCGCACCCGGTACGCCCCGAGTCGTACATGGAGATCAACAACTTCTACACGCTCACGGTGTATGAAAAAGGCGCCGAGGTGGTGCGCATGATACACACGCTGCTGGGCGCGGAGGCTTTCAGGCGTGGATCGGATCTGTACTTCGAGCGGCACGACGGACAGGCGGTCACCTGCGAAGATTTCGTCTGCGCAATGGAAGATGCCAGCGGCGTGGACCTGCGCCAGTTTCGCAACTGGTATTCGCAGGCCGGTACTCCGCAACTCGTTGTGCGCGACGAGTACGATGCTGCGCAGCAGCGCTACTCGCTGCAGGTAACGCAGTCCTGCCCGGCCACGCCCGGACAGTCGGAAAAACGGCCTTTCGTCATTCCCCTGGGCATGGGGCTGCTGGGCGACGCCGGTAATTTGCCGCTGCACCTGGCCGGGCGCGAAGCTGATCCGGAGACAGCCGACGACACCGATATCGTGTTAACCGTTGACCAGCCGCAGCAAACGTTTGTGTTCGAGGGCGTCACGGAGCGTCCGGTACCTTCGTTGCTGCGTGGATTCTCTGCGCCCGTCAGGCTTCGCTATGCATACAGCAAGGAGGATTTGTGCGCCCTCATTCGTCGCGATAGCGATGGCTTCGTACGCTGGGACAGCGCCCAGGCGCTGGCCATCCGTGTTATCGGCGAGGTGGAAGCGCAACTTCAGGACGACGCCGAGCCGGCGGTGGACGGATTGTTCATCGATGCTCTCGGCGACCTGCTGCGCGATCAATCGCTGGATCCTGCCCTGGTTGCCGAGATGCTGCGCCTGCCCAGTGAGGACTATCTGGCCGAGCTGGCGAGCCAGGAGGGCGGTGCCAATGTCGATACCATTCACAAGGCGCGTGATGCCGTTCGCGCAGCGCTCGGAGAGGCCCTCGCGGAATCTTTCCTGTCCTGTTACCAGCGCCTGGACAACGCGCAGCCATACTCCCCGGATGGCGAGCAGATCGCCAGCCGCAGCTTGCGCAACATCTGCCTCGGCTATCTGGTCGCGGCGGATCCAAAGAACGTGCAACTGGCCGTTGACCAGTACAGGACGGCAGGCAATATGACCGATCGCCTGGCAGCATTGCGGGAAGTGGCGTTTTACGGCGATGTCGCCCTGCGCGAGGATACACTTGAGCATTTTTATCGGGCGTGGCGCGACGAAGCATTGGTGGTCAACCAGTGGTTTCAGCTACAGGCGGCGATCCCCGACGGGCAGGCGCTCACCAGGGTGCGGGCGCTCATGTCCCACAAGGATTTCGATCTGCGTAATCCCAACAAGGTACGCGCGCTCATCGGCGGATTCGCCAACCAGAACCCGGTCAGTTTTCATCAGCGGGACGGTTCCGGTTACCGTTTTCTCGCGGATATCGTGCTGCAATTGAACGCATTGAATCCGCAGATTGCGGCGCGCTTGCTGACGCCGCTGACCAAATGGCGGAATTATGCCGGCCGAAGCGAACTGATGCTGGCGGAACTGGAACGGCTTGCCGCAGAGTCGACACTCTCGCCAGATGTGTTCGAAGTGGTTACCAAATCCCTGAGTCGCGGCTAACAGTCATCTCTGTTCGCTACGACGCCGAGGGGTAGAGCCGTACTCCGGCATCAACCGCTCTTTTTCTACTGCTGCTGGTTTCGCTGCGCACGCGTCGCAGGCAGGCCGCAAGCGCTTTGCCCGTCCAGTCGGCTTCTCCCGGACGGTAGAGTGCGGTATCGAGTTCGCGCAAGCGTTGGCCCAGTTCCTCGTCTCCCATCGCATCTGTTACCTGCTCCAGCGATCGAATCATGTTGCCGGGTGCCGCCGTCGCTGCCCAGGCGAGTAGCGCGGCACGGGTCGCGCTGCTATTGTCCTGTTCGCAGGCCTTGATAACCGCGTCGAAGGACGTTTTCTCCGAGAGGGTATCGCCCACCGTCGCTTTCTCCGGTTTCGGCGAGCGCGTGCGCCAGACATAAAGTAGTGTGAGGCACCAGCCGAGCGTGCTTGCGACGCCCAGGGCCTGCCAGACCAGCAATCCGGTCGGCGGTCCGGCCACGGTGTCCCCGGCGCTTACGGTGTCGACCGCAATGCCGCTTGAAGGCCCGGGGATGGCCGTCACGCTGTCAGCCGGCCCGGTGACCGCGGTGTTGACTGTCGGCGCAGTCCCGGTCGCGGTAATCTCCCGTTGCGGCAGGGTGGCGTAGCGCACGGTTTCCGCTTGTGTGTCCCACCAGGGAATCCGGATTTCGGGAATCACATAGGTACCGGCGCGGGTGGGCACCACCGCGGCGCTGTCCTCACGAATACCCTCGAGCCCGCCGGACACCTCCTGTTCACTGATACTGGGCTGGTCCGGGTAGTATTTCAGGCCGTCGGGCGGTGTGAACAGGATAGGCGGTAATTGCGCACCCTGTAATCCGTCGCCGACGATGCGCACAGTGCGGGTGGCGGATTCGCCCACCTGCAGTTCTTCCGGTGGGCTGGACCAGGATTCCTCCAGCGTCAGTCGCTCGGCTGGCAGCCACTCGCTCGACGGGTAGTCCGCGGGCTTGGGCAGGACCGTGATGGTAATCGGCCTGGTACTGCGCCGTACCAGTTCGCCGCCTCCGCCGAGATCAAAAAAGCTGCGGCGCCCCCGGTCGACGCGTCCGGAGAATACCTGTGCGGGAATTTCCAGCGTGCCACTCTGTTCGGGGAAGATCGCGTAGCGTATTTCGTCCACCAACCACGGTTGCCCATTGATTACGCGCTGGTATGACTGCTGTTCAAGCGGTTTGACGAAGGCGTTGTCCAGCTTCAGCGGCGTTATGCTGCGCCCCTCCAGGTTGACAGACTGTTGTACGCGCAGTGTCAGGACAAGCTGGCCCTGCACGTAGACATTGTCGTGGTCCACTTCGGCTTCGAACACAACACTTTGTCCATCGCCGGGGGTGTCTGAAGCAGGCGTAACTGTTACCGTCAGGGCCGCTGTGGTGCTCTGTCCGAATTGCATCGCGGGAATCTGCAGGACGCCTTCGCGACGGGGCGCGAGGTCGACAAGCAATTTGCGGGACTGCGAAACGCGCCCGTTGACGATGCTGGTGTTGCTGCTGTTGGAGCGTTGCAGGATGTCGAAATCCTGTTGCAGGCCCCGCAACTGGCCTTCGTCGATATCTTCGTCAGCAGTGGCGATAATCGTCAGTCTCAGCGTATCGCCCAGGGCGACCCGACTTCGATCCACGCTGGCGGTTACCGCAGCTGACGCGATGTTGGCGCCCACCGCCAACAGGATTATGACCAGGGTGGCCAGGCTGTTACCAATAGGTCTCATCACTCCTCCCGATGCCCTGTCGTTGCCGCTGTTGGCTTTCGTAGCGGAACTTTTCGCGCAATAGTCCGGACGGGTCGTCGGGAACCCGGCGCAACCATTGCTGCATGGCCTGTTCCTGCTCCTCGTCGCCCGATTCCATGCCCGCGGCGAGTTGTTCCTGTTGCCCGTCATCCGCTTCGCCGGCCTCCGGGTGCACCGGCGTTTCGCCAGCGGGGCCTTCTTCCGATTCGTCGGTGCCGGTTTGGTTACGGCTGGATTCGGATGCTTCATCCTGCCGCTGATCCTGTCCCTGCCGCTGATCCTGTCCCTGCTGCGGGTCCTGTCCCTGCTGCGGGTCCTGTCCCTGCTGCTGGTCCTGTCCCTGCTGCGGGTCCTGTCCCCGCTGCGGGTCCTGTCCCTGCTGCTGGTCCTGTCCCTGCTGCGGGTCCTGTCCCTGCTGCTGGTCCTGTCCCTGCTGCTGGTCCTGTCCTTGCTGTTGTTCCTGATCCTGTTGCTGGTCCTGATCCTGTTGCTGGTCCTGATCCTGGTTTTGTTGGTCCTGTTGCTGCTTTAACTTCTTCAGAAGTTCCAGGTTCTCACTGGCATCGGCCCGTTCGGGTTGCAGTGTCAGGGATTCCTCGTAGGCGGCGATTGCCGCGTCGAGTTGACCCGACCTGGCCAGCGCATTTCCACGGTTGTACAGGTTGTCGGCATCCGGCTTGTCGAATTTCTCAATCGCGAGTTCGTAGTCGCCGTGCTGGTAGGCCGCCGTACCCGCCCATTCCGGGTTCTCAAACTGTGAGGCCGCCGTTTCCGCATCGCCGCGGAGCAAGGCCTGTTGCGCCTGCTGGTCCGCCGTGAACCACAGGTCATCCCAGGTCTGGGCGCTGGCGTCTCCGGTTTGCACGGCCAGCAGCGCAGGTAACAGAACCGGCGCCAGCGATAGCAGCCAGCCGCGCCGGAACAGACACAGGGCCAGTGGCAGCAGGGCAAGCACAATGAAATAGCCCTGGTCTTCCCAGGTGTCGGCTGTCCTGTCCAGCGCGAGCGTTTCTTCCACTTCATCCAGGGTGCGCGGCACAAGCAGCGTTTCCAGGTCACTGTCGTCAAGTTGCATGCGTCGGTAGAGGCCCCCCGTGGCAGCCGCCAGGTCACGCAGTCCGCTCTCGTCAAGTCCCGGCATCACGATGGTACCCTGGTCATCCTTGATAAATCCGCCGCCAGGCAGCGGGATGGGAGCGCCTGTGGCAGTGCCCACGCCCATGACCGCGAGCTGCGCCTCGCTGCCCGCCAGTACATTTTCAATGCCCGCTCGATCTTTTTCCGATACGCCGTCGGTGACGAGCAGAATTTTGCCTGTGCGAATACCCGCGGAACGCAGCAAGTCGATGCCCTGCGTGATCGCGCTGACAGGTTCGCTGCCGGGCACTGGCATCATCTCGGGGTTGAGCGCGGGCAACAGGTTGGCGATAGTCGGCGTATCGTCGGTGAGCGGGGTCACGATATGGGCATCGCCGGCGTAGGCTATGAGTCCGGTCTGGCCCTCGCGTCGTTGCTTGAGCAGGTCCAGCAGCTTCTGCCGCGCCCGGTCCAGCCTGGAGGGCGACAGGTCCGCCGAATTCATTGACAGGCTCAGGTCGAGCACAATCACCAGCGCGTCCTGTTTCTGGTGTACCGGTTGCGGAATTTTCTGCCAACTGGGACCCGCGGCGGCCAGGGCCGCCAGGAGCCAGCCCAGAAACACCATCGGCAGCAGGTTGCGGCCGCGCGAAACAGTGTTGTCGCTGACGAGATGGCGCAGCAGCTCAGGCGCTATGACCGCTTGCCAACTCCCTGTGCGATTGCGCTGCCGCCAGAGCAGAACCAGCAGGATTACCGCGGGTACGAGAGTCCACAACCACTCCGGACGCATCCAGTGGATCATCATCCAGACTCCCCCTCCGGCCCAATGGCCGCACGCGGGGCACGCCAGTCGAAAAGTGAGCGGCAGTGACGCAGCGCCAGCAGAAAACTGGTCAGCAGCGCCCCCAGTAGCGGCAGGTAGCCAAGCGCCTGGCGCGGGCGGTACAGAGTTGTTTCCTGCTCCACCGGTTCCAGTTCGTCGAGCAACTGGTAGATTCTGTTCAGTTCCTGGGGATTGCGGGCACGGAAATACTGGCCGCCGGTAATCTGCGCAATATTTTGCAGTGTGGTCTCGTCGAGCTCCGCCGAGGGGTTGACCTGCCGGCTGCCGAAGCTGGAACCGAACAGACCGGGCAGGGTGAGCGAATCCGCTCCGATGCCGATCGTATAGATACGGATGCCCAGTTTGGCGGCGAGTTTGGCGGCGTCCAGTGGTTTTACCGAACTGGCTGTGTCCTGCCCGTCGGTAAGAAGAACCAGCACGCGGCTTTCGGTGGGGCGTTCCTTGAGGCGTTTTACCGCCAGTCCGATGGCGTCGCCGATGGCCGTGTCCTCGCCGGCGAAACCAATTTGCGCTTCCGACAGAAAGCGCTCCACCGTTGTGGTATCAAAGCTCAGCGGTGACTGCACATAAGCGTTGCTGCCGAACAGGATTAGTCCGAGCCGGTCGCCACTGCGCTGGCTGATGAATTGCGCGCCCAATTGCCTGACGGCATCGACGCGGGGAATCAGTGATTCGCGAATCTGCATGTCTTCGATACGCATGGAACCGGAGATATCCACCGCCATCATCAGGTCGCGCCCACTGTTGGGCAGTTCGACGGGTTCACCGATCCACATCGGTCGCGCCGCCGCCAGCAGCAGCAGTAGCCACAACAGCCACAGCGCGACAGCGGGCAGGGCGTTTCCCGCTGCCGTGCGACTGCCAGGAATGTCGGACATCTGCCGCCACTCGGTGTAGAACGGCGCGCGCACCGCGGGCTGTTGCGAGGTCGCCGGGGGTAACAGGCGTCGCACCAGCCAGGGCAGTGGCGCCAGCAGCAACAACCATGGCCAGACCCACTCGATCATGCGGCAGCCCTGTGTTTTCTGATCCAGTGCGCCGCCGCGCTGTGTACCAGAGGGATGTCAATGTCCGGGACTTCCGCGCGGTATGCGGCATCGTCGAACTGGGCAGGCAGCTGCACTGCCGGAGGCAGGGAACGATTGAGGAACTGTCGCCAGGCCTCGCCGTGCTGGCTCGCCAGGCCCGCGCGGGGAAAGGCCAGCAGTGCGACGCTCTTGAGCAGGGCGTTGACCTCGCCCAGGAAATCACCGGCGTTCCCGTCCGCCTGGTATCGAGAGTGCAAGGACTGCAATTGGCGCAGGGCGCGCCGCCGGTACAAATTTCTCTTGTAGCGTCTGCGCAGCAGGTACACTGCCAATCCCGCGACGAGGATGGTCAGTGCCAGCAGTATCCACCACCCGGGTGCGAGCGGCCACCAGCCGATCGCTTCGGGCTGGCGCAGCGGATGCAGATTGGCGAGCGGGTCCTGCGGGTTCACCGGCGTGTGTCTCCGAAATAGGTTTGCAACAGGGTAAACGCCGGTTGGTGGGTGGATGCCTGCAGCAGGGGCACGCCCAAGCGCACCAGGTCGTTGTGCAACAGTTCCTGTTGCTGCAGTCGGCGCGTACGGTAGCTGTCGCGCAAAGTCCGGCTGCCGGTATTCAACTCGCTGCGTTCCAAGCCGTTCGTCACCGCGTAAGTGCCGGCCCGGGGCAGGTCCGATTCCAGCGGATCGGAGCAGGCGAGGGCTGTCAATTCGGTGTGTTTGGCCAGTTCGAACAGGTGCTCGCGTGCACCTTCCTCCGAGGCGCCGCGAAAATCGCTGATCAGGAAAAGGCTGCTGCCCGGACGCGCAATACGCCGCAGGTTGGCCAGCATCGTCGCGAAACTACCGCTTTCTCCGTTGCCGTCACGGGGCAGGGTGCGGTTGTAGCTGATGATTTGCGACAGCAGCGCCAATACGGTTTTGCGGCTGCGCCGCGGCCTGATATCCTGGTGCTCTTCACCGGTGAATACCAGGCCGCCCACGCGGTCTCCGCCGTGGAGCGCGCTCCATGCAAGCAGGCCTGCCAGGTGTCCCGCCAGTACTGACTTGAAACAGTAGCTGGAGCCGAAAAACATACTGTTGCGCTGATCGACGATCACCAGGACGGGCCGCTCGCGCTCCTCGCGGAAAAGCTTGGTATGCGCACTCCCGGTTCGGGCCGTTACCCGCCAGTCGATGGTGCGGATATCGTCCCCCGGCTGGTAGCTGCGCACTTCCTCGAAATCGATGCCACGCCCGCGGAAATTCGATTTGATCGGGCCGGCCAGGTTGCTCAGCGCGCGATTTCTGCGCCCCAGCTTCAATTGCCTGGCGGGAAAACGCAGCGCGATCAAATCGTTAAGTTCAGCATAGGCGCCGCGAGCGGGACTGTTAATGTCGGCCAGCTGCATCTGGCGTCACCCTACTGGAACAATGGCCAGCAGTTCCTCGATCACCCGGTCCGGCGTTACACCGTTGGCCTCAGCCTCGAAACTGAGTATCAGCCGGTGGCGCAGCACATCCGCCGCGACAGCCTGGATGTCATCCGGGCTGACGAAATCCCGGCCTTTGAGCCAGGCATGTGCCCTGGCACAGCGGTCGAGCGCGATGGTGGCGCGCGGGCTGCCGCCGTATTCGACCCAGCCCGCAAGTTGTTCGCTGTAGCGCGCCGGCGCGCGAGTAGCGATTACCAGTTGTACCATGTACTGTTCAACGGCATCCGACAGGTGCAAAGCCAGTATTTCCCGGCGAGCGCCGAACACCGCGTCTTGCGGCAGCGGCGCGGGTGGTCTGTCCACTCCCCGGCTCGCCTCGTTGCGGGTCAGTCGGAGTATTTCGGTCTCCGCGTTGGCATCCGGGTAGCCGACGCTCACGTGCATCAGGAAACGATCCAGTTGGGCCTCGGGCAACGGGTAGGTGCCTTCCTGTTCAATCGGGTTTTGGGTTGCCATCACAAGGAACAGTTCAGGCAGTGCGTAAGTTTCGCTGCCGACGCTCACCTGGCGCTCGGCCATTGCCTCCAGCAGCGCCGATTGCACCTTGGCCGGTGCGCGGTTGACTTCATCGGCCAGTACCAGGTTGTGAAACACCGGTCCGTGCTGGAAATGGAAGCTGCCTTCCTGCGGCCGGTAGATTTCCGTGCCGGTAACATCGCCCGGCAACAGGTCTGGTGTGAACTGGATGCGGTGAAAACTTCCTTCAATGCCGTCTGCAAGGGACTTGATGGCCCGCGTCTTGGCGAGTCCTGGGGCGCCTTCCACCAGCAGATGGCCGTCCGCCAAAAGTGCGATGATCAGTCGTTGTACCAGGTGCGCCTGGCCGATGATTTGACCGCTCAACCAGTTCTCGAGTGCTCGTATGTCTGCGTTCGCCACGAATGCTCCTGTGGTGTCGATTGTATGATTGCGCGCCACGGCGCGCACCGCATTGTAACCAATGATAGTGCTCCGTCCAGTGAGCCGGAGCCTTCCGGGCGGGATTGACATCTGTGACTGGCGCTGTCGAGAAAAGTTCCGCTGGTGGAGGCAAGGGAGCGAGGATGCGCTAGACTGGTCTGGGTGTGATAATAATGGCCATCCAGTTGCAACTCATGAAATTCTGAGGGTCTACGGCATGTCCAGTGGTAAACGCAAAGAGAATTTGTTGGCAGAACTGGCGTCGCGTATTGATGCCGCAGCCGGGGAGGGGGACCGACAGTCCCTGCACAACCTGTCATCCGCTTTTTTCTGGCGCTTTCAACCGGCAGACCTGGCCGGTCGCAGTGTCGATGATCTGTATGCCTGCCTTGACGGCCTGCTCAGGTTCATTCGCCAGTGGCCGGAAGACGGGCCGCTGGTGGGTATTTTCAATCCCGAGGACGATGCGCGGAGTTGGGACAGCCGCTACACCACCCTGATTGTACTTTGCCAGGGAATCCCCTTCTGCACGGCTTCGGTGCGCGGTGAACTGAACCGTCGCAACCTGGGTATTCATACGGTCGTAAGTTCCAATCTGCCTACGCGGCGCGCACCCGGCGGTGAGTTGCTTGAAGTGCTGCCGATCGAGCAGGAGGCGCAAAGCACCGCAGCACTGGAATCACTGTTGTTCTTCGAAATCAGCCGGCAGTCCGGGCCCGAGGAACTCGGCGAGCTGCGTGCAACGATTGTAGAGATACTCAATGAAGTCGCCGTGGTGGTGCGCGACTTCGGTGCGATGAGTCGGCGCCTGCGCGATGTCGCCGGAGAAGTTGCGCATAGCGAATGTATTCCGCGGCACCATCGCAACGAATCAATAGATTTTCTGCACTGGCTCGGCGATCAACATATGATCCTGCTCGGTTACGAGTACCTTGAAGTCGCTCCTGGTACACCGCACGGGCGTGTCACCGTGAACACGGAACGCAGCCTGGGGTTGTTCCGCCAGTTGGCCACCAGCGGTGTACAGGATTTGGAGCAGGACCTGGTTCGGCTAACGCCTGAGCAGTTGCGCGAAGAGCAGTTGAGTTTTTCCAAGTCCGGCAAACGCTCGCGGGTACACCGCGTGTCCTACCCGGACTGCGTTGCCATCCGGGTTTTTGACAGCGCCGGAAACATTGTCGGACAGCACCGGTTTTTGGGTCTGCATACGTCCGGCGTGTATACGATGGACCCCGAGCTCATACCCATAGTGCGACGCAAGGTTGAACACGTGATGACCCTGTCCAACCTGCACTGGTCGGAACACGAAAGCAGGGAACTGCGACGGGTGTTGGACAGTTTTCCCCGGGACGAGCTTTTCCTGTCCGCAACGGATGAACTGTGTGCCACCGTCAATGCCGTTAACGCGATACAGGAGCGCCGGCAGACGCGGCTTTTTGTTCGCAAGGATGTCCACGGAAAGTTCGTCAACTGCCTTGTTTACGTGCCGCGCGACCACTACAGCACGGAGCAGCGCGGCAAGATCGAGGCAATACTGATTAAAGCCTTCAATGCCCTGGAGCTGGAGTTTACCGCGTTCTTTTCCGAGTCGATCCTGGTGCGCGTACAGTTCGTGCTGCGCGTGGATTCATCGGTCCCGCTCGAATTCGATACCGCTGCGCTGGAAGCCGAGATCGTACAGGCTATGCTGGCCTGGCCGGACCGGCTGGCGCTCCAGTTGGTACAGTCCTTCGGCGCGGAGCAGGGAGAGCCCCTGGTGCGCGATTTCGGCGAGGGTTTTCCTCCTGGCTACCGGGATGATTTCGATCCCGGGATGGCGGCCTCCGATATCAGGCATATTATCGACCTGATGCAGGGCCGTGGATTGGCGCTGGATTTTTATCGACGCGGCGCGGGAGAAGACAGCCTGCGTTTGCGGCTGTACCACTCTGACCAGAGCCTGCCTCTGTCCGATGTGCTGCCCATGCTGGAGAACCTCGGCCTGCGTGTAGTCACCGAGCGACCCTATGCCGTGCGTCACCGCGCTGGACGCTTATACTGGGTGCAGGAATTCAGCATGATCTACTCGCTGTCGCACGACATCGTGTTGGCGGAGGTAAAAGAGGAGTTTGAAGATGCGTTCGTGCGAATCTGGAACGGTGAGGCTGAAAATGATTGCTTCAACAAACTGTTGCTCGGTACGCAGCTCGATTGGCGTGAAATAGCGCTGCTGCGCGCATACGCACGCTATCTACGTCAGTTGCAGTTCCCCTTCAGTGTCGAGTATGTCGCGGAAACGCTCGCCAGCCATCTGCATATTACGGGGGCCATCGTCGAGCTCTTTCTGACGCGCTTCGCGCCGGATTTTGAAGGTGATGACAGCTTCCGAAAGGGGCGTGAAGCGGAGATAGAACAGCGTATTTTGCAGGCGCTGGAGCAGGTTCCGAACCTCGGGCAGGATCGCATCATCAGGCAGTTTGTACGGGTTGTGAAGGCGACCCTGCGCACGAATTTTTTCCAGCTCGACGGAGAGGGCAATCTCAAGTCGTATATTTCGTTCAAACTGCGTCCGTCGGACATACCCGATGTGCCGCAACCCGTGCCCTTGTACGAAATTTATGTATACTCCCCGCGCGTGGAAGGTGTGCACCTGCGCGGCGGCAAGGTCGCACGTGGCGGCCTGCGCTGGTCTGATCGGCTCGAGGATTTTCGCACCGAGGTGCTCGGTCTGGTGAAAGCGCAGCAGGTGAAGAATGCCGTGATAGTTCCCGTGGGCGCCAAGGGTGGGTTTGTCGCCAGGCAGATGCGCGAGGGCATGTCGCGCAACGAGATTCAGCAGGAAGGCATCGCCTGTTACCAGTTGTTTATTCGCGCCCTGCTTGATATTACCGACAATCGCTCAGAGCACGGCATCGTCGCTCCGCAGTGTGTGGTGGCCAAGGACGATGACGACCCTTACCTGGTGGTGGCGGCGGACAAGGGTACCGCATCGTTCTCCGATATCGCCAATGGCATCGCCGCTGAATACCGCTTCTGGTTGGGAGATGCCTTTGCATCCGGGGGCAGTGCCGGATACGACCACAAAAAAATGGGTATTACGGCACGCGGTGCATGGGTGTCCGTGCAGCGTCATTTCCGCGAGATGGATATCGACATCCAGACCACCGATTTCACTGTCGTTGGAATCGGCGATATGGCCGGAGACGTGTTCGGGAACGGTATGCTGCTGTCGGAGCATATTTGCCTGGTGGCGGCGTTCAATCACCAGCATATTTTCGTCGATCCCAATCCCGATGCGGGACGTAGCTTCGCCGAACGAACCCGCCTGTTCGGCCTGCCGCGTTCAAGTTGGCTGGATTACAACACGGAGCTGCTTTCCAGTGGCGGAGGCATTTTTGAGCGGTCCGCCAAATCGATCACTCTCTCTCCCGAGATCAGGCAGCGTTTTGATATCGACGTGGCGCAGGTTACGCCTACCGAGTTGATTTCATACTTGCTGCGTGCCCGCGTCGACCTGCTGTGGAACGGTGGTATCGGCACCTATGTCAAGGCCAGCGATGAATCGCATATGGAGGTGGGGGACAAAGCCAATGATGCACTGCGCGCGAACGGCGCGGATTTGCGCTGTCGGGTCGTGGGGGAGGGCGGTAACCTTGGCCTGACGCAGTTGGGTCGCGTGGAATACTGCCTGGCGGGAGGCCGTTGCAATACCGACTTTATTGACAATGCCGGCGGCGTCGATTGTTCGGATCATGAGGTGAATATCAAGATCCTGCTGAACGCGGTGGTGGCGCGCGGGGAGCTGTCGCCGCAGGACCGCAATGCCCTGCTCGTCGAGATGACTGACAGCGTTTCCGAACTGGTGCTGCAGAATAACTTTCGCCAGGCGCAGGCTATCAGCCTGGTGGAATACCAGGCTGAATCGCGGGCGACTGAATACCAGCGCTTTATCAAGGACTTTGCCGACGCAGGGCGATTGGACCGGGACCTGGAATTTATTCCGAGCGACGAAGAGATGCTGGAGCGACGCGCGCAGGGCAAGACACTGACGCGGCCGGAGCTCTCCGTGCTGGTTTCCTATAGCAAGGCGGCGCTGAAAGAGCAGTTGATCGATTCGCAGCTTCAGCACGACGCCTGTCTGTCCGGTGCGCTGCACCACGCGTTCCCGCCTCGCCTGGTGGCCTTGTACCCGAAGGAGGTGCAGGAGCACAGGCTGCGCAAGGAAATCGTGGCGACCCAGATCGCCAATGACATGGTCAATCGCATGGGCCTCAATTTCGTGTTGCGCCAGCAGAAAGCGACCGGCGCATCGGTTGACGACGTGGCCTGCGCCTACACCGCGGTGATGGACATTTTCCGGATTCCGGCCTTGTGGGACCGTATCGAGGGCCTGAATCACGCCGTGACCTCGGGCGCGCAGATGGACATGATGCTGGTGTTGAACGGCCTGGTAAAACGCGCCACCCGCTGGTTCCTGCGCAATCGCCGTCGGCAGCTCGCGCCGACAACGCTGATTGCGCAGTTCCGCGAGGGGGTGGAGCAGTTGTCGGTTGAGTTTCCGGCCCTGCTGCGTGGCAGTACCGCGGAGCATTACCAGGGTCTTCGGGAGCGCTATGCACAACTCGGCGTGGATGCGGAAATGGCCAGGACCGTGGCCGGTACGCACTATATCTATCGGGCGCTGGGCATTGTCGAGGCAGCCCAGCAGGATTCAGCGCCCCTGCTGGACGTCGCCAAAGTGTATTTTGCGATAGGTGAAGAGTTGCAACTGGACTGGTTTGCCGGCCAGATTCTGTTCGCCAAGATCGAAACCGAGTGGCAGTCCATGGCCCGGGACAGCTACCTGGAAGACCTGGAGTGGCAGCAGCGCACCCTCGCCAGGGGCGCGCTCAGGTATCTCAATGAGGACAGTGACCTGGTGCATTGCATGCGGGCCTGGGAATCGCGGGAAGAACGCCTGCTCAGTCGTTGGCGCCAGATGCTGACCGAGCTACAGGCCGTCGCGGCGCCGGATTTCGCGATGTTGGCGGTGGCGAACCGCGAGCTGCTGGATCTTGCCCAGAGTACGGCGCGAGGCGCACAGGAGCAGGCTTAAGCTGATGACTCCCTTGTCCGGTGCGGCGACAGAGTTTTTTGACCGTTTCGTGTCCGCGTTCAGGACATTTGACGGCAAGGCGGTGTCAGGCCTGTTCTGTTATCCCTACCTGGCCGTGGACCAGCACGGCAGCCGGCGCGTATTCGACAACGCTCGGGAAACGGCCCGCTATTTTCAGCAGCACCTCGATCACTACAGGTCAATCGGCACGGTATACTGCAGCTATCAGGCACTCGAGATTGTTCCGGCAGGCGAATTGTCAGCGCTGGCCACGGTCACCTGGAGCCTGCACGGCGCCGATGGCCATGAGTTGAGTCGTTGGCGGGAGTCGTATTGTGTGGTGCGCTCAGCGGGCGGGTTGCTCGCCTGTGCCTCGATCGACCATGCGGAATAGCAAAACCAGCCTCAGTGGGCAACCGCGTGCTGGCTCTGCTTCGCCGACTTCACGGCCAGGGACATCAGGTGGTCAGTCCAGGCGATGCCGAGCGCGGAGAGTATGAAGACGATGTGGATGATGGTCTGCCACATGACGCCCGCCTCCGTATAATCTGAGCCTTCGGTGCCCAGCGTCCCTATCGCGATGAAGGTTTTCAACAGGTGGATGGAACTGATACCGATGATCGCCATTGCCAGTTTCACTTTCAGTACGGTCGCGTTCACATGGTTCAGCCACTCCGGTAAATCGGGGTGTCCCTGCAACCTCAGTCTCGACACGAATGTCTCGTAGCCGCCCACGATCACCATCACCAGCAGGTTGGAGATCATGACCACATCGATCAGGCCGAGTACCGCGAGCATTATGAGTTGCTCGCTGAGGCTGGTCGCGCCGCCGATCAGGTGCACCAGTTCCTTGAGAAACAGCACGACATAGACACCCTGGGCAACGATCAGGCCCAGGTACAGGGGCAATTGCATCCAGCGCGAGCCAAAAATAAGCGCGGAGAGCGGTGTCAACTGGGGAGGGGTTTCACTGGACATGGATTGTTCCTGAATCACTCGGTTGCTGGTTGCCGTGGAGCACGGCGCATAGTAATCGAGTCAACAAACCGGGTCAAAACCCTGTTGCGGGAACAGCGGGTTTCACGGTTGTGCGGAACCCGCGTCGCTCAGCGGCGAAGTGCCGGTAATGCCGCTATGTTGTCACCCGGGTCTGGCCCGGGGTTAGTACTCCGTCAATACCCTGCTGATGGAGTGCTGGTTTGCGAGTCGTCAGATAGCGCGCAGTTTGTGAACGCCGGATACCCCGGTGAAACCGTCCCACTGGTCGCTGCGTCCTTCCCGCCAGCCGGATATCCAGTGTTGCCGGTGACCCTCATCCTCGTGGGGACAATAGTCAAGGCTGCGTCCCGTCACGCCGGCCTGGTAACCCTTGTCAAATGCCCTGGCGTTCATATCGCGCTTCTGTCTTCTCATAGAGTATGCCTCCGTGGCAGACTATGCCCGAAGCCGCGTAACACATGAGCCTGCGACTTCTGCGGGCATGTTGGTTAACGATGTGCTTGCGTGTATAAGCTTGTCAAAATGGCGAAGCAATACAGCGAAGAGTGCCCGGAGGCACAATTACGATGGAACCAAAAGTTGAGCCATAAGTCGACTGTTTTTTCGTTCTGAAACCACGGGTTGATATAACTGGCCCTGGACGAAGCGCGACAGGAAACCTTTATGAGTGATTTACCCCCGTGTCCTGAATGCGGATCGCCTTACAGTTACGAGGACAGGACTCTGCTTGTATGCCCCGAATGCGGGCATGAATGGTCCGCTGAGCAGCAGGCTGGCGCGGACGATGAGACCGTGCAGGTCAATGACGCCAACGGCAACCCGCTACGGGATGGTGATACTGTCTCCGTGATCAAGGATTTGAAGGTGAAGGGTTCCTCTTCAGTGGTGAAGGTCGGTACGCGGGTAAAAAATATCCGGCTGGTGTCGGGGGATCACAATATCGACTGCAAAATCGACGGCATCGGCGCAATGAAACTGAAATCGGAGTTTGTAAAAAAGGCGTAGGGAACGCCGGTTTCACGGGTTGTCCAGCAGTTCGATCCAGTGCACCACCGGGATTCCGGCAGCCGCCTGTAAATGCAGTTGGCAGCCGACATTGGCGGTGGCGATAACTGCGGGCCGCGCGCTGGTGAGCGCGCGTAGCATGGTATCCCGCAAACGCTCGCTGGTTTCGGACTGCAGGATGGAGTAAGTGCCGGCGGAGCCGCAGCACAGGAGTTTTTCCTCCGCGGCGACGATGTCGAATCCGGCGCGCCGCAATACAGTATCCAGCAGTGCCGGCTGTTGCAGCGCGTGCTGCATGGTGCAGGGCGCGTGGACGACGACGCTGCCGATCCCGGTGTCCAGCGCCAACTCGCCCAGGTTTTCACGCTCCAGTACCTGGGCGAGGTCGCGGGTCATTCGCGTAATGCGCCGGGCTTTTTCCGCGTAGGCCGGGTCGTCTGCCAGCAGGCGCTCGTAGTCCAGCAACATGGCGCCGCAACCGGTGGCGCTGCTGACGATCGCTTCGACGCCGTTTTCAATATGGGGCCACCAGGCGTCGATGTTGCGGCGCATGTTGTCCAGGCCGGCGTCGTGCGCCGCGAGATGATAGTTCACCGCGCCGCAACACCCCGCCTTGGGCGCACTGACCAGAGAAATGCCGAGTTTGTCCATAACGCGCCTTGCAGCGGCATTGGTAGCGGGTGTCGCCGCCTGTTGCACGCAGCCCTCCAGCAATAGCATCCTGCGCGCATGTTCACGTTCGGGTAGCGTGGCGGGGTGCTGGCGCGGTGGTATTTTTTCCGCGAGAAAGGCCGGAAGCAGCGGGCGTACGCCACGACCCAGCGCCAGCCCCAGCGCGATCAGCCGTGGCCGGGTGAGAACAAACCTCAGCAGCCAGCGAACGGTTTTTTCCTGCGCTGTCCTGGGCGCTTCCTGTTCCATCAGCCCGCGACCGATATCGAGCAACTCACCGTACCGCATGCCGGAGGGGCAGGCAGTTTCGCAGTTGCGGCAGGTGAGGCAGCGGTCGAGATGCAAACGGGTCTGCTCGCTCGCCGCACCGCTTTCCAGGAAGTGCTTGATCAGGTAGATGCGCCCGCGCGGACTGTCGCGTTCGTCGCGTTTGTCGAGATAGGTAGGGCAGGTGCTAAGGCAAAACCCGCAGTGCACGCACGCGGACGTAAGCGCCTGTGCGGTCTGTCCTTCGCTGGTCTGTGCGAAGCGGGTGTGTAATTCCACGTGCATAGCGCGTTTGCTCCTACAACCAGCTGTACAGGCGGCCCGGATTGAGAATCGCGTCCGGGTCGAACGCTTTTTTCAAATGCTGCTGCAAACGGCGTTCCACAGGCGTAAGCGGCGGCCGCACGTCGCCACCGCGATCGCCCCCGCGAAACAGGGTGACATGTCCCCCGGCATCCAGGGCGGCCCGCTGCAGTTGTGCGCGGGGGTGTTCTCCGCGCACCCAGCGCTGGGCGCCAGCCCAGTCTATCAGCGCCGCTCCGAATTCAGCTGTCGGCCGCGCCGAAGACTGCACCGAAAAACGCCACAGCGGCGTGTCACCGCCAAAGAAAGGGTGTGTCATCTCGCGCAGTTGATCCCAGGGCGCCTGGTCGTCGTCCAGTGCCTCGCCACCCCATTGTCGCGCTGTGCTGTCCACCGCGCTGGCCGCGCCCGACAGGCGCAGGTACAGTTCGCCGTCTACCCAGAAGGCGCCGGACAACGGCTTGGGTTCGCCGGCACGTTCATTCATGGTCTGCACGGCCTGCTCGGCCGACAGGGCGTAGCGCAGGGTGAGCGTCTTCTGCGGACGCGGCAGCACTTTGAGGCTGATCTCGGTCAATACGCCGAGCGTGCCCAGCGCGCCCGCCTGCAGGCGGGACACGTCGTAGCCGGCAACGTTCTTCATCACCCTGCCGCCAAAGTTGAGACGCTCGCCCCTGCCGTTGATCATCTGTACACCGAGTACCATATCGCGGATGGCGCCGCGCCAGGGCCGCGCGGGGCCGGACAGGTTGCAGGCCAGCGTGCCGCCCAGCGTAGCCTTGCCGCCGAATACAGGGGGTTCAAAGGGCAGAATCTGCTGGTGCTCGCCGAGCGCCGCGGCTACTTCGGTCAATGGAGTTCCGGCGCGCGCGGTAATAACCAGCTCCCCTGGCTGGTGGTCGATGATACCGCGGTGCGCTGATACATCCAGTTCCACTGCATCGCAGTGTCGGCCGACCATCTCGCGCTTGCTTCCCCCGGCTGTTATATAGAGCGCCGAGTGTCGAGTGCGCGCTTCGCCAAGTGCGGCGATAATATCCTCGCTGCGATCACTGTTGTTAGCGACATCCCGCTCAGTCATGCCGGTGCCTGTCGGGCAGGGCGCGGTATTCCTGACAGCGTTTCAGGATGGGAATGCCCTTGCCGGGGTTGAGGTTCAATGCCGGGTCGAATGCGTACTTGATATCCTCGAACTGTATCAGTTCGTGCGGGCTGAACTGGCTCGGCATCTTGCGCAGTTTCTCGACGCCCACGCCGTGTTCACCGGTAAGACAGCCGCCGACGCGCACCGACAGATCCAGTATGTCGGCGCCGAAACTTTCTGCCTGGCGCACCTGCTCCGGGTCGCTGGCGTCGAACAGTATCAGCGGGTGGAGATTGCCGTCGCCGGCGTGGAAAACGTTGGCGACCGGCAGCCCGTACTGCTTGGAGAGTCGATATATTTCGTTAAGCACGTAGGCCACCTGGCCGCGGGGAATGGTGCCGTCCATGCAGTAGTAATCGGGCGCGATCCGGCCCACGGCTGGGAAGGCCGACTTGCGACCTTTCCACAGCAGCGCGCGTTGATGCTCATCCGCGGAGACGGTGAGAGATGTCGCACCCAGTTCCCTGAACAACTGCACCACCCGATCGACATGCTCGGCGACTTCTTCCCGCGTGCCGTCCATTTCGCACAACAGAATCGCGGCAGCGTCGCGAGGGTAGCCCGCGTGCGCGAAATCTTCCGCGGCCCGCACCGCGAGGCGATCCATCATTTCAAGTCCGGCGGGTATGATGCCGGCGGCGATGACCGCCCCCACGGCATTGCCCGCGGCGTCGATGCTGTCGAAACCGGCCATGACCACACGGGCGATTTCCGGCGCGGGCAACAGGCGAACCGTGACTTCCGTGACAATGCCCAGCAGCCCCTCTGAACCGGTAAACAAGGCCATCAGGTCATAGCCCGGGCTGTCCAGGCCGAGGCTGCCGATCGCCAGCGCTTCGCCGGCCACGGTCAGAATGTTCATCGCCAGGATATTGTGCACGGTCAGGCCGTACTTGAGGCAGTGCACGCCCCCCGAGTTTTCCGACACATTGCCGCCTATGGAGCAGGCAACCTGGGAAGAGGGATCCGGTGCGTAGTACAGACCGTGGCGCGCAGCCGCTTCGCTGATCGACAAATTACTGACGCCGGGTTCGACACGCGCGGTGCGTGCCAGCGGATCGATCTCCAGAATACGATCCAGCTTGCCAAGCGCCAGCAGGACGCCCTCGGGGTGTGGCATCGCACCCGCGCAGAGACCCGTTCCCGCGCCCCTGGCGACCACCGGCACATCCAGCGTATGGCAGATTCGCAACACGTCCTCCACCTGTTGCACGTTCTGCGGCAGCACCACCGCCAGCGGCAGGTCGCGGTAGATGGTCAGCGCGTCGCATTCATAGGGGCGCTGGGATTCGCTGTTCTCGATCACGCAGTCGGCGGGCAGGCAGTCGCGCAGGCGGCGAATCAGTGCTTCCCTTGTGCCGCTCGCTGATAACCTTTCAGCGTTGTTCACCTGCATATCCTCATCTTCCGTGCGCCTCGCGATGGTCACTGAAACAGTCTCCGAGCAAGCGGGACGGCGTCCAGGTCACCCGTTCCTGGCCTGCGAGCGCGTCCGTGTGCCGATACTACCAGATTGCGAGCGGGCCTGGTCAGGGCGCCATCGCGGCCGGAGAATGAAAGAGCCGCCGGACACTGGCGTGGCATGCCCCGCATTTATTCGTATACTGGAGCCATCGCCATGACGGAGTACCACAGTGGGCTGCCTGTGCTTACTCAAGGCATGCATCGGGTCGAGACGCGGATAGGCAAATATGGCATACGACTGGCGCAACACACTGGCCGAGGTGAGCGATGCGCAGTTGCGCGCGGCGCTGGAGCACGCCCATATTCCCGCACTGCTGGCTTCGATGCTGCACCTGACAGGCAATGCCAACCACTTCGACCGGGTGCAACCCCGGTTTGAACTGATGGCCGAAGAGCCCGACGGTTTGACTGACGAGCAGCGAGCGCTGGCGCGCGAGATGGCGTACGCGGCGCTGGCGCGCTGCCGCGCGGGCGAGGAGCTTGCCCCGCCGCCGGAGGCGGAAATTGAAATCACCATGCAGCGCATCACCGGCGAGGACTTCGCGCCGCACCTGCTGCCCATGCTGCGCGAGGAACTGAACCTGTTCGGTGAGGATTCCCGCCGTGTACGCATCGATACGCAGTCGATGGGCGAGGACTTTCGCGTGCTGATCATCGGCTCGGGTATGTCGGGCATCGTCGCCGCGGTCCGGCTGCAACAGGAGGGCATTCCGTTCCTGATTCTGGAGAAGAATCCCGAGATCGGCGGCACCTGGTTCGAGAACACTTACCCGGGGTGCCAGGTGGATTCCGCCAATCACCTGTACAACTATATTTTTGCGCAGAATTCCCAGTGGCCGAATCACTTTTCCGGCCGGCGCGAGTTATTCAAGTACTTCGCCGGCGTCGTCGACCGCTTTGGACTTCGCAAGCATGTGCGACTGAACTGCCAGGTGCAGCGCGCCGACTACGACGAGGCGACCGGTCGCTGGACGCTTACGGTGGCGCAGGATGGGCTGCCGGAGCGGTTGCGCGGCAACGCGGTGATCAGCGCGGTTGGCCAGCTCAATATCCCCAGGTACCCGGACGTGGAGGGCGTCGGGCGATTCGCCGGTGCCAGCTTCCACTCGGCGCGCTGGGAGCACCGTCACGACCTCTCGGGCAAGCGGGTGGGGGTGATCGGCACCGGCTGTAGCGCGGTCCAGTTCATACCCGAAATCGCCCCCGGCTGCGCCCGCTTGACTGTCTTCCAACGCTCGCCTCCCTGGCTGATGCCGGTGGAGGAGTACCACGCGCCAATGGCGGATGAGGAATTGTGGCTGTTGCGTGAACTGCCGTATTACGCGCGCTGGTACCGCTTCTTTCTTTTTCGCACCAGGGCTGTGGATGGCGAGTTGCCGCTGCTGTATGCAGACCCGCACTGGGACGGCCCAGCCAATACCGTCAGTGAAGGTAACCAGCTGCTGCGCGACGCGCTGATTGAATCCCTGGCGGAGCAGACCGGCGATGATAGCGGCCTGCTCGCGCAGCTTGTCCCGGATTATCCGCCCGGCGGCAAGCGTCCGGTACTGGATGACGGCTCGTACATCAGCGCGCTGCGGCGCGACAATGTGAGCCTGGTCACGGACCCCATCGACAGGATTGTGGAACAGGGCATCGTGACTGCGGATGGCAGGCTGCACGAATTCGATGTGCTGATCTACGGTACAGGTTTTGCCGCGGACCAGTTCCTGGTGACGATGCAGGTGTTCGGCCGCAACGGCCGTGAACTAGCCGCCAGTTGGGACGGTGACGCGCGGGCGTACAAGGGCGTCATGGTGCCGGAATTTCCCAATTTCTATACCTTGTATGGCCCCAATACCAATATTGTGGTCGGCAGTAGCATTGTCTTCTTTGTCGAGTGCCAGCTGCGCTATATCTGCGGCTGTCTCAAAATGCAGGTGGAGGAGGGGTGTCGTGCGCTGGAGTGCCGCGCGGACGTGATGGATGCCTACAACCGGCGGATCGATACGCTCAACCGCCAGCGCGCCTGGGGTGCGGCGAGGGTCTCGAGCTGGTACAAGAACAAGCGCGGCCGGGTGACCCAGAACTGGCCCGGGACCCACTGGGAGTACTGGCAGCAGATGCGTCAACCCGGCGCTGAAGAACTGCTGATTGAGCGTGGATAGAGTTGACAACGCGCCTGCCTCGCCGCCCGGGCCCTGAACGCCCGGTGTGTCAGGGCGGGCGCTACACCTGATAGGGGACCCCGGGCAGGGGATGAGCCGGTGGGCCCCGATTCCCTGGCGATGACCGTACTGGCGGGCAGGGTCGCGTCAATGTGTCGAATTATCACATTTCACCACTCCCATTGTGGCCCGTTTTCCTGTACCCTGCGCCACCTGAAATTACGCCTCGTTAACCCTAATTGACTGAGAAGCACAATGTCTGACCTATCCCTGTACAGAAACATCGGTATTTTCGCCCATGTTGACGCCGGTAAAACCACAACTACAGAGCGTATCCTCAAGCTGACCGGCAAGATTCACAAGACCGGTGAAGTGCACGATGGCGCGGCCACCACTGACTTCATGGAGCAGGAGCAGGAGCGGGGTATTACCATCCAGTCCGCGGCCACTACCTGTTTCTGGAAGGGCCACCGCCTGAACATCATCGACACGCCCGGACACGTCGATTTCACCGTGGAGGTGTATCGTTCGCTAAAAGTCCTCGACGGCGGGGTGGGCGTTTTCTGTGGCTCCGGCGGCGTCGAGCCCCAGTCTGAAACCAACTGGCGCTACGCGAATGAATCTGAAGTGTCCCGCATCATCTTCGTCAACAAGCTCGACCGTATCGGTGCGGATTTCCTGCGTGTGGTCGGCCAGGTGGAGAAGGTGCTGGGCGCCAATCCGCTGGTGATGGTGCTGCCCATTGGTCGTGAAGAGAGCTTCGTCGGCGTTGTCGACCTGTTGTCGCGAAAAGCGCATATCTGGCCCGATCCGGGTAACCCCGAGAAGTATGACATCACCGACGTACCCGAAGACATGGTCGACCAGGTCGAAGAGTGGCGCGAGAAGCTGATCGAGACGGCCGTTGAGCAGGATGACGAGGCGATGGAACTGTACCTGGAAGGTACCGAGCCCGAGATGGACGTGATCAAGCGCTGCATCCGTGAAGGGACGCGCAAGCTGGACTTTTTCCCCACCTACTGCGGTTCGGCCTTCAAGGATAAAGGTATCCAGCTGGTTCTGGATGCCGTCGTCGATTACCTGCCCAACCCGACCGAGGTGGACCCGCAGGACCTGACCGATGAGTTCGGTGAACCCACCGGCAAGGTGGCAACCGTGTCCCTGACCGAACCGCTGCGGGCGCTCGCGTTCAAGATCATGGACGACCGTTTCGGCGCATTGACCTTCGTTCGTCTTTACTCCGGGGTCCTGAATCGCGGCGATACCATTCTGAACTCATTTACCGGCAAGACCGAGCGCATCGGGCGCATGGTGGAGATGCACGCGAACGACCGCGCGGAACTGGAGAAGGCGCAGGCCGGCGACATTATAGCCATTGTCGGTATGAAAAACGTGCAGACAGGCCATACGCTGTGTGATCCCAAGCACCCCTGTACGCTGGAAGCGATGGTGTTCCCCGAGCCCGTTATCTCCATCGCGGTGGCACCCAAGGACAAGGGCGGTTCCGAGAAAATGGGTATCGCCATCGGCAAAATGGTGGCGGAAGACCCCTCCTTCCGCGTTGAAACGGATATCGATTCCGGCGAGACGATCCTCAAAGGCATGGGCGAACTGCACCTGGATATCAAGGTCGATATTCTCAAGCGTACCTATGGTGTCGACCTGATCGTCGGCAAGCCGCAGGTGGCTTACCGGGAGACGATCACCCAGGAAGTTGATGACTCCTACACACACAAGAAACAGTCCGGTGGTTCCGGGCAGTTCGGCAAGATCGACTATCGCATCAGGCCCGGCGAACCGGGTTCCGGTTTTGTCTTCACCTCAACGGTGGTGGGCGGAAACGTTCCCAAGGAATTCTTCCCCGCTATCGAGAAGGGTTTCAAGGGCATGATGGACCAGGGTCCGGTAGCGGGTTTCCCGGTGCTGGACGTGGAGATCGAACTCTACGACGGTGGTTTTCACGCGGTGGACTCCTCGGCGATTGCGTTCGAACTTGCCGCGCGCGGTGCATTCCGGCAGTCCATGCCGAAGGCGGGCGCGCAGTTGATCGAGCCAATCATGAAAGTCGATGTGTTCACGCCTGACGATCACGTCGGTGATGTCATTGGTGACCTCAACCGGCGTCGCGGCATGATCAAGGACCAGGATGCCGGCGTAACCGGTGTTCGCATCAAGGCGGATGTGCCGCTGTCGGAGATGTTCGGTTACATCGGTCACCTGCGCACCATGACATCGGGCCGCGGCCAGTTCTCGATGGAGTTCTCGCATTACCTGCCCTGTCCGCAGAACGTGGCGGAGAGCGTCATTCTCGAGGTGAAAGAGCGCAAGGCCGCGGGCTAAGTCGAATTGTATGTTCGCGAAAACCCGGCGAGAGCCGGGTTTTTTTTGCTTGTCGGTTCAGCCTGTTAGCCCAGTTTACACACCTTGCACATGCGATCGTCCGACGCCGGTTCAAACCCGGTTGCGGGGTGGAGTAAGCCTGCAAAGTGTGGCATAACATCCGCCCATCTTAACAACGGAGTCGGACACAATGAATGATTTTACAGGTAAGGTCGCGGTGGTTACCGGCGGTGCCAGTGGCATCGGTCGGTCGCTGGTCAAGGAGTTACTGGCCGCGGGTGCCAGGGTCGTGATTGGCGACGTCGAGCAGAAAGCACTCGACCGCGTACTGGCCGAGTTCTCGGGATCGGGTGAGTTGATGGGCGTGGTGACTGATGTTTCCAGCGCGGACTCCGTCAACGCCCTGGCCGACAAGGTGTATGAAGCGCACGGGGCCTGTCATTTGTTGTTCAACAACGCCGGTGTCGCAGCGCCGTCGGCCAATGTGTGGGAGACCACGGACAACGACTGGAAGTGGGTACACGGGGTCAATGTGCTGGGCGTGGTGCACGGCATACAGGCCTTCGTGCCGCGTATGATCGCCGCCGGTGAAGAGGGACATGTGATCAATACATCTTCCGGTGATGGCGGAATATCGCCGCTGCCGTATCAATCTGTCTACGCCTCCAGCAAGGCGGCGGTGTCGTGTATCAGCGAGTGCCTCGCGGCGCAGTTGCAAAGCGAGGGGACCAGGCTCGGGGCGTCCGTGTTTTACCCGTCCGGGGGCCTGCTCGACACCGGCATCTGGACCACCGATCGCAACCGGCCCAGGGAACTTGCGCGGGAGAAACCCTATGACCCGGTACCGACTGTGCAGGATTTCAAGGTGGCGGCCGAGAAGGCCGGCTGGGAGCTGGAATTCCAGGACCTGGACGAACTGGCCCGCTACTGTTTGCAGGGTATTCGCGAGAAGCGCTTCGTGATCATGATCCGGGTGGAAGAGGCCGAGGCGACGCTGCTGGATCGCGCGGCGCGTATCGGCCGCTGCGAGGTGCCGATCGACGAGGCGGATATTCCCAAACTCTAGCCGTATCGCTCATCGATTGCCGGCAGCGGCGATGCCGCCCGGCTCTCTAGAGCGGACTCAATCGCACCGGCATTGCCGTGAATCCGTGTACGAACGAGGACACGGTACGCACGGGCTCGCCCACCACTTCAACAGTGTCGAAGCGTTTCAGGATCTCCTGCCAGAGTATCCGCAATTGCAGCTCCGCCAGGCGGTTGCCCATGCAGCGGTGTATGCCGAAACCGAAGGAAAGGTGCTTGCGCACGTCGGGACGTTCGATATCGAAGCTGTCGGGATTCGCCGTAAAGCGTTCGTCGCGATTGCCTGAGACATACCACATGATTACCTTGTCGCCCGCCTTGATCTGCTGGCCCCCCAGTTCCGTATCCACTTTCGCCAGGCGGCGCATATGCGCCAGCGGGGTTTGCCAGCGGATGGTTTCCGCCACCATGGAATCAATGAGTTGCGGATTCGCCACCAGTTTGGTGAATTGATCGGGGTTCTGGTGCAGGGCCAGCGCGCTGGCGGTCATGGTGGAGCGGGTGGTGTCGTTGCCGCCGACGATAAGCAGCACGAGGTTGCCCAGGTACTCCATCGGCGGCATATTGCGCGTCGCCTCGCCGTGGGCGAGCATTGAGACCAGGTCATTCTTCACCGGCAGCTTGACCCGTTCATTCCACAACCTGGTGAAGTAGGCCAGGCATTCCTGCAGTTCCTCTTCGCGCTGCTCGTCGGAATCGATGATGCCGATGCCTGGAATAGCGGTCGCGACATCAGACCAGCGCGTGAGCTTACTGCGTTCCTCAAAGGGAAAGTCAAACAGCGTGGCGAGCATACGCGTGGTCAATTCAATCGAAACGCGCTCCACCCAGTCAAACGTTTCACCGACCGGCAGATTGTCGAGTACATCGATGGTGCGCTCGCGAATAATGGGTTCAAAGTGCCGCAGGTTCTCGGCGCCGGTTACCGGGCTGACGACCCGGCGCTGTTCATCGTGCTTGGGCCGGTCCATTGCGATGAACATGGGCAAGGGGAACGTGTCCTGAGTATCGCCGATGGTGATAGCCGGTTCCGAGGAAAAAATTTCGTGGGAGGTATCGACTTTCACGATGTCTTCGTAGCGGGTGACAGACCAGTACGGACCGAAAAAGCTTTCCGGGCAATAGTGCACCGGCGCCTCGTCGCGCAGGCGTTTAAACCAGGGGCCGTGGATGTCGCGCGCGAACAGGAAGGGGTTGGCGATATTGATCTTGTCCAGCGGCAGCGTGTACGGGTCATGGTTGGCGCGCTCTGCGGCGTCCATCAACACATCAGACAGTTCCATCGCGGGCGGATCTCCTGAGGGCGAGTTTCCGCCAGTGTATGCCATCTTCCGTTTTCGACCAAACGGTGTCGATATGTGGGGTATCCGCAAAGTTTGAAAGTTGGCACATATCCAGAGCCTGGGAGACAGAGGCCCAATTGGGACCGTGTGGCGACAGGACGTCGCCACCCGAGCCTGCACAGGGATGTGCGCTTTTTGGCGTGTCCCAATTGGGCCTCTGTCTCCCAGGCTCGGCTCACTAATTTCATACCTTTTCGCTACCCGAACCTCGCCTGCCGCGCCGGTCTCCCGACTGCAACAACACCATTCTGGCTCTCGGCTATCGACAAATTTAAGACTGAACCAATAGTCGTTACCTGTTATCGGAGCTTTGGGTATGCGCCTCCTTGCCGTATCCTGTGCGCTTGCACAGAGTACAGAGTTTGAGCATGGACATTCGCAGCAAGGTCATGTCGGCATTGCGCTGGAGCGCGGCGGCCCGCTTTCTGGGGCAGGCGGTGTCCTGGGGCATTACCATCATGGTTATCCGCCTGCTCTCCCCGGGCGACTACGGCCTGATGGCAATGGCCATGGTGGTGGTGTCGTTTCTGGTGTTGCTCAACACCGTCGGACTGGACGCGGTACTGGTTCAGGAGAAAGACCTCGACGAACAGGCGACGAGGCAGATATTCGGCGTGGTGATTGTCGTCAACACGCTTTTTTTCGCCCTGCTGTTCTTCGGCGCCGGGACAGTGGCGGCGTTTTATGGCGAACCGGCCCTTATCCCCGTTTTGCAGGTACTGTCCTTCCAGTTCCTGCTGCTGATTTTCGAGACGCTGCCGCAGTCCCGGTTGGAGCGGGACATCGAGTTCGCCCAGCGCTCGATAGTGGATTTCGCAACGCTGGTGATCGGCAGCCTGGTCACCCTGCTGATGGCCCTGATCGGGTTCGGCGTATGGGCGCTGATCTGGGGCATGCTGGCCACCAACGCCACGCGTGTGATCGGTCTAAACCTGATTGCGCGAAACCTGTTGTGGCCCAGTTTCGCATTGCGCGGTATGCGTAAGCACTTCGCGTTTGGCGGTTTTGTAACCACGGACAGGGGACTGTGGTTTCTCTTCAGCGAGTCGGACAAGTTTATCGGCGGGAAATTGCTGGGCAACCAGTTGCTGGGGTATTACGCCGTTGCCAGCCAGTTGGCGTCCCTGCCTATCCATAAGATCAGCGGCCTGCTGAACTCGGTGGCGTTCCCCGCATTCTCCCACGCCCATGCGCATACCGATATGCACACTGTGCAGGGCTATCTGCTGAAAGCGACACGCATACTGGGCATAGCCGCCTTCCCGGTATTTTTTGGCATCAGTTGCACGGCGGAGCCGCTGATAGCCTGTCTGCTGGGCGAGAAATGGCTGCCGGCGGCACCGCTGTTGCAGCTGCTGGCAATCGTCATGCCGTTTCGACTGATGAGCAATATATTTCCGCCACTGCTGTGGGGTGTGGGCAGTCCCGCGACCAGCGCGTCCAACTTCCTGATTGCGGCGATCCTTATGCCGGTGGCGTTCTATTTCGGCGCGCGTTGGGGCCCTGTCGGCCTCGCTTATGCCTGGCTTTGCATGTACCCGCTGGTTTTTCTGATCACCGCGGTTCGCGCCTGTGACAGGGTGGGGCTGAAGCCTGCCGGGTATGTCCTGCAACTTGTCCGTCCCGTCGCCGCCGGGATGATAATGTATGCCACAGTGTATTTTTTCCGGGGTGTTGTGTATGGGGCTCCCGGTGATTGGTTATATTTGCTGCAATTAGTGGCTGTGGGCGTCTGCGCCTACGCCGTTGCGATATTGCTGATCGATCGCAATGGTATGGTGGAGACACTGCAGTTGATTCGCAGCTAGGGACGACGGCCTGGCAGCGTCGCGAGAGCGTTTGGAGACTCGATTCCGTATGAACATCCTGGACATAGCCGATCCTGGCGAACGTCATCTTGGCCGCGCTATCCAGTTGCAGGCACAACAACACGGCGCCAAACCGTACCTGCTGTTTTCAGAGGAAGTGTACACGTTTGCCGAGGTCAATCAGCGGGTCAATGAATTGGCCGCGGGTTTGTCCGGCCTGGGCCTGAAACCCGGGGAACGCCTGGCTTTTTTCATGAGCAGCGCACCGGAGGTGATCTTCCTGGTGTTGGCCGCCAACAAGCTGGGTGCGGTTTGGGTGCCGGTGAATACCGATTACAAGGGTGCGTGGCTGACCGATACGATCAACCGCAGCCGGCCCACGGTAGTGGTGACGGATACGGCGCACGCCGCGCGGCTGCGGGAGGTGCGGGATTCCCTGTCCGTACCGACGCTGGTCATTCACGGCGCACATGAGTCCATTCCCGGGGCGGTGAGTCTCGAATCTCTGTATTGCGAGGGAGCCGGGGAGCCCGACATGTCCGGTCTGCACGCCGGGGATACCTGTTCGGTGTTGTGGACCTCCGGCACCACAGGCAAGGCCAAGGGCGTCATGCAGAGCCACAATGTCTGGTTCAATGCCGCCCTGGCGGCCAATGAGGCCTGCCAGTATGGTATCGCCACGGACGATATCATTTTTACCGTACTGCCCATGTACAACTCGGCAGTGTGGGTCACTGCCGTTTTCCGCGCTTTGTTTGCCGGAGTCCCGCTCGCTATTGATCCCACTTTTTCGGTCAGCACGTTTTGGCAGCGGGTCGATTTCTACAGGGCTACGCAGTGTTTTACGCTGGGGGCGATGCACATGTTCCTGTGGGATGCGCCTGCGCGTGAAGACGATGCAACACACAGCCTGCGCAAGCTGATGGCTATTCCCATGCCCCCGACGGTGGCAGGACCGTTTTGTGAGCGGTTCAACCTGGAACTGGTGCCGCAGGGCCTGGGGCAAAGTGAAGCCATGCGCCTCGTTGCACCGGTGTCGGGGCGAACCCAGCCGCCCGGAAGCTGCGGCAGTGTGGTCCCCGGAATCGAGGCCCGGCTGGTCGGCGATGACGGGGTGGATGTCGCTACGGGGGAAGCTGGAGAGCTCTGGGTGAAGCCCCTGCAGCCCCATTTCATCTTTAACGGTTACTTCGATGATCCGGAGGCAACCGCCGCCGCCTTTGAGGGGCCGTGGTACAAAACGGGCGACATGCTCAAACGCAATGAAGACGGTTTCTACTTTTTCTCCGATCGCAAGAAAGACGCGGTGCGCTACAAGGGACGCAATATATCCACCTTTGAAGTGGAACTTGCAGCGCGCAGGCACCCGTCCATTGCCGATTGTGCCGCGTTTGGAATAACGAGTGAAGAGCTCGCATCCGAACAGGAGATCATGCTGGATGTGGTCCTCAAGCCCGGAGAGACCCTGGAGCCAATTGAACTGGCGCAGTTCATCAACGCCAACGCCCCCTACTTCTTCGTACCGCGCTATATCCAGTTCGTGGAATCCCTGCCCTATACTCCGACCAATAAAGTCCAGAAGTTTCGCCTGCGTGAACGCGGTGTCACGGCGACCACCTGGGATGCCCGTGTCGCGGGATTCAAGGCGCAACGGTAGTAGGGCCGCTCGCTACCGCTTTACCCCACAGTTTCATTCCGTCGCGACGAGTACCGGCACCCGGTCAGCACACAGTGCGAGTGAATTCACACTCTGTCCCTGCCGCCTTTCCTGTAACAGCGGTCTGATGTATGTTTGTTCCCGATAAGTGCTCCAGGCTGCGCTGGCGTTCCGGGGCAGACTATGTTTGATCCAACAGGTACAGGCCATGTTTCGAATCCTTCCGGCATTGATCACCGTGTTCGCCCTCGCTGCCTGTGGCGGCAGTGAATCCACGGAGGAGTATATCCAGCGAGCCTCCGATGCGATGGCTGAGTCCGAGTATCCCGCGGCCACCATCGAATTGAAGAATGCACTGCTGCAGGACCCGAATTCCGCCCAGGCCAGATGGCTGCTCGGCAAGGTATACCTCGACACCGGCGACGTCCTCTCCGCCAGCAAGGAATTACAGCAGGCGCTGGACCTCGGATGGCCACCCGACGATATACAGCCCGCCAGGGCCCGGGCGCTGCTTGCGCAGGATGAATTCGAGGCGGTCCGCGAAATGACCGCAGGCGGCATGACCCCTGACGCCCAGGCCAGCCTGTTCGGCCTGCAGGCACAGGCGGCACTGGCCCTTGGTGATGATGCGGCGGCAGAAGCACTGATAGACAGTGCGCTGGAACTGAAGCCCGGGGACGTTGAGGTGCTGATAGCCAAAGCGCGTTTGCTGGATGCCAGGGAGGATTCCAAAGGTGCGCTGGAGGTGGTTGAGCAGGTGATCGCACTTGATCCGGAGCGCGGCAGCAGCTGGAGTTTGAAGGCCGATATCCTGGCGAGAGAACAGGATTACAAGGCGGCGCTGGTGGCGTACAACAAGGCAGTCAGGTTCAAGCGGGATAACGCCGGTGATCTTTTCAAGCGGGGAATGTTGAAGATCCAAATGGGCGATTTTGAAGCCGCGCAAAAGGACGCCAGGGCGCTGATGTCGAGGAAAGCCAAACACCCGGGATCAAATTATATTCAGGGCCTGCTGCATTATGAGGCCGGCAACTACGATGATGCGATCGCTTCACTCTCGATCACTGAGCCCGCTTTCAAGCAGTATCCCCTGTCAGTGTACTTCCTGGCCAGCGCGAATCTGCTCAAGGGGAATATGGACCTGGCGACAAACCAGGCCGAGCGTTTTTATAGCCTTAGCCCGGGCAGTCCGCAGGCGCGCAAGCTGCTGGCCGTTATTCGCATGGAACAGGGTGACTATGCGAGTGTCCAGCAACTGTTGCAGCCGGTAATCGATAGTAATCCGGAGGATGTCGAGGCGCTCAATCTGGCGAGCAACGCGTTCCTGAAAGAGGGGAAAACCAGTGAAGCCATCGCGCTGCTGTCCAGGGTGGCCGAATTGCAGCCTGATTCGGCCGAAGCCAAGGTGCGACTCGGCGCAGGCCTGCTGATGGGCGGGGAGGGCGACGCCGGGGTACAGCCGATCCAGGCCGCTCTGGAAATCGATCCGGACACACCCATGGCCGAAATCCTGCTGGTCCTGAACCACATTCAGAACAAGGATTTCCCCGCGGCTATCAAGAGCGCGGAGGCCTACCAGCGCAACAATCCCGACAGTACCGCGCCCTACAACCTGCTCGGCAGGGTTTACCAGGAAGCGGGCAAGCCGGCACAGGCGCGCAAGGCTTTCCAGGACGCCCTAGTAGTGGATGGTACTGACCCGAGCGCGAACTATTACCTCGCCCGGATGGCACTCGAAAGTGACGACTCCGCGACGGCCCGCAAGCATTTCGAAACGATACTGCGGGTGCAGACCGAGGCGCCCGAGGTGCACCTGCAGCTGGCGGCGCTGGACGGCCGGGAAGGCAGGGATGAGGCGATGCTCGGTCATCTGGAGCGTGCCATGGCGGCGGCGCCGACGGCACTGCAGCCGCGGTTGCTACTTGCGCGCTACTACCTCGACCACGGCAAGCCAGATCAGGTTGCACCGCTGTTTACCGAATTGCTGGCACAACAGCAGAAACTGCCGGAGGTTCTGCAGTTGCAGGCACTGGCGCAATTGGCAACCGGGGATGCAAGCGGCGCGCAGTTCACGCTCGAGCAACTCCTGGAAGCCAGTGAGGACAGCGCGAAGATTCGCCACCTGATGGCGCTGGCAGCGGCGCAGAGCGGCGACACCGAGCGAACGATGGAGCAACTTCGGCTCTCCCTGGCCCTGGACGAGGACTACGTGCCCTCACGACTCGCCCTGGCCAAACTCCTGCTGGCCACCGGAGACGTGGCAGCGTTGGATCAACAGTTGGAAAAGCTGGTGGTACTGGCGCCCGGGAATCCCGAGGTGATGCTGTTGCAGGCCGCGGCCACGCAGCGGCGGGGAGACATCGCCGAGGCCAGGAAACTGGCGGAAAAAGCTTTCAATATGGCACCGTCAAGCGATGCCCTGATTGCCCTGGCTGCCTACGAAGAGGCCCTGGGGCAGCGCAGCGAAGCCCTCGAGCGCCTTTCCGCCTGGCTTGAGAAGGCACCGGATGATATCGCCGTTCGTCTGGCTTACGCCAGCACCCTGATGTCCGACGGGCAGGTACCGCAGTCCACCACGCAATACGCGATAATCCTCCAGGCTGCGCCGGGAAACCTCACAGCATTGAATAATCAGGCCTGGATTCTCCGGGAGAAGGAACCTGCCCAGGCACTGGAATACGCGCGAAAGGCCGCGGCCATTGCACCGGATTCCGCAGCGGTACTGGATACACTGGCCATCGTCGAATACATCAATGCAGAGTACGAGCAGGCGCAACGCAATATCCTGCGTGCGCTGAAGGCGTCTCCGGACGATCCCTCGATCCGCTATCACAGCGCAATGATTGCCGTTGCCAACAAGGACAGGACGACTGCCCGCTCCACGCTGAAAAAGTTGCTCGCCGCAAACAGGGAGTTCCCTGAACGCGCTGAAGCACAAGCGCTGCTCACCACACTGGAGGATTGATTGCCGCGGCACAGGTGTCAGGAATTTTTACGTTTCACCAGTGCTTTTCACTCCCCCCGAGGCACGCGTTTTCATAAGTGCCGGGAACTAGGGGAGTTACCGGGAAATGGCTTGATAATTGCTGCATTTGCGGGTTAATCACAACACCTTCAGGAGTGCGATTATGAAAAACAGGCTGGTTTTCATCTTTTCGCTGGGGTTGTTGCTCGCGCCGCTGGGCGCGCAGGCGCTGCCCATGGTGTTCACCGCGTCGCTGGATGGCCTCTCCGAAGTGCCTCCCAATGCGTCGCCGGGTGACGGCGGTGTGACGGTGACGGTCGATGATGTGCTCAAGACCATGCGCGTGCAAGCCTCGTTTATGTCCCTGATAGGTGCCGCGACCGCAGCGCACATCCACTGCTGTGCACCACCCGGGGTAAACACGGGTGTTGCCTCCGGCCTGACCGGTTTTCCCGTTGCCGTGACATCCGGGGTCTATGACATGTCATTTGACATGACCATGGCCAGCAGCTATTTCGCCTCCTTTATTACCGCCAACGGCGGTACCCCGGATTCGGCGTTTAGTGCTCTGCTTGCCGGCATGAATGCGGGGAATGCCTATGTCAACGTGCACACCACCTTCGTCCCTGCCGGCGAGGTGCGGGGCAACCTGCAGCGCCGCGCCGATGTACCTGTCCCCGGAAGTAGTCTCCTGCTAATACTGGGGTTGGCTGCACTGGGATTGCGCAGGCAATTCGCACCCGCCTGAACCGGCGGTTTGCAGGATTCAGTTATCGCTACAGGCTGTTCCCGGGGCCCGTCGCCCTGATTGCCCGTGAAGCGGACCGTTTCATGCGGGCTCGTTTCGGGAGCAGCTTTCTTGCGAGGGGTGAATCACGTACTCCCGCCTGAATGGAAGTCTATCTATTAATACCAGTATGCGCTTGTTGATCGACTGCAAGCCATAGACGTTTGCGTCTGGCATTATGCAATCTGGCGTCAAGACTGTCGGTGATGAAAAGATGACATTGCAAGCGTGTGGGCAATACCCGTTACTTCGCACTTTATTGGTCGGGGTGTGAACGTGGCCGTAGAGGGCGGGGTATATATCATCACCGGCGGTTCCAGGGGCTTTGGGCTCGCAATTGCCAGAAATCTGGTGGAGAACGGCGCCCGGGTAGGCCTGATCGGTCGTACGCAATCCGGGTTGGACCAGGCCATCGCCGAGTTCGGCGCCGGACAGGCGATGGGGGTCGTGGCGGATGTGGGTAGCCGCGCAGAGATCAAGGTCGCGTTCGAGGCTATCAGGGCGCAGTTTGGGCGTCTCGACGGCGTGGTTAACAATGCCGGGATGGCCAGGCCCAACGCCATCGAAAACCTCGTCGAAGAGGAGGTGCTGCTGCAAGTCCAGACCAATTTCCTCGGTACGGTCTTCTGCTCGCAGCTTGCCATCCCGCTATTGCGAGGCGGGGAGAACCCCCGCATTGTCAATATTTCCTCCGCCAGCGCATGGCACTATGACGAGATGAGCCACCTGTCTATCTACGCCGCCACCAAGGCGGCGGTGGAGCGCTTTACCCGGGATTTGCGGCTCGAGGTGCAGGCGGACGGTATCGGCGTAACCTGTATCCGGCCCGGGGGCGCATGGACCAGTTTCGCCGACGGCTGGGACGCCACGGCTTTCGAATCCGCACTGGGGGCCTGGAAAGACGCGGGTAACTACATGGATACCGGCATGGATGTCGCGCAAATCGGTGAGGCCGTGCGCTACACCCTGTCGCAACCGCGCGGCGTTGCGGTCGATCTGCTGGAGATCCGACCCAATACCCTGACGTCCAAACCAATCCTTTGACCGGGAGACAGGCAGTGAAAACATTGAGCGATACTATCCTGCGGGCAGCCGCCGACAAGTTGATTTCCGCGCACCAGGAGGCATCACGCAGTAATGACTGGATATTTTTCGTGGATGAAATCTACGCCCGGAACTGTATCTACACCTGCCAATACGCGGGCGTCATGGACGTCACCGCCCGTGGTATCGATGAGATCAAGGCAACGCACTACGGCCGCGACATGAACGTCGGCTGGGAGGGCTGGACGTTCCCGTACATGGGCGTGTACACCGGTGCCGGGAATACGCTGATCACGCACTGGATGAACCGGGGCCCCGGCACCCGCGCTGATGGCAGTTACTTCGAATCCCCGGGAGTTTCCTTCCTTACGCTGGATGGCGAAGCCCGGATCTGTCGCCAGTTTGACATGTTCGATCTGGCACACCAGATGAAGTTGTGCGATGAACTCGAGGATGCCGGCCTGTTGTCGCCCCAGCTCAAGGAGGAGTGGGTGATACCGATGAAAGAAAAGCTTGACGCCCAACTCGCCCGTAATCGCTAGCGCGGCGTTTGCGGCTGCGGCGAGTACGCGCGCCGCCACTCGCGGGTCAGCAGGCCAGCGCCCAGCCTGCCCCACCTTTCTCCTGGACGACCAGCGCCGCCCAATTCCCTTGTCGGCATACAGTGTCTATGATGCGTGCTGGCCGGTGCGCCATCTGTCAACAACGAGAGGGGATTATGAGCAAGAAGCGATTACGCTGCGCAGGCCGCGTCCTGGTGGCCTGCGTCCTTTTCAGCCTGCAGGTAGTGGTGCTGGCCGCGGACGAAAACCGGCAATACAATGTCCGCGCGTTCAGCAAGGTGGAGAGTTGCTACGCGCTCAACCGTGCGGTGAACAGCGCCAAAGAAGAGGATGACTGGAGCGCGCTGTACGGCTTTTCACTGTATACCATGGGATACCTGACAGCTATCAACAGACTGGCCCATGATACCTACGATATCGGTGGCCGGAAGAACACCAAGACCCTGATGGTATGGCTGGAACAGTACTGTGCAGAAAATCCCGACGACAGTTATGATAGGGCGCTTCACCACCTGATAGCGGAGATATATCCCCATCGAACTGCCGTGGCCCCGCAATAGGTCTGATGCACCAGTCGGTGGCATGAGAAATCCGCCGAGCGTATCGCTGTGCAGACGTCGGTTTTCCATCCCGCTGCTTGTAGTGTTTGTATTATGTGTCTCCGGGGCGGGCGTGGTGGTCGCGCACAGCGAACTCCCGCGTCAGATTGAGCAACTGACGGTCAGTATACGGGCGAATCCCGGCAGTGCGGCCCTGTATCTGGAGCGGGGTGAACAGTATCGCAGGGAACAGCACTGGAACGAGGCGCTCGCGGATTTTGACACGGCGCAACAACTGGAGCCCGGCAATATGCAGGCCGAACTCGGGCGGGGTTTGACCTGGTTTGACCGTGGCGATTACCAGCGAGCCATCGGACTTGTGGATCGGGTTGTTTCCGCGCAACCCGACAATGCACGCGCGCGACTGACCCGAGCCACGGCCTTGCGGATGAGTGGCGATCCGCTGGCGGCGGCTGCGGAGTACGCGCAGCTGATCCAGTTGTTCGCGCCGCCTGATAATCCGTTGCCGGAATATTACTACGAGCACGCGCGCGCGCTCGAGGCTGCGGGAACTGAGTATGTCGACGCGGCGCTGCACTCGCTCGATGCCGGCTGTGTGCGCCTCGGCGCTATTCGTGTGCTGCAGGACTATGCGGTCGCACTGGAGCGCGGGCGCGGGAATTATGAGGCTGCCCTGCATCGGCTGGACCGGATAATTGGCCAGTCAGCGCGCAAGGAGTCGCTGCTACTGGCGCGTGGTGACTTGCAGCGTGCCAGTGGCATGAGCCGGGAGGCGGAACAGAGCTATGCAGCCGCGCTGGCGGCGATTGATGCGCTGCCGGCGCGGCACCGCAATTCGCGGCTCATGGTGGACCTGCGCAATACGCTGGAACAGCGCATGCTGTCTCCGGTGCAGCCCGGCGCGGACGGTTAGATCGATGCGAATCTGCATGCCGCAATCCGGGTTGTCGCTGGTGCTGACGATCCCCCTGGGCATACTGCTATTAATTCTCGCTTCCCGCCCGGCGGCTGCGGAGACACCGGGCGACCGCGACGCCGCTCAGGCATCTGCCGACGTCAGCGTTTCTCTGCGGGAGGTACTGGCGTCCTGGTTTTCCGCCCCGGAGGTCGTTGCGGTCTCGCGCGGGCCGTACCTGCAAAGCGGCACGCCGACCAGCATCATTGTAAAATGGAACACCACGCTGCCAGCGGACAGCGTGGTCCGCTATGGCAGCGCTCCGGGAAACCTGACCGAATCGGCTGGCAGTGCGGACCTGAGTACCGAGCATGAGATAACGCTCAGCGGCCTGGCGCCCGAGACCGCGTATTACTACTCGGTCGGCAGCAGTTCGCAGGTGCTGGCTGGGGACGATGCCGATCACCGGTTTGTCACCTCACCCGTCGTCGGTACCGCCAGACCAACGCGTATCTGGGTGTTGGGCGACTCCGGGACGGCCAATGCGAACGCCGTTGCGGTGGCCGACGCCTACAGAAGCTATGCCAGTGACAGGCCTGCTGACCTGTGGATGATGCTGGGCGACAATGCCTACACCAGCGGGACACAAAGCCAGTACCAGGCTGCGGTGTTCGATATCTACCCGGATGTGCTGCGCACGGCCGTACTGTGGCCCACGCTGGGAAACCACGATGGTATCTCCGCGGATTCGGCCACGCAGAGCGGCCCCTACTACGACATATTCAGCCTACCCAAGGCGGGGGAAGCGGGTGGCCTGGCGTCGGGGACAGAGGCCTATTATGCGTTCGATTATGGCAATATCCATTTCATTTGCCTGGATTCTCAGGAAACCGACCGCTCCCCCGGTGGCGCGATGCTGACCTGGGCAGCGGCCGATATCGCGCAGACTACGCAGGACTGGATTATCGCGTTCTGGCACCACCCGCCGTACAGCAAGGGCAGCCACGATTCCGATACCGAGGGTAAGCTGGTCCAGATGCGGGAAAACGCGCTACCGATACTGGAGGCGGCCGGGGTGGATCTCGTGCTGTCGGGACACAGCCATTCCTATGAGCGCTCCTTCCTGTTGCACGGGCACTACGGTGCATCGGATACGCTGAGCGATGCGATGAAAGTCGATGACGGCAATGGCCGGGAGGGCGAAGACGGTGCCTACAAGGCGGTTTATGATGAGCAGAACCCCTACCGGGGAGCCGTCTATGTCACTGCGGGCAGTTCCGGGAAGATCAGCGGAGGCCCGCTGGATCATCCGGTGATGGTCCACGCTTCACTGAATGTGCTCGGCTCCATGGTGCTGGACGTCGAAGGCAATCGGCTGGATGCGCGGTTTATTCGCAGTGATGGCAGTGTCGCCGATGCATTCACCATTCTCAAGATTCCCGACAACTGTCCCTCGCTTGCCAATCCTGCGCAAACGGATACGGACGGTGATGCGCTGGGGGATGCCTGTGATTCCGACGATGACAACGATGGTCTCGACGACGGCTTCGAAAACAGCATCGGCACCAATCCGCTGTTGCCGGACAGTGACGGTGACGGACTCAGTGACTTCGCCGAGGTGAGCTATGACGGCGACTCGTCCGCGTATAATCCGGTGAGTGATCTCAATCCGCTGGCAACGGATACTGATGGCGACGGTATCGCTGATAACATTGACCTTTCGCCACACGGAGACGGCGATCTCGCACCACTGGGTTCACCGAACGGCCTGCTCAACCTGGGGGATTACCTTGTGATGCAGCGTATACTGACCGGACATATCGCCGCCACTGCCCTCGAACTGGAGCACGGAGACCTGTACCCGGTGGGCGCGCCGGATGGCAAGATCGACATCTCTGACCTGCTGCAGATGCGGGCCTTGCTCGGTTGGTGAGTCGCCGGGTCGACGTCGTAGCCCCGGCCGGGATGACGGGAAGTATTGCAAGCGCCCGGCAAGGGCGCGGCACTATTCGGACTCATCTGGCTCGATAGCACCTTTTAGTCTTGTGCCAAGCGTTTTCCGCTTCAGGCTGATTTCCTCGTCCAGTTGGTCGATCTGCCGCTCAGTGAGTGTGTTTTTAATGGCGATCAGGAGTCGAAAATGCGCCATCTTGAAACGCGACTCCAGCGCCAGCACTTTCTCCGCCAGCGCCAGCGATGCCTCTGTGTCAATACGATAGGCATCGAGTGACTGCTGTAATTTCTGCTGCTCGCTCTGCATGGTCCACTGTAAATCGGCTACTTCGGACTGAAAACCGGTTACCGCATCGACGATCAATTTGCGTTGGGCCTCGGTAATGCCGAGGCGCTCCTGGTAGCGCATGATCATATCGGGCGGGTACAGGCCCATTTTCAGAGCCTCCCGTTTACCTTGAACGTTGCGCGCGGGATCTGCAAGTGCAGTGCTGCCCAGAAAAATACAGCTTGCGATCAACAGTAGTTTTATCAGTTTCATCGCCAATCCTCCAAATCGTCGAAGCTCAGTGTGTGCGTTGCAGCTCGACTGAAATAGTCTCTGTCTGATACATCTCCGGCAGTCCAACCATGCCGGGCAATGTGCCCCGCGAGACTGACAACAGTGTGTCGGTAGTGAGGCTGCTCGCCTTCATCACAGCGGCATATTGCTCAGCCGGATTCAGACGGTCAGGCTCATGGTTGAGCAGCAGCACCAGGACCGCGAGCGCGGCGAGCGCTGCGGCCGCAGCGGGTAGAGTCCGATACAGCTTGTGCGCCCGCACCAGCGGAGCACGCTGCGACAGTGCTGCCTCATCCGGAAAGGCCGGTGCCTGCCTGGCATCCGCGCGGCGCATTTGCCTGAATAACAGCGCCAGACTTTCATCGTTGCGGGTATGAGATGGCTTATGCATATGTGTCGCTCTCTGACAGTAGGCGCAGCAGGCCTTCCTTGCCGCGGTGATAGTGCGTTCTCGCCGACCCCACTGAGACCTGTACAGTCGCAGCAGCCTCCTCCAGGGTTAATTCACAGTAAAACACCAGGTGCAGGATTTCCCGCTGGCGTTGCGAAAGTTGCAGTAGCGCCTGCCGCAGTTGTCGCGACGTTTCGCCTTCGTGCAGCGCTTCGACCGGTGGACTGTTTTGCCTCGCAGTGTCCCGCTCCCGCATCAGTATTTCCGGAACCATACGCTGTTTCATTAGCGAGTGCCTCGTGTGACTACGTTTCACATCCGCAGCGACCAGCCTGATAACACCGAAAAACCAGGTCTTGATGGAGGACTTGCGGCCGAACACCGCGCGCCCATCCAGCACCCGCAAGTACGCCTCCTGCAGTACATCCTCAGCCTGATCCTGGTGCCAGGCGCAACAGGCCAATGCCCAGCCGAAGCTGTCGCTGTGTATGTCTTTCAATTCTTCAAGAAGCGCGGGCACAACTGGCTCCCTCTCGGCGCTCGGCAAGCTATTGTACTGCGCTGTTTCGCCCGGGAAATACACGGATTGGACCCGCTCCGGTCACGACATGAAATCCAGGGCACCGGAAGGAAAACTGGCCAGACCGGGCAGGGCCGTGTGCAGTTCCTGCTGGTTCAGCCCGAACCAGTTGCCCAGTGGGGCGGCGAACTGTTCGACCGATACCGAGGGAATCAGGCGGCCGTTACCGGCATCCTGGTCGTGTCCAAGTGCCGACACCGGGATGTCACCGTAAATATCGCCGCCTTTGACTGCCCCTCCCACAACGAAGTGATGACTCCCCCAACCGTGGTCCGTGCCATCACCATTCACTGTCAGCGTGCGGCCAAAATCCGCGGCGGTGAAAGCGGTGACATCGTTGGCCACACCCAGTTCTTCAGTCGCCCGGTAAAACGCGGTGAGAGAGTCACTGATATCCTGCTGCAATGCGGGCAAGTCGTCCGCCTGGGTCGAGTGAGTATCGAAGCCTCCCAGGGATACAAAAAACACCTGCCGGGATGCGCCCAGTGTGGAGCGCACCGCGATGGTTTGCGCGACTGCGCGCAGCTGTGCGCCGAGAGCGCTGGCGGGAAAAGGGGTATTTACGCCTGCGCCGGCCTGCAAGGCGGTATCGAGGGTATCGTTTGCCGCCAGTGATACCCGGCTGAGATTGATGAAGTCGCGTTCGAACAGGTTGCTGCGATTTGCCCCTGCTGATTCAAAGTGTTCCCGCAACACCGCGCTTAGCTGCCGCGGCGCCGCTTCGATGACACGAATGGCAGGAACGCCGCCGGCACTGATCTGGAATGGCGACACCCGTTCACCGGTAAGGAATACTGAATTACCCCCCAGCGAAATCTGTGAGAACACGCTCTGTGTATTGCCTGTAACGGTGGCGTCGCCAAAGCGTCCCCCCCAGCCGAGTTGGGCTCCCTCCGGCGCGAAGGACATCCAGGTGGATTGCTGGTCGTTGTGTGAAAACAGGCGTGCGGGGACGTTGGCGGTATTGCCTGTAAATCCGGCGCGGTCAGTCGGTTCCCGCAGCGGGCCGACATTGCCGATCACGGCGGCGCGACCCTGTGCGAACAGGCCGTGTATTCCGCTCATCTGTGGGGGCAGGGCGAACTGGCGTGTGCCGAAGTTGTTGTTGAACGGCGCCAGCGGCAGCAGGGCTTCCCTGGCGCGCGTGGAGCCGCCCGGTTGAGCGGCGTAGATGTCGAGCAAGGCAGCGCGAATGCCCGCGTAGTCGTTGTAGGAAGCCGTATCGTAGGGCAGTACAGTATCGTGACAGTCCATGCCGCCAAACAGGAAAACGCATACCAGCGCACGGTACTCGGAGGTATCCGCGGCGTGCGCATTGATTCCCGCCAGTAAACCCGGCATGGAACTTCCGGACATCATAACGGGCAGCGCCAGGGAAGACTTCAGGAAGCTTCTTCGATTTTGCATGATCAATAACCTGTCGAGTTCGCGCTCAGCGCAGGACAATGTATTCGGGTGAGGTCATTACCAGTACGCTGGCCAGGCGCGCACGCAAGAGCAGGTCCTCATCGGTTTCAGCGGCCAGTCTGTCGAGGAGGCTAGTGATGCGTGCCCGCGTGTCTTCCTGCAGTGTGCCGTGCGTCAGCAGCGTGTCGAGATTGTCCAGCAGCGCCTGTGGGTCGTCCGCAAGGGCAGCCTGCGTTGTGTAGTTCGCGACATAAGTTGGTGCAATGCCCGGGTCGACTTTGGGTGATACGCCAAACGCAAAAGAGGTCAGGAAGTTGGGGTAGCCGACCACGGTGCTGGCATTGGTAATTTGTAATTCGGGTGCGGTCAGCCCCGCTGCGCCGGTCTCGGTACCCGGCGCGATATAACCGGGGCGATAAAAGTTAAACACCGAGGGAGATCGATACGCCTGCTGTCCTAGCGCTTCGGCCCGATTCGTATTGCGCAGTGAAAGCTCGTTTCCGGCTTCGGCACTGTTGATTTCAAAAGCGCGCGCCCAGTGGGTGAAGCGCAGCACGGGTTCACGCAACTTGCCAAACTGCGGGTTGTCTACAGATGTCTCGGCACGGGCTTCCCTGTCCAGCAGAATCGCGGCAATCACCGCTTTCAGGTCACCCCGTTCACCACTTCCCACGAGCGTACCGGAAGGCAGCGCGTACTCACCCTCGTCAAATGCGGCGGCCACGCGGCTGACATAGTCCGGGCTGGGTGCGCTGGTGACAAAGCGCTGTATAAGTTGCCTGCCGACAAAGGGTCCCACGTTGGAGTGGGCGAAGATACCGTCCAGCGCCAGCGTGATACTTTGCCCGCCAGGAGTATTCTCGGGAATCTCCACTGTGAGAAAACGCTTGGCACGCTGCGAGTGAAACGGCTCGTACATCACCAGTGGAGAGTGGAATGCTGTCAAGGGTACGAGTTGTAAAGGCGTCTGGAATCGCGGTGCGTCGAAACTGAGGCCGGTGAAGACCTTGGCGAGTTCTGTGATGTCCCGGTTATCGTACAATTCTACCTCGCTGCCGTCCGGATTCGTAACCGGCGTGCCATCGGCATTCAGTGCCACCAGCCCGATGGTGAACAACTGCAGCAATTCACGCGCATAGTTTTCGTCCGGCACGCGGCCCACTGCCGGATCCGCTTTCTCATTCCGCAGGTAGGTTAGAAAAACCGCCATCGCGGGCGAATAGGTGACTCGCTGCAGCAGCTCGCGATAATTGCCGAACGCGCCTTCAGTTAGAATGTCCGCGTAGTGGGCGAGTGCCTGGGGCGCCCGACCCGCATTGCTGTCACCTGACACCACCAGTATCTGCGACAGCGCGAACGCCATACGCTGGCGCAACTGATCATCGCCTTCAATGGCGGTTTTCCAGAAAGAGTCGGATGGCAGAAATACGAGTTCGGGAAGGGGCATGCCATTACTGCCGACAAATGTGCCGTCTTCGGGGAACTGCGACAACACCCGTTCAAGGTGCAGCGATGCGGGTTTTTCAAACTCGGCCAACAGCCATTGCTCCAGGCCCAGTGAAACCAACTCTTCAATCGCCACCGGACTGGGCCCGAATGTAGCCTGACTGAGAAAGCGACTGGCCTGCTGTTCGGTGATGGCTGGCGGTTCGGGTGGCGGCACCGGCGGTTCAACCACCGGTGGGGGGGCACCGACAGTTGAAGAAGAACCGCCGCCACCGCCGCCACCGCCGCCACAGGCGACGAGCAACACGGTGGATACCAGCAACAAGAGCGTTCGCAAGTACGTTGACCTGGAAGGCTGCATAGCTTTCTCCATCAAGCGATTTTCAGTTAGTCGCGCCGCTACCGGTTTTATATGACAAGCGATGTGGCGGGTTGCAAAAAAGTACGCCATTACATTCAAGTTTGTACAGCAAGCGCGAAATACTGCCTGCTTGCGAACGTGGTATCTTACTCCGCTGTGCGCGCCTGCGTCTTGATCAACTCACCATCCGGCGGCAGTATGAAGCGCGCCTCGACCGCGCGGTCGGTGGCTGTGTCGATGGCATCAATGTAGGCTTCCTGGCTGGGATACAGCATCGACAGGGTGGTGTCGTCAAACAGCGCCGTCGTGCCGAACAGGAAGCAGAAACTGGTGCCGGACTGCCCGGCGCCGGAGAATGTCGCAACTGGCGCGTCCACATAGGGAGTGCGAACGCCGCCGATGGTATTGCCATATTCGTCCCGCTGCAGGGCTGTACCGGCGGCATTGCGCGCTATGGGCAACGCTGATGGCGCACTCTCGCCATGCCTGATCCAGTTGTCGAGCGCGCTGATCGCGGCCTTGAGAACCCAGTGGCCGGGACCGTCGTTGATGGGCAGCTCGCACTAGATGACACCTGCAGAGTCGCCGGATTTTGTTTCGATGACCGTCGCGACGCCGGGATCGTTGCCCCGATCGTAGGGACCCTTTACCACGCCGTAGGCATCGTAGTGCGCGTTTCCGGCGACCTCCCAGAGCCGGAAGTTGGCGGCATCGGGCTGGGCCGCGATGACCGAGCCATCGCGGGCGATGTCGGTCTCAGTCTCGACATCGATGACCGGTTCGGGAAAGTCGGAACGGATGCGCGTCGGCCTCGGCGTGGGTACAGCGATCTGGGGTTCCTGCGATAAAGGGGCGCTGCCATCGCGGTGACTGTGGATCAGGAAGCCATCGAACAGTTCAATGGTGGGATGGATGGCATTGACATAGGTGGTCAAACGCCCGGCGGACTGCGACTCGCCAACCCCGATCATGTACCGCACCTGCAATCCGTCGAGCGGATCGATTCCTGTGGGATTGCGTACCGCCTGGGCTGCCTGCGAATAGATATCGTAGGAGAAGCTGTCGCCGGGATGGCTGAGAACGCCGTAGCGTTCGGCGTCAATCACTTTCAGCGATACATCGTAGGGGGCAGAGGAACTGCCCTCAACGCCCGCTGCCTGCGCGGACACGCCAATCCAGGCATACCCGTTGCGCATCAGCTCGGTATGCGTCTGCACGAGTTCAGGAGCGGCATCGGTACCGCCGGAGACATTCAGCCATTCGACCACGACCGTGCCGTTGAAGTCGGCCGCGTTGTCCGGACGCAGGACAACGATCCTTGTCCTGTATTCGGCGCTGTCGGCGGCCTGTGCCGACCACATACCATCCTCCGTGAGTACGTCACTGGCGATGTAGGACGAAGCGGTACCGGAAATGAAATATTCACTCTCTCTGTAGCCCACCTCGCCCTCGTCGAAATAGAGGCCGGCGTAGAAGGGCGTGCCCGGGGTGTAGTTGAGCAGGTCGGTGACGTCAATGCTGATCGATCCGATGGTCACCTTGCAGCAGTTTTCCCCGCCACCAGTGGTGATCGGCCCTTCCACCAGTGGGTTGGCGGCCTGGGGCCTGGACGCGTGGGCGGTGGAGTCATCGGTATCGGAGCACGCGGTCAGTGCCAGGAGCAGCGTCAGCACTGTCGCGCGTTTGCCACATGTGTAAAAGCTCGCGGCGTACAACATAGTGACAAACTCCAGGGGTGGACTCACCCCGATTATCATTATCATCTGGCGCCTACCGTTCTATGAGTATAGTGCGCGAGTCGGGTGCTCACAATGGCGTACTAGTTCACACTGTCGGCCTCGTAGTCGAGAATAAACTTGCTTACGAAGACCGATTGTCCATGCTCCCGGTGACTCCAGGCGAGCAGTTCGGTGAGTGTTTCCATTACGATCAGGTAGTCGCCGATGACCACGGTTGATGTAGGGCCGAGGGTGACACGAAGTCCCTGTCGGGACTCCAGTCGTTTGATGAAGCCCAGCACCCGTTCGCGGAACTCCATGTGAAGCGGGTACATGCTGATTTCAACGGTAACGATCATCCTGTTCTCCTCAAAAAAGTCGTATCGGGTGCGCGGCCGGATCGCTGCCTGGATTGTTTGCCGGAGCGGACTTTTTGTCTTACTGGAATCCGTACAGCACGCCATTGGCCTGTGCGAAAAACACCATGCCGCTGGAACTCAACGCGGTACCGACCGTTGTTACGGGTATCTCGAATGCCGCAAGGTCCACGACGTCACCCGTTGTCGCGTCAATGGTCACGGCGCCCTGTGTCGAGGATGTGTAGGCGAGGTCATTGCCTGTCTGCACCAGCAGGCCGTTGAAGGCAGTACCGGTTTGCGTCCACAGTAGTTCGGCGTGATCGCCCCGGTCCTGGATCGCAATCGCAACGCCATTGAGCGGTGCCGGAATAATACGGCCATTGCTGCTGACCGAAGGACTGCCGATGGGGGTATAGCCTATCGGGTACAGCCACAACAATTCGCCGGTGCGGGCATCCAGTGCGTAGGTGTTGGCTTCGCCGTCATTGCCGTACAACCGCGATCCGTCCGCGGAAATCACAATGCTGGCGCCGCTGCCGCCGGTCAGCACCGAGTTTTGCCAAAGTGTTTCGATAGCGGGTGTGCTGCCGCCGGTGTAGCGCAGTGCGGCAACCATGCCGCTCGGTTCAGAGGGTATGTTCAGGGTGATGTAGAAAACACCGCTGCCCTCGTCAATGGCCAATGTGTTCGGTACGACGCAGGTGCCGGCGGTTCCACCGGTCAGGCAGCTCAGCAGGTTGCCCGGATTACCGGCTTGCGGTACGAGGTCGAGCGGCGGTATCACGGCCGCTCCCGTCTGCCGTTCGAGCACGTACACGCGACCGCTGAAGGACAGGAAGATCAAATGCCCGTCGGGCGTGAACTGGGCGCCTATCGGTGCGGCGACGATCGGTGTTTCCCAGCGCAGCTGCCCCGATGCATCGTAGGAACGCATATGCGTGCTGTCTCCGATATAGAGGTGATTATCCCTGTCGATCAGGACCGAAGAGGCAACGGCGCCGATATTGGTCTCTGAGAGGCACCATTGTTGTTCGCCCGTCTGGCTGTCAAACGCGTACACGGTACAGCCATCCTTGACGAGCGTGATGTAGAGCTGGCCGTCCGGGCCGATCGTCGGTGCGGCGAGTGTAACGCCGCCCAGGTTGGCCGACCAGGCGAAGTCCAGGTCTCGGCGCCCGTCGGTCGGAATGCTGTCCGAGTTGCTGGCGTCTCGATGGATATTCGGCCAGTTCTGTTGCGGGTAGAATGAGGTCGGGCCGGGGGAGTCGTTTCCATCGCTGCAGGCAGCCAGTCCGACTGCCAGCAACACGATTGCCAGTGGTTTCAAATGTTGTTCCTCTCTTGCTGAATTTCGCTACGGTAACAGTACCAGTTTGCCCAGGTGTTCGCAGCGACCCAGTTCGTCCAGCGCAGCCGGAGCCTCGCCCAGTGCGCGTGTGCCGGCCACAATCGGTCTGGCCTGGTCGGCATACGCCATGCCCCAGTCGAGGATTTGCGTCAATAGTCCGGGAATACGGTAGGGCCGGAAAACGGTGTAGCCGCCGATGACCAGATCTTTCATCATTACCACGGGAATAGGCAGAACGGGCTCGCGGCCGGAGATCATCTCGTAGCTGACAATGTGCGCGCCGGTGGCGGCACCCTGGATCAGTCCCGGGTAGAACGCCTGGCCTACCGGGTCGAGCGCGGCGTCAAAGCCCCTGTTGCCGGTCGCGTTGGCGATGCCGGTGTGCAACGACTCGCTGTCGCCGGCGACAATGGCGTGATCGCACAGGGCCGCCAGTTGCCCGACCTTGGCGGCGCTGCGGCTGGTCGCGATCGTGGTGGCGCCCCAGGCTTTCGCCAGCTTGAGGCCGATCACGCCCATACTTGAACTGGCGGCGGTAATGAGGACGGTCCTGCCCGCGGCCGATGCGGGTGTGATGCCCGCCAGTTCGAGCGCGCCGGCCATGGTGAGCACGCCCATCCACAGTCCCGCAGCCTCGATATTGCTGTAGGACTCGGGAACGGGTGCGAGAGCGGCCTGGTCGTACAATCCGATGTCGCGATAGGTTCCCATAGCACACATGTCGACGCGCCCCGGCAGCAGAGCCACGCGGGAGCCGACGCGCAACGGGGTGCCGTGGTAGGGTTGCGGCCCGTCCTGGCGGCCAGGGCCGATGGCGAGGATTTCACCGACCGCTTCCTGGCCGAGGCCGCTGGGAAATTCACGTGCCGGCGCGTAGCGACCCTGTACGTAGTTGAATTCGCTGCGGTTCATGCCCACCGCGAGAATCTTTAGCAGCAACTGACCCGGGCCCGGCTCGGCAAGTTCCTGCGGACGCCATGACAGCGCCTCGGTGGGCGTATTGTAGGCGTCAAACTGCCAGCGCTGGCTTGTCGTCATTCCTGCTCTCCGCTCGAGCAATGCTTGCATTGCGCTTGGGGTTAATTTTTAATGTCATAACAATATAACATTGTATGACCGGTCGCTGTCGCCTTGCGATTGATTTGTAGTCTCCCGTTAAACCTCATGCCGGAGCGCCAATGTCAGTATTCCCCGACCTGATCCGCGGCAGCTGCGCGGTGCTGCAATCTCCCGATCCCGCCCGGGGCGGCGGTGGCAACAGCAAGACGACCAACGGTGAACTGGACTTTGCTGATCCGTATGACAACCTGTATGCGTTTGGCAAGCTGTGGGCATGTTACGACGACCAGCCCTGCTATCCCGCATTCGACGGCGTATTGTACGCGATGGTGGGTGATCAGCGCTTGCGCCCACTGTTCCGGTACTGCGGTTTCGGCGGATTCCAGGCGCGCTTGCTGCCGTCCGGTAACGTGCGCCTGCGGGGTAAGGAGGTGGGTTACTTTGCCGATCTGGCGACAGGCGAAATCCTCGAACACTGGAAAAACCCGTGGACCGGCGAAACCGTCGAGGTCTTTAATTTCCTCAACGACCGCATTCGCGGTGAAGTGACGCCGACGATGCCCAGGTTTGCGATGGGGGAAGCGGGTGATACGCCGACGCTGATGAACGAGGCTACCGCGCTGGTTGACGAGGAGGGCATTTGTCCATTCATCCTGCCGTGGCGTCGCATCAATGACAGGGTATTGCTCGAATGGGACTATACCCATCGCTACAGGAACCCGGTTACCCCGGCGAAATGGCCAAAAGCGTCAACCGGCGAGTTCATCAATCCTTCGGAGCATTTCACCTTTTTCGCCAGCGCCCGGCAGTTGTCCGATCGCGGCAATTTGTCGGCCGACTATACCTGCGGATTCTCGCGAATCGGACCGTGGTGGCCCTGGATGCGCATGGGCCAAAGCGGTGTAGGCGGTCATGTGTTTGGCCGTATGCATTCCATTAAAACAAACAGCGGTTTTGAAGATATTTCGCCGCACGTATTGGCCTATACGGAGAAACACCATCCGCAGTTCCTGGAGCCGTGTACGGACTGGGATGACGGTGTACCGATTGGCACCTGGGAGGCGTACGCGCGGGAAGTGCCGCCGGAGGTATGAACGCATGACACTATTTCACTTCCGTCCGGGAAAAGGGGCGGGCTCGTTGGTGCTGGTCGCGCTGATAGCCGCGTGTAGTGACAGCTCTTCCACGGGCTCGATGGTCACATCCGGGGCGTCCTACTATATCGACTGCCAATCGGAAGCGGCGGGGTCGGGGACTATCGACGCGCCCTGGACAGGATTCGATGAAGCGAATTCGGTCTTTCTCGAAGCCGGCGATCGTCTTCTGCTGCGTCGCGGCACCGTCTGCAACGGTATGCTGAAGCCGCAAGGCGAGGGCACAGCGGATGCTCGCATTCACATAGGCGCTTATGGCAACGGCGCGCTGCCGGTAATCGATGCGCAGGGCTTGCACAGCGCCGCGGTGCACCTGGAGGACATGTCGCACGTGGTGATCCAGGATCTCGAGTTGAGCAATCCCGGTAACCTGTCCGAACCGCACCGTGGCCTGTACCTGACCGCAGCAGAGCGCAAGGTCACAAACGTGGAAATCCGGGATCTCTATATTCACGATGTGACCGGGTTGCTGACCTTCAACGGTACTGCCAAGCGCGGCGGGGGCATTATTGCGGATTCGCAGTTTGTTACGCCCGATACCCAATTCGATGGTGTGCTGATCGAGCACAATCGCATCGAGGACGTTGGCCGCAGCGGCATCTATTTCGACGGCACATCGGCTGGTTCCGGCGACCGGCCGCGGGCTACGGAACACTGGCCTGCCGGGGGGCAGGGTGTGGTCATTCGCGGCAATACCCTGAAGCGTCTGCAGGGGGACGCGATTGTCGCCCATGGAACCGATGGCGCGCTCATAGAAGACAACGTGGTCAGCGTGGGCAACCTTTCCGGCAGGGACTGGCTCAGTCCGGACAGGAACTGTTCCGCGGGTATCTGGACCTGGAATTCCATCAATACGCTGATTCAGAGAAATGAAGTCTCCGGTTATCGCTTCGGGCAGAGCGAGACCGACGGCTGCGACGGCACCGGCTTTGATATCGACAACGAGCAGGAAGGCACAATCATCCAGTACAACTACAGTCACGACAACGAGGGCGGGTTCATCCTGCTGTGCAGCGATGACGAACCGCATGCCGCGCATGTGCGCTACAACCTCAGTGTGGACGACGGCAAGGCCATCAACACCAGTCCCTGCAAGGCGCCGATAGTCGGCACCTTCAGCGATATTCGCATGTACAACAACACCTTCGTGATGCCCAGGCCCTATACCGCGCTGGAAACCATACCGCTCAGCGTGATCGGCAATGCCGGGGATTTCCAGTTCGCCAACAATATCGTCTACGCGACGACGCCGCAGACAGAGCCCCTGGCCTGCGGCGATGCCTGCAGCAATAACCTGTTTTTCAACATGCCGGCCTCGGGAAGCGAGTTCGTGGTCGGTGATCCGCTGTTCGAGAATGTGTCGTGGCGCGGTTCGGGCCGTCTTGCGGCGGGGGAGGCCTTTAGTATACGCCCCGGCTCGCCTGCAATCGCCGCCGGGCTGGGTTTGTATCCGCCGCAAACGGATTATTTTGGCAACGAGGCGCCGGCAAACCCCGCGATCGGAATGTACCAGCCGGATTGAACGCGTTGTGGTGAGCAGACCAGCGCTGCCCGCGCGCGGGCTTGGATTCGAATCCGGGCCTGGTATTCAACGCGAATCAACAATACGGTCAATCAATGAAACGCCGGACAATATTGCGGTAGCCGTCAACGCGGCGATCGCGCAGGAAGGGCCAGATGCGCCTCACCGCCTCGCTGCGCCGCATATCCACATCCACCACCAGTGTGGTGGCTTTATCAGCCGGGGCTTCAGCCAGTATTTCTCCCTGTGGGCCGGCGACAAAACTGTGGCCCCAAAAGTCGATTTTCTCCCCGTCGGGGGATAACTCCGTACCGGTGCGGTTGGGTACGATCACCGGCAGGCCGTTGGCGACCGCGTGGCCGCGCTGCACGATTTGCCAGGCCGTGAGCTGGCGCTGCTTTTCGGCGTCCTCGTCGTTCGGGTTCCAGCCTATCGCGGTGGGGTAGATCAACAGGTCCGCTCCCGCCAATGCCATCAGTCTGGCGGCTTCCGGATACCACTGGTCCCAGCATACCAACAGGCCCAGTTTGCCGACCCGGGTCTGGATCGGTCGGAAACCGTGTAACTCGCCGTCTGCATCACCCGGGGTGAAATAGAATTTCTCATAAAAACCGGGATCATCCGGAATATGCATCTTGCGGTAGAAACCCGCGCAGCCGTTGCCCGCATCCATTACCAGCGCGGTGTTGTGATAGACCCCGGCGGCGCGCTTTTCGAACAGTGAAATCACCAGCACGATGTCAAGTTCTTTCGCCAGAGCCTCGAAACGCTGCCGGGTGGGCCCGTCGAGCGGCTCGGCCAGGTCGAACCGGGATGTATCCTCGGTCTGGCAAAAGTAGAGACTGGAGTGCAGTTCCTGTAATACCACCAGCGCTGCACCCTCGGCTGCGGCGTAGCGCACCTGGCGTTCGGATTCTGCCTGGTTGGCCGCAACATCGGCGCTGCAGGCCTGCTGGACAAGTGCAACTTTAAGCATGGGATAGCGATCCTTTGGGTAATTGCATGGTGAGGCAGTGCAGGCTGCCGAATTCCTCTATCGGTACCCGGCAGTTGATCGGCACCACGTTGCGCTTTCCCGATACCGACACGATGGCATCGACGGCCTGCCGGTCGGCGGGATCACCGTACACCGGCAGAAAAATACTGCGATTGGTGATCAGGAAGTTGGCATAAGTCGCGGGCAGGCGCGCACCGCTGCTGTTGTGGATCGCCTGCGGCAGCGGCAGCGGCAGCAGCCGGTAGGGCTCGCCGTTTAATTGGCGGAAGCCCCGCAGTTGCGTTTCCATTTTCGCCAGGGTATCGAAATGCTCATCGCCGCGGTCGCTGCATTGCACATAGGCAATCGTGCCGGCGTCGACAAAGCGGGCTAGCGTGTCGATATGGGCGTCGGTGTCATCCCCGGCGAGATAGCCGTGCTCCAGCCACAGAAAGCGCTCGAGGCCCAGATGCCGGGTGAGATGCGCCTCTACTTCCGGCAGCGACATGCCCCCGTTGCGGTTGGGATTGAGCAGGCAGGTGGTGGTGCTCAGCAGGGTGCCAAGCCCATCCGTTTCAATAGACCCGCCCTCCAGCACAAAATCGACCGGGCGCAGCGGCGCACCGTAGCCGTGCAGTGCTGCGATGCCACTATTGATGGCGTTGTCGCGGCTGGAGTCGTACTTGTCTCCCCAGGCATTGAAGCGGAAGTCGAGCAGTTCGATGCCATTCTCATCCCCGACGGCGATCGGGCCGTGGTCGCGCGCCCAGGTGTTATCGGTGGCAACGTCATACCAGTACAGATTGCTGGTGTCGGCGCCGCGCCGTGCGAGTTCGGCCAGTATTCGCCCGCGCTCCAGGCCGGGTGCAGCGGCGATAAGCACCCCCTGCTCGTGGCTCAGGGCATTTACCAGTTCGTAGTAGAATTCTTCAATCTCACCCAGCAGACGCGCCCAGTCAGTGTCGGCGTGTGGCCAGGCGATCTGTATGGCGTCCTGCGGGTACCACTCCGCGAGAAATCTCTTGCTCATCAGTTTAGCGTCTTCGCGGTAACGTTGGGGCACGATAATAGCGTAACGCGGTTATGATTAACCAGCGCGAGGGTGTGAACGCTCGATGTTGCGCCAACAGTTCTGGTTGGGCGGTGGTCTGTTATCCGTGATCAACCCAAGCGCCGTTGGTTGCCCGATTATCCCGTCCTCGATCTCAATCCTCCACGCGTTGAGTGAGTAGAGGACTCTGGCGTACGCCGCACTGATAGGGCCACGCCTACAGACCCGCCGGCGCCGGGTGTTCGTTCAATGGCAAGTAGTACTCATCGCCATTGGCCCGAGAGCGGAACGTCATCGGGACGAGCCAAGGTGGCGGTAACAGTGATATCCCGGGGCCGGTTGAAGCTGCCAAACGTATCGAGGTAGAAGCGGCCGTTAAGTGATCGCCACACACCGACCTCGTCGATGCCATCCCCGTTCCAGTCGCCGACCACCGGTATATCGATGGAAAAACCGAATGGCGCGCTTACCGTGTCACCGTCGGACCAGTCGTGACTGCCGTCGTTATCCAGGTAGAAGCGGCGGTTGCCCGGGCGCCAGATACCGATCTCATCGAAGCCATCCCCGTTCCAGTCGCCCACAATTGGTATACCCGTAGCGGAACCGAATGGGCCACTGATGGTGTCGCCATCGTTCCAGGTGAAGCTTCCATCGGTATCAAGGAAAAAGCGGCCGTTGCCCGGCCGCCACACGCCCACCTCGTCGACGCCGTCGCCATTCCAGTCGCCCACCACCGGGATGTCCGTTGCAAAACCCAACGGCCCGCTGATGATGTCATTGGCTGACCAAGCCTTGCTGCCGTCTTTATCGAGATAGAAGCGGCCGCTTCCGGGACGCCACACACCGATCTCATCGAAGCCATCGCCGTTCCAGTCGCCCACTACCGGTATATCCGTGGCGGCCCCGAACGGCGCGGTGATGGCGTCACCGGTGTCCCAGGCATTGTTGCCATTGATATCGAGATAGAAACGGGCGTTGGCTGGCCGCCATACGCCGACATGGTCCGCCGCCGTCGTAGCGGTAACAATCGTCAGCGGAAACACAAGAAAGAGGGAGCGCCATCGAGCTATTGAATAAATCATCACAGTCTCCACAGCCGGGAAAGAAATGAGCGTCGCACCAGAAAACTATAGTCCAGTGCAGGAAATCGGTCGAGCGCATTCAGGGGTCGGGGGCTTATTATCTGACCCTGCCGCTTTCCGGGTTAGCGAGCAGGATCACTGATTGATTTTATGGTCCGCCCTTCAGGATTTGAACCTGAGACCTTCCCCTTAGGAGGGGGACGCTCTATCCAGCTGAGCTAAGGGCGGTGGAGGGAGCCGCGAATTATTCCGGTTTGACGGCGCAAAGGCAACCCGCTATTTGATCAGACGATACTCGGAGTAGTCCGGGTCGTGCATTTCCTTCAGGTAGCGCATCGGGAACCAGGGGTACAGGTTCGGTACGCCGCTTTTATCGATATACCAGCTTTTGCAGCCGCCGGTGGCCCAGGTGGTGGTCTTGATCGCTTCGCGCATGGCCGCATTGTAGCGTTCGTAAGCGGACTGTGTGGGCGCGATGGCCGCGAGTCCATCGGCCTTCATGCGGTCCAGCATGCTGATGATGTAATCCACCTGGTGTTCTGATATCGCGATGAGCGACAGGTTGCCGACCGGGCCGGTCGGGCCCTCCACCATCCAGAAATTCGGGAAGCCGGGTACCGCGACAGCGCGGTGTGCGCGCGGCGCGCCGTCCCAGGTCTGCTCGAGGTCCATGCCGTTCTCGCCGGTCACACGGGTCGGCAGTATGAACGCGGCGGCGTTGAACCCGGTGGCGAGCACCAGTACATCCAGTTCGTGCAGTTCGCCATCGGCGGTGCGCACGCCCGCGGGTTCGATTCTCGTGATGCTATCGGTGATGAGATGTGCGTGTGGACGCGACAGCGCGGGGTAGTAATCGGAGCAGAAAATCATCCGCTTGCACGTCGCCTCGTAGTCGGGCGTCAGCCTGGCGCGCAGTGTCGGGTCCGGGACGTTGTCGGCGAGGTGCTTCAGGCAGATGCGGCTCATCCAGCGTTGCATGAATTTATTGCCGATAGTGGCGGCGCTGAATGTGCGCACCATCAACTGGTAGTAGTATTCGTAGATCACGCGCTGCAGGAAGGGAAACCGCGTCAGGAAGTTATTCCAGCCGGACGAATACGCTTTTTGTGGCAGCGGTGACAGCCAGTGCGGGGTGCGCTGGAATACATACATCTGTGAGACCTGGTCGGTGATTGCCCCCACGATCTGGCATGCCGTTGATCCGGTGCCGATGATGCCGACCCGCTTGCCGGCCAGGTCGACGGCGTGATCCCAGTGCGCGGAATGAAACGCGCTGCCGGCGAAAGAATCCAGCCCCTCTATGTCGGGGTACACCGGCTGGTGCAAAATGCCGGTGGCCGCGATCACGACGTCGTAGCGCTGGCGCTCTCCCGTGGACGTGGTCAGGTCCCAGCAGGGCGCATCGTAGCGCAGATCGGTAACAGCGCAGTTGAAGCGCACTCGTTCTGTTACGCCAAACTCGCTGGCAACCGATTCCATGTAGGACTGGATATCCGGTCCATAGGCGAAGCGGTGCGGCCAATCGGCCTTCAGGGCGAAACTGAAGCTGTACCAGCGCGAGGGCACATCGCAGGACAGGCCGGGGTAGGTGTTCTCCCGCCATGTGCCGCCAACCCGGTCGGACTTCTCGTACACGGTGAGATCGGTATAGCCCGCCTTGTGCAGTTTCACGACGGCGGCGATGCCGGACATGCCCGCGCCGATAATCGCGATGCGCGGCTGCCTGCCGGCCCGGGCCCAGGGTTGTTCCAGGGAGTCTGGGGCGTGAGCGTCGTTATCCGTCATGAAGGCAGCCATCCTGTCGTTACAAGTGATCAGTGCTTTGGTGCAGGCTCAGGTTAATGCTTCTGAAAACGCTGGGCCAGAAGAAATTAATCCACTACTGCGTTCGCGGTACTGCGGTGTCGCTACAAGCCGCGCACAGTGGGACCGCTTTGTGGCGCCGGTATTGATCTGGATCAACGGCAAAAAAAATCCTTGCGTCTGCGGCTTGAAATGTTGCGGTTTTAGCCCAATTTATACAGGCAAAGGCGTTTATGCCTATGAATCTGGAGGAGACTGTCATGTCCTTGATATCGCGTAACAATGTGTTTGATATAGACCGGTTTTTCAACGACTCCTGGCCACAGCTGGTAGAGCCACAGGCGGGTACGTTCTTTGCACCCAGGGTAGACATCAGGGAGGCCGGTGATCACTACGAGATCACGGCGGAACTGCCCGGTGTGGACAAGAAGGATATTCACGTGCACGTCAAGGACGGCGTACTGACGCTGGAAGCCGAGAGCACGAAAGAGGAAGAGGAGAAGAAACAGGGCAAGGTGATTCGCCAGGAGCGGCGCTACGGAAAGTTCATGCGTAGCTTCAATCTCGGGGCGGATGTACAGGAGTCCGACATCAAGGCCTCATTCAAGGATGGTGTGCTGACCCTGCAGGCGCCGAAGATCGTGGAGAAGGTGCAGGAGCGTCGGCGCATCGAAGTTGACTAACTGATCAACATCGCGCGGATAACCTTGTGTAACAGGCGTTTTTGCCTGGCAATGTTCTCCGGGTCCAGCAGGTCGCCTCCCGCGAGGGAGGCGAACACCCGCTGGGAGAGAAAATAGCCTGTCGTCAGGTTAAACATTGCGATCAGGTTGAGGGCCAGTGTGGCCCGCAATTCCGGGTCTATGGCGTTCCCGGCGCCGGAACCCGCGTCATATTTCTGCAGGGTTTGCATGCCTTCGCTGAATAACCGTTCCAGCCAGTGATACATCAATTGATTGCCGAAGGAACTGCTGTCGCCCTGTAGCGCCTGCTGGAACAGTGCCGCCATTTTCGGATGCTCCAGCAACAGGTCTGTCATGATCGCGGGCAGGTCCGTGTACTCCTTGAGCGTGGAGGCGGCCTCCATGTGGGTTGACAGCGCCTGAGCCATCGGGTTGAGCGCGCGGTATAACACGGCTTCGTACAGCGCCTGCTTGCTCGCAAAATGGTTGTACAGGCCGGGCTCCCGAATGCCCGCTTGCGCGGCGATCTCACGCAGGCTGGTGCCGTCATAGCCCTGCACCGCGAACAGCTCTTCAGCGGCGTCCAGCACACGTTGTGCGGTTCGCTCGCCCTTGGTCATTTTTTCAGCGTTTTCAGCATCCACGGGCATAAATTATCGACTGATTGTTAAAAAATATGCAAAAAATACCATATAGCGCTTCTGCTTTCGATTGAATGCGCATTATACTCGAAATAAATTAATGGTTGATAATTTATGGGGGTATTGTGGGCCTTAGCGTGAGCGAGCTGGTCAATGCGGAGGCGTCGCTGATCAGCCGGCGCTGCTGGTCCGACCCCGGCGTGTACGCGCTTGAAAAGGCGGGCATTTTTGCCAGGTCCTGGTTGTTCCTCGGCCATGAATCGCAGATCAGGGCGCCCGGGGATTTTGTGCAGGCCTACATGTGTGAAACCCCGATCATCATGGCTCGCGGCGAGGATGGGCGCGTACACGCCGTCGTCAACAGTTGCACTCACCGCGGACTGCCTGTGTGCCGTGCGGACCACGGCAATACCAGGCGCTTTGTCTGTCCCTACCACAACTGGTCGTACACGGTGGCGGGTGAACTGGTGGCGATACCGCAGGAGAGCGAGGTTCAACACAAGCCGGACAAGACGCTGCTGGGGCTGAAGCAGGTGCCGCGCGTGGAGTCCTGGCGCGGGCTGATCTTTGGCAGCTTCGATGAACAGATCATCTCACTGGAGGACTACCTCGGTGACATGCGCTTTTATCTGGATGCATTTTTTGACCGCTTTCCGGCGGGCATCGAGTTCATGGGGGCGCCGCATCGCTGGGTGCTCAATGCGAACTGGAAACTGCCGGTGGAGAACCAGTTGGGCGACGTCAATCACGGCGCTTTCCTGCACAGCGCTATCATTCCCAGGGAAGCGCAGGACGTGATCGAAGCACTGGGGCACAGTGTGGTGACGACACCCGGTCATGGCGCGACATTTCGCCTGATGCCCGAAGACGCGCCCGTCGATGATGTCGCCTGGGGTATGGAGGCAGTCGGTTCGATTCTCGGGGGCGACGAGGTGCAGGAATACCTGCGTGAGGTCCAGGCGCGGGCGCCGCAGCGGGTGGGGCGCCTGCGCGCTCGCATGAAGGGGCTCACCTACGGTATCTATCCCAATCTGTCCTTTTTGTGGTCCAACACCTCGTTCAAGGTGTCGCATCCGCGCGGGCCGGGCAAGGTGGAATACTGGTCGTGGGCCGCGGTGCCCGCCGACGCGCCGGACGCGATCAAGAAAATCCTGCGCACCAACTACAGTAGTTTCTTCGGTCCCGCCGGTATTCTCGAACAGGAGGACTCGGAGGTGTGGAGCCAGCAGTTCCTGGGCAGCAGTATTGATTTTGCTGACGACCGTCCATACTACTACGGTCTCGGACTCGGCGAAGAACAACCCCATCCCGATATGCCTGGCCTTGTCAGCGTGACCGCAAATGAGTTTTACGCGCGGCATTTTTTTCAGCGCTGGCGCAGCGAGTTGCTGGCGGCGGAGGGCGCGGTATGACGGCACTGGCAGTGGCGACGACAGCGCAGGAGCAGCGCGACCTGGAACAGTTCTACTTCTACGAGGCGCGCCTGCTGGACGGCCGCCGGTATCTGCAATGGTTGACACTGCTCTGCGAGGACATCGCCTACCTGATGCCCTCGCGCGTGAACGTGCAGGTGAACAATCGCGAGCGCGGACAGGAGGGGATGATTTCCGTGGAGCGCGAACTGGAGGGTGGGGAAACCATGGGATGTCCCCATCGCGAGGAGAATTACCTGCTGCTGACACTGCGCGCCGAGCGTGCCTACAAAGTCAATTCCTGGTCGGAGAACCCGCCCGCCCGCACGCGGCGTATTGTCGGTAATATCGAACTGATGGCGCGCGAGCCCGGCGGTGACGTGGCCGCCTGGTCGGTCGTCAGCAATTTCCATCTCTACTACGCCCGGCCCGGCAGTGATAACGTGATCTACAGTGGCCAGCGTCGCGACACGCTGGTGGTGCAGCCGGAGGGGTTTCGCATCCGCCGGCGCGAAATCGTGCTGGATTACGCCAATATCGAATTGCCCACGCTGGGCCTTTTTTTCTAGCGCGTTTGCCGACGTCCCGGTGCTCACCCCGTTGTTGACGACGTCGTCCGTGCTTGCATTCCGGATTCCTGCATATCACCCTAGCGCACGGAGTCCATTGTCAGAGGGCGTATATTTTTGTTTCAGCGTATCGCGCGGTATAGCTATGCTTTCCTGCTGGTGTGTGGGGTGGGTGCCGGGACGACAGCCGCGACCGACACCACCGATGCCAGCCTGAACGAACAGCGCAGGAGCTACACCGAGGCCCGCCAGGCGCTAAAGGACGGGAATATCGCGCGCTACGAGCGGTTGCGGACGGGCTTGAATGACTACCCGCTGGCCATTTACCTCGACTATGCCCGTATCGCTCGCCATCCCGGAGGGGTGTCTCCACAGCAGGCCCGGGAATTTATCACGCGCAGTGCGGATTCACCGCTGGCCCTGCGTTTTTTGGGCGCCTACCTGCGCGCGGCGGGGAAGTCCGGCCGCTGGCGGGATTTTCTGCAATTGATGCCCGAAGAACCCAACAGCATCGACCTGAAATGCTATTTTTTCCGGGCGCAACTGGCACGGGGCGACAAGGACCTCGCCTGGGAAGGTGCGGCCCGGCTGTGGGTGGCCGGCAATTCACAGCCCGGTGCCTGTGATGCGCTGTTTCAAGCCTGGCAGGACGCGGGCGGCCTGACGGACGATCTCGTCTGGCTGCGTTTGCGCAATGCCTTTGACGCCGGTGAGGGCTCCCTGCTGCGTTACGTGGCGCGCAAGAGTAGCAGCCGGATACGCCCGGCGGTAGACACCCTGCTCGCGGTGTACGTCAATCCCGCTTCGCTCGCTGCGCGATCACTCGACCCGGAGGATCCCTTATCGGCGGATATCGCCAGCCATGGGCTCGCCGCGCTGGCCCGCGGCAACCCGGAACTGGCCCTGTCCAGCTGGATCGCCTGGCAACAGCAGCTGCGTTTTGATGAACAGCAGACGCGGCTTGTCGAATCCGCGATCGCGCTCAGGAGTTTGTTCGCCGAGACCGCCTCGCACCGCGACTGGCTGGACGGCGCGCTGGCGCGCTTGCAGGACGATATACTGACCGGCATTCGCCTGCGCTGGGCGCTCAGGGAGCAGGACTGGGATGCGCTGGAACGCACCCTGCCGTTGCTGACGGAGTCGGCGCGGGACGACAACGTCTGGCGTTACTGGCGGGCCGCGGTGCAGTCGCGGCGCGGCGAGGTCGCGTCGGCGCAGGCGGCGCTGGAGCAGTTGTCGGGGGAGCGGGACTACTACGGTTTCCTGGCGGCGGACAAACTGGGTCGACCGTACGCATTCAATCACCTGCAACTCACTCTGTCTGAAGACTCGGCGGTCGCGGAACTCCCCGCAGTGCGGCGCATAGCGGAGTTGAAATACCACAGGGAGGAAATGCAGGCGCACTCGGAGTGGTACAAGCTGTTGCAGGATACCAGCGATGTGGTTCGGCAACAGGACCTCGCGCTGTTGGCGACGCGCAACCACTGGTACCGGATGGCGATAGACGCCGCCACGCGCGCACAGGTTTGGGACGCGCTCGATCAGCGCTTCCCCAGGCCGTACCAGGTGGTGTTCGAGAAGAATGCGGATCTGCGACAGGTGCCGAGTACTGAATTGATGGCAATCGCCCGGCGGGAGAGCGCGTTCTTTGCGGGCGCACAGTCACCCGTCGGCGCGCGCGGCCTGATGCAGGTCATGCCCGCAACCGGCCGCGAGGTCGCCTCCTCGCTGGGTCAGCGTCACCGTGAATCCGATTTGTTCGATGTTGAGTACAATGTCATGCTGGGCAGCGCGTATTATCGCCAGTTGCTCGACCGCTATGACGGCAACCGGGTATTCGCGTTGACGGCATACAACGCTGGGCCCCACCGGGTCGCGCGCTGGCGCAACAAGTCCGGGCAGGGCGTACCGGTGGAGTTCTGGGTGGAGACGATTCCGTACAAGGAGACGCGCAACTATGTACAGGCGGTACTGTCTTATAATGTGGTGTTCCAGTACATGCAGGGCGAACAGCAGCAAACGTTTCTGACCCCCGAGGAATTGGCAGCGAGTTACTGAAATTATGCGCGATACACGCCCCCTACTGTTACACAGTGATTTCCCGCCGGTCTACCGGGCGACCCTCGACACCCTGCAGGTAAACCTGGGCTATCTGTGCAACCTCAGTTGCGTGCATTGCCATGTCAATGCCGGGCCGACGCGCACCGAGCAAATGGATGCGCAAACCGTGGAGCAGGTGATCGTCCTGCTGGAACGCGCCAACATACAGACGCTGGATCTGACGGGCGGCGCGCCGGAATTGAACCCGCATTTTCGCCACCTGGTGCGCAGGGCGCGCGCCCTCGGCGTGCGTGTGATAGATCGCTGCAACCTCACCGTGCTGCTGGAGCCGGGTCAGGAAGACCTGGCCGCGTTCCTCGCCGAGCAGCAGGTGGAAATCAGTGCATCGCTGCCGTGCTACCTGCAGGACAATGTCGAAGCGCAGCGCGGCAAGGGGGTGTACGACAAGAGCATCGCCGCTCTGCGCCGGCTCAATACCCTCGGCTTCGGCGCGGAACTGGTCCTGAACCTGGTCTACAACCCGGTGGGGCCGGTACTGCCGCCGCCCCAGCAGACCCTGGAGGCGGATTACCGTCGCGAACTCGCGGCGCGTTTTGGCATCCGCTTCAACGCACTGCTTACCATCACCAACATGCCGATCAGTCGTTTCGGGTCTGTGCTGCTGGCGCAGGGCCAGTACCACGAGTACATGCAGTTACTGCGCGATAATTACCGCGAGGCCAATCTGGACACCCTGATGTGTCGCAGCCTGATCAGCATTGACTGGCGCGGCCACCTCTACGATTGCGATTTCAACCAGATGCTCGATATGCCCGTGCTGGCCAGCGACCGGCGACGCCATATCAGCGATCTATTGGTCGATAGCAACCTGGAGGGCAAGCCTGTCGTTACCGCGGAGCACTGCTACGGCTGTACCGCCGGGCAGGGCAGCAGCTGCGGCGGCGCCCTGGTCGCCTGATGACTGACGCGATCAGTTTCGTGATTCCGGTGTTGAATGAACGCGTGCATGTCGCGGGCTTGTTGCGAGATCTACGCCACCGTTTCCCAACCTGCGAGCTGATCGTGGTGGACGGCGGCAGCAGCGACGATACCGTGGCCGCCGCGCTGCCGCTGTGCGATCAATTGCTGCTCGCCGAACGCGGCCGGGCCCGACAGATGAATCTGGGCGGGCAGGTGGCGTCGTCGCCGTACATTGCCTTCCTGCACGCGGACAGTTGTCCCGGTGTCTCGGCGGCGGCGCTTCAGCGGCATCTCGCTGCGGGCCCCCTGTGGGGGTTTTGCCGCGTCCGCCTGGACGGCAGACACCCGTGCTTTCGCGTCATTGAATGGTGTATGAATCAGCGATCACGCCTCACCGCGGTTGCCACGGGTGACCAGATGCTGTACGTGCAAAAAACGGTGTTTGAGCAGACCGGCGGCTTCGAGGCGATTCCGCTGATGGAAGACGTCGCCTACAGTAAGCGGCTGCGCCGGCTGGCGCCTCCCCTGATCATCCCGGAGCCGGTGGTGACGTCCAGCCGCCGCTGGGAGGAGGGTGGGGTACTCAGGACGGTGCTGCGTATGTGGTTGTTGCGACTGGGCTATTTTCTCGGTGTTGCGCCCGAACGGCTGTGGCGGCACTACTATGCCCCCTGACCGCTCGCTTGCTCATCGCGCTGGCGGTTCGCCGGCGGGGACTCGCACCGTGCGCAGCGGCCTGTTGCTGGTCCAGTTCAGTCGCACGCCGCGGGCGGGGCAGGTCAAGACCCGTATGCTGCCCCGCTTGTCGCCCCGGGAGGCCTGTGAATTGCACTGCGAGCTGACGCGCTGGACCTGTCGCCAGTTGCTGGAAAGCGGTCTCGGCACAGTCGAATTGTCGGTCGCCGGCGACCGCGGGCATGCGCTGTTCGACGAGTGCAGGGCGCTTGGCGCGAGCCGGGTAGTGCGGCAGCGCGGTGCGGATCTGGGCCTGCGAATGTACAACGCGCTGCGCTGCGGACTGGCCCGCTATGACTCGGTGATCCTGGTGGGCAGCGACTGCCCGGGTATCGACTCCGCCTACCTGCGCGAGGCGGTGGCTGCCCTGCGTACCGCACCGCTGGTACTGGGGCCGGCCCTCGACGGCGGCTATGTCCTGATCGGCGCGCGCACAGTCCGGCGGGAAATCTTCGAGGGTATTCCCTGGGGTAGCGATCAGGTGTTTGAAAAAACCGCGGCGGCGTTGCTGCGGGCCGGACTTCGCTGGAAGGCGCTGGCGCCACTGGCCGATATCGACAGGCCGGAAGACCTTGCCGTCTGGGAGGCTATACAGAGCACCGCGCGCCCGGCGTCGCGCTGATGCGGCCAGTCGGCTGCCGCGCCGGTAACCCGCTGTGGGCCCGCGTCAGGCGTGGGCGTAGGCGGTGGTCTCCGGCTGTTGTTCCTTGATGCCACCGGCACGCTGTTGCATCAGCCAGGCTATCGCCGTGCAATAGCTCAGGTTGGTTTGCAACTCGCTGTCGGGGTCGCTCAGGAACGCGCGCTGGCTGGCCAGCCCCCTCACCCTGCTGGCGAGGTCCGGATTGAATGCCAGGTACCGGTCCCACAGATCACGGTGCTGTGCAGCCGTGATGTTGAACAGGCCGAGGCCTTCACTTTTTGCGGAAAACAGTCCCACTTCCGGCGCGCTGACCGCGGCGTTCAGCAGGAAGGTTTCGCGGTCCGGTGTCCAGGCGCCCATGTACTCCAGGGTTGGTCGAATGACGTGCTCTCTCAGGTGTTCTGCAGTAACGTACATAACCCATTCCTCGCAGGGATGACTAATCCGTCAGGCACTGCTGTTTCATTCTTATGGTTGTGCTACGTGGCCCGGTTATCGTGAGATACGCCTGGAGAAGCTACCCAGTTCGCGTCTTTTCCGGGCTCACAGTCGACTTTTTAGCACAAAAATATAGAAATACCAATAAAAATAAAGAGTTGTGGGGGCTAATTTACATAGATTTTGGAAAGCGACGCTAAGTTAGCTTTTTTTGATGTCTGTCGCGTCGCCAGGTCAGAGCCGTAAGGGGCTAAAATGCGGGAAATGATCACTAAAACTCGCAAACGGACGAAATATTTCCTTTCTGCATCATCCACCGGCGATTTTTACCGTGTACCCGAGTTTTTCCAATTCCGTTTTGAGCAGTTCGCGCTGGTCACCCTGTATTTCCACGGTGTCGCCCTTCAGCGCACCGCCGACCCCGCACTTTTTCTTCAACTGGCTGGCGAGCTGTTTGAGGGGATCTCCCGCCAGCGGCAGCCCTTTGACCAGTGTCACCGCCTTGCCACCGCGCCCCTTGGTTTCACGGTGTAGCCGCACGATGCCATCACCGGCTGCGGCGGGCCTGTCGCGGCCACACACGCAGCTTACTGTGGGGCGGTGGCACTGTGGACAGAGCCGTCCGCCGTCCGTCGAGTACACCAGGCGGCTGTCAGTGTTTTTTCGCTTACTCATCCCGTGACCGTGTATTTATTGCGGAGCGGGCAGTATATTAGGCCGCTGTTCCCGCGCAAGTCGGGAGTGCCGGGAGAGCCTGTGGAATGTCTGCAGACGTAGAGAGACTGCAACAACAAATGATGGAACTGCAGAGCCAACTCGCCTTCCAGGAGGATGCGGTGAGCAGTCTCGACGCCGCCTTGGCGTTGCAGCAGCAGGAGATACTGCTGTTGCGGCGGCAGCTGGAATTGCTGCGTGAGCGCCAGCAGGCGCAGGAGCGCAACGGCGACGCCGGTGGAAACACTGCGCCGGTGCATGAAAAACCACCACACTACTAGTGAATACAAGGGAGCCATCCATGTCAGAAAGTGCCCGTCAGGACACGCCAGAACAGGCCGAGTTCCGGCAGTTTTGTCGCCAGTGGCTGCAGGCCAACAAGCCCTCCGCGCCAAGCGTCCGCTTGCCGCTTTCTCCGCTGGAGATCATGACCCGGCCGCAGCTCTCCTACCTGCAGGATTGGCAGAAGTCCGCTTATGAGGCAGGCCTGGTCGGCTGTGACTATCCGCCCGAGTTCGGCGGTGGCGGTCGCAGCGATTGCCAGCGCGTCGCCAACGATGAAATGATCCGGGCACGGACACCGTACTTTCCCAATGTCATAGGCCTGGGTATGGCGGCGCCGACTGTGTTGCATCATGGCCAGCAGGCGCTCAAGGAGCGCCTGCTGCCACGCCTGTTCTCCGGTGAAGACATCTGGTGCCAGGGCTTCAGCGAGCCCGGCGCGGGATCGGACCTGGCCAGTGTGCAGACGTTCGCCGAGCGCAAGGGTGGCAAGTGGGTCATCAACGGGCACAAGGTGTGGACCTCACTGGCGCACTTCGCCGAATGGATGATTCTTTTGCTGCGCACGGACAAGTCGCACAAATACGATGGGCTGTCCTATTTCGTGGTACCCATCCGCGCCGCGCTCGGTAACGGCGTCACAGTACGTCCGCTGATCAAGATCACCGGAGAAACCGGCTTTAACGAAGTGATTTTCGAGAACCTCGAAGTCGATGACAGCTATCGCCTGGACGAACTGGGCAAGGGTTGGCAGGTGGCGATGACCACGCTGCTGCACGAGCGCGGCGCGGGCGAGCTGCAGACACCCCGGGCCGGCGGTATGAAGAGCAAGGCGACCCATGCCACCAATACGGCAAACCTGATTGAACTGGCCCGCAGCACGCCGCGCAATGGTCGACCGGCCGCCGACGACCCGTTGATCCGGGATCGCATAATGCAGCTGGTGATCAGGGAGCAGGGCCTGGCGCAGAACCAGCGCCGGGCACGGGTGTCGGCTCTGCAGGACCACCCGCTGCGTCTGCAATTGCAGAACAAACTGCTGGCCAGCGAAATTACCCAGGACACCGCGGCCCTCGCTGTGGAAATCGAAGGTGCGAGCGCCTCCCTGTACCTGGGCGATGACAACGCACCCGCCAGCGGGCAGTGGCCTATGGCGTATATGAACTCCTACGGCATGACGATCGCGGCGGGTACCAGTGAGGTACAGCGAAATATTCTCGGCGAGCGCGTGCTGGGCCTGGCAAAATCGAAATAGGGGACGAGCATGACACAACCGGACAATTTTGGTTTTGGTGAAGAGGCGGCCATGCTGAAGGATTCAGCGCGCAAGTTTTTTACCGAGCATTTCCCCACCGACAAGTTGCATCGAATGGTCGCCGCGGATACCGATCCGGAGCGCATGAGCAGCTGTGCCTGGGATTCGGAGCTGTGGCAGCGAATGGTGGAACTCGGTTGGACGTCACTGGCGGTGCCCGAGTCTGCCGGCGGTATCGGTATGCCGGTGACGGCCGTGGCCGGGTTGGTGGAGGAACTGGGCCGCGCGGCGTTTCCCTGTCCCCTGCTGCCCACGTTGAACGCGACCTATGTGCTGGCCGCTTGCGGCAGTGCGGGTGAAGCCGCGCTCGCGGAAATCGCGGAGGGTCGAACCGCGAGCCTGGCGATCACCAACCGGCAGGGCTCGTGGAATCTGGCGGATACTGACGTGCAGTGCGCGCAGGGAAAGCTGAGCGGAACCGCGTGGTTTGTGCAGGATGCACGCAAGGTCGACCGACTGCTGGTCAGCGCGCAGACCAGTTCCGGGCAGGCCTTGTACTGGGTGCCCGCCGATGCTGCCGGTGTCACGATCGCACCGGATGCCATTGTCGACCTGACGCGCGACCAGGCGCATGTCTCGTTCGACAATGTTGCGGCGGAAGAAGTAAGCAGTGATGGGCTGGCCGCGCTGGAGCGGGCGATGCCTGTCATATGGACACTGTTGGCAGCGGACATTACCGGCGCCGCAGAGTGGCAGTTGCAGACCACGGTTGAGTATGTGAGCACGCGTCAACAATTTGATCGACCGCTGGGATTTTTCCAGGCCGTCAAACACCCGCTGGTGAACGTGATGATCCAGATTGACGAGTGCAAATCACTCGTTTACAACGCCGCCTGTGCCTGCGATACAGAACCCGCCCGCGCCGCTGAAGCGGCGCATATGGCGAAGGCCGCTGCCAGCGAAACCGCGGCGTTTGCCTCGGGGCGCTCGGTGCAATACCACGGCGGCATCGGGTTCACCTGGGAGTGTTTCGTACACCTCTATTTCAAACGACAGAAACACAGTCAGTTACTCTGGGGAGACGCCGCATGGCACAGGGCCAGACTGGCCGATATCCTGATAGGCGAGGTCGCTTGATACTGTGAACTGGAAAACGCTGGTACTGGTCGTTCTCGCGCTGGTTGCCGGCGTCGGTGTGTTGTTAAAGATGGCCGTCCGCACCCCGCAGGCGCCGGCACACCAGGTGTTTATCAACGGCAGTATTCTTACGATGGACGTCAATAATCCGGTGGTGGAGGCGCTCTCGGCGCGCGGTGAGCGCATCGAGAAAGTAGGCGCAACGGCAGACATAATGGCGGAGGCGGACGAGGATACGGTAGTAGTGGACCTGCGTGGCCGTACCATGCTGCCCGGCTTCATCGACGCCCATGGCCATTTTCCCGGCTCGGGTATGAAGGTGGTCGCGGCGGATCTGAACAGCCCCCCCATCGGCGATACCCTCACAATTGCCGACGTGCTGGATGCACTTGAAAAGCAGGCTGCAAAGACATCGCCGGGGAAGTGGGTGAGTGGCTTCGGCTACGACGACACGCTGCTGGCCGAACGTCGCCACCCGACCCGGGAGGAGTTGGACAGTGTCTCTACCGAACACCCGGTAGTCGCGATGCATGTGTCCGGCCATATGCTGGTGGCGAACAGCGTGGCGCTGGAATTGGTCGGTATCACGCCCGATACGCCCGATCCGGAGGGTGGTGTGATCGGCCGCAGGCCCGGGTCGCGTGAACCGAATGGCCTGCTCGAGGAGACCGCCAGGCTGGATATCATGCGCGAAATGCAGAATCTCAGCCTGGTCGACACCTATCGCCTGATCAAAGCCGCGACCAATGAATACTCGGCGATGGGTGTGACGACTGCGCAGTCAGGCGGCGTCACCCCGGAATTGGCGATGGGACTGTCGCTGTTCAGCAAGCTCGGTGTGATTTCACAGCGTTTGATTCTCTTCCCGTTTGAAACGGAATGGCGGGATGCGCTGCGCAATGGCGACTACGACCCGGCAGAATACAATTCCGACAAGGTTGTGATGGGCGCGGTAAAACTGGTTGCCGATGGCAGCATACAGGGTTTTACCGGTTATCTCAGCGAACCCTACTACACGCCTTACCACGGTGATGCCGACTACCGGGGCTACCCGAGCATTTCGCGTGAAGATTTGTTCAGCCAGGTGGAGGCGTTGCACAGGGCGGGCTACCAGCTGGCCATTCACGGCAATGGCGACGCATCCATTGAGGATATCCTCGATGCGTTCGAAGCTGCCCAGCGGGCCTACCCGGTGGAGGACCCGCGGATGATACTGATTCACGCCCAGATGGCGCGGGAAGACCAGATCGCAAGAATGAAGGCTCTTGGTATTACCCCCAGCTTTTTTACCGCGCATACCTGGTACTGGGGTGATCGGCACCGCGATATTTTTATGGGCCCGAAGCGCGCGGCGCAGATTAGTCCTTCAAAATGGGCGCTGGATCACAATTTGCACTTCAGCTCCCACCTGGATACGCCGGTTACGCCGATGGAGCCGCTGCAGGCGGTGTGGAGTCAGGTTTTCCGCATTACAACAGGCGGCGATGTGCTTGGGCCCGAACAGCGCATCAGTGTGATGCAGGCACTGCGCGCAGTGACCATCGATGCGGCCTGGCAGGTGTTCCAGGAAGATAATCGCGGTTCATTGAATCCCGGGAAATACGCCGATTTGGTGGTGCTTTCGGGCAATTTACTGGACGATCCAATGGCCATGCGTGACCTCGAGGTTGAGCGCACCGTGATCGGCGGCGCGACTGTATTCGCCCGACCCTAGTACGCTATCAATATCCTGTTGATGGGGTATTGAAGTGGTGACCAACACGGGGCAGTTTATACCGCCGGACGTGGACAGTGGCGGGGCATTCAGATATAACTACATAAAAGGCGCGGGCACTTGTCGGCTCAGGCCCAGCGGACATATGGGGAAAGCGAGCTATAACTATGTATCGCTATATTGTTGATAATGCCATCACGTATACCCCGGACGACCTCGTTTTGTTTCGGGAATCCCCGTTCGCCGCATGGATGGAGCGCCTCACCCTCGAAAACCCCGATCATGGCATACCGCCAGACCTCGACAGTATCGGTGCCTATCCGGAAGCGCCGCAGCAGCATGATATCGTCGCCACGCTGCGCTCTGAAGGCAGGAAAGTCGCCCTGATCGAATCCGACCAGGAGGAACCGGATCGCCGGATCGCCACCCTGGAGGCGATGCGTCTTGGCGCCGATTTTATCGTCAACGGCCAACTGGCCTTCGGCCCGTTATCGGGTGCGGTCGACTTATTGATGCGCACCAGCGGGTACTCTGAACTGGGCGATTTCCTCTACATCCCCTGTGAGACTCGGATCGGCAACTCGCTGCAATCACCGTTTCGGCTTTGCTTCGCCGCCGATCTGCTGGCGACCCTGCAGGGCCGCCTGCCGGCCCAGGTGTTGATCATTCGCAACGGCGCAGAGGTTGTTCCGCTGCAGACCGAAGACCACATTTACTACTATAGGGCGGTGCAGCAGCGGTTTTTTGCCGCGATGCAGAACTTTCGCAAGCACCGCATGCCGGATCCCGCGGAGTCTGCGCACTTTGGGCGTTGGGCGGAGTGTGCCAGCGAGGTCCTCAAACAACGCGCCTCCGCCGAGCCGCAGCGCGAAGAACAACCGGCACAGCAGGAGACGGAAGACGCTGTCGAGGTGCCCCAGTTGCGTGTCGCCAGCGGTGCCGCGGGCCGGTCGCAGTACGGCGGTGCGAACTACAGGGGCAATGCCAACACGGCGGATGACAGCGCCCGCGAGAGTAGTGGCGCCGGGGTGACCCTGGCCGAACAGGCGCGCCTGCTGAAACCCGGCAGTTTCGGCAACGGCAAGCCGCCCGGGCACACGCCCAGCCTGGCGCGTGTCATCAACAAGCCGCTCAATGTCGCCGCTCAGCAGAAACCGGAAACGCCCGCGCCTGCGGACGCTTCTGACGAGACACTGGAGAACCTGGAGTTTATCGGCAGCAGCCAGGACCGGGCCCGCAGCGCGACAGAGTCGGAAATCGATTTTGGCGAAGCTACGGCACCGGCTCCCAATCTGCGCGGCAGGTCACCCCGTGACAGCGACGATGCGTTCGCGCCGCTGAGGTCCGCCCCGGTGCCACTGCAGGAACGTGAGCCAGGACCACCGGTCTTTCTGCCGCCGGACCGGGAGCAGGGGAGTTCCTCCCGCGACAGGAATGAGTTTACCGCTACACCGGCTCCCAGCGAGCGTCTGAACCTTCAGCACAGGGGCGACGTGGAAGCCCAAGATGAGGATTCGGATTCAGTCATTGATATGGACAGCGCTCCCGCTCCGAACCTGGCGCCGGTCGTGCAAAGGGCGGAAGCGGTATTCAAACGATTGATCCGCGATGATCCGATGTTCAAGAAGGCAGAGCCGCAGAGCCCGCCGCGTGCCAGTACGTTCAGCAACAGCCTGCATACGAGCGAGGAGTTTGACGAGAGCTGAGCGCGGCGCTAACGCAACGCGCTGAAGCAGTTGCGCACCTCGGCCAGAAATTGCCCGGGTTGTTCCAGCGCCGCGAAGTGTCCCCCACGTTCCAGTTCATTCCAGTAGATGATATTCGAGTAGCGCTTCTCCGCCCAGCGTCGGCTGCAGCGAAAAATTTCCCTGGGAAAAATGGATACACCGACCGGCATCGCGATCGGGTCCATATTGGGGTTGTTGAAACTTTCCCAGTACAGCCGCGCTGAACTTGCGCCGGCATTGTTCAGCCAATACATCATCACGTTATCGAGTAGTTCATCCTTGGTGAGGATGTTCTCCGGGTGCCGCGAGCCGTCGACCTCGCAATCCGTCCACTCGTAGAATTTCTCAACGACCCACGCCATCTGCCCGACCGGGGAGTCCGCCAGGCCGTATCCCAGCGTCTGCGGGCGGGTGGACTGCTGCTTGGAGTAGCCCGCGCCAGTTTCACCATAGGCGGCCATATCCGCGAGCGCGGATTGCTCGCGCTCTGTGAGATCGTTCATCGTGTCGGGGTCGGGCCCCACGATGGGCATGGTGATGTGGATGCCGGCACAGTGCTTTGTTTCGCTGATGCCCATGCTTTGCGTGATCATGCTGCCCCAATCGCCGCCCTGTGCGACATAGCGGGTGTAACCCAGTCGGTTCATCAGGGTGCCCCACATGGAACCTATTTTTTCCACGGAGGTGCCGGTGCTGGTCGGCTTGCCTGAAAAGCCGTAGCCGGGGAGGCATGGCGCCACGACATGGAAGGCGTCCTCCGCTTTACCGCCGTGCGCGGTCGGGTCGGCCAGGGCGTCGATAATCTTATGGAATTCCACGATGGATCCCGGCCACCCGTGGGACATGATCAACGGCAGCGCGTTCTCGTGGGGACTTTTGACATGGATGAAATGGATATCGACGCCCTCGATGCGGGTGACAAACTGCGGCCAGCCATTGAGTTTTGTCTCGAAGCGCCGCCAGTCGTAATCGCTTGCCCAGTAGTCGGCAAGTTCCCTGGTGTATGCCAGCGGCATCCCCTGGCTCCAGTCATCGCAAGTTTCCCGCTCGGGCCAACGCGCGTTCCGTATTCGCGCTTTAAGGTCATCCAGCGCGGCCGCGGGGATGTCGACTGTGAAAGGGGTGATGTCAGTGCTCAAAGATTATTCCTCTATCCAGACCCGCCGCAGTGGCTCGCCGAAATCGTCGTAGATGATTTTCCGGCGGGGGCGGGGTAATCGGCTTTTCGGGGTGGGCTTGGTGCGATACTTCTCTTTACGACGCGCCTCAATCGCGGCGACTACCTCGGGTACCAGTGTGCGTGGCGCCTTTGGCTCGATAAAAAGGCGCCGGTTCAGGAATGGGGGTGGTTCACCGGGGTTCTTCCCGGAGATACCGCGCGGGATTTTATGCACGCAGCCGCCCTGCTTGAGAAAGCGTTCTGTTTCCTCAACAAGTTCCTCGCGGATGTCTGCTTTTGACAAAGGTTTTTTCAAGAGAGTCCGATCGCCACACAGCGCACATTGGTCAACGCCACAGTATAACCGCGCTGATTGAAAATTATAGGGTGGATACGCAACCAGTGTCTCAGCCGGTGCCGGCGAATCCCGCGAGCGCCGCCATCCTGCTCATCAGTTCCAGCGTTTCAGTGCGTTCCTGCTGTCCCGAAAACTCCCGGTACAGGCTGTCGACGTTGACCGCGATACGCTCCGGGTCGGACCATGCGGAATACTCTGCAAGTTCGATATCCTTCGCCGCTTCGAAAGCGTCCATCCCGGCGTCGAAGCGGGTGCGGGCCTGGTCGTGAACATACTGCAGGTAGTGGCGTACTTTTACCACGCCGTGTTTATCGGTAATGGGGCCGTGCCCGGGGACGATGAGATCGGCGCCCATATCCTCGATCAGCAGGCAGGCGTTGATCCAGTTGGCTATCGGGCCGTGCCACATCACCGGGGTGCTGTCGATAAATAGGATATCGCCCGTAAACACCACACCGTCGGCGGGGCAGTGTACCAGCACATCGCCGCGTGTGTGGGCGGGCCCTACCTCGATCAGGTGAACGTCCTTGTCGCCTACTTTCAGGTCCAGTTCGCCGTCAAAGGTGCGTGTGGGTGGTGTGAAGCGGATACCGTCAAAGCGAAACTGGCCAAAACAATGCTGAAAGTAGTCTCCCAGCGGCCCCAGTTCTTTCGCGCTCTGCATAATGGCGGCCATAGCCTCGGGCGTAAGCTCGTTCATCTCCAGAGCGGAAGCGGTGGATGCGATAATGTCCGCGCCGCTCACCAGTTCGTTACCATGACAGTGATCGCCGTTGGCGTGGGTATTGACCAGGGTGCCGATGGAACTGGCCGCCGCATCGGCAGCGCGCATTTTCTTCAGCATCTCCCCGGTGAGTTCCAGGTCATACAGGGTATCGACCAGCAGGGACTCCTCGCCATCCGTGATCAGGCCGGCATTACTCCATCCCCAACTGCTATGCGGGGCGAGCCATGCATAGGCGCCTTGGGCCAGGGGATGCAGACCCGGACATAGGCTGTTTGGCATATAGATTGATCCTGGTACCGTTGCGCCAGTAATATTAACGCGAATCGAGCCAGATTACAGGTTTCGGGTTTTCGTACCGGGCAACTATCTGGTTTAATGCATCGCAGTTAATCTGTGGAATCCGAGAATGAATGCCATTCGATCGATCCTTGTGTTTACCTGGATCGTAGCAACGGTGATCCCCGTTGGACTCACACTGGTATTTTGCTCGCTGTTTCTCAGCGACGAAAAACTCTGGTGGTGGTTCGCAGCGCCCTGGTTGAGGGGCGTAATCGAGGCCGCGCGCGTTGTCGGTGGCGTGGAATATCGCATACAGGGTGAGGAAAACCTGCCCAGCGCCCAGGATATGCGCAGAATCATTCTCTGTCCCAAGCACCAGTCCACATGGGAGACTTTTTTCTTTGCCAGCTTTACATCGCATCCCCTGGCCTATGTATTCAAGAAGGAACTGCTGCGCATTCCCGTGTTTGGCTGGTGCATTGGCCGCCTGGGCATGATTCACATCGACCGCTCGCAGCGCAACCAGGCCTGGGCCAAGGTTGCGGAGCAGGGCGAAATTTTGATGAACCGCGGCAAGTGGATCATCATGTTTCCCGAAGGGACCCGCGGTGAGCGCGGTAAAGCGGGAAAATACAAATCGGGGGCCACGCGCCTGGCGGTTGCTACTTCGGCTTATGTCGTCCCCATCGCCGTGACCTCGGCGCGGTGCTGGCCCAGGCGGTCTTTTTCTCTGATTCCAGGCACGATCGATGTGTCCATCGGTGAGCCTGTGTCCGCGGAAGGTCGGGAGCCCGGCGAACTGATGGACGAAATCGAGCGATGGATAGAAACCGAGATGCGCAGGCTTGACCCACAAGCCTATCAATCATAATTATTTGGGAGCACTGCATGTCCGCAGCAAAAAAAGTACTACTGGCGGTTTACGCCGTATTGGTAGCGATAGTCATTGTGCAGGGCGATAGCACAGCAGGGGTCTGGTCACTCCGGCTGCTCAGTATCCTGGTTATTGTCCACCTGATCGAAACGGCGGTGTACTACAACCTCTGTAAGGCGGCCGGCGGCTCGCTGGGCAAGCACCTGCTGAATGTTTTCTTGTTCGGCGTACTGCATGTGAGTGAATTGAAAGCGGCGCAGGCCAATAAATCGTAAATTTCGACAAGGGAGAATGACAGGTGACAGACGCTTACATTGTTGGTGCCGTGCGCAGCGCGGGTGGCAGGAAGAACGGACGCTTATCGAAGATCCATCCCATCGACCTCGGTGCCGAGGTGGTGGACGCGCTGGTGGCGAAAACTGGCGTGGCAGTAGAGGACATCGATGATCTTATATTCGGTTGTGTCTCACAGGTGGGTGCGCAATCAGGCAATATTGCCCGCAACGTCTGTCTCTCTTCTGTACTCGGGGAAGCTGTACCGGGCACTACCGTGGATCGACAGTGCGGATCCGGTCAACAGGCGATGCACTTTGCGGCGCAGGGCGTGCTCTCGGGTACCCAGGATCTCGTGATCGCGGGCGGGGTGGAGAGTATGAGTCAGGTGCCGATCGGCGCCAGTATCGTTGACGGCTTCAAAGCGGATCACGGCGTACCCTATGGCAAGAAAATTTCCGAGCGCTATCCCGGTGTGCAGTTCAACCAGTTTGCAGGCGCGGAAATGCTGGCGCGCAAATATGAACTAACGCCGGACGAGTTGAATGCCTTTGCGCTGGCAAGCCATGTCAAGGCAAAGCGCGCCGTGGAGGAAGGCCGCTTCAACGACGAGATAGTACCGATTGAAATAGAACTGGAAGACGGCACGCGGGAAATGCACAGCCAGGACGAGGGTATCCGGATGGATGCGACTCTCGGGGCAATAGCCGGTCTCCAGCCCCTGCAGGAAGACGGCCTGCTGACAGCGGCCAATGCCTCGCAGATATGCGATGGTGCCGCGGCGGTGATGATTGCCAATGGGGCGACGTGCAAGCGGCTGGGCCTGAAGCCGATGGCGCGTATTGTCGCGATGAGTGTGATTGGCTCCGATCCGGTGATTATGCTGGAAGGCCCGATCCCCGCGACCGAAAAAGTGCTGGAGAAGGCGGGCATGCAACTCGACCAGATCGACCTGTTTGAGGTTAACGAGGCGTTTGGTTCCGTGCCGCTGGCCTGGGCCAAGGCGCTGGGCGCCGACCTGGACAAACTGAACGTTAACGGCGGGGCCCAGGCCCTGGGGCATCCCCTAGGCGGTACGGGCGCCAAACTGATGACTACCCTGGTGCACGAACTGCACCGCAGTGGAAAGCGTTTCGGTCTGCTGGCCATTTGCGAGGGTGGCGGCACCGCCAATGGCACGATTGTTGAGCGGGTTGACGCAGTCTCCTGATCGAATCGACACGGTAATTGTCACCATGTTTGCCGTATTCCCTCGGTTGACCCGTCATCCAGCGTTGCAGTCGTGTTCTTGTGCGGCACTTGGGTCTACAATCCGGACAGGTTCGCGAAGGGAGACTGAGCATGGGCTTTTATGACAAGTACGTGTTGCCGCGGTTTATCAACTGTGCCTGCGGCACCAAACCGATAATGAAACAACGACAGAAGGTCGTGCCGCTGGCGACGGGAACGGTGCTGGAAATCGGTATCGGAACCGGCTTGAACCTGCCGCTGTATGACGCCGCGACGGTGGATCGCGTTATCGGTCTGGACCCTTCCGAGGAGTCCTGGGAACTGGCCAGGGAGCGCGCGGCGCATCTCGATTTCGACCTCGAGTTCATCGGTCTGCCCGGGGAGCAAATACCGCTGGAGGATGCCAGCGTCGATACGGTGCTGGTGACGTTTGCGCTGTGCACCATTCCCGAGCCGGTAACGGCCCTGCAGGGTATGGCCCGGGTATTGCGGCCGGGCGGCCGGCTGATTTTCTGCGAGCATGGAAAAGCGCCCGATCACAGCGTTTGCAGGTGGCAGGACAGGATCAATCCCTACTGGCGGCGCATGGCCGGTGGTTGCAACCTCAACCGGGATATTCCGCAACTGCTGGCATCGGGCGGCTTCGCGGTGTCCGATTTGCACAAAGCCTACTTGCCCGGGACACCGCGATTTGCCGGATACAACTACTGGGGCAGTGCAGAGCACGCTTAAGCGCGTTTTTAACCGTCAGGTTTTGCAATGGTAGCGCCAGCAATCAGGTGGAGCATCTGCGTATTTCTGCTCGCGCCCTTTGCCGCGCCGGCGGCAACGCTGGAGTATTCAATTGCCGGCATCAAGGGTGAACGACTGAAGAATGTCGAGGCCTATCTCGGCCCGCCACCCGAGACACGCCAGGACCGTCTCAATTTTGTGGCCTCCGCGAGATCCCGGGTGAGCGAGGCACTGCAGGCACTGGGATATTATCGGCCGGAAATCACGCTTGATGTACGCCGAACCGATCCCGTCTGGTCGCTGGAGATTACAGTTGCGCAGGGTCAGCCCGTGCGGATTCGCGATATCGAGATCGAAATACGCGGCGCGGCAGCCAGTGATACGGCTATGACAGGGCTGCTCTCCGATGTCGGGTTTGCCGTGGGTGATCGCCTGCATCATGGGCGCTTTGAGGACTTCAGGAAAAAGTTACTGTCGACGGGGCAGGAGCGGGGTTACCTGAATGGCGGTTTTTCGCGCAGCAGGGTGGAGGTGCAGGTCGAGAGCGAAACGGCCGATATCTTCCTCGACTATGACAGTGGTCCCCGCTTCCGATTTGGCGAGATTCTCTACGATAAGTCGTTGATTGATCCCGAACTGCTTGAAACGCTGGCGACCTTCCGGCCCGGTGACTATTTTGAGCAGTCCAGTTTGCGCCGACTCCAATCCAATCTGCAGAGAACAAACTATTTCTCCAGTGTGATAGTACAGCCGTTGCGAGCGAGGGCTCGCGGCGGGCAGGTGCCGATCGAGGTGGTCCTGCACGCTGCCAAGCGCCATAGTATCGAAGTCGGCGTGGGGTACAGTACCGACACAGAAGAACGTATTTCGATGACCTGGCGCACACCGAAGATCAATCGTTTTGGGCACAGCCAGGTTACCCGGCTGGAGTATTCGCCGGTCAATCCCAGCGGTCGTTTCACCTATTCGATTCCCATCCAAAATCCGCTTACCGATGTCGTTCAGTTGTGGGCGAGCCTCGAGGAAAATGAATACGGCGACCTCGATAGCCGCCAGATCGAGTCCGGCGTGCGCAGGGAGATACGGCGTGATGAATGGGTGTACAGCTATGCTCTGCGCGGCCTCGACGAGTCCTGGGAAAATGTATTCAATAATGCACTCTCGCACGACTACCTGTTACTCAGCGGCTCCCTCTCCAGCCGCGACTACAGCGGCGCCCTGGTTGACCCCAGAAGCGGATTCAGCCAACTCTATACCCTGGAGGGCGGCAGCAGGGACGTGGGCTCCGATGCCGACCTGCTGCGCTTGACCGCTGAACTGAGATACGTTTTGACGCCCTGGCCCCGCCATCGCGTGGTCGCGCGTACTGAGTTGGGCGCGGTGGAAATCGCCAATGCTGAACGGGCGGACCTGGCGCCCTCGCTGAGATTTTTTGCCGGCGGCAGCCAGAGTCTTCGCGGCTATGCCTATCAGTCGCTGGGCCATGAGAAAAGTGTCGTACAGCCGGATGGTCGCAGCAAGACGTTTGTGGTCGGTGGAGATCGCCTGGCGATAGCCAGCCTGGAGTACCAGTACTATTTCACCGACAAATGGCGGGGCGCCCTGTTCGTCGACGGTGGTGACGCGTTTGATGAGGGCGATTTCGATGCCAAGGTCGGTGCGGGGTTTGGCGTGCACTATATCACGCCGGTGGGAGCGGTGCGGGTAGAACTGGCCAACAGCGTCAGCGAGGACAACCCCGATTGGTATTTCCACCTCGTGATAGGTGCTGAGTTTTGAAGGCCTTGTCTCGCGTCCTGCTGTCGGTGTTGCTGATACCAGCCATGCTTTGCCTGATGCTGGTGTTCGCCGTGTTTACCGAGCCGGGTACTCGCACTGTGCTCGCCCAACTGCAGCGTTTTTTGCCACTGGAGATTGATCACGGCAGCGGCAGCCTGGGCGGTCGCCTGTCCCTGCACGGCCTGGTCTACAGTGCCGATGGCGTCACCCTCGCATTGCGGGATGTCGTCGCCGAACTGGCGCCCGGCTGTCTTTGGCGGGGGGAGCTCTGTTTCCGCCAGTTGCGTGCTGCTGCTCTCGATATCAGGCTGTCGTCCGATGTTGCCGAAGCGGGGGAAGCGCCGCCCGTCGATACTGTAAGAGGCGAGTCGACGTATATTGAATTCCCCTTACCGATCACCGCCAGTTCGCTGGACCTTGCATCGCTGAGCGTCAGATGGGCTGGCGGCGAGTGGCGGCAGGGCGCGATGCAGGGCAGCGTCCGCGTGCATCGCTCCAGTGTTGAAGTTGCTCGCGCCCGAATAGTGGAGCCTCAACTCACTTTGCAAGCCACCGATGAAATCGAGAATCCGGGTCCCGACGCCCTGCTACTTCCCGTTATTGATTTACCCCTGATCCTGTCGGTCGATGAACTGCTACTGGTAAAACCAGTCTGGGATTTCTATGGCACGGTTCAGCAACAGGACGAGGTGTCCCTGCGCGGCGAATGGCGGCATACAGCGCTGCGACTCGATCGCCTGGCAGTACGCGCCGCCGCACTGGGTGACATCTCGCTTGGCGGGACGCTGGCGTTTTCTGGAAACTGGCCGCTTGAAGCCGCTGCGACAGTCACCCTGTCGGAACGCCTGCAACGATCACAACTCCTCGGTAGGAGTGTCGAAGTATCCGCCATTGGCGACTTTTCTGCGCTGGGATTGCAGCTGAGCAGTGACGGGACGGTGAGTATGCGGGCGGAGGCGCAAATCGATCTGCTCGACGCGGCACTGCCGTACACCGCAATGGTAGAGGCCGACGCTGCACGCCCTCTGGCGCTGGCGTCGATAGCGGGTGTTCCGACGCTGTTCCAGGACGCAAGCGTGGCCTTTCCGGTGGAATTTGCCTCGAGCGGCACGCTGCGCACACAGCAGTTCGAGCTGGTGGGAGAGGTGAATGGTCTCGGTTATGAATCGCTGCGGGTCGTCGCCAAAGGTGGGCATGAGCAGGGGCAGCTCTCTCTTTTCGATCTCTCGATCAGGGACGCAGAAGGTGGCAATGAACTGCACGCGAACGGCGCCGTGTCCCTGTCAGGGGATTACGCCTGGACACTGGCACTGCAATCCGCCGGCCTGGACGTACCGCGGATCGGTGAGGCCGTTCGCGGCCGGGTGAATGGCAGCCTGCGGCTCGCCGGCAACATGCAGGGGGAGCAATGGCAGGTGCAGCTCGCTGACGTGGCGCTGCAGGGGCAGGTTAACGGAATGCCAGCGCGAATCCGTGGCTATACCGGCCTGGACAGCGCCTGGCGAGTCTCGGCCAGTGATTTGCAGGCGCAACTGAACGGCGCCCGACTCTCGCTGAAATCGCCCGGTGAACAGCTCGGCTCGAGTAGTTTGCATCTGGTTGTCGATGACATCGGCCGCTGGTACAGCGGCGGCAGCGGACGCTTTGAGGCGGATGTCGAAGTTTCCGAAAACAGGGAGCGCCTGCAGATTGACGGTCGTTTGCAGGGATTCCGCTGGTCCGGCCTCAGTCTCGATCGGGCGACGCTTGCCGGTGTCTACGATGCGCCAGCCGGACACACATTCAGTTTGCGGACTGAATTACACCAACTGGAGATTGGCGGGTTCGCATTCACCAATCTTCGTCTGTCGGCCGGCTCAGAGGCTGAAACCCAGTCGATAGTGCTGTCAACAGAGGGCGACGTCCAGGGCGAGCTCAGTGTCGCCGGTGCATGGCGGGGCGATCGATGGCAGGGCACCCTGGCGCCGACGCAGTTGCGCAGTCCCGTCGGCGAGTGGGAATTGACAGAGCCCGTCGCGATAAACGGGTCGCGTGAGCAGGAGCGGATCACCTTGAGTGGCCATTGCTGGCGACACCGGCACGCGCGACTGTGCCCGAGCACTCTGGTACTGGGTTCGCAGGGTAGTGGCGGTGTTGCGCTGGACAGCGACCTGCAGATTCTCTCCGCTATCCTGCCGTCCGACCTGGAAGTGGATGGCAATGCGCAGCTGCAGTTTGATGCGCAATGGGCGCCGGACAAGGCACTGGAGGTGTCCGCTAAAGTGCACAGCGAAGCCGTGGTCGTGACGCAGCGCTTCGAGGACGGGCAGCTTGCCAGCTTCGGCTGGGACGAGGCGGATATCAACATGCGCTATACACCTCTCGGGCTTTACCTCGATGCGGGCGTGCTGCGCGGTGGCCATCGGGTGGTGGGCGTGGAGCTCCATCTGCCCCCGGACAGGCAGCAGGCGATTGCCGGCGCGGTCAGCATCAGCCAGCTGAGACTGGGTGCGCTGCAACCCTTTGTACCAGCGCTTTCTGTCCTGGCGGGGGAACTCAGCGGCGATATACGTCTTTCCGGCACGGTCGATAGCCCCAGGGGGTTCGGCAGGCTGTCGCTGACCGGCGGTCGCGCGGCCATCGAGGGAAATCCCACGCAGTTGGAAGATCTGGGCTTGCAGCTGGACGTGCAGGGTACGGGGGCAAAAATCCGCGGTCGCGGCGTGCTTGGCGGCGGTGAACTGGCGCTTTCCGGGCGCGTGGACATCGAGCCGGAGCTGCGCTTGGCGCTCGGAATCGAGGGTCGCGAGCAGACAATACTGTACCCACCGACTACCGAATTGCTGATCTCGGAAGCGCTGAAGCTCACGGTACAGAAAAACCTGCTGGAACTTACCGGGGAACTTACTGTACTGGATGGGGTACTGGAAATAGAGGCCCTGCCGCAGGGCAGCGTGGCGATTTCCCCTTCGGTCGTGGAAGTCAATTCCGAGGGGGAGATTCTGGCTGCGGAATTACCGTTCAGGCAGCGTATCAATGTCAAGGTTCATATAGAGGATCGCTTTCGCGTCACCGGCGATATGCTGGAGACTAGGCTCGGCGGAGACCTGCGGGTGCAACAACGGCCAGGACAACCGCTGCAACTGTTCGGTAATCTCAATACCACCGGCGGCGAGTTTCGCGCCTACCAGACACGCCTTGAGATAAAGCGCGGCACCGTCAGTTTTACCGGGCCGCCGGGCAATCCCTCTGTCAATGTGCGCGCGGAGCGCCGAATTGCAAACAACGGCGTCACAGTGGGCGTGCAGGTGCAGGGACCGGTCGAGGAAGATTTGGCGCTCGAAATATACTCCGAGCCGAGCATGTCGCAGACGGAAGCGATGTCCTATCTGGTTCGCGGAAGGGGGATAGACGCGGGCGCGGGGCTGGATGGCACTTCCGCGGCGTTGTCGATGGCAAGCGGCGTGGTGAACCGCTCGGAGCTGGTCGCTGAACTCAATCGGATTCCGGGACTTAGCAATATTGAGTTTGGCGCTGAGGGGTCTGACACCGATACCGCTGCAACGGTAAGCGGCTATCTCGGGGAGCGGATTTATTTGTCGTACGGTGTCGGTCTCTATGAACCGGTGAATGTGCTGACCACGCGTTTCTACCTGCGCTCGAGATTGTGGCTGGAAGTGGTCAGCAGCATCGAAAACTCGGTCGACCTGTACTATTCGTTCGATATCGATTAGCGGCAGCCCAAGGCCGCGCGACCAGCGCCATATAGATCGAGGCTATCGACGGGATAGTCGTTTAACCGGTGGCAGCGTGACGCAGAATTCTGTACATTTGGCTGACATTTTTGAAGCACAGGATTAACGGACCAATGAGCGAACATTGCATTATTGACGGAATTAACTACGGGCCGTTGGCGGCCCTTGTAGGTACCTGGGAAGGCGACAAGGGCGTCGACCGGGCGCCGGAGCCGGAGGGTGAGGAGCGCAACCCCTACTATGAAACGATTCTGTTCGAGGCGGCGGGTGATGTGACCAACGCGGAGAAGCAGACGCTTTCAGTGGTACGGTATCACCAGGTCGTCAGCCGCAAGTCGAACAATGAAGTTTTTCACGACCAGATCGGTTACTGGTTATGGGATCCAGCCGACAACAGTATTGTTGAAACGTTTACCATCCCCCGGGGAGTGGCGGTGGTTGCGACGGGAACGCTGGCGCCGGCTGCGGACCCGGAGCAGGAACTGGTCTTCGATGTCGCCGCGGATGCCAGCGGTATCGTGCAGGCGCCGTTCATGTTCAAGCAGGCGCGGAGCACGGCCTTCACCCATACACTGACGGTGAAGGGCGGCCAGATGCGCTACACCGAGACCACGGTGCTCGACATCTACGGCAAAAAGTCCTACGACCACACGGATGTGAACACGCTAAGCCGCGTCAGTTAATGGACCCGCTCACCCAGGGTGTGCTGGGTGCCTCTCTTCCCCAGGCATCCAGCACCCCGCGCTACGCGGCCAGCGCCGGACTGCTGGGGTTTCTCGCGGGCATGGCCGCCGACCTGGATGTATTGATACGCTCCGGTTCCGATCCACTGTTGTTTCTCGAGTATCATCGGCAGTTTACCCATTCACTGGTGTTCATTCCGTTTGGCGGGCTGATTTGCGCGCTGGTCCTGCATGCCTTACTGGGCCGTCGTCGCGGCTTGTCATTCCGCCAGAGCTGGCTGTTTTGCACACTGGGTTATGCGACGCATGCATTGCTCGACGCCTGCACTACCTATGGCACTATGTTGTTCTGGCCGTTCAGTGATGTGCGCATTGCCTGGAACACTATTTCCATTATTGACCCATTGTTTACCCTGCCGTTGCTGGTCGCTGTGGTCATGGCGGCGCGGCGACGCAATCCGGTATACGCGCGCATAGGCCTGGTCTGGGCCCTGTGCTATATGGCGCTGGGCTTGTGGCAGCGCGAGCAGGCGCAGGACATGGGCTACGCGCTGGCCGCGCAGCGAGGACATCAGCCGTTGCGTCTCGAGGCCAAGCCCAGCTTTGCCAATATTCTGGTATGGAAAATCGTCTACGAGACCAACGACAGGTTCTACGTGGATGCGGTGAGATCCGGTCTGGCGCCCCGGGTGTTCGAAGGCTCCTCGGTGGAGAAACTCGATATCGACAGGGACCTGCCATGGCTTGAGCAGGGCTCACAACAGGCGCTGGATATTGAACGTTTTCGCTGGTTCAGCAATGGTTACATCGCGCGCGACCCCAGGCACGCCAACCGGGTGATCGACATTCGCTACTCAATGATCCCCAATGAAGTCGCTCCCCTGTGGAGTATTGAACTGGACCCGCGCCGCCCACGCGATGTGCACGTCGACTACCTCGTGCATCGCGATACCGGTAACGGCCGGCCGGCCCGGATCTGGTCCATGCTCAGCGGGCCCTGAACCTGGCCTGCAGTCAAGCGACTGGAATCGGTGAGTGAGGCAGGCTAGCGGCCTGCCACTGTGCGAGCCGCATTCAGGGCGCTGCCGGTTGTGATGGACGCACCCTGGCGGGCCAGGATGGCCTCCAGCGCGTTCAGGCAATAAACCACGTTGCGTTCGTTGCTGCCAAATCCCATCAGGCCGATGCGCCAGGTCTTGCCGGCGAGAGCGCCGAGCCCGGCACCGATTTCCAGGTCGAACTCATTGAGCAGGGCGGTGCGCAGCGCGGCGTCATCCACGCCCTCGGGGATCAGCACCGAGTTCAACTGCGGCAGGCGATACTCCGGCTCAACGGCCATGCCCAGCCCCATCGCTTCAAGCCCGGCCACCAGTGCGAGGTGATTGTGACGATGGCGGGCATGTGCCGCCGCCAGGCCTTCCTCCTGCAGCATGACCAGGGACTCGTGCAACGCGTAGAGGTTGTTGATCGGCGCCGTGTGGTGGTAGGCGCGCTTGCTGTTGCCACCCCAGTAGCCCATCACCAGCTGCATATCGAGGAACCAGCTCTGCACCTTGTGCGAACGCGCCTGGATGCGCCGTACCGCGCGTTCTCCAAACGTGACGGGTGAGATGCCAGGAACGCAGGAAAGGCATTTTTGGGTGCCGGAGTACATCGCGTCCACGCCCCATTCGTCGACCGACACCTCGATGCCGCCCAGGGAGGTCACTGCATCGACGATGGAAAGTGCACCGCGCCGTGCGGCCAGCGCGCACAGTGCCCTGGCATCGCTGTGCACGCCCGTGGAGGTCTCGGCGTGTACGAAAGCCAGGATCGCGGCATCGGGGTGATCATCAAATGCGGCCTCAACTTTGTCGAGGCTGACGGGCTTGCCCCAGTCGTCATCAACCATCACGGCGATACCGCCGCAGCGTTCCACATTCTCTTTCATTCGTCCGCCGAACACCCCGTTCTGACAAACGATCACCTTGTCTCCGGGCGACACCAGATTAACAAAACATGCTTCCATACCCGCCGACCCCGGTGCTGAAACCGGCAGCGTCAATGCGTTTCCGGTCTGGAACGCGTATTGCAGGAGTTCCTTGATCTCATCCATCAGCCGTAGGAACTGGGGGTCGAGGTGACCAATCGTGGGGCGGGCCAGCGCCCCCAGTACCCTGGGTGATACATCTGAGGGGCCGGGACCCATCAGGGTACGCTGGGGCGGGTAGAAACTGCTGGTCATGACTGGACTTGCTCCGTGCGAGAAAAAATGTGGGGCAACGGTAGCAGATTTCGACAGCCGGCTTAAGCTTACGGGAGAAATTCCCTGTATTGATGCCTGTGATGTGCGCGCCGAGTCGAAAGATATCCAGCCGCTCACCCTCATGGTAGTATCCCCCGCAGCGCAGGTTGAGAGGTACTGCTGCAATAACAACGCATGACATCCCGTCGGAGGAGATACCCGTGAACAGACCCGATATGGAACCCAATCTCGCTGCGGCGCTGCTGCGTCGCGCGGAACTCAACCCTGCAAGAACGGCCCTGATTTTTGAGGAGCAGGAGTTCACATATGGGGAATTTGCAGACCGGGTGCGCCGCCTGGCCACATTGCTGAGGTCCGGGGGTGTTTGCGTGGGTGACCGCGTCGGTTTCCTGGGCCTGAATCATCCGGCGCTGCTGGAGACGATGTTTGCCGCGCAGGCGCTGGGAGCGATTTTTGTCCCGCTCAACTATCGCCTGACGGCGCAGGAACTCACATTTATCATCAACGATGCGGGGATTCACACCCTGATGGTGGATGATGCCACCCGTCCGGTACTTGAGCCCGCGCGCGGCGACCTGTGCAGCAAGCAGTTTTTCACCAGCGAGAGCGCTGCTGACGGTTGGCGCCACCTGTCGGCAGAGCGGTCGGAGGCTGAGCCCCTGGCTGCCGCTGTCTCGGTCGACGTGCACGATGTCGCGGTGATCATGTATACCTCCGGTACCACCGGGCTGCCCAAGGGCGCGATGCTGACGCACGGCAATATACTGTGGAATAACATCAATTCCATGTTCGCCTTTGGCGGTTCGCGCGATGACGTGATACTGACAGCGGCACCGCTTTTCCACATCGGCGGCCTCAACGTGATGACGCTGGGCTCGTTTCACACAGGGTCCACTGTGGTGCTGCTGCGCAACTTCGACGCGGCGCAGGTGCTCAAGGATTTCGAGCGCTACAAGGTGTCACACATGTTCGGCGCGCCGGCGATGTTCCTGTTTATGTCCCAGCACCCTTCGTTCGCGACCACGAATTTGGATTCGATCCGCGTTCTGCTCTGTGGCGCGGCACCGGTCCCCGAGTCGTTGATCGAACTTTACGCGGCCCGGGGAATTGATTTCTGCCAGGGTTACGGCCTTACCGAGACCTCGCCCTTTGCCTCCTTCCTGACGCCGGAATGGTCACGCAGCAAGCTGGGTTCCGCCGGGCAGCCGCCGCTGTTCAGTGACACCCGGGTCGTGGATGACAATAACCAGCCGGTCGCGGCGGGGGTCCGGGGTGAGATCTGCATGCGTGGCCCCAATATCATGAAGGGTTACTGGAATCGACCAGAGGCATCCGCGGAAGCGATCGATGCGCAGGGTTGGTTTCATTCCGGTGATGTCGGCTACTTCGATGACGACGGCTTCCTGTTCATCTGCGATCGCCTGAAGGATATGGTGATTTCCGGTGGGGAGAATGTCTACCCGGCCGAGGTGGAAAGCGCGCTCTACAAGCATGAATCCATTGCCGAGGTCGCCGTAATCGGTCTGCCCGATGAGAAATGGGGCGAGGCCGTCACCGCAGTTATCGCACTGCATGACGGGCATCAGTTAACGCTGGAGGAACTGCGTGCATTTGCCGAGCCCAAGCTCGCACGCTACAAGTTACCCCTGCGACTGCACGTCGTTGACGCCCTGCCACGAAACCCCGCCGGCAAGGTGCTGAAGTTTGTGCTGAAAGATACGCTGAAGTAGCCGGCTAGGTTTTCTCATCGCCCACATTGGCCTGCGCTGCGGCGATACGCGCAATGGGCACGCGAAATGGGCTGCAGGACACATAGTGCAGGCCGATGTCGTGGCAGAACTGGATGGAGCGCGGGTCGCCGCCGTGTTCGCCGCAGATACCGTACTTGATGCCTTTCTTCTTGCCCCGGCTCTCGGTAATGGCTATTTCCATCAGGCGGCCGACCGCGCGCTGATCCAGTGAAACGAAGGGATCGACATCGATCAGCTTTTCCTTCAGGTACTTCGGGATGAACTTGCCGGCGTCATCGCGAGAAAATCCGTAGGTCATTTGCGTCAGGTCGTTGGTGCCGAAGCTCATGAACTCGACTTCCGGCGCGAGCCGATCGGCGCCCAGGGTGGCACGCGGCGTTTCCATCATGGTGCCGATCTTGTAGCGGATTGACAGCGACCTGGCCCCGGCCATCTCACGAATACACTTGTCGATTATCTCCGTGATAAGCCGAATTTCGCGTACGTTGATGACCAGTGGGATCATGATTTCAGGCAGCGGGCGGTAGCCGGCCTCGATGGCTTCAGCGGCCGCGCTGATGATCGCCTTTACCTGCATCTCGGTGATTTTCGGATAGACAACCGAGAGCCTGCAACCGCGAAAGCCCAGCATCGGGTTGACCTCTGACAAACGCTGCGTAATCTCCCGAATCTGGCTGGCCGGCTTGCCAATTTGTGCAGACAGCGCATCGATATCCTCGCCGCTCTGCGGCAGGAACTCGTGCAGCGGCGGATCCAGCAGGCGTATGGTCACCGGCAGGCCATCCATCACCTTGAACAGTTCAAGTATGTCGTCGTGCTGGAAGACCTGTAGTTTATCGAGGAAAGTTTGCCGCTCCTCGTCGGTTTCCGAGAGAATCATCGCGCGCATCACGCCAATCCGATCCGCAGCGAAAAACATATGCTCGGTACGGCACAGGCCGATGCCCTCGGCGCCCAACTCCCGGGCTTTGGCGGCGTCCTCCGGGGTTTCCGCGTTGGCGCGCACCCGCAGCCGGCGGTGTTTGTCGGCCCAGCCCAGCAACTCCTGGAAGTCCGTGCTGGAACTGGCTTCTATCTTCGCGATGTCGCCCAGCATGACTTCGCCTGAGGTGCCGTCGAGGGTTATGATATCGCCGCGCTTGACGCTGACTCCCTCCGCCGTGGTCGCGGTACCCGCGGCAGTGTCGATGCTCAAGGCGCCGCAGCCGGTAATCGCGCAGACGCCCATACCCCGGGCGACAACAGCGGCGTGGGAAGTCATGCCACCCAGTTCCGTGAGTACGCCTGCGGCGACGCGCATGCCGTGAATATCCTCGGGCGTGGTCTCGCGTCGCAACAGGATCACGCTGTGTCCCGCGGCGCTTTCCGATTCAGCCTCTTCGGCGGAGAACACTGCCTTGCCGGTCGCCCCACCGGGACTGGCGGGTAGCCCGGTGGCGATAATATCCCGCTTGGCTGAGGGGTCTACCATCGGGTGAAGGAATGCCTCCACGTGTTCAGGTGATACCCGCATCAGCGCTTCGCGCTCGGTGATCAGGCCTTCTTTCACCATATCCACGGCGATTTTTATCGAAGCCCTCCCGGTGCGTTTGCCGCTGCGCGTCTGCAGCATGAAAAACTTGCCGTCCTGCACGGTAAACTCGATGTCCTGCATGTCCCGGTAGTGTTTTTCCAGCAGCGACTGGGTTTTGAAAAGCTGGTCGTACACCTCCGGCATACGCTCCTGCAGCGCGGAGACCGGGAGCGGGGTGCGGATTCCCGCGACGACGTCCTCGCCGGCGGCGTTGAACAGGTATTCGCCAAAGAACCGATGCTCACCGGTGGCGGGATTGCGCGTAAAGGCCACGCCGGAGCCCGACTCGTCCCCGAAGTTGCCGAACACCATGGCCTGTACGCCCACGGCTGTTCCCAGGCTGTCATCGATATTGTTCATTTCACGGTAGACCACCGCGCGCGGCGTGTGCCAGGAACGAAACACCGCTTCCACCGCCATTTTCAGCTGCACGAACGGGTCTTCGGGGAGGTCGGCAAGTGTCTTGTAGACGGCAACAATTTCACGCCAGTCCTCGGCAGTCATATCGACATCACCGGACTTGTTGTTCGCCTGTTTGTAGCGCGCCAGTTCATGCTCGAACTTGTGACCATCCACATCCAGGACCACGTCGGCGAACATCTGGATGAAACGGCGGTACGAGTCATAGGCGAAACGCGGGTTCCCGGTTTTCAGCGCCAGGCCCTCGGTAATCTCATCGTTGAGTCCCAGGTTGAGGATGGTATTCATCATTCCCGGCATGGATACCGGCGCGCCAGAGCGCACCGAAAACAACAGCGGATTTTCGGGGTCGCCAAAGCGCGCCCCCATTTTTTTCTCGACAAGGTCGAGTGCCACGCGGTATTCCTGTTCCAGTAGCGAGGGCAGCTTGTTGCCGGCCTGGAAATACTCGCGACAGGTGCCGGTGGTGATGATGAAACCGTAGGGTACGGGTAGTCCAAGGCTGGTCATCTCGCACAGGTTGGCGCCTTTGCCGCCGAGCAGATCCCGGTCATCCTTGCTGCCTTCATCGAACAGGTATACGCGTTTTGCCATGGGGTTTGCCTGACTGCTGGTATCGGAAGGCTTCGAGTATAGCCTCCCGCTGCGCTCAGTGGGAGAACAAATCTTCGGGAATGCAATAGAGTGCAGTCGAGTACGCAACGTACCGATCGCACAGCGATTGCTGCTTGAAACGGCAGGCGGGAAGTTGCCGGAACTCCATGTGCGCGACGCGCTATTCGAGCTCAGTCCCGCCAGTGCAAAGCTGCACAAGCTCAATACGTGCGAGGAGTTCCTCGGACAGCTGCAGCGTGTATGCTCAGCGCCGCGCGAGCAGCTCGCAGAGGCGATCGATCTCCGACAACTCCGCCGTTGCCGGAACCACAAAAAGCTCTTCGCAGCCGGCGGCCTCAGCATTGTCCAGTGCCTCGCGTACCGCGTCCGCTGAACTGCGGTGTACCGACTCCGCCATCATGGTGGCGATTTCGCTGCCTGCAATCGCCAGGTATTCGTACACATAATCGTAGAGCTTTTGCGGGCCGTCATCGGCCAGTGTGTACCAGAAGCCGCCCATTCGATACGGGGCTTGTGCCCGTCCCGCGCGCTCCCAGGCAGCCTCGGCCATCGCGAATGTGCGATTCAGTTCCGCGTCCTCGCCGTTGCCCGACCACGCATAGAGCCCATCCGCCCACACCGCGCAGCGTTCGATGCTTTTCGGTCCCATCGCGCCGGTCAGCAGGCGCGGCCCTCCGGGGCGGTCCATCGCAGGGCCGATTGCACCGCCGCCGGGAATGATCTCCTCGCCGCGCCAGATCTTGCGCATCTCGTCTACCTGGCGATCCATCCTGCCGTAGCGACCCTCGAAACGGGCGCCCAGCGCGGCGTAATCCTGCGGCCGACCGCCGTAGCCGAGCACAATAGTGTCAACCCGGTTGCCGGACAGTATATCCAGTGTGGCCACTTCTTTGGCGACGCGCGCGGCGCTGTGCATCGGCAGCACATACAATGTGGGGGTAAGTTCGACCCGCGTGGTGGCCATCGCGGCGGCGGACAACAGTACGCGCATGTCATAGGTTGGCCCGTGGATTCGTTCGCCACAGGACAGCGCGTGAAACGGACCGTCATCAATGGCCTTGAACCAGGCCAGGTAGTCCTCCCGGGTGAGGCCGGCTTTCATATAGGGCAGGCAGATACCGATTTTCATGTTGGTTGTCATAGTGGAATTACCCGTGTTTGGTGTGAGGGAGCGTCGGCGCGGCTATGGTAGCGCAGTTTACAGCACAGGCCGTTCAGCATACTGAACCGATATCATTTTGCACCGAATGGCGGCGAGTCACCTGGTGACGGAAATCTTTCACAGGTACTCGCCGTGGGGGAAGGCGCTGGGGTAAACTTCCCGCCCATATGAACAGTCCCGCAAACACGATACTCACTGCCACCTCGGTCCTGTTGCTGGGCGTGTTGTTGGGCGCCTGTAGCAGCCCCGCGCCGAAACGGGCGGTCCTGCAGGGCAACAACTCGCAATCGGTAAATTTCAGCGGGTCCTGGGAGCTGGATTATGGCCAGAGCGACAACACCCAGCAGAAGCTGGATTCCATGGTGGGTGAGCTGAACAGGGAAGCGAAACGCCGCGCCCAGCAGGGCAATATGGCGCAGGGGCCGTATGGCGGTGGGGTGGTTATCGGGAATGCGGGCGCTAACAGCGGCGAGTCCATCCTCGGCCTGGTGCGCATGGCCGACCTGATCACCCAGTCGCCGCTGCTGGAAATCACGCAGGACACGCACAAGGTGCGTGTGCAGCGAGAGGAGGATTTTGACCTTACCTGTGAGTTTTATCCCGGCGAACTGCGCAAGGTTGAAACGCCCTTCGGTACTGAAATCTGTGGCTGGAACGGGCACCAGCTTGTGTTCAAACTTCTGCTGCCCGATGGGCTTGCCATTCAGCATGTGATGACCATGGGCGCAGCGGGCCAGAAACTCAATATCGCGACCACCGTGGTCACCAGCCAGGTGAGTTTTCCCTTTGTGCTGAACCGCGTGTACAACCGGTTCGAGCCGGGCGAAAGCGGCTACAAATGTGAAGTGACGTTGACCCGAGGCACGGTATGCACAACCGAAACCCGATAGCGGCGATCCGGCCGGGGGCCTTCACTGCAGTGTTGCGCACCGCTGCGTTCATTGCCGTGGCCGCCTGCCTGGCGCTGCAAACGCTGCTTGTGCACGGCAGTGACGACGCCGGCCGGGTGGATGTCGGGCTGGTGATCTTCGACCCGGGTATTCCCGCAGATGAATCCACCCACAGCAAACTCGGCATATTTCCGGAGATTCGCAAGGCCGAGGCCAAGTATATGCCCGTGGTACTGCGTGAGCTTTTGATCGATTCCGGCGAGTGGGGGGTGGTGCGGGTCCTGCCGGAACCGCTGGAGTCTTCCGAGTTGCTCGTTACCGGCACCATACTGCAATCCGACGGGCAGCGGCTGGAACTGCGAATCGTGGCGAAAGATGCGGCCGGTACGCTGTGGCTTGACAAGGTGTACACCGGAACCACCACACCCGCTGATTATCCGGTGAAGGTTCCGGGCGACCCCTTCCTGGGCGTGTACCGTAATATCGCCTCCGATCTGCTGGCTGCGCGTGGCCGGATGAGTGCGAAACAACTCACGGACCTGCGCCAGATAGCGCTGATGCGTTATGCCGGCGCCCTGGCGCCGGACGTCTTCGCGTCCTATCTGGGGTCCTCACCGGGGGGGCTCTATACGTTGCTGCGATTGCCGGCTGAGGATGATCCCATGCTGGCCCGCGTGGTGCGTATTCGCGACCAGGAGTATCTCTTTATCGATACCGTGGATGAGCAGTACGCGCGGCTCGCCGAGGAGATGGCGCCCACCTATAACCTGTGGCGCCAGTACGGCGCGGAGCAGGCCGATTATCGGGACGCGTACGAAGCGAGAGTCGGCAGCAGGGGAAGCCAGGGCCGGCGCGGCTCGTTCGCCGCGCTGGAACAGACCTACAACGCGTACAAGTGGTCGAAAATACACGAGCAGGACCTGGATGAACTGGCACTGGGTTTCAACAACGAGGTGGCTCCCACTGTAATGGAGGTGAGTGGCACCGTCTTCAAGCTGAGCGGCGGACTCGACAACCAGTACGCCGAGTGGCGCGAAATTCTGCAGCGTATTTTTGCGCTGGAAACGGGCTTGCCGCCAGCGAACTGATTTCTGCTATGCTGTGCCCATGGCAGGCAGAGACAAAGACAGCGAATCCCTACTGGAAGCCCTCCGCAAACGGACGGAACAAATTGCGGGTGGGACGTTTGATCTCGCGCGCAACACAGCAACGCTCACGGCGATGTTCGGTGAGAGCTGGCTGCGCAACGCGCTGTTGAACAAACTGGAACCCGAGAGGCTGGAGGCGATGGCCGAGGCCGGTCGTTTTCTGCAGGATGCCCGGGAAACGGCGGGAATGTCGCTGAAAGACCTGTCGGAAAGCCTCGGGTTGTCCGATCGCGCCGTGCTGGAAGATATCGAGAGCGGTGAGACCATCATGCCGCTGGAACTGATGCTGCGCAGCGCGGCACTTTTGGCGCGACATGATCCTATCCCCTTTCTCATCAAGTTCATGCGCACGTACAATCCGGCGCTGGAGAAAGCGCTGGAGCAGTGGGGTGTACTGGCGCTGCCCAAACAGTACGAAAGGGAGCGACGCTTTGTGAACCTGATGCGCCAGCACGATGCGTTGCGCCGCCTGACGGACGATGAGTACGATCGCTACATCCACTATATGGAAAGTTCCAGCAATCTCGTGCTCGATGTCATGCACAAGGAGAAAGCGGCCAACGCACCCTCGGCGAAACCCGCCGCCGGTGACAAGTCGAATACCAAGTCCAGGCCCAAAGCTGCGAAGAAAAAGTCGACCTCCCGCAAGCCCAAACGCGCCCCGGCAGGCCGGACGAGCACACGCTGACGGCTCCCGCGTCACACTCGCCAGCGCACTGGATACCCGCTTTTTTGCCCATCGGATGCTATAAAGGATGAACGGCCTGTCCGCGAGCGCTATAGACACGAATGCCTGGTTCGCCACCTGTCCCAAGGGTGTCGAATCGCTTCTTGCACAGGAGCTGGTTAGCCTGGGTGCCGAGACCAGCCGCGAGACAGTGGCGGGAGTGTACTTCAGCGGATCGCGCGCGCTGGCCTACCGCGCTTGCCTCTGGTCGCGACTTGCCAACCGGGTGCTGTGGCCGCTGGGTCAGTTGGAAGCGGCGGACGGCGACACCCTGTATCGCAGTATCAAGGGCGTTGACTGGGGCAGCCTGTTCGATCCGGAGCGCTCGATCACCATCGATTTTTCCGGCGAGAACAAGCATATTCGCAATACCCAGTTTGGTGCTCAACGCACCAAGGACGCGATTGTCGACTGGTTTGTCGCCAGGGCCGCACGGCGCCCCTCTGTTGATCGAGCCCATCCCGATGTTCGTCTCAATGTGCGGCTGGTGCGCGACCGCGCTCACCTGTCGGTGGATTTTTCCGGTGGCAGTTTGCACCAGCGCGGATACAGGCTGGAGGCCGGAGCCGCGCCATTGAAAGAGAACCTGGCAGCCGCAGTGCTGCTGCGTGCCGACTGGCCGGGAGTGGCTGCGCGTGGCGGCGCGCTGATCGATCCTCTGTGCGGGTCTGCGACACTGCTTCTGGAGGGCGCGTTGATGGCGGCGGATATCGCCCCGGGTCTGGGGCGCAAACGCTTCGGCTTCGAACAACTGCGGATTCACGATGCGGGCCAGTGGCAGGCCATTCTCGCCGATGCGCGCGGTCGCGCGGAACGGGGGAGGGCGGCGCAACTGCCGGAGATACGCGGCTACGACTGGGATCCCGCTGTGATCCGTCGCGCCCAGGAGAACATTGCGCGTATCGGTCTGGAGAAAGTGGTGCGGGTAAGTTGTAAACCCGTGTCCGGGCTGAAAAAGCCCGACCACCGGCCGCTCCCTTTTGGCCTGCTGGTTTGCAATCCGCCCTACGGAGAGCGTATCGGCGAGAAACAGCGATTGAAAGATCTGTACCGCCAGTTAGGCGAGGTGATGAACAGGGAGTTCAAAGGTTGGCAGGCCGCCGTGCTCACCTCCGACCTCGACCTGGGCAAGGCCACGGGTTTGCGCAGCCACAAACGCTATGCGCTCTACAATGGCAGGATCGCCGCCAGCCTGTTGCTGTTTGACCTGGCTGACAACGAGTTGCGCACCGGAGACATAGCTCCGGCACCCGCGGCTCCTGTGCTGTCGGAGGGTGCGCTGATGTTCGCCAATCGTATCCGCAAAAACCGCAAGCGCCTTGCCGCCTGGGTGAAAAGGGAGCAGGTGGAGTGCTATCGATTGTACGATGCCGATATGCCGGAGTACTCGGTGGCGGTGGATATTTATGGCCAGCACGTGCACGTCGCTGAATATCAGGCACCGAAATCAATCTCTGCACAGGCGTCCGGGCAGAGGCTCGATGACGTACGCACCGCCTTGCCGGTCGCGCTGGGCGTTGCCGCTGACAATATCGTATACAAACAGCGCAGCCGCCAACGCGGCAGCGAACAGTACGGGCGCCAGGACAACAGGGGCGAGTTGTTGACGGTGCGGGAGGGCGCCGCAAAGTTGCTGGTCAACCTGCACGATTATCTGGATACCGGGTTGTTCCTGGATCATCGCCCACTGCGCCTGCGTATTGCACAGGAAGCCAGGGGCAAGGATTTCCTCAACCTGTTTTGTTACACGGGCGCCGCCACCGTTCACGCGGCGCTGGGTGGCGCGCACTCCACCACCAGCGTCGACCTGTCCAATACTTATCTCCACTGGCTAGAGGAGAATCTTGCGGCGAACGGGCTACAGGAAGGACGCCATACGATTATTCGGGAAGATTGTCAGTCGTGGCTGGCGAGAACGCGCAATCGCTACGACCTGGTACTGCTCGACCCGCCTTCGTTTTCCAATTCCAAGGCGATGGCTGACAGCTTCGACGTGCAGCGTGACCACGCGGAGCTGGTGCGCAAAGCGATGGCAGTGTTGCGCCGGAAGGGACACCTCTATTTTTCCAATAACCGGCGCGGCTTCACGCTGGATAAATCGCTGCACGACGAGTTCCAGTGCCAGGATATTACCGGGCAGACGCTGCCGACGGACTTCCAACGCAACCGGAAGATACATTGCTGCTGGATAATTCGCCATAAATAGCGGGCTGTACTGCTAGTATTTGCCAACTTTTTGTAACAGACGATATCCACAAAAGTTCGATAACCCCATGTTATTTCATTGTATGACGGCGAAAAATGCTATAAAAATAGCATAAGTCATTGAATTAAATAAATAAAAGTATTGAATTCGAGCGCGTCGTCCAGGCTGCGCTGTGGACGCCTCTGAGGGAAAGTGCACCGTCATGGCGCGGCTGTCCCCAACGTTATCCACAGTATATTCTGTGGATAACTTGCGTGTATCGCTCGCCGATCTTCAAGTGGTGCGCAGTGCAGGCTACTCGGGGTCGGCGAGTTTCAGCAATTGTTTCCCCACGTTGCTGCCGATAAACAGCCGCTGCAAAGTGCTCGGAATGTTGTCGAAACCCTCCTGGATATCCTCCCGCCAGGCGATTTCGCCTCCCAGCACCCATTCGCTCAGGGCCTCTACCGCCTCTCCCGCCCGGTCGAGGTAGTCGAGCAGAATAAACCCTTGCATCCTGATGCGGCGGCTGATCAGTAACATGAGGTTACGTGGTCCGGGTTTGGGCGTCACATCGTTGTAGCCCGAAATAGCCCCGCACAGGACAATACGCCCGAAGTCGGCCATCTGGGCGATACCGGCCTCCAGCGTGGCGCCGCCGACATTGTCAAAGAATACATTCACGCCTTCCGGGCACAGTTCAGCGATGCGCTGTTGCGGCACCTCGTTCTTGTAGTCGATAACGGCATCGATTTTGCAGGCGGTGCGTAACCAGCCACATTTTTCCGCGCCGCCGGCGAGACCGACCACGCGGCAGCCTTTCAGTCTGGCGATTTGCGCAACTACCGAACCCGTGGCGCCAGCCGCGCCGGACACCAGCACTGTTTCACCCGGCTGAGGCCGGCCAACGTCAAGCAGGCCGAAATAAGCGGTGAGGCTGGTGCTGCCGAATACACTCAGAGCCAGGTTGGGCGGCGTGCCTGCGGGCAGCGCAGTCGGGGGTATGAGCCCGGCGGGATCACCGACACTGTACTCCTGCCAGTTCATCAATCCCTGTACGAGAGTGCCCACCGGCAGTGCGTCGTTCCTGGACGCTATCACCTGGCCAACACCGCTGGCGCGCATGGGCTCCCCAATGGCGACCGGTGGCAGGTAACTGGGCACATTGTCCAGCCAGCCGCGCATTGCGGGGTCGAAACCCAGCATCAGCGTTTTCAGCAAGACCTGTCCGGCCTCGAGGTCCGGTTGCGGCATGGGTGAGCGCACCTGCTCGAAGTGCTGGGGGCCGACCACACCCCGGGGGCGCTCGCGCAGCAACCACTGTCTGTTCACATTTTCCATGGTGCGGTCCTCAAGTCGGTTGTCACCGGCCACTCAGGCTGCCGGTCCGGAAGCAGCCCGGGTGGGGGTGTATTAGAGCACCGGATTCCCGGGTTTAACAGGCCCCTGTCCAGTGGCGCAGCAACGCTCTTCCGGTTTTCGACTGCAATCCTGTCTCGAACGGAGCAGTTACCCGCATGACAGACCGATTGCACTGTGTTCCAATTCATGATGCTGGCGGCAAGTGGCTAACCGAGTATGAAATCTCTGTTGATTGTGTATCACAGCCAGAGCGGCACCTGTGCGCAACTGGCCAGGGCGGCCTGGCGCGGCGTGCAACTGGAGCCGCAGGTTGCGGTCACGGTACGCCGGGCCTGGGATGCCGATACCGCGCAACTCGCCCTGGCGGACGGCGTGTTGCTGGTGATGGCGGAGAACTCCGGCGCACTGTGCGGCGCGATGAAGGATTTCCTGGATCGCTCCTTCTATCCCGCTATCGCCCGCGGTCTCGTCTTGCCTTACACGCTGTTGATCAGCGCGGGTAATGACGGGCGCGGAGCACAGCGGCAGGCCGAGCGTATTCTGTCCGGCTACCCGTTTCCCGCCGCAGCGGAGCCGCTGATTTTACGCGGCGAGTGGTGCGCCGGGCATCGGCGCGCCAGTGAGGAATTGGGGCAGGCCTTTGCGGCGGGCCTGTCGATGGGAATATTTTAGGGAGTAATGGACAGTGACGGACAGTGTCGAGGAGAGTGTACCGGCGGGGTTTGAGCGCCTGCCAACTGGCCTGGGGTATACCGACAGCTTACAACCGGCCTACCGCAGGATAGCGGGTGAGAGTGCCAGTTTCGGGCTGCTGGTCCAGGCCCGGCACTGTAACACGATGGGAATTTGTCACGGCGGCGTGCAGATGACGCTGGCGGATATCACCGCAGCCACCGGGGCCAACCTGGCGCGCGGTGTGACCGCCGGCAGTCCAACAGTGCACCTGAGTGTGGATTTCATTTCCTCGGCGCGCCTCGGGCAGTGGATACAGGCGGATGTGGAGGCGGTCAGCATCAAGCGCCGCTTCGGCTTCTGCCGCGGTGGTATCTATAACAGCGCAGGTGTCGTCGCGCGCTTCAGCGGCACGTTTTATTTCCCGGATCACGACGGCATGTGGAAGGACGGGCGCCGCGGCGACGGCGTGCTGCAAACGCAGGAAAACTAGCCCGCAATTGGACAGTAGTGCCGGCTGGACCCGCTACCTATCCATGGCCGCTTCCAGCGCATCGATAAACGCGCGGGCGGCTCGCGACAGACTGCGACTTTCATGGTGAACGACGCCCAGTGTGCGCTCGAGGCGCGCGTCTCGAATGGGCAGGGCCGCCAGCGATTCATCGAGCATGCTGCGCGGCAGGACTGTCCAGCCCAGGCCCACCGCGGCCATCATGCGGATCGTCTCCAGGTAGTTCGTCGCGATCGCGATTTGTACCGGCAGTCCGCGCCGATCGAACAGGTTTTTCACAATCTGCCCGGTGTAGGTGTTGAGTCCCGGCAGAATAGCGGGATGCCTGCTCAGTTCCTCCAGGTCCATCTTACGTTGCTTGCATAACGGGTGTTCCGCCTGGACCATGAAATCCAGGGGATCCGGCCAGATGGCGCGTGTGATGATGCTGCCGACCGGCGCGGGGGCCAGTGTGACAACCGCAATTTCGGCCTCGCCGCGCAGCGTGAGGTCATAGGCCTGTTCTGAATCCATGAAGTCGATGTCCAGGTGCACCCCGGGGTAGGTCTTGCTGAAAAAGCTCAACACCGGGGGCAGGCGATGCAGGCCAATATGGTGGCTCGTCGCCAGCCTGAGTCGCCCGCGAACCTCGCCTGCGAGGTCGCGGACTGATTGTTCCGCGGCCTGGATTTCCAGTTGCACCGCGCGCGCGTGCGGCAGCAGCGCTTCACCGGCCTCGGTGGTGCTGATGGTCCTGCCTATCCTGTCAAACAGGGTGATGTTCAGTTGTTCCTCGAGTTGCGCCACACGTTTGCTGACGGCCGGTTGTGTCAGGTGAAGCTTCTGCGCCGCGAGGGAAAACGACCCTGTTTCCGCCACCAGCAGGAAGGCCTTGAGATTCTGGGTATCCATCAAATCTATTCCAATTAGGAATCCATATAATAAAAATAATAAATTTGAGTTATCTAAATTTCAAGCCCATAATGTGCAGATCGGGATATTGTGTGTCCAGGAGTTCCAGAGAGGTGGCCTATGAGCGGACAAACGCTTTACGACAAATTGTGGCAGAGTCACGTGGTGCAGCAGCGCGACGACGGCAGCGCGCTGATTTATATCGATCGGCAACTGATTCACGAGGTGACCTCGCCGCAGGCGTTTGAGGGTCTGCGATTGGCGAATCGCCAGCCGTGGCGTCTGGACGCCAACTTTGCGGTACCGGATCACAATGTGCCCACCGAGGTGCATGAGCGCAGTGGCGGTGTGGCAGGCATAACGGACCCGGTGTCCCGGTTGCAGGTGCAGACGCTGGACGACAATTGCCGTGATTTCGACATCCTGGAGTTCGAGGTCAACGATGTGCGCCAGGGAATTGTCCACGTCGTCGGGCCGGAGCAGGGCGTCACGTTGCCTGGAATGACTATCGTCTGCGGCGATTCCCATACTTCGACCCACGGTGCGCTGGGCGCGATGGCGCAGGGTATTGGCACCTCCGATGTCGAGCACGTGCTGGCCACCCAGTGCCTGGTACAGCAGAAGATGAAGAATATGCTGGTCCGTGTCGATGGCCAGCTGCAGACAGGTGTCACGGCAAAGGATGTCGTGCTGGCGGTCATTGGTCAAATAGGTACCGCCGGCGGCACGCATCACGCCATCGAATTTGGCGGCGAAGTAGTGCGTTCCATGAGTATGGAAGGGCGCATGACCATGTGCAATATGGCTATCGAGGCGGGCGCGCGGGTTGGCGTGATCGCCGTGGATGACGCCACAATCGAGTACGTCAGGGGGCGACCCTATGCGCCCCGGGGAGAACTCTGGGACCAGGCCGTTGCCGCCTGGCGTGAACTGCACAGCGATGCCGATGCGCATTTTGACCGCATCGTGGAGTTGCGTGGAGAGGATATCGAGCCCCAGGTGACCTGGGGTACGTCGCCGGAGATGGTGTTGCCGGTCAATGGTGTTCTTCCCAATCCCGCGACGATCGACGACACGGGCAGGCGCGCCGCGACGGAGCGCGCTTTGCATTACATGGGCTTGAAATCGGGCATGTCGATTACCGATATCAAACTCGATGCGGTGTTCATCGGCTCCTGTACCAACTCCCGGATCGAAGACCTGCGGGCCGCCGCCGCCGTGGTGGAGGGCCGGAAAGTCGCGGCCAATGTCAAACGCGCGCTGGTCGTGCCGGGTTCCGGCCAGGTCAAACGACAGGCCGAGGCGGAGGGACTGGACAAGATTTTCACTGCGGCGGGTATGGAGTGGCGCGAGCCGGGTTGTTCCATGTGCCTGGCGATGAACTCCGACAAACTGGGAGAGGGAGAGCATTGCGCCTCTACCTCGAACCGCAACTTTGAAGGGCGCCAGGGATTTGGCGGCCGCACCCATCTGGTGAGCCCGGCAATGGCCGCGGCGGCTGCGGTGGCCGGGCATTTTGTGGATGTGAGAAACTGGTAGGAGTCGAGCATTATGAAAAGTTTTACCGTGTTGCAGGGCGTTGTCGCTCCGATGGATCGCGCCAACGTGGATACCGACCTGATTATCCCCAAGCAGTTCCTGAAATCGATTCAGCGCAGCGGCTTCGGTCCGAATCTTTTTGACGGCCTGCGCTACCTGGATGAGGGTGAGCCGGGGCAGGATTGCAGCAAGCGGCCGCTGAACCCCGATTTCCCGTTAAACCAGCCGCGTTACAAGGGCGCCAGCGTACTGCTGGCGCGCGAAAACTTTGGTTGCGGCTCGAGTCGGGAGCACGCGCCCTGGGCGCTGGAGGACTTCGGTATTCACTGCATCATTGCGCCAAGCTATGCGGACATCTTCTACAACAACTGCTTCAAGAATGGCATATTGCCGATTGAACTCGACGCGGCGACAGTGGACAGGCTGTTTGCGGAGTTGTATGCCAGCGAGGGTTACAGCGAGGAGTTCGAGGTCACTGTCGATCTTGCCAACCAGACGATACAAACGCCGTCGGGTGAGACGATTCGCTTTGAGGTGGACGAGTTCCGCAAGCACTGCCTGCTGAACGGTCTGGACGATATCGGCTTGACGCTGGAAAATGCCGAGGCCATTCGCGCCTACGAGCAGCGGTGGCGCAGGGAATCACCGTGGTTGTTTGACAGTGTCCGGTAGGATTGACCCGGATGGAACGGTTGCAGGAACAGGGGAAGACGAGAAATGAGTAACGAGTATGACGTGGCGGTAGTGGGTGCCACTGGTGCCGTGGGTGAGGTCATGATCAGTGTGCTGGAGGAGCGCAAGTTCCCGGTACGGAACCTCTATCCGCTGGCGAGCAGTCGTTCCGCGGGTAAGAGCGTGCAGTTCCGGGGTAAGTCGGTGCGCGTCGAAGACCTGGCTGAATTCGACTTCAGCAACGCGCAGATCGGTTTGTTTTCCGCCGGGGGAAGTATCTCCGAGGAGTATGCTCCGAAAGCGGCTGCTGCGGGTTGTGTGGTTATCGATAATACCTCCCATTTTCGTCGTGAGGACGACATACCGCTGATCGTGCCCGAGGTAAACCTCGAAGCGATGGCGGGTTACAGCGCGCGCAATATTATCGCCAATCCCAATTGCTCAACCATCCAGATGCTGGTGGCGTTGAAGCCGATTTATGACGCGGTCGGCATCGAGAGAATCAATGTGGCGACCTACCAGGCCGTGTCGGGCACCGGCAAGGAGGCGATCGAGGAACTGGCCGGGCAGACGGCGAGGTTGCTCAACGGCCAGGATATCAGTGCCGAGGTCTATCCCAAACAGATAGCGTTTAACGTGCTGCCGCATATCGATACTTTCCAGGAGAATGGCTATACCCGGGAGGAAATGAAGATGGTGTGGGAGACGCAGAAGATTTTTGGCGACCCGGGGTTGCTGGTCAATCCCACCTGTGTACGCGTGCCCGTGTTTTATGGGCACTCGGAAGCCGTACATATTGAAACCGTGGACAAAATCACCGCGGAGGAGGCGCGGGCCCTGTTGGAGAATGCGCCGGGCGTCACCGTGGTTGACGAGCGCGCTGATGGCGGCTATCCCACCGCGGTGACGGAGTCCGCCGGCAAGGACCCGGTTTTCGTGGGTCGAATTCGCGAGGATCTGTCGCATCCGCGCGGTCTGAATATGTGGATTGTCTCGGATAATGTCAGGAAGGGGGCGGCGCTAAATAGTGTGCAAATTGCCGAGAGCTTGGTGTCAATCTACCTTGATTAATGCCCGTAATTCACTGATACTTGAGCCGAAATTCGGATTAAAACAGTTGCCTGGGCGCGTTTGCGGCAACGGCGTGCAGGGGTAAAACGTGTGGTTGGGGATTCGGAGAATCCCGCTTCGCGGCAGCGCATCCGGAAGCAGTGGCCGATTTCAGGGGAGTCGGTTTTAAATTCGCGGGTACAATAATAAGGGGCTGGTATGGCGCGTAAGTTAACGGCTGTAGCGTTCTCGTTGGGGTGTTTTCACGCGAGTTCATTGATGGCGCTCGGCCTCGGCGAAATGCAGCTCGAGTCCTTTCTCAACGAGCCATTGAGAGCCAGTGTCGATTTGCTCAACATGGGTGGGCTCCACGAGGACGAGGTCAGGGTGCGCCTCGCTACCTCGGAAGATTTCGAGAAGTTGGGGCTGGAGCGTGCCTATTTCCTGACCAATATTACGTTCGAGGTCGTGTCCGACGGGCAGGGTGGCGCGCGAATACTGATACGCTCGGAAGAGCCCGTCCTCGAACCCTACCTGGATTTTATCGTGGAAGCGCGCTGGCCCTCGGGTCGACTGCTGCGCGAGTACACCGTGCTGATCGACCCGCCGGTATTTTCGCAGGCGACACCGGTCGTTTCCGCCAGCGAACGTGTCGCCACGACGGAGGGAATCCCGGCCCCGGCAAAAAAAAACGAGTCTGACGCTTATGACTACAATGCGAACGTCAATGCGGGGCGGGTAAACGTACAGCGCTCTGATCTCGCGCCGGGCGCGATGCCACAGCGCAACTACAACGCGTCCACCCAGGGCAGTCCAACCCCCGGTAGCCGCTACATGATTCACCGGGATCAGACGCTCTGGGAAATCGCCAGCATGGCGAAACCGGCGGGCGTTTCCGTGCACCAGACGATGCTGGACATCCAGCGCCTCAACCCGGACGCCTTTATCAACGGTAATATCAATCGTATCAAGGCGGGCTATATCATCTACCTCCCCACCGCGGAGGATATCAGTTCCGCCGATCTCCCCGCGGCGCTGGCGGAGGTGCGGGAGCAGAACGCCGCGTGGCGTGAGGGGCGCGATACCGCGCCCAGTGCGGGCAGTGGTCCCTCGCTGAGAATTTCAGCCGAACCTGACGAAGGCGCCGCACCGGTCGCGACAGGCGGCGCCGCGGCAACGGAAAGCGCAGTCGCCACCACCCCGGAGCCGCAGCAACCCTCTACCAGCGCGGCAGCGGGGAGTGGCGGTGTTGCGGCGGAGACGCTGGAACGGCTCGCGGCACTTGAGCAACAGCTTGAAACCCTGCAACGCATTGTCGCTCTCAAGGATGACCAGATCGCGGCGCTGCAGAGTGCCCTGACTGATGCGGGAGGGCTTGTCCCCGGTAGTGAGCCGGCTGAACTGGAGCCGGTACCTGAAGTAGTCGAGACGATCGATGAAGAACCCGCGGTCGCGCTCACTGGAGATGACGCGGGGGAGGTCGCCAGTATCCAGCCGGAGGAAGCACAGGAGGCCGCCCAGCCAACGGTACCGCCGGTTGAAAAAGCGCCCCCACCCGCACCGCCGGCGGATGAGGCGCCTGCACCGGCAGCCGCTCCAGAGGGCTGGACCAGCTATGTATTGTATATACTCGGCGCGCTGGTGTTGGCCGTAGCGGGCTTCGTGTTTGCCCGGCGCCGAGCTGGCGACGACGGGGATGATGCTTTGACGGAGCGGACAGAGGCGTCCAGGGAAGACGTCTTTGCCGATGTACGACTTCAGGACCAGAAGGTCGAGGTGGAGCCCGCGGTCGAGGAGACGGTTGTCGCTAAACAGGAAGAGCCCGTTGTGCCCGATAATCGCGGATACGGCCAGCACAAACACGATGGCTACGCCTCCGATGTCGACGCAGCCGACGCGCTGGCCGAAGCGGATATCTATATCGCCTACGGCCGCCATCCCCAGGCCATCGACCTGCTCAATAATGCGCTGGTCGCTGAACCCGGGAATCCCGTCTACCGGCTCAAATTGCTGGAGATTTACGTAGAGCTCGAAAACCAGGCCGCCGCTATGGCGCAGCTCAAGAAGATTATCGACATCGGCGATCCGGACAGTACGGCGCGCGCTGAGTCCATGATAGAGCGTCTCGGTGCCGAGGAAGTCGGGGGCGAGATTTCCGCAGAGGAATCCCCACAGGTGTCGACGGACACCGGTCGTGCCGCACCAGACCTGGCTCCTGGATTGAGCCCCAACCCGCTGGATATACTCAGTGATTCCAACGACTCGCTGGAGGAAGAGTTCAGCGGCCTGGAAATCGAGGAGCCGGATACGCTCGATGAGGATGACGACCTGGATTTGACGCGGGACTTTGAAATCGAAAAGCCCGACAGCCTGGAAGACGAAGAACTGGTGATTGCCGCCGATAGCAATGCGCTGTCCACCAAACTGGATCTTGCCCGAGCCTATATGGACATGGGGGACGATGACGGCGCCCGCCAGATCCTGGATGAGGTCGTAGCCGAAGGTTCGGAGGAATTGCAAGCCGAAGCGCGGGATCTGCTAAATCGCATTGGCTGAGCACCCCTTCTCCGCTGAGCCGGTAGCCGCGGGCACCCGGCTTGCGTGCCGCGTCGAGTACGATGGTAGTGTCTACAACGGCTGGCAGTCGCAGCCGCATACCGGTGTGGTAACGGTTCAGGATCGACTCGAGCAGGCGCTGTCTGAAATTGCCGACATGCCGTTTCGGGTTCAGTGCGCGGGTCGCACTGACACGGGCGTTCATGCGCACTCGCAGATCATTCATTTCGATAATCCGGTTTCGCGCAGTAGCAAAGCGTGGGTGATGGGAGGAAACGCGCGCCTCCCCGACGACATTCGCATTCACTGGGCGCTACCGGTTGCCGATGATTTTCACGCACGTTTTTCCGCGCGGTCGCGCCGCTATCGCTATGTCGTCGCAAATACCCCGATACGTCCCGCACTGGCGTACCGGCAGCTGACCTGGCATCGGCGTCGTCTCGACGCCCAGGCCATGCACCTGGCGGCGCAGGCGCTGCTGGGCGAACAGGATTTCAGCGCGTTCCAGGCCGCCTCCTGCCAATCCCCAACCCCGATGCGCAATGTACAGTTTGTGGCCGTGAAGCGTCTCGGGGAACTGGTAGTGCTTGAGATACAGGCCAACGCGTTCCTGCATCACATGGTCAGAAATATCGCCGGAGCATTGCTGGCGGTGGGCGATGGACGCAAACCCGGGGAATGGATCCGTGGGCTCCTGGCAGGACGCGACCGCAGGGCGGGAGCGGCGACTGCGCCCGCCAGTGGACTGTATCTGGTGGATGTTGAGTACCCCGCGCGCTTCGGGCTGCCACCGACCCCTTTCGGGCCGTTATTGCTCGGTACTAATCCACATACCGGGCCAGCCCTTTAAAGACAGTCTCGCGCGTGATCTGCTATCATGCGCCCCTTGTTTTTACCGGGTTTCAGGGGCGATGGCGGCCACGCGCGTCAAAATATGCGGAATTACCCGCTCGGAAGATGCGCTCGCGGTCGCCGCCAGCGGGGCGGATGCTCTTGGACTGGTATTTTATGGTGCCAGTCCAAGGTCGGTGTCCATTGGTCAGGCGCAGGCCATCGCTGAAGTGGTGCCCCCGTTTTTGAGCATCGTGGCCTTGTTTGTCGATGAACCGCTCGCCAATATTAAACGTATCCTTGCAGCGGTACCGATTGATCTCATCCAGTTCCACGGTGATGAATCGCCACAGTTCTGCGCACAGTTCGAGCGCCCCTGGATCAAGGCGCTGCGCGTCAAACCCGGGCTGGACATCGCCGCTCGCTATCGCGCTTATCGCGGTGCGCGCGCAGTGTTGCTGGACAGTTGGCAAGCGGGTGTGCCAGGCGGTACTGGCACAACATTCGACTGGACCCTCGCACCCGGTGATTTGCCCCTCCCGACCATACTTGCCGGCGGGTTGCACGAGGGCAATGTGGGAGATGCAATCAGGACCCTGTATCCCGCCGCAGTGGACGTCAGCGGGGGTGTGGAAAAATCGCCGGGGGTCAAGGATGCCGACAAGATACATCGATTTGTTGCGGCTGTTCGAGCCGCGGAAAACAGGCTGGACGGAGTAGCACATGTCGATTAGCACGAAACAGGAAGCATTTGCAGCGGTACCGGATGCCGAGGGGCGTTTTGGTGAATACGGCGGCAAGTTTGTCTCCGAGACGTTGATGTCCGCGCTGGCGGAACTGGAGCAGTTGTATCGCGAACTATCATCAGACCCGGGCTTCCAGCGAGAACTCGATGCCGACCTGACCCACTATGTGGGTCGGCCGTCGCCGCTGTATGAAGCGACCCGGTGGTCCGACACGATCGGTGGCGCCCGTATCTTTTTAAAGCGCGAGGACCTGAACCACACCGGCGCGCACAAGGTGAACAACACGATCGGGCAGGCGTTACTGGCCAAACACATGGGAAAAAAAAGGGTCATCGCGGAAACCGGCGCTGGCCAGCACGGTGTCGCGACCGCGACCATCGCCGCGCGACTGGGCCTGCAGTGCCAGGTTTTCATGGGTGAGGAGGATATTCACCGTCAGGCACTGAATGTCTATCGCATGAAACTCTTGGGTGCCGAAGTGATTTCGGTCACTTCCGGCTCGCGTACGCTCAAGGACGCGATGAACGAGGCGATGCGCGATTGGGTGACCAATGTCGATGATACGTTCTATATCATTGGCACTGTCGCCGGCCCCCATCCGTACCCGCTTCTCGTGCGCGATTTTCAATGCGTGATCGGGCGCGAAGCACGGGCGCAGAGTCTCGCCCAGGCCGGGCGATTGCCGGATGCACTGGTCGCCTGTGTCGGCGGAGGCTCCAATGCCATCGGCTTGTTTCACCCCTTTCTGGGCGACGAAGCGGTGGCGATGTACGGTGTGGAGGCCGGCGGACACGGGCTTTCCACCAGTGAACACGCGGCGCCGCTGAACGCCGGCACGCCCGGCGTGTTACATGGCAATCGTACCTATCTGATGCAGGACAGCGACGGTCAGATCATGCACACGCACTCCATATCCGCCGGTCTGGACTATCCCGGTGTAGGCCCTGAGCACGCCTGGCTGAAAGACGTCGGCAGGGTGAAGTACGTGGTCGCCAATGACGACGAGGCGCTGCGGGCGTTTCATACCCTGACGCGGATAGAGGGCATCATGCCGGCACTGGAGAGCAGCCACGCGCTGGCCTACGCGGAAAAACTGGCGGCGAAGATGTCGCCGCAGCAGATGATCGTCGTTAACCTGTCGGGGCGTGGTGACAAGGACATCCATACTGTGGCCCAACTCGACGGTATAGAATTCTAGATCAGGCCTTTGGAGAGCATGTAGTGAGTCGAATAGCGGGACATTTCCGGAAACTGGCGGAGGAGCGCCGCACAGCGTTGATCCCCTACGTGGTGGCGGGGGATCCCGGCCAGGCATACACCGTGCCCCTGATGCACAGACTGGTCGAGAACGGCGCCGACATTCTGGAGTTGGGTGTGCCGTTTTCTGATCCCATGGCGGAGGGGCCGGTGATCCAGCTCGCGCATGAGCGCGCGCTCGCCAATGGCACCAGCCTGTCCGCCGCGCTGGCAATGGTACGGGAGTTTCGCGCGACTGACACTACCACGCCGGTGTTGTTGATGGGCTATGCCAACCCCGTGATGCGCATGGGTTATGCCGCGTTTGCCGACGCCGCCGCCGCCGCCGGTCTGGACGCGCTGCTGACTGTGGACATCCCGCCGGAGGAAGTCGAGGGCATCAACAGTGAGTTGCAGCGTGTCGCGATGGATAACATCTTCCTGGTTGCGCCGACCACGCCGGAAGAACGCATTGCGCGAATAGCCGGCAGGGCCAGCGGCTTTATCTACTATGTATCATTGAAAGGCGTTACCGGCGCCGGTCACCTGGATACTGCCGAGGTGGCGAATCGGGTTGACGCGATTCGTCGACACAGCCCCCTCCCCGTGGCGGTGGGCTTCGGCATCAAGGACGCCGCGTCCGCGCGGGCCGTCGCGCAGGCCGCCGACGGCGTCGTCGTCGGCAGTGCGCTGGTGCACGCGATGGCCGAAACCATCGAGAATGGCGGCGAACCAACGGCGGCCATTGAGGCTGCGGCGGCATTGCTGGGCGATATTCGCAAGGGTATCGACAGCGCCCGATAGCGCTCCTTGATGGCAATATCACCATCAGGGAGTACTAGTTGGGCTACTCCGCGTTTATAATGCCACCTTCTACAGGGTAGCGAGGGAAACCATGAGCTGGATTGACAAGATTTTGCCGGCCGGTGTGCGCAGCGAGGCACACGGCAAGAGATCCAGTAGTGTTCCGGAGGGACTGTGGAAGAAATGCGTCAAATGCGAGGCCGTGCTCTATCGGCCCGATGTCGAACGCAATGAAGATGTCTGTCCCAAGTGCGATCACCACATGCGGATCGGGGCCCGCAAGCGCCTCGCCCGTTTCCTCGACAGCAACGGGGGCGAAGAAATTCTGGCCGATGTGGAACCGGTTGATCGCCTCAAATTCAAGGACAAAAAGCGCTATCGCGATCGCCTGACCGCCGCCCAGAAGTCTACTGGCGAAAAAGACGCCCTGATAGCGATGCGCGGATCGCTGCGCGGCTTGCCGCTGATTGCCGTGGCTTTTGAATTCGACTTTCACGGCGGTTCCATGGGTTATGCGGTCGGGGAAAAGTTTACCCGGGCCGCCCAGTTGGCGCTGGAAGAACAAGTTCCGCTGGTGTGTTTTTCCGCCTCTGGTGGTGCGCGCATGCAGGAGGCCCTGATCTCCCTGATGCAAATGGCCAAGACCAGTGCCGTCATCGAGCGAATGAAAATCGCCGGCGTACCCTATATCTCGGTGATGACCGACCCCATTTACGGCGGGGTTTCAGCCTCGTTGGCCCTGCTCGGGGACATCAATATTGCCGAACCTGACGCCCGCGCGGGATTTGCGGGGCCCAATATCATTGAGCAGACCATTCGCCAGAAGCTTCCCAAAGGGTTTCAGCGCAGCGAATTCCTGCTCGAGCACGGCGCAATCGACATGATTGTGCATCGCACCGAAATGCGGGATACCATCGCACGCCTGCTCGCCAAGATGACCGGGCGTCCGTTGGCCCCGCTACAGGAACAGGTGGCTGACGAGCCCGAAGACGGCGAAGATGCCCCAGCAGCAATCGCGGCGGGAGATGAGTAAGGCGTCGCTGGAGCAGTGGCTGCGGCGACTCGAATCGATTCACCCCCGAGAGATCGATCTCGGACTGGAGCGGGTCTCGACTGTCGCCCATACGCTTGGCCTGCTACCGGTGTCACAGCCTGTCGTCACCGTCGCCGGTACCAATGGAAAAGGCTCCACGGTGGCAGTGCTCGAAGCGCTCCTGGAGGAGTCGGGATACCGTACGGGTACATTCACGTCGCCGCATCTACTGCAGTTCAACGAACGAATCCGGGTTGCCGGTGTTGACGCCAGCGATGCCGATATTATCGCGGCCTTCGCGGCGATCGACGCCGCCAGGGGCGATATTTCACTCACGTATTTTGAGTTTGCGACGCTGGCGGCGCTGCTGGTCTTCGCAGCCAGTTCGCTCGATGTTCTGGTGCTGGAAGTCGGCCTCGGTGGGCGGCTCGATGCGGTAAACGTGGTAGATCCCGCTGTCGCAGTCATTACCAGCATTGACCTCGACCACCAGGATTGGCTCGGCGCGTCACGTGGTGAAATCGCGCGCGAAAAAGCCGGCATACTGCGTCCGTCCATCCCTGTGGTGGTTGCCGACTCAGATCCGCCAGCGGAATTGTTGCGCTGTATCACGGAAGTGGGTGCCCGTCCTGCACTTTGCCTGGGAAAGGAGTTTACACTGGCGTTTTCCCGGGGGCGGTGGCAGGCCGTGCTGCGCGGGCCGCAGGGGCAGCCCTGGCCGCTTGCGCCGCGGGACTGTGATTCGATTTTGCCGGAAAATATCTGCGCGGCAGTGCAGGCCGCGTTGCTGCTCGATGTGGCTGTGAGCGAAGCGCTGATTACGCGCGCGCTTGCGCGTGTTGTGGTCGCGGGGCGTCGGCAGCAGATGCGGACCCAGGGTCGTAATTATGTGCTGGATGTAGCGCACAACCTGGCGGCGGTCGGCAAGTTGCTTGAGTACTTGCAAGTCGCACCCTGTGAGGGAAGAACAATTGGCCTTTTTTCTGTTATGTCGGACAAGGATATTCAGGGTATCGTGGATGCGGCAGTCGGTCATTTCGACGCCTGGTTTCTGGCCGACCAACCCGGGAACGGGCGTGCAGCACGCGCGGCGGACGTCGCCCGCTTGCTGGCCGGGGCGGGTGAAGGCATGATTAGCATCAGTAAAAATCTGCGGCAGGCACTGCGGCGCGCACAACGCGTGATGAATACAGGTGACAGATTGGTTGTCTTCGGCTCGTTCACCACTGTGGCTGCCGTATTGCCATTGCTCAGTGTCCCCGATGATACCGCCCCCCACCGTTTTGATGACGCCATGGATCAGCCAGGGCTCGCGCGCGCGGGGAGGGATATGTGAACGAAGTCCTCAAACAGCGACTGGTGGGTGCGCTCATCCTGCTCGCGTTGGGCGTGGTGTTCTGGCCTATTGTGTTCGTGGAGCCGGAGCAGGAGAGCGCGATACAACAGCGCTCGATACCCGAAGCGCCGGTGGTTTCCAGCGCGGAGATCGAGGCCCCGTCGCAGGCTGACCTGAGGGGTTCGCCGCCGTTGAGCGACAGCGATTACTCCCAGGGTGCGGAAAACAACGCCATTCCGGATAATGTCTCTTTCGCGGGAAACGAGGAAGCGGAGCTGGCCGCGGCTGCGGCTATCGACGCGTCAGCTTCCGGTAGTAGTCCGGAACCCGGAGCGACGCGTTCGGAGCCCCCTAAACCGCTTGCGGTGGATGCGGATGGCGTACCTGTGGCGTGGACACTTCAGGTCGCGACGGTCAGCAGCCCTGAAAAAGCCGAGGCATTGCGCGCGCGACTGCTGCTGAAGCACGAAAAGGCCTATGTCACCACTGTATCCAGTGGTGGCAGGCAGCTCTATCGGGTGTGTATCGGCCCCAAGTTTGAAAAACGGGAACTGGAAGGCATGCAGGCCGGGATCAATGCGGAATTTGGCGTGAACTCCATGCTCGTCAGGTATTTACCCTGATGCCTGTGAAGGCGGCCTGAGCCCGGATGGTGGATTGGCTACAGTTTAATGCGGCCGACTGGGCGATAATTGTCATACTCGGCCTGTCGATACTGCTGAGTTTGTGGCGGGGGTTTATCCGGGAAGCGGCTTCCCTGGCAGGCTGGATCGCCGCATTCGTGATTGCGAATATGTTCGTCACTGAAATGGCCGCGGTGTTATCGCAATGGATTGTCAATGTGACGGGCCGGTATGTTGCCGCGTATGCTCTGCTGTTTGCCGGTACACTGGTGATGGTCGGCGTGCTCGGGAAGATTGGCGCGCAACTGGTGCGAGCTACCGGCCTGACGCTGCTGGACAGGCTGCTCGGTACGGCATTCGGTTTCGCGCGGGGTATCATCATCATACTGGTGTTGGTTTACCTGCTCAGGCAACTGGCGCCACCGCAAAACCTGGAGTGGTTGGACAAGGCCGAACTCATGCCGCATGTTGATATGCTGGGTCAATGGGTGCGGCACCTCTTTTCCAGATACCAGGCCGGGCAGGGCCTGGCGTAGAATCCAAGAGTTTCAAGCGAGGTAGTAGTTGAATGTGTGGCATTGTCGGAATGGTAGCGAAACATGATGTCGCCCCCGAAATATACGATGCCCTGACTGTCCTGCAGCATCGTGGGCAGGACGCGGCGGGAATCGTGACCGGTAGCGGCGGCAGGTTCAGCCAGCGCAAGGGTGAGGGTCTCGTGCGGGACGTTTTCCGGCAGGACCACATGCAGCGACTGAAAGGCGCCATGGGCATCGGGCATGTGCGGTACCCCACAGCGGGAAGTTCGGGGATCGCCCTGGCGCAGCCTTTTTACGTTAACTCACCCTATGGCATCGCACTTGCGCATAACGGCAACCTGACCAACTCCGAGCAACTGTCACTGGAGATTTTCCAGGATGACCTGCGCCACCTGAATACCGACTCCGACACGGAAGTGCTGCTCAATGTCTTCGCGCACGAGTTGCAGACCCTGGGCAAACTCAATCCGGGTGCGGACGATATCTTTACCGCGGTAGAAGCCGTTCACAAACGCTGTCGCGGTGGATACGCCGTTGTCGGCTTGCTGGTCAACTACGGCGTGTTCGGCTTCCGGGATCCGGCCGGTATCCGTCCACTGGTCATCGGTACGCGCGAGACAAAGGCCGGGCAGGAGTACATGATCGCGTCAGAGAGTGTCGCGCTGGATGTACTCGGATTCACCCTGCTCGATGACGTGGCGCCGGGCGAAGCCATATTCATCGATGAGGAAGGACAGTTGCATCGGCGCCTCTGTGCGGAGAAAGCGACCCTGCGACCCTGTATTTTCGAGCATGTGTACTTTGCGCGCCCGGACTCGCTGCTCGACGGCATTTCGATCTACAAAACGCGGATGCGCCAGGGCGAGGCCCTGGCCAGGAAGATTCGCAGGCTGCGCCCGGACCTGAAGATCGATGTCATTATTCCTATCCCCGATACCAGCCGCATCGCGGCCCAGTCGATGGCCTATGAACTCAATATCAAGTTCCGGGAGGGGCTGATGAAGAACCGCTACATTGGGCGCACATTCATCATGCCTGGCCAGAGTCACCGTAAAAAATCCGTGCGGCAGAAACTCAATCCGGTGCCTCTGGAGTTTTCCGGGAAGAACGTGATGCTGGTGGACGATTCCATTGTACGCGGCACCACCTGCCGCCAGATCATTGAGATGGCCAGGGAGGCGGGTGCCGCCAACGTCTATTTTGCATCCGCCGCGCCCCCTGTACGTTATCCCAACGTCTACGGGATCGATATGCCGTCGGCGTCGGAATTGATCGCGCACAATCGCACCGTTGAGGAGGTCTGCGAGTTGATCGGTGCGGACTGGCTGGTGTACCAGGATATTGAGGACCTGGTCAATTGCTCATTGGAAGGCAATCCAAAGGTGGATGGCTTTGATTGTTCAGTGTTCAACGGCGAGTATATTACCGGTGATATTGACCAAAAATACCTTGATCGCGTGGAATTACTACGCAACGATGAGGCACAGAATGAGCGGCGAGTGCAATTGCAGACCGATGGCGCCGTAGTCGGCCTTTACAATGATGTCTAGGACAAATCCATGAATGACCACGACCCACTGGCCGGGGCACACCTTGACACCCTTGCGGTGCGCAGTGGTATCCAGCGGACACATGAGGGGGAGCATGCCGAACCGGTTTTTGCTACCTCCAGTTATGTCTTTGAAAACGCGGCGCAGGCGGCTGCCCGCTTTTCCGGGGAGGAGCCGGGTAATGTCTACTCGCGCTATACCAATCCCACCGTGCGCGCGTTCGAAGAGCGGCTGGCCGCGCTGGAAGGCGCAGAGGCTGCGGTGGCAACCGCCTCCGGCATGGCCGCGATTCTCAGTACCGGTATTGCGCTGCTCAAGTCCGGCGATCATGTTGTGTGTTCGCGAGATGTGTTTGGCACAACGGTCAACCTGTTTGCGAAGTACCTGGCGAAATTTGGCGTTGAAGTAACTTTTGTCCCTGTGCTCGACCTGGCCGGATGGCGAGCCGCTATTCGCCCCGATACGGCGATGCTTTTTCTGGAGACACCGTCCAACCCGCTGTGTGAAGTCGCAGATATGGAGGCGATGTCGCAGCTGGCCCGGGAAAACAATTGCCTGCTTGTGGTGGACAATTGCTTCTGCACGCCGGCGCTGCAGCGTCCGTTGTCACTGGGTGCGGACATTGTGGTGCATTCCGCGACCAAATACCTGGACGGGCAGGGCCGTTGTATCGGAGGTGCCGTGCTGGGTCGGAAAGAGCATATGAACGAGGTGCTAACGTTTCTTAGAACCTGTGGCCCGACCATGAGTCCGTTCAACGCCTGGGTATTTCTGAAGGGCCTGGAGACACTGCGCCTGCGTATGCAGGCGCACAGTGCCGCGGCACTGGAGATCGCGCAATGGCTGCAACTGCAGCCTGCGGTAGAACGGGTGTTTTACGCCGGACTGCCGGACCACCCGGGTCATGCACTGGCCGCGAGACAGCAATCCGCCTACGGCGGCGTGCTCTCATTTGTTGTCAAAGGCGGCAGGGAACAGGCCTGGCGGTTTATCGACGCTACCACCCTGATGTCGCTTACCGCTAACCTGGGGGATGCGAAAACTACGATAGTCCATCCGGCGACAACGACCCACGGGCGCCTGACACCACAACAGCGGGAGCAGGCGGGTATTCGGGACGGTCTTGTCCGTATCGCAGTGGGGCTGGAAAACGTGGATGACTTGAAGGCTGATATCGAACGAGGTTTTGCCGGCCTGCGCTAACAATAAACGGGATTCATGGGGTAGTGGAATGCAAGTAAGGGGCTTGGTGGATTCTGCGGTGAACGAGGTGGGTAATATCCTGCTGGGAAAAGAGCCGCAGATCAGGTTGGCGTTGTGTTGCCTGTTTGCGCGCGGGCACCTGCTGCTGGAAGACCTTCCCGGGATGGGAAAAACCACGCTTTCGCATGCGCTGGCGGCGGTGCTCGGTCTGTCCTGGAAACGTGTGCAGTTCACCAGTGACCTGCTGCCCGCGGACATTCTCGGAGTATCGGTGTTTGATGCCAGCGACGCCAGTTTCACGTTTCACCCCGGCCCGATTTTTACCCAGCTGTTACTGGCCGATGAAATCAACCGCACGACGCCGCGTACGCAGAGTGCGCTGCTGGAGGCGATGGCGGAAGGACAGGTGACGGTCGAGGGTGAAACCCGGCAGTTGCCCCAGCCTTTCTTTGTCATCGCCACGCAGAACCCGGTACACCAGTCCGGCACCTATCCCCTGCCTGAGTCCCAGTTGGACCGTTTCCTGATGCGACTGGAATTGGGCTACCCCCACCCGCAGGCCGAGCGCCAGATGTTTGAGCGGCGTCACAGCGGTGCGATGGAAATCCAGAATCCCAGGCAGTGTATCGACATGGGGCAACTCGAGATGATTCGCGTCGCGGTCAGCAAGGTGCATGCCTCCGAAAACCTGATCGACTACCTGCAGCGCCTGGTTGCCTATACACGCCAGTCCCCGGAGTTCGAGGTTGGTCTGTCACCCCGGGGCGCACTGGCGCTGCTGGACTGTGCGAAGACCTGGGCTGCGATGAACAATCGCGGTCATGTCGTGCCGGAGGACATACAGGCGGTGTTACCCGCGGTGGCCGCCCACCGCCTGGTACCCAGTGGCGACTATGCGGGCGACGGCGATGCGCTGGTCGACCTGCTGCGGCGCGATGTGGATGTCGTGGGACGCTGAGAGAGCCCCGGTGGACGCTACCCAATACGACTTTGACCAGCGCGACACGAGTCTTCGCGGGCAACTGCGCCGGCGTTTTCGCGGCTGGTTGAACCGGCGGGTGCCGCCGGCGCGCGAGGTGACACTGGACCAGCGCCGGATTTTTATCCTGCCCAGCCGAACAGGCGTTTTTTTCGGCTGTTGCCTGCTGGTGATGCTGGTAGCGGCAATTAATTTCGAGAACAATCTCAGCTACGCGTTGACGTTTTTGCTGGCCACGCTGTTTGTTGTGGCGACCCTGCATACCTATGCCAATTTGTCGGGACTTACCATACGAGCGATGCGCGCCCAACCGGCGTTTCCGGGGCAGCAGACGGAGTTCCTGGTCATGGTGGAACGGAGCAAGCAGCGCGACCACTATGCGCTGTACCTGAAATGGTCCGGCAGCAGTGAAACGATGGTCAATCTGGTGGATGCCGACAGGGTGAAAGTCCAGTTGCATATGCAGGTGGACAAACGCGGCTGGTTCCGTCCAGGGCGCCTGCTGCTGGAATCGACCTATCCGCTGGGATTGCTGCGCTGCTGGACCTGGATCGATCTCGATTTGCATGCGCTTGTCTATCCACGCCCGATTGCTTCCGCGGAGTTGCCCGGACTGGCCACGGATACACCGGACGGCGCAGCGGCAATGGTGATGGGCAATGATGATTTCTACGGTTTCCGGGATTACCGCAAGGGGGATTCGCTGCGCCAGGTCCACTGGAAAGGTCTGGCGAAAGGCCAGTCCATTCAAACCAAACAGTATACCGCCTACGCGGATCGCAGCGTCTGGCTGGACTGGGAACTGTTTCCGGGCATGGGTGTGGAACAGCGTTTGTCCCATCTGTGCTACTGGGTGCTGGTGTTCGATGAACGCCGTGAGGAGTATGGTTTGCGCCTGCCGGGCGTAACCATAGGGCCCGCGCTTGGCGAAAAACATCGCGAGCAGGTGCTTAAGGAACTCGCGCTGTTCGGCAAAGGGGAGGCCGGCCGGTGAACGTGCTGCAGCAGGTACCCCGCAACGCGCTGATGTGGATCATCATCAGCCTGTTCGCGCTGGTGGCCCCGCACATTGGCCGCCTGCCGATCTGGGTGCTCGCCGTCTATGTCATCGCCGTTGTCTGGCGTTTACAGGTGCACCGGGGACGCTGGTCCTTTCCCGGCCGTTGGGTCAAGGTGGCGATGACGACCAGCGGCTTTGTGGGAATCTATGCCAGCTACGGCACCCTGGTCGGCCTCGAGCCGACGGTGGCCCTGTTGCTGACCGCGTTTGCGCTCAAGTTCATTGAACTGTCGCAGCGCAAGGACGCTTATGTGCTGCTGTTCCTGGGCTATTTTATTTGCATAACGGAATTCCTGTTCAGTCAGGATCTGTTGATTACCCTGTATTCAGTGATCAATGTGCTGCTGGTCACCACGGCGCTGGTAGCCCTGCACCAGCCCGGACTGGACCAGTTCAATCGCGGGACGATGCGCCTTGCGGGCGTCATGTTGTTGCAGGCTGTGCCGTTAATGGTGGTGCTGTTTTTTGTGTTTCCACGCTTCGGTCCGTTGTGGACGGTGCCGATCAAGAGTCACGCCGCGAAGACCGGAATGAGCGATTTTATGAAACCGGGCGATGTGGCCAGCCTCAGCCAGTCCGACGAGGTTGCCTTCAGGGTGAAATTCGACGGCGAGATTCCGGAGAAGTCAGCGCTGTACTGGCGCGGCCTGGTCTTCAGTCGGCTGGAGCAGGATGTCTGGTCGGGCCTGGGTTACTATGACGTGCCCCTGGAAGAGCAGCGCCCGGACGAGGTGGCGATCTCCGGCCAACCGCTGCGCTACAGCGTGATCATGGAATCCACCCAGCAAAACTGGCTTTACGGGCTGCGCTACGCCAGGGCCCGCTCGCCCGGTGTAATGCACTCGTCCGATTTCAGGATGATGTCGCCCGCACCGCTGGAATCGGAGTACCTCTACCGGGTCGAGAGCTGGACGGATGTACCGGTGGACCTGGACCTGTCGGACTGGCGGCGCAAGACAGAGACCAAGCTCCCGCCACAGGGAAACAATCGCACGCGAGAACTGGCGCTGGAACTGCGGGAATCTGCAGGTAGCGATGAGGCTTTTGTAGAGCAGGTGCTGGAAAAGTTCAACAGCGAGGATTACGTCTATACATTGCAGCCCGGGCGACTGACCGGCTCCAACCCTATTGACGACTTCCTGTTCCAGGCCCGACGCGGATTTTGCGAGCACTACGCCTCGGCGTTTGTGTTCATGATGCGCGCGGCCGATGTGCCGGCGAGGGTCGTGGCGGGTTACCAGGGCGGGGAAATCAACCCGCTGAACAAGACCGTGATCGTGCACCAGTTCGATGCGCACGCCTGGGCCGAGGTGTGGCTGGAAAACAGGGGTTGGGTGCGCGTAGATCCGACATCGGCGGTGTCCCCGCTGCGAATCGAGATGGGCCTGGAGGAGGCGATGGCGTCCGAGGGCAGCTTCCTGGCGGCTGCGCCCCTGTCCCCGCTGCGCTACCGCAGTATCCCGCTGCTGAACCAGCTGCGCCTGCGCTACGATGCATTGACCTACCGCTGGCAAAGCTGGGTGGTGGGCTTCGACAGTGAACAGCAGTTTGATTTGCTACACACCCTGTTCGGAGAGATCAGTACGCGCGTGTTTGCGACGCTGTTGTTGGGAAGTTGGGCGCTGGTGCTGGTTCCCGTGGCGATATCGCTCTTTTTCAAGCGCGACACGTATCCTGTGAGCCCGCTGGACAAGTACTATCGGCTCTTTTGCGATCGCATGGCCGAACTCGGCCTGATACGCGGGCCGGGAGAAACACCCGGTCATTTCGCGCAGCGAGCGGTGGAGGCGCTACCGGGGTTCGCAGACGAACTGCGGCGAATTACCGGACTGTACAACGATCTCGCATACGCCGGAGTGAAGGACAAGGACGAACTGGCGCAGTTCACCCGGGCTGTCAGTCGCTTCAGGCCTGACCGGCGCAGGGGCTTGCTCGAGGAGGACACCACGCTGTAGTGTCCTGTCCGATTAATGTGCCTGAAACAGCAATCAGGCGCGCAGTTCCTGTATCTCCACCGCGGCAATCCGGGCGCCTTCCTCGGCGCTCTTCTGGAACTCGGCAATGCGGTCAAAGTTGAGGTAGCGGTAGATGTCGGCTGCCATCGAGTCGATGTTTTCAGCGTACTCCATGTACTCAGCCGGCGTTGGCAATTTGCCCAGTATCGCGCCCACCGAAGCCAGTTCCGCGGAGGTCAGGTAGACATTCGCGCCGTCGCCGAGCCGGTTGGGGAAGTTGCGGGTAGAGGTTGACAGCACCGTCGAGTTGGCGGCGACCCGCGCCTGGTTGCCCATGCACAGGGAACAGCCCGGCATCTCTGTACGTGCGCCGGAGGCGCCGAAGATATTGTAGTAGCCTTCCTCCATCAACTGGTGTTCATCCATTCGCGTGGGGGGAACAATCCACATCCGGGTGGATATTGTGCCCTTGTGCTGATCCAGCAGTTTACCCGCGGCGCGAAAATGCCCGATGTTGGTCATACAGCTACCGATAAATACCTCGTCCACTTTATCGCCGGCCACGTCGGACAACAGCCGCGCATCGTCAGGGTCGTTGGGCGCGCAAACGATGGGTTCCCTGACCTCGGCAAGGTCGATCTCTATCACGGCCTTGTACTCGGCATCGGCATCGGCCTTCATCAATGTCGGGTTCGCCAGCCATTCCTCCATCTTGCGGGCGCGGCGTTCAAGTGTACGCTTGTCGCCGTAGCCTTCCGCAATCATGGTGCGCAGCAATACGATATTGGAACGCAGGTACTCGGCGATGGTGTCCTCGTTCAACGCGATGGTACAGCCGGCAGCGGAGCGTTCGGCTGAGGCGTCTGACAATTCAAATGCCTGTTCCACGGTGAGGTCGCCCAGGCCCTCGATTTCGAGAATGCGTCCGGAGAAAATGTTTTTCTTGCCTTTTTTATCCACGGTCAGCAACCCCTGCTTGATCGCGTAGAAGGGGATTGCGTGCACCAGGTCGCGCAGGGTGATGCCGGGTTGCATCTTGCCCTTGAAGCGCACCAGAACCGACTCGGGCATATCCAGCGGCATCACCCCGGTGGCGGCGGCGAATGCCACCAGGCCCGACCCGGCGGGAAAGGAAATGCCCATCGGGAAGCGGGTGTGCGAATCGCCGCCGGTGCCCACGGTATCCGGCAGCAACATGCGGTTCAGCCAGGAGTGGATAATGCCGTCCCCGGGGCGCAGAGAGACCCCCCCGCGCGTCATGATGAAATCGGGCAGCGAGTGCTGGGTTTCGATATCAACCGGCTTGGGGTAGGCGGCGGTATGGCAGAACGACTGCATGGTGAGGTCGGCGGAGAAACCGAGACACGCGAGGTCCTTCAGTTCGTCGCGGGTCATCGGGCCGGTCGTGTCCTGGGACCCCACCGTGGTCATCCGCGGCTCGCAGTAGGTACCGGGCCGGATACCTTCGGTACCACAGGCTTTGCCCACCATTTTCTGTGCCAGCGTGAATCCCTTTCCGGTATCGCCCGGTTGTTCCGGTTTGCGAAACAGGTCGGAGGGGGACAGGCCCAGCGCTTCGCGCGCCCGTGTGGTCAGGCCGCGGCCGATAATCAGGTTGATTCGGCCGCCGGCGCGCACTTCATCCAGCAGCACATCGGATTTCAGCGTGAACTCGCTCAGCACGTCGCCGGACTCGGACAGGATCTTGCCGTCATAGGGCCGGATGTCAATTACGTCGCCCATGCCCAGCTTCTCGACCGGTGCTTCGAACACGAGGGCGCCGGCGTCCTCCATGGTGTTGTAGAAAATCGGCGCCACGTTGCCGCCGATGCAGATTCCGCCGCTCTTCTTGTTCGGTACGCCGTCTATCTCCTCGCCGAAATACCAGAGCACGGAATTGGTCGCGGATTTGCGTGAAGAGCCGGTACCGACCACGTCGCCGACGAGCGCGACCGGCAGGCCTTTCTGTTGCAGCGCCTCGATCTGTTTCAGCGGGCCGGTGACGCCGTGCTCCTCGGGCTCCAGGCCATCCCTCGTCATTTTGTACATGGCCAGCGCGTGCAGCGGAATATCGGGGCGTGACCAGGCATCCGGTGCGGGAGAGAGGTCATCCGTATTGGTTTCCCCGGTGACCTTGAAGACCGATACCTTGATCGATTCAGGTACTTCAGGCTGGCTGGTGAACCATTCGCCGTCGGCCCATGACTGCATCACGCTGCGCGCGTTCTCGTTGCCCGATTTCGCCAGTTCGGCCACGTCGTGAAAGGCCTCGAAGACCAGCAGTGTATGCTTGAGTTCAGTGGCTGCCGCGGCGCCCAGCTCGGCATCCGTCAGCTGGCCCACCAGTGTCTCGATATTGTATCCGCCATGCATGTTGCCCAGCAGTTTTACCGCGTGCAGCTTGTCGATCAGCGGGCAGTCCGCTTCTCCGTTGACGATCGCCGACAGGAAGCCGGCCTTGACGTAAGCGGCCTCGTCCACACCCGGCGGCACCCGGTTACTGATCAGGTCAAGCAGGAACGCTTCCTCGCCGGCCGGCGGGTTCTTCAGCAGTTCCACCAGTTCCGCCACCTGCTCGGCCTTCAGCGGTTTCGGGGGGATATTCTGGGCGGCACGTTCTGCCGCGTGAGTGCGATACGCTTCTAGCACAATAGAGCTCCTTTGCATTGCCTGTAGCGCCCCCGAATAGGCCTGGGACGCGTGTTTGGAAGAGATGAAAGCAGGCGGCGATTATAGCGTAGAGTGTATTTAAGATAAACGAATCAACCGCTTATATCTCGCATTCATCCGGGTGATACCGTACACTCGCGGTGAACTCCCCGTCGCCGGATACCCTCGCATCAATGCTTGAACGCACTGTCAAAACTCCCTGTATCGGCGTCTGTTCGACCGGTATAGGCGACAGCGTCTGCCGCGGTTGCAAGCGTTTCAGCCACGAGGTGATCGATTGGAACGGCTATACCATCGCCCAGAAGCGAGCCATTGACTCGCGGTTGTCGGGTTTTCTCTCGCAATGTGTCAGCAACAAGCTGCAGGTACTCGACGCGGCATTGCTCAAATGGCAGCTGGGCGTGCAGCAGGTTCGCTACGTCGCGCACCACGACGAATATTGTTGGGTATTCAGTCTGTTGAAAGCCGGGGCGGGGCAGATCGGTAACACGCGGGAGTACGGATTTGAGGTGGACCTGCGCTATCGCGGACTGCCACTGGTGGAACTGCGCGAGCAGATCGACCGGGAGTTCTATATTCTTTCGGAGGCGCATTACGAGCGCTATATGCTCACGCCCGACCTGTTTCGTGAGCAGGCCCGGTGACTGCGCCGACTGCGATCACAGCGATACATTCCTTCCTGCAGTGTCCCACACCCCCTGCCTGGGTAGAGTGGGCCTTGCAGAACCCCGAATTACTGCTGATTGATCACGCCAATTGCGAGAAAAAAGCGGCGTCCACCGCGCTGAACCTGATGTATCGCTATGTGGAGCATTACACGCTGTTGGACAGGCTCTCACGACTGGCGCGAGAGGAATTGCGACACTTCGAGCAGGTGATTGCAATTATGCGAGCGCGTGGAATCGACTATCGCCAGATCGCGGCCTCGCGCTACGCGGGCGCATTGCGTGAGCAGGTGCGACAGCGCGATCCCGCGAAACTGGTGGATACCCTGCTGGTGGGGGCCATAATCGAGGCCCGCTCCTGCGAACGCTTCGCCGCGCTGGCGCCTGCGCTGGACCCCGAGTTGTCCGGGTTTTACCTGTCGCTGTTAAAGTCTGAATCCAGGCACTTCATGGATTACCTCCAACTGGCCGAGACCCTGGGGTCGAAAGAGGACATCGCGGAGCGGCTGCCGGTATTGCTGGCATACGAGCGGGAACTGGTCGAGACGCCGGACACCGAGTTCAGGTTCCACAGCGGTGTGCCACACCGCCTTTCAGGTGGGCTGGGAAACGGGCGTACTCACTGAATAAGTTGCATTAGAATATAGATTCAACTATTTGATATAGCTGATTTTATTTAAAATCAACGCCGGCTTAGTTGCTGCGCTCGGACCCTGGCCGGCCAGGTCCTGGCCGGCATACGGGACTTACTCGTCGACAATTACGACCGATTCAATGATGACCGGATCGGAAGGCACATCCTGGTGACCTTTGCTGCTGGACGTCGGTACGGCGCGGATCTTGTCCAGCACCTCGACACCCTCTGTGACCTTGCCGAACACCGCATAACCCCATCCCTGCATATTCTTGCCGCTGTGGTTGAGGAAGTCGTTGTCTTTCACATTGATGAAAAATTGCGCAGTCGCTGAATGTGGATCGGAAGTTCTGGCCATCGCTATCGTGCCAAAATCATTCTTGAGACCGTTGTCAGCTTCGTTTTCGATGGGTGCTCCACTGGCTTTCTGCCGCATCTCGGTGTCGAAACCGCCGCCCTGGATCATAAAATTGTCGATGACGCGGTGGAAAATTGTGCCGTCGTAAAAGCCATCACGAGCGTAGCTGATGAAATTGGCAACGGTTTTTGGCGCTTTTTCGGCGTCCAGTTCAAGCTTAATCTCGCCGAATGTCGTGCGAATGATGACCATGTTTACTTCCTTGGGGGTGTCTGTATCAAGCCGGGCAATGATACGGACTTTTAGCCTTCAGTAAAACATGTAGCGGGCAAAGATGCCCAGAAATGCGAGATTGGTTTGCACTCGGCCGTGAATTGGCGCTCCCGTGGTGAATTGTCTATAAGCGCGACGTGGGAGTCGTTATAATACGCGACTTTTTTACGGCAGCAGCACACCACCTATGGACGACACACCAGCCAGCAATTTCCTGCAGACCATTATCAGCGAGGATCTCGCCAGTGGCCGGGTTGCCACCGTCGTAACCCGCTTTCCCCCCGAACCCAATGGCTTCCTGCATATTGGCCACGCCAAGTCCATCAGTGTCAATTTCGGGCTGGCGGAAGCGAACGGCGGGCGCTGCAATCTGCGCTTCGACGATACCAATCCGGAAAAGGAGTCCACGGTGTTTACCGAAGCGATCGAGGCCGATGTGCGCTGGCTGGGCTATCAATGGGACGGTGAGGTACGCTATGCCTCTTCCTACTTCCAGCAATTCTACGACTGGGCCGTGCACCTGGTGGAGCAGGGGAACGCCTATGTGTGCGACCTCAATGCCGATGAGGCGAGGGAGTACCGCGGCACTTTGACAGAGCCGGGGCGCAACAGCCCGTACCGGGAGCGCAGCGTGGCGGAAAACCTCGACCTGCTCGCACGCATGAAAGCCGGTGAATTTGCCGAGGGTGCCAGGGTGCTGCGCGCGAAAATCGATATGCGTTCGCCGAATATCAATATGCGCGACCCGATCCTGTACCGCATTCGCAAAGCGGCGCACCACCAGACAGGTACTGAGTGGTCGATTTATCCGACCTACGATTTCGCCCACGGGCAGGAAGATGCGATCGAAGGCGTTACGCATTCAATCTGCACGCTGGAATTCGAAGATCATCGCCCGTTGTACGACTGGTTCCTGGACCACCTGCCGGTTCCAAGCCGGCCACGGCAGTACGAGTTCGGCAGGCTGAATCCCAGCTATACGGTGACCAGCAAACGCAAGCTCAAGCAACTGGTGGATGAAGGCGTGGTAGGCGGCTGGGACGACCCCCGTATGCCGACGATTTCGGGCATGCGCAGGCGCGGCTACCCGGCGGCAGCGATTCGCCGTTTCTGCGACATGATCGGCACTACCCGCAGCGACGGTGTGGTCGACGTGGCCATGCTGGAATTCGCCATCCGCGAAGATTTGAATGAAAACGCCGCGCGCGGGATGTGCGTGCTCAATCCGCTGAAAGTCGTCCTCACCGACTACCCCGAGGGCAAGGTTGAAACGCTCGGTGCGCCGCGTCACCCGAACCGCGCGGACCTGGGTGAGCGCGAACTGCCGTTCACTCGGGAGATCTATATCGATGCCGACGATTTTCGCGAGGAAGCGAACAAAAAATACAAACGCCTGGTCCTCGGTAGTCGTGTGCGACTGCGCAATGCCTACGTGATCGAGGCGGATGAAGTGATCAGGAACGAGCGCGGCGATATTACCGAGATCAGGGCACATACGATCGCCGACACGCTGGGTGAGAATCCCGCGGACGGCGTCAAGCCCAGGGGCGTTATCCACTGGGTGTCGGTAAGCGAGGGCAGGACTGCCGAGGTGCGGCTGTACGAGCGCCTGTTCAACCACGCGTCGCCGGACAGGGGTGACAACGCGTTTCTCGATCATATCAACCCGGAATCGCTTAGTGTCGTGCAACAGGCGTGGATAGAGCCGGCACTGGCCGATGCAGTGCCTGAACAGCAGTTCCAGTTCGAGCGGGAGGGCTATTTCGTGGCCGACCGCTACGACCACAGCGTGGAGAAGCCGGTATTCAACAAGACGATCGGCCTGCGCGATACCTGGGTGGATGGCTGAGGAGCGAAGGATGAGTCTGGTACTGTACAACACCCTGAGCGGGCGCAAGGAACGCTTCGAGCCGCTGGTACCCGATACCGTGACCCTCTACGTCTGCGGGCCCACCGTGTACAACCTCGCGCATATCGGTAACGCCCGGCCGGCGGTGGTGTTCGATACCTTGTTTCGCCTGTTGCAGACACACTTTGACAGTGTGACCTACGCGCGCAACATCACGGATATCGATGACAAAATCATCCGCGCCGCGCGTGACGGCAAGCGCAGCATCGAGTCCGTCACCGAGGAATTCACCGCCAAGTACCGCGAGGACATGGCGCAGCTCAATACATTGCCGCCGACCCTTGAACCCCGCGCTACCCAGAATATCGATGCGATGATCGCGCTCACCGCGACACTGCTCAAGAAGGGCCACGCCTACGAGGCCCAGGGGCACGTGCTGTTCGCGGTGGAGTCGATGGATGATTACGGGAGATTATCCGGTCGCTCGTTGGACGATATGCTCGCGGGCGCTCGCGTAGAAGTTGCGGATTACAAGCGCCACCCGGGTGATTTCGTGCTGTGGAAGCCCGCCGCTGCCGAGGACCCTGGCTGGGACAGCCCCTGGGGCCGGGGACGACCGGGCTGGCACCTGGAGTGCTCGGCGATGATACGCGAGCATCTCGGTGAGACTATCGATATTCACGGCGGCGGCCGCGACCTGATTTTTCCGCACCACGAGAACGAGATTGCCCAGAGTCGCTGCGCCCACGGTGGGGAATATGTGCGTTACTGGATGCATAACGCCTACCTCGATATCGACGGTGAGAAAATGTCCAAGTCACTGGGCAATTTTCGCACCGTGCGGGACTTGCTGCAGGGCTATCGCGGCGAGGTGCTGCGCTTCGCGCTGCTGTCAGCGCAGTATCGCTCGCCGTTGGACTTCTCCGCGGAGCTGCTGGATCAGGCGCAGGCAACCCTGGACAGTCTCTACGGTACCCTGCGCGACGTGCAGGACATGGATGTCGATATGGAGGTCAGCCTGGCGGATGAGCCGTTCTATCACGCGTTGAACGACGACCTGAACACGCCTGTCGCGATCGCCGAGATACACGCGCTGGCCCGGCAACTGCACAAGGCCGCACCCGCCGAGAAGCCGGCACTCAAGGGCCGCATACTGGCGGCGGGCAACCTGCTGGGTATTCTTGAACAGGATGCGGTGCAGTGGCTGCAGGGCACGGCGGCGTCCGATGCGATCCCCGCGGAGGCGATCGAGGCACTGATCGAGGAGCGGCAGGCGGCCAAGCTGGCGAAGGATTATGCGCGGGCTGATGAGGTGCGCGCGGAGTTGCTGGCGCAGGGGGTGGTGCTGGAGGACTCCCGCGAGGGGACACGCTGGAAGCGCAAGTCGGATTGATCCTGTTTAGACAACAGTGCTGTACTGGCAGTTTGAGTGCGGGCCGGCTATTAGGTAGATGCTGGCGGGTCGAGGCTGAACGTTCCGGCGGGCGGGTTCGGCCCCCGGATGTGCAATTCGCCCGCTTCCCCGATACTCGCGAACGAATTGCACATCCGGGGGCCAAACCCTCATCCGTGCCATTTGCTATGCGTTGTGTTAGTGCGCAAGGCTTCTCTCACCTGATACCACGCTCTGCATGATCAGGGTATTGATCGTCATTGGCCCGACACCACCGGGGACGGGGGTGTAAGCAGAGGCTTTCTCGCTTAACGCGGACAATTCGATGTCACCAACGCCGCCCGGATGATAGCCGGCGTCAATCACCACGGCACCTTCCTTCACCCAGTCGGCTTTGATGAATTCGGGCTTGCCGACCGCGCCCACCAGAATATCCGCCTGGGCGATAATGCCGGGGAGGTCTTTGGTGCGGGAGTGGCAGATGGTCACTGTTGCATTTTTTTGCAGGAGCATCATCGCCATCGGTTTGCCGAGAATGGGGCTACGACCGACGACCACCGCATGTTTGCCTTCGATCTCGATGCGGTAGTGATCCAGGATGCGCATGATGCCCTGTGGTGTCGCGCAACCGTAGGCCTCTTCGCCCATCGCCATGCGGCCGAAACCGAGGCAGGTCACGCCATCCACGTCCTTGGCGAGGGCGATTGCGTCGAAGCAGGCGCGCTCATCGATTTGTTCCGGCACCGGGTGTTGCAGCAGGATGCCATGCACATTGGGGTCATTGTTCAACGCTTCAATCTTCGCCAGCAGTTGCTCCGTGGTGGTCGCGGCGGGCATTTCCACGGCCAGGGATTCCATACCCACCCTGCGGCAGGCGTTACCCTTCATTCTGACATAGGTGGCGGAGGCCGGATCATCGCCCACCAGGATGGTTGCCAGGATCGGCGTCCTGCCCCCGGACCCGGCTTTTAACCGGTCTACCCGCGCCAGCAGGTCGGCCTCGGATTGCGCTGCCAGTGATTTGCCGTCCAGGAGGAGTGCAGACATGCGATAGGATCCTTGATTCGAGGTAAATTGGGTGCTTCGGGGAGCGCGGCTCGCAAGCGCACGACTGCCTCGGGGCGGCTATTGTCCCATGAGTGCCGGTGTCAGTGAAAGGCCGGGCGACGGTATACCGGTATTCGAGGCGGCTTTTTGGCGTTGACGCTCGTCGGAGGGCTGAGTATCATTCGCCCTCCTGAAAAACAGGGCTGGCGGGAATGTCATCGCGAGCCCATCATGACAGGTATATCGGGGTATAGCGCAGTCTGGTAGCGCGCCTGCTTTGGGAGCAGGATGTCGGGAGTTCGAATCTCTCTACCCCGACCACTTTTTCTTCTGCACGGTCTCGGCTCTACCCCATTATCGGGGGATGGACATCCATTCGTACCCGGTTGATGATGCCATCCCACCCGCAGTGGGTCAGCACCCTCAATCGATAATTCTCAAAGTTTCGCCGCCCCTGTTTCCAACCCGAATCCGCTGTGTATCCATCAGGCGGGCAATCCATTCCCTGCCGCTACACGCTGAAATGATCGACTGGATCAAGGCGACTGACGCCCGGGGCGGTACAGTAGCCGCAGTGGTGGAAGCGATACCGCGAAATGTATCGTGGCCTGTGACAGACGCGGAGATGACGCCAGATGCGACAACTCGGGGGACTCGACAACCTGATGGTTGAGGGCGAAATGCCCCATATTCCGATGCACATGTCAGCTCTGATGATCTATGACACTGGCGGAAAACGCGGGGCCACCGCACTTTTTAACGCGCTTCAGAACAGTTTCGATGAACTCGTGGAACACCATTTCCCGATTCTACGCTGTCGGCTGGAAGAGGTCGCGCTGCAACTGGACAAGGCCTACTGGGTAGAGGACACCCATTTCAGCACGCACTACCATGTGACACGCGTTGCGCTGCCCCGCCCGCAGAACTGGCAGGCTGTCTACGCTATGTTCGGACAGTTCCATGCCCAGCCCCTGGACCGTGCCAGGCCGTTGTGGCAGGTCATGGTGGTAGAGGGCCTGGATCGTCTTGCGGGAATACCTCGAGGCAGCACGGCACTGTTTCTTAAAATTCACCACGCAATGATGGATGGCAAGAGCGCTCTGCGGCTTATGAGCGGCTTGCACAGTTTGGGCTCAGAGGCGGATTCTGTCCCGATTGCGGCCTCGATGCCCGAGGAAAAGCCAATCGCCGAGGCGTTTCAGGCGCCAAGCTGGTGGGAGAAATACAGCAGGGCCTGGTGGCATGCCGTCGAAAGGCCGATCGATATGGCCGCAACCCTGGTCAAGCTGTTGCCGCAATTGCTGCTAGGCGATGATTCATCCTCGCCGGAAAAAGGGCAGGGCGTTCCGCAAATCCGATTCAATCACCCGTTGACTGCCGATCGCGTTATCGGCCATGTCCGACTGGATCTGCGGCAGCTGAAGCGACTGGCGAAAAAGTGCCACTGTACTGTCAACGACCTGGCCCTGTGTGTCGTCGCCGGCGGCTTACGCGAGTTTTTGCTCGAGCACGACGAGTTGCCACCGGAAAGCCTGGTGACGCTGATGCCGATAGATGTGCGGCGAACGGGCAGGGATGGTACGACAGGCAATCACGTGACCGTGGCAAAGGTGTGCCTGTACACAAATATCGCGGATACAAAGGAGCGCCTGGAGGCCATCTCACGACACTCTTCCGAGGGCAAAAAGCACAGCAGGAAAGCGGATGCGCATGCCATGCTCAAATTGGTGGACGATATTCACCCTGCCATTATTCTGTGGCTGGGAGAATGGTTGATATCCTCGGGCCACCTGGAGGACCTGCCGACGGTGGTCAATACCGTGGTCACCAATGTGCCGGGACTCTCTTCAGAAGCTTATATAGCTGGCGCCAGATTGATCGACTACCTTGGGTTCGGTCCCCTGGCGCCCAACGTGGGCTTGTTCCATACGGTGTCCAGTACAGCGGACCATGTCAATGTCAGCTTCCTCAGCACAGAGCTGTTTATCGGGGATGGCAGTGCCTACAACGCCGCGTTGGCGCGCAGCTGGGACGAGTTGGCGTTGTTGCTGTAGTCCCTATGAATTATGGTCGTTCACCTCGTTGCCGGTTTTCCGGGCCGCCATGCTAGTATCGTCCGCGGACAGCGCTGCGCGATAGCGCTGGATCTGACACGCGGACAGAACACCAGGGCTGGTATCCATGTTACAGGCAATCGTCAACGGGCAAGTCTTCGACGGAGCGACGCTGCGAGCGCATCGCTGCGTGCTGATCGAAGGCGAGCGCATTCTCGACGTGGTCGATCAGGGGGAGATGCCCGCAGCTGTCACAGACGCATACGACCTCGAGGGCGGCACGCTACTGCCCGGATTCATCGACTTGCAGGTCAATGGCGGAGGCGGCGTGTTGTTTACCGCTACGCCAACCGTGGAGAGCCTTCGCACAATGGGCTCCGCCCACCGCAAGACCGGCACCACCGGCTTCCTGCCAACCCTGATCACCTCGGATTTCGAGGTCATGCGCCAGGGCATAGCGGCGGTCAGCAGGGCGATTGCGAAAGGCGTGCCGGGGGTACTGGGCATTCATCTGGAGGGGCCATTCCTCAACCCCCTGCGGCGCGGGGTGCACGATGCAAGCAAGTTCCGCGAGCTGGACCAGGCGGGCTTTGACATTGTCACGTCCCTGTCCAGCGGGAAAACACTCATTACACTGGCGCCGGAGTTGACCACGGACGCGATGATTCGTCGCCTGGTCGCTGCGGGTGTGATTGTCGCCTGCGGTCACAGCGCCGCGAGCTACACACAGGCCCGCGCCGCGCTGGACGCGGGGGCCAGCGGATTCACCCACTTGTACAATGCGATGACGCCCCTGCAAAGCCGGGAGCCGGGGATGGTAGGCGCGGCGCTGGAAGACGAGAACAGCTGGTTCGGTATCATTGCCGACGGGCACCACAGCCACCCGGCAGCCTTTCGTATCGCCGTATCAGCGAAGCGAACCGGCGGCGCGATCCTGGTGACCGATGCCATGCCTACGGTAGGTTCTGCGAGCAAGTCCTTCGTGCTGGACGGCGAAACCATCACGGCCAGCGAGGGACGTGTCGTCAACGCTGCGGGCACGCTGGCCGGCTCGGATCTCGATATGCTGTCCGCGGTGAACAATGCCGCCGCGTTTGCCGGCCTGGACTGGTATGAAGCGGTTCGTATGGCGACGCTCTATCCGGCCAGGGCCCTCGGGCTGGCCGATGAACTGGGGGCGATAAGGCCGGGTTTTCGCGCAAATTTGTTGACGCTGGATGACCGTGGGCGGATTCGTGACCGCTGGATCGATGGCGTCAGGGTTTGACCGCAACCCACTCAATTGCATTCAGCACCAGTTCCCGTGCCGCATCGTTCTCCCAGTTGGCATGGTAGTGGCCGCCGGTGTAGCCAAAGCCGCGGCCCCCGCCACTGCGCTCGAATGCCCAGGCAAGCACCTGCGGTACACCGTCCGCGACCAATTTGCGTACTGCATCGTTCCCGCTGTGGGGCCCGTTCCAGCGCTCCATCGTCGATGGCGGCGCCACTGCACTGAGCAGCGGCGTTACACCGCCTTCAACAAACCGCATATTGAAGTACCATTCGTCTTCCAGGCTGAACGGCGCGATAGCGCGGGTGACCGGGTGCGGCGGCAAGCGCGTGAACTGGGCTGTCCAGTGTGGGTTTACCGACCACCAGGTTTCGAAGTAGCCGCCAATGGCCCGCAGCATGGCGTCTGCCGCCGGGCTGCCCCTGGGGACTTCCACGCAATAGTGAAGCGCAACGACGCCGATGCCCCGGTCCAGGAGGCGGTTGAAGGTCTGCAGGTGATCGATCACGAGGTGTGAATCACCGCCATCACAATACATCACCAGGGCGTCGGCACCCTCAAAAATGGATTCATCGCTGGGCCACCCCCCGTAAACGTTGACGGTTTCAATTGACGGTTGCCGCTCGCGCAGTGCCGCTGACAATAGCGCAGTTCCCGCCTCGTGCTCATGGGCGCCGGGAAGGTGGCTGTCGGGACCGGCCAGGAACACCACTCTTGCCGGCGGTGTCGTGGTGGCAGTCGCCGGATGGAATTGCACGGAGATTTCCGCAGAGCCGCAGCCGCCCTGGAGGCACGCAAGAAGAGCCAGGCAGGAGCCTGTCAATGACGTTCGGCCAAAAGTGTACATGGGAGTATCGCCCCGTGTTGTTAGCTGGTATAGCCGCGCATGATAGGCAGGCTGGGGGTTCCTGTCCAAGGTCTGCAGGGTGCTGAACTTGACACCCATGGACAGCAAAAGCTACCATGCGCGCCGCGTCAACAGCGGTGTTTGGCCGTGATTCCTTGCTTGTTGCAGTGCCCAGGCACAATCGGCCAGGTTGACCGAACCGCTTTCAACACGAGGCAATGGTGGCCGTAGCTCAACAGGTAGAGCACCGGATTGTGACTCCGGAGGTAGCGGGTTCAAGACCCGTCGGCCACCCCATCTTTCGTTGCACAATCGAACCGTGTTTGGGGGTATAGCTCAGCTGGATAGAGCACCGGCCTTCTAAGCCGATGGTCGCAGGTTCGAATCCTGCTACTCCCGCCATTTTCAAGTATCCGAGCCGGGAGAGCGATGGCTCAGGCCAGCAGCAGGTACGCCCCGAGTGCGCACAGTCCCGCGCCAAGGACCCGGCTCGTGCTTTCTCCACCGGGCAGCAGTTTCTCTGCGAGCACTACAATAGCCAGGCCCGCAATCCACACCAGGTTCATCACGCCGCCGACGAACAACAGCAGCATCAGACTCCAGCAGCATCCGACACAATACAGTCCGTGGCGCGCACCCATGCTGAGGGCGCCCGCGCTGCCCGCACGCCAGTGCCGGCTAAGCCAACTGGCCGGCGCGCGGCATTGTACCAGGCAGACTCTTTTTAGAGCGGTGAACTGGTAGAGACCGGCAAGTATCAGGAGACACGCGGACAGGGTGAGGTTGCTGCTCCACATCAGCATACTGTGCAGCAGCGCCGCCCGCTCCAGTGCCCATTGCAAGCCGGTGGCGGCGAGACTGAAGAGTAGCCAGGCCAGCAGATAGCCGCCGAGAAAAGCGATGCCAGGAAGGGCGGTTCCGGTACCCGGAGGACTGTTGTGTCGGAGCACCCGGAGATACAGCAGGAGCATGGGGCTGGCACTGGGGAGCATCATGGCAATCATCATGATCCACCACATAAAGAACATGATGAGCCAGTACGATGCGGGCCAGGTCGCTCCCGAGGCGGGATGGGGAGGTGGGGGGAATTCCCAGGTGGTCATCGCCAGCGCGTTCATGCCGGTACCCGCACCGTCGATCAGGTACCACCAGCTGAGCAGCGCTATTCCCGCCAACCCAAGTGACGCGATCAATCGGTCGCGGTGTAATAGCTGCTCCACGTTTGCCGGATATGCGTCAGGCGGTAGCCTCAGGCTGCAGCGCGCACGATCCCGTGGTTGTTCAGGTGGATATGGGCGAACTGTGCGTAGCGGTCCTCAAAGGACATCGCAATAGGGCCGGTTGAGCTGAAAGTGGCGCTGCCCATTTCTGCCAGCGTATATTCAAAGCCATTGGTCAGGTCGATACGCGCGCGGTGCTCCTCACCGCTGACCGGGTTGACGATGGGCCTGCCAACGCTCTCCACCAGACCCTCGGCTTTCACGTGACCCACCCTGGCTTCCACGTCAACCACGATATCCAACGCTGTAAAGATCGGGTCAAACACTTCTACAAGGGTAGCCGCAAACACATTCCAGATAGTCGCTCCCATATCGGTTTCCCCGCCGCTCAGTATGGTCAGCAGGGCCTCGCGCTGGTACTCATCGGCGCGCTCATCGATCACCATGTAGGCTTTACCGTTGCCTTCGTGAATGGCGCCGGGCCATTGCATGACCCCGATGGCGCGCAGTCCGTCCAGCGTGACATCGCCGAAGTGGCCGCGCTTGATCTGGAATCCCGCCACCGCTTCACAGTTGCCGTAAGTGGGCAGCGCATTGAACTGACAGGGGCAGCCGTACGCACAGTTGCAGGCAACCAGTTCGTCTGCTTCGATTTCCCAGGGCGTCATCGGGTTCTCTCCGGTTCGCGTTCGCGCGTACATTGAAACAGGGCAGTGTCAGCTCACTCGCGGACTTTTTGGCTCGCTATAATATATAGCCCATTCTGCCTCACTGTGCGCGAAAATCTGTCGCACACGGCGAACAGGGAGGCGGTAAAGATGTGTCAGGTGGTATCCAGGACATCGGTTCGCACCGTTACCCTGTCTCCGACGGCTATTCTGCCGCCTTTGAGGATATGGCAACACAGTCCGCCGTGACCGAGCATGGCGGCAACGCCGCCCCTGCCCAGCGCGGTTTCCATGCGCGAGCAGGGGTGGCACAGGGCGCCCGCTTCAAACAGGGCTTCGCCAATAGTGAATCGCTGGTGGCGGAGCGCGTGCAAATTGATGCCGGCAACCACCAGGTTGCGGCGCAGCAAGCAGGGGTCGATGTCGCTGCGCGCCAGGAAATGCGCTGTCTGCGCGATAAACTCACGGGAAATCAGGGTAAGCTGGCGTCCGGAGCCCGGTGTTTTGGCTGATCTGTGGTCGCCCTCGAGTCCGCGTCCGGCGATCGCTACGGCCTCGTGCACTACCTGCATGGGGGCGCGTCTTGCGCTCCGCAGGCCGATCCATTCCAGCGTGCCGGGCTGCAGGTCTTTGGCAAAACGGTCCAGTGGATTGGGTTTTTTCAACATGGAGAGACTCCGGCACCGCTGCCGATTTCGTGAGTCAGGACTGTCGGTAGCGGGTGCCTGGCACTGCGGGCATTACCGCCTGCAAGCTCAGGATCGCCAGGCGTCCACCATCTGCGCTGTGTCCTGATAGATGCGGAATCGTACAATCCGCCCATCCTCGATCTCCAGCAGTTGGCAGGAACGCAGGTCGAATCGCCCCGGGTGGCCTTCGAAATGGCCGCGCTCCCGGCATTCTACATAGGCGCCTTTTTCCGTCTCGGTACAGGACAGGACCTCGAACGACTCGATGCGGTTGATATCCGCGATTATCGCGAAAAAACGCTTCACTTCATCCAGTCCGCGATACAGGCCGAAATGCGGGACTTCCTTTGAACCCACGAGTTCCCATTCGATGCGGGGATCGAGCAAAGCGTAAATCGCCTCGATATCTCCCGCGAGGAAAGCATCGTAGAGCTGCATGGCGATGGCGGAGTTTTGTCCTGGCTGAGTCATTAAGTGTGCTCCTGTCGTTGCCGTGCCGGTGTTCATCGGTGCACTAGTCAATCAAGCCACCCGGCCCAAAGCGCGCCGGAGGCGCTGGACAGTTATAGCATGTTACCGGTGTGTTCCCCTCCGGAAATTCAAAGTTGGCGAGCGAGTTGTTCCAGGGGTAGATCCCTTATCCAGACCCTCGCCTCCTCGATTTCGGCAAGCGAGTAGTATTGCACATCGGCCGATGTGAACGGCTTGGATAGCGCGGCCATCCAGTGATTGAGCGGCACCGTGCCGACGATCGCCAGCCGTCGTATACCGTTTGAATGCGCGACATCGAACTTGATATCACGGCACAGTGCGGCGGGGGTCCATCCCGAAAACTCGGTGATCACCACGAGCAGGTTTACCTGGCCGAAGCGGTGGATACGTTCTTTGGCTAACTCCTTGAATCGGCTGTAGTCCTCGGTCCTGAGTTTACCCCCAACGTCGATTTCGAGACCGTGCGGGCCAGCGTTTCGTATTGCAGTGGTCATTGTCCCTCCAGTCGGGAAAATCCTGGTGACTGTCACCAGTATGGGCAATATCGACCGGGGGTATGCGGTGCAAGTTCCGCAACTGTGAAAATGTTCACGCTTAAGGGGGGTAAACTGTGATCCATCGCCGCTGTGGGCGCAACCTGGAGCAGTTGTGCTGTTGCAGCGCGCTATCAGCCGGCTACTTTACTGAGCACAGCAGCACGTCCTGGTGCAGCGGAGGATGGTTCTCGGTGTCCCGCGGCAGGCTCTTCTCAACTGTCCAGCCCGCCGAGTCAACGAGTTCAAGCAGGTATTCGTTTTGGTAAGCCGCCATCATCAGGGGCTGGTCCTCGAATGCGTCGATAAATTTGTCGACCCCTGCGTCGATGATGGCCGTGAACAGCAGCAGGCCTTCGGGAGCGGCATAGTGCCGCAGGATCTTCAGCAGCGCGGATGTCTCCTCGGGATACTGGTGGGTAATTACCGAGAACATCCAGATCAGGTCGAATCTCCGGGACGGGTCGATGGCGAATTCACTCTGTTCGTTAAACGGCTTTCCGGTTTTATTGTACAGCGCGTTTTCGACGTCCCAGTGCGCGTAATCGAAGCGCTCGTCGTTGGCCTCGACCTGGTTTTTGAGAAAATCGATCACGGATTTGTTAACGTCGACGCCGGTGTAGCTGCCGATCGGGATGTTCTTGTTGATAATGCTGGTGGTGAAGCGAGTGCCGCAACCGATGTCCAGCACGCGTTTGTCCGCCAGTGTGCCAACCCCGGCAATCCTGGTGGCCTTCTCGATCAGGAGCTTGCCTGTTCGCACCGCCCCCCGTTTTCTCAGGGCCGGATGGTTTCGCGCAAGATGGGTGGGAACTTTCAGCTCGGTCAGCATAAAGACGACTCCCGCTGCACAGGTAGTTTGTGGCGCACCCGAACGAGTTTACCGCATGGATCGTTTGAGAAACATATCTGTGACGTGCTTGTCCCTGGGACAGTAGATAGGGTGACTGTTAGCGATCGCTGCGGTTCAGGGCTGGACCGGCCAGCAACTTTGGAGCTACAAGGTTCACGGGGAGTGCGTTAGTATTAGCCACGACGGAATACCAATACTGCCCCGCGATAACGTCGTCCGACGCCAGATCGAGGCGCTTGTCGCCCGGCGACTCGTGCGGGAGATGTCCCACAACCTGAATCACTGAGGTAATGCATGGATCTCAGCCTGCCCGAAAACAGCCTGCTAGTGCAGGATATGTTCCAGCGACTTTTTGCGGCGGAATCTACCGCCGAACGGGTACGCGCCGCAGAGCCGCTCGGCTTTGACGCACAGCTCTGGCGGGAACTCGTCAACATCGACGCGCCCTTCCTGCGCCTGTCGCAGAATGCAGGCGGCAGTGAAATGGGGTTGTTCGATGCCTGCCTTATGATGGAGGAAGCCGGGCGCAGACTGGCTTCTGTACCACTGGCGGAGTCTGTCACTGCGCTGCGTCTGCTGGGGGAATTGGGCGGCGCCGCGGCGCAGGGCTGGATTGACAAAGTCCGGGATGGTGAATTCGTCCTGACGCTGGCATTGCAACAGTGCGTGCCCGGCGAAGCGCAATTCTGTCCGGGTGCAGCGGTCGCCGGCGCCATTCTGGGCTTTGACGGCGCTGACGTCGTGATCGAGGTGCCGGCTTCACCGCCGGAGGTGCCGCACACGCTGGGCGGGTCGGCCCTGGGCGTGTTTGTGCCGGGTACGGGCGAGCGGCAGGTCCTGGCCAGCGGGGAACAGGCGGGGCGCCACTGGGGCGCCGCGGTGGAGGAGTGGAAGCTGTTGACAGCGTCGGCGCTGATCGGACTGTCACAGGAAGCGTTGGCCATGGCGGCGCAGTACGCTGCGGAACGCGAGGCCTTCGGACAGCCGATTGGCGCGTACCAGGGAATCGGGCACCCGCTGGCCGATGACGTGATAGACGCGGACGGCGCACGACTGTTGCTGTGGCAGACATTGCGGGCGGTGGCTAACGGTAAGCCCGATGCCGGCGCGATGATTTCACAGACGTTCTGGTGGAGTAATCGCACCGCCAGTCGCTCGGTTGCCCACGCCCTGCATACCTTTGGCGGTTACGGCCTTACTGAAGAGTATGACATCCAGCTGTACCACCGCCGCGCCAAAGCCTGGGGTCTGGTATTCGGGGACCCACAGTTGGAACTGGCGCGAGCCGGTCGCCGGCAACTGCTGGGTGAGGCAAGCAGTCTGCCGGACCCGGGGGATCTGCAGATCGATTTTGACCCGCCAACGGGCGGTGAAGCGCTTGCCGAAGAGACGAGAGCCCTGTTTGGAAAGCTTATCGATCCGCAGAAACACGTGCTGCACGATCACTCCTTTGAATCCCATGACTGGGAGATTCATCGAGCGCTGGGTGCTGCGCGATTACTTTTCCCGCACTGGCCCGAGCGCTGGGGGGGGCGCGGTGCGGATGTGGATTCGGTGCGCGCCAGCAAAGCGGTGTGGATGGAGGTCGGGTACACACCGCCTGCGGCCGGCGTGACCGGGATGATCGGGGACGCGGTGATGCAGTTCGCCTCGGAGGAATTGAAAGAGGAAGTGCTGCTGCGGTTCGCCGTCGGCGAGGTAACCGCTGTGCTCGGCTACACGGAACCATCCTGTGGCTCGGACGTGTTCGCCGCAAAAACGCGGGCAGTGCGCGACGGGGATGACTGGCTGATCAATGGCCAGAAAATGTTTACATCGGGCGCCAACCTGGCAGGTTACGTTTTCCTGATTGCACGCACCGATCCGGACGCGCCAAAACATCGCGGCGTTACAATGTTTCTCGTGCCACTGGATGTTCCGGGCGTCGAGATCCACCCGGTGTATACATTCATGGATGAGCGCACCAACGCGACGTTCTACTCGGACGTCAGGATTCCGGATCGTTATCGTATAGGCGAGGTCAATGGCGGCGTCAGGGTTCTCTCCGCGGCGCTCAGCCAGGAACAGAGCGGCGGGACCTACTACCGCAATATCCGTGAGATGGCGGTCGCGGTAGAGGAGTGGTTGCGGGGCAGGGCGCAGGGTGGAGATTCACTGCTGGAGGACCCGGCGACGATCGCGCGGCTGGCCGCCGCCTACACCTACGCGAATATCGCCGAGGGCCTCGGTCACCGGGTGCTGGCCACCTACCTGTCAGGCAATGCGGATATGGCCTATGGGCCAGCGGCGAAAATCTTCGGTACCGAGTCGTTTATAACCGTTTCGACAGATCTGCTCGATCTGGCCGCGCCGGATTCCCTGCGTCGCGGCAAGGACGGCCTGGGCATCGTGGAAATGGGCTATCGGCACTCCACGGCCACCACGATCTACGGCGGCACCAGCGAGGTCCTGCGCAGTATGGTGGCGGAACGACGACTGGGGTTGCCGCGCAGCAGGGGCTAGGGCCCCATGTAGACCACTGACTCCTGCTGCGGGTCTGGCGTGGCCGCCTTCCAGCGCACCGAGCCGAAAGGCCGTTCCAGCCCCCTGCGGACGGCGCTGATCCTGCCGTCGATGGTGAGTGCGCTGGCGGCGGACTGCGCTTCGATATCGGCCTGTGTGAAACGCTCTCGCATGCGCAGGTAGTCGCCCCATGTCGGAAAATGAAACCGTTCCGTCCACAGCGATGGGTCGCCGATGTCGCGGCTGATCGACCAGTTGAAGCCGCCGTTGCGCAGGCGCACCTTTTGCACCTCCAGCATGGCGAGGTAAAAAGCACGGGGATCCTGCGGCTCAACCCGGTATTCGATTTCGATGACGATCGGCCCGGAGCGATTGGTGATGGCCAGTCCGACCTCCGGTTCACCTTCGATATTTACCGCCTCGGCTCCCGCCTGCGTGACCTCCGGGAGGCGCAGGACCAGTCCGATCAGCGGCAGGGCCAGCATCAGCACACCGGATGCGACGATCGCGGTATCGATAGACCACTGATTGGCGACTTCCCCCCAGAACCAGGCGCCGATGGCGATGCCACCGGTCAGCAGGGAAGAGAAAAGTGACAACGCGCGCGCCGTCACCCAGCGCGGTGCTGACAACTGCACCGAAATGTTCAACAGCGAGATTGTGAGCATGGTGGCGCCACCCGCCAGTAGCATGCCAATACAGGTCAGGGGGAGCGAGCGACTGAGCCCTATGCATACCAGGGCCGCTCCATCGAGTACCGCGAGGATGAAATACGCTCTCTCGGTGCCAAAGTGCGCGCGGAATGTATTGATCAGCAGCGCCCCGATTACCGCTCCCAGACCGCCCGCGCCGAGCAATATGCCGAAGGTGCTGGCATCGCCACCCAGTAAATCCTTCGCGATCAGCGGCGCCATCGCGGTGGCCGTCGCACCGGCGAAGGTGAAGACAAAGGAGCGGATAAGTACAATGCGGATCGGGTTCGAATGAAACGCGTAGCGAATACCCGAGACCATCGCACGGGTGATCCGTTCCGGAGGAAGCCGCGATGGCAATTGGACGCGCCGCCACACCAGGAACGCCAGGATCAACGGCAGGTAGCCCAGCGCGTTCACTGCAAACGCGGCCTGGGCACCAGCGGCTACCACAATCAGGCCGCCGAGCGCCGGGCCGAAACTCCGCGCGACATTGTAGCTGATGGTATTCAATGCGATTGCCGCCGGCAGATCCCGCGAGCCCACCTGTTCCCCGATCGCCGATTGCCAGGCCGGGTTATAGAGTGCTACACCGGTGCCGATCAGCGAGCAGAAGGCGAGCAACAGCCAGGGTGTGGTCAGGCCCAGAAAGGCCAGTACTGACAAGGTCGAGCCAAAAAAAGCGGCGATCCCGAGTCCCAGCATCGCCACCTTACGGCGATCGAAGGTATCCGCGAAAGCGCCGGCCGGCAGCGCTACCAGCATCAGCGGGAGCATCATCGCGGTCTGGACGAGCGCTACCATTCCCGGAACCGAGGTCAGTCGGGTCATTTCCCAGGCGATACCCACGCCGAGAATCAGCTGGCCGAAGTTTGAAGGTATGCTGGCCAGCCAGATTCGGCGAAAGGCGGGCTCCCGTAACGGCGCCAGGGCCGTGCCTTCACGCATCCCGGCAGACCACGGCAGGGCGGTGGAGCAGGGGGAAACCCGTTGGCTTGTCGTCGGTCATGCTCGCGCTTCGCTATCCGGCGGGGGAGCGCCTGAGTCCTTCCAGGAAGGTATCCGTACTGCTCTGCAGCAGGCTGAATACATCGCCCTCAGGCAGGAATTTTTCCAGTTGCTGGTTCATTGCCAGGCACGCCAGGCCGTGCGCCATCGCCCATAGTTTGACGGCGAGTTCCTGCGCGTTGTAATCGCTGAGACCATTGCTATCGCACCATTGGCGAACCGCGTCTACCAGCACGTAGAAGCCGGAGGTTTTCAACTCCATATCCGCCGCAGCGAACACGCGCAGCCCCATGTCACCCCACATCAGGTCGTAGAACGCTCGGTGTTTTGTCACGTAGTCGATGTATCCCTTGCCCAGGGCAGTGATAGCCTGTTGAGACCCCGGGGGAAACTGTTGCGCAATTTCCCGGGTGCTTTCTGTCAGTCCCATGAACGCCAGCTGGCTTACCGCTTCCAGCAGTGCATCCTTATCCCTGAAATGGCGATAGGGTGCGGCGCTGCTGACACCCGCCCGGCGAGCGGCGTCGATCATCGCAAACTCCACCGAGGCACTTTCTTCGATCAGTTCCGCTGCCGATACTATAAGCGCGTCTCGAAGGTTTCCGTGATGGTAGCGCTTGTGCTGCGCAGCTACGGGTTTCGCCGATTTGCTCAAGCTGCCAGCTCCCTGGCGTCTTCCTGGATGGCAGGCTGATCGAGCTCATCACTGCCTGCGTTTCGCTGTCCCAGCCGGGTGGTCACCAGGAACAGGGGCGGAACCAGATAGAACGATATTACAGTTGACAGTAAAACACCACCGGCGATGGCCATCGCGAAAGGCGGCCAGAACTGGCTGCCTTCGAGAATCAGCGGTAGGAACCCCCCGAACGTGGTCACCGTCGTGGAGATAATATGTCGACTGGAATCCATTACCACGTTACGGGTCGCGCGCCGGTTGCCCCGCACGGCACTCGCGTTGGCCTGCAGTGCCGTAATGATGATTATGGCCGCATTGATGGATACGCCAATGGAGCCGATCACACCGATCATGGCCTGAATACCGAACGGGTAGCGAAAAATCGCCAGGGCCAGCAGCGACAGGCCGAGTGAACAAATGCAGACCAGCACCGCGACAGCCGACAAACGCCATGAATTGAACGTCATCACGATTGTCACCAGCAGCGCGGCCAGTACCAGCCCCATCGGCGCCATGATTTTGTCCACCAGCTTGCCGCGCTCGTCGGTGTCCCCACCGAACGCGTAGGCGTAGCCATCCGGCAGCTCTACGGGGCTCTTCTCGAGATCCTGCTGCAGCAATTTCAACGCCTCCTGGGGGAGAACGCCGCGAATCAGGTAGCCCTGGACAGTATTGGTGCGCGCACCGTCCTCCCGGGAGATGGGGCTCTGTCCGGGAACCAGCGTCGGTTTGGCCAGCGCATTGAGCGGCACGCCCGCTATCAATGCCTGGGAATTCCGCGCTGTCATCGGTAGTGGTACCAGGATATCGGCTATTTGTTCGGATCCGCCCCAGTCCCGCTCGTTGAACCGTACACGCACCGGCAATCGTTCTGTGCCCTCCAGTACCTCGCCGCCCAACTGGCCCAGCAGGCTGCTGTTGAGAGCGGTGGCAACGTCGGCCAGCTGTAATTGCGCCAATCGAAGTTTTTCCTCCTGCAGCGCATAGACCAGCTTCGGCGCTCCCCCGGCGAGTTCATTCTTGGTATGGGTAACATAGGGAATGGCGTCCATCCGACGCCTGAATTCGTCCCCCAGCTCTCGCAATACCAGCAGGTTCGGCCCCGTTACGGTGACTTCCAGCGGCGCAATCACGGGAGGACCCTGATCGATGCCCCGGACAATGATCTGCACGTCGGGATAATCCCTGTCCAGTTCAACCTGCAGCTGCCGGATCAGGTCGTCAGTACGGTTCTCATCATGGGTGAGCACCAGTGCCTCGGCCCAGGAAGGAATGCCTTCCTTGAAGCGGTACATATTGTAGTAGAACGCGGGAACGCTCTCGCCGATACTCCAGTCGACGCGTCGGATCAACGGGTGGTTGCGCAGCCGCGTGTCAATGTCTCGGGCTGTGGCGGCAGTGTCATGGATCGATCGTCCGTTGGCAGCCTTTAACTGGATATAGAACTGATCCCGGTCCGTACCCGGGAAGAACTGCGCGGTCAGCGTCGGAAACGACAGGAAACCGGTGAGCGGCAGCGCGAGCGCCAGGGCTATCGCGGCAGCCGGGTGGCGCAGACTCCAGTCCAGCGAGCGCGCCAGCATATCACCGGCGGCGCCGCTGCTGGCTCCCCCTATCCACCAGTGTGATTCCTTCGCCGGTTTGCGCGGCAGCAACCAACTGGCCAGCACCGGGGTGATGGACAGGGCGAGCACCGTGGACGTGGCCAGCATTATGATCACGGCGGTGGCAATCGCGCCGACGAAGTCGCCGCCCGGTCCGGGCAGGAGTGCCATCGGCATAAACGCGAGCACTGTAGTCAGTGCCGAGGAGATCAGCGGTATACGCAGCCGGTCTACCGACCCGCTGATCGCGTCGATCGCGCTCTGGCCTTGCAGAAGGCGTTTGCGAACTTCGTCCGTCATCACGATAGAGCCATCAACCAACAGACCGAGCGCAACTATCAGCCCGCTGATGGACATCTGGTGCAGGGCCATGCCCATGCGCTCCATCACAGTAATGGAAATCAGACCACACAGCGGCAGGATGCAGGCGACGACGACGGCCGCTCGCCAGCCCAGCGTAAACAGCAGAACCAGAATCACCAGGACGATACCAAGCGCCAGGTTGCTCGTGACGTCAAACAGTCGGGACATGGCATAGGTATTCTGGTCGTAGGTGACTTCCAGTTTCAGCCCCGCGGGCGCCTGTGCGCGATAGTTGTCCACGAGTTCGTTGAATGCATCGCTCCAGACATCCACCTGGTTGCCGGGTTCCATTACAGCCCCGACAAGGATAGCCTCGCGACCCTGCGCGATCGCCATCGCCGGCGGCGGGCTGACGGCCGCCTTGTACACCCGGGCAATATCCGAAATACGCGTGGCGCTGCCGTTGGCGGCGGTGCTCACGATGACATCGCGAATACGCTCCATGGAATCGAAATCACCCGCCAGTTCGATCAGCATTTCGGCTTCATTGCCTGAGGCGCGCCCTGATGCGCTCTTCGCATCGGCTGCTTGCAATGCCTGTGCCACCTGCTGCAGGCTGAGGCCGCGCGAGATCAGCGCCGATTCGTCGATTTCGACGCGAATTTCCTCCACCGGCTCCCCAAAGACTTCCACCAGTTTGGTGTCCGCGAGATTCCTCGCCTGGTCGGCGAAATCCTGCGCCAGTCGATTCAGCAGTGACAGCGGCATGTCGTCAGCGGCCGCCGAGGACAGCGCGACAATAGTGGTGAACGAGGTGAGCCGGTCATTATCAAAGCTGGGCTTGCCGACCCCCTCGGGAAACTGTATCGCGGCGTCCGCCATCGCGTCGCGCACCTCAGACCAGGCTCTCTCCAGTTCATCAGCGGGTAGGGTGTCCAATAGCATTACGTTGAGGAAGGACACGTTCTCGCTGGAGACCGAATTTATCTCGTCGATCTCCGATATTTTTCGCAGTTCGTCTTCCAGTGGACGGGTGACCAGCGCCTCCACCCGGTCGGGCATGGCGCCGGGATAAAACGTGGTAATCGTGCCGACAAAATTCATCAGCGTGGGATCTTCCTGGCGCGCGATGGAGTTGAAACTGGTGATGCCCACCGCGATGACGCAGACCACGATCAGCGTGAAGTAGCGGGCGTGCTTGTGGATGTAGCGGGCCAGCATGTCAGTTCAAGGCCTCGGCGGTGACGCGGGCTCCGGGGCGGACACGGTGGGTGCCGTTTGCCACGACCAGGGTGTCCTGCCGGAGGGTACCGCGGACAAAGGCGCGATCCCCCTGCACTTCGAGCACCTCTACAGCTTCGCTGACGGTGCGCAGATTGTCTCCATCGGGTTCAAGCCTGAGCACGGTCCACACGCCACGGCTGCCCTCCAGCAGTGCGGCGATAGGTAGCCAGCCCCCTGACTGGCTTACGGTTTCTTGCAGCTCCAGGGTTACGGGCTCGCCATCGAGGGCGGCAACGTCAGCGGGCAGGGCAAAGACCGCCGTGACGGTGCGCGTGACAGGGTCGACATCAGGGCGCACTGACAGCAGCGTCGCCTGGATGGTTTTGTCGCGCAGTTGCAGCGTGTATGCGCTGCCAGGCCGCAATTCCGCGAAGCGCTCTGCACTCACGCCGATATGGCATTCCTGGGAAGCTGTCTCCATCAACTTGAGCACGGGCACGCCCGGATTGACGATCGCGCCCTCCTGCGTATAGCGATCCGCCACGATTCCGTCGTAAGGGGCTTGCAAACGTGATTTATCCAGTTCGATGTCGAGTGTCGCAAGACGCGCGGCGCCCGCATCCACCCGCGCCTGCAGCGCCTCTGCCTGCAGGCGGACCTCGTCGAAGGCGTCCTGCGAAACTGCGCCCGTTTTAATCAGGTCGGCCTGCCGGCGGGCCTTCAACCGGGCCAGCTCAAGTTCAATGCGCACCTGCTCGAGATCCGCCGCGGTCGCTGCGCGCCTGGCCTGCAGTGCGCTGTCGTCCAGTTCAACCAGTACCTCGTTCCGGCGTACAGGCGTACCGGGGCGGGGCGGCGAAGTGGCGATTTTTCCCGGGATCTCAAAGCCCAGGTCGGCCTTTCTCCCTGCCACCACGAGACCGAGATAGGATACCGTTCTCTGGTACGTGTCCTGTACCTCAAAGCGCACAGAAGCGACCGGGATCGGTGGTTTAGTCGAAGGTTCGCTGGATAGTGCTGCGCGCAAATGCAAGGCTCCGGCGAGCAGCGCCACAATGGCTACCGCAGCGCCGATGCCAAGCATGTTCGCCGAGTGCGACCTTCTGCGCGTGGCGCGCGCAACTTGAGGGGGGTTGTTCATTGCAGTACGCGATGTAAGAGAGAATAACATTATGTTATACGCTATTACATATATGTCAAGCCTGTTTCTGATCGCGACTTGCAGCGGCCACGGGATTGAAGCAAAATACGCGCCCTCTGTGAGGGTAAGTCAGCACGCCCCGCAGACGCTGTGGTGATCCAGGCGGTCCCCTCGCAACGATAGGTAGTGAACCCCGCCAGGCCCGGAAGGGAGCAACGGTAGTTACCGACTCGTGTGCCGGGGTGCGGCTGTCTGGGTTGCCTCCATTTTCAGGTTCCGGCCGCTCGCTGTTTCTGTGACCCTCGTGCTGGTGTATTCTGTTTTCCTGTTCGACAAAGTAAGGCAAATCAGGGATGTCCTATCAGGTTCTAGCGCGTAAATGGCGGCCGAAGTCGTTCCGGGAGATGGTTGGCCAGGAGCACGTGCTGCAGGCGCTGGTGAACGCGCTGGACCGCGACAGGCTGCACCACGCCTACCTGTTCACCGGTACTCGCGGAGTGGGCAAGACAACGATTGCGCGAATCCTGGCCAAGTGTCTCAATTGCGAAGCCGGCGTCAGTTCCGAACCCTGTGGGACCTGTTCTTCCTGCCTCGAGATAGCGGAGGGCCGCAGCGTCGACCTGTTGGAAGTCGATGCTGCGTCGCGCACCAAGGTCGAGGATACGCGGGAACTGCTGGACAATGTGCAGTACGCGCCGACGCGCTCGCGCTACAAGATATACCTGATCGACGAGGTCCACATGCTGTCCTCGCACAGTTTCAATGCCCTGTTGAAGACGCTCGAGGAGCCACCGCCACACGTCAAGTTCCTGCTGGCCACCACCGATCCGCAAAAACTGCCGGCCACTGTGCTGTCACGCTGCCTGCAGTTCAATCTCAAGAACATGCCGCCGGAACAGATTGTCGGGCATCTGGCGATGGTGCTGGAGCAGGAGATGGTCAGTTTCGAGGAGCCGGCACTCTGGCTACTGGGGCGAGCGGCTGCCGGTAGTATGCGCGATGCCCTGAGCCTGACCGACCAGGCGATAGCCTTCGGCTCGGGGCAGGTCAATGAAGCCGATGTGCGCAGCATGCTGGGCAGCGTGGATCAGGGCCATGTATTCGAGATACTGGAGGCCGTGAGCGCGGGTGAGCCGGCGAAGGTGCTGGCAGTGGTGCAGCGCATGTCCGAGTTTACACCGGATTTTGAAGGCAGCCTGGATGAACTGTTGTCCCTGCTTCACCGGGTGGCCACCGCGCAGGCAGTGCCTGATGCCATCGACAACAGTTGGGGGGATGCCCGACGCGTGGAGCAGATGGCGCGCGCGATTACGGCCGAGGATGCGCAGTTGTTCTACCAGGTGGCACTGAACGGCAAACGCGATATCGCATTGTCACCCGACTCGCGCCGCGGCTTTGAGATGATACTGCTGCGAATGCTGGCTTTTCGTCCGGTCGCTGTTATCGATGACAGCCTGCGTCCGGAGGAGTTACAACCGGTGGAGCCGGCTCCGGTCGCTGTCGAGGGGGACAGCGCTCCTGTAAAAAAGTCCCCTGAGGTGCACCGGGCAGCCGGTGCCAGCAGCCCCGAGAACGCCACGCTACCGCCGGGCGTTGCAACAGACGCCGCAGTCACGCCCGTCGGGGACGGTCCGACAGCGGAGGCCCCGGGCGGTTTCCCGCTCGATGAACTCACGGCAGGCAACTGGTGGGAATTGCTCGGCTTACTGGGCCTGAGGGGCATGATGTTCAATATTGCCTCCCACTGTGAACTGCAACGGCGGGAGGGGCGTACCCTGGCGTTTGTGCTGGACAGTGCCCACGCCGCGCTGTTCAACGACACCCACGGTGGCAAGCTGCGGCTTGCCTTGCAAAACTATTTCGGCTGCGAGATGACAGTGTCCGTGGTCCTCGGTGAACCGGCCGGGGAGACACCGGCGATGCGAGCGGCCCGGTTGTTGGCGGAAAGACAGGCGGAGGCGGTCGTGGCGATAGAGGCTGACCCACAATTGCAAGCACTGATTAGCCGCTTTGACGCAGAACTGGATCATTCATCCATCCATCCGACGGATGCGTGAGCAGAGAGGGAGATCATCACATGAAGGGTAATATCGCAGACCTGATGAAACAGGCGCAGAACATGCAGGCAGAGTTCCAGAAAGCGCAGGAGGATTTGGCCCGGGCCGAAGTATTGGGCGAAGCGGGAGCGGGACTCGTGTCCGTGCTGATGACCGGGCGGCACGACGTCAAGCGGGTCTCAATTGACGATTCGGTATTTGCCGAGGACAAGGAAGTGCTCGAAGACCTGTTGGCCGCTGCAGTCAATGACGCCGTGCGAAAAGTGGAAGCGCGGAATAAGGAAGCGATGTCGGGTATGGCGGCGGGCCTGAATCTCCCGGCCGGCTTCAAACTGCCGTTTTGACGCCAGACCTGTCTTTGTACCCATGAAGTTCAGCCCCTCGCTCGAGAACCTGATAGAGGCACTGCGCTGCCTGCCGAGTGTCGGCCCGAAGTCGGCCCAGCGTATGACGTTGCACCTGCTGGAGCGCGATCGAAATGCGGCGCTGGAACTGGCCAATGCATTGCGTGATGCCGTCGAAAAGGTTGGCCACTGCAGTCTCTGTCGGAATTTTACCGAGTTGGAGGTCTGTGAAATCTGCAGCGATTCCCGGCGCGACAGGAGCCTGGTCTGCGTGGTGGAGACGCCCGCAGATGTTCTTGCCATTGAACTCAGCGGGAGCTATCGCGGCCTGTACTATGTGTTGATGGGGCACCTGTCCCCGATAGATGGCATAGGGCCGACAGAGATCGGGCTGGATACCTTCCAGCAGCGCGTGATCGACGAGGGCATCGAGGAAGTGATACTGGCCACCAATCCAACCGTTGAGGGCGAGGCGACGGCCTACTACCTTACCGAGATGCTGTTGCCGGTTGGTGTGCGAGTCTCGCGTATCGCGCACGGTGTCCCGTTGGGCGGTGAACTGGAATATGTCGATGGATCCACGCTTGCGCATGCCCTGTCCGGCCGGCGGCCGGTGGACTGAGCGATGAACTGGCAGCTGATCGAGTCGGATGATGCGTTGCAACAGCTGTTGGCGCGTATGAGTGCCTGTGAGACGGTGCTGGTTGACACAGAGTTTATGCGCCGCAACACCTATTATCCCGAAGTAGCCCTGGTGCAGCTCTGTTTTGTATCCGGTGACCCGCAGAGCGAAATGGCCTGGCTGATCGACCCGTTGCAGATCAGCGATCCGACCCCCCTGGCATCGCTTTTTACTGATTCTTCGGTACTCAAGGTGCTGCACTCCGCCAGTGAGGATCTGGAAGTGTTTCAGCGCTGGTTGGGCGTATTGCCGCAACCGTTGTTTGATACGCAGCGCGCAGCGGGCCTGTTGAACATTGGTTTCGGAATGGGGTACCGCGCACTGGTACAGGAAATCTGCGCTGTTGACCTGCCCAAAGGTGAGACCCGCTCAGATTGGTTACAGCGCCCGCTCACCGCGTCGCAATGCGAGTACGCTGCGCAGGATGTGACCTGGTTGCTGCCGGTCTGGCGCGAACTGCAGCAGCGTTGCGAACAGCAGGGCAAATTGCAGTGGGTACTGGCGGACGGCCAGGATGCAACCCGTGCACTGGGAACAGATACCTACGATTGTCAGAAACGCATCAAAACAGCGTGGAAACTGAACCCGCGTCAGCTCGGCAGGCTTACAGCGATCTGCGACTGGCGGGAGAACACCGCGAAACAACGCGACAAGCCTCGCGGCTGGATTATTGACGACCCCGGCTGTTTGCGACTGGCGCTGGAAGACCCGGATTCGATGGATGCACTGGGCGGCAGCGTGGATATTCCCGCACCGGCGATACGCCGCTACGGCGAGGAGTTGCTGGCGCTGTTGGGTGCGCAGCGAGCCGTGCCCGAGGCCGCGCTGCCGACCGCGCTGCCGCCGCCACTCAACGCGAGCCAGCGGGAGCGGGTAAAGAAACTGAAGTCACAGGCGCGGGAAATCGCCGAAAAATTATCGGTTGCGCCGCAGGCGCTGGTACCGACCCGGGACTTCGAACTGCTGCTGCGCGAGGCTGCCGGGCAGGCGTTTGAGCCGCCGGTGCACTGGCGGGGCTGGCGCGAACAGGCAGTTATTTCGCCCCTGCGAAAAGCGTTGGCGGGAGGCTCGCAATGACAGTGCTGTGCCAGATTTTCAAGAGTTCGCGACGCGAGGAAATGTACCTGTATGTTGAAAAATCGCGCGGTGTGCAAGACGTACCCGGCGATTTACTGGGGCGATTTGGCGAGTTGATACCGGTGATGGTATTGCCGCTCACGCCGGAGCGCACTTTGGCCAGGGCGGATGTGATCCAGGTGTTGGCCGCTATCGAGAAACAGGGCTTCTACCTGCAGATGCCCCCGACGGCGGCCGAAATGCTGGCGCGAGAGAACGGGCGTGTCTGACTGGTGGCATGAAAAGACACTGTCGGAGCTCAGCGCGGAAGAGTGGGAAGCACTGTGCGACGGTTGCGCCAAGTGCTGCCTGCACAAACTGGAGGACGAAGACAGTGGCGAGGTGTATTACACCAAGGTACGCTGTCGCCACCTGGATGAGCAAATCTGCCGCTGCACGGACTATGCGCACCGCTCGACGCTGATGCCGAACTGCATCGATCTGCGCGGGGCGGATTGGAGTGACATCGAGTGGCTGCCTTCCACCTGCGCCTATCGCTTGCGCGCGCACGGTGAGTTACTGCCGTCATGGCATCCGCTGGTAAGTGGCAGCAGGGATTCGGTACATTTGGCGGGTGTCTCCATTCGCGGTCGAGCGATTTCCGATGAATTCGTTCATCCCGACGGCTTTGAAGAACACCTGGTGCGCTGGGTCGAATAGGAGAGAAACCGTGCTTGATGACAATTCCTACCTGCTGGCGATTTACGTATATGTGGGCGCGGCCTCGGTGATGTTGCTCTACCTGGCATGGTGGCTCAGCCGGCACTGGCGAGCGGGGTGGGTGTCGCTGGTGGTTTTGCTGGCGGCGGCGCTGTTGTTGACGCCTGCCTATCCCAAGGCGGGTGTTTCAACCATGGCGCCCGCGCTGATCGTGGCGATGTTCCAGATTGCGACGCAGGACATTGAGGCGGCGAAGCACGCGCTGCGTCCGCTGGTTTTTATGTCGGGTATGGCGATGGTGATTACCCTGCTGCTCAATATGACCGTTTTTCGCTGGAGCAGGGCCCGCAAGGCACGTGTGCAGTCACGGGAAACATAATCCTGAGACCGGTTAGGGGGTATCTTTATTCCGTGGCTGCGCAACGGCTGGCAGTATTGATAAGCCGGTCGCCAATCTGTACCCTGCTTTCTTTTACGAATACAACTGAGTGAAACGCAATATGAAATTTCAAGGCACCGATCGATACGTCGCCACGGATGATCTACGGATGGCAGTCAATGCAGCGGTGGCGCTCGAACGGCCGCTGTTGATAAAAGGCGAACCCGGAACGGGTAAAACCATGTTGGCGGAGGAGGTGGCCCAGGGGCTGGGGAAGCGGCTGATTCAGTGGCATATCAAATCAACGACCAAGGCGCAGCAGGGCCTGTATGAATATGATGCGGTTTCCCGGCTGCGTGACTCCCAACTCGGTGACGAGAAAGTGCACGATATCGCCAATTACATCAAGCGCGGTAAATTGTGGGAGGCCTTTGAATCGGAAGAGCAGGTAGTACTGCTGATTGACGAGGTCGACAAGGCTGACATCGAGTTTCCCAATGACCTGTTGGTGGAACTGGATCGCATGGAGTTCTTCGTCTACGAGACGGGTGAGACCATCAAGGCCAGGAAACGTCCCATTATCATCATCACCAGTAACAATGAGAAGGAGTTGCCCGACGCGTTCCTGCGTCGCTGCTTCTTCCACTTCATCAATTTTCCCGACCGCGATACCATGCGCGAAATTGTCAATGTGCATTATCCCAATATCGCCAATGCACTGGTTCAGGAAGCCATGGAAGTCTTTTTCGATGTGCGCTCCATACCCGGCTTGAAGAAGAAGCCCTCTACGTCCGAGTTAATCGACTGGTTGAAGTTGTTGATGGCTGACGATATCCCCGACGAGATTCTCACCAACCGTGATCCCAGCAAGGCGATACCCCCGTTGTATGGTGCGCTGCTGAAAAACGAGCAGGATGTTCATTTGCTGGAGCGGCTGGCATTTATGCACCGCCGTGAATCCCGCTAACGGGGAGCAGGTGCGATCGCTCTGGAGCCTACATGCTGATTAATTTTTTTCATGGACTCAAGGATGCCGGCGTTCCTGTCACGACACGGGAACTGCTCGACCTGATGGAGGGCCTGAAGCAACATGTCGTGTTCGCCAACATCGATGAGTTTTACTACTTCAGCCGTACCTGCATGGTCAAGGACGAGAAGTACTTTGATCGTTTCGATCGCGCATTCGGCCTGCATTTCAAGGAACTCGAGGCGCTGGACGACATCATCGAGGCGTTGATTCCGGACGACTGGTTGCGCTCAGAGTTCCTTAAAAATCTCACGGAGGAGGAGAAAGCCAAGATCGAATCCCTCGGCGGCCTTGAAAAACTGATTGAGGAATTCAAGAAACGACTGGAAGAGCAGAAGGAACGGCACGAGGGGGGTAACAAGTGGGTCGGTACCGGTGGAACCTCGCCTTTTGGTCAGGAAGGTTACCACCCGGAAGGTATCCGCGTCGGCCCCAACGGGCGCAACAAGAAAGCGGTCAAGGTCTGGGACAAGCGCGAGTTCAAAAACCTGGACGACAGCGTGCAACTGGGAACCCGCAATATAAAGATAGCGATGCGACGCCTGCGCAAGTTTGCCCGCACCGGTGCGGCGGATGAACTGGACCTCGATGACACGATCAGTTCCACGGCTCGAAATGCGGGTTTGCTGGATATCAAAATGGTGCCCGAGCGGCACAACGCGGTGAAGGTGCTGCTGTTTCTGGATGTCGGCGGGTCCATGGATCCACATGTGAAAGTGTGTGAGGAGTTGTTCTCGGCGGCGCGCAGCGAGTTCAAGCACCTGAAGAGTTTTTATTTTCACAACTTCCTGTACGAAAGTGTCTGGACCAATAACATCCGACGCCACAATGAGCGCACCCAGGTGCTCGATATACTCCACAAGTACAGCCACGACTATAAAATTGTCTTCGTGGGTGATGCGTCGATGTCACCCTATGAAATTGTGCAGCCAGGTGGCTCTGTGGAGCACTGGAATGAAGAATCCGGCGAAGTATGGATGCGGCGCATCCAGGACGTCTACGACAAGGTGATCTGGCTGAACCCGGTACCTGAAGAGGATTGGCAGTACACGCAGTCGGTGGCAATTACCAGTCAACTCATGGAAGGGCATATGTACCCGCTGACCCTGGCGGGTATGGAAGAGGGCATGTCCTACCTTTCCAGATAGGTACCGTAGGCGATCAGGCTCGCGGTAACGGCCACATTAAGTGACTCGACGCCGTTGCACATGGGAATTGCCAACTGTACGTCCGCCACCGCGCTGACCGACGCACTGACGCCATCTGTTTCATTGCCCAGTACATAGACCGTGAATTCCCCTGCCTGGTGCCGGAAGAAGGAATCCGGCGAAGCCGAGTTCAGTGTGCATACCTGCGCACCGTGTGCTTTGCACTGACTGAGCGCTTCTGGCAGGGCGGTACACAACAGCAGTGGTGCGCGGAACAGCGTGCCGGCGCTGGCTTTGATGGCCAGTGGCCCCAGGGCGGCGGAGCCTTTGCGCGGCAGGAGTATGCCGTCAATCGAGCCCGCTGCCGCCGAGCGGATGATCATGCCGAGGTTCTGCGGGTTGGTGATGCCGTCCAGTGCGAGCAGGCGACGCGGCCGCTGCGACGGCTCGCTAAGGTAAGCGGCCAGATCTCGAAAAGAGGGGCAAACGACATCAACGGCCACGCCCTGGTCCTGCCTGCCGTTGCGTGATATGCGTGCCAGCTCCTCGCGGCTGTGCATTTTGACCGGTACGCCCAGTTGGCGGGCGCGCTCTTTTATCCGGGCGATGATCCCGGTGTCCCGGTTGCTGTCTGCGAGATGGACGGCGTGGCATACCAGTGTATCGTCCTGCAGGATTTCCAGCACGGGGTTGCGACCGTAGGCCGTCAGTACTTTATCGAAAAAGGCTTTTTTTTCGCGGTAAGCAGGGGAGTCGGTCATGGGTGGCAGTGTATGAACTCAGCCGACCGCATTCCTGCCGCGAGCAAGTGCGGTCACCCTGTCGGCGGACTCCTTCATACGCGCCGCAATCTCTTCAATCTGCGACCCGCTGATCGGCTTCTCTATCGAGCCGGCGACGAAGCACATGACCGGGAGATCCTTGAATGCGAACACGGGTACGGTGATGGTACTGACGTCGTACCGTCCCTTGGGATCGACCCTGTCGAGGTGGTAATGCTCATCGCATAAATCGTGTTGATACTTGCCTGCCGCCTCATCCAGCTCAATCAGGCTCCAGGAGTTGTGAATTCGCGACAATTCGGCCCACAGGTTGGCCTCGGTTTGTGTTTTCAGGGTGACTTCAAACCCGCGGGCGCGGATGGCGATCAGTGATACACGCAGTTTCTGGTCCAGTTTTTCATTGTATTCCCCGCGTGATTCGTGGGCCCGCGTGAGCCACTCTTCGAGGTAGCGCGCATCGGAAAATGCCGTGAAGCAGGCCGCGACCGGCGCGGTATTGGGGAGACGCAGTCCGAGTTGGAAGGAGCTCATCAGTGGTGTCGCGCGGCCGTAGAGCGCCAGCAGGACCTGGTGCAATTTGGACCGCCCGGTTACGGCGAAGCCTATGCCGAGGTCAGTTTGCAGCGCCTCGAGCTCCGGGCGCGCGTACTCGAGAACAGGGAACTGAGCGAAGGCGGCGTTGCCGGCGGCGATAATGGAGGGGCCCAGTCTGTAGGCCTTGGTCTTGGGGTGTTGCACAAGAAAACCGTAATTGGCCATCGTGGTGAGGATGGCGTGGCAGGTGGCCTTGTTCAGGTTCAGTCTCCGCGTCATCTCGGTGAGGCCGAACGCCTGGTGGGGATTGGCCATCAACAGGTCCAGGATGGCCAGTGCGCGTGCGGTAGGTTGGGAAAAAAGTGCCACTCGTGATCTCCGGTGGGGCAGTTCAGGTTGTGCTGGCCCAGGGTGCTATTGCGGTATATATTGTTGTACTTGGCCCGGCATATTACCGTCTGCGGGCACAGAAGTTCAAGTGTTACCGGCGCCGGATAGTGGCCCAGTTTGAAATTTGGTGCGTGTCGAGAGCCTGGGAGCCAGAGTGGCGGTCGGGACCGTGTGGCGACAGGACGTCGCCACTCGAGCCTGCACATGGATGTGCGCTTTTTGGCGAGTCCCGACCGCCACTCTGGCTCCCAGGCTCGTGCAATGAAATTTCAAACTGGGCCACTATCCGGCGCCGGGCTGACGCTTGCTGCGGATAGGCGCCTGGCGCATGCAGGTACACGGGAGAACGGGAGGAACATTGAGACTATTCCGGCTTTATGGCACCGAAGCCTGCCATTTGTGCGAAATAGCGGAGGGCATGATAGCCGCTGAACTCGGCAGCCACGACGACATCACTTGCGAACAGGTGGATATCGCGGGGTCGGATGCGCTGTTCGAGCGCTACGGCCTGCGTATTCCCGTGCTACAGCACCCGGACCGGCGAGAACTCGACTGGCCTTTCACCGCTGCGGAATTGCGGGGGTTCCTGGCGTCCTGAATACGGGGCGGGACTTACTTCCCGACGCGTACTGCGAGCACGTCGCAACTCGCGCCGTGCAGGACGCCGTTTGCGGTGGAACCCATCAGTAGCGCAAGACCGTGGCGACCATGGCTGCCGATCACAATCAGGTCGGTACCCAGTTCCTTCGCGGTACCGTGTATTTCGACTTCCGGTTTGCCGAGCACGATGGATTGATGCTGCTCGTCGACATTGTGCTTCGCTGCGAAACGGCGCATTTGCTGGGTGGCCTGCTGATGAATCTCTTCCTGTATCCCGGAGAAATCCATCGGGATATCACCGCCGTAGGCGAAACTGAGCGGCTCGATCACGTGGATGAGGTGCAATTCCGCCCCGTGGGCATCGGCGAGGGCTCGCGCGCGCTGCACTACCTGGGTTGAGTCCTCGCTGAGGTCGATCGCAACCAGAATTTTTTGGTACTGGGCCATAAGGGTGCTCCATCTCGTAAGCTCTGCCGCCATTTATAGCATAGAATGCCCTGCGGGCAACCAACAGCCGGGCGGGTTGTGCCGAAGATGCCATTGACTTGACCTGAATCAGGTAGACGCATGCAGACATTCCTGTTGATAGCACTGGTGATTGCAATTGCGTTAGCGCCGCTTGTGCAGTTTTTGCCCAGCAAGCGCCAGCGTGAAGTGGCCGGGCTGCGCGAATATGCGGCGCTACACGGCCTGTTTGTCGAATTTCGCCATGTCCCGGCCCCCGGCAGGGTGTCAGAACCTGCGCGGCCGGAGCCGCTGAGCGATCTCATTTACTACGGCAAGCGAATACCCTCGAGCCGCGCCGGCGGGGTAGAATCCGCGGCATGGCGTCGGGACGGCGGGGACTGGCGCAGCATTGGCCGAAGGCTTCCGGCGCCGGCGCCGCTGCGGGAATTGTCCATTGACGTGGTCGCTGCCAGCGTCGATCAATTCAGCTGCGGTGTGTACTGGCGGGAGACGGAGGGAGAAGCGGCGGTGGAGCAGATACGGCAGGTTCTGGAGCGCTGGTGTGCATCACTTGTAGACAGATGATCGGTATTTTTTCTTGACCCCGGCGGCTTAGCAACATATATATGCCCCTTTTTTTGCGCACTTCGCCAGCGTGATTGACTATTTTTGCATGTAAGAAAGGAGTTTATGGGTAAATCACTGGTTATCGTGGAGTCTCCCGCCAAGGCCAAGACCATCAACAAGTACCTCGGCCCGGACTTCATCGTAAAATCGAGTATCGGTCACATACGGGATCTTCCCACTTCCGGCAGCGGCGCCAACAAGGCCGATCCGAAGGAGCGCGCCGCGCAGGCCGCGCGTACGCGGAAAATGGGCCCGAAGCAAAAAGCGGAATACAAGAAAGAGAATGCGCGCAAGCAACTGGTCAGGCGGATGGGAATCGATCCTGACAACGGTTGGACGGCGGATTACCAGGTCCTGCCGGGCAAGGAGAAAGTGGTCAGCGAACTGAGCAAACTGGCCGCGAATTCCGATGCGATCTATCTGGCAACTGACCTTGACCGCGAGGGAGAAGCCATCGCGTGGCATTTGAAAGAGGCGATCGGCGGTGATCCGGGCCGCTACCAGCGGGTGGTATTCAACGAAATCACCAAGAAAGCCATTACAGAGGCATTTCAGGAGCCCGCAAAGCTGGACATGGATCGGGTCAATGCCCAGCAGGCGCGCCGCTTCCTGGACAGGGTGGTCGGTTTTATGGTGTCGCCCCTGTTGTGGGCCAAGGTTGCCAGGGGTTTGTCCGCCGGTCGGGTGCAATCGGTCGCGGTGCGCCTTATCGTCGAGCGCGAGCGCGAGATTCGCGCCTTTGTGCCTGAGGAATACTGGGAGATACACGCAGACCTTGCAACCGCGAAAGGGGAGGACATCCGCTTTCAGGTTCGCAAGCAGAACGGCAAGGAGTTTCGGCCGGGAGAGGAAACCGCGGCCATGGAGGCAGTGGCGGTATTGCAGAAACTGCCTTACCTGGTCAGCAAGCGCGAAGACAAGCCCACCCGGTCCAAGGCGCCGGCCCCCTTCATAACCTCCACGCTGCAGCAGGCGGCGAGCACCCGGCTCGGCTTCAGCGTGAAGAAAACCATGATGATGGCACAGCGCTTGTACGAGGCGGGATATATCACCTATATGCGTACCGACTCGACAAACCTGAGTGCCGATGCCGTGCAGGCGTGCCACTCGTACATCAAAGACAACTTTCCAAAGCAGTACCTGCTCGACAAACCGCGCTTGTTTTCCTCCAAAGAGGGCGCCCAGGAAGCGCACGAAGCGATACGTCCCTCCGACGTCAACGTGCAGCAATCGGCGTTGAAAGGTATGGAGCGTGATGCCGAGCGACTGTACGAACTCATCTGGCGTCAGTTTGTAGCCGGACAAATGCCCGATGCGGAGTACATCTCCACCGTGGTAACGACGACAGCGGGCGATTACGAACTCAACGCCAAAGGCCGGATCATCCGCTTTGACGGCTACACACGGGTGCTGGCGCCCGCAACCCGTAAAAAGGAGGACGCTGTTCTGCCCGATGTGCAGGAGGGTGAGTCGCTCAACCTGCTGAAGCTGGAGCCGGCGCAGCACTTCACCAAGCCCGCGTCCCGTTACGGTGAAGCAAGCCTGGTGCGGGAATTGGAAAAGCGCGGCATCGGTCGCCCTTCCACCTACGCGTCGATTATTTCGACAATTCAGGAACGCGGGTACGTGCGCCTGGAAAACAAGCGTTTCTATGCTGAGAAAATGGGGGATATCGTCACCCAGCGTTTGCAGGGCAGTTTCAGCGACTTGCTGGACTACGGTTTTACCGCTTCGATGGAAAAACACCTGGACGAGGTTGCCCAGGGTCAACTGGAATGGCATCAACTGCTGGACGACTTTTACGCTGAGTTCAGCGGTCTGCTGGAAAAGGCCGAGGAGGCCGAGCCCGTCGGGATGCAGCCGAACCAGCCGACGATGACGGACATAGAATGCACGACCTGCGGGCGGCCAATGCAGATCCGGACCGCCAGCACCGGCGTATTCCTGGGCTGTTCAGGGTATGCGCTGCCCCCTAAAGAGCGCTGCAAGACCACGCTCAACCTCACCCCCGGTGACGAGGCGATACGCGAGGACGCCGATGACGAAGCCGAGTCGCGCCTGTTGCGCAGCAAACACCGGTGTTCGCTCTGCAACACCGCCATGGACAGCTACCTGATCGATGAAAGCCGCAAACTGCACGTGTGTGGCAACAATCCTGACTGCCCGGGCTTTGAGGTGGAGCACGGCAAGTTCAAGATCAAGGGCTATGACGGCCCCACGCTCGAGTGCGACAAGTGCGGCGCTGAGATGCAGTTGAAGACCGGTCGTTTCGGCAAGTACTTCGGCTGCACTGCACAGGACTGCAAGAATACCCGCAAGTTGCTGCGCAACGGTGAGGCGGCACCGCCGAAGATGGAGCCGGTAGCAATGCCTGAACTGCAATGCCTGAAAGTGGAGGATCACTACGTCTTGCGCGATGGTGCCGCTGGTCTTTTCCTGGCTGCCAGCCAGTTTCCGCGCAATCGGGAAACGCGGGCGCCGCTGGTTACGGAACTACTGGCGCACCGGTCCGAGATCGATCCAAAGTATGCCTTTCTGTTCAGCGCGCCGACCGAGGATGATGACGGCAACCCGACCCAGGTGCGGTTCAGTCGCAAATCAAAAGAACAGTATGTGATGACAGAGGTAGAGGGAAAAGCTACAGGCTGGAAGGCTTTGTACAGCAAGGGTAAATGGCATGTAGAGCCCGCAGCCACCAGGCGCGCGGCAAAAAAAGGCTGAAGATTTCCGGTGCGTGTCGTGATATGGCCTGGAAGTACATCGCAGTTCACACTTTGAATTTTGTTCGTCCGCACGGCAACTGCTAGAATGCGGGGTGTCTGCCAACTGAACAGAGGTTAACTGAGTGGCCACATCCCTGCTGGAAATTGTCGATCGTGGAGACGGCGAAGTCGTCTTGCAACGTGCCGATAGCGATTCTGAACCCCTGCTGACTGTCAGCTTTTCCGACGAGGCGCGAATCTACATATCTGACAATAGCCTGGAAGTCGCCAAGGCAATGATTCAGGCAGGTATCCAGGCCGCGGCGGTGATCCTCGAGCGGGGTGACGGTGGCGTGGAAGTACCGGACCCACCGCGCATACTGCACTAGGGCCGGTCCACAGTGGGCCTCGGCGTCACACTCCTCGACGCAATACCCCTACGCTGAGCCCTTCGATCGCGAAGCTTTTTTCACGCAGGTCGACAGTAATGGGCTGGTAATCCGGGTTCTCGGGCAGTAACTGCAGCAGGTGCTTCTGGCTCGTGTGCTGTAGCCGTTTTACCGTGACCTCGTCCTCGATACGTGCGACCACGATATCGCCATTGTTCGCTACTGGCGTACTGTGTACCGCCAGCAGGTCGCCATCGAATATTCCCACCTCGATCATGCTGTCGCCCTGAACCCGGAGGAAAAAATCGGCTTGTGGCTTGAAGAAAGTCGCGGGCAGGGCACAGTACTCCTCGATGTGCGCCTCTGCCAGGATGGGGTTGCCGGCAGCAACTCGCCCGATGACGGGTATGCCGGCGCACTCCGGGAGCCGTATCCCCCGGGAAGCGCCGGCGATCATCTCGATGGCCCCCTTGCGGGCGAGCGCTTTGAGGTGTTCCTCGGCCGCATTGGCCGATTTGAAACCGAGTTTCTGTGCGATGTCCGCGCGGGTAGGAGGAAGGCCCGTTTCATCGATGTGCTGGCGGACAATATCGAGTACCTGCTGTTGCCGCTGCGTGAGTTTTTCCATCGCTGGAGCCCTCTGTGATTTTGTACAGTTACTGGGATTATATACAGCATGAGTGTGTTTGCAACGGCTAAAGTGCGCGCGGCCGGGACGCCCGGCGCGCAGGGGAGGTCATGTATCGGTTTTCAGAAAAATGTGGCTATTGCGTGGTTCGGCCGCGCTGACTGTGCTTTCGGGTCAGGCTTTTACCGGAGCGGTTTTCTGCTTGTGTGCGATATAGGCGACCAGTACAGCGGCGAGTTCCACGCCCGCAAAAATGAAAATAGTCTGGCTGTTGAATGCACCAGCCAGCGCCAGTCCGCTGGCGGTGACGAAATTGAGGACAAGCGCCACGTTCACAATCGTGATGGAGAGCATCACGCACAGCACGATCATATTAAGCTGTCTCATTCCAAGCATGCTATGCCTCCGGGAATCCCCAACTGGTAATTTCAGACACGCCGCGGAATAACCCTACCACCCAAATCGGGTATCAGGCAAGACCATCGCCGACCGCTCAGCCGGCGGGTACGTCCTTGCCAGCCCCAGCCTGCTCGCGCAGCGCCTTGCCTCTCCACGCTTGCTGGATCACGTAGGAGCGTATCGCCTGGGCCTCCACGGCGCTGATATTGTCAGCAAAAGACGCCATGCCGCGCTCTTTTAACAGACCGCCCCGCACCACATCCTCCCAGCCTTTTTCATCCCACAGGTAGGCTGAACCTCGCAGGTCGGGTACGATCAGGCCGGAGACAGCATTCAGGCCGTGGCAGCCCATGCAGACATCCTGGTAGGTGGTCAGTCCCTGCTTGATGGTTTCCGGGCTGGCCTTGAGTTCCGGGGGATTGAATACCACCGCGGGCTGCCACTCCACGGGCGGCAAACCGGCTTTGCCGCCCAGTTTGAAGGTCAGCACTCTGCTCACATTCGGCAAACTCTCCGCCTGCACGTATTCACCGAAAACCAGCGCAAACGCGCCGCCCCATCCAACGTTGACCGAGATGTACTGTTCACCGTCGATTTCGTAGGTAACCGGCGGTGCGACCACGCCGGTCTGGGTGGTGAAGTTCCATAGCGCCTCGCCGCTATCCGCCCGGTAGGCGACAAACTTGCCGTCTGCGGTACCCTGCAAGACCAGGTTGCCCGCCGTCGCGAGCGTGCCACCGTTCCACGGACCGCGATACTCGACCCGCCATGCCTCCTTCTGCGCCACAGGGTTCCAGGCGAGCAGACGCCCCTTGACCAGCGCGCCGATAGCGTCGCGCTCGGCCTGGTCATCCGGCAGGCCACCGCTAATACCGTCAGTGCCGGTGTTGGCGACGCCCGGGTTGTACCTGAATGTTTCCGGCTGTCCGTAAACGGCCGGGATATCCAGCACCGGGATGTACACCAGTCCCGTGTCGGGGCTGAAGGACATCGGGTGCCAGTTGTGTCCGCCCAGGTAGGAGGGGAAAATCGTAAACGGCGTGTCCTGGTAACGCGCTCCGGAAACCTCCACCGGCCGGCCGGTTGCCATGTCGACGTGGGTTGCCCAGGTGATATTGATGTAGTTGTCGGCGGAAATTAACTCACCGGTCTGGCGATCCAGCACATAGAAAAACCCGTTCTTGGGGGCCTGCATTAACACCTTCCTGGTTGTGCCCGCCAGCTTGAGGTCGGCCAGTATGATGCTCTGGGTTGCGGTGTAATCCCAGCTTTCGCCTGGCGTGGTCTGGTAATGCCAGACGTATTCCCCGGTATCGGGTCGCACGGCAACGATGGACGACAGGAACAGATTGTCGCCACCTCCCGGAGAGCGTATCTCCTGGTTCCAGGGTGTGCCATTGCCCACCCCGAAGTAAAGTAGATCCAGTTTCGGGTCATAGGCCATGGAATCCCACACCGTGCCGCCACCGCCGCCCAGTTTCCACCACTCGCCGTTCCAGGTGGCGGCCGCCATTTTCATCGCGTCATTCTCGAAGCCGAGGGCGGGATCGCCGGGCACAGTATAAAAACGCCAGGCGAGGCCGCCGTCCTTCACGTTGTAAGCGCTGAGATAACCGCGTACGCCGAATTCCGCGCCCCCGTTGCCAATCAGGACCTTGCCCTTGACCACCCGCGGGGCCCCGGTGATGGTATACGGGAGCGCCGGGTCAAAGGTGGCTACCTGCCAGTTCACCTTGCCGCTGGCAGCGTCCAGCGCGAACAGCCGGCCGTCCAGTGCGCCAACGAAAACCTGGCCTTTCCAGACAGCGACCCCGCGGTTCACCGGCCCGCAGCAGGTGTGTTTGAGCTTCTCCTGCGCGACTTCTGGATCAAACGTCCACAGGTGTTCGCCGGTTCGCGCATCGAGGGCGTGGACGATACTCCAGGAGGACGTCGTATACATCACTCCGTCCACCACTATGGACGTAGCTTCGATACCGCGCTGCGTTTCGAGATCGTACGACCAGGCCAGGCCGAGTGAAGCAACGTTGCCGTCGTTGATTTGTGCGAGAGGACTGAACCGCTGTTCACTGTAAGTGCGGCCATGGGACATCCAGTTGCCCGGTTCCTTGTCCGCCTGTTGCAGGCGCCTGGCGTCCACCGACGCCGCTGCGGGGCTGACTGAGGGTTGCGCCGCTGGCGGCGGTTCGAGTGGTTCGGGCGCGACGGCGCCGGGGTCTGTGGTTACGGCCGATTCGCCCGCTGCGCCGACCGGTTCAGATCGATCACAGGCAGTGAGCACGGTGGAGAGGATAGCGACAGCGGCGAGCGTTAGCAGGTATCTGATCATGTGAGCAGGGCCCTCCGGGAAATGTTCGTTAACCGGTTGATTTTTGCGCCCAGCTTATATCGTCGGGCTTCCGTGCGCCAGCATTGCCGATCGTCGCAAGTACCTCCTCGGGACACGCCCGTCCGTACAGGGCGTCGGCTAGAGTGTGAGTTCAGCCATTTCCCGCAGCAGCTTGATGTCGCCATTTATCAGCAGCGACGTCACCGGCGAATTCTCCCAGTCCCTGAGCTTTTCCCTGATGCGGTCCCTCGGTCCCGACAGCGAGATTTCATCGGCGAATTGATCGGGTACCGCCGCGATGGCCGCGTCCCGCTTGCCCTCCATAAACAGGCGCTGCACGGTTTCAGCCTCGTCCGCAAAGCCCATGCGCGCCATCAATTCCTTGTGAAAATTGCGTTTGGCCGAGCCCATGCCGCCAATGTAAAAGCCCAGCATGGCCTTGACCGGATAGAGCGCTTCCTCCATGTTGTCGTTGATGGTCACCATTACCGTGGGTGCGACTTCAAATCCCGGTTTGGCGGAAACCAGTTGGTCTGCATAAACCTCCTGGCGATAGGGTGAGTAGTACAGGGGCAGCCAGCCGTCGGCAATTTCGGCCGTTTGCGTGACATTCTTCGGCCCTTCAGCGCCGATGTAAATTGGCACGTCCGCACGCAGCGGATGGGTAATCGGCTTGAGCGGTTTGCCCATGCCCCAGGCGTTGGGGCCCTTGTAGGGAAGCGGGTAGAACTCGCCGTCGTTGGTGACGGGTTCCCTGCGCGCGAGCACCTTGCGGATGATATCCACGTACTCCCGCGTGCGGGTCACCGGCTTGCTGTACGGCTGGCCGTACCAGCCCTCCACGACCTGGGGCCCGGAGACCCCGAGCCCCAGAATCATTCTTCCTCCCGACAGGTGGTCCAGCGCGAGCGTGGCCATCGCGCATGCAGTGGGTGTGCGCGCGGACAACTGGGCGACAGCGGTTCCCAGGCGAATGGTACTGGTATGTGCGCCGACCCAGGACAAGGGGGTGAAGCAGTCGTTGCCCCAGGATTCGGCCATCCACACAGAGTCAAAGCCCAGGCGTTCTGCCTCCTGCGCCATCTCCACATGTGCATTGCCCGGCGCCAGCGCGCCCCAGTAGCCAAGGTGCAGGCCGAGTGTCAGTTTTGCCATGATCAATCTCCTCGTACGGACGCGTAACTGTACGTCATTGACAACCGTGACAGTTAGTATTTTCGGGCCAATTTCGCTGACATCCCCGCTCATTGGTGTTTTCAATCTGCAGCCGCATTGGATAGACTCTGCCCAGCGCGGATGCCGCGCCCGATGGAGCAGTTAATGAGCGAACTCACCCACCTCGACGAGCACGGTGCCGCCCGTATGGTCGATATCGGCCACAAGGCGGTCACCGAGCGTACCGCTGTGGCAGGCGGGTTCGTGGCCATGCAGCCGCAGACGATGGCTTTATTGGAGCAGGGCGCGCACAAGAAAGGCGATGTGCTGGCGGTCGCTCGAATCGCCGGTATACAGGCGGCAAAGAAATGCGCTGATCTGATACCCCTGTGCCACCCGATGATGCTGACATCGGTAGAGGTCGATTTCACGTTGGAGCCTGCCGCGAGTCGCGTCAACATTGAAGCCCGGTGCAAGGTGTCAGGAAGGACCGGCGTGGAAATGGAGGCCTTGACAGCTGTCTCTGTCGCAGCACTGACGATTTACGACATGTGCAAGGCCGTGGATCGCGGGATAGAAATTGGAGGCATTGGCCTGCTATATAAGGAAGGCGGCAAGTCGGGTTCCTGGCGCCGCGGCGAAGAGAGCGCCTCCCGATGCTGAATGTACTTTTTTTTGCCCGGGTCCGGGAGCAACTGGGGCGCGCCTCGCTGGAACTATCCTGGCCTGAGGAGGGTCTGGACCTGGACACGCTACAGGAGCAATTGTGCTGTGAACACGGCGACGGGTGGCGTGAAGTGCTGGCGCAGGATAATATCATTCGCGCAGTCAACCAGGTCGTGGTGGCGGGTAATACAGATTTGCACGACGGCGACGAGGTCGCATTTTTTCCGCCGGTAACAGGCGGCTGATATGACAACTGGCGACCTGTCTCAGCCAGCCATCACGGTAAGCGTACAAGAAGCGGACTTTGACATTGCGCGCTTGCAGTCTTCCCTGCTGGCCGGTTTGGCGGAAGAGGGCGCTGTCGCCACGTTCACCGGCTATGTGCGACGCGATAACGAAGATAGACAGGTAGGGGTGCTCGAGTTGGAGCACTATCCCGGCATGACGGAATCCAGCATCACGGATATCCTTCGGCAAGCCGCAGCGCGCTGGCCATTATTGCGTGCCTCGGTGGTGCATCGCGTGGGCCGGCTGCTGCCCGGGGAGCAGATCGTCTGGGTGGGCGTTGCCTCCAAGCACCGTGAAGCCGCGTTCAGCGCCTGCGAATTCGTGATGGACTATCTCAAAACGCAGGCGCCGTTCTGGAAGAAAGAGCGCGCAGGAGACAGTGAACACTGGGTAGCGCCGAGGGAATCCGACAACAAACGGGCTGACCGCTGGTAGAAAGCAAATCCCCAATAGCCTGAATAGGGGATGTAAGGTCCGGCTACTGTAAGGTCCAATGCGTCACACAGCAGGAACGCCGTGGCCAGTCTGCGGAACAAAAAACGATGAATAACCTGAAGGGGAAGATAGATGAGTTTGGCGGGTCGTGAATTGCGGGATGCGCTGGGGCGCTTTGCCACGGGTGTTTGTATTATCACCACGGTATCAGACGAGCGGAAAGCAGTGGGGATGACAGCCAACTCATTTTCTTCGGTTTCCCTTGATCCGCCTCTCGTGCTGTGGTCGTTGCAAAACAACTCCGACGTCTACGGTATTTTTTCCACGCCGCGTCATTTTGCGGTGAACATTCTCAGCAGCGAGCAGCAGGCGCATTCCAACCAGTACGCGAAGAAGGGCCAGCATGACCTGGATCCCGCCCATTATCGCCTGGGCAAGTACGGTGCGCCGATCATTCGGCATGCCCTGGCGACATTTGAATGTGAGTTGCACGCCACTCATGAAGGCGGTGATCACCTGATCATCGTGGGAAGGGTTATGGATATGCACCAGCGGCCCACCGGCGAGCCATTGTTGTTCTACTGCGGTCGATACCACGAACTGCATTAGGCGACTGCCGGACTCGCAGCAGTGCCAATGGGGGCGCTTTTCGCGATCAGGGTGTTCTATAGTGGGATGAAGCCTTTATACTGTCCCGTTGACAGCACAAGAGCCCATTTTGAATGAAATTTTGTACTCACTGCGGCAGCGCCGTCATCCTGCAGATTCCACCCGGGGATGATCGCGAACGATTTGTGTGCAGTAGCTGTGAACTGATTCACTACAGTAATCCCCGCGTGATCGTCGGCTGCGTGCCGGTTTACCAGGGCAGAGTCCTGTTGTGCAAGCGCGCCATCGAGCCGCGCAAGAACTACTGGACGCTGCCCGCGGGCTTTATGGAAAACGGCGAGACCTCATTGCAGGGGGCCGCCCGCGAGACATGGGAAGAGGCCCGGGCGAAAGTGAGCAATATTGATCTCTACCGGGTATTCGACGTACCGTACATCAGCCAGATTTACATGTTCTATCGCTGTGACCTCGATGGCGGTGAACACGCGGCGGGCCCCGAGAGCCTGGAAACAGCGCTATTTGATGAGGACAGTGTGCCCTGGGATCATATTGCGTTCCCGGTGGTCTCCAAAACGCTGCAGGAGTTTTTCACCGACACCGCGGCGGGCCATTACCCGGTACGCGTATCCGCCATTGAGCATCGCCCGCGGCGCTGATCACATCAACTCAGGAGAAACAACATGGCATTTCCAAAAATTGGCCTGATGGCGCCAGCATTCTCACTGCCTGACCAGGATGGCGCCACGGTCAGTCTGAAGCAGTTCAAGGGTAAACAGAACGTCGTGCTGTATTTCTACCCGAAGGCGATGACACCGGGTTGCACCGTGCAGGCCTGCGGCATTCGCGACAGCAAGAAAGCGCTGGCCCGGCTCGATACCGTGGTGCTGGGTGTCAGCCCCGACCCCGTCGTGCGCTTGGGTCGGTTTATCGAGAAGCAGGATCTGAATTTTACGCTGTTGTCGGATGAAGACCACGCCGTTACAGAAAAATACGGCTGCTGGGGTCTGAAGAAGTTTATGGGCCGCGAATTCATGGGGGTGCTGCGCACCACCTTCATTATCGGCAAGGACGGGCGTCTGAAACATGTCATGGACAAGGTGAAAACCAAGTCCCACCACGATGACGTGATTGCGCTGATCAAGGAACTGGGGCTGTAGCCCGCGGCATGCTGAGTTACCTGTTCGAGGACGCTCCCGATGCGGGGCAATTACGCGAGATTGTGCCGGGCGTACTCTGGCTGCGTATGCCGTTGCCGATGGCACTGGACCACATCAATCTCTATTTGCTGGAGGATTGCGACGGCTGGTGGATAGTCGATACCGGGATAGCCCTCGGTCCCACGCAGGACCTGTGGGAGTCGGTGTTCGAGCGGCACTTCCAGGACAAGCCGGTAAAAGCGGTACTGTCCACGCACCACCACCCGGATCACACCGGTATGGCGGGCTGGTTGTGTGAACGGTGGAGGGTGCCGTTTTATATTACCGAAGCCGAGTACTTTACCGGGTTGTCCTTCAGCAGAACCCAGCCAGAGCACTACAGTTGGACCACCGCCCTTCATATGGAGCGCTCCGGCTATACAGCGGAGCAGATTGCGGCCTCGCGCGAGGAGTTTGGAGGCTTTGGCAGTGTCATTACCCCCATGCCCACGGCCTACCGCCGTCTGGTGGACGGCGCATTCCTGTCGATCAATGGCAATCGCTGGCAGGTGGTAGTGGGCAGGGGACACTCGCCGGAGCATGCCTGCCTCTACTCCAGTGCGCTGAACATCCTGATCTCAGGCGACCAGGTAATCCCCCGCATCACCTCCAACATCAGTGTCTCGGGCGCTGAACCGGAGGGGAATCCACTGAAAGAGTGGCTCAATTCCCATGAGCGCTTCCTGGAACGATTGCCGGACGATGCACTCGTACTGCCCGCGCACAACACGCCGTTCTATGGCCTGCACGAGCGGTTGCGCTACCTGATTGAGCACCATGAGGAGCATTTGTTGGCGCTGGAAGAGGCCTGCCTGGATGCCTCGTGCTCGGCGATGGAACTGCTGCCCGTGCTGTTCAAACGCCCGCTGGAAGGACACAATCTCGGCCTGGCGCTGGGGGAGTGCATTGCACACCTGAACTACCTGCACCAGCGGGGCCAACTCTCGCGCACAGTGGACGACCACGGCTGTTACCGCTACCGGTCGGTTGACTCCACGCTGCCCAAACGCCTGCGCCAGCAGCGCCATGCCGCTGAGGACAATTCTCCTCTGCAGGTATAAAAACTTTATAAAACAGTAATATAAGATACTTTATTAAAGCTAGAACTGGATTAAGGATCGCGCCATGCCCATGCCCACCGATATCGGTGTTATCGATCTGATGCTTGCCATCCCGGGTGATGACAACAGTAGTTTCTACGAGTGGATAAAGCCCCTGCTGATGGACCGTGAGAGCCACGAGATGTTCAGCATGCCGGCCCAGTACATGTTCAAGGATATTCCGAAGACGCCGAGGCAGGAGGACTACATCGCCTATACGCTGGCACAGATGGACAAGCACGGCATCGAGCGGGCGATGATCGGCCTGGGCTTCAGCGAACTGCAGGAAAAGGCGCTGCGCGCCCACCCGGACCGGTTTTTTGCCTCCTACGAGGCGAACCCGAACAGGGGTATGGAGGAAGTGCGCAAGATCGTCGCGATGCACGAGGAATTCGATATCAAGGCCGTTACAGCGGCCCCCGCGATGATCTGCCCGCCGGTGCCGGTTAACGACAAGAAATGGTATCCCATCTACGCCAAGCTGGTGGAGTTGGATATTCCGTTTTGCCCGTGCATGGGCGTGCCCGGACCGCGCGTACCCGGCGGGCCGCAAAAAGTGGAATTGCTGGACGAGGTGCTGTGGTTTTTTCCCGAGCTGCGCGTGGTGACGCGCCATGGCTGCGAACCATGGACCGAGATGGCCTGGAAACTGATGCTCAAGTATCCCAACCTGCACTACATGACGAGTGCATTCGCGCCCAGGTACTATCCTCCCGATATTATTGATTTTGCCAACAAGCGCGGCTCCGGGCAGGTGATGTACGCCGGGTATTTCCCGATGGGCTTGTCGCTTGACCGTATTTTCAAAGAAATGCCGGACGTACCGCTGCGCGACGAGGTCTGGCCGAAATTCCTGCGCGAGAACGCGATCAGGGTGTTTAAACTGGACCGGTAAATCAGCGTATGAAGTATATTTCTGTTGCAGACGCGATCAACGCGCCGGGTTTTCGCCTCGTATTGACCGCGGGTGTGCCGGGGCCCTGGGGCGAGGCCGCCAAGGCTATCCTGGCCTATAAAGGCATTGATTACACGCCGGTCTACCAGGAGGGGGCCGGAGAGAACGCCGCGCTGCGTGAGTGGACCGGCCAGACCTCCGCGCCGGTTGCCGTCTACGAAGACCTGCCCCCGGCCTGCCACTGGTTTGACCTGCTGATGCTGGCGGAACGGGTCGCACCGGAGAGGCCGCTGGTGCCACGGGACTGCGCCGAGCGCGTTGATGTATTGGGCCTTTCGGCGCTGATCGTGGGCGTGGATGGATTTGGCTGGCACAGGCGATTGCAGTTGCTCGCACCGATGATGATGCTGGAGGAGCCGCCGGAAATGATTGCACGGATGGCGCACAAGTACGGATGGTCAGAACAGGCCCACGCCGACGCCGCGGGCCGTTTGCAGGCAATATCGGCGGAACTGGACAGCCGCCTGGCGCGCCAGCAGCAGCTCGGCAGTGATTACCTGGTAGGTCACTCAGTGACGGCTGCTGATTTTTACTGGGCCAATATGGCCGGCCTGATCAAGCCGCTGCCGCACAAGGACAATCCGATGCCGGATTACATGCGCGACACCTATGAATCGGGCGATGCCGCCACGCTTGCCTGCCTGACGCCGCGGCTGGAAGCGCACCGCGACAGGATGTACGAGCGCCACATCGCTCTCCCGCTGGTTTTTTGACACGAGGACCCACCATGCTTTCACAACAGGAACTCTCGGATCGATTCGAGATACAGGATCTTGTTTTCCACTACGCTCACTTGATCGACAGCAAGGACATAGCGCGTCTGCGGGGAGAAATATTCACTGACGATGCGTTTATCGACTACAGCGCTTTTGGGGGCAGCGTCGGCAATGTCGACGAGACACTGACGTTTTTGCAGGCCTCGTTGACCAGTGAGCTGTTTCCCCACAGCCAGCATCTCAACGCCAATGTGCAGGTGCAACTGAAGGGCGACACGGCTACCGGCAGGGTGATGTGTTTCAATCCCATGGAGATGGCCCTGCCGGACGGCGAACACACTACCTTCTTCCTCGGTTTATGGTATGTGGACGAGTACCGGCGCACCGAGGAGGGCTGGCGCATCGCGCGACGCGAGGAAGTCAAAAGCTGGGTGTTCAATACCCCGGATTTTATGAGCTTCTAGTCATTGGCCACGGGGCTTCCGCCGCCGGTTCCGCCCACGATTCCGGCAGGTAGTCCAGCTGCAGCTTGCGCACCGCATCGCGCAAGCTGGCCTCCAGTTCATTCAGTTGCCCGGCGCCGATCATGAACTCGTAGTAGCCGCGAACCTGGTCGACAACCTCCAGGCTGTCGGCCGCCAGTGCGACGCCGCGCTCGGTCAGGCGTATTTCCTTGGCCCGCTTGTCACCGTCGTCGATATCCCGCGCCACATACCCCATGCGTTCGAGTTCCTTGAGCATTTTTCCCATGGCCTGCTGGGTTACCTGGGCGCGCTCCGCCAGTTCTGTAACGCGCACCGCCCCCATGCCGAGGTTGGCCAGTACCGCACTGTGCGAGGGGCGGATGTCGGAGTAGCCGCGAGCGGCGATTCCGTGCCAGATACGGCGTTCAAAATCCCGGGAAAACTCGCGCAACAGGCGCGACAGGTTGTTGGACAGTCGATAGGCAATGGCACGGTTGTTTTCAGCGGCAGAACTGGTCACGCGATTACCCCCTGTAAAGGTCCCGGGATCACACCCCATTTAGTGTAGTCGGATAACGGCGTCTGTCACGCCGCCGGGCGAATATCTTTGGCTCCCTTGAGAGGCATCCGGTACACTGCGGCGCTTTTCCAGGCTTCAGGAAACGGGCAGTGGCAAAGATTATCACCTGCAACACCAACGGTATCCGCTCGGCAGCATCCAAAGGCTTTTTCGATTGGCTCGGCTCTGAGCAGGCTGACGTGGTCTGCATCCAGGAAACCAAGGCGCAGGTTCACCAGTTGTCTGACCCGGTTTTCACGCCCGACGGTTACCACTGTTTTTACAACGATGCGATCAAGAAGGGGTACAGCGGTACCGCCATATACAGCAAGGCCGAGCCGCAACGCGTGGTCACCCGCCTGGGCTGGGATCCTCTCGACTCGGAGGGGCGTTACACGCAGGTCGACTTCAGGGGCCTCAGCGTTATCTCCCTGTATATGCCGTCGGGCTCCAGCAGTGACGCCGCACTGCAGAAGAAGCTCCGCTTTATGGATGATTTTCTCGTTCATCTCCGGAAACTGCGCCGCGCCCGGCGCGAGGTGATTCTCTGTGCGGACTGGAACATCTGCCACAAGGAAATCGACCTGAAGAACTGGCGTGGCAACCGGAAGAACTCGGGCTTCCTGCCCGAGGAGCGGGCCTGGCTGGATGTGCTCTACGACGAGGTGGGCTATGTGGACTCGTTCCGCCTGGTCAACCAGGAAGCCGAGCAGTATACCTGGTGGTCCAACAGGGGGCGGGCGCGGGCCAACAACGTGGGGTGGCGCCTGGACTACCAGGTGATAACACCCAGGCTGGCTGGCAAAGTCAGAAGCGCCTCGATCTACCGGGAGGAGAGCTTTTCCGATCATGCACCACAGATCATGGAGTATGACTTCGAAATCACGTCCTGACTGAGGGCGGGTCTCCCTGCAATGCCCGGTTGGGTATAGTTTCGTTTGGGCCGAGGAGAGAAACCGCGACGCACCGGTATCCCATCGACACCTGCACGCATCTCTCTCCGCTCCAGGTTGACGAATCAAGCGAAGTCTTCGACTTCTCTATCGTGTCAATTGCGGGACGCGCCGAAACCCTGTAAATTACCTGCGTTTTCGACGCACTTCCCGGAACCCACGCACAAGAGAATAGTTAGATGAGTCTGTTTATAGCCAGCGCCCACGCGCAGGAAGCCGGGGCGCCTCCCGGTGGAGACATGTTCCAGATCTTTTTCCTGGTCGGTTTGTTTGTCCTGTTTTACTTCATTGCCATTCGGCCGCAGCGCAAGCGCCAGAAGGAGCATGCGGAGATGGTGTCGAAGCTGAACAAGGGCGATGAAGTCGTAACCAGCTCCGGCATTCTGGGCAAGGTCACCGGGCTGGATGACAACTACATGGTGCTGAATGTCGCCAACAACGTCGAGATGAAATTCCAGCGCGTGCACCTGCACGCGATACTTCCGAAGGGCACCCTGAAGTCTATCGGCTGAAAATGGCCTTGCACTACCCGCGCAAAATCAAACTGGCACAAACACCAACGCCACTGCAGTACCTTGAGCGCGCATCCCGGGAGTGGGGCCACGGACATCGCCTGTGGGTCAAGCGAGACGATTTAACGGGGTGTACGCTCAGCGGGAACAAGGTGCGCAAGCTCGAGTTCATTACCGCGCACGCGATCGACAACGGCTTCGATACGCTGCTGACCTGCGGCGGGGTACAGAGTAATCACTGTCGTGCGACCGCCCTGGTCGGCGCCCAGTTGGGGCTGGGCGTGCACCTGCTGCTGCGGGGTGAAGCGCCGGGCGAAGCGGACGGCAATTTCCTGTTGGACCACCTGGCGGGTGCGCAGATCAATTGCTATGACCCGGCGTACTTTGTCCGCGAGATCGATGCGCTTTTTAGACACTGGCAGGAGGATTACGCGGCCCGGGGACGCCGGGCCATGGTGGTACCTACCGGTGGTAGTGACGGGATTGGCGCCTGGGGGTATATCGCCGCCTGTGAAGAACTGGCCGCAGATTTTCGCGCCGCCGGTATCGGGCAGGCGCACATTGTCACCGCCACCGGATCGGGCGGCACACAGGCCGGCCTGACGCTGGGCGCCGCCCTGCATCAATTGCCGGCGACCGTGTGGGGTGTCAACGTTTGTGACAACGCCCGTTACTTCCTCGACAAGGTCGCCAGTGACGCGGCCGAGTGGCAGCGGCGCTACCCCGATGCCCCGGCGGTGTCGGTGACTCCCCGGGTGCTGGATGGTTACGTCGGCGAGGGATACGCCATCGCTTCGCCGGCGGTTTTTGAATTGATTGCGGACCTGAGCCGGCTGGAAGGACTGGTGCTGGACCCGGTTTATACGGGCAAGGCCTTTGCCGGCATGTTGGCGGAAATAGCCGATGGCCGATTCGCTGACTGTCGGGATATCGTATTCGTCCACACCGGCGGCATTTTTGGCCTGTTTCCGCAAAAATCCGCTTTCGACGCGACTGTTGCCGCGGCCGCGAAGTCGGCGGACAGGGCGTAAGGAAGGGACATGACGGCAGTAATTACCACGGTAAACGAATGGGCCTGGGGGCCGCTGATGCTGCTCCTGCTACTGGGTACAGGCGTATTCCTGACCCTCGGACTGCGCTTCATGCCGATACGCAAGATTCCCGCAGCGCTGCAACTGCTGATGCGCGGCCGCAAAAGCCAGGCCGAAGGTGACATCTCACCCTTTGGCGCATTGATGACCGCGCTGTCCGCCACGGTTGGCACCGGCAACATTGCCGGGGTCGCCACGGCGATTGCGCTGGGTGGCCCCGGCGCGCTGTTCTGGATGTGGATGACCGCGCTGTTTGGCATGGCCACCAAGTACGCCGAGGCGGTGCTTGCGGTGCGCTTTCGCGAGCGCGATGAGCGGGGCAACTACAGCGGCGGCCCGATGTATTACATCCGCAACGGGCTGCACAAGCGGTGGCACTGGCTGGGGGTGGCGTTCGCGATCTTCGGGAGTCTCGCCGGATTCGGTATTGCCAACACCGTGCAGTCGAATTCCGTATCCCAGGTACTGCACGATACGTTTTCCGTACCCCCCCTGGCGACGGGCCTGGTATTGATGGTGTTGGTTGGCGCTGTCGTGCTCGGCGGCGTCAGGCGGATTGCGGTAGTTGCGAGTTGGCTGGTGCCCTTTATGGCCCTGGCGTACACGCTTGCGGGGCTGTTCGTCATCCTCAGCAATGCGACCGAGGTCCCGGCGGCATTCGCCACGATCATCACCGGCGCGTTTACGCCGACAGCGGCGACGGGCGGCTTTGCCGGGGCCACGGTCTGGGCAGCACTGCGCTTTGGCGTGGCGCGGGGCATATTTTCCAATGAGGCGGGCCTCGGCAGCGCACCTATTGCCCATGCCGCCGCGCGCACCAGTCAACCCGTGCAACAGGGTATGATCGCGATGCTGGGCACATTCATCGATACCCTGGTGATATGCACCATTACGGGGCTGGTGATTGTGATAACGGATGTGTGGCCCAGCGGTATCAGTGGTGCAAGCCTGACTTCCAGTGCCTTTACCAGTGCACTGCTGGGCGGCGAGTACGTTGTCGTGGGGGGGCTGTGCCTGTTCGCGTTCACCACGATGATCGGCTGGTCGTTCTATGGTGAACGCTGTATGGTGTTTCTGTTTGGCGCCGGGGCCGTTAAGCCGTTTCGCGTGGCATGGGTGCTGGCAGTACCGCTGGGTACCGTATTCCACCTGGATACAGTGTGGTTGTTGGCCGACACGCTCAACGCGCTGATGGCGCTGCCAAACCTCGTTGCGCTGCTGTTACTGGGGCCGCTGGTTTTCCGGATCACCCGCGAGTACTTTGATAGCGCTTCCCGCGGGCATTGAGTATGCTATCGCCATGCCAACCCCAGCCAACGACAAGCTTGTCATCGCGATCTCATCCCGGGCGCTGTTCAACCTCGATGAAAGCCACGCCGTTTACCAGCGGTCCGGCCTGCAGGCCTACTCGCAATACCAGGTTGAACGGGAAGAGGAGCCGCTGGAACCCGGGGAGGCCTTTCCGCTGGTGAAGAAACTCCTGAGGCTGAATGACAGCCTCGAGGACGAGGCGCAGGTACAGGTGGTTTTACTGTCGCGTAACAGCGCCGATACGGGGCTGCGGGTTTTCAATTCAATTCAGCACTACGGTCTCGATATCAGTCGCGCCGCATTTTGCGGCGGGGAAAGTCCCTGGCGCTATATCAATGCGTTTGCGTGCAAACTGTTTCTGTCCAACGAGGCGCAGGATGTGCGGCATGCGCTGGATTGCGGCGTCGCGGCTGCGACCCTGGTCTCGCGCAGGGGCGGCGCCACTGACAGCGGGCAGCTGCGCTTCGCATTTGATGGGGATGCGGTGCTGTTTTCCGACGAGGCCGAGCAGATCTATAAGCGCGACGGGTTGGAGGCGTTCACCGCAAGCGAAAAAGCCGCAGCCCGTGAACCACTGGCGGGTGGGCCTTTCAAACCCTTTCTCTCCGCGCTGCACCGTTTACAGCAAGCCTTCCCGCCGACAGAAGCACCCATCAGGACGGCACTGGTTACCGCGCGGTCCGCACCGGCGCACGAACGGGTCATCCGGACATTGCGCGCCTGGAATATACGTATCGACGAGTCCATCTTCCTCGGCGGCCTGGACAAAACCGAGTTCCTGAGAGCCTACCAGGCTGATGTCTTTTTTGACGACCAGCAGACACATTGTGTATCCGCGAGCGCGCATGTAGCCACCGGTCATGTACCCCACGGCGTGGCCAATTCCTGAAGGGGCACGGGCGGGTATATTTCCGATTTGCTTGGCAAACCGCCGCTTTCATGGCTATTCTGCATAACGAGGGCGCGCAAGGGTTCGCGGCCTATGCCGACGGAGCCTGGCCACTGTGGCGCCGGATACCTTGCGCAATGACGTGCCATTAGGGGCGTGGTGCCCAGCGGACATTCCCGTGTTACCTGGAGGTTGTTATGAAGCTTCAACAGCTGCGATATATCTGGGAGGTGGCACACCACGATCTCAATGTCTCCGCGACCGCCCAGAGTTTGTATACATCGCAGCCGGGGATCAGCAAGCAAATCCGTCTGTTGGAGGACGAACTCGGTGTCGAGATATTCGCCCGCAGCGGCAAGCACCTGACCCATGTGACACCGGCCGGGGAAGATATCATCAAGGCCGCCGAGGAAGTGCTGTTCAAGGTGAAAAGTATCCGCCAGGTGGCCGAGGAGTACGCCGACGAGAAAAAGGGCAGTCTGTCAATTGCCACAACCCATACCCAGGCGCGCTATGCGCTGCCTCCGACGATCAAGGCCTTTATCGAGCACTACCCCGATGTCTCGCTGCACATGCACCAGGGTACGCCCGTGCAAATTTCCGAGATGGCATCGGACGGCAGCGTGGATTTCGCGATCGCCACTGAAGCGCTGGAATTGTTTTCCAACCTGATCATGATGCCCTGCTATCGCTGGAACAGATGTATCCTGGTGCCACGGGACCACCCGCTGGCGCAGGTTTCCGAACTGACACTCGAGGAGGTCGCTGCGCAACCCATCGTCACCTACGTTTTCGGGTTCACCGGCCGCTCGAAACTGGATGACGCTTTTCTGGCCAAGGGGCTGGTACCGAGAGTGGTTTTCACCGCAACGGATGCAGACGTGATCAAGACCTATGTACGCCTCGGACTGGGGATCGGTATCATCGCCGCGATGGCATACGATGAGGCCATTGATGGCGATCTCGTGGCTCTGGACGCCAGCCACTTGTTTTCGAGCAGTGTCACCCAGATCGGCTGTCGCCGCGACACCTTCCTGCGCGGATACATGTACGAGTTTATCGAGGACTTCGCCCCCCACCTGTCGCGCGACCTGGTAACCGACGCGTTCGGATGCCAGACCAAGGCGGAACTGGCCGATCTTTTCTCTCACCTGGAGTTGCCGGTTTACTGAGCGCCGGCGCTGCCAAAATGTCCCCGGGACTTGAATCCGCTGCACCGCAGTGTTTAGACTGTCGCGCTCAAAGCGCCAATGCACCCCATCATAGGAGAATGACACGTGGAACTGGCCTGCCTGGACCTGGAAGGGGTGCTCGTACCGGAAATCTGGATAGCTTTCGCTGAGCGGACTGGTATTGAGGCGTTGCGCGCAACGACGCGCGATATCCCCGACTACAATGTACTGATGAAACAGCGGCTGTCGCTGCTGGACCAACACGGTTTGAAGATCGGTGATATTCAGGATGTGATCGCCACGCTCGAGCCCCTGCCGGGCGCGGTGGATTTCGTCGACTGGCTGCGCGAGCGTTTCCAGGTCATTATCCTGTCAGATACGTTCTACGAATTTTCCCAACCCCTGATGCGTCAGCTGCACTGGCCAACACTGTTCTGCCACCGCCTGATCACTGATGGCAGCGGGCGGGTAGTGGATTACAGGCTTCGGCAGGAAGACCCCAAGCGGGCGTCCGTGAAAGCTTTGCACAGCCTCAATTACCGCGTGCTCGCCGCAGGTGATTCCTACAACGACACCACCATGCTGTCCGAGGCCGATGTCGGCTTCCTGATTCACGCGCCGCAGAATGTGATTGACGAGTTCCCGCAGTTCAAATCGGTGGACACGCTGGAGGAACTCAAAGTCGCATTTCTTGAGGCCAGCGAACGCACGCTGGATCTGTAAGGCCGGGCGGGGCGCGTACCGCGTACCCACCGCATGCCGGGCAACAGTGTCCGGTCCGTAACTCAACGCTGAGCGGAGTTCTCCAGTTCACTGAGGAATTTACCGACTTTATCATGGGATTCCTGGTACTCCTGTTCCCAGTCGGAATCGGCGACGATGCCACCGCCGCCCCAGCAACGCACCTCACCGTCAGCGCACAGGAAGCTGCGTATGGCGATATTGCTGTCCATGCGCCCGTCTGCGCTGACGTAAAGTACCGAGCCGCAGTACACCGCGCGATCATGCGGCTCCAACTCGGCGATGATTTGCATCGCGCGCCGTTTTGGTGCGCCGGTGATCGATCCTCCCGGGAAGCTGTCGCGCAACAGGTCCCAGGCATTGCAATCGTCCCTGAGTTCACCGCTTATGGTGCTGACCAGGTGGTGAACTGTCGGGAAGCTCTGGACATCAAACAGGCGATCGACATGTATGCTGCCCGGCATACAACTGCGTCCGAGGTCATTGCGCAGGAGATCGACAATCATCAGGTTTTCCGCGCGGTCTTTCTGTGACGCACGCAACTCCCGCCGCACCTGTTCATCCTGGCGGGGGTCGGGGTGGCGCGGGCGAGTACCCTTGATAGGGGATGTTTCCGCGCGGTGCCCGTGTAGCGACAGGAATCGCTCCGGGGAGAGGCACATCAGCGCGCTGTCCCGCTCCAGCGACAGGTAGGCCGAAAACGGGGCGGCCGCTGATTCCCGCAGGGCGCGGTAGGCGGTCCATGGATCGCCCGCGTAGTTCGCGCGAAAACACCGGGTCAGGTTGACCTGGTAACAGTCGCCAGCCTGTATATAACCCTGTATGCGATCAAATGCCGCCTTGTACTGCATAGGGGACAGGTTCGAGCTAAAACGCCCCTCTACAGCGAAGTCCGGTGTGTGATATCTGCCTGGCTGGTGCAACCGCGCCCGCAGGTCACGCCGTTCGGACGGCCCCACCCGAGGTTGCAGTACGAGAGTCGCACGCTGCAGCAGGTGGTCCTGTACGATGCACCAGTCATATGCGCATAATTGCGCAGCGGGGAAAGTGTTTGCGTGTGCAGTGCGCCGGATGCCGTGCAGCGCATTGCCGACGTCGTAGCCGAGGTAACCCAGCAGGCCGCCGCAGAATGGGATGTCCGGCGATACAGGCTGTATGCCCCGGTAGTACTCAGCCTGAAACCGTGCCAGTTCGCTGAAAAAAAGGCGACAGTCCCGTTCGGTGGCATCCGGCCTGAGCCCGGGCAACTCCGTAGCCCAGGGTCGGGCAGTCAGTATGTCATAGCGTCCGGCGCTGGCATGGGGATAACTGCTGTCCAGGAACGCCGCTCGAGGCAGGTCCCGAATCCGCTCAAACAACTCGCAACTGTCCTGGAAGTAGGGGATGTCCTCGAGGAGTACCGACTTGCTCACAGCCGGCCGCCGGTGGTGCGTGGAGGAATGGTTCCGGCGAGATTTCCTGCATTGTCAGGGCGCTGCATAGAGGTCGATATTCCGTGCTCGGGCAGGATCTGTGACGCGGTTTTAAGCGGTAATTTGCGGTGAAACAACCGGCATCTACGGTGAAATACCCGGAAATGTCGCTACGCCTGAATTGACTTTGCGGGCTCGGCAAATTACTGTATCAGCCCGAAAATCAGGCATATTCGCATCCTAAGCCTGACTGCCGCGACTTGCAACCAGCATGTCTATTGCAGGCGTAACTCGACTACTCCATCACCCCGTGTGAAACCTTTGGATCAAGGACTATGACGACAAAGAACAGCAATACTCTTTTCGCTTCTCTGGATAATCCGTTCGCGGATAATTCCGAGCGGGAATTTCGAGTGCCGGGACAGGTTGCCTCGGCGCCCGGTCCCTACGAGGAGTCCCTCAAGGCGGGATGGGAATTGCAGCAGCGGCCTCGCCAGACCGCCGGCGTCAAGAACATTCAGCGCCAGCACCAGAAAAACCGTATGACGATATGGGAGCGAATTCGCTACCTCAGCGACGAGCCGCCGACGGTGCTCTACCAGAACTGGGGCCCAAACCTTGATGGCGCCTCGCTGGTGACAGCTATCATCAAGGTCAACGGGCGCGATGTCGCGCTGTACGGGCATGACTTTACAGTGCGCGCGGGATCCATGGATGCTACCAACGGCGCCAAACTCGCCCGCCTGTTCGAACTGGCCGCCAAGCAACGCATTCCCGTGGTGGGCATCAATGACAGCGCGGGGGCTTTCATCCCGGCCGGAGTCGGCGGCCTTGACGGCTACGCCGAAGCGTTTGCCGCGCTGCGCCGTATCAGCGGTATCGTTCCCAGTGTCATGTGCATGTTCGGCTTTAACGCCGGAGGCGGCTCCTATCTGCCCCGGCAGGGCAGTTTCCTTATCCAGCCCAATGACACCTTCTTCGGGCTGACCGGGCCCGGCGTGGTCAAGTCCGTACTGGGAGAGGATGTCACGCCGGACGAACTCGGCGGCCCGGGTGTGCACAGCCAGTCCGGAGTGACCGATTTCGTGGTCAAGGACGAGGTGGAGGCCCTGCGCAAGGTCCGCGCCCTGTTGAACTACTTGCCCGGCCACAACGGTGAGCTCGCGCCTTTCCAGGCCAGTTCCGATCCTGTTGACCGCAAGACCTGGGATATCGATATCCTGCTGAAGAAAGCGCTGAATTCCCCCACTGGTTTCAACACGCCCATCGATATATCGATACTGATACAGCAACTTTGCGATCACTCTGATTTCCTGGAAATACAGCCGGACAGGGCACGCAATACCGTCACCGCGCTGGGGCGCATGGGCGGAAACGTCGTGGGCTTTGTCGCCAATAATTCTGCGGTGGCCTCGGGGCAAATCGATATCGATGCAGCCTACAAAAACGCGCGCTTTATCCGTTTTTGCAATCTGTACAACATCCCGGTGATTTTCCTTGAAGACACGACCGGATTCCTGCCCGGCAAGGACCAGGAGAGCCGCGGTATTATTCAGGCTGGTCGCGCGATGCTGGATGCGATCGTCGACTTGCGCACACCGCGGTTTCTCGTACTGGTGCGAAACGCATTCGGAGGCGCCTACGCGGCCTTCAACAGTTTTCCGGTAGGCGCCGATTTCGTCGTAGCGCTACCCACGACACGTGTCGCGGTAATGGGCCCGGCGGGTGTGGAATACGTCTACAAGTCGGAACTGCGCAATATACGCGGGTCGGTCCAGGCGAAACTCGATGAGGAGACAAAGGCACAGGTCGCCGCCGGCCTCTCCGAAACACAGGCGAAAGCAGCCGCGAGGGAACTGGTAGCGGCATGGGTGAAATCGGAGGAGGCGCTGCTGGCTGAGCGTTATACCCGGGAGCTGATGAACCCGAATGAGGCGCTCAGCCTGGGGTCGATCTCGCAAATAGTCATGCCGTCGGACCTGCGCCAGGTACTGACGGAAAACATGGCGTTTTACCTGCGTCGCTACCAGCCTGCACCGCTGCAATCCGTGCAACGTGAATTCCACTAAACCGATTTCTGGCAAACTCACTTTAAAGGAAGAGCTGCGTGTCCAACGAATTTTACCTGAGCAACCCGCTTATACACCGCGAACGCAAATTGGGCGAGGGCGCCAGCGCGTGGGAGCGACAGTTTGACTGTACGCATATTCGGCCGCTGATCATCTGTCGCGGCCCGATTCGCAAGGAAGCGATGGATGTGTTCTCCGAGATGGGCATTACACATTTCGGCATTTTACTGTCGGAAAAGGATTCGATCGTCTACCGCAGCGCCGTCGCCCCCGAATTGCGTTCGCTGACAGACCCCGATCGGGTCCATCGTGTGCCGGACTACAGCGGTGTTAACAAGGAAGAGCGCGAACAGCGGATTGAACAGATCATCAATATTGCACGGGAGAACAATTACAACGCCATATTCGCCGGCTATGGCTTTATGGCCGAGGATGAAACCATGGTGGCGGCCATGGAGAACGCGGGGTTAAATTTTATCGGGCCCTGTTCACGCACCGTGCACGACGCCGGCCTCAAGGACGAAGCGAAACGTACTGCGCTGAAATGCGGCGTTTCCGTGACGCCCGGTATCGACAATGGTACAGCACTGACATTGCTGAAGAAGCATCCTGACGTCGCCGCACTGCAGGCGCTGGTGGCCGAGCACAAGCTCGAAGCGGATGCCGCTGCGCTGAGCGATGAGTCGATTACACTGGAGGATAAGGCCGATATCGTGCTCGCGGCGTCCTACAGGAAGGGACTCGATCTTTACACCGTTGACGAACTCTGTGAGACCCTGACCGAAGCGGTGGCGAAGATGGCCGCAGAGTACCCACAGAACCGTGTTCGTCTGAAGGCCATCAGCGGCGGCGGCGGAAAAGGACAGCGTATCCTGGGTATAGGCGATTCCGCCCGTACCGCTGAAATGGTGCGGGAAATCCTCAACGAGGTGAAGACCACCGGCGTCGGCGACAACAAGAACGTGCTGGTCGAGCTGAATATCGAGACCACCCGCCACCAGGAGATTCAGGTCATCGGCAATGGCCAGTGGTCGCTGTCCATGGGCGGGCGCGATTGTTCCCTGCAGATGCACGAGCAGAAGTTGCTGGAGGTGTCGGTAACGGTGGAGTCGCTGGAAAGGGCGTTGGCGGAAGCCGAGGATAACGGCAGGGAAGAGGAGTCACGTATCCTGCGGCAGGATATAGCCACGCTGAAGGCCATGGAGCAGGAGGCTGAAAGCTTCGGGCAGGCAGTGGGGCTGGACTCGGTATCCACCTTCGAGTGTATCGTGGATCGGGACAAGCACTTCTTCATGGAAATGAATACGCGTATCCAGGTGGAGCACCGCGTCACCGAGCTGTGCTACGCGCTGAAGTTCACCAATCCGAAGAACGCCAATGAGTTCTTCGTGGTGGAATCCCTGGTCGAGGCGATGGTTCTGCTGGCCGCGCACGGCGCGAAACTGCCGCGGCCGGAGCGACTGGTGCGAATGAATGATAGTGTCGAAGCCAGGCTCAATGCCACCAACCAGGCACTGCAGCCACATGCCGGTGGTGTCATCGAGGCGTGGAGTGATGCCATCGAGGGTGAAATTCGCGACGACCAGGGCATCAGCCTGCACAATCCAGATACCGATGTTTTTATGAAGTACACGCTTGCCGGCGCGTACGATTCCAACATTGCGCTGCTGCTGACAGTAGGTGACACACGGCTGGATACCTACCAGAAGATGGCGGAGGCCATTCGCCGGACCCGCATGCGTGGCCGTGATCTGGCGACCAACCTGGAATTCCATTACGGACTGGTCAACTGGTTTATTGGCCAGAACATCAATGCACGCCCCACCACCCGGTTTATCGTTCCCTACCTGACGGCTGTTGGTGAGTTGAAGCAGCAGGCAAACAACCTGGACCTGGCGCACGCCTATGCCGCACTGGGCAAGATGGCGCTGGCCGATGTGGAGGGTGACGCGCGACTGGCCCTGGCGAACACGCTTGAATTGAAAGAGACGCTGTTTTTGCGTCCGCTGCAGAACCTGCTGGCCGAGCCGCATATTCTCAGCGGCTGGCTGAGCATCAATCGCGATTGCTATACCCTCATCGACGGTAAAATCTGCTGGAATGAAAACCCGATTGAACTGTTGGCCGATACCTACCACTTCCTGAATATGGATTTTATCGACAGTGATGCGCCGCCAGCGGCCTCGATGATCTGGGATCACGACAATGCGATTTTGCAGGATGCACTGGCCTTCTACCGAGAGCTCGGGGATCGTCTGCCGGCGGAGGACTGGATGGAATTATGTGCCGCGCTTGACGCGGACGAGGCTCCGAAGGGATTCGAGGCGGACCTTTGGTCCCGGACCCGCAACGCCCACTTCGGTTACCAGGCGGGCGCGGATATTCTTGCGATCCTGCCCAGTATCGCGGAGGCAACGGGCTTCTATTCGCTGACGGTAAATCCTGACCTGAGCATCGATATACCGGAGCGGCTCACGGATGCCGCATTGCAGTCGGCAATGGCGAAAGTCCTGGTGCCCCCGCCCGTCGCGCGTTCCGATGAAATACTCGCCAGCAGCGGCGGCATGTTCTATTCTCGCGAGACACCGGCGCACGACGTGTATGTCAAGGAGGGTGACCACTTCGACGCGGGCGATCCGCTGTTCATCGTCGAGGTAATGAAGATGTTCAACAAGGTATACGCCCCATTCTCCGGTACCATTGCCAAGGTTCTGGTGGATACGGATGGCAGTATCATCAGCAAGGGACAGCCGATCTTCAAAATAGTACCTGATGAAGTCATAGTAGAAGTGTCCGCCGAAGAAATCGCTGCAAAGCGGGCTGCGGCCACCGCGGCATTTTTACAGCAACTGTAGAGAGGACGACAGATGATTACTGCATTGGACCACATCGCTATCGCGGTGCCTGATCTCGAGAAAGCCATAGAGCGTTTTGTCAGCGATTTCGGGCTGCCACTGGGTGGCACGGAGGACGTGGAAGAAGCGAAAACCACGGCAGCATTTTTGCCGCTGCCGCCTACCAGTATCGAGTTGGTGCACCCCTTGCGCGGCGAGGGACCTGTCGCCACCTACCTGGAGAAAAAGGGCGGGGGCATGCATCACCTGTGCTTTCGCTCCGATGATATCGACGCCGATGTCGCCCGCCTGCGGGAGAAGGGCTACCAGTTTCTCGCCGACGCACCCACGCCCGGTGCCCATGGCTCGCGCGTTATTTTCATTCATCCGAAAAGTTGCGATGGCGTGCTGATCGAGATCAACCAGCCCGCAGAGGACCACTGAGGTTTTGCCCATGAGCGACAGTATCTACGACAAGGCCACCGCCACACCGGGCAGCTGGAAGGAGTTGGCTGAATCACAGATGCGAGGCAAGCGCCTCGACGATCTGGTCTGGCATACCGCCGAGGATATCGACGTGAAGCCGCTGTACACGGCGCAGGACATTAGCTCGCTGCAGTACACCGACACCATGCCGGGAATATCGCCCTACCTGCGCGGTCCCCAGGCCACCATGTACGCAGGGCGCCCCTGGACGATCCGGCAGTATGCAGGCTTCTCGACGGCGGAGGAGTCCAACGCGTTCTACCGCCAGGCACTGGCCGCCGGCGGACAGGGTGTGTCCGTGGCGTTTGACCTGGCGACACACCGCGGCTACGACTCCGACCACCCACGCGTTTCCGGTGACGTTGGCAAGGCGGGTGTGGCGATCGATTCTGTCGAGGATATGAAGATTCTCTTCGATGGTATACCGCTGGAAAAAGTGTCCGTCTCCATGACGATGAACGGCGCGGTACTGCCCGTGCTGGCCGGCTATATTGTGGCTGCCGAGGAACAGGGGGTAGCGCAGAAAGACCTGGCGGGCACCATACAGAACGATATCCTGAAAGAGTTCATGGTGCGCAACACCTACATTTACCCGCCCAAGCCCAGCATGAAAATCATCGGTGATATCATCGCGTATTGCTCCGCCAACATGCCGCGCTTCAATACGATTTCCATTTCCGGCTATCACATTCAGGAAGCCGGCGCCAACGCCGCGCTGGAACTCGCCTATACGCTGGCGGATGGCAAGGAATATATCCGCACCGCGATCGACGCCGGCCTGGGTATCGACGATTTCGCGCCGCGCCTCTCTTTCTTCTGGGGCGTGGGCATGAACTTCTACATGGAGATCGCGAAGATGCGCGCGGCGCGTCTGTTGTGGGCGAAAATCGTCTCGGAGTTCAACCCCGTGAACCCGAAGAGTTCCATGCTGCGAACCCACAGCCAGACATCCGGCTGGTCGTTGACCGAACAGGACCCGTATAACAATGTGGTGCGCACCACGATAGAGGCCATGGCCGCGGTGTTTGGCGGCACCCAGTCGCTGCATACCAACGCGCTGGACGAGGCCATCGCCCTGCCGACTGAATTTTCCTCCCGCATCGCCCGCAATACCCAGTTGATCATCCAGGAAGAGACGGGTATCACCAAAGTCGTCGATCCCTGGGGCGGTTCCTATATGATGGAAAACCTGACCCAGGATATCGCGGACAAGGCCTGGGAACTGATCGAGGAAGTGGAAGCCGCTGGTGGCATGGCCAAAGCGATTGAAACCGGGATGCCCAAAATGCGTATCGAGGAGGCCGCCGCGAGAAAGCAGGCGCGGATAGATCGGGGCGAAGATGTCATCGTTGGCGTGAACAAGTACCGCGTCAAGGGTGAGGACAATGTGGATATTCTCGATATCGACAACGCCGCAGTACGCAAATCGCAGCTGGCCCGCCTGGCGACGATCCGTGAGGGTCGCGATGAGAGTGCCGTGGAGGCCGCGCTCGACGCTATTTACCAGTGCGCGGTGAGCGGCGAGGGCAACTTGCTGGAACTGGCCATCGAGGCGACACGCCGCAGGGCGACAGTGGGAGAGATATCGTTCGCCATGGAGCGTGAATTCGGTCGTTTCAAAGCCCAGGCCCAGACGGTATCCGGCGTGTACGGCGCAGCATTCGAAGCGGACGAGTCCTGGCAGGATATCAGCAAGGAGATCGAGGGCTTTATCGCGCAGCACGGTCGCCGGCCGCGAATGCTGGTGTGCAAGATGGGACAGGATGGGCACGACAGGGGTGCCAAGGTCGTCGCCACCGCCTTCGCCGATGTCGGTTTCGACATCGACCTGTCACCGATGTTCTCCACACCCGAGGAAGTGGCCCGGCAGGCGATTGAAAACGACGTTCACGTCGTCGGCGCCTCCTCTTTGGCTGCGGGGCACAAGACGCTGGTGCCGGAACTGGTGGCTGAACTGAAGAAGCAGGGCGCTCAGGATATTGTGGTGATCGCCGGCGGGGTGATACCGCGGCAGGATTACCAGTTTCTGTATGATGCGGGTGTGAAGTGTATCTTTGGGCCGGGCACGCCGATTCCGCAGTGTGCACGGGAAGTGCTTGACGCGGTGAAAGCCGTTCAAAATTGATTTTGTCCTTCGTCGAGCCGATCCGCGGCGATACCTGTACCCCTCGCAGGACACGCCGTAAACCCATCCATGGGGGCTCGCGTTCGGCGTCCCTGCCTCATACGGTCCTGCGAGGGGTACAGGTACCACCACGTCTCTCCATCGCGCGCATTTCCGAATGAAGCAGTTTAACCTACAAGAGCTACTCAGCGGCAACCGGCGCGCGCTGGCCAAGGCGATCACGCTGATCGAGAGCTCGCTCGACACGCACCGCGAGCAGGCGCAGGAGATTCTTGAGGAAGTCCTGCCGCACAGCGGTAACAGCATCCGCATCGGTATCACCGGCGTGCCGGGTGTCGGCAAATCCACGTTCATCGAGACCTTCGGTTTGTACCTGATAGAGCAGGGCAAGCGGGTTGCGGTGCTGGCCGTTGACCCGAGTTCGCCGATCGCGGGCGGCTCGATACTCGGCGACAAGACGCGCATGGAAGAACTGTCGCGCCGCGAGGAGGCCTTCATTCGGCCGACCCCCGCGTCCGGTGCGCTCGGCGGGGTCGCGCAAAAGACGCGCGAGACCATGCTGTTGTGCGAGGCGGCGGGCTACGATGTGATCCTGGTCGAGACCGTCGGGGTAGGGCAGTCGGAGTACCAGGTGGCGGGCATGGTGGATTTCTTTATGGTCCTCATGCTCCCGGGCGGCGGTGACGAATTGCAGGGTATCAAGAAGGGGATCATGGAACTGGCCGATGCGCTGCTCATCAACAAGGCGGACGGTGACAGCGAAAAGCTGGCCGATATGACCAAGCGCCAGTACAGTAGCGCGATAAGCCTGCTGCGCCACAACAGCTTCTGGACGCCACGCGTGATGACCTGTTCGGCCCTCACTTCGCGCAATATCGATGACGTGTGGAATATGCTGCAGGAGTATTACTTTGAAGCGCTGGAGTGCCGGGCCTTTGCCAGTAAGCGCAATCAACAAAACCTGGATTGGATGGGACAGCTGTTGAATGAGATGCTGTTGCTGAAGCTCTCGCAGAACAGCCGCGTGAAATCGCTGTTGCCGGCCCTGGAACGGGCAGTGGAGCGGCAGGAAATCACCGCCTTTGCCGCGGTCCGGCAAATTATGGATCAGTTGTAAGGCGGCTGCAGCAGTGCGCTTCGTTCCACTGGAAAAGCTGATCAACCTCTGTGACGGCTATTCACGGCAGTTTAAAATAGACAGTCTCCAACTCTTGCTGGTGCAGCACGAGGGCGAGCGCTATCTCTTTGAAGCGCACTGTCCGCACCGCTCACACCCGCTGCAAGCGGCAGTGATCGGCGATGGCATGATTCGCTGCCCCCTGCACCATTACGATTTCTCCCTGTCGGATGGGCGTTTGCTCCACGCTACTGAGCAACCCTGTCGGGCATTGCGGACCTTTGAGGTGGTCTATGAAGGCAATGAACTGGGTCTGTTGCTGGAGTATTGAAGGGCAGCATCGGACAGTTCCCCCTGCCTCACGATGGAGGGCGCGCTGGCACTGCTCTGCAGTTCCAGCATTGCGTCCTGGTTGACCTGGATGAGTCCGCGCCGGGGCCGGTCGAGATCAATTATAAGAAACACAATCAGTGTGATAAGTAGCGATACCAACACTACCGGCATCACAATGCGCTGTCCGGTCAGGCCGCTGGAATAACCCATCATGCCGCCGGAACTGACAAATACAATGAACAGCAGCAGCAGAACCGATTCCGGTACATGCATGCGCAGCAGCGCATTGCGCTTACCCTGCGTGTCGATAAGGGTGTTCAGTGAATTTACAAATGCTCCGGTCGTCACTGCGCGAGGGTCTTCGGTGGTGGCGCGCACGGCCAAAGACCAGAGTGCGTGCTGCAGATCCGCGATTTTCCTGTTTTCCTGTTCCCGTTCCAGGGAACGGGTAATATCGAGTTTTCCAGTCGCGATGCGCAGGTCAATGTACTCGCGCAGTAATTCATGTGTTTGCTCCTGCATGTGCGCGGGAAGCAGTTGCACGCGCAGTCTCGCGGTGTCGATTGCATTGGCTTCCTCTATCAGGGCCATGCTCCTGCTGTCGTAGCGCTGCATCGCCATGCTGAAGGTGAAACCGAGCAGCAGGGCCAACAGGCCGAGCATGCTTGCCTGTATGGACCCGGTGAGCGCCTTCAGTTCGCTGTTGGTGTGCTCCTGCACGAAACGACCGAGTTGAAAGCCGAGTTCATTGAATGCGATCATGATGAAAAACAGCGTGGTGACGATAGCGACGCTGCTGTAAGGGTAGAGTATTTCGAGATGGTTCATCGCGGTATGCGGGCCCTCAACGTGACGGGGCGCACTATATGCGGGGTTTGGGGAATAGGCAAGGAAGAGCGCAAGGGAGCCGATTTCACACCCGCCGCGCTACGCCCACCTGAGACCGAAAGCCTGATGGACGCTTCTGGCAAAATGACGTACAGTTTCAGCGGTTATTCTCAAGGGCCCCAACAATGTCCCAGTTGCAAGTTGCCATAAACAGCCTCGACGCGCGCGATGTCGCGTCTGACCGTTCCAGAATTGCACAGCGAATGGAGGTCTTCCGGGACGTCCTGCCGACCAAAAGCCGACCTTTGCTGGTCAACCGGGGTACCACCGACCCCACATCGGTAGAGCCCCGCATCCCCGAAGTGGAGAATGCCGATCTCTCGGTAGACATCTTGCGCGCCGCGCTCGCGGGGCAGGGTGCCCTGATAGTCCGCGGGATGTTCTCGAAAGCTGAAACTGAAGCGTTGACGAAGGTGATAGATCGCGTAATGGATTGTGCGAACGAGCCCAAGAAGATACGCGATACCCTGGTTTCCCCTTACTTCTGCCCTCCGGAAAACCTGGCGTCGATCATGCCGGAGAAACAATTGGAGTTGGCTGCGCTGCGCATGTTCAACGGCGCCAGCGGCGCGATCATGGCAGTGGAAGCGCCCAGCGTGGCGGAGTCCCTGCTGCAGTTCTACGACCAGCATGGTATCAGGCAACTGCTGGCCGAATACCTCGGCGAGGCCCCCTGTCTGTCGGCGAAAAAGTGGGTGTTGCGTCGCTCCCAGCTGCCGATCAATGCCAGTGGCTGGCACCAGGATGGTGCGTTTATGGGGACGGATATCAACAGTCTGAACCTGTGGATTCCATTGACAGAGTGCGGCGGTGAAACCGGTGCCCCGGGCATGGATGTGGTACCGCGCAGGCTGTACGACATTGCCACGGCCGAGGGAGCCACGTTCGACTGGTCAGTGAGCGACGACCACGTCCAGCAGGGAGCATTTGCGGTGCAGCCTGTCGCGCCGGTGTTTCAGCCCGGCGACGCGTTCTTCTTTGATCACCTGTACTTGCATCGCACTCAATCCCGCGACGATTTCACCCGGGATCGCTACGCGATAGAAACCTGGTTTTTCGGCGAGACCACCTTTCCCAAGGACCAGATTCCCGTCAAGTGGTAGTGCTCGTAAACGAGCATCTCGCCAGTTCGCGTCGCCGGTCTCCGAGACCTGGACGGCGCTAGAAACCGTATTGGGCCTTTAACTCCGGGTCCTTTTCCGCTATCAGGCGCGCCAGGTCCACCATCACCTTGCACTGCTTCCAGGAAGCGTCATCCTGCATTTTGCCTTCGACCATCACGGCGCCGCTGCCGTCGGGCAGTGCCTCCAGTACTCGCTTCGCCCAGGCTACTTCGTCAGGCGGCGGGCTGAATACCTGTTTGGCGATGTCGATCTGGCTGGGATGCAATGACCACGCGCCGACACAGCCCATCAGGAAGGCGTTGCGGAACTGGTCCTCACAGCCCAGCGGGTCGTCAATCGCACCGAATGGTCCGTAGAAGGGCAGAGCGCCCACGGCGACACAGGCATCCACCATACGGCCCATCGTGTAGTGCCACAAATCCTGCTGGTGAGTGGCGCGCTTGCCTTCGGGGTTGTTGGCATCGGGGTCATCGCGCACCACATATCCGGGGTGGCCACCACCGATTCGTGTTGTCTTCATACGACGTGACGCGGCGAGATCGGCTGGCCCCAGGCTCATGCCCTGGATACGCGGGCTGGCATTGGCGATCTCTTCCACGTTGGCCACGCCCAGTGCCGTTTCCAGCAGGCAGTGCAGCAGTATGGGTTTCTGCAGGCCGGCGCGCGCTTCCAGTTGGGCCAGTAACTGATCCACGAAATGGATATCCCATGCCCCCTGTATTTTCGGCAGCATGATCACATCCACCTTGTCGCCAGCCTCGGTCACAATGCGCGTGATGTCGTCGAGAAACCACGGGCTGTCGAGGCTGTTGATGCGTGTCCACAGCTGTGTGTCGCCAAAGTCATTGTCCCGGGCAATCCTGATGAAACCTTCCCGTGCGGCCTCCTTGTTCTCGATGGCGATAGCGTCCTCGAGATTGCCGAGGAGGATATCAACCCGCCTGGCGATGCCCGGCGCTTTCTCGACCATTTTCGGATTGCTCGGGTCGAAGAAATGGATCATGCGGGAAGGGCGCACTGGAATGTCGCGCACCGGTTGTGGCGCGCCGAGAGCCAGGGGACGGAAAAAATCACGGGGACTGCGCATGTTTACCTCCAGTGGGGTTACTCATTCACGGGTGTTTATGGGGCGTTGATCGAGTCGTCGTCGCAACGTTTCGTACTGTGTAAACAGGTTCATGTCCTGCGCCTGCAGTTCGGCCAGGAGTTGTTCTTCACCGCCGAGCCTGTCGACGCCGGCGGTGCCAAATTCTTCCAAGAGGCGTTTGTGCAGCCAGTAGGACTGGTAGCTCCGGCGCCGCGAAACGAGTTCATTGCGGGATTGTAGCAATCGGTAATGTTGCTCCAGCGCATCCGCCAGTGCCTCTATACCAGTGCCGTTGGCTGCACTGGTCGCCAGTACCGGTACCTGCCAGTGGCCGTCGGGATGGGTGCGATGCAGTGCGGATTCCAGCTCAGACAAAGTGCGCGTCGCCACCGCGCCCATGTCCGACTTGTTAACCACCAGGATGTGTGGCACTTCGAGAATGCCAGCCTTCAGGAACTGGACACTGTCGCCCGAGCCGGGCTGCGCGACATAGCAGGTCGTGTCACACAGTCGCGCGACATCGACCTCGCGCTGGCCAACGCCCACGGTTTCGATCAGTACCATGTCAAAGCCTGCGAGCATGACGATGCTCATCGGCCAGACCTCGGCGCTCAGGCCGCCAAACTGGCCACGGTTCGACAGCGAGCGCACAAAGACACCATCGTCCACCGCGCTGGTCTGCATACGCAGGCGGTCTCCCAGCAGGGCACCCCCGCTGATGGGGCTGGACGGGTCGACAGCGAGTACCGCTACGCGCAGACCACGCCGCCGCCATACCCTGATCAATGAGGCGCTCAGCGTGGATTTTCCGGCGCCGGGCGGGCCGGTGATGCCGATCAATTGCCCGCCGGGCTTGTCCTGGTGCTGCTGTAAGTGCGCAAGCAGCGCGGCGGCTTCGCGGCGGGCGGCGGGCCGCCGGTCGTCGAGCAGGTTGAGCGCGTTGGCGACTGCTGCGCGATCGCCGCTGGCGATCGCGGCTGCGCAGGCAGGGGGGCTATCTGCTTCAGGCAGGCTCATAGCACAGTCATTCAGCCGGCAGGTTCCAGTCCATTGGCTTCGCGGATAATCGTCACCATGCTGTTCATAATGGTATTCATGTCCACATCCTTGGGGGTAAACACCGCTTTCAACCCCTGTGCCTGCAGGCGCTGCGCATCCTCTTCCGGGATGATACCGCCGATCACCAGCGGTATGTCGGAGGCGCCGATCTGCTGCAATTCCCGGCTGATCTCCTGCACCAGCTCCAGGTGGCTGCCGGACAGCACCGAGAGTCCGATCAGGTGTACGCCTTCCTCCTGTGCCGCGCGCGCTATTTGCGCGGGGGTGAGGCGTATGCCTTCATAGACGATTTCAAAGCCCGCATCGCGTCCCTTGACCGCGATTTGTTCAGCGCCATTGCTGTGCCCGTCCAGGCCGGGCTTGCCGATGAGCAGGCGCAGCGGGCGCCCCAGCGCTTCGCCGGTTTTGCGCACCCGGGCGCGTACAGCTTCCAGCGCGGCGGCGTCACCCGGCGCGACGGGAGCGATATCAATGCCGGTGGGAGCCCGGTACTCGCCGAATACCGTGCGCAACACCTCGCTCCATTCCCCGGTGGTGACACCGGCGCGCGCGCACTCAATCGAGGCGGGCATGATATTGTCACCGCCGCTCGCGGCATCGCGCAACTGTCGCAGCGCCGCCTCGACCCTGTCCTTGTCGCGCGCCGCGCGAAATGCCCGCAGCGATGCGATCTGCTCGCGCTCGGCCCGCTCGTCCACCTTCATGATGCCGGACTCTTCCCCCGCCGTGAGCGGCGATTCGGCGGACTCCTGGAAACAATTCACGCCGACGATCTTGAGTTCGCCGCTCTCGATATTGCGCAAGCGCCGCGTATGGCTCTGTACCAGTTCGCGCTTGATGTAGCCGTTGTCAACGCAGGCTACCATGCCGCCGTGCGCCTCTACCCGGGCCATTTCCGCTTTTGCCCCGTCCATCAGTTCCTGCACCTTGGCTTCCACCACGGGGGAGCCGTCCAGCAGGTCGCCGTACTCGAGTAAATCGGTTTCCAGTGCGAGCACCTGCTGCATACGCAGTGCCCACTGCTGGTCCCAGGGACGCGGCAGCCCAAGGGCCTCGTTCCACGCCGGCAATTGTATCGCCCTGGCGCGTGCGTTTTTCGACAGGGTTACGGACAACATTTCCAGCACAATGCGCTGCACGTTGTTCTCGGGTTGTGATTCCGTCAGGCCGAGCGAGTTCACCTGAACGCCATAGCGAAAGCGACGCTGTTTGGGGTCGGTCACGCCGTAACGTTCACCTGTCAGGGTGTCCCACAGACGGCTGAAGGCCCGCAGTTTGCAGGTCTCTTCCACAAAGCGTATACCGGCATTCACGAAGAATGAGATACGCCCGACGACATCGGCAAAGCGTTCGGGCGGAATCTGGCCACTGGCCTGTACCGCATCCAGGATCGCCATCGCCGTGGACAGCGCGTAGGCCAGCTCCTGGGTGGGTGTGGCGCCCGCCTCCTGCAGGTGATAGCTGCAGATATTGGTGGGATTCCATTTGGGGATGTGCTGTACGGTGTAGGCGATCAGGTCGGTGGTCAGGCGCACCGAGGGCTCGGGCGGGAAAATGTAGGTGCCGCGGGACAAATACTCCTTGAGCACATCATTCTGTGTGGTGCCCTGCAACTGCGAGGGGTCCACGCCCTGGCGTTCCGCCACGGCCACGTAGAGCGCGAGCAACCAGGGCGCAGTGGCGTTGATGGTCATTGAGGTGTTCATCTGTGCCAGCGGAATCTGCTCGAACAGGGTTTCCATGTCGCCGATGTGGTTGATGGGTACGCCGACTTTTCCGACTTCGCCGTGTGCCAGCGGATGGTCGGAATCGTAGCCGGTCTGGGTGGGCAGGTCGAAGGCGACCGACAGCCCTGTTTGCCCGCGGCTCAGATTGGTACGGTAGAGTTCGTTGGATGCACTGGCCGACGAGTGGCCGGAGTAGGTGCGCATCAACCAGGGTCGATCACGTTTCACTGTTTCCTGACTCACGGGGCTTATCCTCAGCGAGGGCGGCGCTTGATCAGCAGGCGCCGCTCGATTTCAAATATTTTCTCGACTATCTTGTCTTTGCCGAGCGCGCGCTTGCTGTCTTCCTTGATGAACAACTCAGCGCCGTAACGATCCAGCGCCGCCGCGGCGCGAACGTTTTTCACGCCTATCAACTGCGCTGTAACCACGCCGTAGCCGTCTGCGCCGGCGACATCCTCCACTGACAAAACTCGCGACAACGCGCCGACGGTGTCTCCGGCAAAGGCCGGTTGCGTATGGTAACCCTCGCTAAAGCCGAGTTCCCATACAGCGTTCTCGCTCATATCGCGGCTGGCCAGCCCGTCCAGCCAGGCGAATACCAGGCCACCGTAGACGATGGGCTCACCGCTCATCTTGCCGGACAGTGAACTGGAGAACTCGCGGTCGAAGTGCAGTGGGTGGCTGTTGCCAACCAGGTAAGTAAGCGCCATATGCTCTTCCGTAATGGTACGGCCATTGGCGTGGACGATGATGTCGCCGGGGGCGAAGTCCTCGAAATACGTGTTCGGGCCAGTGAGGCCGGCAGTGCCGGGAGCCTCCTGCAGCGGCAGTTGCAGCACGGGGGCCTCGACACCGGGAAACGCCGTGGTAACCTTCGGCGCCGGGGTCGTCGGAGGCCTGTTTCCGCGCCAGCCGACGAATATTTTACGCTCGTATTGCAGCACCACCGCGTTGTCCTGGTTTACCGCGGCGGTACGGATACGGGTGATGCCGGGCTTGTCCGGCCCGCGGTCCTTGCGCTCCAGTACCCTGGTAAAACTGCGCAATGTGTCGCCAGGGTATACCGGCTGGAGAAACTGCACCTGGTAATAGCCGAGGTTGGCGATCGCCTTTTCCGAGTCGTTCTGTACGCCCAGCGACAAGGTGACGTTGAATACCATCTGCGGACTGGCGAGCAGGTCGCGAAAGCCGTGCGCACGGGCGTAGGGTGTATTGAGATAGAGAGGATTGGCCTGCATATAGGTGCGGGCGAAGTCGAGCATATTGCCGGCGGTAAAGGTGAACCCGCGCGGGTGTTCAAAGACCTGGCCGGGTTCCAGCTCATCGAGGTAGCGCCCGTAGTGCGGGTGTCGCGTTTTGTCGAGTTCGACCGGAACGTCCGCTGCTATTTCCGCCTGGGGTCCCAGTGACAGTGATATGCTCATGGTCAGGCGCCTCCCTTGGCATTCTCTACCAGGGCACGCGCGATGACTTTCAACGCCAGTGTTTCTTCGGCGCCCTCGAAGATGGACAGCACGCGTGCATCGGCAAAATAACGGCTCACCGGCGTCTCCTCGGCATAGCCCATACCCCCGTGTATCTGCAGGGCCTCGCGAGTGAGCCACTCGGCGGTTTTACTGGCGAACAGTTTCGCGGCGCTGGCTTCCATATCGCCGGCCCCCGTGTCCATGAGTTCTGCGACATCGTAGGTAATTTGACGGCATGCCAGCAGCAGGGCGGCCATGCGTGCCAGTTTCACCTGCGTGAGTTGATACTGTGCGATAGGCTGGGCGAATACCACGCGCTCCTTGGAATAGGAGATCGCTCTTTCGAAAGCGGCGCGCATCACCCCCACGGCGCGTGCTGCGGTCTGGATGCGGCCGCCGGCGAATCCCGCCATGGCGTAGTAGAACCCTTTCCCCTCGCCCTCGGCGGCGCCCAGCATATTCGCCGCCGGCACGAAGAAATCATCAAAAAACAGCTCGTAGGAGTGCATGCCCCGGTAACCCATGGTGGCAATGGCGCGACCGGTCAGTTTGCCCCCTGTCTCGGGCGTAACCTCGAACGCGTGCCCGTCGCTGGACGGTTTTTCCACCAGGAACATGGACAGGCCCCGGTGCCCGAGCGCCATATCGGGACTGGTACGTGCCAGCACCAGCAACAGTCCCGCCTTGCCGCCAAACGTACACCAGGTCTTGGCGCCATTGAGCAGCCAGCCGCCCTCGGTCGCGGTGGCGCGCAGTCGCACACCCGCCACGTCGGAGCCGTAGTTTGGTTCCGTCACAGCCACCGCGCACAGCGGTTCTCCGACAGCCAGCTGCGGCAGCCAGTGTTGTTTTTGCTCCTCAGTACCGCCCTTGAGCAGTGCCCGCGAGAGGATCTCGGGGCGCGTTATCAGACTGCCGGCAGCACCCAGTGAGCCACGGGACAACTCCTCGGTGACTACGATCATGCCGAGTGTATCTTCCTTGTCATCTTCCTGGAGTCCGCCATAACTGGCGGGGATGGAAAGCCCGAACATACCCATCTCTTTCAGCGGCTCGAGGATTTCATCGGGTATGATGAGATCCTGCCGATGGACTTCTTCTGCCAGCGGAGCAACGACATCGTCCGCGAAGCGGCGGAACGTATCGCGCATCATGGTGTGATGTTCACTGAGTAAATCGGGGCCGAGATCGCCGTCCCGGTCCAGTACCTGCTGTCCGATGGCCGCTATATTCTGTGCCGCGAGCTGTTGCTCGAGAAATTCGGCGGCACCGGGCTGCGCCGCTATCGCGTTAATGCTTCCCAGTGAGACCCCGAAATCATGCGGGCGTGTGCGCAGCCGGTTCAGTGTGTTTGTAACGGCTTCGGCGCAAAACAGGGTAGCCAACTGCGTGGTGAAAGTATTGCTTGCCGAAGACCCGGTTGTGAGACGGTGTGCGTGCTCGATCAGGAATTTCGCCGCGGTGCACTCGGACCAGCTCACCGACAATTCGTAGGACGCCATCTGGTGTTCATCGAGGCGCGCCGGTACCACACGCCCGGCCTCGGTGGTGCGCTGCTTGAGCGCGACCAGTGACTCGTCGATTAACCTGCTGGTGGCGGAAAGTACCGCAACAGCCTGTTCGAGCTGCTGCCCGTCATTCAGTGAAACGTCTGACATGGTTGATCCTACTCTGTGATTTTACGTGTGCCGTACCGGTATAGCGCAGGGGCCTGCAGGTGCCGAGGCGGTTTAATCATTCAAACCGGGAATTTTAAAGCTTCGGCCTGTAATAGACAACCTGTTCAGGCACTGGCTGCCGGTCCGGTGAACACTGTCAGAGTTGAGGGTTATCCTCGCAGGCTCTCCGTACGCCACAGATTTCGTACCGCAGCATGCGGTACGGTGTGTGTCTACAAAACGCCCTGTGGATCAAAGAGGTGCGGCTTGATCCGGTACCGCGCCCTTGGGTATCCTTGTCGCCCGCAACTGCGCACACCACTATTTTCTTGATGAGGATTCTCGCCATGACCACCAGGCCACGTCGTTCATTGCTGTACATGCCGGGCTCCAACCCACGGGCGCTGGATAAGGCGCGCACGCTGCCCGCCGATGGCCTGATTCTCGACATGGAGGATTCAGTCGCGCCGGATGCCAAGTCGCTGGCGCGCGAGCAGATCGGTGCAGCGCTGGCGGAGGGCGGCTATGGCCATCGCGAATTGATTGTGCGCATCAACGCCCTGTCTACCGAGTGGGGCGCAGCTGACATTGAAGCAATCTGCGCATTTCCCACGCCGCCGGATGCGGTGCTGATCCCCAAGATCGATACCGCTGCTGACGTGGTCGAGGCTATTTCGGCCTTCGAGAAAGCGGGTTGTCCGGACCAGGTAGCCATGTGGATCATGGCGGAAACCCCGCTGTGCATCCTGAACATCGCGGAGGTGGCGGCAGCGCATCCGCGCCTCGCAGGGATGGTGCTGGGAACTTCCGACCTGTCCAAGGATACCCGGGTGCGACATACAGCGGACCGACTGGGCTTCATCACGGCACTGAACCTCTGCGTCTATGCCAGCCGCGCACATGGCCTGACAGTAATCGATGGGGTTCAACTGGACCTGGAGGACGAGGAATTACTGCGCGTCTCCTGCGAGCAGGGCCGGGACCTGGGATTTGACGGCAAGAGCCTGATTCATCCGAAGCAGATTGCCGCCGCCAATCGCGCGTTTGCGCCGGACGAGAAAGAGGTGGCAGCTGCGCGCGACATCATTGCGGCTTTTGAGGAAGCGGTGTCCCTCGGTAAGGGCGTGGTCGTGGTAAACGGACGCCTGGTTGAAAACCTGCATGTCGAAGAGGCGAAACGGCAACTGGCGCTGGCGGACGCAATAGCGGCACTGCAGTAGCTGAGCGCGATTTTGACCGCGCTCGCAGCGCAGTTGATGAGCAACAGGCTGGTAACGCTGCCTGCGTCATTATCATGCTATAGATGCAGTGACCGCAGTTCCGTGTCCTCGACGCTGTAGCGCCATAAATCGTCGAACAACTCGAGATGCCGCGCCGTCGAGGCACGCGAGTCGGGTTCAAAGAAGGCATCGTGATCGCTGCCGCCGGGTTTGTAGAGCACGCCGTTGGTATCGCGTATTACAATGGTTTCGTTATTCCACTGGGGATGCTCCGCGAGCTTGCGTATCCTGACGACGCTCGGCAGGCGACGCGCCAGTTGCAATAACTGGTGGCTGCGACCGACCAGGGCGCGCGAGTCATTGATCAGGATACGTACCTGGGCCTGGCGGCTGTTCCGCGCGAGGGCGCTCAATGCAGCCACCAGCTCACTATTGTCGAAAGCGGCGTAGTCCAGTTTGGGGCTCTGGATACAGATGTGCCGTGAAGCGCTTTCACACAACAGGACGGCAAAGCGATCAAACGGGCTGGGGTAGGCCACTTCCGTGACAAATTCGCTTCCGGTCTCGTTACTCGACATCGATGCACCCATTCTGCAATAGACATTCCAGCAATTGTGCAGTATCGGGGTCGGCCAGTGCATTGTCCAGATCAGCGCCTGCCAGCTCGCGTCTGTTACACAGTGTCAGCAGGCTCGGAAGCGCGGATACGCCGCACGCCAGGCTATCGCCATTGGCGAACGCGGTTAATCCCTGTTCATCCCGTTGCCACGCCAGTTTAGCGGCGGGGCAAAGCCACATCCTGCGTGCGCCGTTGCGGAGCAGCTGCAGTGCCGGGGCGAGACTGTTTTCATCCGGCGCGGTATCGTAGCGCGGTTCGGTGACCAGCTCGCCAAACCAATGGTTATTCATAGGCTGGTCGAGCGCATGGCGAAGCTGTGCCAGCGCATGCGCGATGTCGATAGCGTGGATTTCCCCCGGCAGCGAGGCGGTTGAGCGCCGGGCGTCGCGAAAAAACTGCCCGGCGTCCGCGTGAAGCAGCAATTGATCTGTCCAGCGCGCGATCATGTCGTTGATAGCGGGAGCCCTGAAACCGATTGAAAACGTGGTGGATTCGCCCCGGGCTATACCCCAGTGCGCGAGGCCCGGCGGCACGTACAGAATGTCGCCTGGGCCCAGCAGGTACTCCGCACTGATATCGAACCGGTCGAGTATGCGCATATCCTCCAGTGGCAGGAATCCGCAGGTGCTGTCGCAGTGCTGACCCAGGCGCCATAATTTTTGACCCTCACCCTGTAACAGGAAGACGTCGTAATTGTCGTAATGCGGGCCGGCGCTGCCGCCATCGACCGCGTAGCTCGCCATCACATCGTCCATGCGCCAGCGGGGTATGAAATCGAACAGTCGCTGCAGGTCGGCCACTTCGGGAATGTAGTGGTCCACCGCCTGTACCAGCAGGGTCCAGGGATGCTCGCGGGAGAAGTCGGCCGCATCGAAGGGGCCGTGCTGCAACTTCCAGGTATCACCCGTCTGCTCAATCAGCCGCGACTCGACCTCTTCTTCCAATGCGAGTCCGGCCAAGGCATCGCTGTCCAGCGGTGGCGAGAAGTGTGCACTGCCGCTGCGGATCAGCAGGGGTTTGCGCTGCCAGTACTCGTCCAGGAAGACGTCGAGATCAACGCCGAGCTGCCAGTTACCGCCCATGGCAATGGCTACTCGATCGCCCGGGCCTGGTCTATCGCGTTGCCGATGTAGTTTGCCGGGGTCAGCGCCAGCAATTCTTCGCGTGCCTGCGGCGGAATATCCAGTGTCGCGACAAAGGCCTGTATTACCTCGCGGCTCATATCCTGTCCGCGGGTGAGTTCCTTGAGCTTCTCGTAAGGCTGCTCGATTCCGTAGCGCCGCATCACCGTCTGGATCGGTTCCGCCAGCACTTCCCAGCTGTCGTCGAGGTCCTGGGCCAGACGCGTATCATTGAGCTGTAATTTGCCAATGCCTTTGAGGGTGGACTGGTATGCGATCAGGCTGTAGCCAAAGCCGACGCCCATATTGCGCAACACGGTGCTGTCGGTGAGGTCGCGCTGCCAGCGACTGATCGGCAGTTTGGCAGCGAGGTGCCCAAGTAGTGCATTGGCCAGGCCCAGGTTGCCTTCGGAGTTTTCGAAATCGATCGGGTTGACCTTGTGCGGCATCGTCGAGGAACCCACCTCTCCGGCAATTGTTTGCTGCCTGAAATAGCCCAGTGAGATATAGCCCCAGACATCGCGATTGAAGTCGATCAGTACTGTATTGAAGCGCGCGATCGCATCAAACAGTTCCGCCATGTAATCATGGGGCTCGATCTGGGTCGTGTAGGGGTTCCAGTGAAGGCCCAGGCTGCTGACAAACTGTTCGGCGTTGGCCTGCCAGTCGACAAGCGGATAGGCGGCCAGGTGCGCATTGTAGTTGCCAACCGCACCGTTGATCTTGCCGAGGAAGGGCACGGCCTCTAGCTGCACGAGTTGGCGTCGCAGGCGGGCAACGACATTGGCGAGTTCCTTGCCCATGGTGGTGGGGCTTGCCGTCTGTCCGTGCGTGCGCGAGAGCATTGGCGCGGCGGCAGAATCCCGGGCCAGCGCGCCCAGCGCGCTTATTACTTCCCGTATGGCGGGTTGTAGCGCCATCTGTACGCCATCGCGCAACATCAGCGCATGGGCAAGATTGTTGATGTCTTCTGACGTGCAGGCGAAATGGACGAACTCGGCGATGGAGTCCAGTTCGTCGTTCCCGGCAAAGCGCTCCTTGATGAAATACTCCACGGCTTTCACATCGTGGTTCGTCGTTTTTTCTATCGCCTTGATACGCGCGGCGTCCTCTTCAGAGAAACTGTCGAGAATGGATTCAAGGTGGCGATGGGCCGCTGCCGAAAGGGCTGACACCTCGTCGATACCGGGATGCGCCGCCAGGCACTGGAGCCAGCGTACTTCGACCAGCACACGGCGCTGGATCAATCCGAATTCGCTGAAAATTCCGCGCAAAACGGACGTTTTACTGCCGTACCGCCCATCGATAGGCGAGACAGCGGTGAGTGCTGATAAGTCCATGCTTTTCTCCCGAGTGTAAGACAGCGATTTTACACAACACCGAGACTGCGTGACAGGTTCTGCGAAGCCTGCAGCATTTTTTTCCGTTGGAAGAGGAGTCGCCAGCGGTTGCCACCGAGTTGCCGCCACAGGAAAGCAGCGCGTATGCCGGCGAGCAGGAGGGCGCGGATGATGTCTGCATTCTGGCTGTTCTGCAGGTGCTGTGCACTGCCGGTGACCCGGATTCTGAATTTCTCGTGGCTGAGGGTATCCTGGTATATGCCCGAGATACTGTGACAGAGTTCGTTGACGTTGCTGGAAAAATGTTCCGCCCGAAAGCTGGTGTGCTGCAATCGGGAACGCACCACGGCCATCATATCCGGCTTGGATACGAACTTGCGTTCAAGATAGATCAGGCTGAACACATAGCGTACAAGATCGCGGTTCTCGCGGGCGTTCTTGTCGGCCAGCAGGTTGCTCAGGTTGTGCAGGCCGAGCTTGACGCCGGAAATGCCGCCGAATATATCCACCGCACTATCCGGCTCGAATACAAACACGCTGTTGATCGAGGGTTGAAGGAATTCCATCGGATAGCTGCCGCTCTTGGATATCTGGTCGACCAGTCGCGCCGCTTGCGCAACCCCGGCAAGCGCCACGACCTGCTGCTCCAGATTCGACAGTTGTTCATTGCTCATCTACAGCCCCGTTTGTTCTATCACGCCGCCACCCAGGCAGCGTTCAGACTGGTAAAACACCACGGATTGACCGGGTGTGACAGCGCGCTGGGGCAGATCAAAGTCCACCCGGTAACCGTGATCCGCAGATCGTGAAAGCGTGCAGGCCTGATCGCTCTGGCGGTACCGGACCTTGGCCGTACAGCGCAGTGGCAGTGCGGGCGGCGCACCCGCTACCCAGTAAATGTCGCGCGTGTATAAATGGGCCCTGAACAGCGCCGGGTGGTCGTTTCCCTGGGCCACCAACAGTACATTGTTGTCGAGATCTTTCTCTACCACGTACCACGGCGCATCTGTATGCCGGGCGCTGCCGCCAATGCCCAGCCCCTGGCGCTGCCCGATGGTGTGGTACATAAGGCCCTGGTGACTGCCCAGTACCTCGCCATCGAGGCTATGTATCTCGCCGGGCCGGGCCGGCAGATACTGTTGCAGGAAATCCTTGAAGCGGCGTTCACCGATGAAACAGATACCGGTGGAGTCTTTCTTTTTCGCGGTAGCCAGTCCGTGCTTGTCCGCCAGTTTGCGTACCGCCGGTTTCTCCATTTCACCAATCGGGAACAGCGATTTTCCCAGTTCCGCATGGCCAACCGCATGCAGGAAATAGCTCTGGTCCTTGTTCGGATCCAGGCCTTTCAGCAGTGTCGCCCGGCCGCCGTCTGTGCCCACGCGCGTGTAGTGGCCGGTAGCGATGCAGTCCGCTCCCAGCAGCAATGCATAGTCGAGGAAGGCTTTGAACTTGATTTCACGGTTGCAGAGAATATCGGGGTTGGGCGTACGTCCCGCCCGGTATTCGGCCAGGAAATGCTCGAAAACATTATCCCAGTACTCGGCTGCGAAGTTGGCGCCGTGCAGCGGAATGCCCAGTTTGTCGGCAACCGCCTGGGCATCCGCATAATCCTCCTTCGCGGTGCAGTATTCTGTGCCGTCGTCCTCTTCCCAGTTTTTCATGAACAGGCCCTCCACGCGATAGCCCTGCTGCTGCAGCAACAGGGCGGCGACGGAGGAGTCTACGCCGCCGGACATACCGACGATGACTTTGGGGGTGACGTCCAGGCTCATGTAACGTGTATCAGGTCCAGCGGATAAACTATGCCTCGGCGGTGTTGTTCTATGACCGCGAGGGCAATGGGGCTGCGCATTCTAGCAGATCTGGCGAGGATTGCCTCGTAATCCAGCCAGTGAACAGCGTGGATATCGGGGTCGATTTCGGCACTTTCATCCCGTGAAAGCGGCCTGGCGACAAACGTGGTGCGAAAGTAGGTAGTATTGTTGCCCGGCGCCCGATGAAGCGCGACGCTGAGTACGCCGGTCAATTCCACACGCCAGCCGGTTTCCTCCCATGTTTCGCGCAGCGCCGCTTCGGTGACGGATTCACCGTCCTCCAGGTGCCCGGCGGGTTGGTTGAACACGAGTTCGCCGCTGAGCTTGTCCCGCTCTTCGACCATCAGGTATTTGCCGTCGCGTACGATGACGCAGGCAACGGTGACATGCGGTGCCCATTGCGCCATTTATTGCCTCCTGCTCCTGGAACCGGGTGACGGTGATGTCCTGGCCGTTGTACGGGCGCCCGCGCTCGCGGGCATATGCACAGTCAGTTCACGGTACTCGCCGGGCTGCAGATCATCAAGCGTCCATGACCCGACGGCCGTGCGCACCAGGCGCAGGGTGGGAAAACCTACCGCGGCTGTCATGCGGCGAACCTGTCGATTGCGGCCCTCCTGGATTGACAGTTCCAGCCAGCTGTCGGTGACGGATTTGCGCGCGCGCACGGGCGGCGTTCGCTGCCAGAGCGGTGGTGCCGACACCGCGCGGGCCCGGGCAGGGAGTGTTGGCCCGTCCTTCAGCATGACGCCTCCGCAAAGTTCCGCCAGGGCGTTCTCACCGACCGTGCCCTCGACCTGCGCCAGGTAGGTTTTCCAGGTTTTGTGCGCCGGGCTGGCGATGCGGTGCTGCAGTTGACCATCGTCGGTGAGCAGCAAAAGGCCCTCGGAATCGAAATCGAGCCTCCCGGCAACCCGGCATCCCGGCGCCGAGAGGTAGTCGGCGAGCGTCGCCCGGCCCCGATCATCGGTGAACTGGCTGAGTACATTGAAGGGCTTGTTGAACAGGATAAGTCTGGCCATGGCTTCAGTTCGGGTCGGTGACGCTGTTCATATCTCCCTGGCGCAGGGGGTAGTTGTCCCGCAGGTAGCGGCCAAAGCGTTTGGCGCCATACTGGTTGAGGTGAAGGCCGTCATAGGTCAGCAGTTCACCAGTTTTACGGTCTTCCAGATGGTACTCGCCGTCGAAAAAAAAGTCCCGGTAGCTGATGTAGACCGCGCCGAGGCTGTTTACCTGCTCGGCAAATTCGCCGTCAAACTTGAACGGTTCTGCCACGAGGTATTTATCCAGATTGCCGGCATAAGGGGTGAAGCGCTGTAAATCAATCGCAATTTCTATCGGTGTCGTATGCTCTACGATTGTGAACTCACCCAGCAGGTAGACGGTTTTACCTGCCTTCCTCAGTCGTTCAACGGTTTCCCGGATAGCTTCGATCCGCCAGCCTTCTACCTGCTGCGCGAGGAAGATAATATCGTCCTTCGGCGTATCGAGCGCGGCTTGCAATCGGGCCTCGTTGAATTCCGGGCAGTCTTTGAAAAACGGGCTGAGTCTGCTGATCAGCGGGGAAAATACCGGTGGGCATCCCATCGCGTAGGAAGTTCTTATATTGGCATCCGGATACGCGTTTTTCAGGGCGATATAGATGTCGACAGCCCTGGAATCGCCCAGCAGCAAGATATTGGTCTTTCCCGCCTGACGTTCGCCGCAGAAAATCTCACCCCTGGGTGTGCAGTTCTTTTCCAGGAATTTCGCGCGCCGTATCATGTCTGCCATCGGGTTTATTTCCAGCATCGCGCGGGCCTCTTCCGGCATGCGCGATGGCCAGCCTTTGGCCGAGATTGTCGCGATGCAGATCAGTATTGCGGTGGATGTGGTCGCGGCGACTGCCAGTAACACGGTGCGGGAAGAGGTACCCCCCGCAGTTGCGCTGCCGTCGTGTGACAGTCGAAACCTGCGCTCGACACCCCGATTCAACAGGGTGCTGGCGACGAGAATCACGGCAAACAGGGCGACCTGCTCCCGCGCCGAAAGATTCGCGCCGAAGTAGTAGCGGTAAAAGACAACGATTGGCCAGTGTGTCAGGTACAGTGAATAGGAAATTTTTCCGAGGTAGGACATCAGGGGATTCATGAGCAGTAAGCGCGCAACCGGGTTTGGTCCTGCCAGCAGAATCAGCACGGCTCCGCTGAGTGGCAGTAGCATATCGAATCCGGGTAATGCCATAGTGCCGTGGTACTCGATTGCGGCGTAAAGAATCAGACCCAGCCCCAGAACCGTCGCTGTCGTAGCGCTCTCGCGGGTTTTTTGCAAGTTTTTCAGGCCCGGCATGGTGGCCGCCAGGCCGCCGAGCGCGAATTCATAGAAGCGCAGGGGGGTAAAGTAAAACGCCGCGGAGCGGTCTGCTTTTAGCACCGCTTCACTGGCGAGAGCCCCTCCAATGAAGATAAGGAGCAACAGGGTCACCACACCCCTGACCCCGGCGATCCGGTGACTGGCTACCAGCAGCAAGGGGTACACGAGGTAAAACTGCTCCTCCACGCCCAGCGACCAGGTGTGCAGCAGGACGTACTTTTCTGCGGAGGGCGCCCAGTAGTTTGCTTCTGTCCAGAAAAAGATGTTACTGAGGGAGAGCAGGGCATAGATGCTTTCCTGCGCGGTGTGAATCAGCGCGGCGGGCTGCTGCAGGTACATCGCGACCGGCAGCACGACCAGAATGGTGGCAATGAGCGCGGGCAGTATCCGCGCAATGCGTCTCAGGTAAAAGTCCCTGAAGCTGAAGTTTCCCGCACCGAGGCTGGAGACGATTATCTGGGTGATCAGGTAACCGGAGACCACGAAAAAGACATCGACACCGATAAAGCCGCCGCTAAACGCAGACACCTTCAGGTGAAAGAGAATAATGACGAGAACCGATACCGCCCTGAGGCCGTCTATTTCTGCGCGATAATACTGATTATTCATTTATTCCAGTCGCCAACGTGCGCACCCTGTCCTGGTGGGCCGACAGTATAAAATAATGTGCAGGGGAGTGAGAGCGCCGGCAGGCTGCCGTGCTACAATCCGTGCCGTTTCTCAGGGGACAGCATAACACCCTCCTGAGTCCGACGAACCCCGAAAGCAACGGAGCATACTATGGGCTACAAGCATATTCAGGTGCCTTCACAGGGTGACAAAATCACCGTCAATGAAGATTTCAGCCTGAACGTCCCAAACAATCCAATCATTCCCTATATCGAGGGAGACGGAATTGGAATAGATATCACACCGGTGATGATTGATGTGGTCAATGCCGCGGTGAACAAGGCCTACGGCGGCGACAGGAAAATATCCTGGATGGAGATATACACCGGCGAAAAAGCCGCGGAAATGTATGACGGCGACTGGTTTCCAGAAGAGACGCTGGAGGCGATCAAGGAGTACCTCGTGGGTATCAAGGGGCCGTTGACCACGCCCGTGGGCGGTGGCTTCCGCTCACTGAATGTGGCGCTGCGCCAGGAACTGGATCTGTATACCTGCCTGCGCCCGGTACGCTGGTTCGAAGGGGTTCCTTCGCCCGTGAAGGCGCCCGGCGATTGCAATATGGTTATATTCCGGGAGAACTCCGAGGACATCTACGCCGGTATCGAGTACCAGTCGGGTAGTCCCGAAGCGCAGAAGGTTGTCGATTTTCTGATCAATGAGATGGGCGCGACCAAGATTCGCTTTCCGCAGAACGTCGGTATCGGCATCAAGCCCGTCTCCGAGGAAGGCACCAAGCGCCTGGTGCGCAAGGCCATACAATACGCCATTGACCAGGACCTGCCCTCGGTGACCCTGGTACACAAGGGCAATATCATGAAGTTCACCGAGGGTGCGTTTCGCGACTGGGGTTACGAGTTGGCGCAGCAGGAATTCGGCGGCAAGTTGCTCGATGGCGGCCCCTGGGTGTCTGTCAAAAACCCTAACAGCGGCAAGGAAATCGTCATCAAGGATGTGATCGCCGACGCCATGCTGCAACAAATCCTGACCCGGCCGAGGGAGTACAGCGTAGTCGCCACCCTGAACCTGAACGGAGACTACCTGTCAGACGCGCTGGCGGCGCAGGTCGGGGGTATCGGCATCGCGCCCGGCGCCAACCTGTCCGATACCATCGCGCTGTTCGAGGCCACACACGGCACGGCTCCCAAGTACGCGGGGCAGGACAAGGTGAACCCGGGTTCTCTCATCCTGTCCGCCGAAATGATGCTGCGCCACCTCGGCTGGAACGAAGCGGCGGATCTGGTCATCAGCGGCATGAACGGCGCCATCCAGAAACGTACGGTGACCTACGATTTCGAGCGACTGATGGAGGGCGCTACGCTCCTGAGTTGTTCGGAGTTTGGCAACGCGATAGTGGACGCCATGTAGCCGCGGCAGGGTTTATCGGGAGGCTCGTGGCGACACGGGCCTTTTTTATTGAAATTGCGGGCCTGATTCCAGGACGCACTCCCTTGCGTGTTTCCCATCCCTTGAAAAATCGTATAATGGACGCCATCAAGGGTATTTGGTGCAACCGACGGTAGTATGTGTGTGAAAGTGATCCACCGGACAGGTCAGTGGCGTATGGGCAAGGAGAAAGAAGACTCCTCCAGCGGTTTGGCGCTGGAAGAGTCGAAGCCGGAACTTAAACGGCCATCGCTGTTCAAAGTCGTATTGATTAATGACGACTACACGCCCATGGAGTTTGTCGTGGAGGTGCTCGAGGTTTTTTTCCGCATGAACCGCGAGCAGGCAACCCATGTTATGCTGACGGTACACACCCAGGGCAAAGGCGTCTGCGGTATTTACACACAGGATATCGCCGAGACCAAGGCGGCACAGGTAAACCAGTACGCCCGGGAGAATGAACATCCGCTGCTGTGTGAAATTGAAGCTGTTGAGGGTTGAACCCCGGAGCGTGAACCATGCTGAGTAAAGACCTGGAATACACCTTGAACGAGGCCTTCCGGGGCGCCAGGGCAAAGCGTCACGAGTTCATGACAGTTGAACATCTGCTACTGGCTCTGTTGGACAATAACGACGCCATCCGGGTGTTGAAGGCCTGTGGCGCGGACATCGGCAGCATGCGCGGCGACCTGATGGAGTTTGTCGATGCCACCACACCCCTGATTCCCGAGGACGAGGAGCAGCGCGATACGCAGCCCACACTGGGCTTTCAACGCGTGCTGCAGCGCGCCGTATTCCACGTACAGTCTTCAGGCAAGAGCGAGGTCACCGGCGCCAATGTGCTTGTCGCCATTTTCAGCGAGCAGGAAAGCCAGGCCGTTTACTTCCTGAAGACGCAAAGCGTGGCGCGCCTTGACGTGGTCAATTACATGACCCACGGTATCTCCAAGGTCTCCAATGAGGGTGAAGGACCCGAACCCGGGCAACTCGGCAGCGACGAAGCCCGCGAGGAAGAGGGTGAAAGCAATCCGCTGGACGGTTTCAGTACCAACCTCAATGCGGAAGCCGCCGCCGGCCATATCGATCCGCTGATTGGTCGGCTCGACGAGGTGGAGCGGGTCGCCCAGATACTGGCCCGCCGGCGCAAGAACAACCCGCTGCTGGTGGGAGAGTCCGGCGTCGGGAAAACCGCCATTGTGGAGGGCCTGGCGAAAAAAATCGTCGATGGCGATGTGCCCGACATTCTCAAGGACAGTGTCGTCTACTCACTCGATCTCGGCTCCCTCCTGGCGGGCACCAAGTACCGGGGTGATTTCGAGAAGCGTTTCAAGGGCCTGTTGGCCGAGTTGAAAAAGCGCGACAACGCCATTCTCTTCATCGATGAGGTGCACACGATTATTGGCGCTGGCGCCGCCTCTGGTGGTGTCATGGATGCCAGTAATCTGCTCAAGCCTTTACTCAGTTCCGGCAAGCTGCGCTGCATAGGCTCGACCACCTTCAATGAATACCGGGGCATTTTCGACAAGGATAAAGCCCTGAGCCGCAGGTTCCAGAAAATCGATGTGATGGAACCCAGCGCTGACGATGCCTACAAGATACTGAAAGGGCTGAAGTCCAGGTTCGAGGAGCACCACGGTCTGCGTTATACCGACAAGGCGCTGCGGGTCGCAACCGACCTCAGCGATCGCTATATTACCGACCGCTTCCTGCCGGACAAGGCCATCGATGTCATCGACGAGGCCGGGGCGTTCCAGCAGTTACAGTCCGCCTCCAAACGCAAGAAAGTGATCGGCGTGAGTGATATCGAGGCGGTGATTGCCAAGATAGCGCGCATCCCGCCAAAAGCCGTCAGTAGCAATGACAAGGAAACGCTGCAGAAACTGGAAAAGAACCTGCAGATGGTGGTGTTCGGGCAGGACGAGGCCATTTCAAGCCTGGCGACGTCCATCAAGCTGGCGCGCGCGGGCCTGCGGGCGGGCGAAAAGCCGATCGGCTCATTTTTGCTGGCCGGACCAACCGGTGTCGGCAAGACCGAAGTCACGCGGCAACTTGCGCGCCTGCTTGGCCTGGAACTGGTGCGCTTCGATATGTCCGAGTACATGGAGCGCCACACTGTATCGCGGCTTATCGGTGCGCCGCCGGGTTACGTCGGTTTTGACCAGGGTGGTCTGCTCACGGATGCGGTGACGCAGCATCCCCACGCGGTGGTACTGCTCGATGAAATTGAGAAAGCACACCCGGATGTGTTCAACCTGTTGTTGCAGGTAATGGACCACGGCACGCTGACTGATAACAATGGCCGCAAAACCGATTTTCGCCACGTGATCCTGGTAATGACCACCAACGCCGGCGCGGAGAGTATCAGTCGTCGTACCATCGGCTTCACCAGCCAGGACCACAGCAGCGACGGGATGGAGGCGATCAACCGGATGTTTACCCCGGAATTCCGCAACCGCCTGGATTCAATCGTGCAGTTCCAGCCGCTGGCCGAGGATGTCATCCTGACCGTGGTGGATAAATTCCTCACTGAATTGCAGTGTCAGCTCGACGAAAAAGGCGTGACCCTCGATGTCGACGTCGAAGCGCGCCTCTGGCTGGTGGAGAAAGGCTACGATATTCATATGGGCGCGCGCCCGATGGAACGGGTTATCCAGGAACATATCAAGAAGCCACTGGCGGAAATGGTGTTGTTCGGGGCCCTGTCGCAATCCGGCGGCACCGCACTGGTGCGCCTTGATACTGCCGAAAACAGGCTGGATGTAACAGTGGAAGAGGAAGCGGAGGCGGAAGAACTCCAGAAAAGCTAGCGGAGTTTATCGCTCGCGATAGGTGATGCGTCCCTTGGTCAGGTCGTAGGGCGTCAATTCCACACGAACTTTGTCGCCGGTCAAAATGCGAATGTAGTTTTTTCGCATCTTGCCCGAGATGTGGGCTGTCACGACGTGATCGTTTTCCAGTTTTACCCTGAAGGTGGTGTTGGGCAGGGTGTCGATAACCTCGCCTTCCATTTCAATCTGGTCTTCTTTTGCCATTAGGCGGCAGTCCTCGGTATAAAAGAGCGCGCATTTTGCCTGAATCTTGGCACCAGTGCCAGCGTAAAATACCGCGGCCGAAACGCGCAAAGGGCACCCTTGCACACCGTGGCGGGGTCCCGGCAGGGTGGCTCAGACCAGTGTCGCCCAACGGCTGTTCTGGTAAATCTCCAGCGGGCGATAGGCGGACTTATAGGACATCTTCTGGCACTCGCGAATCCAGTACCCGAGGTAGACGTAGTCCAGTCCCAGTTTGCGCGCCAGTTCCACTTCCCACAGGATCACGTAGACACCGAGACTGCGCCGGTTGGCATCGGGATCGAAAAAAGTGTAGATGGCCGACAAACCGTCTTCCAGCCTGTCGACCACCGCCACTGCGACCAGTTTGCCGCGGTCGTAAAAGCGGAAGTAACTGGTACAGCCCCAAACGCTGCTGAGGAAAGCCTCGTACTGCTCGCGCTCGGGTGGGTACATGTCGCCATCGGCATGCCGCAAACTGATGTAACGGTGATAGAGATTGAACGCCTCGTCGTCACTGATCTCGTCCGTGCTAACCATCCTCAGGTCGCGATTGCGCTGCCAGATGCGGTTTTGTCCGCGCCTCGGCTCAAATGCGGCAACCGGTATACGGGCCGGGACACAGGCATTGCACTGCGCACAGTGCGGTCGATAGATATGGTTGCCGCTGCGACGGAATCCCAGTACCGAAAGCTTGCTGTACAACTTTTGGTCAACCGGTTGGCGGGGATCGACAAACAGCGTAGTGGCCTCCTGGTCTTCCAGGTAGCTGCAGCTGTGGGGGTAGGTGGTGTACACCTTCAGGTCCCGCAAGGATGACGTCACAGCAAATCTCCACAAGTGGCGGGTAACCGCCAAATGTCGCGCTCGATCGCGACATCTACATTCTGCGCAAGACGCTGTTCGAAGTCCAGTCTGTTGATGGAGCGGCTGCCAAGTGATTGCAAGTGGGCGTTCTCCACCTGGCAGTCGATCATCTGGATACCGCCCTGTTTCGCTATCGCTACCAGCGCAACCAGCGCCACTTTTGACGCGTCGGCGGTCCGACTGAACATGGACTCACCGAAAAACACCCGCCCCAGCGAGACACCGTACAGGCCGCCGAGCAGTGCTCCCTGATCGCTGGTGACTTCCACCGAGTGGGCATGGCCCAGGGAATGCAGCCGCGCATATGCCCTTATCATGTCGTCGTCGATCCATGTGCCTGCCCCGTCGCGTCGCCACCCGGCGCATTCGCGCATCACCCCCGTGAATTGCCGGTCTACCGCCAGGTGAAACGCGTCCGCGCGCAGGGTTTTGCGCAGGGAACGTGAGACGTGCAGTTCACCGGGAAACAATACAGACCGCGGATCGGGTGACCACCACAGCACCGGCTGGGGCGCCTCATACCACGGAAAGATACCCCGACGGTAGGCGCTGAGCAGTCGGTCGGCGGAAAGCCCGCCTCCGGCCGCCAGTAATCCGTTCGGACTCTCCAGTGCCTCACTCGTCGGCGGGAAGTCCTCCATGCCCTGGAGCAGGGGAATGCGTCTCACGACGAGTTTCGCTCACTGTGCGTCCAGGAACTTCTCCGCATCCAGCGCCGCCATGCAGCCAAAGCCCGCGGAGGTCACCGCCTGGCGGTAGATGTGGTCTGCCACATCGCCAGCGGCGAACACTCCGGGAACGCTGGTGGCGGTCGCATTGCCACCGGTACCGCTGTGAATAGTGAGGTAGCCGTCTTTCATGTCCAGTTGGCCGGAAAAAATGTCGGTATTGGGTTTGTGACCGATCGCGATAAACACGCCGGCCAGGTCTACCTCGCGCACGCTGGCGTCCTGCACCGCTTTTACACGCATGCCTGTGACGCCTGTCGCATCGCCAACGATCTCCTCCAGTGTATGGTTCCACATGATTTTGACCTTGCCCTCTTTCTCGCGGGCGAAGAGCCTGTCCTGCAACACTTTTTCCGCGCGCAGCGCATCCCGCCGGTGCACCAGGACGACTTCGGAGGCAATGTTCGACAGGTAAAGCGCCTCTTCGACAGCGGTGTTGCCGCCGCCGATCACGGCCACTTTCTGGTTGCGGTAGAAGAAGCCGTCGCAGGTGGCGCAGGCGCTGACACCCTTGCCGGCAAACGCCTCCTCGCTCGGTAATCCCAGGTACTGGGCGGAGGCGCCCGTGGCGATAATCAATGCATCACAACTGTAGCTGGATGTGCCGGTAAGCTGGAAAGGGCGGGCACTGAGGTCCACGGATTCGATATGATCGAAGACCACCTCGGCGTCGAAGCGCTCCACGTGCTCCTGCATTTGTTGCATCAATTGCGGGCCCTGCAGGTCCGCGCTGCCGCCGGGCCAGTTCTCCACCTCGGTGGTGGTGGTCAATTGTCCGCCCTGTTGCATGCCCGTGATCACAACGGGCTTCAGGTTGGCGCGTGCGGCGTACACGGCGGCCGTATAGCCGGCGGGGCCGCTACCGAGGATGATCAGGCGGTGGTGTTTAGTGTCGCTCATGGCGTTGCTTCCTGCTTGTTGTCGTCAATCTTGAGCCGCCTCCCGGGCGGCCGATTCGTTCTGTATTGGGGCGGACTATGGTACTTTAAAGACCGGCTCGCCACAAAGATCAGGGGGTTTTTAGATAGATCGCATAAGCTTTTGAAATAAAACATAAATGAGTGCACAATTACTTCTGGCTATGAGCGCGATAGCACGGTGCTTTGCACACCGGCAAACGCTCTACACACACCGCGAGGATGGACAAGGTCTTGCCCGACAGTACTAATACCGACAACTTTCTCGGCTCACGTTTTCGCGAGGGCGCGTTCATCGGGGTAACGGCCGTCTGCGTCTACCTGCTGATGGCCCTGCTCACCTACAGTACCCGTGATCCGGGCTGGTCCGCCACCGGTAGCGGCGCCCCCATCAGGAACCTGGGTGGACCAACGGGCGCCTGGCTGGCGGATGTCTTTTTCTCACTGGTGGGCTATGCGGCCTACCTGTTTCCGCTGTTGCTGGCTTACCGGGCACTGGTGCTGCTGTTGCAGCGCCAGGAGCGCAAGGGCTTTGACTGGACGACGTTCGGCATCCGCGCCCTGGGCCTGGTGTTGGTAATGATCGCCGGGACCTCCCTGGCCGCGCTGAACGATTCGGGGGCATCCAGCCTGCCGCAGGGCGCGGGGGGCATTCTCGGGCAGTCTATCGGCGGCGGCTTTACTGTGGCATTCAGTGCCGTCGGCAGTCGCCTGATACTACTGGCGATCTTCCTGTTCGGGATGACAATTTTCACCGATCTCAGTTGGCTCGCGCTGTTGGAGAAAATCGGCGCCTGGAGTATTGCCGCATTCACCTCGGTGCGGGCGCGTATTAAAACCGGCGTGGAGAACTTCCATGCGGCGCGCAAACGGGAAAGGGCCGTGGAGGCGCGCAAGATCGTGATTACCGAGCACGTGGAGAAGACCAAACAGCGCAAGCCGCCGAAGATCAAATCGCTGAAAGCGCCCATCGAAAAAAGTGACCGCATTGAACGCGAAAAGCAACAGACCTTGTTCGAGGCACCCGCAACGGGCGACTTACCGCACCTGGAACTGCTCGATGAACAGGTGAAGGATCCCGACAAGGGGTTCTCCAATGAGGCGCTGGAAGGCCTGTCCAAATTGCTGGAGCTGAAGTTGCTGGATTTCGGCATTTCCGCCGAGGTGGTCGCCGTGTATCCGGGCCCGGTAGTCACCCGCTTCGAGTTGCAGCCCGCGCCGGGCGTCAAGGTTTCGCGCATCTCCAACCTGGCCAAGGACCTGGCGCGCTCCCTGGCTGTGATCAGCGTGCGGGTGGTGGAAGTCATCCCGGGCAAGTCCGTGGTGGGTATCGAAATACCCAATGAGGACCGCGAGATTGTCAATTTCAGGGAAGTCTTGTCGTCCAAGGCCTTCGAGCAGTCGAAGTCACCGCTCACCCTGGCCCTGGGCCACGATATCTCCGGCCAGCCGGTGGTGGCGGACCTGGCCAAAATGCCGCACCTGCTGGTCGCCGGAACCACCGGCTCGGGCAAATCAGTGGGCGTAAATTCCATGCTTTTGAGCCTGCTGTTCAAATCCGGGCCGGCGGATGTGCGCCTGATCCTGGTGGATCCCAAAATGCTCGAATTGTCTGTCTACGACGGCATTCCGCACCTGTTGACGCCGGTGATAACCGATATGAAGGACGCGGCGAACGGACTGCGCTGGTGCGTTGCGGAAATGGAGCGCCGCTACAAGCTGATGGCCGCGCTGGGTGTGCGAAACCTCGCCGGTTACAATCGCAAGGTCGAGGAAGCCCGCAAAGCGGGTGCGCCCCTGCCCGACCCGACCTGGAAGCCCGATCCCATGTTCGCAGCCACCGACGAGGAACAGTCACCGCCCGACCTTGAAAAGCTGCCGAATATCGTGGTGGTAATCGACGAGTTCGCCGACATGATGATGGTCGTCGGCAAGAAGGTGGAACAGTTGATCGCGCGAATCGCCCAGAAGGCGCGCGCCGCCGGCATTCACCTGGTACTGGCGACCCAGCGTCCATCGGTGGACGTTATCACCGGTCTCATCAAGGCCAATGTGCCGACCCGTATCGCGTTCCAGGTCTCTTCGAAGATCGACTCCCGTACCATTCTCGACCAGGGCGGGGCAGAGCAGCTACTTGGCCACGGCGATATGTTGTACCTGCCGCCCGGTAGCGGCGTGCCCAACCGTGTTCACGGCGCGTTCTGCAGTGACGACGAGGTGCACCGTGTGGTGGCGGACTGGAAACGTCGCGGCGAACCCCTGTACATCGATGGCCTGCTCGACGAGGGCAGCAATACGGCGGTTACCCCGGGCGAACTGCAGGCGGAGGGCGAAGACCAGGATGATGAAAACGATGCGCTGTACGACGAGGCGGTGTATTACGTCACCGAGAGTCGCCGCGCCTCGATATCGTCAGTGCAGCGCAAGCTGCGAATCGGCTACAATCGCGCCGCGCGCCTGATTGAGGCGATGGAGGCGGCGGGTGTCGTTTCTGAAATGGGCAGCAATGGCCAGCGCGAAGTACTGGCGCCGCCGCCGCGCGAAGCCTGAACCCCCAACCGGAATGACCATGATGAAATATGCGCTCACCCTGTGGCTCGCTCTGGGGCCGCTGCTGGCTTTTGCCCAGTCCGGCACTGATGTCGATAGGTTACTTGTCGCAATGGAGCCCATCAAGCAACTCCAGGGGAGGTTTGAGCAGCGTCAGTACGGGGATGACAATACGCTGTTGGCTGAATCCAGCGGTCGGTTCCGCCTGCTGCGTCCGGGCTATTTTTCCTGGGAGATACTCAGCCCGGATGCGCAGATGATCATTGCCGGCCCCGAGTTTATCTGGCACCACGATCGCGATCTCGAGACGGTCACGCGTCGCCCCGTCACCACCAACGCCGATATGACGCCCCTGCAAATCCTCGGCGGAGATGAGTCTGCGCTGCGTGAAAAGTTCCAGGTCGTGCAGACGTCCGCAGGTGCGTTCCAGCTCACACCGCTTGCTGCCGGAGTAGGCTTCAAGCAGCTCACACTGTTCCTGGATGGTGAGCGCCTCACCGGCATGGAAATTCGGGACAACCTCGACCAGCGCGTCGAGATCGAGTTTACCGAACTGGACAGCCGGAGCGAACTCGGCAGCGTGGATTTTGCCTTCACGCCGCCGCCGGACGCCGACCTTTTCTACTATGACGAATGACCTGTTCGACGCCCCCGCGGCTGGGGGTGCCGTTGCCGCGAGTGGCTACCAGCCCCTGGCGGCGCGGTTGCGACCGCAGACGCTGGCCGATTATGCGGGCCAGGGCCACCTGCTGGGCCCCGGTAAGCCGCTGCGCCAGGCCATCGACTCGCGCCAGCTGCACTCGATGATTTTCTGGGGCCCGCCGGGGGTCGGCAAGACAACACTGGCGAGAATTGCCGCAGGCCATGCCAATGCGCATTTTATCCAGCTCTCCGCCGTGTTGAGCGGGGTAAAGGAGATTCGCGAGGCGATCGCCCGGGCGCAACGCTATAAAGCCGAGGCGCGCGATACCGTCCTGTTCGTTGACGAGGTCCACCGCTTCAACAAGTCCCAGCAGGATGCCTTCCTGCCCTACGTGGAAGACGGTACGGTGATTTTCATTGGCGCGACTACGGAAAACCCCTCCTTCGAGCTGAACAGTGCGCTGCTGTCGCGTGCGCGGGTCTATAAACTGCGCCAGTTGGAGGCGGGTGAACTGGAGGGGGTGCTGGTCCGCGGTATGGCCGCCCTGGAACGCGCAGTAGCCGTAGACGATGGATGCCTGGCCACGATCGCGGCCCACGCCGATGGCGATGCGCGCAAGGCACTGAATTTTCTGGAACTCGCCGCGGACCTGGCCGACGCCGGCAGGATCACGGATGAAACCCTGCGGGAGGTATTGCAGGCTTCACTGCGCCGCTTCGATAAGGGGGGCGATCTCTTCTACGACCAGATCAGCGCCCTGCACAAGGCAGTACGTGGCAGCTCGCCGGACGCTGCGCTGTACTGGTTCTGTCGCATGCTGGACGGGGGCTGCGACCCCCTGTATATCGCTCGCCGCGTGGTGCGCATGGCCAGCGAGGACATCGGCAATGCCGACCCGCGGGCCCTGACCCTGGCGCTGGAGGCCTGGCAGGTACAGGAGCGCCTGGGCAGCCCGGAGGGCGAACTGGCCATTGCCCAGGCGATTGTTTACCTGGCCTGCGCGGCCAAGAGCAATGCCGTGTACACCGCCTACAACGCGGCCAGGACGGACGTGGAACAGGCGGGTACCGAGGAAGTTCCGCTGCACCTGCGCAACGCGCCGACAGCATTGATGAAGTCCATGGATCACGGCGCCGGGTACCGGTACGCACACGATGAGAGCGAGGGTTATGCAGCGGGTGAAAACTATTTCCCCGAGCGATTGCGCGATCAGCGGTATTATTTCCCGGTAGATCGCGGGCTGGAACAGAAGATCCGGGAAAAACTCAAATACCTGCGGGAACGCGACAAAACAAGTACAATACGCCGCTACGATTGAACCGGTTCCGCGCATGAAATACCTCTTGTTCATAGCCCTGGGCGGCGCCTCGGGCGCCGTAGCGCGCTATCTGCTGGCGACCTGGATGCACAGCTGGTGGGAGGGGCGTTTCCCGATCGGCACGCTGGCCGTGAATATGCTGGGCTCCTTCGCCATCGGTATCGTCTATGTACTGCTGGTGGAAAAGCAGTTTATTCACGCGAATTGGCAGGGCGTTTTAATGGTCGGTTTCCTGGGAGCCTTCACCACCTTTTCAACATTCTCCCTGGAGGCGATTACCTTGCTCGAAGCCGGCCATATCGCGCAGGCCGCCGGCTATATGATCGGCAGCGCCATCGTCTGCGTAGCGATGGCGGGACTGGCCATACAGGTGACCCGGACACTCGTGTAGACGCGGGGCGGGGTCCCGTTTTCGTTGCTTACTGATACAGGAACTATCGGAATGTTGGATATCAAGGCGGTCAGGCAGGATCCGCAACGCGTCGCTGAGGCGCTGAACGCACGTGGCTTTCAGTTTGATGTAGCCCATTTCTCGGCGCTGGATGCGCGACGGAAGCAGGCGGATATAGACAGTCAGAATTTGCTCGCCGAACGCAAAAGTGCGTCCCGGCAAATCGGAGTGCTGGTGGGGCAGGGCGTCAGCGTGGACGATGCCAAGGCGCAGGTGAACGCCCAGCTTTCGAAGATTGCCGGGCAGCTTGACGCGTTGACGGAAGAGGCCAGGCAGGCACAGGCCGAAATCGAGGAATTGCTGCTTGGCGTACCCAATGTGCCGCTGCCCGAAGTGCCGCCGGGCAGCAGTGAAGCCGACAACATGGAAGTATTGCGCTGGGGCGAGCCGAAGGCGTTTGATTTCCCCGTCAGGGACCACGTCGAGCTGGGCGAGGGCCTGCAGCTGCTGGACGGCGAAATGGCCGGTAAAATAACCGGCTCTCGCTTTACCGTGATGTACGGCAAGCTGGCCAGACTGCACCGTGCGCTCACTCAGTTCATGCTGGATCTGCATGTGCAGGAACACGGCTACGAGGAAATCTATGTACCGTACATTGTCAACCGGGACTCGCTGGTCGGCACCGGCAACCTGCCCAAGTTCGAGGCGGACCTGTTTAAACTGCGAACCGACCCGGACCTGTACCTGATCCCAACTGCGGAGGTTCCCGTGACGAACCTCGCCAGGGATCGCATTTTCGAGGACGGGGAAATGGGTGAGCACGGTGTCAGATATGCCTGCCATACTCCGTGTTTCCGCAGCGAGGCGGGTAGCTACGGGCGCGACACCCGGGGCATGATTCGCCAACACCAGTTCGAGAAGGTTGAACTGGTACAGTTCGTGCGGCCGCACCAGTCCCTGCAGGCGCTGGAGCAGTTGGCGGGCCATGCCGAGACGGTACTGCAACGGCTGGATTTACCCTATCGCAAGGTGATGCTCTGTGCCGGCGATCTGGGCTTCTCCTCCCAGAAGACCTACGACCTGGAGGTGTGGCTGCCCGCGCAGAACACCTACCGGGAAATTTCCTCATGCAGCAGCTTTGGCGACTACCAGGCGCGCAGGATGCGGGCGCGTTGGCGCAACCCCGCCAGCGGGAAGCCCGAACTTCTGCACACACTCAACGGATCGGGCCTCGCCGTGGGCCGCACACTGGTGGCGGTGCTGGAAAACTGCCAGCGTGCGGACGGCAGTATCGCGGTTCCCGTCGCCCTGCAAGCCTATATGGGCGGCGTCAGCGAACTGGGGGGATAAGCCACTGGACTTCCTGCCTGTCTGTTTGCGCCTTGCCGGCACCCCTGTGCTGCTGGTCGGTGGCGGTGGGGTGGCGATGCGCAAAGCGAATCTGCTGCTGCGCGCAGGCGCCCGGCTGACTGTCGTGGCGCCCCGCGTGAGTGATAAACTGCAGGCGCTGCTGGCAGCACATGACGGCGTCTGGCGGCAGGGACATTACCGTGCTACCGACCTTGCCGGCCAGCGTCTTGTCGTCGCGGCGACACCCGATACGGCGGTCAACGAGCAGGTGTATCGCGATGCGGTACGCCAGTCGATCCAGGTGAACGTTGTTGACGCGCCGCACTTGTGCACCTTCATTTTCCCCTCCATCGTCGATCGCGACCCCCTGTTGATCGCGATCAGCAGCAGCGGGCAAAGCCCGGTGCTGGCCAGAATCCTGCGGCGCCGGATCGAGGCGCTGGTGCCCTCTGCGTATGGGCGACTGGCGAGGTTTGCCGGGCGTTTTCGCCGCGAAGTGAAGAACGCCATAGCGCAGGAGGGACCGCGCCGTCTGTTCTGGGAGCAGGTGCTGGAAGGTACTATCGCGGAGCAGGTAATGGCAGGGCGTGAAGCGCAGGCGGAAGAACGGCTGCACGCCCAGCTGCTCGCTACCGAAGGCCTCTGCACCGGTGAGGTCTATCTCGTGGGCGCCGGCCCGGGCGACCCCGACCTGCTCACCTTCAAGGCCGCGAGATTCCTGCAGAGTGCGGATGTCGTCCTCTATGACAGGCTGGTGTCCCCGGCGATTGTCGACATGGCCAGGCGCGATGCCGAACGTATCTATGTCGGAAAACGCCGCGCCGACCACAGCGTGCCGCAGACCCAGATCAACCAACTGCTGGTGGAACTGGCGCAGCAGGGCAAACGTGTGGTGCGCCTGAAGGGAGGCGACCCGTTTGTGTTCGGGCGTGGCGGCGAGGAGATCGATCTGCTGGCACAGCACCGCATTCCGTTTCAGGTTGTTCCGGGTATTACCGCGGCCAATGGCGCTGCCTGTTATGCAGGCATTCCGCTGACGCACCGCGACCATGCGCAATCCGTGCGCTTTGTGGCGGGTTATCTCAAGAACGACACCGTGGAACACGACTGGGCATCATTCCAGTCGACTACCGAAACACTGGTATTCTACATGGGACTGCTGGGTCTGCCGGTTATATGCACCCAGTTGCAGGCACACGGTCGCTCACCCGACACCCCAGTGGCGCTGGTGGAGCGGGGCACGACACTGGAGCAGAAAGTCCTGCTGGGAACGCTGGCCACGATGGTGGAGAAAGTTGCCGAGGCCCAGCCCGCGGCGCCCACCTTGATCATCGTCGGCGATGTGGTTCGCCTGCACCACAGCCTGTCCTGGTTTGGCCCGGACGCGGGCTAGTCGCCGTCAGGGGCTGTCTGTGCAGAGCCGCTGCGGCATCGCCGCGGAACCGGCGACGCGCTACTGCACGCTGTTCTTTTCCTGGTTGAGCGCCAGACCCTGCTTGCTCAGGAGCAGGGCGTCGATGAGCACGTGTCCGGCTTCTTCGAG
>JAUICG010000030.1 GCA_030427485.1 Gammaproteobacteria bacterium
CAAGTTCGGCCGCAATCTCGGCGGCGTGATGATGGGCGGCCAGAACCAGGATTTCTTCCTGTAGTTGCAAGTATTCGAGACAGTTGCTGACAATGGAGAACGAGTAATGACTGCGATAGAAACGACAAAGGCAACAAAACGGGAGCCCTATGTGATCAGGGCTGACAAACGCCCGGAGCGCTATGCCCGCGGCTGGTATGTGATCGGTGATGCAGGTAGCGTCAGTCACAAACCGCGCGAGTTAAAGGTCTTCGGTACCAAGTTGGTGGCCTACCGCGGCAAGCAGGACAATGAAGTCCATGTGCTGGATGCCTACTGCCCGCACATGGGAGGGGACTTGTGCGGCGGCGAGGTGAAGGGCAACTCCGTGATCTGCCCATTCCACAAGTGGAGTTGGGGAAGCGATGGCGTCTGCGATGATATTCCCTACGCGTCAAAAATTCCGGATAAGGCGGTCATCAGGTCCTGGCCGACCCTGGAAAAGAACGGGCTGGTGTTTGTCTGGCAGGACCCTGAAGGCAACCAGCCCATTCCGGAGCAGGAACCCGAGCGGCAGGAGGACTGTTACAGCGGTGAATGGACCGACTGGCAGATGGCCGCGATTCCGATCAAGTCCCTGGGGCGTGAACTGGTGGACAACATGGCCGATATGGCGCATTTCGGCCCTATCCATTACTCCTCGGTGAAGTCTTTCAGGAATACGATGGACGGGCACAAATTCGTACAGTACATGGTCGGAGGACACCAGATCCTCACCGAGGGCGACGGGGGGCTCATCACCAGCGTGGCCACCTATGAAGGCCCCGCCTATATGACCACCACGATGACCGGCCTGATGGACGGCCACCCGATGACCACGCACCTGCTGGTGAGTCACATCCCTGTCGACATGGAAAATTTCATCATCAACTTCGGTGTGATGATGAAAAAGGATCCCGGTATATCGGAGGCGGGCAACAAGTCGATGGTGGAGGAGTACACCGAGAGGAACATCGAGTCTTTCCACCAGGATGTCGCCATCTGGAATAACAAGTGCATCATAGACAATCCGCTCATGTGCGACGGTGACGGTCCGGTACACCTGGTGCGCAAGTGGTACAGCCAGTTTATGACCGATGTCGCCGACATCCGGGAAGACCAGGTCAGGAAGCGCGAACATGTGACAATGGAAGGACCCACCGTGGCGGAAGTGATCGCCGCGATGGGTTGATACTGTCGCTGATTCAGTCGCGGGTAAGCAGGTAGGTGATCGCCTCGCTGAGAGCGTCGCACTCCAGCTGGATGGCCTTTTTTGTTTTCGCGCTGCGCGGGTTGATTTCGTCGACCATCCCGCGCAGCGCTGCAAACAGCAGGTGACGTGCGATATCACTCTGCTGTGGCTCCTGTAGCGAGTCCTCAAACAGCTCGTGCCAGAGTTGCGAGGTTTTCCTGGCCCAGCGCGCCAGCTGCTTTTGCCCGTTGATGCTGGATGTTTCGTCCTTGCCCGCATTGCGCAGAATTGCAATGCTCACCCGATACTCCTTTTTGCTCACCAGTTTCCAGATGACATCTATCAGCTGCCGCACCCGCGGTTGCAGCGCGCCGCCTTCGAGTCGGGTGCCCTCCAGGGTCTTGCTGAAGTCGTCAAAGATGTAATCGATAACCGCCTGCAGCAGTCCGTCCTTGTCACCAAAATGGTATTGCAGTACGCCCCAGCTGACCCCGGCCTGGGCGGCTATGCGGTTGGTGTGGGCCGCGTTGAAGCCGTCGCGGTAGATACAGTCGATCGCTGCCCGGATGACCTTCTCACGGGTGGCTTCGCGCTTGCTGGCCTTCGGATACCTTGTCATTATGCGTCCGCAAGAGTGAATGAGTGTCGGGAGTTGAACTATAAAATAGTGGTAACTATAAAACAATGGCTATATGGTAGCCGCTCGCGCATTATACTGCCTGCAAGTGCGAGCGACAGGTCAGTGAGCATGATTACCCGGTATCTCCTTGTTCCGATTCTGGCGCTGCTGTCCGCCTGCAATGAGATGCAGTATTACGTCCAGTCCGCACGGGGACACCTGCATGTACTGAACCAGGCGCAGGACATCGGGCAGTTGCTCGCCGATGACACACTGGATGCAGGCGTGCGAGCCAAGCTGGAACTGGTATTGCGGGCGCGTGCGTTTGCCGGTGCGCAGCTCGCCCTGTCATTCAATGACAGTTATACCCGATATGTCGATCTCAATCGCGCCTACGTGGTACAAAACCTGTACGCCGCGGAAGAATTCTCAACGCAGCTTCACGCCTGGTGTTATCCGGTTATCGGCTGCGCCAACTATCGTGGGTACTTCGATGCGGCGATGCTGCAACGCTATCGCGCGGAGCTGGTCCATCAGGGTTACGATACCTATGTCGCCCCGGTTACCGCGTATTCCACATTGGGGTGGTTCGATGACCCTGTCCTGAATACCTTTATCGCCCTGCCGGACTACCGGCTTGTCGGCCTGGTTTTTCACGAACTGGCGCACCAGCAATCGTATGTCGAGGGCGATACCGCTTTCAACGAATCGTTTGCGACGGCGGTTGAACAAGCGGGCCTGGAGGCATTTTACGCAACTGGTAACGATGCGAATCAATGGGTCGCTTACCGGCGCTATCGGGAACGGGTAGATGCGGTCCTGCGTTTGGCGGCACAGGGAAGGGATGAGTTGGACAGCCTCTATCGGCAGCCGCTCCCGGCCGAGGAGATGCGGCGGCACAAGGAACGGGTGCTTGAGCGACTTGATCGTCGCTACAGGGCGCTGCTGAAGCGCCCGGCAGCTCACCCTGATCATCTGTCCGCCGACGTGTTCAACAATGCGCGGCTGGGTGCGATGGCGGCCTACAACCAGTACGTGCCGGCATTCCTGGAATTGCTGCGCAGTCACGACCATGATTTCCCGCGCTTCTATGCGCACGTTGCCGCATTGGGTAAATTGGCTGCCGATGAACGCGAGCAGTGCCTGCAGTTGTGGGCTGAAAAAGCGCACGTCGCAGACACGCAGATGCCCGCAAGCTGTCGCGCCTAGCTCTCATATGGCGTGTTCCACCCGGATCGGGTCACCGCTCAGGACTGCCGACCGAATTCACACAGCACCACCAGCCGGTGTTTCTTCGCCTTGCTATGCCTATTTGTGGCGCTTATACTTTTTCAACGCTCTCCGAAAACGGGACGACAGAACCATGAAATTGTTAAAAGTAGTTTTTCTGGTTGTGGTTTCAGCCATTCTCGTTGCCTGCGACGGCGACAACAACAACAATAATAATGGTGGCACCTCCGATACTGGCAGCAGCAGTAGCGGAAGTAGCAGCAGTGGAAGCAGTAGCAGCAGCGGAAGCAGTAGCAGCAGCGGAAGCAGTAGCAGCAGCGGAAGCAGTAGCAGCAGCGGAAGTAGCAGCAGCAGTAGCAGTGGTAGCAGTAGTAGTAGCGGAAGCAGCAGTAGCAGCAGCGGCAGCAGTAGTAGCAGCAGTGGAGGGCCGGTTGATACCCCTCCTGAGCTGACAGCCGCAGACCGGGAGAGCGTGGCGCCGTGTCCGAACCAGTCGATTCTCACGGATGCCACCGAGCTCGAAGCACTCAAGGCAGCATTGCGGACGGGCGCCGTCGCTTTTCTCGACGTCCCCTTCAGCAGTAGTGATCCAGATAATTTCAAGAAGAAATGCGGCCTGGAAGGGTTCTGGGATCCGGCCAACAATACCAAGGAGGTTACCCCGGCCAATGTGGGGATTACGAGCATCAGCATTTCTCAGTTGTTGACCAACGGAAATGCCGGTATCTGTAGTGCAGGCGCTTTGCCCACCAATAGCATTTCAGGTTTCCCGGTAGCGGGTACCTATCGCACCGAAATCAAGGCAGCCAGTGGCCCGACAACCTGGCATCTTCGCCTGCGCAGCGCGGTGAGCGGTTCATCCGCAGGCAATGAATTTGCTGCGGAGTCGATTTCCGTGCCCGCGGATATTGAGAACACCCTGGAATATAAAGTCGATGGTGTGGTGACGCCCCACGATGATGTGTTCGAGGCCATCGTGAATGCGCTCGCTGCCAGTGCCGATGCCATATTGCTTGAAGTGAGCAAGACAGCCGGTGGGCCGGTGGTTTTCACTATTTCGATTGAACTCATTTGCGTTGCAAAGAGCTGAGCGCGGGCAGCAGCGTCAGGTTGCACAACAGGGCGAGCAGCAGCCCCAGCGGAATAAGAATTCCCAGGTACTGGTTGGTTTGAATACCGGAGAACAGTAAGGTGGCCACCGCGCCGGACAGGACCAGCGTGGTCGCAAGCAGTGCAGGCCCCGCCAGTATCGCATTGCGGCGAAAATAGCGATCGTCAAAGCGACCGTTTGCTCGCGGCGACCACAGGATGTGGATCGTATCGTCGTTCATCAGTCCCAGCAACAGCGCCGGCATCGGCAGCATGGCTATCGACCACGGGATGTTGAACAAGGCCATGCAGCCGGCGATGATGGCGCCAGGTACCAGGCTGCCACAGAGGGCTATCGCGGCCGTGATTGTCCCGCGGGTCAGCCATAGCATGGCTGCGCCAATAACCACTAGCGACAGGAGACTGCTTGACAGCAGGCTCGCTATGCCTCTTTTCTCGGTCAGGTGATGGAAATAGCCTGAGCCAAAGAGCGCCATTGTGTGATGGCTCAGCATGGTGTCATCAAAGTGCGCCAGCCAGTCCATGATCTCCTCTTTTCGCCGGTAGGATGTCGGGGCCAGGTGAAGTTGTAAGCGCACGGCGTGGTGCTCAGTATTCACCCAGTTCTGCAGACCGTTGACTGTCGCGGTATCCGCCTCTTCCGTGGTGCTGTGTGTTGCCTGCCAGCGCTCGTATTCCTGTTTCAGGTACTGCTCGTCCATAATCCCGATGGGCAGGACCAGCCGCGTTTCGTCAATCGTAGTCAGGTAATTGTTGGTCAGGAGCGCGGCGGACGCCAGACTCTCCTCGCGTTCACCGTGCAAGTCGCTGCTCTGGACTATGACATCGATCGTGTTGAGATCGCTGCCCGTCAAAACCTGCAGTTCATCGATATCCCTGGCGATAGGTTGCTCCGGGGTAAACACCTGTGGAAACGACGTCGCCACCGTAATGTGTGGGGCCGAGAATATCGAGCACAGCGCCAGCGCGGCCCAGGCCGCTGCCGTGATTGACTTGTGCCGCTGGGCCAGTTGAGTCATCCTGAGGGCCAGCCTCCCCGGCCATCGCGGCATAACGCTGCTGTGCGCCTGCAGCGACAACAGGCGTTCTCCCAGTGTAAAGGTCAGAGCGAACGCCACAATCGCGCCGACAGCGCCCCAGATTCCGAAACTGACAATTAGAGGCGAGGTATCCAGCAGCGTCAGTGTCAGGAAGCATCCCGCGGTGGTGGCCGTCGTCAGCAGGCAGGGCAGGAATAACTCTCTGCTCGCCGCCCGGGAAGGATGTGGATGGCGCTGCTTCGTTTTGATTGCCGTTCGGCTGTAGAGGTGAAACGCATCCAGTGTTGCAATCGCCCAGATCACCGGTACCACCAGGACAAGCAGTGCGTTGATTTGTGTGCTGAACACCAGCAGCAGGATCAGGCAGATACAGGTCGTCAGCGACGTGAGTAACAGGGACAGCGCGAGGGCCGCCCAGGAGTGAAAAAGCAGCAGTGTAACGACAAGCGTGACCAGCACAAGCAGCGGCAGTACCCGTTGCGCGTCGGAATAACCGATGCGCCACGAAGCCTCCCGGATTTGCGGTAAACCGGCCACCAGTGAAGACTCACCGGGTGCCAGCTGGGTATCGAGCGTCTGCCGGATCTCTTCCGACAGGCGCTTTGCGGCCGCAAGTTGTCGCGAATCAGCGGCTATCATCAAAACGATCAGTCCGGTAGTGGCGTCCGGGGAGAACAACTGCCCGCCGTCGGTACCAAACTTGCCGATGGATGCCGCTGACAGGCTATTGGTTACCGCGGGGAGTGCCAGCAGGGAGGCCTCAATCCGTGCGATTCTGGCAGTGGTAAGCGGTGTCCGTGACCGAATCGCTATTGAAACGGGTTCGGACTCGACCTCGAACAACGCCCGGTACCGGTCGATCAGGGCGATATCCCGCTCGGGCAACATTTGTTCCAGCGTGGATGACTGGTTTACCGAAATATTCTCCAGCAGCACGGCGATGCAGGCGATGAAGAAGAGGCAAAGCGCGGTAATGCCGATAGTGATTTTACTGTTTGTCATCTGTATCCGGCAGTTGTCGTCACTGCGTGCAAATTCCCATGCCCTGGGCGCCTCACCCGTCAGTTCGTTAGTGTAATACAGCAATCATCCCGATACCGGAAAAGCCGCGGCAGCGCGTTTTCACCAGTGTGCTGGTCAGTCCGCCGTGTTTATAGTTGAGACTATATGACAGATCGGCTATTGTGGCCCGAGTGACAGGGCCTCGACAATCATTGTGCGTGCCGCCGTCGAACAAAAAGAATAGCAATAGCCGTACGGACAGGTTCTGCATATGAGACAAGGTCTTCTCCGCGCCAAAGCGCTTGCGACAGCGCTCACTCTGCTCAGCGTGCCGGCGGGTTCATGGGCGGCACCAGTGTTGGAGGAGGTCTTCGTTACCGCCGAGAAACGCGTCGAGTCTATACAGGATGTGCCCATATCCATTGTCGCCTTCAACCAGGAGGCACTGGAGAATCTGGGCATCTCCGATATAAAGGACCTGGCTGCCCAGGTGCCCAATGTACAGATTGGCGAGTTCACCGGTTCGGCGACAACCGTGCGTTTGTTCATTCGCGGCGTTGGCCAGGGCGACGTCCAGATCACGCAGGATCCCTCCGTCGCCCTCTATATGGACGGCGTGTACATTGGCTCGTCCGTCGGCACCGCGTTCGAGACCGCCGACCTGCAGCGTATCGAGGTGTTGCGCGGCCCCCAGGGCACGCTCTACGGACGGAACGCCACCGGGGGCGCGATCAATATCATCACCCGTGAGGCCGATCCGGGCGGCCTGCGAATCAAGCAGAGTTTCAACGTGGGTAACCTGGACCTGTTCCGTTCGACCAGCCTGGTCAACGTGCCGCTGAAGGAAGATATAGCCGCGGTGAAACTGGCCTACACCACCTACAACCGGGACGCCTGGGTGGATAATCTCGGCAATGGCGAGGACTTTGGCGCAGAAGACCGGGAGACGTTCACCGGTGACTTCCACTGGAACATCGGCGACGCGCAGGAGGCGAACTACCAGTACGGGCAAAGTGCCATCAAGGACACCTCGCGCCTGTCGCAGGCCCTGGGCTTCGACCCCCTGGGCGGCCCCGGCGCCGCCCTGGTTGTGTTCCAGAATCCGGCGGTGAATGAAAACGGCGTACCGGTGGAAGCGACGGGGGATAGACTGAAACGGGCGACCGCCTTCGACAGGCAGCAGACAGGTGATGTACAAATTCATGCCCATACACTGAACTACGCCTGGGAGGTCGCTGACGCGCTGACGTTCAAATCCATAACCGGGTACCGGGACGTCAATGCCTTTACCCAGAATTCCCAGGTGCCCACTGCTTCCCTGGCGGGGAGTTACTCCATCACCAACGGCCTGCAGGATACCTCGTTTAACCAGTTTACCCAGGAATTCCAGTTGCTCGGGGATAGCGATACGCTCAACTGGGTGGGTGGGCTTTTCTACTACGAGGACGATGGCGAGGAAACCAATGACGGCAACAGCAATGGCTCCGAAGGGATTCCGCCTGGTCAGTTGGTCGACTTCACCTCGACCAAAAACAAGTCCCTGGCGGCCTTCGGGCAGGTGACCTGGACACCGCCGCAACTGGGCGAGAACTGGCATTTTACGCTGGGCGCCCGTTACTCCGAAGACCAGCGCAAAGCGTACCGCGACAACAGCAGGGTATCGTACGGGTTTGGCGGCACCCCGAACGGTATTCCGGCTTTCCAGGCGAACTACGACCAGGATTTTAGCAAGTTCAATCCCGCGTTCACCGTCGACTACGACCTGAATGCTTTTGCCAATGTCTATGCCAAGGTGGTGACCGCCTACAAGGCGGGCGGTACCAGCCAGCGTTCCACCAACCTGCCGAATTTCCAGGAAGGGTTTGACCCGGAAGACCTCACTTCCTATGAAATCGGTTACAAGGGCGATCTCGCCCAGAGTCGCGTGCGCCTGAACGCCGCCTTCTTTTACATGGATTACAGTGATTACCAGCAGAGTGTCGCGACCGGCAGCAATCCCGGCGAACGGGACTTCGTCAATATCGACAGTGCGGACATCAAGGGGCTCGAACTCGATCTCACCGTGGCCGTCACGGACCAGTTGACCGGCACCTTCAGCTACGGCTACCTGAATTCCGGTTTTGGTCCCGACACCATCACTTACCTCGGTCTCGATGCCAGCGCCCCCGGCGGCCTGTCAGAGCGAAGCGAGAAGTTGACCGACGACCTGGCGCTGGCCCCGAAGCACAGCGCGACGGCTGCCCTGGACTACACCCGCAGCCTGGGAGTCGGCGTATTCACCGCCAATATCAATGCCCAGTACCAGAGCAAGATCAATTCGGGCGTCGGCGAGCCGACCGGCTACCTGGACAAACGCACGCTCCTGGGCGCGACCCTGTCTGTCTCCGAGATCAAGCTCGGTACAGGCTACGGTGAACTCAAGGTGCTGCTGTGGGGCAAAAACCTGACGGACGAAGAGTACTTTATCGGCAACATTCGCCAGGCCGGCTTCGATCTCCTGGGGTTTACCGCCGGGGTCGGTACGTTCGGCGACCCGCGTACTTACGGCCTGACGCTGGAGTATGAGTTACTCTAGTCAATACATCGATAAAACCGAATATTGGCTCACTTAGAATCGAATTGTCAGAATGATTCAAGCCCTTATCCTTTCCCGGATTTTTTACGGGGAAGCGCCATGTCCTACTTTTACACAGGCCGTTCAACACGGCATCTCTGCGAGCGCCGGCCATGCTCACGGTGCGCGTTGTGATGCGCCGGCTGGGCATTATCGGTGGTGGACAGCTCGCACTGTACCTGTGTGAGGCCGCGCAGGCCCTGGGTGTCGAGGTTGCCGTGCTGGCGGAGCCTGGCGACGCGCCCGCGCTGCGACGCGCCGACACGCGTTTCATCGCGGCGCTGGACGACATCGCTGCAATCGATCGGTTTCTGGCCTGCTGCGACGTACTGACCTTCGACAAGGAAGCGATACCCGACGATACGCTCCTGCATCTCGCTGCCGCCGAAACGCAGGGCGCTTGTGTCGTCCTGCCGCGAGTTGACACCCTGCTCATGTTGAAGGACAAAGGATTACAGAAGACGTGGCTGGTCGAGCAAAACCTGCCGACTCTGCCGTTCAAACTACTGTCGGGGAATAGCGTATCCCTGGACGAGCTAACCGGGACGTTGGGCCGCAGTCTGGTGCAAAAATCCAGTCGCGGTGGTTACGATGGCCGTGGTGTACAGGTGCTGGCGCCGATAACGTCAGCGCGGGAACTCTGGGATGTGCCCAGTGTGGTCGAGCCCTACCTGACGCATTGTCGGGAAGTCGCCGTTATTGTCGCGCGCTCGGCGTCCGGAGCGGTCGATATATTTCCGCCGGTCAGTATGAACTTTGACACCCGACTCAATGCGGTCCTCAGCGTGACTGTGCCTGCCGGCATCGGCGCCGATACAGCCGGGGAGGCACAGCAACTCGCTTGCCGGGCGATCGAGGCGCTCTCCGGTGTCGGGGTGTTCGCGGTGGAAATGTTCCTCACCGCAGGGGGGGAACTCCTGATCAATGAGATTTCCCCGCGCGTCCATAACTCCGGCCACCTGACACTGCAAGCCTGTAATGTCTCCCAGTTTTCGCAACATGTGCGCGCCGTCCTGGACCTGCCGCTGCTGCCGAGCAGGCTGCTTTCCCCGGCAGTCATGCTGAATATTCTCTATCGCGAAAACGACAGGGCGATCTGCCCGCGCGAGCCGAGCGTCCAGGCTCTGCCCGAACCGGGTGCGACGCTGTACTGGTATGGTAAGACCCCCGGCCATCCCGGTCGCAAAATGGGGCACATCAATGCCGTGGGCCGCGATGTGGACCAGGCGCTGGTGCGGGCCGGGTGGCGCTGCCCACCTGCCCGGTATGGCGGCCGCGTTGACCGTGCTGCCGGTGATCGGCGTTCCGATCAGCGCAACCCGCTTGCAGGGCGTCGACGCCATCCTGTCGATAGTGCAAATGCCGGTGGGGGTGCCTGTCGCCACGGTCGCCATTGATAACGCCGCGAATGCGGCAGTCCTCGCCGTGCAGATGCTCGGTACCGGCGACCCGGCGCTGCGGCAGCGCCTGCGTGAATACAAGGCGGGTTTGCGCGACAAGGTGCTGCAGAAATCAGCGAGCCTGCGCGGGGACACCGATCCATGATGTCGGTGTTCCTCAGTAACCTTACTTCACCACCGCTGTTGTTTTTCTTCCTCGGCGGAGCGGCGGTCATCGCGCGCTCTGATCTCGAGATTCCGGGGCAGGTTGCGAAGTTCCTGTCGCTCTACCTGCTCTTTGCGATCGGCTTCAAGGGTGGCGTCGCGCTGTCCGAATCCGCAATCGATGCGACTGTGCTGTTCACACTGCTGTCTGCAATGGCCCTGTCGGCGCTGATACCGGTGTACACGTTTGCGCTGCTACGGCGGCGCTTTCCCCTCGCCGACGCGGCCGCGATAGCGGCCACCTACGGATCCGTAAGCGCGGTGACCTTTGTTACAGCGGCGGGTTACCTGGACATGCAGGGTATCGTATGGAGCGGTTACCTGGTCGCCGCGATGGCGTTGATGGAGTCGCCTGCCATCATCGTGGGAATCCTGCTGTACAACCATCTCGGCAATCAGCAGAACGTCTCCGCAGAGGCATTACCCTGGAAACAGTTGCTGAAAGAGGCCGTGTTCAACGGCTCTGTATTCCTGATCATGGGCAGTATGCTGGCGGGCTGGATCAGCGGTACTGAAGGCATGCAGCAGGTGGCACCACTGGTCAAGGACCTGTTCCTCGGCGTGCTCTGCCTGTTCCTGCTCGACATGGGTATTGTCGCGGCGCGCCGTCTCCGCGATGCAGGGCAATCGCGCGATGGTCGATCCGGCGGCAAGATGATCCGGTTGATGCTGTTGGCCGGCTTGTTATTGCCTCTCTTCAATGCTTCACTGGGGCTGGGGGTCGGCTGGTTACTTGGGTTGACGGAGGGCAATGCCCTGCTCTTCATTGTGCTGGCCGCCAGTGCATCGTACATCGCCGTACCCGCGGCGATGCGCCTCGCGCTGCCTGAGGCCAACCCGGGCAGTTACCTGACCATGTCCCTGGCCATCACCTTCCCGTTTAACCTGCTGGTCGGTATTCCCGTTTATCACGCACTGGTGAAGTGGCTGCTATGAAACCCTGTAAACGCATTGAGATTGTTATAGAGACCCCGATGGTGCCCTCGCTCATTCGTGTCCTCGAGGAGTTGGGTATGCCGGGTTACACACTGGTTCCCGATGTCCGGGGTGCCGGCGATCGCGGTGTGCGGCGGGCGGACGAGTTTTCGGGAGAGTCCAGCAACAGTCTCTTGCTGATTGCCTGCGATGACCCCGCAACCATCGAACGGCTGCTGGAGGGTGTCCGGCCGTTGATCCGCCGCAGCGGTGGTATTTGCCTGCTGTCCGAGGCGCAGTGGTTACGCCACTGAGCGCTGTTCAACTCACGCCGGCTGCAGTTCTTTGCGGGCCGCTTCGATGACGCGCAGTACTGCCGGGTGTTTCAGTTTGCGCTCCCCGCTGATCGCGAAGTAGGTTTCCTGCACACCGCTGGCGAGCCCGATACACCGCGCATGGTACTTTTGCTCCACCTCCCTGCGAATCGCGACCGGGGATGGAAACAGGCCGTTGCCCGCTTCCCCGAAAGCCTTCATCAGCGCGCTGTCTTCGAATTCGGCCACCAGCGTCGGCGATAGCGAGTTCCGGTCGAACCAGTCATCCAGCGCGCGCCGGATCGGGTTGTCCACTGTCGGCAACAGCAGCGGGGCGTTATCCAGTGATTGCGGAAAATTTCGCTCGTAGGCACGTGTCGAGCCCCGCCTGCCGAACAGGGCGATTTCGCTGGCGCCCAGTGAGTGGCTGAAGGCCTTCACCGAGAGGCCCGCGGGAACGGCGCGGTCCGACAGCACGAGATCCAGTTTGTGGACCGCCAGGTCGCCCAGCAATGTCTCCAGCCCGCCTTCCACGCACACCAGGCGCACGGGCGTATCGGCACTGAACACCGGTTGCAGAATCCGCGAGGCGACCAGTTTGGGTATGGAATTCACGACTCCCACGGACAGCACGGCGGGCACGATGACCCGTCCGGTTTTCACCCGCGAGGTCAGCTCCGCGCCCAGCGCGAAGATTTCGTCGGCGTACTGGTAGACCATGTGGCCTGTTTCCGTCAGGATCAGTCCGCGCCCCTCGCGCTGGAACAGCGGCTCCCCGACCGACTCGTCGAGCAATTTCAACTGCCCGCTGATGGTCTGCGGCGTCAGGTGCAGGCTCTGCGACGCCCTGGCGATGCTACCCTCGCGGGCGACCGTCCAGAAGTACAGCAGGTGATGGTAGTTGAGGTGTCTCATCGTGCTCCTGCGACCCACTCCCGATTGATATCCGCCTGCTATCTGTCCCGTTGCGTGGTTGCCGCAGTAGTGTGGTCGCGGGGAGTGGATGAATTAGTTTGGGTCGACCGGCTAACCGGAATTTTCGCACACTTATACCGTGCAAACAGCGACCTGACCAGTAGTATCGTGAAAGGTAGGGTCGCTGTTTGAAATTTGGCGTACGTGGGGAGCCTGAGAGCCTGAGAGGGAGGATTGCGGTCAGGACACGCCAAAAAGCGTACATCCATGTACAGGCTCGGGTGGCGACGTCCTGTCGCCACACGGTCCAGACCGCAATCCTCCCTCTCAGCCTCTCAGCCTCTCAGCCTCTCAGCCTCTCAGCCTCTCAGCCTCTCAGCCTCTCAGCTTCCCGACACCAGCCAGGATCCAAACTTCAGCATTGTTCATCGCGAGTTCACTCCTGCACTGGAATTTCGGGAGTGGTGGATGGGCCCCGCGGAAAAAGTAGCCTGCTTCATCCGGGTTGCTGGCGGCCTGCGTGGATTGACTTCTTCCCGCGAAAAAACATTTAATCAAGGCAGTCTTTCCAGAGTCGGGACCGCGCATGAATACAGAAATACCGGTCGCCAGCGGGGCGCAGGCCAACACCGGCCACCTGGACGAATTCAATACCACGCCGCTGGCATTCCTGCACAGGGTGTACCGGGAGTGTGGCGAGATCGGGCAGTTCGACCTGGGCGGTTTGCGCACCGTGCTGCTGGTGGGTCCGCAGGCCCACGAGGCTTTTTTCCGCGCCGCGGATGAGCAGCTCTCGGCAGCGCAGGCTTACCAGATGATGGTGCCGGTTTTCGGTGAGGGCATACAGTACGGCGCGCCGCCCGAGATTGAACGGCAGCAACTGAAGATGCAGGTGCAGGGCCTCAAGCACGAGCGTATGGTGAACTACGCGGCGGTGATCGAACAGGAGACGGCACAGTTTCTGCAGGACTGGCCGGATGAGGGTGAGTTCGATATCTATGATGCCTTTACCCGCCTGACCCTGAAAACGTCCACGCACTGCCTGCTCGGCAGTGAGTTTCGCCGGCAGTTGACTGCGGAGTTCGCCGAGTTGTACCACGCGCTTGAAGACGGTCTGGCTCCGTCCTCGATCAGCGACCCTTTCCAGGATGCCGAGCGATTCCGTGCGCGTGACAGGGCGCGGGAGCGTTTGGAAACGCTGATCAGCGAACGGGTCAGGCAGCGGCGGCAGGCGGGCGTTTGGGAGCACGATATGCTGCAGGTCTATATGGATTCCACCTACAGCGATGGCCGGAAGCTGAGCGACCATGAGATTACCGGCATGGTGATCTGGTTCATGTTCGCGGGACACCACACCAGTTCCAACACGACCGCCTGGACGCTGCTGGAGATCGCACGAAACCCGGAGTACGAGGCGCGGCTGTATGCCGAGATCGATGCGCTGTTCGATGACAGCGAGGCGTTGACGCTCAAGGGCCTGCGAGATATACCTTTGCTGGATGGTTTTATCCGCGAGGCCCTGCGTATGCATCCGCCGCTCAATGCGATAACCCGCAGGGTGATGTCCGATTGGCACTACCAGGGCTATACGGTACCAGCCGGCAGCAATGTCATGGTGTGCCCGCACATCAGCCACAAATTACCCGAGTACTTTCCCTCGCCGGACGAGTTCAACCCCGAGCGGCCGGTCGCGCAAACGCCTTTTGTCGAAATTCCCTTCGGCGGCGGTCGCCACAAATGCATCGGCAACGGTTTCGCGATTTTGCAGGTGAAGGCGATTTTGTCGACGCTGCTGCACCGCTACCGTTTCGATCTGGCGGCGCCGGCGGACAGTTACCGGGAGATCATGCCGGCGCTGATCCTGCGCCCCTCGGACCCCTGTATCCTCAGCTACCGTCGACGCCACCGGCGCACCGGGGTGTGATGTAGTAAATTCTGCTCAGTTCGCCGGCTGTTTGATGTCACCGATGCTGGGACCGATTCGCTCTGCCGCGCTCTGCATCAGCGCCCGGTCGAAGCCGAAGACATCGACAGCGCTCTCTCCCAGCATGCTGCGTATTTCGGCCTCATCCACATCGTGGAAAGTCTCCCGCAGTTTGTGCATGGTATTCGGCCAGGTGCCCTCCATATGCGGGTAGTCAGAACCCCACATCAGTTTGTCGACACCGATCGCATGGCGGCTGCCGATTTCGTGCGGGGCGAGGAAGGAGGCCCCGATATAACAGTTGCGCTGGAAGTATTCTTCCGGCGTCAGCGACAGGTCCTTCATGAAATGCGCGAAGATAGGGTTGTCGATCTTGAACTTGAGCACCCGCAGGGTCTCCAGGATCCAGCCGCAGCCGGTTTCGGTGAAGACCATTTTCAGCCCGGGGTGGCGCTCGAAGGCGCCTGACCACAGCAGCGCGGTAAAGGGGCGGTGCGCCCACATATCCACCTCGCTGATGAACATCATGGTGGCGTTCGGCACGTCGCCGTAGTCCGGCGACCATCCGGAGTGGGTGTGAACCGGCATGTTCAGTTCCTCGCAGACGCTCCACAGCGGCGCATAGTGCTGGTAGTCGTGGTAGAACGGGTTGGGCCCGGTGCTGGTGGGCAGCAGTACCCCGCCGAACAGCCCGCGTTCATGGGCATCGCGGATTTCGTTGACCGTTACCTGGATATCGTCCACGTTGATGATGGCGACGCCGGCATGGCGGCCCGGATTTTTGCTGCACAGATCCGCCAGCCAGTGGTTGTAGGCGCGATTGCCCACCAGGCTCTGCTCGGGTGTCACCTCGTGGCGGTATTGCATCAGGCCCGCGCCGAACGGGGCCATCTGCGGGAAGATGACTTCACCGGCAATGCCGTCAGCCTCCAGTTCGCGCAGCCGCACGTCGGGTTCATATTCACCGCGTCGCGGGGCGATCATGCTGTCCGGATCGCACAGGTAGTCCCACAACTCGGCATCGCTGGCCCTGGCGGCCCTGGAGGCGGCGGTGGGGTCCATGCGCCCCGCGCCCTGGTCGCCCGAGCGGCTGTTGAATTCCTCTGCCGCTTCCTGGTCAAAAAACGTGCCCATGCGTTTCATCATTTCGCGCGCATATTGCAGCCACCAGTCATCCGCAGCGGCGTGGAATGCCCTGGGCATATAGGGCTTGTAGCCCTCTGGCAGCGCGCCTGCATGGCAATCCGAGCTGATCATTACGACATTGGACATCCTGTTACTCCCGCGGAATCTGTCGAATCCTCAGCAGTGTATTTTAGTGGCGACACGCGTGGCAAGTTGACGGGATACCGACAGAAGCAGCATCCTGTGTCCCGGGACCACTTGGGAGACCGCGATGGACGTGTTGGCAGTGGAAGCGAATCTCGGTTTTACCCGCGCCGGGGAGGTTATCGATGACGATGACGGCCGGGGGCTGAAGCGTGCAATCAGCCGCCCGCTCGACGGGGACTTCGCCCGGCAGTTCGAATACCGGCGTTGCCGCGTGCGCGACTGGTCTGCGCCGGGTCATCCGCCGCTGGACTTTCGCGCGATGGGGTTTGAGGCCATCAGCCTGGCGAGTAGCGATGCGTTGCAGAACCTGCTCGCGCAAATTCGCGGCGCGGGCGAAATCTCGGGCCAGCAGGCACGCCGCTTGCGCCGCCTGTTGACCGGCAGCGTGTTTCCCCTGTCGCGGCGGCGATGCCTGAAGGTGCTGAATGTCGCGCCGGAAGGGCTGATCATGCGCAAGGGCGGGCCCAACGGACTGAAGGTCGACCCGGACGTCGAGATGGGCGAGATGAATGGTCACGATGTCGCCCTCGCGATACACGGCGACCAGGATGTCCGCGGCACCCCGCTGAAGCAGATGATGCGGGGCTGGGCTCCCTGGCTGTTCCGCCACCAGACGCCCGACGGCAGCAACCGCTACTCGCCCCTGGTACTGGTGAACCTGTGGATACCGCTGCAACAGCTCACCCGGCCGCTGGCGCTGATGGACAGGCGTACGCTGAATGCGCGCGAACACCAGTTGCGCTACGCGCTGCCTACCGAGGCGTTCCTCGACAGGACGGAAGATATGCGCGAGAACGACATCTGGGCGTTTCTGCACGATGACGCGCAGCAGTGGTATTTTCATTCGCACATGGCGCACGACCAGGCGTATGTCTTCGACACGCTCGGCGAGCCCCACGGCTCGTTCATCCTTCCGGGTGAAGCGGTGGCCGAGCGCTGCTACCTGCAGTTGCGCGGCCTGCGCGAGCAACTGGCGGCGGGCGGCGCAATCAAACGCTGTGATAGCGCCGCGCTCGAACTGCCGGCGGACACCACTGCGCCGCTGCGCCAGGCCATTGAATCCATGGCGCGCCTGGTGGCCACTGTGCCTGTGGACCAGGTCGGCAAGCCTGCCGCGGATGTCTGGCTGGCCCGCGCGAGCGAGGCGATGGATGCCGTGGTGCGCAAATCGCTTGAAATGCGTGTCGTGGCCCTGCTGTTGCCCGACGTCTGGCCGTTCAGGCGCTCAGCAGGCTCCTAGTACGCCATCAATATCATGTTGAGGGAGTACTAGGGACGCGTGGCGCGCGTGAAGGTCAGTGCCTCGTTATCACCGGCGTACATGCGCAGGGTATCGCCCTTGATGGTGAATGTGGACACCGCGCCGAGGCGTTGCAGGAAGGTTTGCTCGGTGGCCATCACCGCTTCCGGACCCGCCATCATCGTGCTCGCGCCCTGTGTGATTTCCACGCGTCCCGGCGGAAGCCCCGTTTTCATTCTGGCGCGATAGCGATTGACCCCGCCGAAGCCGGCCACGGTGCCATCGGCCATAATTTCCAGTGTCGGCGCGTCGCGGTCAATGACTGGCGTGGTCCCGTCCAGCGCCACCAGGGTCCAGGCGCCGAGCAGTCCGCCAAATTCCGTATTCACCGCCTCTTCCGGCACAATCAGTTCCTGTGGTTCTTCTATACCGGCTCCCGCCGCGGGTTCTGTCGCGCTATCGTTCGCCTGTGTCGCCGCGGCGGTCGTCTGGGAAAGCGCCAGGAGCGCACAGAACAGTCCGGTTAATAGGGATTGAATACCGTGATGCATTGCGGGCTCCAGCCTGCCGTGGGTTAACCAATGGAAGTGGGCAGTATAGTCCCGCATGGAGGCAAGATGGTAGCGGCTATTCGGCGAGGCTTTTAAAACCCCGGTGCAGGGCTGGTAGTTGCCCGCGGCGCGAATTTATCGGGTGATAAAAATGAAAAAATCCAGCCCGCGGGACGCGGGCTGGATTTGGGAAGGGTGAGACTTCGCTTACGCTTTGGCGCGTCGTGTCCAGCCGAGGCCGGCAAGCCCAAGGCCGATCAGGGCCAGGGTTGCGGGAACCGGGGTCTCGGACGGACGCTCCAGGGCGACCACGGATGAAGACCAGCTGCCGGAGCGGGTGCCGTCCGTGCAGGTGCCGGGAGCGCCTTCAAGGCAGGTGCCGTTCGCGGTGAAGTTACCGATGAAGGCGGTGGGATCAAAGCCTGCCCCGGTCACCGTGCCAGCGATGCTGAACGATTTCGAGTCCGCGCACAGTCCGCCGGCACACGCGATCGGAGACGCGGTGATGCCGGACACACTGGCCAGCGTGAAGCTGAAGCCGCCGACGCTGTAGATTACGCCCGCCGGTGCCAGGGTATCGATATCCGAGGTAGTCGTTACACCCGCAACGCCTGCGAAGTCACCGGTGCCACCGCTTGCGATGGTGGGGGCGCCCACGTCGAACGTCGTCAGGTCACTGACGATATTACCGAGGGTGTCGAGACCATCAGAGAAAGACAGGCTCCCGCTGATGAACGCGGCACTCGCCGGCGTCGATAAGCTCGCTGCCAGTAGCGCAGCGGCTGATAATCCTGCAATTTTAGTTTTCAAGGTCGTTCTCCTTATCAAGGTGTAGTTCATACACGAAACGGAAAACCTCCGTTTGTCTGAGTTAAAGCAATCACTGTGCCAATAACAAAAAATCTAATAATTACAACGTGTTAAATAAGTATGAGAAACGCTTCCACGCGACAAATGTAAAAAAAGCTGACAGCTTTCCGGACCTGTTTTCAAGCACGGACAACAAGGCATCTGTCACGAGACTAGCCCACTACAGCGCGTTTCTCCAGCGAGAAGCCCCAATAAGTACAAAAATCCTGCCAGGGCATTGCGCAGCTGAGTTGCGGGAAATCGGGCAGGGATTCTGGAGGGGCCGTTTCGGGATCAGCCTGGCGTGCTCACTGGCTCGCGCCACATCAGCCACACCGGGGGCGCCGAGGCCGCAAACCGGATCTGCTGCAGTACCTTGAAGCCGTGACCCTGATAAAAAGCCAGGTTTTCTTTTTTCGAGTTTTCCAGGTAGGCGGGCATGCCCTCGGCATCGCAGCGCTTCAGTATCGGAGCGATCAGTGCTGTGCCCAGACCCTTGCCTTTATTCCCCGGTGTGACGCCGATGGCGAACAGGTAATAGTGGGGTGTTTTGGGGTGGTATTTTTCTGTTTTCGCACCGCTCAGCAGCATCCGGTACAGCCCTTTGAATCCGCCGAGCTTCCATATCCTGCGTACACTGGACAGTTTGATCGGCCATTTCAGCGCCTGGTTCGGCCCCAGCCAGGCCGCGCCTCCCCGCCCCTGGGGGTCGAGGTAGGTCAGTCCATGAGGAATGAAAACGGGCAGCGTGACATGAAAGAAGGGCTCCAGGGTTGCCGGCTGGTTACAGGTCCAGTTGATGACCGGGTCGTCAGCGAAGGCCTCGGCGATAATGCGAATGGCCTCTTCGGTATTGGCTGCGTCCACTGGGGTGAATGGCATGGTAACGGGGCTTCCTGGCGGTGACAGATGCGACCCGTAATCTAGCATAAATGTCGCGGCGGCGTGTCGTCCCGGCTGGCCTTTTGCCGACAGCGGCTGCAGCGGACGCGCGGGCCCGCGATCAGCCGGCGTATGCGTCGATAAATGCGATGATCTGCGCCACAGTCTCGGCGGGATAGAACAGAAAAGCGGAGACGTGGGTCCCCCAGCGTTTCTTCCAGGCGAGTTCGGGGTGCTGCGCGTCGATGGCAGGCGCCATCCACAGTGTGACCTGAGGATTGCGCTCGGCCAGTTCGCGGCTGTAACGGGCCCGGGTGACCGGATCGTCCGGGTCCTGGATTGCGAGTATCGGGATATCCAGTGTCACGGCGCGTTCCAGCGCCTGCTCCTGTCCGCCGGGCAGACCGTAGAATCGCGTGGCCGACCAGGCGGACAGGGCGAACAGTGCTGGCGGCAGGCCGGTCGCCACGTAGGCGCCGCGCTTGAAGGTATCCGCCGTGTCGAGGAGGCTGTCGAGCAGAATCAGTCCGTCGAGTTCGGCGCCGTGGTACGCGGCCTGCACCAGCGTGGCGCCGCCCATCGAGATGCCCATCGCGAACAGCGGCAGTTGCGGGTGTTTCTTGCGCGTCCAGTCGAGCGCCGCGGCGGCGTCGTGTCGCTCCGTGCGGCCAAATTGCAGTCCGCGCCCGTCGTCGCCCGACGCGCCGTGGTTGCGCAGGTCGATGGCCGCCACGGAGACCCCGCGATCGACCATCTCGCGATAAAACGCCAGGGAGCCGAAATAGCTGCTGGTGCGATTGGAACCGCCGCCATGGATGAATACCAGTATTGCCCTGGCGTTGTCAGCGGGCATCCACCAGCCGGCGATTTTCAGCTTGCCGTCCTCTGCATCAACGACAAAATCCTCGAAGGCCAGGCCGACCTGTGCGGGGGTAGTCGTCACGGCGCTGCGCTGTGTGTTGTGGATAGCTTCTTGCGGCACTGCGATGACGGCTGTGTAAAGCAGCGCGATCAACGACAGCAGGGCGACAGACCAGGCCAGTTTTTTCACAGTAGCGGCTCGCAACGCGTGTTGGAGCGAGCATGGTAAACACACCGGGCCGGCGCCCACAAGCGCGCATCAAATACGGGCCGTCTGGTTTTGGTGTTCCAACGGCAGTGGCAGCGCTGGAAAATGTCCTGACCGGTATGGAGGGGCAACTGCAGCAGCCGGCCAGGGAGGGCGAATGGAAAGGCGTGGTAAAAAGTGCGGGGGGCGTTTGCCGCTTGCGGTGGAGCGCTGCATTGCAGCGCTCACCGGCGGGGCCGAACAGGATGATCCGGGGGCGACAGGCGTCACGCCGCCAACGATTGAAATCAGCGACGACGACTACCGCACATTGCACCTGCCGTGCGATACGCTAGAGGAAAGCGGCGACAGCGAGTCCGGGCTCCAGGCGTCGGTCGAGCCTGGGACGAACCCGCACGCGCCGCACCGCGCGGGTCCGGGTCCGGCAGGCTGCCGGCAAGACTAGTCCTGCGGGGTGAGTGCGTTGACGTGATCCAGTGCTTCGCTGTATTCGTTCAGCAGGCGAAACATAATGTCGCGGCAGGACTCGATCGTATTGATCTGCCCGACCACCTGTCCGATCGGGTTGAACGCCACTTTCTGGCAGTCGCCGCTGCCCGCGTAGCGATGTGTCCGGCGCACGGCATCGAAGGTCAGGTAGCCCTGCAGGGGCATCGGCAGCGGGTCCGGGGTATCGCTGCGCTCCCAGGCTTCGGTCCACTCATTCTTGAGCATGCGGGCCGTCTTGCCGGTAAAGGAGCGCGAGCGCACGGTGTCTTCGGAGGTGGCCTTCATGTACGACTCGCGCTGCGCGGGTTCGGCATGGGCTTCCTCGGAGTTCAGCCACATCGAACCCATCCAGACGCCGGCCACGCCCATGCTCATCGCGGCGAGGATCTGGCGACCGTTGCCGATACCCCCCGCGGCCAGTACCGGCAGCGGGGCCACGGCGTCGACCATCTGCGGCCACAGTACCATCGAGGTGACTTCCCCGGCGTGACCGCCGCCCTCGGAGCCCTGGCAGACCACGAAATCCAGCCCCGCGTTTTTATGGTTGATGCCGTGCTTCAGCCGCCCGGCCAACGCGCCGATCAGGCGGCCGGAGTCGTGCACCTGCTTGACGATGTCCTCGGGCGGCGTGCCCAGCGCGTTGACGATCATGCGGCATTTGGGGCGCGTGAGCGCCTCGTCGACCAGCAACTGGGCCTGCACGGCGGAGAAACTGAGGCTCACCTCGTCGTCCTTGTCCGGCCACTCGGGTACGCCGGCGTCGGCGAGCAGTTTCTCGGCGAACTCGCGGTGCTGCTGCGGAATGGCGTCCTGCAACATCGCCACCAGTTCTTCCGGACTGGTCTTGTCCATGCCCTCGTACTTCTGCGGAATGGCGGTGTCCACGCCATAAATGTGATCGCCGATATGCGCATCAATCCAGTCGAGTTCCTCCTTCAGTTTCGCGGGGGAAAATCCCACCGCTCCCAACACGCCGATACCGCCGGCCTTGCTGACGGCGACGACCACGTCGCGACAGTGGGTAAAGGCAAAAATCGGTGCTTCAATACCCAGTTGTTTACAGAATTCAGTTTGCATAGCTGCCTCGTATGTCCGCGCTGCCTGTGGGAGAGTGTTTGACGGCGGTAACAGTAGCGGAGATGCGCGGGCGAATGAATGATGAAAGTGGCCGGGAAAACTAACAAAAGATGATATCGCGGTTACTGCCGGCACCGCCGCGCGGCCATTTGTGAAAATTGGTGCAGCTCCAGGGACGTTTTTTGCACGGAAATTTGCTATAAACGTCCGGTCGACACCACAGGCCACCAGTGGCTAAACACCAATCGGAGAGAAGCAGGTATGAAGACATTCCTGAAAGGCTGCACCGCCGCTGCGGCGCTAATGACTGCCGGTCCCGCTGCAGCCGGCGGTCTGTGGTTGAACGAATACGGTGACTTCTCAGGCGGTCGCGCCGCCGCCGGGGCAGCCGCCGGCACCGATGAAGCGATGACCATTGCCTACAACCCGGCCAGCATCCTGCGCCGGGAGGGCAGTGAACTGTTTGTCTCCGCGGGCGCGATATTCGGGAATATGAATTTTGACGTCAGTTACAGCAATCCGCGCAATGGCTACGGGGATGGTGGTAACGCCGGGAAAATAGCGCCGCTGGCCTCCCTGGCATACATCAACGACCTCGGTTCCGAGAAGTGGAGCGCCGGTGTTTTCTTTGGCGGCCTGTCCGGCGCGGGGATGAACTACCACGATGACTGGGCGGGGCGTTACCAGGCCACGGAGGTCACGCTCTCCCTGCTCGCGCTGGCGCCGACGCTGGCCTACCAGATTACCGACAAATGGTCCGTGGGCGTCACCGCGCAGGCCGTGTATGCGGATTTGAAGCTGTATATGGCCGTACCCCGTCTCGACCCGAGTCTGCAGGATGGCAGGGGCAATATCAATGGCGATGACGTAAAGCCCGCATACGCTATTGGCACCCTGTATGAACTGTCCGATGTGACCCGCTTCGGCCTCTTCTACCAGAGCGAAATCGATATCAAGTTCGATGGTGATCTCAAGATCAACATTCCCCCCGACAATTCCCTGGGTGACATTATTGGCACGCGCGGCGTGTCGACCGATACCGAGATGAATTTTGCGCAATATGTGCGTTTCTCGGTACACCAGCAGATGGATGAGCGCTGGAGCGTGGAGTTTACCGTGGGCTGGGATGACTGGAGTTCACTGGGTAACGTGCTGGTCTCCACGCAGGACGGCGCGGCCGGTATTCCCACCAGGTGGGAAGACACCTACCACGTGGGCTGGGGCGTGCAGTACAAACTCGACGATGACTGGGACCTCACCGGCGGCGTGGCCTATGACTCCAACCCCGTCGACTCGGAATACCGCAACGCGCAGCTGCCGGTGGACCGGCAGATACGCTATGCCGGTGGCGCGCGCTACCGGCTCAGCGACGCCCTCACCGTGGGTGGCTACCTGATGTACATGGACCTGGGCAGTGCGCGTATCACCGGGTCGCGCTTTGGTGGCGATTTCGATTACAACGATGGGGTACAGGTGGCCCTCAACGCGAACTGGGCGTTCTAGCCCACATCGCGTTCAGCCTGTGGTGGGGCAGGTCAGGGGTTCGCTCTCTTGAATTCCGTCGGCGACTTCCCGGTCCAGCGTTTGAACGCGCGGATGAAGTTGCTCAGGTCGGAGAAGCCCAGCATGAAAGCGACTTCGGTAATCGACAGGCGGCTCTGTTCCATATAGCCCAGCGCCAGCTCGTGGCGCGTGGTCTCGAGAATTTTCTGAAACGAGGTACCGTGCTTTGCCAGCTTCACCTGCAGGGTGCTGGCGCTCATGCTCAGGCTCGCGGCGATGTCACTGCGGCTGAAGGCATCACTTCCCAGCCCTTTCACAATGTTTGCGCGAACACGGTTGACGATATCGCCGCGCTGCAGTTTCTCGACGTAAGCCTGGGCAATCTGGTCGTGATGCTGCGCCAACTCCCGGCTCGCCCCGGGTAGCGGCATGCGCATCAATTCAAGGTCGAAGTGAAAGCGCACGACTTGGCAGCCAAAGATTACCGGGCAGCCGAAGTACTCCAGAAACGGCGCGTCGCCGCCCGGGGGGATGGGGCGTATCAGCTCGAGTCGCAGCGGCGAGAGATTGTCGTTGTAGGCCCCACGCATCAATCGCATTACCACGCCAACCCAGACATCGTGACTCTCGTAACACAGGTCGGGGTTGAGGGCCACGCCACTAAACTCCAGTTCCTCGGCCGTAACGCGGGTAACGCATTCTGCATTGGTGGAGACCAGGCTCCAGTAGCGCACCAGGCGCTGGCAGAAATCTTCCAGCGTTTCGCTGGCCAGGAGCGCATACCCCAGGGCGTGCAGAGTCCCCGGCACTACGCATTGCGCCACCTTGAGGCCAAAATAGGGGTCGCCGGTGGCCGCGACGGCGCGCTCAAAGATCGCATTGATGGCCGGGTCACTGATTCGCAACAGCGGGTCATTGGAGCGGACCCGTTCCACCTGGGCATCCAGCAATACCTGCTGCGGATCGATGCCCGCCACCTCCAGCGCACGGACAATCGCGTCCGTGTACACGGCAGTGGTGGTAGGTTCGCCAGATCCGGATTTTTCAAACATGCCGCAACATAGTACAGACCCGGTAATGCTGTCAAAAGCTGCGTGCCCCCGGACAGCTTCCGGCGCGGTTACAGCCCGGTCCGTTGCAGGGCCCGGGCAGGATGCGTGTCGTGCTATGCTGTTACCAACTCCCGGTAAACGCGTCGCCATGCCGCTCTACGAACCCACCATCCCCTATCGCTATGCTGCGCCCCTGTTGGACATTATTCTCGAGCGGGCTCCCGGACGTGTTGGCGAGATCAGGACCGCCGTCGGCCTCGGGGACGCCGCGTCGGAGCCGGCGGATTCAACGCTGACGATGGCCCGCTTCGATCAGTTGCTGGCGCTGGCCAGCGAACGACTGCAGCGCGCCGACCTCGGGTTCGAATTGGGACGGCGCATCGCCATCGAGACTCACGCGCCGCTTGCCAGCGCGCTCGCGAGTTGCTCGACGCTGGAGGAAATCCTGCGGCTGATGGAGCGCTATTATCATCTCGTCACGCCCGCCTTTTCCGCTCGCTACCTGCCTGGAGAACGATTTTGCGAGTGGCGCATTCGTGTTGTCGCCGCGATGTCGCAGGCGACACTGCACATGCTGCTGGAGATGCACGCGGTAGCGATACACGGTGACCTGACCAGGATGTTCGGCATGGACGGTATCTTCGATATCCATCTCTCCGCACCGCCGCCGCCGCACAGTGCGCGCTACGAGCGCCTGCCTTGTACGCGTTTTCATTTCAGCTCCGAGCCGCTGCCGGAAGTGCGCTGCGTGATTCCGACCGAACTGCTGAAGCGGCGTCTGGCGCGGCGCGCTGGCACCCTGGCCGCGGGCGGCGGCAACAAGCGTCCCGGCGCGCGCGCCAGTTTGCAAGCGGCACAGCAGTACGGCGGCTGGGTTGAGCTGATGTTGCTCGAGGCCCAGACGCTGCAACCCACCGTGCGGCAACTCGCAGAGCTGCTCAATATGTCGGCGCGTTCACTGGCGCGCAAGCTGTCGGCGGAGGGTATCAATTTCCGCGAGCTCAGTTCGCAGATTCGCGGCGACAGGGCGCGGGCGATGTTGTCCGGTTCCGCACTGCCATTGCCCCAGATCGCCTATCAGCTTGGCTACAGCGATACCACCGCCTTTATACGGAGTTTTCGCCGGCTGACCGGCATGACCCCGGCCCGGTATCGCAGCCGCGGCGCGTAGCGCCAACACGCCGCCCACCTCTGCCACCATGTGCCTGCAAGTTGGCAACAAATGTCAACAACAATCCCCGCGAATGACTCACCATAGCAACCTGTCATCTCGCTGCATGCGTTGATAACGCAGCGCCATGGAGAGTGTGTATGGGAAAAAGTGTGGTCATCACCGGCGTATCCAGCGGTTTCGGGCTGGCCACGGCGTCGGCGTTGCTGGAGCGCGGTTACCGCGTGTTCGGCAGTGTGCGCACCCCCGCCGATGCGGAGCGCGTGAGCGAACTGCTGCAGAGCCCGGCGTTTACACCGCTGCTGTTTGACGTCGTCGACCAGGCCGCAATCGCCGCGGCTGCTACCCGCGTTGACGCGCTGGTCGATGGCGACGGTATTGGCGGGCTGATCAATAACGCCGGTATTGCGCCGCTGGGGCCGTTGGAACACACACCGGTGCGGCAGTTGCGCGATGTCTTCGAGGTCAACGTCTTCGGCGTGATGGCCGTTACCCAGGCGTTCCTGCCGCTGCTCAAACGCGGTACGGGGGAGTCGTCGGCGGGCAGGATCATCAATATCAGTTCCTCCAGCGGCAGCATCACGTTCCCGATGCTGGGTGCCTATTCGGCGTCCAAGTATGCGCTGGAGTCGCTCACGGATGGCTTGCGCCGTGAACTGCGGCGCTACGGAATCCGCGTCATCGCCATCGAACCGGGTTCGATTCGCACCTCCATCTGGGAAAAAACCGGCGGTGGGGGGAACAGTGAAGGCTTCGCCGATACGGCTTACGGGGAGTTGATGGCGCAGATGCCGGATTTTTTTGAGCGACGATTGCAGCGGTCCAGGCCAATAGCCACGGTCACCAAAGCGATAACCACTGCGCTGGAGTCTGCGGCGCCGCGCGCCCGCTACCCGCTGGACAGCCTCTGGTATGCCGGAAAATACCTCGGTGACGGTGTGCTGGATACGCTGATTCGGCGGCAGATGCCAAGGGGTTAGGTTTATGGAGTATCCATCGAGAAAGCTGCAGGTCAACGGAATAGCGATGAATGTCGTGATTGCCGGTGAAGGGCCGGATGTATTGCTGGTGCACGGTTACCCCGATACCCACCGGGTCTGGCGCCGGCAGATACCCGCGCTGGTTGCGGCCGGCTACCGGGTGATCGCACCGGACACGCGCGGTTGCGGTGACACTGAGATCAGCTCCCGGCGCAGTGACTACCATATTGACAACCTCGTGGCGGACCTCGTCGCACTCCTCGATGAACTGGGCATCGCAAAGGTAAAACTGGTCGGCCATGACTGGGGCTCGGCCATCTGCTGGCAGTTGGTGATAAACCACCCACGGCGTGTCGAGTGCTATGTCGCCCTGTCCACCGGTCACCCGATGGCCTACCGACGCGGCGGTCTGGCGCAGAAATTAAAGGGGTACTACACACTGATGTTCCAGTTGCCCCGGTTTCCCGAGTGGCTGCTCAGCAGTTTCAACTGGCTGGGGTTCCGGTTGCTGACTGACTATCCCGAGGAACAAGTGCACTGGCAGTCGCAACTGTCGCGCCCGGGTCGCCTGGCGGCCGGTTTGAACTATTACCGGGCGAACGCGAGGATTTTTATCGCCGGCCACGCCGACAACGCCAGGGTGCCGGTGCTGGGCGTCTGGAGCAGCGGCGATCACTTCCTTGCCGAGGGTCAGATGCGCGAGTCCGCCAGGTTTGTGGATGACAGCTTCCGCTATGTCCGGCTCGAAGGGCCCAATCACTGGCTGCAGTTGAGTGGCGCCGACCAGTTCAATCCGGTACTGCTGGACTATCTGGCCGAGGATCGCTGACATGATTCTCGGCATAAACCATGTCACGCTCTCGGTGCCTTCGCTGGATGCCGCACTGGACTTTTACCGCGGTCTGCTCGGGCTCGAGCTTGTCGCCCGCATGTCCTGGGACGCGGATTCAAAAATGTCACGCACGGCGAGTCAGGTCATGGGGGTAGCAGGCACCGCCGCCGACGCCGTGCATTTGCGCGCTGCCAACCTGGTGCTCGAGATTTTCGAGTTCAGGGCCGGCGAGCCCCGGGCGCAAGACCCGGAGCGACCGGTGGTCGACCACGGCCTTACGCATATCTGCCTCGCGGTGGAGGACCTCGATCAGGAATACCGGCGTCTGAAAAATGCTGGAATGGAGTTTCTTGGTGCGCCCGTCACGGTCGCCCCGGGTGTGCGCTCGGTCTACGGGCGTGACCCCTTTGGCAATGTGGTCGAACTGGAAGAGGCGACGGGGCGGGTGGTTGCCAGCGTATCGGCGCTGGAGGCGGTCAAGGGCCGCGTCTTCGACGTTGCGCTCGGCATCGTGTGTGCCGCAGTGTTTCTCGCTTTCGTGTTGTGGCAAACGCCCTCGCTGTGGCATGACCCGCTTACGCCGGCGGAGATCGATCACTATACAGCCCGGTTGGAGCAGCACGTGGTGTTGCCGGCTGATGAAAAGGCAGCCTTCATTGCCAGGGTGCGCGCATGGGCCGCTGCGGATGACGGCCGTCCGGTGTTGCTGGTAAACCTGATGCGCTATCGCGACACTCTGTCGGCGTTGCCGCCGGGCAGTACATTCAGCACGCCCGGCGAGGCGAACGACTACTACGAACAGCGGGTGGTGCCGCTTGCCCTGAAGCGGGGTGAATACCCGCTGCTTGGCGGCGGGGCGCAGGCGCAAAGCCTGACTGCGTCCGATGCCGAAGATGCCAACCGGTGGGAGCGCGTGGTGGTGATGCGCGCACCGAGCCGGCGCGCGTTTATCGAGTTCATGGCGGACCCGGCCTACGGTCCGGCCATTCCCTACAAAATGGCCGCGGCCGACGTGGTGCTGATACCGATTGATTCCGAGATGGTGATACCGGATCTGCGCTGGCTGGTCGGCGGGCTGCTGGCGATCCTGTACCTGGCCATCCGCTGGTACCGCAGCGCAAGGGCGCTGCGCAGGGCTACCCGTTTTCAACCGGCAGGAGAGATATCATGAGTGCAAGCGACTATTGCCCGCCCCTGATCCAGCTCGCGTTCTCCGTGGTCGACCTGCGCCGTACCGAACGCTGGTTTCACGACGGCCTTGGCTTTCTGCCGTCCGGCGGGAATATGCGGATGATGAGCGGGCCGTTGGCGAGCCGGGTGCAGGGCATACCGCGCGTGGCGTCCTGCGCCTGGTGGATGGTCGCCCGCAACCGCTGGTTCCAGTTGGAGATGTTTCAGTTCCGACGGCCGATAGCGGCGTTGATGCCCGCGGACTTTCGTCCCTGTGACATCGGCTACACCCGTATGGGTGTGCATGTGCATGACTTCGACGCGGCGCTTGCGAATCTCGCGCAACTGGGCAGCGTGCCGCTGGGCGGTGTGCAGGGCGAGCCGGGCAGTCGCCGCGCCTGCGTACGCAATCCCGACGGTGTCTATGTCGAAATCATGGAGGACGATCCATTGCCGCAGGCGCCGGGCGGCGAGCGCGAAGGTTGTCCGGTAGCCGTGCGTTCGGTGACCATGTCGACCCCCGACCTCGAAGCCTCAGTGGCGTATCTCACCGCGGTAAATGGCCACGGGCCCGAAGCGATCGACCTGCACACGCCCGAGCATGAAGCCTTGTGGGGCTTGTCGGGCGCGACCTGCAAACGGGCAATATTTCGCTCTGGCGACATCCTGCTCGAGATCGTCCAGTATCTCGACCCGGTGGGCGTGCCCCGGTCCGCCGACTACTGCCTGTCCGACCAGGGCATTCTCAATGTCGCCTATGGCGCCCGCACAAAATCTGATCACACCCGGATCTACGATCGCGCTATGGCGTTCGGTGCGCGGCCCAATTGTCGTCCGCTGCATTTCAACGGTGGCGGCATTGTCTACATGAACGACAACATGGGGTTCTCGGTGGAGGCGACATGGATGCCGGCGGGCAAACACGATCTCAAGTATGGCTTCGAGCCCGTGCCGCGTGATCAGCGGCCACAGCATGACAAACTGCAGGTCGCCGGTCGCGTAAATATAGCGGCGCCGGTAGCGGTGGTGTGGGCAATTCTCAACGACCAGGATGCAATGGCGCAGTGGATCGGTTTCGACACGGTGCAGCGCACCCGCGACGGCGTGCCCGGGCCCAACGATTACGGCGCACAGCGCGCCATGCGGGGCAGGCCCGGCCGGGTGATCGAACAGATCACCGGTATCGATTTCCACTCGGCTATTCGGTACCGGGTCATCGACGGCGGTCCGCTGCAGTTCCACAACGGCGAGATACGCTTGCGCCCCACGAGTGACGGTACCGAGGTGGCGTGGTCAATTCGTTTTCGCAACAGGTATCCGCTGACAGGCGCACTGTTGCGCGCGGTGATGCAGAAAATGCTGGACGCAATGCTGCACGGCGGGCTCAAACCGCATGCCGAGCGTATCGCGGCGACGGAACAGCGTTCGCAGCCCGTAGCCGTGTGATCAACAATTGATAGTAATGGATACTCTGTTATGGCCATCAAAAACCTGAACGACAAGATCGTTGTCGTCACCGGCGCGGCGTCCGGCATCGGCCGGGCGACGGCCCTGGCGTTTGCCCGCGAGGGCGCGAGAATTGTCGCGGCCGACCTCGACGGGGATGCGCTGGCGGCGGTGTGCCAGGAAATCGAGGCGCTGGGCGCAAGCTGCCTGACCTATGCGGTGAATGTCGCTGACGAGGCAGCCGTGAGGACGTTTGCGGAGCAGGTGGGCGCGCGCTGGGGTGCGCCCCATGTACTCATCAATAACGCCGGTATCGGCTACCTCGGTCTTTTCCTGCAGAGCGATCTGGCGCACTGGCGGCGCATTCTCGATGTGAACGTGATGGGAGTGGTGCACGGCTGCTACTTCTTCCTGCCGATGATGATGGCCGAGGGCGGGCCGCGCCATGTACTGAATGTCTCGTCCTCGGCGGGGAATTTTCCCTCGCCGTCGATGGGCGCCTACGCCGCGTCCAAGGGTGCGGTCAGCATCTGGACCGAGGGTTTGAAGATGGAGCTCGCCGACAGCAACATCACCGTAACCACGGTCTGTCCGGGTGTCATCAACACGGCCATTGTGCGCAACTGGGCGGGTGTCGCTCCCAGTGTGTCCGACGAGACACTGGCGAAACTGCGCGCCTACTACGAAAGCGAGGGCTGCCCGCCCGATGTGGTTGCCCGGGCAATGGTGCGCGCGGTGCGCAGGGATGGCGACATTGTGCTCAGCGGTCCCAAGGTGGCCCTGGCATACCATGTGCGGCGCATCTCGGTGAAACTGATCCGCGCCATCATGATCAATTTTTCGCGCAGGTCAGGCTACCTCTGAGCGGGTGCCCTGATATTGCGATCATCGTTGAGCGGTTAACCACAGGGGAAGCGTGCGCATGAAAGCCGTCGTCTGCCAGAACTCGGAACTCAATGTCGTGGACCTGCCGGAGCCCGTTCCCGGAACGGGCCAGGTGCTGCTGGAAGTATTGCGCTGCGGTATCTGCGGCTCGGACTTGCACCTGCGCCATCACTGCGACCATATGAAGGAACTGGTGGGGCGCATTGGCGGCGCGGCGCACTTTCCGGGGAGCGCGGACCCGGTCGTCTTCGGCCACGAATTCTGTTGTGAGGTGCTGGAATACGGCCCCGGCTGCACGCGCAAACTGAAACCGGGGACGCGCGTGGTCGCCCAGCCGCTGCTGCGTCAAGGCAAGGATATCTACACGGCGGGGCTGTCCACGCACGCCACCGGCGCGTACGCGGAACGCATGCTGCTGCAGGAATCGGTGCTCGAGCCGGTACCCAACGGACTGTCGCCGGACATGGCCGCGTTGACGGAACCGATGGCCGTGGGCTGGCACGCGGTGCGCCGCAGCGAGATTGGCAAAAAAGATGTGGCCATAGTTATCGGCTGCGGCCCGGTGGGACTGGCTGTGATATGCGGCCTGAAGGCGCGTGGCGTACGCACCGTGGTCGCGAGCGATTTTTCCAGTGGGCGGCGCGACCTGGCCACTGCCTGTGGCGCCGACGTGGTGATCGATCCGGCGCTTACCTCGCCGTACGCGAACTGGGAACAATTCGGTTTCTTCATGGACCAGCCGGGCCTGCTCGAGTTCGCGCTGGGCACACGGGAAAGATTGAATCGCCTGCCGCTGCCCTGGTGGCATGTCTGGCGGGTTGCCGAGGCCATCGGCGGACCGCCGCCGCGCCCGGTTATTTTCGAGTGTGTCGGCGTGCCGGGCGTGGTGCAGCAAATCATCGACGGCGCGCCCCTGATGTCGCGCGTGGTGGTGGTTGGTGTATGCATGCAAATGGATCGCTACGAACCGGCGCTGGCGGTGATGAAGGAAATCGACCTGCGTTTCGTGATCAATCACACGCCGCTGGAGTATCGCGATACGGTGCACATGATTGCGCAGGGTAAACTGAATTGCGCGCCGCTGCTGACCGGCGTGGTCGGGCTGGCCGGCGTGGAGAACGCGTTCGCCGCGCTGCAGGATCCGGAAGTGCACGCGAAAATCCTGATCGACCCGCGCAGTTCATCGACCAAACCCTGTCACCAGGTGTAGCCCAGGCCCAGCACCCATTCCATATCGTATTTCTTGCCATCGAGCGCACTCAGGCCGGCGCGCTTATAGTCCAGCCTGACTTCCGCCACCAGACCCTGGTACAGCGGGAATGTGAGCCCGGTCTTGGACTGGAACAGGTAGCCGTCATCGATTGAAAATACCCAGCCGAGGTCTCCCGAGTGGGACAGCGCGATGCCCCGCCAGGGTGTCTGCCAGGCCGCGGTCCATTGCATGGCGGCGCCGGGCTCGAGTTCGGGGTCGCGATCATCATAGTAGTAATACATTTCCACCGGCCCGCCCTGGAGGCTCATGGTGAGGTCCTCAATCGGTGTGAAGTCGCGGCCCAGGCCGCCACCCACCGCGTAGACCTCGTTCAGGGCCTCGAACTTGTCGCGGTAGTAGCGAAAGCGGCCAAACCAGTACCAGCCATGGTCGCGCAGGTAGTCGTACTGGTAGTTGGCGTCTGAATCATCGTCCGTGGTTTCGCCGTCGGATGTCTCGTAGTCGATGCTCACGTCGATCTTGTGGCGGTGGGTGGGCCGCAGCCAGCGCGCGTCCAGGTCGAGATCGAAATCTTCTGAAGGGCTTGCCCCGCGGTCGATATCCAGCGAGGTGGTGATCTTCCCGCTGGAACGGGTGGCGGCAGGGACGCTCTGCAGGTCGGCGACGATGACCGGGCGCGACAGCGGTGTCTCACAAGCGACGCTCCACTGGCGGTCTTCCACGGCGACCAGGCAGTCGGGCCGCGCCGCCTCATGGGGGGCCAGTTCCACCGGGATCTTGCTGCTGGTATGCAGTGTGACTACATCACTCTTGGACACGCTGACGTCGCCGATCTTGTCGGCCTTCCAAACCAGCGTCTTGCCGCTGATGCTGACCAGTTCCCCCGGCAGCACCGCGCCGTTGTCGAGGCGCAGTTCACCCGCTGTGGCCGCGCAAGCCAGGCACGATAGAAACGTTGCGATAATACTGCGACCGGATTCGGACATCGGGAGACACCTGCGGAGGACCTCGCGGATAGACTGCGCTTCCTCAAGCCGGGGCAACACAGACATCCGTCACGAAGTAGGGATTTACCGTGAAAGAATACCCGTGATGCGCCGCGGGTGACAGGAAAAATACAGCCGCGTTCTGGCCGGCCAATCGCGCGGCGCGAGGGACACCTTACTGCCCGTAGCTACCGTTGGGCTCCGGTTCCAGGCAGACAAAGGCGGGCACCTTGTCCTCGTGGGCATAGGCCGGCAGGTTGGAGTTGCTGGCGCAGACCTTGCCGTCCTCGGTGAACTCCAGGTCGCGGAACCAGATCACCCGGTTGGGCATCGGGTAGGCGATGAAGCGTTTCTCCGCGGGGAGATAGCGCAGTATGCGATCCGTGTTATTGGCAGCAATCCATACATCGCCCGTTTTCGGGTGCACATTCAATGCGTAGGGCATCTCGTACTCCCCTTCGGACAATCCGGGCAGGCGGATACTCTCGAACTCATGCGTACGCGGATCGAAGCGCATCAGGTAGCCCTCGTCGAACGAGGGAATCCACAGTATGCCGTCCGGACCGAAGCGCAGGCGCCTGGGGCCCGCGTGCGGGGTGTCGAACTCCGTCACCTCCAGGCTGTCCTTGTCCACGGTGCCAATCTTGTTGGCATACAGTTTTGAATACCACACGGAGTCGTCCACCGGACTGACGTCAATCCCGTAGGGGGCATTGAAGGCATCCTTGCCGCCGTTCAGCCACTTGTGGTGGGAGAGCACCAGGTTGTAGTTTTTCTGCGGGAAAAAGGCGATCGTTCTCATCACCAGGCCGCCGAAGGTATCCGACATCCAGCGCAGGAAGCCGTTCGAGGGCAGGCCGATATCGGTGAACTGTTCGGTGTTCGGGTCGAACTTCATCAACCTGTTTGACACGTTGATCGTGAACCAGAGGTTGTCGTCCCCGTCTTTGCGAATGGTATGCGGGTACAGGCCCTTGCGCCACAGGAATCCCTGTGGCAGTGGATAGCTCTTCCACTCCCCCGTGCCGGGGTTGAACATCAATAACTCCCCCGACAGGGAGGCGGTGATGTACATGCGCCCGTCGCGCAGCTGCGCCGCGCTGTGCGGCCCGTGTTTGCCGGTGAATACCCCGATGGGCAGCTGCAAGCCCTGGAAGCGGCCGCCCACAGGCAGGTCGCTTTCGGGCATATGCACTTCCTCGATCCCGCCGCTCTCGCGATCGAGAACGAAGATCATATCCTTGCCCTCGTCGATACCGTAGAGCTTGCCGTCATTGCCGACGATCGTGTCGTGCAGGAATGACAGCGCGTCTCCGGCATGCCATTCCTCGACTCGCGCCAGCGCGAGTTCGGGGCTGTAGCTCGGGGTTTGCACCGTGGTGACCGGCTCGCCGTCGAAGCCTGTATCGATGAGCTCGACGATACGCCGGTGCTCGCCATAGGTGATCCAGGCACCGTAGCCCTCCATGCGCCAGACTACCTCGGTCCACTCGCCTTTCGGGCGCGGCCTGCGCGTCAGGGAATTGCCCTGCTGGTGGCAGTAGCTGCACTGGCTGATGAAAATGTCTTTGGTGCGCTGGTCGGGAAAGGGTAAGGCCGCCGCATGGGCAGAGGCGGTCAGCGAGTCCGATATTTCCTGCGCGCCGGTCAGTGGCTCCAGCGCGAGATTATGCGCCGCCTCGGTATCGGCTTCGAGTTCGAGTTCGGTATTGAAATCGCGGTACATGGTAGCCCTGCCGCGCAGTTGCACCCGGCCGGTGAAGCCAGTGTGCAGCCGGTATTTCCCGGCAGCGTTACTGTATACCGTTTCCTTGCGGTCGCGTGCAGCATTCCACAGCGTGATCATTGCGCCGGCCACGGGCTGCCCGTCGGGCGTCGCCACGCGTCCGCTGACGGTGGCGGCAAAGCCCGATGCGGGCGTGTTCAGAACCGCGGCGACGCACAGGGCGAGGGGGGTAAAAGCGTTTGCAATCTTCATCTGCCTATAACCAGCCCAGGAGGTAGGAAACCAGGTGGCCGGTGGCGATCAGCGCCGCCAGCAACACGAGGTTCACTACCAGAATGACGCCGAGAGTTTTCAGGTAACGCATTTGCCTGTTCCCCCGGTGCTAGAAGTCCGCGCGCAGCGTCAGGCCATAAGAGCGGGGCGCCTGGCGGTAGGTCTGGTAACTGGGGTCCTTCGCGAACAGGTTCAGCTGTGCATCAAAGTTCACCACGTCTTCATCCAGGGCGTTGTCGACCCAGGCCACCACCTCGTACTGGTCCCAGCGAGTGCCCACGCGCAGGTTCACCCAGCTGAAGCTGTCCTGTACGAGGTTCGGGTCGGCGGAGAAGCTGGTGTTGTAGTTATCGGACCAGGCCCAGTCGGCACGGGCGTAGACCTCACCCCAGTTCACATCGGTCTGGTACATCAGCCCCAGATGGGTTGTCCACTCCGGCGCATTGACGGGGTGTTCGCCGCTCAGGTCGCAGGTGCCCGCTGTAGGGTTGGTGGGGGTGCGCCCCGGATAGCACAGCCCGTTGGTGTACTCGTCGTACGTCAGGTCGGCAAAGGAGATGCCGAAGTCCGCACTCACGTTCGCACCGAGCAGCAGTTTGCCTTCGGCTTCAGCGCCCTTCAGTTCGGTTTTCTCGGCGTTGCCCACCGAAAACTGCTGGCTGATGAAGGCGGCGTCCTGGTAATCATCGTACTCAGTATAGAACGCGCTGAGCGCGAGCTGCATGCGGTCGTCCAGCAAGGTGGCCTTGTAGCCGGCCTCGTAGTGCATGATTTTCTCGTCCTGGAACTCGCGTTGATCCCAGGGTATGGTGCCCCAGCCCACGTTGAATCCGCCGGACTTGAAGCCGTGCGCGGCCGTCGCGTACACCGTCATGTCCTCGGTGATGAAATATTGCGGTGTGATCGACCACGTCACCTCGTCGGTAGAGCGCTGTTGCTCGCCGCCAACGGCCGCCGGCAACAGGTTGACGGACATCAGGCTCAGGCCGGGTACGGTTACACCCTGTTCCAGTGAGGCCTTCTTCTCCTCTGTCTGCCAGCGCACACCGCCGGTAACGGCGAATTTCTCGGTGATATTCCAGGTCGCCTGGCCGAAGATGCCGAGATACTCGGTGTCCTGGGTGGCGTCGTAGAAGCCGTTCTGGCCCGGCACCGCCGCAGGCACCGGGAAGGGGGCGCCGGCCACCTGCTGGATCATCGCCGCCGTGCCCGGTGCCGCGCTGTAGGTGTCTTCCAGGAAGATATAGCGGTCGCCGTTGTCGCCGCGCTTGAAATCGTTCTTGTAGTAGAAAGCACCCGCCAGCCAGTCAACGGTTTCGCCGCCGGCGGAGGAGAGGCGCAGTTCCTGTTGCCAGCTATCTGCTTCCTGTGTGTCATGAAACTGCATGATGGGTGACATCACCTGGGCGACATCGTCCTGTTTGCCCTTGAACTTGAACCAGTCCCAGGAAGAGATCGAGGTGATGGTCCAGTCGTTTTGCAGCGCGTAGTCCGCCAGTAGCGTGACCTCGCTGGCCTTCAGGTTGGTCTCCTGGGGCGTGCGCGAGCAGTGGCGCTGGTCCAGCGGATCGTTGGAGGAGCAGAACTGTGCGAGACCGGCGGCCTGCATGCTCTTCTGGGCGGTATCGGCGGAGCTGCCGGGGACGATATAGACATCGGCCAGCATGGTGTCGTCATCTTCGGATATGTAGCCGGCGATCAGGCGGATATCCAGCGCATCGGTGGCGGCCCAGTGCAGCTGGCCGCGCACGGCCTGCCGGTCGAGGTCGTTGGAGGTCGCGTTGGAGGCGTTCAGGGCGCTGTCGTAGGTGGGCTCCTGGTCCACCGCACTGGCGCCGAGGCTGGCGCTGAGCGTATCGGTCAGGGGGCCGCTGACACCGCCCACGAAGCGGTAGAGAGAGGCATCCGAAGCGCCTTCCACAATACCTGCATCCAGTTGGGCGTTGCCCTCGAACTCATCGGCAGGCGTCTTGGTGTAGATGGCGACCACACCTGCCGTGGTGTTCTTGCCGTACAGGGTACTCTGCGGACCGCGCAGAATCTCGATGCGATCGATATCAAACATGTCGCCGGCAGTGAAAATGGGGCGATTGCGGTAGGCGCCGTCCATGAATACACCGACGGCGGGCTCAAACGTGGGGATGTTGCCGATGTTGCCCACCCGGCGCACCCGGTAGTTCATCGCGAGCGGGCCGTTGCTCTCCTGTACCTGCAGCGAGGGCACCTGGCGCGAGAGACCTTCGATGTCATTGATGCCGGCATCGCGCATGGATTCGCCGGTCATTGCCGATACCGCCAGGGGTACGTCCTGCAGCGATTGTTCGCGCTTCTGCGCGGTGACAACGACTTCCTCCAGGGTGGCCTGCGCGTTGGCCTGTGCGCTGCTCAATGACAGTCCCGCCACGACCAGGCACAGGAGCTTTTTACGCGATTGGAATGTGGGTTCTGATGACATGTCGATAACTCCTGCCGGATTATTATGGGCGCACCCGATTCAGTTGCGTGAAACGGGGGCTGTAAAAATCGAAGCGTAAGGTACAGCGGTGGCAGAAAGCGGGCTTGTCCGTCGGGATTGATTGCCTGTCATTTGAGCTATCGCCCGGGTTGGGGCCGGGGTTGGCGTGTGCGTACACGGCCAGGCAGGTGTGTACATGCTGTTTCACCTGTTCAAGTCGTCAGCGTGCAGCAGGGCCTCGCCGGCAACGCAACCGTTGCTTATTCCGAGCGCAGCGCCTCGATCGGGTCGAGCGCGGCGGCACTCATCGCCGGTGAGATGCCCGCGGCCAGGCCGACGCCACAGCTCAGCGCCAGCGACGCCAGCATATACGCAGGTTGCAGGCTGATCGGCAAGCCGGGCGCGAAGGTGTTCAGGCTGACTACCAGTACCGCGACCATGCTCAGCCCCAGCAGACCGCCCATGCCCGACAGCAGTACTGCCTCGCCCAGGAACATCAACAGAATCTGCTCCCGTGTGCAGCCCAGCGCGCGCAGCAAGCCGATTTCGTGGGTGCGCTCCTTCAGGGCGGTGGTCATGATAGTGAGCACGCCGACGCCGCCCACCACCAGCGCCACGCCGCCCAGTGCGCCCACCGCCATCTTCAGCATGGACATGATCTTGTCCAGGGTGGAGAGCATGTCTTCCTGGGTGAACAGGGTGAAGTCTTCATCGCCGTGACGCCGGATCAGCAGGGCCTTGACACGCTCGCGCATATCTTCCGAGGTGGTGGTTTCCCTGAAGACCACGTCGATCTCCATCAGGCTTTCCTTGTTGAACATCTGCATGGCGAGATCGACCGGGATATAGATGGCATCGTCGAGATCAAAGCCCAGCAACTGTCCCTTCGACTCCATCACGCCAATCACCCGGAAGCGGGTGCCGCCGACTCTTACATAGCTGCCCAGCGCACTGCCGCCGCGAAACAGTTCCTCCCTGACGCGCGAGCCAATCACCGCGAAGTAGCGCGAGTTCTCCAGGTCGCCCGCGGGCAGGAAGCGGCCCTGCGCGACGGTGAACCGCCAGGCGCGATCCATGTCCGGCCCGACGCCGATGACATCGGTGTCCCTGCTGTACTGCCCCGCCTCGATTTTCGCGGTGCCCTGTATCACCGGCACCACCGCATCGACATGCGGCAACTTGGCGAGTTCGCTGGCATCGGCCAGCGACAGCGGACGGATGGTGGTCAGCATACCGGCCATGCCGCCGGTGGTGACCTTGCCCGGGGTGACCGCAATGATGCGCGTACCGAACTGGGAAAAGCTGTCCATCAGGTACACCCGGATACCCTCGCCGATGGATGTCAACAGGGTGACCGCGGCGATGCCGATACTGATGCCAAGCGCGGTCAGCAGGCTGCGCAGGCGGGCGGTGGTGACCGCGTGAAATACCCAGCGCAGCCAGTCAGCTAACAGCATGGCGGTTTACTTTTTACCGAGCGCATTTACCGGCTCCATATCCGCCGCCTGCTGCGCGGGCAGCCAGGCGAAGACAAGTGCTGTGCCAATCGCCAGCGCCAGCGATGCCCACAGCGCCCAGGCCGGCGTTGCGAACGGCACGTCGGGATAGATCTGCGTGCCGGTAAACACCAGCAGGTGCCCGAGCAGCATGCCGAGGACGGCGCCGGCCGCGGCGATCAGCGCGGCCTCGGTGAGGAACAGCGTGCGCACCTGCGAGGACGGCGCGCCCAGTGCTTTCAGCAGGCCGATCTCCGCGGTGCGCTGTTTCACCGACATCAGCGTCACGTTCATCACCAGTATGCCGGATACCACCAGGCTGATCGCGCCTATGCCCGCCACGCCCAGCGTCATCACCTGCAATATGCTGTCAAACGTCGACAGCATCGCATCCGGGCTGATAATCGTCACGTCCAGTTCACCGTTGTGCAGTAGCTGCATCTGTTTCGCAATCGCGGACTTGACCGCTTCCACCTGGTAATTCTCCTTCACCTTCAGTGTCACCCGGAACAGGCCGTGGACATTGAACACGGCCTGCGCCGAGGCTACCGGGATAAAGATCGCTTCGCTCAGGTCGGCACCGAAGGAATCGCCCGAGCCCGCCAGTACACCGACCACCCGGAAACGGTAGTCGCGCAGTCGTACCCACTGGCCGATCGCGCGGCCGCTGTCAAACAGGGCCTCCTTCAGTTTCTGGCCGATCACCGCCACCTGTTTGCCCTCGCCCAGCGCAAGCTCGGGCAGGTTGCGGCCCTGCGCGATCTGCAGTTGGCGCAGCGGGAAAAAGGCCGCGGTGGTGCCGATCACCATGCTGTCGCGCTCGCGGGACTTGTACGATACCGGGCCGTTGCCCATCACCATCGGCGCCAGCGCCGTCACGCCGGGCACGGCACGCTGCAACACCTCCATCTCCTCCAGGGTGATCGCGTGCGCGGCCACCCCTGTGATGGGAGGCATGCCGCCGGTGGTTTCTTTTCTGCCCGGCATCATGATGACCGTGTCCTTGCCCAGGTAGGCGAACTCCCCCAGCACATAACCGCGCGCGCCTTCGCCCAGTGCGGTGAGCACCACCACCGCGCCGACGCCGAGGCCCACGGCGGTCAACAGCATGGCACTGCGAAACCGCTGGCGGCGCAGTGCGAGCAGGCTGAAGCGCAGCAGGTCGAGGAGTCGCACGCTCAGACCACGCGCTCGAAGCGCTGGTCCGCGGCAACGGCGCCGTCCACCATGCGTATCCGGCGGCTGGCGCGTTCGCCCATGCTGTTGTCGTGCGTTACGATCAACAGAGTGATGCCATCGCGATTGAGGTTTTCCAGGATTTCCGTTACCTCCGCACCGGATCGGGAGTCGAGGTTGCCGGTCGGTTCATCGGCCAGCAACAGGGCCGGCTTCATCACGATACTGCGGCCTATCGCCACCCGCTGGCGTTCGCCGCCGGACAACTGGTTGGGCAGATGGTCGGCGCGTTTGGCGATACCGAGCCTGTCAAGAATGCCCGCAACGGCCTCATGGCGTTCCCTGGCGGGCACCCCGGCGAGCATCAACGGCATCTCGACATTTTCCCGCGCCGTCAGGCGCGCGATCAGGTGATAGGCCTGGAACACAAAGCCGATCTGTTCGCGGCGCAAACGGGCGCGCTCGTTTTCATCCAGTGTCTGGGTGTCGACGCCGTTGAGCGAGTAGCGCCCGTTGTCGGGCCGGTCCAGCAGGCCGAGCATGTTCAGCAGCGTGGACTTGCCGGAGCCGGATGGCCCCATCACCGAGATGTATTCGCCCTGTTCGATGCGCAGGTTGATATCGGCCAGCGCATGGACCGTGCTGTCACCCAGGATAAAGGTCTTGTTGACGCCGCTGACCTCAATCATCCCGGGGCACCACTTCCAGCCCTTCCGCCAGGCCGGGGACATCCAGCGACAGTACAATCTCATCGCCAGCCTCCAGCGTTCCCGTCACCTCGGTGAAGTTCCAGTTGCGTAAGCCCGCCTCGAAGGATACCAGTTCCAGGGTGCCGCTCTGGCGGTTGTAGCGGTAGACCTGGTCGCCCTCCATGACCGCTTCGGTCGGAATGCGCAGCACATCGGCGTGGGTATCGAGGATAATGTCGATGTCAGCGCTGTAGCCGACGAGCAGCCGTTCGCGCACCGCGGGGTCTTCGAATACCACGTCGATTTCCACGGTGCGTGCCTGCTTTTCCAGGTCGAGTACATAGGGGGCGATGCGATCCAGGCTGCCGCTGAAGGTTTCGCCGCGAAAGGCATCCAGGCTTATCCGCGCGGGCAGGCCGGGGTGTAGTTCACCGGCGTCCACCTCGTCGATCGGCGCATTGACGTACAGGCAGCTGTAGTCGATCAGGTCCACGGCCGGGGGCGTGGCGACCCCGGGCGGGGAGGGTGTGACGTACTCGCCGATCTCGCCGTTGATTTTCGCGACAATACCGGCAAAGGGCGCGCGCAGGAAGGTCTCTTCGAGGAGGACGCTGTGGACTTCAAGGTTGGCCTGCGCGACCTTCTCCTCGTCGCGCGCCGCCTGGCAGGCAAAGTCGCCGCTCTGCGCCTTGGTGCGGCCCAGTTCAGCCGCCTCTTTGGATGTCAGTTTGCGCGCCAGTAACTTGTCGAGTCGCGCGGCCTCGCGCGCGGCATTGTCCGCTTCGACACAGATCTGTTCCGCGCTGTGGCGTGCGGACTGCAACCTGGCGCTGGCCTGCGACTGCAGCGCCAGCCGGTCCTTGTTCCACAGCGACAGCAGTACCTGCCCGCTCTCCACCCGGTCGCCCTCGTCAACCAGCAGCGTGTCCACCCGGCCGCCGCTGGGCATCGACAGCTTGGAGCGACGGCAGGCTTCGACGGTACCGGCGCGTGTATTGGAGACGGTTTTTTCCACCGTACCGCGCGCCACGGTATGCAGCAGCACTTGCGCGGGGGGTTGCCTGCCCATGAGCCAGATTGCCAGCACAGCCACGGCGATAACGACCAGAAGTGCGATTATTTTTTTCACGCCCGTGCAGCTCCTGTCAGCGGTTTGGTGCCCATTATGCGGCCTGCGCCCGCTATTTTCGACGATTTATGTCAAAGCGTCCGCTGCAGCCCACGCCCTCGCATGCGCTGTCGGGCAGCAGATTCTGCGCGCCGGTCACTGGATACTGTGGCCCCCAGCGATTATATTGCTGCCCTGATTCACCAACCCGGTGTTGAACACCACGGAGTATTGCTATGGGCAGGGCCTATCAGAACCGCAAGGAGTCGATGGCGAAGACGTCTGATATGAAGGCGCGCGTGTACAGTCGCTACGCGCGGGAAATCTATGTGACGGCCAAGTCCGGCGGGGTGGATCCCGCCGGAAATCTCTCGCTGCGCGGTGTGATCGAGCGGGCAAAGCGCGCCCAGGTGCCGGCCCATGTAATCGAGAAAGCGCTGGAGAAAGCGCGCGGTGTCGGCGGCGAGGATTTCGCCACTGCGCGCTACGAGGGCTTTGGACCGGGGGGTAGCGCGGTGATCGTCGATTGCCTGACGGACAACCCGAACCGCACCTTTGGCGACGTGCGCCAGTGTTTCAACAAAGCCAAGTGCAAGCTCGGCTCGCCGGGGAATGTCAGCCACCTGTTCGATCACAGCGCGATCCTGGTATTTGCCGGGGACGATGAAGAAGCGGCGCTGGAGGCGCTGGTGGCGGCGGATGTGGATGTCGCCGATATCGAATGCGCCGACGGCAAGATCACGGTGTTTGCACCCCACACGGAATACCACAAGGCGAAGCAGGCGCTGCTGGACGTGTTCGAGGGACTGGAGTTCGAGGTGGATGACATCCAGTTTGTACCGCAAGCCACCGTGGGGCTCAGCGAAGACGACCAGGGCGTGCTGGAACACCTGGTCGATATGCTCGATTACCTGGAGGATGTGCAGAACGTCTACCACAACGCCGGGTGACGCTTGGGGGCGTGGGTGTTATATTCGAGTACACGCGCGCTGTGTTCGCGATGCAGTGGCGGCTCAGCGCAGATACCGGTCTCAAAGCAACCACTACGGAGATGATTATCATGACAAAGAAATTGCTAGGTTCACTGTCACTCGCCCTGCTGACTTTCGCCTTTGTCGGGTGTGGTGACGATGACGCGAAGGAAACCATGCAATCGGCCCAGGAGTCGGTGAAAGCAGCTGCGGAAACGGTCACCGAGAAAACCCAGTCGGCCGCCGACTCGGTCAGTGATATGGCCAGCGATGCTTACGATTCGACAAGCGAAGCGGCTGGCGATGCCTATGATGCGACCAAGAAAGCAGCGGGCGATGCGTATGACGCGACAACGGATGCCGCCAGCGACGCGTACGACGCGACAGCGGATGCAGCCGGCGATGCCTACGATGCGACCAGGGAAGCAGCCAGTGATGCGGCGGAGTCAGCGGGTGAAATGGCTGACGATGCGACCGAGAGCGTCAAGGACGCGGCCAGCAAAGCCGGCGAAATGGCAAGCGATGCCGCTGACAGCGTGACCGATGCAGCCGGTGACGCAGCCGACAGTGTCAGTGATATGGCCGACGACGCAGCTGACAGTGTTGAAGATGCCGCTGATGCTACCGCAGAGTCTGCGAAGAAAGCCGCGGACAAGGCTAAAAAGGCCATGGATAACTAGGGCGGCACCACCGCGGAGGGAAACCGCCCCGGTTTCCCCATCCGTCGCTACTCAATGCCCGTGCCTGTCCGGCTTCGTCGGAATCGCGCCTTGAAATTGGCGAGCGGGACGCGACGTCCTTCTCGCCGCGCTACGCAAACGCCTGACGCAGCAGTTCGAACGAGCGCTTGCGGTCTTCCAGGTAGTACATATTGGTTACCGCCATTATCTCGTCGGCCCGGTGTTCGGCCGCCAGTGCTTCAATACGCCGCTTCACCTGTGCAACAGTGCCGGCGGCGCGGCTGTTTTCCCGGCTGGCGATAAAGGCTCTCTCGTGGGCACCCAGCGGATAGTTCAGCGCCTCCTGCGGTGTCAGCGACTGGCCGTTTGATTTTCCGGTGAAAAAACGGAACAGGTTGAGGTCGTAGGTCAGTTGCAGCGCATTGGCCTGTTCCTCGGTGTCGGCGCAAAACACGCTCAGCGTGAGAATCGCGTAGGGCTGCTGCTGGCGTTCACTGGGCTGGAAATGCGATTTGTACAGACCGATCAGCCTGGAATCCGCCTGTGGATTTATGAACAGGCCGAGGTTGTAGGGCAGGCCGCGTTGCGCGGCCAGTACGGCGCTGTCGGCGCTGGAGCCGAGCATCCACAGCGGGATGTCATCGGGCGGGCGCGGGCTGACAATCGGGCTCGTGTGTGCTGACCAGAGGTACTCGCTGAGCTTTGCGGTCAGCGCCGGGAACGCGTCGAATCTGGGGCGGCCGTCGCTTGCCAGCGCGACGGCGGTCGACATGTCGGCACCGGGCGCGCGGCCGATGCCGAGGTCGACCCGGCCCGGATAGAGATTGGCGAGCAGGGAAAACACTTCCGCGACCTTGTAGGGACTGTAGTGCGGCAGCATGATGCCGCCCGAGCCGATGCGGATACTGCGTGTGGCCGCGCCCAGTGCGGCCAGCAGCACCTCCGGGGCGCTGCCCGCCACGGAGGGAAAGGCGTGGTGCTCCGATACCCAGAACCGCGTGTATCCCAGCGCTTCACACCACTGCGCCATCTGCAGCGTTTCCTGCAGCGCGGTGCCCGCCTGCTCCGGTGCGCGCGCCAGTGACTGGTCGAGAACGGACAATGTCAGAGTCATCTGCCCGCCCCGGTGCCAAGCGTAGTGAGGTCTACGTTGCGCCACGCCGTGCCGTCGACCACGCGCTGGTAGCCATAGTCGAACAGGGCCGACATGTACGCGGGGTCGAACAGTTCCTTGCCAGGATCTTTTGGGGCGTCCATCGGGATCCAGGTCAGCTCCAGGTCGATGCCATCGCGCTGGGTGGTGGCGGCGATACGAAAGGCATCCCCGATGCCCTGCGTGCGAATCAGGGATTCCACCGAGCGGGTGGCGATGTTGGTCAGTCTCGCTTTCACGGGCTTGTAATCGGCCTGCACACGTGAGTTGCGAATCACGTAGGCCGTGGGCGTGCCCTTGATATCGAGTTGCTCTCGCAGTCTCGCAAAGTTGGTGTGCGTGGGGTAGAGGAACATTTGCGCCGAGGTGCCGCCATCCACATGCATTTCATCGTAGGTATTGCCGTCCGCCGCCTGCACCTTGATGTAGGCCGGGGGGAAAACGCCGGGGATGGAAGCGGACGCCAGTAGTATCTGGCGAATAAGCCTGGCGGCACCCGGCTGGCCGCTGTCGGCGATGCGACCGATATTCCAGATAACGGGGCGACCGGCATCGAGGTCCGTGGTTTCGATATTCAGGATTCTGCCTTTGCGGTACTCGCGGGCGATTTCCGCGATCATCTCATCGCTGACGTACTCGTTCAGCATGTTCATCAGCGGTGTGTTGTCGGTGACGGAATCACCGCGCAGAATTGAAAAGACGCTGCGCCGGAAAAAAATGTTCTTGCTGTCCAGCGTTGTGTAGAGCATTTTCAGTTCGTCGTCGTACGCCTGGCCGAGGAACGCAAAGGGCGCGGTCAGCGCGCCGGTGCTCACGCCCGTGACCATCGTGAATTCCGGCCGGGTTCCCAGTGCGCTCCAGCCCACCAGTACCCCGGCCCCGTAGGCGCCGTCGGCGCCGCCCCCGGATATCGCCAGATAGGTGTGTTCGGTGTGCATGATGCCGCCGAAATCCCGCTGCAGCGTTGCAGGGTCGTCGGGCAGTTCGCTGGGCTGGTTCTCTCCCGGGCGGTGATCGCCCCAGTTGCGCAGGTCCTGCCTGCCCAACACGCTGACCTTGGCGTACTGGTCCGCCGGCACCGGATTGCGGAGGATGGCCGAGCACGCCACCAACAGCACACAGCATGCGAGCAGCCCAGCGGTACGGACGGAATAGTGTAGGCGCGACATGGTGCGGGATAATCGCATGCCGCAGAGCCGGTGCCAAGTTCGGCAGGGTTACAAATAGCCGCAGGTGGTAAGATGCCGCGATGGAATTTCTCGCAAACTGGCAACAACCCCTCCTTTGGGCCAGCGCACTGTCGCTGCTGGCCGCGATTGCCACTGTTATTGCCGTGCCCTGGGTAGTGACCCGCCTGCCGCGGGACTACTTCGCCAGTGAGGAGCGCCACGCCTGGCGGGAACGGTCGGGCCAGCCGCTTATTGTGCTGGTGCTCAGCGTGCTGAAGAATGTGTTGGGCCTGGTACTGCTGCTGCTCGGGCTGATCATGCTGGTGACGCCGGGGCAGGGTTTGCTGACGCTGTTGATGGGTTTGCTGTTGATGAACTTTCCCGGCAAGTACCGCGTCGAGCGCTGGCTGGTATTGCAGCCGGGCGTGCTGCGCGGCCTGAACTGGTTGCGCGAAAAACGCGGCCATGAACCCTTCGATAAGCCACGCCACGGCAGCCGGTTTGATTAATCGGACTTGTTCGCGATGGCGTTTGCGTTATGCTGGGAGGATTGGTTACAGGCAGTCTACAGCGAGGTATTTCCCATGCGTTCAGGCAGGTTCATCCGCTCAGGTATAGCCGCTCTTTTCACCCTGCTTGCCGGTGTCGCACTGGCTGAAAACCAGGGCATGCAAACGGGTTGGCTGGAACTGGTAAAGGGCGCCCGCGACACTACCGTCGGCGCCCAACTCGTCGACATCGAGGAGGGCGATACCGTGGATACGCAGAAAATCACCCTGGCCATTCCCAAGGCCTCGCTGGGCAATCGCGACGACATCGAGGAAGTACTGGTTATCGGCCAGAAGCCCCCGGCCCCACAACAGTCCAAACCGATCAAATTCTCCTACGAGTGGGTATCGGATTTCGACAACGACAATTACGGCCTGGTCATACGCCTGGGCAAGGACACCAACTGGCCCATCCGTATCTATATGAACTCCGAGGCCGGCTTCCTGCAATAAGTCTCGCAACGGAGGGTTCGCATGCAGCACATTCCGGGCATTAACGCCGAGATCGTCAAACAGTTTGCGCCCAATGCCGGGCGCAGGCCGCTGTTGCCGCAGTTGAGCGAGGCGGCGCAGGTTGCACTGATGTGTCGCATGTTGTTTCGCGAGGGCTGGAATGAGCATATCGCCGGCCATATCACCTACCGCCTGCCCGACGGCACCATGCTGACCAACCCCTGGGAACTGGCATGGGATGAAGTCACCGCCGGCGATATCCTGACACTGGATGCGTCCGGCGCCATCATAGCGGGCGAGTGGAACACCACCCCCGCGCTCGGTCTGCACCTGCATCTGCACCGCCTGCGACCCGAGGTGAACGTGGTGATTCACAATCACGCGCAGTACAGCGGTATCTGGGCCAATCTGCACCGCGTGCCTCCGGTGTACGACCAGGCCGGCGCCTACGTGGATGGTCCCCTGCCTTTATACAATGAATACGAGGGTACGTTTGAAGATGCGGACACCTCGCTGGCCGCCGCAAAAGCCCTGGGCGATGCGAAATGGGCGCTGCTGGCCAACCATGGCGCGCTGGTGGTCGGGCGGGATTTGCGCCAGGCCCACCTGCGGGCCATCACGCTGGAATGGCGGAGCATGCGCGCGTACCAGGTTGAGCAACTCGGCGGCGGCGTGCCGCTGACTGAAGAGCAGGTCGCCGCGATCGCGCTGCCCGATGCCAACGGCTTCCCGTTTTTGTGGGAGGCGATGGCGCGCAGGGAACTGCGTGAGGACCCCGGTATCCTGGACTAGTCGAGACATTTATCATGGCATTAAAAGTACGTGCACTGGACAACGTCGGGGTGGAGGTCAGCGGTTTTGATATCACCCGGCCGCCGGACGACGCATTGGCGGCGGAACTGGTGGCGCTGTGGAACGAGCACGGCATCCTGTTGTTTCGCGGCCAGGACGTCACGCCGCAGAACCAGATCGCGTTCAGCCGCGTGTTCGGCGAACTGGAAATGCACCCGCTGGCAGCGACGACTTCCGCTGAATACCCCGAACTGTTCATGCTGGTGAATGAGCCAGAGAAAGAAAAGTACATGACAGCGCGCTACAACGGGCGCGACATGGTCAACAAACTCGATTGGCATATGGATTTGCATTACACCGGCAAACCCAACCGCGGGGCGCTGCTGCGCGCCGTGGTCTGTGCCAGGGAGGACGGTCTCACCGGCTTTGGCGACCTGGCCAAGGCCTACGATGCGCTGGACGAGGCGACGCGTAAACTCATCGCCAATATAGAGGTGACCTACGCGTTCAGCATGCAGCGCCGCCATATGCGTTTCGTCGACCTCGAGGGCTATGAGCCGGGCTCTTTCAGCCCCGGCAAGCCATCGGACCTGAACTACCCGAATTTTCCGGAGGTGGCCTACCCGGCCGTGGTGACCCATCCGGTGACCGGGCGCAAGGTGCTGGAAATCTGTGAGCAGTTCCTCGAGCGTATCGTGGCGCCGCATCGCGCCGGCCTCTGCAACGACGAGGCCGTCGACCTGCTACAGCGGCTGGTGGAGCACACGCGCAAGCCGGAGTTCCACTATTTCCACCAGTGGCAGGAGGGCGATATGGTCCTCTGGGACAACTGGCGTGCGATGCACTGTGCGACCGGGACGAGGCCGGGCGTGGAACGGGTGATACACCGCACCACCATCATGGGCGATGCCACGCTGGGGCGTGTGGTCGACAACTGAATCACCAGCCCTGATCGATCATCAATCGCCACGGAAAGTGCCGCGCGATGTGGGCTAACGCCAGGAACACCCGATGCTGGCGACCGTCACCTTGGGCGGCAGGCGAAATTCAACGGAGTGAGAGGTGTCCGTCACGCTGGCGGGCATCGCCGCGGGGCTCGCATACGATAGCGTGAAGCCACTCGAAGCGGTTTTCACACTGCCCGCCACATGGTTCAGGCGGCTGTCCCTTTTACTCTGCTTGCTGCTGCTTTCCGCAGCGGGTTTGTACGTCAGTTGATTACCTCCGAGCCTGACGCCACACTGCAGAAACGCGAATTGATCAGCCGCTTGCGCGCCGGCGCTGGCGGCCACTGCGGTGATCAGGAGCGCGAGTAGTAGTTTTATCATGACGCTGTCTCCGCGGTAGAGAACCTCAGGCTCTCAATCTAGTCCAAATCAATTAGATATACAAATATAGAATGTATTAATTAATAACACATTCCTAAGATATATATCATGAGAGCTGATCTGGTTATAGTGCGCGTCGGTCTCGCGGGGTGATGAACACGATCACGGGAGTGCTCCCGGGCCGCGAGCACCTTTAAGTTCTTGACTCGCAAAGGGCGCATCCCTATAGTACCGCCCCTCACGCGCCTGTAGCTCAGCTGGATAGAGTACCTGGCTACGAACCAGGCGGTCGCACGTTCGAATCGTGCCAGGCGCGCCAATCAAATCAAAGACTTACGCATTCGCGTCCATCTTCTTAAGAACCTAACGTAGAGTTTTCGTAGAGTTCGACTCTACGATTTCCCACGTCCGCTCTATGCGCGCCGCGGCGTGACTCAGATGATCCGGTGCCAGGTGCGCATAGCGCAGCACCATCTCATACGACTTCCAGCCGCCCAGTTCCATCAGCTCCTGTAACGACGTGCCGTTGGTGACATGCCAACTGGCCCAGGTGTGGCGCAGATCATGGAATCGAAACGCCGTGATCCCGGCCCGCCTGAGGGCACGTTTCCAGCCAGAGCCCACGCGCTCCATGCGCTTGCCCTGGTACGTAAAACACCAGCGGCCGTGATCTCCCTCGACCGCCCTGAGGGCGAGAATGGCATCGTTGTTCAGGGGGATGCCACGTCCCTCGCCGTTTTTGGTGGTGCCATGGTCCAGCCAGGCCACACGACGGTCAAAATCCACCCGGTGCCATTCCAGGTTCAGGATTTCGCCCATACGGCAACCTGTTGCCAGCCCAAACGACACCACCGGGCGCAAATGCGCCGACAGTGCCTCCAGCAGAGCATCGGCTTCCCGACGAGTGAGAAAGCGCACACGGCGCCTCGGTTCACTCAACATCCGGATGCGGGGAAAGCGCTCCAGCCACCCCCACTCATCCCGGGCCAGGTGCAGAATACGGCGCACAATCTCCAGCGCCCGGTTCACCGTCGCGTTGGTTACGCCCTCAACGTCCTTGCGATGGCGGATAAACGGCTGCAGCGACTCCATCGATATCTCGTTGAGCGTGAGCTCACAGAGAAAGGGGTCCAGTTGCCGCAGGTGGTCGCGACTGGATACGAGGCGGCTGGGGTTATCCAGTTCACCGACGTAGCGCAGCACGGCTTCCTTCCAACTGCGATCAGGCTGCAGTGGTTTTTGTTGTGCATCGTATGCGTCTGCTTTGAGGCGGATCAGGAACTCGGTGGCAGCGTCTCGGTCTTTAAGCCTAGTGCTCTGGCATACTCGACGTCCGTCTGGCAAGACGACGTCGATCCACCAGTAGGGTGAGTCCTTACGCTGGTAGAGTCCTTTTTCTCGGGCCATAGATTTTCCTCCCTGGCCCGCCCTCGACGTTTATAGTCGTCAAGCCAGGCGTCCAGGTCAAGTCGATCCCAAATGTTGCGGTGGCGCACCCGGATGGGGGGTGGGCCGATCTCTCGGAAGAGGGTGACACCCAGTCCCACATAGGCGGCGGCTTGGGCTTCGTTGAGGCCGCGGATAGTTGGGGGCTGTAATGGGTGAGTAGGGGGTTGATTCATCGTATTCATCCAGGCAATCACCGGCCCAGGTAGACCGCAGTCACCTGCTCACGCTGGTGGCCCAGCTCCTCGCTGATAGTGAGTCGGGCCTGTTGATCGGTCTGTCGCTGTGCCGTGTTCAATTGCTGTTTGGTGGGCCCACCCGCATGGGGCGATGGCCAGCCGGTGAGTTCCCGGTACCGCTGCTGGGCATAGGCATGACGCAGGCCGTGCATTTTCGACAGCCCGGCATTGGCGGTGTGGCGCTCGTAGATCCTGAGCTGCTCAATGTATTGCCGGCTTCGGGGGATCAGGGAGCCGAAACCGGCCAGTCGCTTGGCCTGTTCCAGCAGGGCGCGTTGTTCCATTGTGCGGATCGGGACGGTGCGTTCCCGCCCGCCCTTGGTCCAGCTGGCCTTGAGCTGCAGGTGATCGCCACGGTCTGCCCAGCGGGGCTGGATCTTGAGGGCTTCCTCTCTTCTCAGCCCGAAGGCCTGTTGCAGGCGCAGGCTCATCCTCACATATTCATCTTTCACCAGGGCGAGTTGGTCCCTTTTCAGGTCTTTGGCCTTGCTGGTGTCGGACACGAACTGCCGGTCCGGTATGCCATAAAAGTCGTTGGAGCCGGCAACCACGGCCCGCTTGTTAACCTTCTCGGCCCACCAACGTAAACAGCTCATCCGGTTCTTGATGGTGCCGGGGGAGAGATTTTGGTCCAGCCAATGATCTACCAGGGCCTGGACGTGCTTTTGTTTCAGGGACGTGGCCTTTAATTGCCGAAATCCCAGGTCGTGTAACTGGTTGGCGATGGCGCTCAACTGGCGCTCCCGGCCCACCCGGGTTTCAAAGCTGCCCTCGTGGCTGTGTTTGCATAACATTTTCAGTTGGTAGTTCAGGTCGCGCATAGTGCTGTTTCCTTCGGTGAGTGTTTCTGATCACCTGGCAACAGAAGCTGCGCAGGTCCGCCGAAGCGGTGCGATCACGGGACACCAATCCCGGTTGACCTGAATGTGTCTGGCCATAGACAACACGGTGTGTTTTCGAAAGAAAACTGGCCCGTGCCAACCAACGGTTATCCAGCCTGGGGCTGGGGTGGAATTACCTCATTTTTTAAGAAAAGCAGAACGCACTAACCGCCAGTGTGTTTGCGGGATTGAAGTTGCCGTCATTCAGGTCGGCACGGGTGCTCGGCCATCAACAGCGGTTATGGAACAGTCCCCGTAACGAGCGGGATAGATTTAAAGATGCGGTACCCAGACGAAGCGGTATCGCGATGGTTTGAAGAGGGACCCGGTCATCACTGACCGCTGCGTCAAAACTGGCCCTGAGTGACGCGTTCGGCAGATTCCAAAACAGCTGGATTCCGCCTACCCCTTTCGCTTTCGCAAGGTGGGGTCTTCCTTGCCACTTTTCCGCAGTGGCCGCGTCTAGTGGGTGTACTATACGAACGCAAAATACGGTTGTCACAGAGAACTCCACCTGAATCGGCGGTGGTTTCTGCCAGGCAGCGCAACATCTCGATGCCATCAAACGTCCGGAAAAGCTCACTTCAGCAGACTTTGGCCATATTTGACTGTGTTTGCACGACCAAATCCGCATTTCAGGGGGTGGTTCCACTGTAACCACCCCTGAAAATCCATTGAGCCGAAGTAATACTGTGTTTTCTGTCAGAGCGCGCGCCGCCCACGTCACTACTCGCTTCGCGCCTTAGTGACGTGGGGTTTTGATGCGGAAAACGATATGCTCCGCTGTGAAAACCCTATCAACGCCGGACGAAAACTGCACATTTGTACCCGCAAAAATCCACCGTTGCCTTGGGGGGAGAGTGTTCTTCCAGGCTCTTATCGAGAATTCTCTCGGGCGAGCGGCTAATGAGCTCGCGCCGGAACGCAGGCGGTACGGGATGTTTTTCGTGAATTTAGCGCTAAATCGAACATCAGGATGGTGACTAACTACGTCTTGCAAAAGTCAGTGTTGCCGCAGCAGTGGGCTCTTGCAGCGAGATTTGCCAGGCGATGACATCGATATTCAGAATCTGCCTGCCACTTCGAACAAGGTAAGCGCGTGTATGCACGGCAAGATCACCCCTGGTGGGACGTAGAAAATTGATGTTGGCTGATAGGAGTGGGCACTTCTCGTCGGCTGATACCTTTAAAGCTTGCAACGCACCGGTAAGCTCGAGAACGCCTACAACTACTCCTCCGTGCCACGCTTGCAACAATGGGTTACCAGTAAAATGCTCTGCCCAAGGAGTCAGGCATTCGACATCTGGTTCGCATCTGACAAGCTCGGTCCCGTAATTTTTCGCATAGGGCGTCTCGTCGAGAAACTGGAGTAGATGTTTGTCCATCTTGATTAATCACCTCGTCGATAGAGCAAGCTTCGATCCAGGGCAGGACCTGGGCTGCCAATTTTGAAAATACCTTGCGCGTTACACAACATCTTTCTTCCGTCCAGGCTGCTGGCGAATGCACTGACATAGGCAAACCCGTTAATCTGCTGGTAGCACTCCGCCTGGATTCGAACATCAGTGCCTACGGGGGCGGAATGTATGTGGTCGATTCGCAGGTTGATGGTCGCAATGGCCTGTGGCACCGCGAGGCTTTGGAGGACTACGAAACCGCAGGCACTGTCCAGTGCGGCTGCCAGAGCGCCAGGGTGCAACGAACCATTTTCGTGCGCTGTTGCATGCTTTTCCTGGAAAGGCATTTCCAATACGACTCGGTTTTCCTCGGTAGAAACAAATTTCAGTGACATATCACTGTGAGCACCGATCCCGGCGCTGAACAACTCGTAAACTTTTTCCAGTTGGAGTGCATCCATCTTGTTCAGATTTCCGATTTTAATAGACGGGCAAGCTGACTTTCGGCGTCGGCGAGTAATGTGTAAACCACTGGAACAACAAATAAGGTAAGCACGGTTGAGGAAATTAGTCCGCCTATTACGAGTATACCCATTGAAGTGCGTAACTCAGCGCCATCAGACGTGGCCAGCGCTATAGGGATCATACCGAATATGGTAGAGAACGCAGTCATCAGTACTGGGCGTAAGCGTAAATGAGCCGCTTCGATCATAGCTTCCGCTGCGCTGTGGCCTTGCTCTATGGCCTGATTGGCATAGTCCACCAGAAGAATGCCGTTTTTCATAACCAGACCCATCAGCGCGACCAGACCGATTTGTGTCAAGACTGAAAGCTCGGAGTTAGTCCATGCGAGCAAGCTGAATGCGCCCACAAAAGACAGCGGAGCGGTAAGCATGATCACTACTGGTTGAGTATAGCTGTTGAATTGACTAGCCAGAATCATGTATAGACTGAGCATCGACATTGTTAGTGCAAAAAATATTGCCTCGACAATATCATTGATTTGCTCTGAAGTGCCTAGATATGAACTCTCGTATCCTGTAGCCATATCGAGATCACTAATAATCTCATCCATTTTTTTCATCAGCTCGCCTGTCGCGATCCCAGCGGGAGCGTTTGCAGAAATACCGATCTTTCGAGCCCGATTGTAGTGATCGATTTGTGCCGGGCCACTGGTTACGCTTACCTCTGCGACGTTACGGAAATCTATTAAGCTGTTGTCTGCCGCGCGTAATTGAATGAGGTCAAACTTTCCGATCTCGTCGCGGTACGTTTCTGCATATCTCAGGCGCACGTCATAGCGATTACCGAACTCTTCGTAACTTGTAACATCTACACCACCCATCGTGGCTCCAACAGTAGCGGCGATATCTCGAACCGAAATGCCCAAATCAGCGGCCCTGCGCCGGTTTATCGTAACCTGCAATTCAGGCTTGCCTGGCTCATAGCTGGACTTGATATCCCTGAAGAGGCCAGATTCTTCCATCTGGCTCGTGATAGTATCCGCGTATGTTCGAAGTTGTTCTAAATCATCGCCGCTTAAAGCCATCTCCATGTCGGCACCAAAGAATCCTCCTCCGGATATCCAGGGCACATCTGTCAAAGAGATGTGCTTGGCATCGGGTATGGCCAAAGCGAGCGCTGTGCGGACGTCATCCATCACTTCATACTGATGACTGCTCCTTTGTTGTTTCGGCGACAGACCAAAATAGAATGATAGTTCGTTTGCCTTGGCCTGAGCGCCGGAGCCAATAACAGTGAACACCAATTCAATATGTTCCAGGTCACTGACAGTTTTACTCACTTGAGTGGCAACACGCTTGGCCTGGGTAAGACCGGTTCCCAGAGGAAGCTCGACTTTGGCGAGAAACTCGCTTCTATCAGTTGCGGACGTAAATGAGAGGGGAACCTGACCCGCATTATAAACACCCATACCGACAGTGGCAGCGGCCAACAGCAGAACAAGCCAGCGAGCGCGAAGTGCGAAGCGAACGCCCTTAACGTAGGTTG
>JAUICG010000004.1 GCA_030427485.1 Gammaproteobacteria bacterium
GGGCCTACCGTGGAGTCAACCAGCGTCAATCCGTCGTCGGTGTCAATCGTGGCACTGGCCAGCGCCTGGTATGCCTCATCGCTCCTGGCCGCGTGTAGCTCGCTACACTGTGCGATGGAAAGTTTCTTACCATACAGCGCTGCGGGGTTTGAACTGTACCCCTGGATAACGTTGTGCAGGCGTTCGTAGGCAATGCGGTCGCCTTGTATCTTGATAGCACCAGACTTCACCAGCTTGGCCGTGTATTCGGTTTGCTTCAGGATGCTGGCGACGGTCTTAAAGGCGGTGTCTGTCGTTTGCTTTTCGCTGTTTGAAACGATGCCAACAGCCAGCGTCTTTTGAGTTAAGAAACGCCAAACGATGATTAAGGCAGAGACCAGCGTTTTGCCGTGGCGGCGTGGCCAGCAGAAAACAATGGTGCGGTAGTCACCGTCCAGGGCCTTGCGGATTTCTTCGCGCTCACGCGGGCCGGGGATGTATGTCTCATAGCCGCGTTTACTGGATGGAACTTGCGGACAAACGTCCGCAATCCACTGAAAGAATCCAGTGGAGTCTTGAGTTTGCCAGTTCTTTGGATCAGGTGCCGCAGCGGCCAAGATGGATCATCCCATTACCAGTAGTTAATAGTCCTCCGTGGTGTTGTTGGTAATGAGTGATAAATTTAGTAGTGCCGTATATAATAACACTACAATGGAGTTGGAGTCAAGCTATGTTTGTTCGCCGTCGTGGTTGTCGTTTACAGGTGATCCGGTCTTACCGGGATGATGAGGGTAAGCCCAGGCATGAAACGCTTGGGGTGGTTGGGGTGTTTGATCGCCAAATTGATTCCAACGTAAGCAAGAAGCTCTCGCCTTCTGATAGGTCTTGGCTAAGAAGTGCGATGCAAGAGGGGGCGGCGGAGGCATACCTGGAGTCATGTAAGGTACTGGACGGACTGTGTTCACAGTCAGATAATATCAGCAAGCATCACCTAATGGATGAAAAGATTTACGACGCCTTGGCTAAGCTAGCAAAGCTGATTAATTAGAATTTGAGCTGTGCTTGCCGCCTAATAGGTCTTAATAATTACTGGAATGTGCATAACATGAAGGAATTCTTTAGTGATCCAACAGCGGTGGCAATTTTTTCCGCAATCGTATTTGGTACTCTAGGCACTGCACTGTGGGATATACTCAAGCCCGGCTTGATAAAGTTGGGCGACTTGCTCTTCGTTGTTCTATCACTCGGTATGAAACGAGCAAGTGACAGTGTCTATCGCGAGGCCGCAAGATCAAACAGTGAATTGGCGTCAGTTCACTTAGTCAAGAATATTTCGCCATTCTTAAGTGGGTTTCTTATTAGCGTATTTGTGATTTTCAGCATGAACTTGTATACAGAAATTGAATTTGTTCATCGATATGATAAATGTCTGCAATTCGAATCAATTATAGAGGTCAATGAATGTAAAAGACTTGTAAGGCAAAATGATCTTCAATGGGTTTTCCCCTTTGTATTTGGGATTGGAATGTTTTTTGCGATAAATATCATGTACGGCTCGTTGTGGATTAGCAGGGTAAATTCTTTGGTCACCCAATTTAATCAGTGTCTCAATATATGCAGGCCATTAATGTCGCAGGAAGACTCATTAAGAATGATACAAGAGTTTGCATTGATGTCGTGTAAAGAGGACTATGTGAAGCTATATCGCAAATTACATGCCCTCGCGGAAGATAACGGCATAGAATTTCCAGGTGTAAGGTATACTTACCCTGACAAATGAAGTGTCGACTACTCGCTGTCAATCAGGGGCATATTTGGAGTTTTGGGCCACCTAATCGCAGCGAAGTCAGCACTGGGATAGCTGATCAGCGAAATCACGTCGCGCCGATGCTCCAAATTATCCACTCCCTGGCCATAGTTGTTGGTTTCTAGATCGGCGCTGTCATCATTCAAGTGGCCCACAGCAAGCGCTATATCCTCGGCGTGTATTCGGCTCCCATCAGGTAGTTTTTTCGATTTGTCCCGCAAGTTGTCGACGACGGCATGCCGGAAGCCATGGAATGATTTTGACCAGCGCTTACCGTCTCTTAGTTCACCAATAGATACAACTCCGCACCGCTCAATAAACCCATTAGCATGGTCGCCTTTAATCGTAAACCATTTAGACAGCGGCGATCCCCACTTGCCATCTGGTGCGCGTGTCAGGCCAAACAGGCTGGCGTCTGGTGTGTGCCTTAGAGTATCGACATAGTCGAGAAAGCCTATATCAACCAGCGTATTATGGATCGGAATTGGCCTTATGGAATTTTTGTTTTTAATCTTCTTTGGCATTCCATCAGCGGCGCTATCGTCGGGTCCCGCAATGCTGAGATAGTGAATCCCGGTGGGCGCATCGTGTTTCACGTCTGCAACCCTCAACTGGCAAATTTCATCCATCCTGGCACCACTGAATGCGGCGATCAGGGGAACCCAAAACCTTGCCGCAAATGGCGTCTTCGGATTCGCACGGCCAAAGTTGCTGGTGTAGTTCTTCCCGCAGAACATTAATACCATGTCGTCGTCAGTAAATGGCAACCGCACAAACTGCTTTCCCAGGGTCTTGTCCTTTTGTCGAATACACACAGATAGGTCATCACGATGAATACCAAGGCGGTGGGCGTACTGCAACAAACCTTTTAATTGCCGCTGGTAGTGGTTGAACGTAGGGCCGCTAATCCGCTTGTGATCGTGATCGCCAGTTTTCCCCAGGTGGATCGCTCGTTCGATAGTTATCCCCTTTTTGGTGAAGCTTGCCGGGATACGTTGCAACCAACTTTCGATGTCTTCGATCTCCGCACGCTTTATGGTGTGAACATCCCTACCGGCAAAATACTCTTTCCAAAAATTTCTATATGGCTGCGACTCGTCGAATGTACGCTGGGTGAGCCTTTCGCTTGGATTGGCTGCCCTATCAGCTTCCTTTGTCTCGTAACGGGCGAAAAGATCATCCCATGTCATCACCGTTTCAGGTGCATTGGGATCAACGACGTTGGTGGGTGAACTGCTGGATACCAGCGCTTTAATTATTTCCGGGCTATCCTTGTGTCGTTCCAAGGTTTCCAGGGCCGCACGCTGGACCGCTTCCACCGCTTGCTGTTCGCGCTTGGCTGCCTCGGGGTCTTTGTCGCCGCCCCAGTCGAACTTATGCATGCGACCGAACACGTCCGTCGTCATGGCATGGTCGATCCTGAGTGTGTCGGAGCCACTGTTTTTTTTCTTCTTCGCCATGTGCCTGTCTAGATCGTCGAATAGTGCCTGGCATTGTGCCCAATAAATTGACGCCGCGCGACCAGCTTGTCGCTTGTCAGTGTGCCCGGTGCTTTTCTTGATCTGTTTTCGACCATGGAACAGTGGTCGTAGGTGTCGTGGTATATAGACCCGCACGTACCACACTGAACCGTGGCGACTGCGTATAAGGAAGCGCTCGAATGCCATGCTGATTCTCCTGGTTGAGAATCAGTCACCAAGGCCATGCAGACCCACCCGCAGACCCACCTACAGACCCACCTAGGACATGGATGCCCCTGGAAGGCTCAGAATGCTTGTGTGGCGCGGCTTACGGGATTTTTGGTACCGGAGGCCGGACTCGAACCGGCACGCTTTTAAGGGCATCGGATTTTGAATCCGACGTGTCTACCAATTTCACCACTCCGGCTTTGAGGGGTAGGTGGAGGCCTTTGAGGGGCTCCCCCTGGAGAGCGCGCGATTATAGCAACCGGCGCTAAAAGTTCAATAATTATCCTTAACTCCACGGCGCTTTGCAGGTACACTGCCGCCCGGTTTTAATCTGAACCAGTAATTTGAATGTCGCCCGCCGGGCGAGTGATCTGAGTATCCCGGGAGAAAAGAGCATGGCAATGAAGTTAGTGAAGAAAACCGCCGAGTACAGCATCTACCTGCGTGGTGATGAGCGGTACGCGGTGAAAGACGCCAATAAAAAGGCGGTCAACGGTGACGAGAAAGTTCGCATCCTGCTGGAAGAGGAACTGGTCAAGGCGCCCGCGCCCGCGGCGCCCAAAGTAGAGGCCGCGGCGGAAGAGGAAACGGTGGCTGAAGCTGAGGCTGAAGTGGAAGCCGAAGCCGCTGCCGAGGAAGCGCCCGCAGCAGAGGAGGCGCCCGCTGAAGAGGCGCCGGCCGAAGAAGCGCCCGCGGAAGACGACGACAAGTAAGCGCCGTCCCTGACGCTTGAGAGCCGGCCCAGCGCCGGCTTTTTTATCCATGAAACGCAGCGAGTTCAACTATCACCTGCCCCCGGAACTGATCGCCCAGCACCCGCTGGCGGAGCGCAGCGCCAGCAGGCTGTTGGTGCTGGACGGCGCCGACGGCGCGGTCAGCCACCACCGGTTTCGTGAATTCGTGGACTTCCTGCACCCGGACGACCTGCTGGTGTTTAACGACACCCGGGTGATTCCCGCGAGGCTCTGGGGCCATAAAGCGACCGGCGGCAAGGTGGAGGTGCTCGTGGAGCGCCTGACCGGTGCCGGAACGGCGCTGGCGCATCTTCGCGCCAGCAAATCCCCCAAAGCGGGCGCCGTGATTCACCTGGCTCGCGAGCCGGGAGGTGCGCCCGGCGGTCATCGGCTGCGGGTGACGGGGCGCGAAGGGGACCTGTTCTGCGTTACCTCGCAGGACGGTCACCCGCTGGCGGACATCCTGCGTGACATCGGCCATATGCCGCTGCCGCCCTACATCGAGCGCGCGGACGAAGCCGCGGACCAGGAGCGCTACCAGACAGTGTATGCGACGTGCGAGGGGGCTGTGGCGGCGCCCACGGCGGGCCTGCATTTCAGCGAGGACGTGCTGGCGCAGATCGATGCCCTCGGCGTGCGGCGGACAACGGTCACCCTGCATGTCGGCGCCGGTACCTTTCAGCCGGTGCGCGCGGACGAGATCGAAGATCATCGGATGCACAAGGAGTACTTCGAGGTGGACGAGCGCGTGTGCGAGGCGGTGCGCGCGACGCGCGCGCGCGGCGGCCGCGTGATCGCGGTGGGCACCACGGCCGTGCGCTGCCTGGAATCGGCGAGCAGGGCCACGGGCGAGGTGGAAGCGCTGCGCGGCGATACCGATATCTTCATCTATCCCGGTTACCGTTTTCGCACTGTCGACGCGATGCTCACCAACTTCCACCTGCCGGAATCGACGCTGTTGATGCTGGTGAGTGCCTTTGCCGGCCGGGAGCCTATAATGGCGGCCTATGCGCAGGCGATCGCGGCGCGCTACCGCTTTTTCAGCTATGGCGATGCGATGTTCATCACCGCGAACGCGCAGGCACAGGACAGGGTATGAGCCACCGATGTGACATGCAGTTTGAACAACTCGCCGGCGATGGCGAGGCCCGTCGCGGGCGCCTGCAATTCCCGCGCGGCACGGTGGACACACCCGCGTTCATGCCGGTGGGCACCTACGGCACGGTAAAGGGCATGCTGCCGCGCGATATTCGCGCCAGCGGCGCCCAGATCCTGCTCGGCAACACGTTTCACCTCTGGCTGCGCCCGGGCACCGACATCATAGAACAGCACGGCGATTTGCACGATTTCATGGGCTGGGACGGCCCCATCCTGACCGATTCCGGTGGCTTCCAGGTGTTCAGCCTCGGGGCCATGCGCAAGATATCGGAGGAGGGCGTGAAGTTCCAGTCGCCGGTCGACGGATCGAAGGTGTTCCTGGACCCGGAAACCTCGATGCGCATCCAGAGGAGCCTCGGCGCGGACATCGTGATGATTTTCGATGAGTGCACACCGTACCCGGCAACGGAAACCGAGGCGCGTGAATCCATGGAACTGTCACTGCGCTGGGCGCGGCGCAGCAAGGCGGCGCATCAGGGAAATTCCGCGGCGCTGTTCGGTATCGTGCAGGGCGGCATGTACCCTGCATTGCGCAGGGAGTCGCTGGCCGGCCTGCAGGAGATCGGTTTCGACGGCTATGCGATAGGCGGCCTCTCGGTGGGTGAGTCGAAGGCGGAGATGCTGCATGTGCTGGATACCCTGGCGCCGGCGCTGCCGGCGGACAAGCCGCGCTACCTGATGGGTGTCGGCACCCCGGCCGACCTGCTGGAGGGAGTTCGCCGCGGCGTCGATATGTTCGATTGCGTGATGCCGACGCGCAATGCCCGCAACGGCAACCTGTTCACCTCGCGCGGCGTGCTGAAGCTGCGCAACGCGCGCCACAAAACGAGCACGCTGCCGCTCGATGAGGACTGCGAGTGCTACACCTGCCGGAATTTCAGCCGGGCCTACCTGCATCACCTCGACAAATGCAACGAGATACTGGGGTCGCAACTCAACACCCTGCACAATCTTCATTTTTACCAGCGGCATATGGCGGCAATTCGCAGCGCGATTGAAGCTGGGCAGCTGGCGCGGTTTGCCGATGAATTTTACGAACAACAGGCGAGGGGCGTGTAGTGTACAAACTCTGCTTTTATGTGCCCGAATCCCACCTTGAGGTGGTTAAATCAGCCGTGTTTGCCGCGGGCGCGGGAAGGATTGGCGACTACGACAGCTGTTGCTGGCAGGCAGCAGGGCAGGGCCAGTTCCGGCCGCTCGACGGCAGTCAGCCGTTTATCGGCCAACAGGGCGCAGTGGAAGTCGTCGCCGAGTACCGCGTGGAAATGGTCTGTGAGCGCGATTCTGTGCGCGCCGCGGTGGCCGCGCTGATCGCGGCCCATCCGTATGAAGCACCCGCGTGGGACCTGCTGCTGGTCGCGGAGTTGCCGCCGGAATGAGGTCCGAAACCACCATTTTGCAGCGCGTCGACGCCGGCCTGCCGCTGCACGATCACCGCTGGCAGGCTCCGATGGGCGACGGGCAGTGGCCGCAGGCCGCGGTGCTGGTGGCGCTCACGGACGAAGCCGAGCCGAAGGTGCTGCTGGGCCGCAGGGCGATGCATTTGCACAATCACCCGGGTGAAATCGCCTTTGCCGGCGGCAAGCGCGAACTGGTGGACATCTCGCCCTGGCAGACGGCGCAGCGCGAGGCGATGGAGGAGGTGGGCCTGCCCGAGGCCCTTATTCAGCCGCTGGGCGAATTCGAACCATTGATCACGCGCACCGGTTTCGAGGTCTATCCCTGCGTTGCCAGTATCCCGCCGGACCCGACACTGGTGGTGGATACCGCGGAGTTCGAGAGCGTTTTTTTTGCGCCGCTGGCGGCGTTTGCCGACGCGAGCATCTATCGCCTGGAGACGATGTCCGACGGCAGGGTTGCGCGCAAGGTGCCGCACTATCAACTGGGCGATGACAACGTGTGGGGCGTCACGGCGGCGATACTGGTGATGTTGGCCAATGTCGCCTACGATGCGGGTCTGGACTTACAACGCAACTGGGAGCAAGCACCTTGAAATACAGCCTCGGCGACAAAAGCGTCACACTGGTGGGCGGCGGGCAGTTCATCGCCCCCAATGCCACCCTCATTGGCGATATCACCCTGCAGGAGAACGCCAGCGTGTGGTTTGGCTGCGTGTTGCGCGGCGATGCCGACCATATCGAAATAGGCGCGGGCAGCAATGTGCAGGATGGCACCGTGATGCATGTGGACCCCGGATTTCCGCTCACCCTGGGGAAGAATGTCACGGTCGGCCACAACGCGATGCTGCACGGCTGCACCATCGGTGACGGCTCGCTGGTGGGGATAAACGCGGTGGTGCTCAACGGCGCCAGAGTCGGCAGGGGCTGTTTGATCGGCGCCAATGCGCTGGTGACGGAAGGCATGGAAATACCCGACGGTTCGCTGGTGCTGGGCTCCCCGGGCAAGGTCAAATCGCAATTGTCCGATGAGCAGCGCCAGGGACTGCTGCACAGCGCCGAGCATTACGTGCAGAACGGCCAGCGCTACAACGCGCACCTCAGGGAGCAGGAATGAGTGAGGACAGCCCCAGGTCGCCCTGTATCTCGGTGTGCGTGCTGGACGACGATGATATCTGCCTGGGCTGCTACCGCACGGCGGATGAAATCACCGACTGGACCATGAGTACGGACGCGCAAAAGCGCGAGATCCTGCGCAAAGCGCGCGAGCGCCTGGAGGCGAGTTTCCCGATGCGTCTGTAGCGCTATCAGGTGGCCAGTTGCGCGCGTACCGATTTCACCACATTGCCTTCCAGCGCCAGTATTTCCAGCCGGTAGCCGCCGATGGTCATTCCCGCGCAGGCATCCGGAAAGGATTCGAGGTATTCAAGCATCAAGCCGCTCAGGGTCTTGGGGCCATCCGTGGGCAGGTCCCAGGCGAGCGATTTGTTGATGTCGCGGACATTGCTCGTGCCGCTGATGATGTAGCTGCCGTCACGCTGCAGGAATATGTTGTCGGCCATCTCCGCGAGGTTGGAAGTGAATTCACCGACGATCTCTTCCAGGATATCTTCCAGTGCAACCACGCCCATCACTTCGCCGTACTCGTCGACCACCACCGCCAGCGGCTCTTTCTTTTTCTGGAAGTTCAGCAACTGTGTGTGCAAAGGCGTGATCTCGGGGATGAAATAGGGCTTCCCGAGTTCCCGCTCCAGTGCAGCGCGGTCGATGCCGTCCTTGTGGATGATGCGGCTGACGTCGCGCATGTGCAGCACACCGACAATATTGTTGATGTCATCGCGCCATACCGGCAGCCGTGTGTGGGCGCTGGACTGGATTTTCAGCAGAATCTCTTCGTCGCTGTCGTCGAGGTCGATGCCGTACACCTCGTTGCGCGGCACCATGATGTCATCGACCGACACGTGTTCCAGGTCCAGGATGTTCAACAGCAGTTCCCTGTGCCTGGCGGGTATCAGCTTGCCGGCGTCGGTGACAATGGTGCGCAGCTCTTCGGCGGACACATGGGCATCGTGTTGTTTCTCCGGGTCAACCCCCAGCAGGCGCAACATGCCATTGGTGATGAAGTTCACCATCGCGACCAGCGGGTACATGATTTTCATCAGCGGCAGCAGTACCAGGCTGGAGGGAAACGCGACGCGCTCCGGGTGTAGGGCGGCGATCGTTTTTGGCGTGATCTCGCTGAAGATAAGAATCACCAGTGTCAGGATGCCGGTCGCGATGTATACGCCGGCATCGCCCCACAGGCGTATGGCGATGATAGTGGCGATCGCCGAGGCGAAAATATTCACCAGGTTGTTGCCGATCAGGATCAGGCCGATCAGCCGGTCCGGGCGATCCAGCAGCTTGCCGGCGCGAATCGCGCCCCGGTGATGCTGCTTCTGCAGGTGTTTCAGTCGATAACGGTTGAGCGTCATCATGCCGGTTTCTGAGCTGGAGAAAAAACCGGAGAGGAAAATAAGTGTGACGAGAATGGAGAACAGTATTCCCAGCGGTGCTTCGTTCAAAGCAGGTTCAGACCTCGTAGTTGAAAGCGGTTTCCATCTTGAAGAAAAAGCGGAGTTGGGGCAAGTCCCGGAAGCGGATTCTAGCCGCGGTGCAGTATCAGTTCCAGTACCAGTTTAGAGCCAAAAAAGGCCAGCATCAGTGTCGCAAAACCCGCCAGCGTAAAGCGCACGGCGGTTTTGCTGCGCCAGCCCAACCGGTAGTGTCCCCACAGCAGCGTCGAAAACAACAGCCAGGCGACGATAGTCAGCACCGTTTTGTGTACCAGGCTCTGGGCAAAAATGTCATCGACAAACACCGCGCCGGATGCGATCGCGATGGTCAGCAGGGCCACGCCTATCCACAGCAACTCGAATAGCATGGCTTCCATCAATTGCAGCGGGGGCAGTATCTGCACGATGCCGCGCGTGTGGCGGTGCTTGAGTTGGTGATCCTGCAGTGCGAGTACGCCGGCCTGGATCGCCGCGAGTGTGAGCACCGCGTAGGCCAGAATGGAGCTGCTGATGTGCAGTATCATGCCGCTGCTCAGGTGGCTGAGAATCGGCGAAGTGTCGGGCGCGAACGTCGACACCAGCACCGCCAGCGCGGACAGCGGGAACAGCGCAATCAGCAGATTCTGCATCGGCCTTCGCGTCAGCGAGGTGATGCAGGCGAGATTGATCACCAGGAAGAGCAGCGCGGCAATCTTGAAAAACCCCAGGTCCACGCCGCTCGCGGGAAACGCGGTTTTCCAGACGATGCCCGCGTGCAGTAACAGTGCGGACAGGCCCAGCACCAGGACGCCGCGATCAATCTGTCGGTGGCGCTGCGACAGATGAAATAACTGCAAGCCGGTCGCGGCCATATACAACAGTGCACAGAGCGGGGCGAGTAGGGTGATAGACATCTCTTTTGGACCGGGCGCCGGGGTAAAGTATACTGCGCCCTTTGTACCGGCTTGTTCCGGCAGAATCAATAGTGCCCATTGTCGCGATCCCGTGCCGGGAGGATGCGCAACCGTCGTAAAAACGGCGACCCAGGAGAGACCGAATGTTTGAGAGTTTAAGTGATCGACTGTCCCACAGCCTGCGCAGCATCACCGGCAAGGCGCGCCTGACCGAAGACAACATCCAGGAAACGATGCGCGAGGTGCGCATGGCGTTGCTGGAGGCCGATGTCGCGCTGCCCGTGGTCAAGGAATTTGTCGACTCGGTGAAACAGCGCGCCCTGGGGCAGGACGTGATGAAGAGTCTCAGCCCGGGCCAGGCCTTCCTGAAAATCGTGCAGTCCGAACTGGAATCCGTGATGGGCACGGCCAATGAGGGCCTCAACCTCGCCACCACACCGCCGGCCGTGATCATGATGGCCGGCCTGCAGGGCGCCGGTAAAACCACCACTGTTGCCAAGCTGGCGAAATTGCTGAAGGAGCGCGACAAGAAAAAGGTGACGGTCGTGAGTGCCGACGTCTACAGGCCGGCCGCTATCAAGCAGTTGGAAACCCTGGCCGGTGAAGTCGGCGTGGACTTCTTCACCAGCGACAGCGGGCAGAAGCCGGTGGCCATCGTGGAGGCGGCGCTGGCCCACGCGCGCATCAAATTCAGCGATGTGCTGATCGTCGACACGGCGGGTCGCCTGGCCGTTGACGAGGCGATGATGACCGAGATTGCCGAACTGCACGCCGCCATCAAGCCGGTGGAGACGCTGTTCGTGGTGGATGCGATGACCGGCCAGGATGCGGCCAATACGGCGAAGGCCTTCGGCGAAGCCCTGCCCCTGACCGGCGTGGTGCTGACCAAGGTGGATGCCGATACGCGCGGCGGCGCCGCGTTGTCGGTGCGCTCGGTGACCGGCAAGCCGATCAAGTTCCTCGGGGTCGGGGAGAAAACGGCCGCGCTGGACCCCTTCCACCCGGACCGCCTCGCCTCGCGCATCCTCGGCATGGGCGACGTGCTCTCGCTGATCGAGGAGGTCGAGCAGAAGGTCGACAAGGAGAAGGCGGCCAAACTCGCCCGCAAGGTCAAGAAGGGCAAGAAATTCGACCTGGAGGATTTCCGCGACCAGTTGCAGCAGATGAACAATATGGGGGGTATGGCGGGCATGCTGGATAAACTGCCCGGAATGGGCAATATGGCCCAGATGGCGCAGCAAAACCTGGACATGAAGATGTTCGCCCGGATGGAGGTGATGATCAACTCCATGACGCCCAAAGAGCGGCGCAACCCGGAAATTATACAGGGCGGGCGCAAGCGCCGGATTACCCAGGGTTCCGGAACGCAGGTGCAGGACCTCAATCGCCTGCTGAAGCAGCACAAGCAGATGCAGAAGATGATGAAAAAGATGAAAGGCGGCGGCATGGAGAAAATGATGCGCGGCCTGGGCGGGATGATGTCACCGGGCGGCTCCGGCGGCCCGGGGGGCGGCTTCCCCTTTCGCTGAGCGCTAAGCGCCGGATTTGGCTAAAAAAATATTAGGCCGCGGGGTTTAAACTCCCGCGCATTTTCCGTATGATACGCCACCTTTCCGGCCTGCCAGCCGGTTTTTGTCGTGGGCGTTGATCTTAGATCGCTGCAGATACCCACCTAATTTCAGGATATTACGTCAAATGGTAACAATTCGTCTTGCTCGTGGTGGCGCCAAGAAGCGTCCCTTCTACCACGTTACGGTGACCGATAGCCGCAAATCACGCAACGGCCGTTTTATCGAGCGTGTCGGCTTCTTCAACCCGGTCGCGCGCGGCCAGGAAGAGCGGCTGCGTATCGATGCCGATCGCGTTGAATACTGGCGCAGCCAGGGCGCGCAGGTGTCTGATCGCGTGGCCAGGCTGCTGAAGGACGTCGCCACAGCGGCTTGATCGATCGGGTCCGGCTCACAGGGCGGAATCGATGAACGCAACCCGCGCCGGGGAGATGCTGGTGGTCGGCCGGATCACCGGCTGTTTCGGTGTGAAGGGCTGGGTGAAGATTCACCCGTATACGCAGAGCGCGGAGAATTTCAAGGCATTTGGGCGCTGGCAGCTCAAGCGTCGCGATGGTTACGAAGCCGTAGAGTTTGACGCGGTGAACGCCAGGGGGAAGGGCCTGGTAGCGCATATTCGCGGTGTGGATGACCGCACAACGGCGGAACGGTACCGCGGGCTGGACATCGCGGTGCCGGAGGAGGCGCTGCCGTCGTTGCCCAGGGGAGAGTATTACTGGCGCGATCTGCAGGGCTTGCAGGTGTGGTGCCAGGAAGGAGAAAAACCCGGTGAAGCGCAGGTACTGCTCGGCACCGTGGACTACCTGATCGAGACCGGCGCCAACGATGTGCTGGTGGTGAAACCTTGCGCGGGCAGTGTTGACGAGCGGGAGCGCCTGATCCCGTATGTACCCGGCGACACCGTGGTGCGGGTGGATCTGGAAGAGGCAGTGATTGTGGTTGACTGGTTCGTCGACGAGGAATGAGGCGCACGCGATGCGCATAGCGCTGGTCAGCCTGTTCCCGGAAATGTTTGCGGCTGTTGGCGAACACGGTGTTACCGGGAGGGCGGTCAGGGAGGCCCTGGTGAGCCTGACCTGCTGCGACCCCAGGGATTACACCCACGACAGGCACCGCACAGTTGACGACAGGCCCTACGGCGGTGGCCCGGGAATGTTGATGAAGATTGATCCCCTGCAGCAGGCCATTGCCGCTGCTAGGGAAGCGGCGGGGCCGGGTGCCCGGGTGATCTACCTGTCGCCGCAAGGCCGGCCTTTCCGCCATCAGAAAGCGGTGGAACTGGCGCAGTCAGCGGGCTTCGTGCTGGTTGCCGGCCGCTACGAAGGCGTCGATGAACGCCTGATAGAGGCCGAGGTGGACGAGGAACTGTCCATCGGGGATTACGTATTGAGTGGCGGCGAAGTGGCCGCGATGGTGGTCATCGATGCGGTGACGCGGCAGTTGCCCGGGGTGCTGGGGCACGCGGACTCCGCCGCCGAAGACTCTTTCGTGCAGGGCTTGCTGGACTGCCCGCACTACACGCGGCCCGAGACGTTCCAGGGTATGGACGTGCCGGCGGTATTGCTGAGCGGCAATCACGAAGAGATTCGCCGCTGGCGCCTGAAGCAGGCGCTGGGAAGAACACTGGAACGCCGTCCCGACCTGCTGCGGGGTCGGGCCATGACGGCCGAGGAAGAAACATTGCTGGCGGAATATGTCCGCGAGCGGGAAATATCAGTAACAGGAGTACCAAATGAGCACTAACAAGATCATATCCGAGCTGAATGCAGAGCAGATGGGCAAGGAGCTCCCCGAATTCGGCCCCGGCGACACCGTCGTTGTACAGGTGCGCGTGAAAGAGGGTACTCGCGAGCGTCTGCAGGCGTTTGAAGGTATTTGCATTGGCAAGCGCAATCGTGCGCTCAATTCCGCGTTCACGGTGCGCAAGATGTCCCACGGCGTCGGCGTGGAGCGGACGTTCCAGACCTACAGCCCGCTGGTGGAGAGCATCTCGGTGAAGCGTCGCGGCGACGTGCGCCAGGCCAAGCTCTACTACCTGAGAGAGCTGAGCGGTCGCGCGGCCCGCATCAAGGAAAAGCTGTAGGCCTCAACCTAAACGCTGAATACCCCCAAAAGCGGCCCATGTGGCCGCTTTTTTTTGTGAAAGGGAGTCGCTGGCATCGCAGAATTGTCTCACCGTGAAGAGCAGGGATTACGTCCTGATTCCGCAGCGTGGCAAAAATGCCGGTGCTTGATTCGAAGTAGGAACTACTCCATCCAGAGCCCAATTGCCAATTCGTGGCATTGAAGAGCACTATGCTTTTCTTAATCAGTCTTCCACCGCCGGCAATCCGTGATAGGGTAAGCCCATGCCGTCAACCGCCGCGATCTACCCCGACCTCGAACGCTATATCGATGCCCTTTGGATGGAGAAGGGCCTGAGCGACAATACGCTGGCCGCCTACCGCCGCGATCTCACGCAATTCAACGACTGGTTGCAGCAATCCGAGGGCTGTTCGATCATCCAGGCGACGCGCGCCAGTCTCCAGGGCTACCTCGGTGCGCGGTTGCGGCAGGGCAAGTCGCCGCGCTCCACGGCGCGGTTTTTATCCTGCGCGCGGGGCTTTTTCCACTACCTGCTGCGCGAGGGCAAACTGGACGTGGATCCGACCCTGGAAGTGGAGAGCCCGCGGCTGGGCCGTCCGCTGCCCAAGGCGCTGAGCGAGGCGGAAGTGGATCGCCTGTTGCGGGCGCCGAATTGTGAGATCGCGCTGGAGATGCGCGATCGCACCATGCTGGAACTGCTGTACGCCTGCGGACTGCGGGTGAGTGAGCTCACCAGCATGCAGCTTGTCCAGCTCAGCATGAACCAGGGTGTGGTGCGCGTGTTCGGCAAGGGCAGTAAGGAACGGCTGGTGCCGGTCGGCGAGGAGGCGCTGGGCTGGTTGCAGCGCTATCTCGGCGAGGCGCGCGCGCAGTTGCTGAAGGGAGTTCCTTCCTCTGTGCTCTTCCCCAGTCGGCGCGGGGTGCAAATGACTCGCCAGACGTTCTGGTATCGTATTAAAATCTACGCCCGGCGCGCGGAGATCAGGAAGCACCTGTCACCCCATACGCTGCGCCACGCGTTTGCCACGCATTTACTGAACCACGGCGCCGATTTGCGCGTGGTGCAGATGTTGCTGGGCCACAGTGATCTGTCGACCACACAGATCTATACACACATAGCGCAACAGCGCATGCAGGAATTGCACGAGAAGCATCATCCACGCGGGTGAGGAACTAATGGGTCGAAGCCGGCTCCAATGGGCAGCGGTTTTGCATACGAGGTGGGCCCGGCCCACGACGACAGAGGACAAAAAATGAGTTTTCGAGGTTTGCAGTTTGTATTGGTAGTCATTTGCGCGCTGGTCGCCCAGGTCGTCGCGGCCGACGAACAACTCGCCCCGGCCGAGCTGGAAAAACTGCGTGCCGCAATGGAAGCGCCCGGTACCGGCTTGAAGGTGATCGGCGCGCAGTCCAGTGATATTGCCGGACTGTATGAAGTTGAACTCGAGGACGGTCCGCTGGTGTACGCGACGAAAAAAGGTGATTTTTTCATTGTCGGCGATCTCTACGCGGTCACGGCGGACGGCTACGTCAACCTGGCGGAGCAACGCCGCGACAAGGAGCGCGCGGAGAAACTGGCGCAGATCAAAAGGGAAGACATGATTATCTTTTCGCCGGAAGGTGAAACGCGCGCCTATGTCTCCGTGTTCTTCGACGATACCTGTTACTACTGCCAAAAACTCCATCAGGGAGTGCCGGAGCTGAACAAGAACGGTGTCGAGGTACGGTATCTAGCCTACCCCCGCGCCGGTGTCGGTTCTGACGCGTTCAAGCAACTGGCCAGTGCCTGGTGTGACAAGGACCCGCAGGCGACCCTGAACAAACTGGTCAGCAAGACCGCGGTACCCGAGAACGTTTGCGAGGGCAACCCGGTTGCCGCGCAGTTCAAACTGGGTCAGGAACTGGGGGTGCGCGGCACACCGGCCATCATCACCCAGACCGGCCAGATGATTCCCGGCTACCGAACGGCCGCCGAACTGATGGGTGACCTGGGCCTGAACTGATAAAGCGCCGGGAAAACCGCCAATAATGCCTGTGCGCCCCCGCGCTGCGTTGACAGTGCGGGGCTGACTCAGTACTGTTTGCAACCTTTTTTTGAATCGCGGCGCGAGCGCCGGCGAGCCCTGTAGAGTGGGAATATCGTGGACGATCAATTTCGGCGTATCGAGCGCCTGCCGCCTTACGTTTTTAATATTATCGGTGACCTCAAGAAAAAGGCCCGGGCGGCGGGCGAGGACATCATCGACTTCGGTATGGGCAATCCGGACCAGCCCACGCCCGGCCATATCGTCGACAAGCTGATCGAGACCGCGCGGCGCGGCGATACGCATGGCTATTCGCAGTCGATAGGCATCCCGCGGCTGCGCAAGGCTATCTGCGACTGGTACCAGCGGCGCTTCGACGTGACGCTGGACCCCACCTCCGAAGCCATCGTCACCCTGGGTTCCAAAGAGGGCCTCGCTCACCTGGCGCTGGCGACAACCGGGCCTGGCGACGCGATACTGGTGCCCAATCCGTCCTACCCGATTCACCCCTACGGATTCGTGATTTCCGGGGCGGATATTCGCCACGTGCCAATGGGTGACAATGAAGAGGAGTTTTTCGCGGAGCTGGAGAAAGGGATACAGACCAGCTGGCCGCGCCCCAAGATGCTGGTGCTGAACTTCCCGTCCAACCCGACCGCGCATTGCGTGGAACTGGAATTCTACGAGCGGGTGATCGCCATCGCGCGCGAGCACTCCATCTGGGTGGTGCAGGACCTGGCGTACGCCGACCTGTGCTACGACGGCTACGTCGCCCCGTCGATTCTGCAGGTCGAGGGCGCGCGCGATGTCGCGGTGGAATTTTTCAGCATGTCCAAGAGTTACAACATGCCCGGCTGGCGGGTGGGCTTCTGTGTCGGCAACAAGGTATTGATTGCGGCCCTGGCGCGTATGAAATCCTACCTGGACTACGGCATGTTCACGCCGATCCAGGTGGCGGCGATCGCTGCGCTGGAAGGCGACCAGACCTGTGTCGCACAGATCAGGGACATGTACCAGAAGCGCCGCGATGTCCTGTGCAGCGGGCTGAACGCTGCCGGCTGGCCGGTGACGCCGCCGAAAGCCACGATGTTTGTCTGGGCCCGGATACCTGAGTTCTACCGTGAACTGGGCTCTGTGGAGTTCAGTAAAAAGCTGTTGACCGAAGCGCAGGTCGCGGTGTCCCCGGGTATCGGTTTTGGCGAGTTCGGGGAAGGCTATGTCCGTTTCGGCCTGATCGAGAATGAACACCGCACACGACAGGCGATTCGCAATATCAAGCGCATGATGAAGAGCGATGGCATCGCCTGATTAGCAGGCGGCATCCAGGATAATCCAGAGAGCAGGCACGAGTTTGAACCCAGTAAAGATAGGCATTTGCGGATTGGGTACCGTGGGCAGCGGTACGCTCACGGTGTTGCGCGATAACGCTGAACTGATCGCCGCGCGGGCGCACGCCAGTCTGCAGGTTGTGCACGTGGGTGCGCGCCGCGACAACCCCGCCTGCGACGTCTCGGGTATCCGGGTCAGCCGCGATATCTTCGAGGTGGCGCGCGATCCGGAGGTGGAAATCCTGGTCGAACTGATCGGCGGCACAACGGTCGCCCGCGAACTGGTCGAAATGGCGATTCTCGCGGGCAAGCACGTCGTCACGGCCAACAAGGCGCTGATTGCCGAGTTCGGGAACGAGATTTTCGCGCTGGCGGATGAGCACGGCGTGGAGGTGCGCTACGAGGCAGCCATCGCTGGCGGCATCCCCATCGTCAAGGCCCTGCGTGAAGGCCTGGCGGGCAATCGCATTGAATGGCTGGCGGGCATTATCAACGGCACCGGCAATTTCATCCTTACCGAGATGCGGGACAAGGGGCGCGAGTTTGCCGATGTGCTGGCCGAGGCCCAGGCGCTGGGCTACGCCGAAGCGGACCCGACATTTGACGTGGAGGGTATCGACGCCGCGCACAAACTGGTAATACTCGCCTCGCTCGCATTTGGCATGCCGCTGCAGTTTGACGATGTGTATACTGAGGGCATTACCGAACTGACCACGCAGGACGTGGGCTATGCGCTGGAACTGGGCTACATCATCAAGCACCTGGGCATTGCCAAGCAAAACGGCAGCGGTGTCGAATTGCGAGTGCACCCGACGCTGATCCCGGATGATCTGCTGCTGGCCGATGTCGACGGGGTAAAGAACGCGATACTGGTGGAGGGCAACGCCGTGGGGCCGACGCTCTACTACGGCGCGGGCGCCGGTGCGCTGCCGACCGCGTCGGCGGTGGTGGCCGACCTGGTCGATCTGGCGCGCGATTTCGGCGTCGGGCAGAGCGGCCGGGTACCCGCGCTGGCGGTCGCCCGCTCCAGTTTGCGCGATTTGCCCATTGTGCCGATGTCGCAGGTCCAGACGCCGTGGTACCTGCGCATGGAGGTGGAAGACAAGCCCGGCGTGTTGTCCAGGGTGGCCAGTATTTTCAGTGAGCAGGGCATCAGTATCGAGGCGTTGATCCAGAAAGCGCCGGAACAGGGGCAGACGCGGGTCTCGCTGATCGTGCTGACCAACAAGGCCCCGCAGGGCAGCGTGGATACCGCGGTAGCGCTTATCGAAGCGCTGGACACGATTAATGGCAAGGTGACGCGCATTCGCGTCGAACCGCTGGACGGCTAGCAATGAAATATATCAGTACCCGGGGGCGGGCTCCGGCGCTCAATTTTGAACAGGTTCTGCTGACGGGCCTGGCGTCGGACGGCGGGCTCTATGTGCCCGAGTCCCTGCCTGTGTTCAGCCCTGAAGACATCGCCGGCATGGCGGAGCTGGATTACCCGCAGCTGGCGCAGAAAATTATCGCGCCCTTTGTCGACGATTGCGTGCCGGCGGACGATCTGCGCGGTATTATCGAGGACACCTACGCCGAGTTTCGTCACAACGCGGTGGCGCCCATGGTGCAGATCGGCGCGAACCAGTGGGTGCTGGAACTGTTTCACGGGCCGACCCTGGCGTTCAAGGACTTCGCACTGCAACTGCTGGGCCGCCTGCTCGACTACGTGCTGGAGCGCAAACACCAGAAGGTGGTGATTCTCGGGGCGACCTCGGGTGACACCGGTTCGGCCGCGATAGAAGGCTGCAAGCACTGCAGGAATATCGATATCTTCATACTGCACCCGCACAACCGCGTGTCGGATGTGCAGCGTCGCCAGATGACCACCGTGCATGGCGACAATATCCACAACCTGGCCGTCGAGGGCAATTTCGACGACTGCCAGGCGATGGTAAAGGCCAGTTTCAGCAATCAGGACTTTCTCGCGGGCGAGCGCTCGTTGGTCGCGGTAAACTCGATCAACTGGGCGCGGATCATGGCCCAGATTGTCTACTATTTTTATGCCGCGGTCGCGCTGGGCGCTCCCGCCCGGCCGGTCGCGTTCTCCGTGCCCACCGGCAATTTTGGCGACATTTTTGCCGGTTACCTGGCCCGGCAGATGGGCCTGCCGGTGGCGCGCCTGATCATCGCCACCAATCGCAACGATGTACTGCACCGGGCCATTACGCACGCGCGCTATGGCCGTCAGCCGCTGGAGCACTCCCTGTCGCCGAGTATGGATATCACCGTATCGAGCAACTTTGAACGGCTGTTGTTCGACCTGTACGATCGCGACGGCGCCGCTATCGAGCAGTTGATGCGAAGCTTCGATGACGGCGAAATACATTTCACGGACACCGCGATGCAACGCGCGCGCGCTTTGTTCAGCAGTCACTGTGTTTCCGACGAACAGACCTGCGAGCAGATCGCCAGCACCTGGCGCGACTGCGAGTACCTGCTGGATCCGCACAGCGCGGTCGGCGTGCGCGCCGCGTTGCGCAGCGATATCGATGCGGCCACGCCGGTCATTACCCTGGCCACGGCGCACCCCGCCAAGTTTCCGCAGGCGATTGCGCAATCCGGCCTGAGCCAGGCGGTGGCACTGCCGCAGCACCTGCAGGACCTGTTCGATCGCGAGGAACGCCTGGACGTGGTGCCCAATGACCTAGCGGCGGTGCAGGACTTTATCGCGGCGAATCTCAAGGCCTGACGCTACCGGCAGGTACCGTGCAGAAACGCATTCGTCGGCGCCAGGTTCCCGCAACGGGGCCGCTTTCCGGAGCGGGCCTACACCCGGTACTGGCACGGGTCTACAGTGCGCGCGGTATCGATTCTTCACGGCAACTCGACCTTGCACTGGCGCAATTGCTGCCGCCGGCTGAACTGCGCCATGCCGACCGCGCCGCGAGCCTGCTGGCCGATGCACTGGCGGCGGACCGGCGTATCGTGATCATCGGCGACTTCGACGCCGATGGTGCGACCAGCACGGCGCTTGCGGTGTCGGCACTGCGCGCGTTCGGTGCCCGGCAGGTGGACTACCTGGTCCCCAACCGGTTCGAGTACGGCTACGGGCTGACGCCGGAGATTGTCGCGCTTGCCGCGCGCGGCAACCCCGACCTGATCGTCACGGTGGACAACGGTATCTCCAGCCTCGAGGGTGTCGCCGCCGCGAGCGCGCGGGGGATCACCACGCTCATCACCGATCATCACCTGGCCGGCAGGGAGTTGCCGCAGGCAGCAGTGATCGTGAATCCCAACCAGCCCGGTTGCGAATTCCCCAGCAAGGCACTGGCGGGCGTGGGGGTCATCTTCTACATCATGCTGGCGCTGCGCGCCGAACTGCGCGCCAGGAACTGGTTTGCGCAGCGTGCGGAAGTCAACCTGGCGCAGTTCCTCGATCTCGTCGCGCTCGGCACGGTCGCCGATGTCGTGCCGCTGGACAGGAACAATCGCATCCTGGTCGCTGAAGGCCTGCGCCGGATTCGCGCCGGGCAGTGTCGTCCCGGCATCCTGGCGCTGCTGGAAGTGGCCGCCCGCCAGCGCGCCTCAGTGGTGGCGTCCGATCTTGGCTTTGCAGTCGCGCCGCGCATCAACGCGGCGGGCCGTCTGGAGGATATGTCGATCGGTATCGAGTGCCTGTTGAGCGAGGACCCGGCAGGGGCCCGAGCGTGCGCGTCACGACTGCACCAGTTGAACCAGGAGCGGCGCGTGATCGAGCGGGACATGCAGGAAGAGGCGCTGCAAATCCTCGAAAAACTTGCCCTGTCGGAGGGGGACGTTCCGCCGGTTGCGATGACGCTGTACCAGAGCGGCTGGCACCAGGGGGTGATCGGTATTCTCGCCTCGCGCATCAAGGATCGACTGCACCGGCCGACCATTGCATTCGCCGACGGTGATACCGGCGAGTTGAAAGGTTCGGCGCGGTCCATCCCCGGCATTCATATCCGCGACATCCTGGATGCCGTGGCTACCCGGCACCCGGGCCTGGTAACGCGGTTTGGCGGCCACGCGATGGCCGCCGGGCTGACACTGCCGCGCGAGGGCTATGAGGCTTTTTCGGTCGCGTTCACGCAAGAGGTCGAACGGCACGCCCGGGATGTGCACCTGCAGGCCGTGATCGAATCAGATGGCGAGTTGTCCGCAGCTGATTTCCAGCTGGCGCTCGCGGCGGAATTGCGCTTTGCCGGACCCTGGGGCCAGCACTTTCCGGAACCCGTGTTTGACGGCAGGTTCGCGGTCGTCAGCCAGCGCCTGGTGGGCGAGAAACACCTGAAGCTCGTGTTGACCCCGGTCGGCTGCGATACCCTGCTGGATGCTATCGCGTTCAATATTGATCCGCGTAGCTGGCCCAACCCCGCCGCCACGGAGCTCGAGATCGCCTATCGCCTGGATGTGAATGAGTTCCGCGGGCAGCGCTCGCTGCAACTCATAGTGGAGCAATTGGCGGTCTGTTGAGTCCGGGACGTTTCACATGCCCAGTCTTTTCCACAGTGCGGCTAAGTTATGTCGAGACACAGAAGATAATGTTTCTCGATATGTTATTGGGGTGCGCGAAAAAACCAAGCTCCCCAATTGATAGTCTGCGCTTTTCCTACAGTGAGGCCAACGTTCCACTGATCATTGTCAGAGTTACCCACATCGAAAACCACTGCGGCAGAGCCATAAAAGCCGTCGAATCTCTCAGTGCTGGTGAGTCCCGGGATGCCAGGCGGGCTCAAAGGGCTAAGCGCCCTCCATCCGTCGTCATACATACGTTGAATCGCTGGTGCAAACACAAAATCTTGATCCTCTACGAATGGTTCCCCATCCAGGTACTGATTGAACAAAGATTTTATATCTGAGGTTGAAGCCCAAGTCCATCCAGTCATATCAATCCCGTTCAGGGTCCCGGATGTGCAGGCCCCTCCAGGGCATACCGCTGCAATCTGATTCCAGCTCAAGAATCTAAAGAGATCGGGTTGTAACCAAAGTTTGCCATCTGCGACTACTGTTCCATCGATTGGAGCAAAAATGGCTCGAAGTGCAGGCGCCGATTGTCCCCAGAACTGGTATACGATTGAACCCGGTACATCAAATGTGCACTCGGGAAACTGGCCAGCGCAGCCCTCCCAAGCAACGAACTCCCAGCCGCTGTGAGGTATTCCAGAGTATGTCACGTTGTAATTGCCTGCAACAAGATTTTCACACGGTTGATCCCCTAGCAGGCAGTCGTTGGCACCTGAAGATGATTCAATATCCCCTTGTCCCACAATTTCCAGAGGATGTGAACAGGACGCTATCAGCAAGGCAAGGGCAGCGATAAAACCACCCTTGATGAGACGAAATTTTGTGGAAAGCAAAGAGAACTTATCAAGGTATTTCATAAACATAGGCTCCTCCCAAACTGTGTCCAGTCGTAATCTTCGTCATCGTCAGAATCATTTTCCGTCGGTAGCATGGTCTTGTAACAGCTGCTTACCGTGTTCAAGTCTGAAATTGGCATGAAGATTTAAACAGGCGCACCGGCATTTCCTTTCGGTGTGAATCTATTTGTAACAGTTATTTCAAGAGAGCACCATCCTTTGTTTCTAACGCGCTCTCGGACTCAGTCTGCCAGAGCAGGAACAGATTTGGTCCAGTGCGTTGATTCTCTCATTTCTTTCAGGATGAGGATTGGCATGTGATCAGTCAGGACACGAGGATGATGCGCTTCAAATTCCCGAAGAATCATTCTTGTTGTTAAGGGATATTGCGCCTGTTGTCATGACGCCGTACCAGAGTAGCTGGACCGACCCCGCTGCCACGGAACTTGAGATCGCCTATCGCCTGGATGTGAATGAGTTCCGCGGGCAGCGCTCGCTGCAACTCATAGTGGAGCAATTGGCGGCCTGTTGAGTCCGGGGCATATCACTTGCCGAGTCTCTTCCACAGCGCGTGCCTGGGTTGTGTCGCCATGTCAAAGTTCAGGAATCCGAGTAACAGTTGCAGACCGACAATGACCGGGAGCGCCGCCAGCATTATTGTCCCCGCTGTTGCCGGTACACCTGTTTCCACACTGGTTTTCCACGCTGTTGCGCCGAATATCGCGCCGAACAGGATGCAGGGGAGGGAGCACAGGAGGAACACGCTTGCCATGTTGAAATTACGCAGGAAGTAACTGTAAAAGATGCGCCTGAAAAACAAACCCAGGTGACCTTTGGAAAACTCCACCAGACTGCTTTTCACACTGAGGTTGCTTTGCTCCGATCCGTACAGGCTCGGCATCGGAATATCCTGGATGACCGCGTCCACCGTGCCCAGCCAGAACAACATGTCGGTCTCAAAGAAAAATCGTTTCTGGATGCGGTCGTGCGGCAGCCAGTCTAGCAGCCCCAGGTGGATTGCCGTGAATCCATTGGTAGGGTCCATGATATGCCATTGCCCGGTCGACACCTTGGCCAGAAAGGAAAGCGCGGCATTGCCCGCCAGTCTGGCCCTGGGCATGTCAAGCAGGTAACTGGGCCTGAAGAATCGATTGCCCTTGGTGTAGTCTGCCGCCCCCGATGCGATCGGCGCCAGTAGTGCGGGGATGTATTTCGGGTTCATCTGTCCGTCCCCGTCTACCTTGACAGCCAGTTCAAAACCGGCTTCGCGCGCTTTTGAGTAGCCGGTCAGCACTGCACCGCCCACGCCCAGATTGCCCTCGTGAAAAATCACCGTCACCTGCGGTGAGTCCGGCAAAGACTGCAGCAAGTATCTGCCCGAACCTTCCGGACAGGCGTCGTCGACAACAAAGACGTGGTCAACGTGAGCCAGCACACCCACTACGACATCAACCAGGTGATTTTTGACCTTGTAGGCCGGTATTACGGCACATGTTCTCATTGCGTTATCGCCATTTGACAATGTGTTGTTGCATCAAGCACTGGCAGACGCGGCGATACGATCGCGACGGGGTAGGGCCAAACAGTATGCAGTCAGCATTGTTGCACAAAAAACCGACGTGTAGAGATAGCGAAAATCACAGGCGATACTGACCACCAGAAAACTCAGCACATAGGTAGTGCTGCATAGACCGTACAGGCCAGCCACATACTCACGACGATAGAACAGGTACACGGTGGCCAGCAGGGTCACGACCGCATAGAACCAGTGCGCATAAATTGGAAGACTTAGCATTTTAAGGACTGAGTCGAATACAAACTGCGCGTGGGGATACTCCGTACCCGCGTACCCGAGATGGCTGGAAAGCTCCTGTGCAAGCTCCGGATGAGTGTACCGGGTGACCCCGACATGAACCGGCAAACATAAACTGCGCTCTCGAAAACCCGCCAGCGCGGCAAAATGGTCCAGGCGGTGGTGCATATAAGCCGCTGGATTGGCCAGGACACTGGAAAACCAGACACTGCCCAGCGCCTTCAGGGGTAAACCCCAGACCTGGGAAGCGGGCGTGGTTATCGTGTCGACTCTGTAGGGGGAATATACCGTTGCGGCATCGGTGATTTCTTCGTCCAGGACAGGGGAAAAACTCCCGGACAACTGTCCATCGTTGGCGACGATACCGGCCAGATCAAACTGTATGGCTTTACGCAGCCCTACCGCGCTGGCGTTGACGCCGGGTCTGGGTGCAAGCTGGCTCTGTACGGCGTCAGTGAGCAAAAATACGATCACAGCGGCGGTTATAAATGCCAATGGCTTCAGGCTGTTTTTAACCGGCAGCATCCACGCCAGAGCGATGGCGGCGGCCAGACAATACAGTACACCCTGCTGGCGACTGCCCAGTGTCAGTACCATGAGTACCAGCGACAGAGCAACGAGACGCCAGTAGGCCGCGGCTCTGAAGCGCGGCAGCGAAGCCAGTACAATAAATAGGCAACCGGCGGTATGGGCCAGCAACACGTCTTTCCAGACTATTCCCGTGTAAATCATTATCACGGGGTTGAGCAGGACCACGAAAGCCAGAGCAAGACGAAGAGGGTGGAGTGATCGCGAGCGGGTCAGTATCAACCAGATACAGGCCGAAACCAGTGCCTGCATCAGTACTACAAAGACGATGGGTGCGCTCCCTGATGCGGAGAACCAGCCGAGCAGGACTGACATCAGTGGCGGGTTGAAGGATATGGACTGACCTGTGTCCGCTTCGTAGAGTTGTACGAGCGAGTCGATGCTCAGATGGCCGGGGAGGCCCAGGCGCAGGGCGATGCCGGCCTGCAGGATTATGAAGCCCAGTACCCAGTAACGGCCCGGATGAGCCTGCCTGGCCGGTGTGGCGGTATCTTTGTGCATTCAGGAAAAGCCCCTGCTGTGAACCGTATATTGTTACCCGGGTAGTGGCACGAGCAGAGCCTGTTGGCGAACGCTGTTCGTTTGGATGCTGTGAGCAGTTGATTGCCGCACATTATACGGGGAGTGTGGACCGGAGTACGAGTCGGCTGACGCGGTCGACAGCGTCCCACTCGCGCGAGCGATCTTCGTGCCCGGGCGCCGGGGTGCACCAGAGCACTTCCAGGACAGTGTCCACCACGGGCGTACACGGTCCCGGAAACAGATTCAAAATGCCGCTTGACCTTCCAGTGACAGGAAGGTTTACATTGCAGGCATGAACCACCCCGAGGTGCCTATGAATATTTCCGAAGCCGCCCGCCGCAGCGGGCTTAGCGCCAAAACCATCCGTTACTATGAGGACATCGATCTGGTCGCCCCGGCCGCCCGGGGTGACAACGGATACCGCCAGTACGACAGTAAAGCCGTGGAGGAACTGCATTTCCTGGCCCGCGCCAGGGAGGTGGGCTTCGATCTGCTGGAGTGCAGGCAATTGCTGGGCCTGCAACGCGATACCAGCCGCCAGAGCCGCCACGCCCGGCAGCTGGTGCTGGAGAAGAGCCGGCAGTTGCAAACCCGCATCGAGCAACTGGTCGCGATGCAGAAAGTGCTGCAGGCGATGGCCGATCGCTGCAAGGGCGACGAGGGGCCGGAGTGCGCAATCCTGGAAGTCCTCGCCGCCGCACCCGAGGGAGGGGAGAGCGCATGAGCCACTGTGAACACCACACTCCGCAGGGTGATGCCGTGACGACCGGCTGTCATGCGCCAGAAGCGTCGGCGCCGGCCTGCCACGGGCCGGCATCGAGCGCACAGGATGATTGCTGCGATGTGCCCCGGCGCCGCGACTATCTGTTCTGGGGCAGCCTCGCTGTGGTGGCCGTGGCCTACCCGATCGGCGCTGTCATGCACCACGAGTCGGACTCCGCTATCGGCACTTTTACCGGGGGTATTTTCGAATTGTTCAACCAGATGTGGTGGGGGATTGCCATCGGCGTATTGTTCGTCGGCATCCTCGGCCGCATGCCCCGCGAACTGGTGATGGGCGTGCTGGGTCGCGACGGCGGGCTCTCCAGTCTGTTTCGCGCCACCCTGGCGGGCGTGTTCCTGGACCTGTGCAGCCACGGCATTCTTGCGGTGGGCATGAAACTGTACGAGCGCGGTGCCAGCGCCGGTCAGGTGATGGCATTCCTGCTGGCCAGCCCATGGAACTCCTTTTCGCTCACGCTGATCCTGGTCGGCCTGATCGGCGTTGGCTGGACCCTGCTGTTCGTGGTGTTGTCGCTGGTGATCGGGATCGTGACGGGCACTGTATTCGATGCCCTGGTGCGCCGCGGGCAGCTGCCGGCCAATCCCTGGAAAGACACACTGGGTGAGGAACAACCGCCCGGCGTGTTGTGGCGGGAATTTCGCAAGACCCTGAACTTTTCCGCCACCGGCACGCTGCAGTTGCTGCGTGAGGGCTTTGCCGGCTCGCGGGTCGTGATACGGTGGTCGCTGTTCGGGCTGGTGCTGGCGGGCCTGATACGGGCGCTGGTTCCCGAGGATGCGTTCGCCGCCTGGTTCGGCGCGACGATGGGTGGGTTGTGGCTGACCCTGCTGGCCACCACCGTGATCGAAGTCTGCTCCGAGGGCTCGACGCCCATCGCGGCCGACCTGATGAATCGCGCCGCAGCGCCCGGCAACAGCTTCACCTTCCTGATGGCTGGCGTCGCTACCGATTACACGGAGGTGATGTCGATACGCGACACCACGAAGTCGTGGAAAATCGCGCTGTTTCTGCCGCTGGTGACCGTGCCGCAGGTCGTCCTGATCGGCGCCATTCTCAACCAGTTCTGATGGGCAGGACGAATCGTCACGCAGTGCTGCGGCGATGGAGGCCGCAGCCGGGGACTGTCCGGAATAATCACCGGTCCGTGCCCTGTTACCACAGCATGCACTGCGGTAGAATGCCCGGCCTTGCCCACGACAGGTTTGTAACATGCTTGAGATCAACCCTCTATTGAACCAACTGAAAGACATCGAGGCGCGCACCGGCGTGCTCAGGGGGTATCTTTGACTTCGATCAGCGGAAGGAACGCCTCGCCGAGGTAGAACTGGAACTCGCCGAACCCAGCGTCTGGAACGAACCGGAGCGCGCCCGGGACCTGGGGCGTGAGCGGTCATCGCTGGAAGATACCGTGCACACCATTGAGAAACTGGACAGCGGCGCCAGCGACGCTCGCGACCTGCTGGAGCTGGCCGCGGCGGAGGATGACGAGGCTACCGTAGCGGAAATCGAAGCGGAGATTAACGCGCTCACCGCATTGCTGGAAACGCTGGAGTTTCGCCGCATGTTCGCCGGTGAAATGGACGCCAACAATGCCTATCTCGATATCCAGGCCGGCTCCGGCGGTACCGAAGCCCAGGACTGGGCGGAGATGTTGCTGCGCATGTACCTGCGCTGGGGCGAGGACAAGGGCTTTGATACCGAGCTGATCGAGGCGTCCGGCGGTGATGTGGCCGGTATCAAGAGCGCGACCATCAAGTTCGAGGGGGAGTACGCCTTCGGCTGGCTGCGCACCGAGACAGGCGTGCATCGCCTGGTGCGGAAATCGCCCTTTGACTCCGGCAGTCGTCGCCACACCTCGTTCGCCTCGGTATTCGTGTCGCCGGAAATCGATGACAATATCGAGATCGAAATCAACCCGGCTGACCTGCGTACCGACACCTACCGCGCCAGCGGCGCCGGCGGCCAGCACGTGAACAAGACCGACTCCGCGGTGCGCATCACCCATATTCCCACCAATACGGTGGTACAGTGCCAGACCGAGCGCTCCCAGCACCAGAATCGCGACAACGCGATGAAGTTGTTGCGCGGCAAACTGTATGAGTTGGAAGTGCACAAGCGCAACGCGGAAAAGCAGGCGATGGAAGACAACAAGTCAGATATCGGCTGGGGCAGCCAGATACGGTCTTACGTGCTGGATGATTCCCGCATCAAGGATTTGCGTACCGGTGTGGAGACGAGCAACACGCAGGCGGTACTCGATGGCGATATCGACGATTTTATAGAGGCGTCGCTGAAGAGCGGCCTATGAGAGGCTTATGAGCAAGCAGGAGCAGCGGGAAGAGGCGCACGGCGCAGCGCCGGATGCAGCCGATGAGAACAAGTTGATCGCGGAGCGCCGCGCGAAACTGACCGCGATGCGACAGCGGGGCAACCCCTTTCCCAATGACTTTCGCCGCACCGCCGAGGCCGCCTTTCTGCAGCGCGAGTATGGCGAGCGGAGCAAGGAGGAACTGGAGCAGGCCAACGAGGTGTTTGCGGTGGCGGGTCGCCTGGTCCGCAATCGTGGTGCCTTCCTGCTGATACAGGACGGTTCCAGCCAGATTCAACTGTATGTCAATCGCAAGGGACTCACAGAGGACGCGCTGGCGGCTATCAAATCCTGGGACCTGGGCGACATCGTCGGCGCCAGCGGTCCGCTGCACAAATCCGGCAAGGGTGACCTGTACATCAACATGGAGGAAGCCCGCCTGCTGACCAAGGCGCTGCGCCCGCTGCCGGACAAGTACCACGGCCTGGCAGACCAGGAAATGCGCTATCGCCAGCGCTACGTGGACCTGATCGTGAACCCGGAGGCGCGGCAGGTATTTCGCACCCGCTCGAAGATTATCGAGTTTATCCGCGACTACATGTCGGGGCTGGATTTCATGGAGGTGGAAACCCCGATGATGCAGGCGATCCCCGGGGGCGCGGCGGCCAGGCCTTTTGTCACGCACCACAATGCACTGGACCTGGATATGTACCTGCGCATCGCACCGGAACTCTATCTGAAGCGCCTGGTTGTGGGCGGGTTTGAACGCGTGTTCGAGATCAACCGCAGCTTTCGCAACGAGGGCCTGTCCACGCGGCACAACCCGGAATTCACGATGCTGGAGTTCTACTGGGCTTACGCCGATTACGAAGACGCGATGAACCTGACCGAGGACCTGCTGCGCAAGTTGACGCAGACCGTGTTGGGGACTACCACGGTGCAGTCGCAGGGCAGCAGCTATGATTTTTCCCGCCCCTTTGCGCGGCTGTCCGTATTCGAGGCGATTCTCAAGCACAACCCGGACATCGATGCGGCGCAACTCGCTGATGAGGACGCGGCGCGACGCATAGCGTCCGGCCTCGGCATCGAGGTGCAGGAAAGCTGGGGCCTGGGTAAGGTGCAGATCGAGATCTTCGAGAAAACGGTGGAGCATTTGCTGGATCAGCCGACGTTTATCACGGCCTATCCCACCGAGGTCTCCCCCCTCGCCAGGCGCAGCGACGCCGACCCCTTCGTCACCGATCGCTTCGAGTTCTTCGTCGGTGGGCGTGAACTGGCCAACGGCTTTTCCGAACTGAACGACGCCGAGGACCAGGCCGAGCGCTTCCTGGCCCAGGTGGCGCAAAAGGAAGGCGGGGATGAAGAGGCTATGCACTACGATCACGACTATATCCGTGCGCTCGAATACGGCTTGCCGCCCACGGCCGGTGAGGGAATCGGTATCGATCGCCTGGTGATGTTACTGACCGATTCCGCCTCTATCCGGGACGTGCTCCTGTTCCCGCACATGCGCCCGGAGTAGGGCAAGCAGCAGCGCGCAGGCTACTTTTGTCGCGACTGTGCGCAGTGTCCATGCCCTGAGTGCGAGCGCCTTTTTAATGCGCTACACTGCGCGGTAATGAGCACGCCCGAGGATGGAACATTGCCCGTAAACCGCCCTTTATTCCTGGTTGCCTGTGGCTGTATTTTTCTGCTGCAAGCCTGTGCGACCACCACCACTCCCGAGGCAGTTGTCCCGGTTGAGGAGGCGCCCGCCCAGGAGACGCGCGCGCCGGTCAAGCTGACCCTGAACCTGCCGGAGAAACCCGCCGATGCGACCGCCTGTACGCCGCCGCCGGCAGTCGATAGGACTTTCCTGGAAAAAGGCTTTAATAACCTCGCCGCCGGCGATTACCGGGAGGCGGTGAATTACTTCAGGCGCTACCAGCGCCTGGAGTCCTCATCCGGCGCGGACTGGGAGGCGAGTATAGCCGTCGCCTATGTCAAGATGATTCCCCAGAGCCCCTATTACAACTGGCGGACGGCGCGTGAATCCTACCTCCGGCTGATGCGCAAGCCCCCGGCGGCCGGGGTACAGCTGCATGAACAAATCGTGTTGATGCGCGACATGCTGGCCATCCTGTCGGGCCTGCATGTCAATATCAACGACCTGCAGAGCGAGAATGCGGCGTTGACCGAGGCCCTGGAGAAACGCGAGGAAGCGCTGCGGCGTTTGCGCGAGCTCATGTTGGGTCAGAAGGAAGCAATACCGTAAACGTGGAGCCAACGCCCGGTTCGCTCTCGACATCGATGCGACCGCCCATCAGGGCGCAAAAATCGCGACAGATAGCCAGGCCCAGCCCGGTGCCGCCGTAGTTTGCGCTGGTCGAAGCATCCGCCTGTACAAACGCGTCGAAAACCCGGGACAGTTCCTCGCTGGTCATGCCGATCCCCGTGTCGCTCACACTGAATTCCAGCCACCCCGGCGTGTCGGGGAGTTCCCGTGCGCTCACCGTGATGCAGCCGGATTCAGTGAACTTGTTGGCGTTGCTGAGCAGGTTGGTGAATATCTGGCGGAACTTGGCCGGGTCGTTGTGCAACTCGGGCAGGTCTTCCAGGTTGCGTGTCTGCAGTGTGTTCTGGTTGTTGCGCAGCAGTGGCGCGAGGACTTCGAAAGCCTCGTTCAGCAGGTCCGTGGGATTGAAGGTCTCGCAGTTCAGGGACATATTGCCTGTCTCGACTTTCGACAGGTCGAGAATGTCGTCGATCAGGGTGAGCAGTTGTCGTCCCGACTTGATAATCGTATCCAGGTCCTGCTGGAATTGCGAGCGGTCAATCTCGTGGGTGTCACCCAGTTCGTCGTGCAGCATTTCACTGTAGCCTATGATGGCGTTCAGGGGGGTGCGCAGTTCATGGCTGACATTGGCCAGGAACATACTTTTGGCCGCGTTGGCATTGTCCGCGATATCCCTCGCCTTGTGCACATCGTGAATGGCGTTGCGCAGCTTGTCCGACATATCGTTAAAGGCATCCGCGAGATCGCCCAGTTCCCCGGAATCGTTGATGTCGTCAATGCGATAATCGAGGTCGCCGCTGCCGAAGCGTTCGGTGCCCCGCTTCAGGCTCTTGAAGGACGTATTGGTATAGCTCACCAGAAAATAGCCCAGTATGGCGGTGAGAAAGATCGAGGAGAAAAAGGCGATCACCGTGATCCGGTCGGTGAGGGCGATAGTGCGATCGATAATTTTGGCACGCTGTGCGGCGATGAAGGCCTGGCGTTGCTCAAGTTCCTTCAGCTTCTCGCTCACGCCGAGAAACGGCAGCGGATCGTTCATGTCCATCTGGAAAGCGGGGTCGTTGTAGTTGCGGTAGAACGTGAGCCAACGCTTCAGCAACAGGCTGCTTTTTTTCCACAGCAGTTCGAAGTCCATTTCGGTCACGCTATGGCTCAGCCTGCCCAGCCGCTGGATCTTCTCATTGATGGTCCTGATCGCCGCTTCCGCGCGCTGCAACTCGGCATCCCCGAGTGGATCCTCCGTGGTTTCCCGCAAGGTGGCCAGGATCAGGATCTGCTGCCGCTGCACTTCCAGTAACTGTTCGACCTCAGTCGACAACTGGGTGGCCGTTACCGAATTGCGGTAGGCGATCATGCTTTCGTTCCGGGCGTAACTGCCCCAGAAATGCGTTCCGACGTTCACGGCAAACAGGATCAGTATGGTGATGAGCGAGAGCGTGAGCTGGCGACGTAAGCTCATGCGCAGGTGAGCCGCTTGATCTTGGTCAGTAAGCCGGGGAAATCCACCGGTTTGGTCGCGTAGTCATCGCAGCCGGCATCCAGTGCGTACTGCCGGTAACTTTCCGTGGCATGGGCGGTGAGCGCGATGATGGGGATGTGCCGGATATCCTCGTCTTCCTTGGCCCGGCGGCTGGCCGCCCAGCCGTCAAGTATCGGCAGGTTCATGTCCATCAGCACGATACCGGGCCTTTCGGAATGCATCAGGTCCAGCGCCTGCTGGCCATTGCCGGCCGTGATCACGGCCAGCCCGGCGCGTTTCAGCCTGCGCACCAGCATATCGCGGTTGAGCTCGTTGTCTTCGACCAGTAGCACGGGCCTGTCGGTAGTCATACTGTCTCCGGGATGATCTGGTGCACGACGATGGTCTCGTCGATGCCCTTGACGGTGATTTCCTCGCTGCGCCCGATGGCGACCTGCCCTTTCAGGCTCTTGAGCGTGCTGTCGGAGATCAGGATTTCGCCACCGCGAGTCACGTCCTCGATTCGCGAGGTCACGTTCATCGGGTGGCCGACAAAGCCGTATTTGCTACGGCGCTCCGAGCCGATATTACCGGCAATGACGTCGCCGGTATTGATGGCGATACCGGTGTGGAAGGGCGGAAAGCCTTCCGCCTCGTTCTGCGCATTGATTTCGACCATTGCGGCCTGCATGGCCTGCGCGCAGTTAACCGCGCGGTCGGCGTCATCGTCGCGGTGTTGCGGTGCCCCGAACACCGCCAGGATGGCGTCGCCGATAAACTCGTCGATCGTGCCGTGATGGGCCATGATGATCTCGGTCATTTTGCCGAGGTAGCGGTTCAGCAACATGACCACCTGCGCCGGCGCGAGGTTTTCGCTGAGCGAGGTAAAGCCGCGGATATCGGACAGCATGATGCTGACCCGGCGCAGGTCGCCGCCCAGTTCCAGTCCCTCCGGGCGCTCCAGTATGTCGGTCACGATCTCGTCGGAGAGGTAGCGTCCGAACGTTGCCCGGATGAACTTCTCGTTGCGCTCGAGCTGTTGCCGGTATTGCTCCTCGCGGTCGTGCCAGCGCTTGCGTTCGATACCGGCCTTGATCCGGGCCTGCAGTAACACGGGGTTGAAGGGTTTGAACAGGTAGTCGTCCGCGCCCGCCTCTATGCACTCGATGATGCCGTCCATGTCCTGGCTACCCGAGATCACGATCACCGGTGTGGCCCGCCAGTCGGGGTGCTCCTTGATGCGCCGGAGCACCTCACGGCCATCCATACCCGGCATCAGCAGGTCGAGCAACACGACGTCGACATCACTTTGCTCCAGCGCGCGCAGCGCCTCCTCGCCGCTCTCGGCGGTAATCACGAAATGCCCGCTGCGCGAGAGATTCCTGGCCACCAGCTCACGGTTTTCCTGCAGGTCGTCTACCGCCAGGATGAATCCCGGCTCGGACTGGATGGCACGACTTTCGGCCACTTCCTGCGCGCCGCCATCCCCGTGTGCGGCCTGTACCGCGTTGAGCAGGGAGGCAAAAGTTTCGTCCAGCGCCGGATTGCAGTCGCCGATATCTTCGCGCAACATTTCCGCGTAGCCGCGCAAGGCTGTCAGCACATTCATCAGGTCGTGGTGGTTGGTCGGCTGGTCCGTGCTCGTCAGCATGGTTTCGAGGCGCCTGGCGGCGTCCAGCAGGTGCGCGATATCGTCCGCCGTCTCCTCGCCAAACGGCTCGGCCGGCGCGGTGAAAGCGTCCGGCAGCGAGCGGATGGCGTCCAGCAGGTCGGCCGTCAGCTGTGGTGTTGCGGGGTCTGTGGGGCTCGTCATGATTCTGTATGTCGGTAGCCGCTGTCCGCGCGGCGCCAGGTTTCTCTTCTGTGGCAGTGTCACGAGTGTACCAAGATGATGCCCGTCTTACACTGTGCCGCAGTCAGGCTCGACTGAGTGCGATTGCCGCGAGGATTTTGGCAGGACCGCACGCTATCTAATTTGCGTGCAAAGGTGCGTTTTCGCAAAAGTTTGAGGTACTATTATTCCGACGGCTAACGTGATCCAGCATAGAAAGGGGCAGGTATTCTCATGTTGCAGCAGGTGGAAATCTTCAGGGGCTTATCTCCGGCAGAACTGGACGCACTTGCGGCCAGCAGCACCAGTCGGTCGTTTCCCAAGAATACTGTGGTTATTCACGAGAACGATCCGGCGGATTCGCTGTTTGTCATCGAGAGCGGCAAGGTCAAGGTGTACTGCAGCGACAAGAACGGCAAGGAATTCATCATGAATACGCAGGGGCCCGGCGACTATTTCGGTGAGCTGGCCCTGCTCGATGACTCGACCCGCTCGGCCTCCGTACGCACGGTGGAAAAATCGAGCTTCTGTATCATCTACAAGGAAGATTTCAACCGCGTTCTCGACCAGCACCCGAATATCGGCCGTCAACTGGTGAAGAATCTCGCGCAGCGCGTACGCAAACTGACCGCAGACGTGAAAAGCCTGGCCCTGCAGGATGTCTACGGCCGGGTGGCCAATGTGCTGATGGATCTGTCCGAAGAGCGCGGCGATGGTACGCTGTATATCCCGGAGAAACTGACACAACAGGATATCGCTGATCGCGTCGGGGCCTCGCGCGAAATGGTGGCGCGCATCCTCAAGGATCTCACCATCGGCGAGTACATCCGCTTCGAAGGGCGGCACATCATTATCAACTCTCGCCTGCCGGCGAAGTACTAGCGCCAACAATCTGCACGATAGCCAGTCGAGATTCCGGCTAACTGTCCTGATATCAGCAGTAAACCATGCCCGGGACGGGGTTAATCCGCGCGTTTGACCACCAGGCCAAGGCGGCCCCGCGCCAGCCTGGCTTCCACCTCGTCACCGACGGCGACCTGGCCCGCGTCGCGCAGCACATTGCCTTTGCTGTCCGTCACGATCGCAAAGCCCCGCTGCAGCGTGCCCAGCGGACTCAGCGAGTCCAGCAGCTGGGCAAGACGTCCGAGGTTCTGGTTTTTGACTTTCAATTGTTGCAGCATCGCAGCCTGCAGGCGTTGCCGCCATTGCACCGTGTCGCGCTGTAACTGCCGCAGTGCCGGCAGCGGTGAGCGGGCCGTCAGGCGGTTCTCCAGCAACGCCAGCCGGCCGCGCTGTTGCAGGAAATGATTTCTCTGTGCGCGCAGCAAGCGCTGTTCCATTTCGTCCAGGCGTTGGGCCTGTTCCCGCAGCTGTGCCCCGGGGTGTTTCAGGCGCTGTTTCAGGTGAGTCAGTCGCAGCGTGGCGTCCGCCAGCTTGCGACTCATCAGGCGGACCAGGTCCCGTTCCGCCATCCGCAGGCGCTGTTGCCATTCGCGCTGGTCCGGGCTGAGTAGTTCGGCGGCTGCCGAGGGTGTGGCGGCGCGGTGGTCTGCCGCCATGTCGGCGATGCTGAAGTCCACTTCGTGCCCGACAGCGCTGACTATGGGCAGGTCGCTGGCCGCTATCGCGCGCGCCACGATCTCTTCATTGAAGGCCCACAAATCCTCCAGCGAACCGCCCCCCCGCCCGACGATAAGGGCATCCATCTGGACCTTGCCCTCCTTGTGCCAGCGGTTGGCGCATTCGATAGCGCCGGCGACCTGCGCCGCCGCGCCCTCTCCCTGCACCGCGACCGGGAGCAGGTAAACGGCAATGGCCGGGCAGCGTCTGCGCAGTACGGTGAGAATGTCGTGGATGGCGGCCCCGGTGGGCGAGGTGATGATCCCCAGCCGGGACACCGACGCGGGCAGTGCCTGCTTGCGCGCCGGGTCGAACAGGCCCTCCGCCAGCAGGCGGGCCTTGAGCTTCTCGAACGCGGCCTGCAGGGCCCCGGCGCCGGCGTGCTCCAGGTGCTCGACGATGAGCTGGAATTCCCCGCGGCCCTCGTACAGCGATACGCGACAGCGCAGGCGGATCGCGTCGCCATTTTCCGGCGTGAACCGCACCCGCTCGTTGCGGTTCCTGAACATCGCGCAGCGCACCTGGGCCCTGCCGTCCTTCAGCGAGAAGTACCAGTGCCCGGAGGAGGGTGCGGCGAAGTTGCTGACCTCCCCCTCCACCCAGACGAAGTCGAAATGACTCTCCAGCAGGGTCTTGGCCTGCCGGTTCAGCTGGCTGACGGTGAGCGTGGCGGGCGGGGTCTCCGGTGTGCCGGGTGTTCGCATGCGGCTGTGGGCCCAGTGGTGTCGGTGTGTGATCGGGCAGTGTACTGTATTCAGTGCGCGAATACACAAATGGCCGGTGGTGCAGTCTCTGTTTGAAACCTGTCCGAGCGAGCCTGAGCGGTAGAGCCGCGGTCGGGACACGCCAAAAAGCGCACGTCCATGTGCAGGCTCGAGTGGCGACGTCCTGTCGCCACACGGTCCCGACCGCGGCTCTACCGCTCAGGCTCTCGATTCCTACCGGGATTCAAACTGACCCGTTACCGGACCGCCGCACTAATTGTGCTGTAACACACATAGATTTATAATTGCCCGTTTTACTCAATCCCGCCAGCCGGAGGCTGTCACTATGCTGCGTATCGCTCAGGAAGCCCTTACTTTTGACGATGTTCTGCTGACGCCCGGCTACTCCGAGGTGGTGGCCAGTGACGTCTCGCTGCGCACCCGGCTCACCCGCGATATCGATCTGAATATACCCATGGTGTCTGCCGCGATGGATACCGTCACCGAGTTTCGCCTAGCCATCGCGATGGCCCAGGAGGGCGGCATCGGGATTATCCACAAGAGCATGACCATCGCGGAGCAGGCGGAGCAGGTGCGCAAGGTCAAGAAGTTCGAGAGCGGCGTGGTCAAGGACCCCATTACCATCCAGCAGGGTGCCACCATCGCGGAGCTGATTGAACTGACCAGCGCGCACGGCATCTCCGGCGTGCCCGTTTTGAACGGCAAGGACCTGGTGGGGATCGTCACCCGCCGCGATGTGCGCTTCGAGTCCAATCCGCAGAAACTGGTCTCCGCCATCATGACCCCGCGCGACAAGCTGGTCACGGTGAAGGAGGGCGCCGAGATGACCGAGGTGCAGGAACTGTTGCACGCGCACCGCATCGAGAAAATCCTCGTGGTGAACGACGCCTTCGACCTCCGCGGCATGATTACCGTGAAAGATTTTGACAAGGCCGAGAGCTTTCCCCATGCATGCAAGGATTCCTACGGCCAGTTGCGCGTGGGTGCCTCGGTCGGTACCAGTGCGGACACGGACGATCGCGTCGCGGCGCTGGTGGCCGCCGGGGTGGATGTGCTGGTGGTGGATACCGCCCACGGGCATTCGCGCAACGTGATCGACCGGGTCAAGCTGATCAAGCGGCACTTCCCGTCGGTACAGGTGATCGGCGGCAATATCGCCACCGCCGCGGCTGCGGTGGCCCTGGCCGAGGCGGGCGTGGACGGCGTGAAGGTGGGCATCGGTCCGGGTTCTATCTGTACCACCCGTATCGTTACCGGCACCGGCGTGCCGCAGATCACGGCTGTCGCCAATGTCTGCGAAGCGCTGAAGGGGACGGATATCCCGCTGATCGCCGACGGCGGCATCCGCTTCTCCGGTGATATCGCCAAGGCGATTGTCGCGGGCGCGCATTCGGTGATGGTCGGCAGCATGCTGGCCGGGACGGAGGAAGCCCCGGGCGAGGTTGAGCTGTACCAGGGCAGGACCTACAAGGCCTACCGTGGCATGGGTTCGCTCGGCGCGATGGCGCAGACACAGGGTTCGTCGGATCGCTATTTCCAGGACGCCAGTCGCGGCAGCGAAAAGCTGGTACCCGAAGGCATCGAGGGGCGGGTCCCTTACAAGGGCCCGGTATCGGCGATCATTCACCAACTGATGGGCGGTGTGCGCTCCGCGATGGGGTATACCGGCAGCGCCAACATGGAAGCGATGCGCACGCGGCCGGAGTTCGTGCGCGTGACCAACGCGGGTATGACCGAAAGCCATGTGCACGATGTGTCGATTACCAAGGAAGCGCCAAACTATCCCGTCAGGTAAGCCTTTGCGCCGTCGCTGTGACGGGCCGGGGCGGGCAGCGCGACCCTGTGCGTTGCCCGCGACGACGGGGACTACCAGTTTTTTCAGCCAGGACACCACATGAGCGCAGATATACACGCCAGCAAAATCCTCATCCTGGATTTTGGCTCACAGTACACCCAGTTGATAGCCCGTCGCGTGCGCGAGGTCGGCGTCTACAGCGAAATTCGCGCGTTCGACCTGAGTGATGACGAGATCAGGGATTTCCGGCCGAGCGGCATCATACTCTCCGGGGGACCGGAGTCGGTCGCCGTGGAAGCGTCGCCGCGCGCGCCGGCGAGCGTGTTTGAACTGGGGGTGCCGGTGCTGGGTATTTGCTACGGCATGCAGACCATGGCCGAGCAGTTCGGCGGCAGGGTCAGCAGTTCGCCGATCAGCGAGTTCGGCTACGCCCAGATCCGCCAGGTGGGGAACGGCGGCCTGCTGCACGATATCCGCGACCACTTCGACGATCGGGGCCGCGGTTTGCTCGATGTGTGGATGAGCCACGGCGACAAGGTCGTGGAACTGCCGCCCGATTTTGAACTGATCGCCGAGACCGCCAGTTGCCCGATCGCCGGGATGGCGCACAAGAGCAAGCCGTTTTACGGTATCCAGTTTCATCCCGAGGTGACCCATACCTTGCAGGGTGTGCGGATATTCGAGCATTTTGTGCTCGAACAGTGTGGCTGCGAGGCATTGTGGACGCCGGCCCATATCGTCGAGGACGCTATCGACCGCGTGAAAGCCCAGGTCGGCGGCGACAAGGTGCTGCTCGGCCTCTCGGGCGGCGTGGATTCGTCCGTGGTGGCGGCGCTGTTGCACAAGGCTATCGGTGACCAACTGACCTGCGTATTTGTGGATAACGGCCTGCTGCGCCTGCACGAGGGCGACCAGGTCATGGAAATGTTCGCGCGCAATATGGGTGTGAAGGTGTTGCGCCGCGACTGTGAGGCGCTGTTCCTCGAGCGGCTGAAGGGCGTGACCGACCCGGAAGACAAGCGCAGGATAATCGGCAACACCTTCATCGATGTGTTCGACGAGGAGGCCGGTAAACTGACGGAGGTGAAGTGGCTGGCGCAGGGTACCATCTACCCGGACGTAATCGAATCGGCCGGCGCCAAAACCGGCAAGGCCCACACCATCAAGTCACACCACAATGTGGGCGGCCTGCCGGATGATATGACCCTGGAACTGGTGGAGCCGCTGCGCGAACTGTTCAAGGATGAGGTGCGCCGCATCGGACTGGAACTGGGCCTGCCGTACGACATGGTCTATCGCCACCCGTTTCCGGGCCCCGGGCTGGGCGTGCGCATCCTCGGAGAGGTGAAGAAGGAATACGCCGACCTGCTGCGCCAGGCCGACGCCATTTTCATCGAGGAACTGCACCGCGACGATTACTACCACAAGACCAGCCAGGCCTTCGCGGTGTTCCTGCCGGTCAAGTCCGTAGGGGTCGTCGGGGACGGTCGTCGCTACGAATACGTGATAGCGCTGCGCGCCGTGGAGACGGTGGATTTCATGACCGCGCGCTGGGCGCACCTGCCGTACGCCTTGCTGGAGCGTTGTTCCAACCGGATTATCAATGAGATATCAGGGGTGTCGCGGGTCACCTATGACATCAGCAGCAAGCCGCCGGCGACGATAGAGTGGGAATGATTTCACGTCTGGCACTGGCTGGCACCTGCAAGCAAGAAATCTCATAAAAACACTATAAAAATAGAGTTATTCTCCTTTTTGTCTAGCAACGACTGGCACTCTCTGGCACCTCCAAGCAAACTTTTTCAATGGTATAAAACATGGTACTGTTCTTTGGAATGTCAGGGCCAAGAAAAAATACCATGCTACTTTTTCAAGTGCACCCATGGTATTAAATTCAGGTAACTCCCTGATATAAAAGAAGATATACGAGATAAATATACCATATAGGATCATGGTATTTTTCCTACGGGAGGACTTGTGATGCTGACAGATACCAAGCTGCGCAACTTGAAGCCAAAGGACAAGATCTACAAGGTCAATGACCGCGATGGGCTCTACGTGGCTGTGACACCAGCGGGCGGCATTTCCTTCAGATACAACTACTCGATCAGCGGTCGACAGGAGACTTTGACGATAGGCCGGTATGGCAAGCGCGGTGTCACGTTGTCAGAAGCACGAGAGCGGCTCAGCGAAGCAAAAAAGATGATCGCTGGAGGGAAGTCACCGGCCAGAGAAAAAGCACGCGACAAGACGCGCGTAAAAGATGCCGAAACGTTTGGTGCGTGGGCCGAGAAATGGATGCGTGGTTATCAGATGGCTGATTCGACGCGTGACATGCGTAAGTCAGTCTACAACCGTGAATTGAAGAAGCGCTTTGGCAATCAGAAATTATCTGAGATCACGCATGAGGATCTTCGGACTGCAACCGATGCCATCGTAGAGAGAGGGGCGCCAGCAACAGCAGTTCACGCCCGAGAGGTGGTAATGCAGGTCTATCGTTGGGCGATTGAGCGCGGACAGAAAGTAGAGAATCCTGCGGAACTGGTTCGGCCTACCAGTATCGCCAGGTTTGAACCTCGCGATCGGGCTTTGAGTCCTCCAGAGATTGGTCTGATGTATCGGTACATGGACCGAGTTGGAACGTCGCCTCAATATAGAGCTGCTATAAAGTTGCTGTTGCTGACCATGGTGAGGAAGTCCGAGCTGTCCAACGCTACCTGGTCGGAGATCAGTTTCAGCGAAGCGCTTTGGACGATTCCAAAAGAGCGTATGAAACGACGCAATCCGCACTTGGTGTTTCTGTCTCGTCAGGCGTTGGATATTTTTATCGCACTCAAGACCTTTGCCGGCGGTTCTGAATTCGTACTTCCCTCTCGGTATGATTCGGATTTACCTATGAGTGCAGCAACGATGAATCGCGTTCTAGCATTGACCTACCAGGCGGCACAGAAGAATGATGAACCGCTTGGGAAATTCGGTCCTCACGACCTGCGTCGCACCGCCAGCACACTACTGCACGAGGCCGGGTATAACACCGACTGGATTGAAAAGTGTCTTGCGCACGAGCAGAAAGGCGTGCGTGCGATCTATAACAAAGCCGAGTACCGGGAGCAGCGGGCGGCGATGTTACAAGATTGGGCGGATATGATTGACGATTGGACTACTATGAAACGGCAGTAAATCCAGGACGGTGCGCTGGATCCTCAGACTCCATGCGCGACTCAATCCAATCCTCGACCTCGGCCAGGTCCCACGCAACATTGCGACTTGTTAGTACGATTCGGCGGGGAAAGTCGCCGCGTTTTTCCATATTGTAAATGGCGCGATCTGACAGTGGGATCATCGCCAGAAGTGTTTTTCGGTTTATTAATGTCTTGCTTGGGCGGTTTTGGGTTCCAGCATCCATTGATCGTTTCTGTTGCCCCTGACGGCACCTCTCAGAATTGTGTGGTTGTGATAAATCAACATTAGCACTGTGCAAATCATTTTGGCAAAAGAAAATGTTTAGCAAGGTGATAAACATCTTGCCAGATCATCTGATGGTTTTAGCGGTCCTGAGGAGTGGGGCTATCTTGGTTTAATCCCACTGGCTGGGTTCTTTACGCGTATCGCTTAGGGAGGTGAGGCCGTTCAGACCACCTCTCCCTTGAAGATAATGACACCGCAAATAGGGGTGTCTGCATTCACCTCAATAATACGATTGGGCCAATCCGGGTTCAGCGTTTTGAGATACTTCTTGCCTTCCTCCAGGATCAGTTGTTTGAACGTCACCTCATTGGACTCTTCCAGCCGAACGACGACAAACTTACCGTGCTCGACTGGAGCCTGTGGGTCAACGAAAATCAATTCGCCCTCCCGAAATTTTGGCTCCATGCTTGCGCCGCGCACGCGCAGCACAAAGGTCTCCGGGCTACATTCTACGGGGCACCGTAGAAGCGTCGTGCCGTATGGGGGTGGCAGATCTTCTGAAATATCGTGCCCTTTGCCGACCTGGTCCCACTGTATCAACCGATGCTGACTGCCTGTATTGGATCCGTCGCGCTCGGCTGTCAGATCTGAGCCAGTAGGGTGATCCTCATCCATCCACCCTGGAGGCTTATTCATCGCCGCCTCTAACTTGGCCGCCAGATCATCTCCAATGGCGCGCGGAGTTCCCTTCTTGGTAGGTAGCTGATTGCGTACCTGACTGAGGTAGGAGCTGTTGGTTCCTGCGGCGCGCGCCAGGCGTACGGCCGAACCCGCTTCGCGAATGAGGGCCTCAAGATTTTTGAGGCGTGTGGGGCTTTGTTTACGAGTCATGACAGGAGTTTAGCAAAATTTAGCAGAATGATAAAGATAAAGTTATCACGTCAGCTTGCGGGCCAATTTGCTCGGTGCTAATGTATATTCGCATGGAGCTAAAGTATTTTCTCAAGATGGCAACGAAGCGGGAGCGAGCAGAGGTCGCTGTCGCCTGCAATGATTCGGTGTCTTACCTTTACCAGATCGCGGGCAACCATCGCTACGCCAGCCCCTTGCTGGCGACTCAAATCGAACAATCGACGAGACTAGTTGCAGAAGCATCGGAGGGGCGACTCCACCCTGTGCCTCGCGCCTCAATGGTCCGCCACCCCGAAATCTTCTATGGGGTAGAGGAACAAGAAGCGCAACGACGGCCTGCAATGGTGTGTGAAGTCGATGGCGCAGAATAATCGATCGTCCACGACCGCTGCGTCCACATCCGACGATGTCGTCGCCACACGAATCGAGGTCACCCGTATTCACCACTACAGGCGCAATCCCCGCCGTCAGCAAAATCCGGAGTATGACCGCATCAAGGCGTCTATCCGCGCCGAAGGTCTGGATCAACCGCTAGTGATCTCGCAGGAACCCGGCGCGGCCGACTACGTACTCCACGCAGGGGGCAATACTCGGCTGCGTATCCTTAAAGAATTGTATGAGGAGACAGGGGATGAGCAGTTTTACTGGATAGACTGTGTGATCAGGCGCTGGTCTCAGGAGTCGGCGGTGTTGTTTGCGCACCTGCGGGAGAATGAACTGCGCGGCAGTCTACCGTTTATCGATAAAGCGCATGCCGTCTTTGACGCCAAATCGTTGCTCGAGGCGGAACTGTCCATAGAAAACTTGTCGCAGCGGCAACTGGAAACCCTCTTCATGGAGCGAGGCTTCAGCCTCGGTCACAGTATGATCTCCAAGATGGGGTACGCCGTTCAGACACTGTGGCCGGTAATGCCAACAGCATTGAGTGCCGGCCTGGGTCGACCACAGATTGAAAAGATTCGGGCTTTAGAGCGTGCGGCACGACACATCTGGCTACACCGCCAGTTGGGTGAGGAAAGCCTGTTTGATCACGTATTCGCCGAATTGTGTCGGCGCTACGATGGCAGCGAGTGGGATATACAACCACTGCGCCATGCGCTGCAACATGAGATTGCAGTGGAGTCAGAGCAGAGCGAACACATCATCCATCTCGAATTCGAAGCCTGCCTGGCGGGTCGGCCGTTTGATTGTCCTGCCCCTCCCGACGATGACAGCGATGAAGTGCATCCAGAGGATGAGCCGAGCAAACCCGCGGTCGCCGGTGAGGAGTCGCCTATTGTCACCTCGGCCCTCGCGCCCCAGGCGCATCAAGAAGCGCCAGAGCGCAGACTGATCGACGAGGAGGAATTCCCGGACAACTCGACTCACAGCATCGCGGTTTCTGCCGACCGTGCGACGAGTGCTCGAGATCTGAGTTCACTGGAAATTCCGTCATTGCGCCGCCACCTGTATGCCACCGCCGCACGCCTGGCGGAACATCACGGCCTGGGCGATCGCGTTATTCCTCTTGCGGATCACGGCTTGGGTTTTCTGGTGACGGATGTTCCTCCAACGGAGCTGACGGAAACATTGGATCAGGAGATACTTGGATTGGTGTCCTTGCTGTGGTGGCAATTGGCAGCCTGCTCTGAGGTGACTGCGGCCCCCGTAGATGTCCTCCTGAATTACCTTGAAGAGTCGTCGATATTGCACCGGGCACTGGCATCGCAGGATGCGGAGCTGTTGTTTGGGAATGTCTGGACGCTCGACCCTGGTCACTTGGGTTGCCAATTGTGGCAGCAACTCAATCCTCAAGATTGGCAGCTTCTGCTGCAGATGATGGAAACCTATCGTGCGCTTAAACGGCGTGCCTTTGACGCGGGCTTCCCGTTGTGGGACACCGCGGACGGTGACAGCTGATGTCATCTAATAAGGAAGCGGATCTCACTTCTGCCGTTCTCCTATACGCGGTCCGTTGTCTCGCCGAAGGTGACCAGCAGGCTTTGCGAAGCATGAATTTTGGTCCCAAGGAGCTGGATGCTTTAAAGGGGATAAACCTGGCTGACCTGTATCGAGCCGATGCGCTCCGCGTGCATTGTCTGAAGATAGACCTGGACAGGGAGGTGTTCTGGCCCATGCTGGCACACCTGCGCCATCAGCGGGAGTCCGAAGAGCTACAGCGCACGCTAATAGTGGCCGATGCCCCCTTGGATATGATGCAGCAGCTGTTTGGGATGAGCTCACGTGAGTACACCCGATGGCGTCGAGTGCTGACGTTGGCGCCTTCTGTGGGAAGGCCGCCTGAGCTCGATGAGCCCGATACGCATACACTTTGGTATGCCTGGCAGGAACGGGTTCAGGCGCGTGCGGAAGGCCCGCTGGCGGCAGCAGACTATCTCAGTCTCTACCAAGAGACGGACATCGCGCTACGGTGTATTTGGGCACTGGTGCAACGGTGGGAGGCATACGGCGAGCCTATGGCGGGTGTCGATGCGAATCAGGTCGTCGAGCATGGCCCATGATGATGCCGTACCGCGACCGGAAACAGTTGCCCTCGATGCCCTAATCAAAGCAACCATTGCGGAATTCAAAGGAGAGGGTGCAGTATCGTCGCCCGACGCCATGCTATTTGTGGGCAATTGGCACCAGGCGATTCCTGCCATGGTGATTCAGGATCCCGTCCTGGAGCCGGTGGATAAAGTAGTGTGGATGGTCATTATGTCTCACGCCAGAGAAACCGGAGGACGAACGGCTTTCCCGGATTACGACACCATTGCTAACCAAACTAACGTTTCCTCGACGTCAACCGTATCGCGGGCGATTGCGATATTGCGGCTTACACGCTGGCTAACCCTATACGCCAGGCTACGTCAAAAATCCGGCCGCTTTACCGGTAACATCTATGTTCTGCACGACGAGCCCTTGCCGCTGGTTGATGCCCTGCATCTTGACGATGCCTATATGGCATTTGTCAGTCAGTCTCAGCAACATCACCACGGACGCGTGCGTCTCGTTGCCCAGGGAATATCAGACAGTCTGGATGAAACCATTCGGGACGGACATAACCTTGCGGAAAGCGAATCGGGGCCTGAGCGTCGTCTGCGTGCGGCGCAGTTTCTGACAGAGAGAGGGGAAAAAACAGACGGCACGAGTCGCTACTTCGCCTTCACAGGTGCATCTGTTAACCGACTGAAGCAGCCGTTGTCGCAGAGATCTGACAGGGTCAGTGACCGTGGCCAAAATTCGAAGGCGGAGGGAAAAGCACACTACAGTAGTGGTTGTAGTAGTGATTATAAAACAACTACAACAACAACCCCTACACGGAATTCCAACAGCGAAGAAAGTGCTTTACCAACAGTAAACCCACTTTCTGATAAACCGCTGATCTATCCGTCCCGACTGTCGGAAAACCAGAAACTGCTGGCAGATCGGTACCTTGGCATGATTGCTCCCGAAGGTCGCCAGTCTGTCTTGGATGAGCTGCAGGGTCGGCTGGACTCTGAGCAAAGAGGGATGAAACCGGTCTACGACGAATTGCGTTTCCTGCACTCGCTGTGTAAGGCCGCGGACAAGGGTGAATTTATACCCAATCTCGGTATCAAGGTGGCTGAAGGCCGATTGTCTCGAGCCCAGCCAGCCCCGCCACCTGTGGACCCAGAGCAAGAAACACTCAAAGCCGAAGAGCGCGAACGCTCGCGGGCCTATGGCATCGAACAGATTGCCAAATTGCGCCTCTCGTTCAACGCGAAGGATGATCCCTGATTCAGCCCCTTTGCCGTGTCATCCGGTTATTGGAGCGCTGTATTTAACATCTTTTCGAGGTGGTTCCACTGTCACCAGTTTGGAAGACCAATATCCAATAGCAGGGCGTAAACCGCCACGTCACTCGGCGAGATACTCAGTGGTCGGAGGTCGGGTTTCGTGGGTTCATAGCGTGGTGAGAAATTGATAGGAACCACGCTGATGAATACTCATGTCGACCTCCCTGGCGAACAGCCTATTGATCAACCTGATAAAACCGGTCCGGGCGCGTTGCGCGGCGAGGTGTGGTTGAACGTCCAGACCTACCAGGCACAAAGCCTGATCAAGGGTCGGCGTGGCGGCGAAGGTAAGCCGGCGATTATCGGCCTGGTTGGTTTTGCGGAGCGCCTGAAGGTGCTGTGGCAAGCCGTCCGGTCGGATGACCCGTACGCCGACTGGTGGCTGGTCAAGGTGGAAGAGAGTATTGGCGATGTACGTTCGCAGTTGCATCGCCTGCAGGATCAACTCCAAGCCGTTCTGGTGAACGTCGAGTGCTTCGAGGTGACCTTTGCCCAGTCGAGTCGACCCCAGCGTGTGTCCCTACAGTTTGCCAACCCTTATGCCTTTAGGGCGGCGCAGATGCTCGCTGACTATGACCGAATGGTGTGCACGTGGATGACTGCCCGACATTTGGGTCTGGCGTTGCCGACGGAGGTTGCTGAACAGGCGAATGGGAGTGGGCGGTGGCTGCGGCGCGTATTCGCTTTCCCCCAAAGTTACCAGTACCTGGAGATCAGTCGTAGCGATATACACCAGGACACAGCGCGAGCAGTGAAAGCGCGAGAACGCATGGGAGATCTGCCGCAGGAGATACTCGACGGTGAGAAACTGCCTTCGCTACGCCCCGTCACGTTCCAGCGTGCGAGTGCGACTTGTAGTCCTGCTTGCCAGGATGGATAGCCGCCATGCTAGCCGCGACTCAACAGCGCCTGAATATCATTCTCGATACGCGTATTCCGCTGGAGGCGATGATTCTCAATCGATTACAGCGATTGCCACAGCGGCGGCGAACAGACTGGCTAAGAGGCTTGCTGCTGACTGGCTTTAATACAGAGTGTCAGGTTATCAAAGCGCAAGCACCGCCGATCCCTCAGCAAGAGGATGCCGATCGCCGATTTTTACATTGGCGTATGCCAGCGACGCGAAATGGTGCGCGTAGCTCCAAAAGCGATACATCACTGGGGTCTGGCGATCAGCAACGCGCGGAACGAGCCCAGAGTAGCCCCATTACCCATTGTGAAAAGCCCTTTGCCCAGCTGCGAAGCGTTATAGGCCATTAGCGTACAGGGGTTGATTTCGAGGAAATAGACAGTGACAGAACGCACCGATGAAAAGCCAGCACAGGCTGACAAGACTTCGCAACTGACCTCGGATCCTATGTCTGTGGTTCAGGTAGGTCTTGATGACGGGTATGCCTATACCAAGGTGGCGTTAGCCGATGGGCGGCTGTTTAGTGTGCCCTCCAGAGCGCGAATTGGCTCTGCTGGTGTCACCTGGATTAGAGAGCAGGAGCAACGAATTTTTGAGTACGAGACTGGTGGAACCGTGTACTCGGTGGGTGCCGTCGATGGTGAGGCGACACAATTCGACGAGTACCCCGGTTCTGCCCTCAATCGCGTGATTGTACAGCACGCCTTCCAGCAGGCGGGCTTGTCGGGCCGTTCCATTCATCTTGTGACGGGTTTGCCTGTCTCTGCGTACTACCGCCACGACGGCCAACGCCGTCAACAGGGGATTAATCGAAAGTGCGAGAGCCTGAAACTATCAGTTGAACCTAAGCCGAACAGCGCAAAACCGGGCAAATCCATTTTGAGGGCCAGTGTTGCCTTCCATGAGGTAATTCCCGAAGCGCTTGCTGCCTGGTATGACCATGTCATCGTAACGCAGGCCGATGGTGTAACACTGGATGGTGATCGATTGAGTGCACCCATCGCTATCGTCGATATTGGCGGGCGCACGACGGACTTTGTGGTGGTGCAAGATCAAGGCATCGTTCACGGCTCGTCCGGGTCCCTCAACCGGGGCATGCTGAATGTGAAGTCCCGGGTCGCTGATCTCATTCAGCAAACTTTGGATGTCAACGAACTGGGCGAGCAGAGTCTCGCCAGGGCGGTGGACAGCTCCCGGTTACGCCTGCATGGCAAGGATCATGATATCTCGGCCATGGTGGCTGCTGCGAAGCGAGAACTGGTGGAGCTCCTCTACGCCGAGACCCGGCGCAAACTGGGATTGGGTGTCGAGCTCGATCGAGTGCTATTTGTGGGTGGTGGCAGTGCCGCGCTCGCAACCGATATAGCCAACTGGTTTCCGAATCAGACGATACCCGATCACGCAGCTTTTGCGAATGCACGAGGAATGCTCAAGTACCTAAAATTTGTCTGCGATGACACAGAGGGCGGGTTCTAAAGGCTTTATACGTGGTCACTGCGGTCTCAGTGGCAACAAGTATCGTCGGATTGTGCAAGCGATACTGCGGGTTACCGTCAATCCACTGTCAGGGCTTGCCCTGATTTTACTCACCCTGCCGGGAAACGTTTTCCCGTCAGGGAATCGCGTTCCCTGGCAGTTCATTATGTTCAAGGAGAATGTGTTATGACCAGTAAACAAGCTACCACTGAAAAACCGAAGTATTTCGATCTTGATATCCACGGTATTGGTTACCTCAATCGTGCGCGTGAAGTGACACCCGAGAACGGATCTCCGTTTCTCAGTGTCACCATCGCCGCACTGCGAGGGCCAGCCGACAACGTCCAGCATACGCACTTTGATTGTGTGGTATCGGGCGAAGAAGCGAAGGATCTGGTGCGCCAGCTGATGCCTGCAGTCGAAGCCGACATGAAAGTGTTGGTGGGGTTTCACCTCAGTGACTTGCAGGCGGAAGTGTTCACCTTTAAACAAGGTGATCGTGCCGGCACGACAGGCATTGGTCTGAAGTCCCGGTTGCTTCGGTTCCAGTGGATCAAAGTCGACGGACAACCGTTTCCGGCGCCTGTCGCCAGAGACGCCACCGCCTAACCACAAACCCTGGCAGCATCTACCGATGCTGCCAATCTTCCAATCCCGCGAGGAAACCACTTCCTCGCGGGACTGGTCTCCCCGCACCATTGAAGGAGACCAGTCATGGTTTCGAAATCATCGCCTGCAAAGGTGAACACGAAAAACCGTTTGGCGGCGCTGAAGATTGCAACGCTTAACGACAGTGAAAAGCAGTCTCTGATGGAACTGGCTCTTGCGGTTCTGCAGGACCTGCATCGACCGGGGCTCGAGCTGCCCAGTCCTAACAGTACCCGCGACTATTTGCGTGTGCTGCTGGCCGACCGGAAAGCAGAAGTGTTTGGTTGCATGTACCTGGATAACCGGCATCGAGTGATCGAGACTGCTGAGCTGTTCCAGGGAACGATTGACGGTGCGGCAGTGTACCCCCGCGTGGTGGTGCAGCAGGCGCTAACCCTCAATGCCGCCGCGGTGATGTTTTTTCATAATCACCCCAGTGGAGTTGCCGAACCCAGTCACGCGGATGAGGCGATTACCCGGCGGTTAAAGGATGCTCTGGCACTCGTGGATATACGCGTGTTGGATCATTTCATCGTCACAGCCGGTGAGTCATTGTCGTTCGCAGAGCGCGGACTACTCTAACTCACTATTTACTCAACCCAATGGGGAGTCGCTGCTTCCCACTGGGAAGGAGGGACTCCCTGAATTCTCAAATCAACTCCTCAGGGAGAAACTTTATGAAAAATACAGAGAACACTTCACTGGAAGAGGTCTTTGGTCCTGTCATCTCATGCTACAGCCGAGCACAGGCGATTGAAGACGGTGTGTTGGTCGATGTCACCAGTATGGCGCGTGAAGCCGGTTTCAAGTGGCCGGTGGCTCTAACACATGCGGCATGGTGTGATTGTGTCGCCTGGACTGAACAAGATAGCCGGATTCAGACGCATCAAGATGAGTCCGGTCGCTTGTGGGACGTGTTATTCATGGCATTTGTTGCCATACGCACGGCCACGGATTCAGGTGATCAACTGCGCTTCTCGCTGTATCGGGTACCCAGTGATGGTTGCACGATGGACGCTCAGGAGGTGATCTTGAAACTGATGGTGGGTCCCGGTGATGCCGGAGAACCCGTTGTGACCATCATGCTGCCTAACGAAGATTAATGTCGCCGATGAGAATCGGCTCCTTGCCCTGGCCACTTGGGATAAAGTGGCACTTTCTCCTTCTTTCTAGCTCAGACCATCGGTAATTACTGCACCTCCATCTAGTATAGTGTAAGACGAACACCTCATCATAATGATGAAATTCTCATCTTACACTATACTATTTTAGATAATATTGGTATATTATGCCCTCAGTAGTTCGGTAAAAAGCTGAACTAATATAGTTACGGTGTACTTGTGGCTTCCGCAAAACAACAATTGGGCAAGATTATCCGTGAAGTCGGTGATGTTTTTACCGTGGCCGCTGCTGCGAGCTGTATGGAGGAGCCCAATGATAAAATGGCTAAATCCTTGTCCCGTTGGGCCAAGCAAGGGTGGCTCACGCGTGTAAAACGAGGGCTCTATGCAGTTGTACCTATTGACGCATCTACAACAGAAAGGGTGCTGGAAGATGCCTGGGTTTTAATCCCCGAGTTATACGGTTCCTGCTATGTCGGTGGGTGGAGCGCAGCTGAGTACTGGGATCTTACAGAACAGATTTTTCATAATATATGTATTGTGGCCGAACGACCCCCCGCTCAGAAAATGGAGGAGGTTCAAGGGGTGAAATTTGTAGTAACTAAAATGAAGCCAAGTTTGGTATTTGCTACAAAAACCATTTGGAAGCAGAACAAGAAAATTCAGATATCGGATCCCCACAAAACAATAGTCGATATGCTTTATAAGCCTTCTTTAGGGGGTGGAATTGCGCATGTGGTTGACTGCTTTAAAGAGTATAAGAATAGTGAACACCAGAATTTTTCTAAACTCGGGGATTATGCCGGGCGTATGGAAAATGGGTCGGTATTCAAACGCCTGGGGTTTCTGGCAGAACGATACCTGGGTGAAGAACATGAACTGGTCGCCTTGTGCAAAAACAATCTAAGCCAGGGGAATGCCTACCTAGATCCGTCGCTAAAACATGGACCGCTGGTAACACGGTGGCGTTTATTTATCCCAGAAAGCTTCAAGGACCTGGCGTGATTCCTAAGCGAGAGATTTTAGAGCTTGCAACGAGTAGTGGCATCAGGCCGCACGTTATCGAGAAAGACTATGTATTGGGTTGGATGCTCGCGGGGATTCATCAGCACGAAATTGGTAAAACGTGGGTTTTCAAGGGGGGAACCTGTCTCAAAAAATGCTATTTCGAAACCTATCGATTTTCGGAGGATCTGGATTTCACACTGAGCGATCCGGCGCAGATTGATAGTGATTTTTTATATTCGGTGTTTTGTGAAATCAGCGAGTGGATATATGAGAATGCTGGCATAGAAGTGCCTGTCGAAAAACTTACCTTTGATGTCTATGAAAATCCACGCGGTGTTACGTCCTGCCAGGGAAGGGTTTTTTATCGTGGCCCCATTTCCCCAGACTCTCACAAGAGGTTACCAAGGATAAAGCTGGATCTGACTGTCGATGAATTACTGGTTGAATCGTCGGTGACGAGCGCAGTCAAACATGACTATTCGGATTTTCCAGATGATGGCATATACATTCAGTCTTACAGCTACGAAGAGGTTTTTGCAGAGAAGACGCGCGCGCTTGCAGAAAGAACAAGGCCACGGGATTTATATGACGTGATCAATTTTTTTCGGCGACCAGAATCCGGTCTGTTGGCAAAAAGCGTTAGACACATTCTGGAAGCCAAATGCCAATTCAAGTCCATTTCGATGCCTAATTATGCCGATCTCCTTGAGCACCGAGACCAATGTGATGCGGGCTGGGGGCAACAACTGAGTCACCAGATCCAATCGTTACCGCCATTTGATTCGTTCTGGAATGAACTTCCGAATTTCTTTGAATGGTTGTATGCATCGGTGATTTCAACTCGACCGTCATTAGAGGCAATGCCGCCGCAACGGGGAGCTCAAGCTTCTACTGGACCGATAGATTTCCGAAGTTATGCTATACCAAGTCTTGCATTGAGTTTGATGGAGCGTATTCGCTTCGCGGCAGCTAACCATTTGTGTGTAGAGTTAGAATACCGAAAAGAGAATGGTGAGCAGAATACTTACTTAATCGAACCGTATTCCTTGAATGAGACGTCTACCGGGAACCTTCTGCTTCATGCTCTAAAACATGAGACGCATGAGATTCGGGCTTTTCGTACGGATCGAATAATCGGAGCAAGAGTCACGGATATTCCTTTTACGCCTAGCTATAGAGTCGATTTGATACCGCAGGGGCCTCATAACGTAGTGTCGGAAATGCCACAATCTGGTCTTCGAATACCCGCGCGGCAGAAGGCGTTAGGTACAACAAGACCAGTTCGGAGAAAATCTGCAAAATCAGCCTGGCCAAGTTCAGGGCCCACCTACGTATATCAATGCCCGATGTGCCAGAAGAGATTTTCCCGTAAAAAGATGAATGGAAAATTGAATTCGCACAAGACCAAGGATGGTTTTCCCTGCTCGGGGCGCACAGGGATGTATGTTGAAACGAAGTACTAGCGTCTTCGTTCGCAATTTTTTTCTGGTGGTTCCACTGTAACCACTCGTGTGCCTGGTGCGCCGCCCTCGTCACTAATAAGCGAAGCGGGGTAGTGACGAGGGCGGCGGAGCACGGAACGACAACGGATAGCGCTCGAATTGGTGCGTTCCGGGCGAATTCGGTCTGACTATACTGATGGCCATGAACCGAAACCAGAACTAGACGCGGCCACGGCGGTAACGTGGATGGGGGAAGTTGCCCTCGCCATCTTAAATGGTAAAAAACAGCACTAGCGTCCTCAGAGCTTGCAAGGCGCACAGTGAAAACTGCAGCTCATCTTCAATGGGTATTCAACAACGGGACGTTCGTTCTCTCTTCACCGTGGCATTAGCCATTTCAAACCCGGCTCGCAAGTAGCCGAAACCCAACGTGCCGTCCTACTGACGGTTTCTTTGAACACGCGGACTAATGGTTCCGCTTATTTAAAAGGAGGTGAAAAACTCACCATTCAATGTGGGCTTTAGAGCCCATTGGTTTACCCGGCACCATCTTCATCAGAAGAGCAGTCAGGTTGCCTGTGACCAGGCTTATCAGGTCAAACGGGGAGTAGTGTCCCTCGACCCTTCCGCGTAAGCGGACCCTGTCAGGCTACGCGCCTGCTGGTTGGTCATAAACACTTACCAGACTGGAACGTACACGATGAAAGACCTGAACTACCAATTGAAACAAATGGGCCAGCGCAATCGGGATGGCAGCTACAGTACCCAGGCCAATCGGGCGCGGATCCTCAATCAGATCGCGAATCAATTGCAGGAACTGGGTTTCCGGCGGATGACCGCGCAGTCATTGAAACCGAAACATGTGGATGCACTGGTGAAACGTTGGTTAGGTGAGGGCATGGCGGCCGGCACTATCAAAAATCGTATGAATTGCCTGCGCTGGTGGGCAGCCAAAGTGGGTCGATCCAATGTGGTAGCGCGATCCAATAGCTTCTATGGCATCCCCGACCGGCAATTCGTTAGCAACGAATCCAAAGCAGTTGTTGTCAGTAACGACACATTGGCGAGCATCAAAGATGACCATGTGCGTGTCAGCCTGGAGTTGCAGCGCGCCTTTGGTCTGCGCCGGGAGGAGGCAATCAAATTCATACCGGCATATGCCGATCAGGGTGATCATATTCGCCTGAAGGCATCCTGGACGAAAGGGGGCAAAACGCGGATCGTGCCGTTGCTCACCGAGGAGCAGCGCGCCGCGCTGAATCGTGCCCACCGTCTGGCGGGAACCGGTTCTTTGATTCCGCCGCAAAAGAACTACATCCAGCAACTGCGCACCTACGAACGCCATACCACTCTGGCCGGACTGTCGAAGCTGCATGGCTTGCGCCATGTCTATGCACAGTCGCGCTATCAGCACTTGACGGGTTGGGCCTGTCCGGCAGCGGGTGGCCCGGTCGCAAAGACCTTAAATGCAGAGCAAAGAAAGCAGGATCATCAAGCGCGGTTGATCATCAGCCGCGAATTAGGCCATGTTCGCGAGCAGATCAGTGCTGTGTATTTAGGGCGATAAGTACCCCAAAAAAAACACAGCACCCCGAGCATGGATTACGCATTCACGCGCGCGAACGATTTGGCGATCATGAGGCTCCTCACCATAAGCGGGGCTAAACCATGCATACTCATCGTCCATTTGCTCCATCGCTGTCGATACTGCTGTGTGGCCTGGCTGTTGCGATAGCAAACAATGCAGTGCTGGCAGCAACTATACCCCCAACGTCGAACAAAAGTGTCACCCAGATTGATCGCTATTCAGAGCTGGCCACTGGGCCGACATTAGAGCAGCGCGACCTGCTTACCGTGACTGTAGCCATTTCCATTCCCAATGACATCGCAAGCCTCGGTGGCGCGTTGCGTTGGATTCTGCGTGATTCTGGCTACCGCCTCGCTCCCGATCCCGTTCTTCCTCCTGAGGTACATGCAATGCTCAAACTGCCGTTACCCGCAGCCCATCGCCGGCTAGAGCCGATGCCACTCAAAGCGGTGCTTGCACTTATGGTCGGCCCTGCGTTTCACATCGTGCAGGACCCGGTACATCGTCTGCTGTCATTTGAGCGTTGTAACACAGTACAGAATTATTCGCCGACACAAGGAAAGTTGTAATGGACGTCTTTTTCGTCGCTATCGTGCTGTTTGCTGCAATGGCTTTTGGAACAGGAGATAGACAGCTTGAGGTTCACGCAGATTCTTCCAATGTCCCATCCGAATCGGAAGTTCGCTCAGTAACTCGCAAACACTCGGATCAGTTCTGTGATCCATGGGTAGGCCACATTACCCAGCGTGATCTCACGGTACCACTCGACCAGAGGATCATCGACGATGAACAGTAGCGTCAGAGGACGCGGCCGTGTTTTTTGGATTGTCGGTTGTGCTGTCCTTACTGCGTTATCCGCTCTCGCCGGAGCGGGAGAACTATCGAATTCACAAGTGTCTACACGACACACGACCGAAGCATCCGCAACACAGCAGTTAGACCATCAGACCTCCCGCGCTGCACGGTGGGGCCTGGATGACAGCGAATGGCAGCGTTATGAATCGCTGAAACAGGGTATTCGCGGGAGTGTGAGTGCCGCTACGTTGTCCCCCATAGAAGTCCTCGGTATTCACTCGCGGAGTACCGAAGAGCGGCGGCGGTACGCCGAGCAATGGGCCGTAATGATGCGTGAGGATGCCGAGCGTATCCTGGCATTTCAACGCGCTTACGACGACGCCCAGCGACGTTTATATCCAAATGGCTTACTCATTGACGCGAGTGTTCTGAATACCAATAAGGCAGACCATGCGGCGCTAGGAAAATTGGCGTGGCAGCCCGCCGACCGCGTGCTGTTCTTTACCGACACACAATGCCCGACATGCGATGCGCTACTCGAGCGTCTTGTCAGTCAGTTAACGCAATTCTCCGGTATTGATTTGTACCTGATCGATGTGTCCCCCGGTGAGGAGTCCCTGATACGCGAATGGGCGGTGTCGAAACAGATCAGTCCGCAATGGGTCAAAGAACACAAGGTGACCCTGAACGTCGACGCGGGTGCGCGCGACAGGGTCACGGCGCACACCGGCCAGGACGGTCAATCATTACCCGTGCTCGTGTTGCACAGGGGAGACCAGTTCACGCCTTTGCCAGCATGGCGATTTTGAAGTGCGTCACGATGCATCATCGACCCATTGTCGTATGGATTATCGGTCTTCTGTGTGGGTCCTTCATCGTAGAGGCCCACTCCGTTCCGACGGGATATCAGCGAGTGGCGATTGAATATGATTTGCCTCCGGTGTTGCTTTACGCGGTGGCATTGACTGAGAGTGGGCAGAGCGCACTGAGCGACGGTCGGTTCCGTCCCTGGCCCTGGGCGCTCAATATCAATGGTGAAGGACACTATTTCACCTCAAGACAAGAAGCATTGCAGGCGCTGCAAGCGGCCCTGATACACACGAACAGTTCTGTCGATATCGGGTTAATGCAAATCAACTGGCGCTACCATCGCGCCGCATTGGGTTCAGCATGGCAAGCACTGGATCCGTACCATAATTTGCGTGTCGCGGCGGCGATTCTGCGAGATTGCCTCAATGAGCATGCTAACTGGATGCAGACTGCTGGCTGCTATCACGCACCCAACAATCTCACCAGAGCGCAAGCCTACGCCAGTCGCGTCCAACAGCATTGGACGCAGATTGCCGACATTGAGCAGAGAGGTCGGTTTGAAACTCCCTAGTCGTCACTGTTTGCCCAGGTTGCTACTGGTAGTTTTCGTCAGTGTGTTCGTAAGTGTAGCGGCAATCGCCGAGTTGACTGTCATCCATGATACTGGTCACACGATACCGATAGCGCCTTTACTGAAGCCATTTGTGTCGGATCAGGGGCTGTCGGACCACCCGGGCACGGCTGCGGATTCAACTGACCAGAAAATGTTGGATGGCGCTACGCTCAGCAATTTACTACCGGTGGGTTCTCCCGGCCTGCTGGTCGGTGATCTTGCGGGAAGGCAACTCAAACCTGGTGTTCAAGCGCGTCTGGCACAGGGCAATCCCCGTCCCTTTTTCTTGATCGGGTCCGATCGGGTATCGCTGGAGTGGTTGGCAACTCACCGAGACGCTCTTAATTCGCTTGGTGCGGTTGGGATGTTGGTGCAAGCCGACACCGAGCAAGATGTCCGGCATGTCACCGAAATCTCACAGGGCCTTTCCATCACACTCGGATCTGGCAGCGATTTGGCCAGTGCCTTGGGTATCGATCGCTATCCGGTACTCATTACCCGCGACGGCATCACGCAATGAGCGCCCATCCTATGGAGGCGTTGCTTCGACCGCCGGTCGAGTTATGGTCCTGCTTCACGGCGATCGCCGCAGGCTTACTGGCCTTGCTTGCACCGTGGGCCCTGATGATGCCACCGGGGATTGCTACCGCCAGCAGCCTGGCTTTCTTTGGGTTTGGCCTCTGGCGCGGGCATCAAGCCTGGCGCGTGTTGCGCTATCAGCGTCACATGAAACGCTTACCCGAGTATCGAATATCGGCCGATCGGATCCCCGTCAGTCAACACAAACTATTTTTGGGCAAAGGCTTTCGCTGGACCCAGCAACACACGCAGCGGCTACGCGACACGCTGAAACCCGAGGTTCAGCGCTACGTTCAGCAGGGCGCCCTGTATCAATGGGCAAGGCAAAAGGAAGTCGCCTGGGAGTCGATACCTGGGCTGACCTTATTGGCGAGGGTCTTGCGCAGCCGATCCCGCTGGAACCTGTTGGCACCGTTACCACCGGTGGGCGGCAAGCCTGCCCTACACGCGGTTGAACCTCACGAGCAACCCGTGTGGATGGATCTGGGTGAACGGGTCGGGCACACGTTGGTGTTAGGCACCACCCGGGTCGGAAAGACACGATTGGCAGAACTACTGGTTACCCAGGACATCCACCGCGGGGATGTGGTTATTGTCTTCGACCCCAAAGGCGATGCAGATCTGTTGCGCCGCATCTATGCCGAAGCCAAGCGTGCCGATCGCCTGGACGATTTCTATTTGTTCCATTTGGGTTTTCCGGAGCTGTCGGCGCGCTACAACGCTATAGGGAATTTTTCCCGCATCACCGAGGTCGCAACCCGTATTGCCAACCAGTTGCCCAACGAGGGCAATTCTGCCGCTTTCAAAGAGTTCGCTTGGCGATTCGTCAACATTATTGCCCGGGCGTTGGTGGCTCTGAGACGACGACCGGATTATCAACAGATCCGTCGGTACATCAACGATATCGAACCGCTGTTTGTGGAGTATGCGGGCTACTGCGCGGCGGTTGCAGGCATCGATGCCTGGGCGTCTCTGGTCGAAGAACGCGCAGCGGATATCAAGGAGCGCAATCTGCCCAATGCACTGCGTGGCCGGTCGATGGAAGCTATCGCCTGCATGCGGTTGTTGCAGGAGAGGGCCATCTACGATCCTGTCCTGGATGGCCTTATTTCAGCGTTCAAATACGACAAGACCTATTTCGACAAGATCGTCAGTTCTGTCGGCCCGCTGATGGAAAAACTCACGACCGGCACTATCGCCGCATTGATTTCTCCCGACTATCAAGACGAGCAGGATGCACGACCAATCTTCGAATGGATGGATGTGGTGCGCCGCAAGGGGATTGTCTACGTGGGGCTCGATGCACTCACCGATACCACGGTGGCCAGTGCGGTGGGCAACTCCATGTTTGCAGATCTTGTGTCAGTGGCGGGCCATATTTACAAACACGGCGTGGCGTCCGGACAGGGTGGACACGCGCGGGTCGGCGACCTGGGCGCGGCCGTACAGATCCCCGGACAGTCCTCCATGTCCACACTACCGACCATCTCGCTGCATGCCGACGAGTTCAACGAACTGATCGGTGATGAATTCGTACCGTTGCTGAACAAAGCGGGCGGTGCAGGCTTTCAGGTGACGGCCTATACCCAGACCTGGTCGGATGTGGAAGCGCGGATCGGCAGCAAAGCCAAGGCGGGTCAGGTAGCTGGTAACTTCAATACAATGTTGATGCTGCGGGTCAAGGAGCTGGACACGGCAGACATGCTGACCGAACAGTTGCCCAGGGTCGAAGTGTTCAGTCTGATGAGTGTTTCCGGCGTCGACGATTCATCGGACCCTGGGTCTGGCGTCGACTTCAAGTCCCGTAACGAAGATCGAATCAGTGTCTCGGAAGTGCCAATGCTGACAGCTGCTGATATGGTCACGCTACCCAAAGGGCAGGCCTTCGCGCTATTGGAGGGCGGTCAGCTCTGGAAACTCCGCATTCCCTTGCCAGATAACCTTGGGGATGCCGCCATACCGAGCAATTTTGAGGCGATGGCCGATGCAATGCGGCGCAGCTACATCACTAACGATCATTGGTATCGGGTGACCGATCACTGGTGGCATGCTGTGTCTGAGGTCGCGCCAGATTCATCCGAACAGGTCGCTTCACCTTAAGGTGGCGGAACCGACCGAACCCCGCCGACCCGTCGCAAGCCCGGGCATCTTCTCCCGGATTTTGACGGGTATCGCACAGTGCTTCAAATGGCTCTTCCTCTCCCTGGTCTTCTCCGTTTTGATCGAGTGGATTGGCATGGTGTTCTGGTGGGAGGAGCAGGGCTTAGCGCATAGCCGGCAGATGCTGGTGAATGAGTTGCAGTTCCTGGGCGCGGACTTTCATCGCAGTTGGCTGACCGCACATCCCATGCAGTTCGCCAGTGAGTTGTCGGAGCGCTTCTACTACTTCGCCTTTGAGTGGACCGGGTTTGTCGATCTCCTCCAGTGGATTACGCAGGCTCCATCTATTGAAGAATCCGGCGTGCGCCCGGTGCTCCATCGGCTTTACCGACCGGTAGCTGACTTTGTTCTGGCTGGGATGCAAATCACCCAGGTCTTCGCGGTGCGCCTGGCTATTCTTGCTCTGGCCACACCAGTGTTTGGACTTTTCACGCTGGTGGCGCTGGTGGATGGCCTGGTGCGGCGGGACCTGCGGCGCTGGGGCGGCGGCAGGGAAAGCTCTTTCGTCTACCACTACGCCAAGAAAGCCGCCATACCACTAATTGTCATGGCTTGGGTGCTGTACCTGGCGCTGCCGTTCAGCTTGCACCCGTCCTGGATTATCCTGCCGTTCGCTCTGGCCTTCGCCTTCGCTGTAACCATCACGGCCAGTACCTTCAAAAAGTATCTCTGATACAGTTGACTGTACTATTACAGTTTGCTAGGCTGTATTTGAGCACTGTAAATATACAGTCTAAATGCTGTTCAGGAGGTAGTCATGATCGCTCAAGCCGAACAACTGCTGCAGCGTGGTTCCAGTGTCACCAGTTCACTGCTGCCAGCGATTTTTCGTATTTTCAGCCAGTGGCGTCTGACTGGCGCCCAGCAGATGACCCTGTTGGGGCTCAGCAACGAGAAGACCCTCTACAACTGGAAGAGCCAGCCGGAGAAGGCCAAGCTGACGCGGGATCTGCTGGAACGGGCCAGCTATATCCTGGGTATCTACAAATCCCTGGAGATTCTGTTGCCTGATGAGGGTCTGGCCGATCAGTGGCTGGCTACCCCCAACGACAACCCGTTGTTCAATGGCACAGCGCCGCTGGATCGTTTGCTGGCAGGGCAGGTGACAGACTTGGCCATGGTCAGAAATTTCCTCGATGCGGAGCGTGGTGGCTGGTGATCGATATCGATAGACTACCCAGTAGCGAGGTAAATGAACCGGTCTATAGGGTCATTCTGTCGCGCTATCCTCAGATCCATCTTTTCGAACGCGTCTCCAGTCCGCAGGATTGGGACGTGCTCTATGCTGTGGAGTCTCTGACTAACCCCAGGTTGCGGGATGAAGTGGGAGATATTCGCCTGGTGCCACTGGAAGACCGGGTGTACGGCGATGGCGCATCCTGGATCATGGCGGCCTTCACTCACCCACCGGTGGATGGACGTGGTGGCCGCTTCAATCGAGATTTTGGCATCTACTATTGCGCCGCGGATGAGACGGTCGCCATCGCCGAATCATCCTTCCATCGGGCACGATTCCTACGAGAATCCAGAATCGACAAGACTACCCAGGAGCTGCGCGTTATCCGCGCGCAGCTGGGGCCGACAACCCTTCACGATGTACGGCACCTGGTCGGAAACGCTATCTACGATCCCGACGATTATGGCGAAGCACAGACACTTGGCTATACGCTGCGAGCTGCTAATAGCTTCGGCATTCACTACCAAAGCGTGAGAGCGAAAGGGGAGTGCTACGGGGTGATGCGGCCAAAGGCGCTCACGGATGCCATCCACTGGCGCTATCTGCGCTACCACTATGAACAGGGGTCAGTCGTGAATGTTGAATCCCTGGACGGCAGTGGCAGGAGGTGATGGCAATGTATAAAGAGTTACTGTGGGTCTTTACCCAACTACCAGACGATTACATCGTGCTCGATACCGAAACCACCGGACTCCCTGACGAAAATGGGCTGCCGGACATCGTGACGCTTGGGATCACGGTGGTGAGGCAGAGAGAGATTGCTAAATCCGTAGAATTTGAAACGCGACCGAAAAAACCCATTTCCGAAGAAGCGCAGTCGATACACGGTATTACCAACGAACAGGCTGCCGAATTCGAATCCTTCTATTCCCAGTGGCATCAGATAGCCAAATACCTAAAGGATCAGCTCATAGTCATTCATAATGCGAGTTTCGACTGGCCAATCCTGCTGGATCACGTGGCTCGATACGGTTTAACAATGTCACCAGTACAAGGCGTTTTTTGTAGTCAGAAAGCTGCAATTCCCTGGGCACAGGCAATGGATCTTCCGTGCAGCCATAGAGGACCGTCGTTGGATACGTTGACGAAGGCGCTTGGTGTTGAAGATCTCAGAGCAAAAGAGGGTGGAATTCATGGGGGAAAGATTGATAGCCGGCAGACCGTTAGGGTTCTAGAGGCGATGAGACGCTTTGGAAATGTACATATAGGTGTAAGGGTGAATGGTTGAGGTTGGGAAGATCTACAAATGAGTCCCGTTATGGCCATAAGTAGAAAGAAGGTTGGGCTAACAGTGGTGAACCGAACTGCGCGGTAAGAAGCCCTAGACGGTATTTAATATTTGGAAGTGGGTCAGACCTTTGATAATGAATGTCTTAGTTTTTTGCACTCTGATGAGTAGTATGACTTTTGAAAAATTGGTTTTACGTCGGAAAGGAGAAGAGAATGTTTGATAGCCGTGGTGTGTTGTTTTGGCCGGTAGGCACAGGGGATAGCACGACATTTGTAGTCCGTGAAGACAAAATTATGTTTCAGGTTGATTTGCGCCACACAGCCAAGTCCGAAGATGACGAAACGGACTGTGCTCCGATCATTGATCATCTAGAAGAGAACCTTCCCGAAGTCGATGGCAAGCCATACTTGTCTGCCTTCGCTTTAACGCATCCCGACGAGGACCACATCCTTGGTTTCGCCGAGCTTTTGGATCGCGTCACCATCGGCGAGCTTTGGTTCACGCCGCGCGTCTTCCGTGAGCATGACGATGATGAAGACGGGATGTGTGAGGATGCGCAGGCTTTTCGCGATGAAGCACATCGCCGCGTAACTGCAACCATTGACGCGGGCGGTGATCCAGGAAGCGGTGATAGGATTCGCCTCATTGGTTACGACACACTGCTCGAAGAAGAACACTATCAGGGCTTCCCCGAAGAATTTTTCAGCGTTCCCGGCCATGTCGTTACGGCCTTAAACGGCGAAGAGCTTGAAGGGGAGTTTCGCGCTTTTATTCACGCCCCCTTCAAACAGGACGATAGCGCTGGGGATCGTAATGATACCAGTTTGGTCATGCAGGTTGTCCTGGGGGACGATCCAACGGGAGGTGGCGTGTTACTTTTTGGTGATCACAAGTATCCTACTATCCGCCAGATTTTTGACGTCTCCAAAGAAAACGGCAATGAAGACAATCTGAAATGGCAAATTTTGCTCGCCTCACATCATTGCAGTAAGTCCGTAATGTACCAGGACGAGGATGGCATAGAAGTCCTGAAGAAGGACATTCTTGACGATTTCGAGCGCTTACAGGTCGGTGATGGGATGGTCGTTTCTAGCAGTCTTTCGGTTCCGACATCCAATTCCAGTGGTGATAATCCGCCTCATGCAAAAGCGAAGGCACGGTATGAAGAGATAGCCGGTGGCGGATTTCTTTGCACACACGACGATGGCGGTCATTCCGCGCCACTCCAATTCAATCTTGATGCTGGACAATTCGTCCTTGATGATGCTTCTTCAGTTGATGAACCCCATAGTAGTGAAGGAAAGAGTGCACTTGCCGCCGCAGTTGAGACCGCTCGCGGAAGTGATGAAACGCCATCTGAAAAGGTAGGCTTTGGGCAGTGGAGCTGACGCGAGGACAGGCGCTTGCACTGGATCAGTTGTATGAGATTGCAGGTTCGTCAGAGGGAGCTCTTGAAATCATGGGCGAACCTGAGGCTGATGAAAAGAATAGCTTCATATGCGTTTGGCTCTCGCTAGTCACCAAACATTACAAGCACGCCGGAGGTTTTGCCTTCCGTAATCGCGAAATGCTGCGGATTAGAATTTTTCCGAACTTCCCATTTACTGTGCCGCATCTCTATTTTTCGCATACCCGCTTCATGGGTCAGCCTCATGTGCAATGGGGCAGCCACATATGCCTTTATCAGTCCAGCGAGACGGAATGGCAGCCAAGCGATGGCCTTTACGGCTTTTTCCAACGCGTGGATGAATGGATGACGGCTGCAGGCAAGGGAGAACTTGATCCTGATGACGCCCCGCTACATCCGCCAGTTGCTTATCCGACATCAAACACACGTTTCATTTTTAACTGCGACGCACCAAATTTGGAAAGGGAAGGTGCAGTTTGGATTGGGCGGGCCGACCTCACCAAAAAGCGCCAAGGCCGATTTGATGTCGTTGGTTGGGTTGGCCTTGATGATTGGGGCTCAGTAGAGCAACCCGAGCATGTCGCGGCCGCGATTCTACTCTCCAGGCGCCTGCCGATGGAGTATCCCGATACCATAGATGGCCTACGTAATGCCCTTGAAAAAAATGGGGTCAGCTTTGACCTTTTGTACGCCCTTCTGAAGGTATTCGCAGCTAAAGTTCCAAAGGACAATCCTATCTATATTGTTGTGGGTGCACCTATGCGACGCAAAGAAGCAGGGACACCGTTGCGGCAGCATCTCAAGGCATGGGAAATTGATGCAATGGCGGTAAATGCCTTGCATGACATTGTCTTCGGCGCAGACGACAAAGAGCAAGCGTATGCCGAGCTCGCGAAATGGATGATTACGGCAAAAACTCTCTGGTGTCGGATTTTTGAAAATCGTTCAGAAGTCACCAATCGGCGCGATCTGGGTTCGGTTTTGTCGAGTACCGAAGGCAAGCGCATCCTTCTCCTCGGTTGTGGCGCTCTTGGGTCTGTTGTTGCTGAACATTTGGTCAGGGCCGGTACAAAATCCTTGATCCTGGTCGATAATGGAATTGTCAGTCCAGGCATACTTTTGCGTCAGAGATACTCAGACCGCGATGTGGGCTTTGCCAAATCTGAATGTTTGGCGCGAAGCTTATCGGAGATTGGCCTTCCGACCGAAATTGAGGTTAGTTTCAAAAACTTGGAAACTGGCATCATAGATAATTTTGATCTTCTCCATGTTGATTTGATAATCAATGCGACTGCATCAGCGCCCGTTGCACACGCGATTGAGCGCGATCTTCAACGGGCATGCTTACTCATACCAATGATATCGTTGTCGGTGAGTGCTGCCGCCCAATGCGGTTCTGTTGTTGTTAAGATGCCCCGCTTTCATTCAGGTATCATAGCAATCGACAGACTGACTAAGATTGGCTTGGTGAAGAACAATGCCCATCACCCTGTCGTGAGAGCATTCTGGCCTAACAAATCAGAAGTGAAGCTGTTTCAGCCGGAACCTGGATGCTCGAAGCCCACGTTTACGGGATCATCAGCCGATTTAGCTGCGCACGCCGCAGTCCTGCTGAATATCGGGTTGCAACGTATCTCGGAATTAAAGCCCGACCAAGCAGAAACTAACCTTGTCCCTGCGCCTTGGTCAAAAGAGGGTAGCAGTGGCTCTCTTCACCTAACGTTGGATGACCAGCGAAAAGCACTTGAGCAAAAGCATGGCTATAAGGTATTAACGTCGAAAGTCGCTCAAAGGGGAATAGCCTCCGAGATTAAGCGCATTGGGCGCACGCGGTCGGACAAGGTTGAAACCGGAGGCCTCATTTTCGGTGAAATTGATGAGGCACATGGGTGCATTTATGTGGACTCGGTGACGGGGCCGCCATCGGACAGTGAAGCGAGCGCGGAGAAGTTTCTCTGTGGGACTTCTGGCACCCGAAATATTGGCGCTGCCAAACTCAAACAGAGCGGGCGATCAAGTCGCTTCATCGGCATCTGGCATACACATCCAATTTCGCTGGGGCGTCCAAGTACGGACGACCTTTATGCGATGGCTCGGTTGCTCCATGGTCAGGAGCGCCCACCACGTCATGTGGTCATGTTGATCCTGGGATTTTCCGCGACCGATCCCCAACCAAATTATTACCTTTTTCATCGAAGGGATATTCGTGTCGTTACCGAAGAAGAGTTGCGTCTCATGTTGGAGGGCGAAGTTGCAGTCTAAAGTAGGACTTGCCCTTTCTGGGGGTGGATCACGGGCAATGGCATTTCATCTTGGATGCTTACGGGCACTCGATGATCTTGGCGTGCTGTCGAAGGTATCCGTGCTATCGTCAGTGTCAGGCGGAAGCGTTATCGCCGCACTATATGCCTACAATGACGAGTCATTCGCCGAATTTGAACTTCGGGTTCAAACGCTACTCCGCAAAGGACTCGTGGGCGGTATAGCGCACCAAACACTATTCTCGCCAGAAACCCCAAAGATAGTAGCCGCACAGTTGACATCCGGCATTTGCGCAGCTGTTGGCCGCCTCGTTCGTTTAGGCGGCAGTGCCCTCGCGTTAGCTGGCGCGGACCGAGAAAGCATCGGACAATTCACGCAGCGCTTTCAAGCGCCATTTCCGCGATTTGCGAGTCGCTCTACCGCTTTTGAACGACACCTGCGAAAGCGTGTATTTGGAGAGTTAACGGTCAACCAGGTGGCCAGAAAGGGCCTTGATGTTGTTCTTAATGCGACCGAACTTAGCACGGGCACTGCATTTCGGTTTGGTTCCCAGGAAACAGGAACATGGCGATATGGGCGACTGGCCGGAGCACCTCCCCATGTGTCGAAGGCTGTCGCCGCATCCGCTTGTTTTCCAGGTCTCCTGCCATCCTTTGATGAATTTATGGACTTTGAAAAGGATGGAAAAAAGACGCGACACCGCGTCATGCTGACTGATGGTGGCATTTACGATAATCTGGGCATTACCTGTCTATTGCCTGGGCGTTCAGCAGAATTCAGCACGAATGTGTCCGACATTGACTTCATCATCGCATGCGATGCAGGTCAAGGCATGCCGTCGGGAACCGCTCGTCCTTACCTTTGGTCAAGCCGGATGCTGATGACCGTAAATACGATTCATCGGCGAACCCATTCGCTGTCATATGACTTGCTGCATCGGATGAAAGATACCGGCCAGATCAAGGGCTTTTTACTACCATATCTCGGACAGATCGACGAGAGATTGCCGTATATTTCGGACGATCTTGTGAGACGACACGAGACATTTGATTACCCGACGGATTTTAGTCCTATGAAGGAAATTGACATTGAGCGCCTTGGGTTGCGCGGCGAGCAACTCACTAAACTCCTATTCGACCACTATCAGCCCAATTTTTGAGGTTGTTGATAACTGGCATGAGTAGCAGCGTTCAGATCATTGCTTTTGAAAGCCTGAAGTCTTTTCATGGCTGAACAGATGCAAAAACAACCCCATCCACCGAATAGATTTTTCATAGTCCATCCCAACTAACTCTCGCACTATGCCCCGTACCAACTCACGGGAGCAGCAGTGCCATGAAACGCCATTTCTGGCCATCGACCTTTCTGATTCTAGGCTTGTGCATCGCACCGGTGGCGTTCGCTGATGCAGACGCCGAGCGCGAGGCGCTCGCCAAAGTCATCCATGAGCTCAATGCCCTCGAGCCGCTGATCAAGCAGGCGGAGGCTAATGCTGATGAAGATGTCCGTATTCGCTTTCGTTATGACTGGCTGCGCCAGGACCTGAAACAGATCAAAGACGGTATCCAGTCACACATCGATTCTCCCCGCGCGCAGCCACGATCATTTCCGCCACTGCGCGGCGACTACCGTCGTTAGGCCTGGTTGTGACTGTCGCTCAACAAACCGCATTCCAAGCCGGTTCGGGTATTACTTCAGGCACGATGCTGACGGCTATCGCATCGATGATTCTGGTGTTGGCGTTTGTTTGGGTGATCTGGGTGGCTTTTGGCACATTTCGGGCCTGGCAGGACGGGCAGGCCACGGTTTTCGATCTGACCTGGAGCGCTCTGCGGGCAAGCATTGTTTTGATGGTGTTGGGTTTCTATTTGCGGTGAGTCAATCGAGAAAGTCCCGCAAGGGCAAGCGGTGGAGCATCGCAGTGGGATGCGGGGGTAGTCCCCATTTTTATAAGTGTTATAGAAGAGGAAAGTTGTTATGGGTACATCAAATACAGAAATCAGTTTCAGCAAAAAGACTGCTGCGATCCGCAGATCGTTATTGGCAACGGCAGCGATGGTTGTTCCACTGCCGCTCTGGGCGGCATTGCCGACGCCGGTCGCGCCGAGCACTGGTCCGCCAGCAGGTGACTGGATTGGCCTGATTCAGGGCTATATCAAAGATGGTGGCCTGGTGCTCGGACTGGCCATTGCGGTTCTGGGTTTCCTCTGGATCGCTTATCTGGGCTTTGCCAAATTCAATGAAGCTCGGCAAGGCAAGGCGGAGTGGGCCGAAGTGGGTGTCCTGGGGGTCGTCGGTGCGATTGTCCTGATCTTCGCCAGTTATCTGCTCACTGAAGCGGCAGGCGTCATCTAATGCCTGACGACAACAGCAGACTGCGGTAGGAAACGTGTATGTCCAGCGACCATGAAATTCTGGCGGATCGGCTTAATGCCGAGCCCGCCATCTTTAAAGGCTGCTCATCCTCTGAGCTGGGCATGATTGTGGGGTTGGCCATTGTGATATGGCTGCCTCTCAGTCTATTGCTGGCCTGGTTGCTGGGCGCAATCACTATGGGATTTGGTATCGCCGGTGTCGGCGTGGTGGCCACAGTCGTGGTCATGGCGGCGCTGTTTCAGCGTATCAAACGTGGGCGGCCAGAAGGCTATTACCAGCAATGGTTACGTATCCGCCTGCAGACCATGGGGCTGTATCGCGTACCCTGGGTATTACGGAGTGGGTCCTGGGATATCGGGAGAACGCAGCATGCGCCGCTACCGTCTCGAAATCGATAACGTACGTTCCCATTTGCGCTCCCTGTGGGTCGTCATCGGCTTACAAGGACTGATCATTCTCGCGCTCTGGATTGGCTGGAGTCAGGCCCCCAAACAGCTGCGCGTCTATGTGCCACCCGATTTGCGCTCTGGCGCAGTGCTGGCCGCCGAGGAAGTGCCTCCAGCGAATGTCTATGCGTTCGCGTTCTACATTTTTCAGCAACTTAATCGCTGGCCCGAGAACGGCGCGACGGATTATGGCAGTGCGATTTTTCGGATATCGCCTTACCTGACGCCTCGCTACCGCAATGATCTGATTGAGGATATGGAGTTGAAGGCCAGGCGCGGTGAGCTGGCTTACCGTGTACGGGGAGTTCATGAAGTTCCGGGGCATGGTTACGAAGAACGCCGCGTTGACGTGTTGTCCTCCGACGCTTGGATTGTATGGATGGATCTGGATTTGATGGAGTCAGTGAAAGGTATGACGGTTAAGCAGACGACTATTCGATACCCCGTTCGCGTGGTGCGACAAGCGATCGATCCGGAAACCAATCCCTGGGGCATGGCTCTCGATGGGTACGGAAGTGAAGGCCCGCGTCGATTAACGGATGCCGAGCTGGCCGAACCTATTGCAACGGATACCAGCACTGAAAGGGAATCCTCTAGATGAAAGCAGCGAATTGTTACTCTCCAGCCAAATGGATTGCTCTTCTAGGGTTGTGTTTTCCCTTGGTGTGCTTTGCGCAAGCCGATGACGCGGCATCGAAAGGTCCTGAAAGAATTGTCTGGAGCAAAGCACCCATCGCCATCCCGTTGGTCGTTGGCGAAGAGCGTCTTGTTCATTTCCCTGATTCGGTGAGTATCGGCTTACCGCAGGCACTGACGCCATTGCTGCGCAGTCAAAGCATTAATGGCACCGTATACCTGTTGGCCAAGCACTCCTTTGAACCTACCCGTGTCATGGTGCGATCGGAAACCGATGGTCCGATGTACGTCCTCGATATTTCAGCGGCGCCTGGCCACCCGGAGGGACGCTCACTATCTGATATGCAGATACTGCTGGAAACACCGCAAGATGCAGGTGCAGCTGACTCGAAATATGGCAATCGATCACGTCCATGGGGCTACGCTGCATTAACCCGATATGCAGCTCAACAACTCTATGCGCCAACGCGACTCATCCCCCGTCAGTCGGGTGTGATTGCCATACCGGTGAATGGCGAACCGGTCGATCTGGTTTATGGCGCCAAGGTTGAGGCCGTGCCTGTCGCCGCCTGGAAGGTAGGTCTGCAGTATGTCACCGCCGTAAAACTGACCAATCGTACTCAAAGAGCGGTTGTGCTGGATCCGCGCGAACTGCGCGGGTCATGGCTGGCTGCGACGTTTCAACACAATCGCCTGTTACCAGCCGACAATGAGGCCGATACCACGGCCGTCTATTTGGTCTCTGATCGGCCGTTCGATGTGGCGCTTTGAGAGAGGATAGGAATCAACCATGTCGATGGTCACCAGTAATCGTTTGTTACCTATTCTTGCCGGCTCCGTTGTGCTGATGGCGGTGCTTGTAACAGTGAAGTCCTGCTACCCGAATGAGGAGCAATTCCAGCTGTTGGAAGCCGTGCCGCGGGCGCCGAAGCCGGATGCCGATACACCCGCAGACACCATCAAGACATTGACGGCTAATGTCAGCGCCATGACCTCGGAACTCAATGCCCTTCGTCGGGATAACACCGCCCTCAAACTGGAGAATCGCGGCCTTGTCGACGATAGAAAACAGATCGAAAACAACGTGCTGTCGAAGGTGCAGACAGCTTTGGAGACAAAGCGGTTGGACACAGCCCCCACCGAAACCACGTCAGCCATCGCCGCGCTGACGGCAAGGGTGGATTCGCTGGCCAACCGGCTTGGAACCTCATCTTCACATCCGTTGTCCACGGGTTCTGATATTCCGATCGGACTCGGTCTGGATGGGATCGGAACATCGGCGGTGGAATCGGAATCGCTGGTGTGGGTCAATCCCCTGGAGTTCACGCCATCGCCTGACGGTGATAGGGAGACGTTGCTTAACCGCTTCACTCGCACCAGCCGCAATGCGTTAGACACTACCCGCCCGGAGGTGCAATCGCTTGTGGCGAAAGGATCCGATGCCCTCAATAGCGTCCTTCCGGTCTACACCGTGCCTCGCAATGCCACTCTGATTGGATCCACTGGCATGACCGCATTGGTGGGCAGGGTGCCTATCCAGGGGCAGGTCCGCGACCCCATGCCGTTCAAGGTGATTACCGGCAAGGAAAACCTGGCCGCTAATGGTCTGCGCATCCCAGGTGTTGAAGGCATGATCTGGAGTGGCACGGCGATCGGTGATTGGACGCTCTCCTGCGTGACCGGAAAATTGGAATCGGTGACCTTTGTTTTCGAGGACGGCACCATCCAGACCCTGTCCAGTGACGACAATCAGTTGGGTGGTTCCAGTGGAACCAGCGATAGACCCCTGGGTTGGATTTCCGATGCGCGGGGTATTCCCTGTATCACGGGTGAGCGCAAGACCAACGCACCGGCGTTCCTGGCACAGCGCATTGGCGTGATGGCGCTCGAAGCTGCCGGTGAAGCTGCGGCGCAGTCCGAAACCACCACGCTGATCAGCGACTCGGGTACCGCCACCAGTGTGGTCTCGGGTGAGACAGGTAAATACGTATTGGGTAAGGCGTTAGGCGGAGGCAGCGACGAAGTCGCTCAGTGGTTGCGGGAGCGTCAGGCTCAGAGCTTCGATGCGGTATTTGTGCCCGCGGGTATCGAGCTGGCGATTCACGTTGATCATGAGCTCCCCATTGATTTCCATTCCAACGGCAGGAAACTCCATCATGAAACGAATCTTTTCGAGCACGCAACGATTACCACTGGTTCTGGTTTGGACTAGTGTGCTGATGGTCGGATGCGCCAGCACCAAGGAGTCGGTGTTACCGCAGGACGGCCCTACCATGAAGTCCATTTACGATCAGCACATGGTTGATGTTCAGAAGTCTGACCATCGTCGAACGATCGGTGGTCAGTCGTTGCCGCCATCCGGTATCGACCACTACCGGGGCTTTGTGCGAGAGGCCGCTAATGAGATCGACACCGTATTTCCCCGCCTGCCGAATCCAACCCTGGTGATGTATATCTTTCCTCATCTATCGGGCAGTGAACGCACGCCGGTACCGGGTTATGTGACCACATTTCCGTTTTACGAAAAGGCGGAGTACGCATTGCCGGGGGAAGTGCCTGGTGAGATGCCTGCAGCCGTTAGTCCTTTGCCCGGCAAGCAGTAGGGCATTCGCGATGACTTCAAAAGGAAAGACTTCAAAAAAAGTAACTTCAAATTCCCCCGAAAGCTCAGACGCATCACCCTTAACGTCCGCCGCGATCAAACAGCAGTACCAGCGTCCGCCGTCGTTTACCGACCTGTTGCCCTGGATGGAATACCTACCTGAGTGCAAAGCGTTTTTGTTGGAGGATGGCGTCAGCCTGGGAGCCCTGTTCGAGGTTCAGCCGGTCGGTTGCGAAGCCCGCACGCCCGCTTTTATGACACAGTTGCGCGATACGATTCAAACTGCGATCAATGAGGCCATCCCCGAGCGCGATGACGCGCCCTGGATATTGCAGGTTTATGTGCAGGATGAGCCCAAGCTCACCCAGTTTGATACGTTACTGGCCAGTTATCCGTCGTCGAAGGTTCGCGCCTCGGAGTATTCACAACACTACCAGTCGGTGATGACGAAACACTTGCAGGCGATTTCCCGACCGGGAGGTTTGTTTGACGATACAACCGTCACTGGTTCCCGTTGGCAGGGGCAGCAACGTCGGATCCGGGCAGTGATCTACCGTCGCTTGAAAAACACTGGGAAAACACCAGCTGCTATTGAGGTGGAAGAGGCGCTCAATGATGTGGCCACCAAATGGATCACCTCATTGGCCGCTGCCGGAATCACGGCCCAACGCGCTAACGGTCAGGCGTTTTATCAATGGTTACTGAGCTGGTTCAATCCCAATCCACCGTTAGCAGAGGGCAATCCGGACGCTCTTCTGCAGTTGGCGCCATACCCAGGTGATGACAATTTGCCATTCGGTTATGACTTTGCGGAACAGTTGGCCCTGTCGATGCCACGTTCCAACCAGGCAACGGCGAGCTGGGTTTTCGACAATATGCCTCATAGCGTAGTAAGCATCCAAAGCTTGCGGCGGGCGCCGGACATTGGGCATTTTACGGCAGAGCGCCAGGCTGGGGATCAGGTATTTTCGCTGTTCGACCGTCTTCCTGAACATACCATCATGGCGATCACGCTCACTCTCAAACCGCAGGACACCACCCGCAATCATATTGCCCAGATCAAGCGCGCATCAGTGGGCGATTCCGCTGAGGCGTCGATTACTCGGGAAGATGCCGAGCAAGTGGAGCGGGAGATGGCCCAGGGCAACAAGCTGTATCCCGTGAGCATGGCCTTCTATGTGCGGGGAGAGAATCATAAGACGCTGCGCAATAACCTGAATCGACTTCACGCGCTGCTCTTGCCCAACGGGCTGCAGCCCATTACCCAGGAAGCGGACTTACTGTCACTCGACAGCTATATCCGCAACCTGCCCATGGCCTATGACGCCGACCTGGACAAATCCCGACGTCGCTCGCGTCTGATTTTTTCGCGCCACATTGCCAATTTGCTGCCGTTCTACGGTCGTTCGCGTGGGACCGGTCATCCGGGTCTGGTGTTCTACAACCGAGGTGCCGAACCTTTGGTCTTCGACCCGTTACATAGCGATGACCGTAAGAAGAATGCCCACATGCTAATACTGGGGCCAACGGGGGCAGGGAAGTCGGCGTTGTTGGTGTATCTGCTGCAACAGATGATGGCACGGCATCGACCACGCATTTTTATTATTGAGGCGGGGGCTTCGTTTTCGCTGTTGGGGCAGCATTTTGCCCACCACGGCCTGTCGGTTAACCAGATCACGCTAAACCCCAATGTCGATGTCAGCCTACCGCCTTTTGCCGCTGCGCTGCGTTTGCTTGATCGAGGTCATGCGTTTAATCCGCTCGATGTCGATGAAAGTACCTTGGAGGCGATATTGGGTGATGACGATGAGGTCGAAGAAGAGGGGGGCGGTCGTGATATTCTCGGTGAAATGGAGATCGCCGCACGCATCATGATCACCGGCGGCGAGGATCGCGAAGATGCGCGGTTGACTCGCGCGGATCGACTACTGATTCGAAACGCCATATTCCTAGCCGCAAGAACCGTGAAAGAGACAGATAGAAGCCAAGTGATTACCCAGGATGTGGTCAATGCCTTTCAGAGCATCGCCACCAACACGGAGTTGCCTGAGCATCGACGCAATCGGGCACTCGAAATGGGTGACGGCATGGCATTGTTCTGTTCGGGCCTGGCAGGCCACTTTTTTAACCGGCCGGGGCAGTCCTGGCCAGAGGCTGATGTCACTATCCTGGAAATGGGTATTTTGGCCAGGGAGGGCTACGAAGATCAGCTTACCGTCGCCTACCTGTCCATGATGGGCCACATCAACGACCTGGTGGAACGCCACCAGCATGATGACCGGCCCACACTGGTAGTCACTGACGAAGGCCATATCATTACGACCAATCCCTTACTGGCCCGTTACGTGGTCAAGATCACCAAAATGTGGCGCAAGCTCGGCGCCTGGTTCTGGATCGCGACCCAGAATTTGGAGGACTTTCCCGACGCCAGTCGCAAGATGCTTAACATGATGGAGTGGTGGCTATGCCTGGTGATGCCGAAGGAGGAGGTGGAGCAGATCGCCCGCTTCAAGGACCTCAACGATGAGCAACGAAACCTGCTGCTGTCCGCCCGCAAGGAGCCAGGCAAGTATGTGGAAGGGGTGGTTCTGGCCGACAAGGTCGAAGCGCTGTTCCGCAACGTACCGCCAGCCTTGTCACTTGCCCTGGCGATGACCGAAAAGCATGAAAAGGCTGAGCGCGCTGCTATTATGCGCGAGAAGAACTGCTCGGAGTTGGAGGCGGTCTACGAGATCGCTCGGCGCATCGAAGAGTCTCGATCTTAGCAAGCGTGCCCAGCGCTCACAGCTGGTTCACGACCCCGCGGCATGCCGGAAAGGTTGCACAGCCCCAAAACGCAGTTCCGGCGCTTTTGCCCTTTCGGGCCGTTCTTAGCACCATTGCACCGCCGCACTTAGGGCAATTAGGCGGCGTCGACGGTGCGGTTGGTGGGGAAGGGGCATTCTTCTGGCGCAAGTGGCGAACGTGTTGCCGGTTGGTGGCCAGCCCTCGCTGCAATCTCAGTTGTTCGATGAGTGCAATCACGGCCTCGACGTCAGTCTCACTGAGCAGCACCTCGCGCCTGGACTTGATATGGCGTATGTAACCACCGGCATAGGCCACATTGTCGGGCATGTCTGTTTTGAAAGTGGAATCGCCTACAAACACCACCAGCGAGTGAATTTCGGACGCCGGAATATCCAGCAAGATCTCAAGGGTTTTGATGTGCTTATAATTTTGATGCAGGGGGTTCTGAAATTTATTGGTGTGTTTGTAGATCTTCTGAGTCCAGGTTTTCTGGTTGGCAGTTCCAAAGATCCAGCCTTTCATGTTTTTGGTTTCGATAACGAACACGCCATAGCGCGACACAATGATATGGTCGATCTGTGTTGTGCCATCCTCTGTTTGTAACGTCACATCCTTGATCAGGTGGTACTCGTCCTTTGGGAGAAAAATACGAGCAGCCGTATTGACCATAAACTCGCCAACAATGCCTTTGAACCAGGGTGATTTGAAAACACCAGCGAGTATGGCCAGTGGAATGAGATACCACAGCGCGGTAAACACTTGTTGGATGATCGGGCTGACGTCCATTTCTGTTTGCATTCGACGTAATCAACTAGCCACCATTATAGAAACCCTGCCACCGCTCGGCCAGAAACATCGACGACTGCTGTCTGAATAAACCGTTTATTCAGGTCCATCAATCTCTCAGGATGAATGCCTTACCAGCGGCTTCTGGATCCGAGTGACGAAACGTGAATGTATCGAAGGCCTGTATCGTCTCCGTGGCGTTAACCACAATGTTGTGTGGGTCGGCATGGGCCAGCGAAGGCCCTGCATCCATCGAAGTCTTTGCCGGTTCCACGTTTCAGGAAATCAACAGTATGAAGCACGCGACTGTCTACAGGCTCGATCGAATTGACGAATTACAGAAAGCGCTCTCCCAACAATTACCCGGCGATCCAGAGAAAGCCAAGCAACTGGCTTTGCGACGCTTTCAGCGAATGGATGCCCAGCTTAGCCATCAACTTGAAAATGCCACCAAGGGTCTGGTGCAGGCGCTCCAGTACGGTATCAATCGGTACCCGGCCATCGTGTTCGATGGGCATGCAGTCATCTATGGCATTACCGATATTGAGACGGCGGCTCGACTCTATGATCACTGGGTGGAGCAGAATCGCTAATGCGTAACGTATTACTGCGTCATTGGATTCTCCTTTTCCTCAGCATTCCACTGGGTGGAAATGCGGGAAGCATTAGCACGCCTGACATTGTTTCTCAAACCACTTCAGCAGCCCTAAGTTGTATGCGCTGGATGCCTGTGGGTATCTGCTTTTGGTTGCGTTGTTCCTACTTTGAATGCAGCGTCGAGACCTCGGTAAAAGTAGCGCACTATCAACCGGATGCCGTCGTGAGCAGTTATAACGAACTGGGTGGCAACCCCTGGACGGAAATTCATAGCCTTTTGGGAGCGGTACAACAGTCGGCCGCGAATGGTTTATTGGGGAGTCTGTTATCCGTACCTATTGATAGCGCAGGCAATCGCACCGAAGGATCTTATGGCAATCGGGATCATCGTAATTTGATATTCCGGGAAACGGATGTAATCGGCCACCCATTAGGTTCGTTGTCTGGTGTTTTGGCGGGCACCGGCTATTTGTGCGAATCGGAAACCACTTCGTTCTATCCCTATTTTCTGTCAGGGCTGGATGCGCTGTCCTGGCGCATGGAAATCCCTGAGATGTTTTATACCGCCAGTCTGATACCCGGTCTACGGGAAATCGGCAACTGGCCATCGCAAACCTGGGGTGGTGTCTACCCGAGAACCGGCTGGACAACGCAGGCCGAAGAACCCAAGGCGGCGGCGATCAATGCCCAAAGAGCCGGGGATATCGTGACTCGAGACAATCAGCCGCACATTTACGATCAGATCGAGCCATCCTTCAGTTCAGATCAACGGGTGTGGTCTCCAGGCCCTCTTAAAGAGAATGACCCGTCAACTGGAGAATGGCAGATGTTGCTCCCCAAAGCAGAATCGAGCTGCGCCGTATTCGGCACCAACGATCTCGCCAGTGCCAATGGTTGGGGTGGTGGTCGGGTTGATGCCGAAGGTGATTACGTGTGGAACCTCTGGAGACCCTACCAATGTTGTGAGAGGGAAGGCCAGTTCTTTTTAATCGACATTAACTGGATCGATTATCCCCCATGAAGACCCACAATCGATACAGGTCGTTATTCTTCGGTTGGTCACTTCTATGGACCATTAACGGTTTTTCCGCGCAAGCACCAACCGAAGATGGCTTGTGGTACTACGAAATCGGCGGAGCAGAGCCCGTTTCGGTGCCGGCTAACCCATCAGTCGTCTCAGTGACTCTGGGTGGATCCGCTCAATTAGGCTTGGGTTATAGCTGCGGCAAGTTCGATCCGGTGGCGGCGGTCACCAACACCCTGAATGACATCGGTGCTGGTGTCGACAATATGATGAACGCGATGACGGCTGCCGCCACCAGCGCCATTGCAGCCTTGCCAGCACTGATACTGCAACGAGCCAATCCTGGTTTGTATGACCTGTTTCAAAACGCCCTGCTCAAAGCTGAAGAGACCATGCAGTTGGCCACGAAATCCTGTGAGCAGATGGAGGCGGAAATCGCTCAGGGAAAGAACCCCTATGCTGACCTAATCACTTTATCCAAAGGCAACGACTGGAAAGTCCAGATGGGGGTTGGTGGTAATGATGCCGTTACAGCAAAAACCACGGTGGAGTCGTCCAATGGCAATAACGGAGTGCCCTGGATTGGCGGGCAGGCCGGTGGCAGTGGGCAACCGGTGCTGGAATTCACCGGCGATATCGTCGAGGCCGGTTACAACATCAATATGAATCGGCCTATTACGGATCCGAGCCCGGTGCCGGTAGCGTCATCGACACGGTTATCCGAGGTCTGGCCATCACCGGCCGATGCGCGGGACTGGACGGTAGAAGTAGTGGGTGAAAATATTGTTACCACCTGTGACACCTGCCGCAAGGATAGCATCCCCGGTACGGGGCTGTTACCCAAGCTCTACCAGGAGTCCGCTGCCGTCACCACGGACATCCAGAATCTGGTCAGTGGCGCAACACCGCTAACGCTTACCAACCTCGATAAGATCACCGCACCCGGTGTGGCCATTACCCGGCAAGTGATCGAAGCGATTCGCGAAATGCCGGCCTCGGAGCAAAGCCTGATTATGGGCCGCCTCGTGTCTGAAATCAGTACCGCGCGCACAGTAGAGAAGGCGCTGTTTGCCCGGAGACTATTGCTGTCAGGACGACAGGTGCCCGAGGTCTATGCCACTGAAGTCGCTCGTGAGCATGCCGACAACTCCATCGCCGAGCTCGATAAAGAAATCGAAAACCTGCTATTTGAGACCCGTGTGCGGAAGGAGGTGGTCTCCGATACCGTCGCCACATTACTCGAGCGAGCAGCTGCCAGGCGGCAGAGCGCTCTCACCGTGCCGGAAGTGCCCACCCTCGATCCCAACCCTTTGCGAGGTGGGCGTGTTCAATAAACTTCCGACAAGGCGAAAGGGCGTCCTGTTATTGACCATGTTGGCAGCCCTGTTGACGGGGCTGGTCGGCTATCTACTCATGCACCAGCTACAGACTGAATCCGTGCAATCCGTCCAGCACAGTATCAATGCCTGGCGGATGGCGCTGATGCTTATGCGTTGGACACTAATTGCCTTTGTTGCACTTGGTTGGAATCATCTGATCACGAGGTTGGCGAGTGCAGGCAGTATCAGTCACAGCAAGGTCACGTCTCTAGCGGCGTTGCGCTGGCGAGCCGTCACCTGGCTAGTGCTATTGGAGCTGGTATTAGGGCAGGGCGCACTGGTTAAAGCCCTGAGCCTGATGGCCGGAACACTACCATGAGTGTCGATAGCTACCTGGAGCTCTTTACCTCGCTTTTTGGCTGGACCTTTTTCGGTATTCTGTGGGATGTCCTGGTCAGTACCGGTATCGTCTATTTGCCGTTTCTGGGCATCCTGATCGACAACTGGCGCGAGCCTGCTCAGGGCGGTGAAGTGGGTCACGCCAGTGGCCTCTCACTGCGGCGCATGGAGATCGAGCTGTTTATCGCGTTGCTGGTAGTTGTGCTGGCGGGGCAACCCGCTGCGCTGACACCGCTCAACGCCGGCACCTTGTCTTATTCGCCACCGCCCACCCTGTTGGACCCCACGCCAGCCACAGCAACCGTAGCTGCCCCTCAGAGCACGTATGGCACAACGGGCTTCATTGGTACCGCGGCAACCGTCAATATTCCCGTCTGGTGGTACGGGGTGATTGCACTCAGCTCGGGTTTAAACCACGCCATTGTCGAAGGCCTACCAACGGTGGCGGATATGCGGACCTTCGAGCAGCAGGCACGCCTGGCCACCATTGCCGATCCGCGCCTCAAGCAGGAAGTAAGCGATTTCTTCAGCCAGTGTTATATTCCGGCTCGCTCCAAATACCAGGCGGAACGACCCGACACAGCGGCGATCAATGGCAGTCTCGCAATGTATGGAGCCGATGACCCGGACTGGGTGGGGTCACACGTCTATCGGGATACCGCGGGTTACTACGATACCCTGCGTCCTGCCAGTCAGGTCACGGGTTGGGCGTACAACGCGGCCAGAGATACGGAATATGACGCCGCCACACCACCGGCCTGGGGCAAGCCTTACTGCAAACAATGGTGGGAGGACGCCGCCATTGGTTTGCGGCAGAAGCTGATCAATGAGGCAGATGCCACATCCGCCGGGTTTTCCGGACTGGTCGTCGCCATTGCGCCGGCGCTAGCCAGCGAACAGCAAAACGACGCTGTCGCCAAAACCGTCCTGACCAATGCGCCACCTTCCTGGTCAAATAATGAGTTGATTGCCAATAACGCTTCTGGTTCTGGCCTTGTCAACGCGGCTGGTTCCATCGTCAAAGGCGGGCTTGCTGCCGGTGGCATGATTACGGCCTCAGCCCTGTTTTCCGTGACTATGACGGCGGTGCTTCAGTCTTTGCCCATGGTGCAGGCCATCATGCTGTTGGGCATCTACTCATTACTGCCGCTGGTGGTCGTGTTGTCCCGATATTCCATCGTCATGATGGTTGTAGGTGGCATGGCCATCTTCACCATCAAATTCTGGAGCGTGCTTTGGTATTTGGCCATGTGGGTGGATCAGAACCTGATTTTGTCCATGTACCCGGACGTAAACACCTTTCTACAGATCTTCGCCAACCCCGGCGAGCATGATGTAAAGCGCATGCTGTTGAACATGATTACCACCAGCCTCTATCTGGGGCTGCCATTGCTGTGGAGTGGGATGATGGCGTGGGCGGGGGTGAAGGTTGGTAGATCGATTGAATCGGCAGCGAATCCGATCAAGGCTCCCGCGCAGGACGCGGGAAATCAGGGAGGAAGTATAGGCAAGATGGTGCTGACCAAAGGTAAGAAACGTTAGTCCTTTTCGTACCAGCCAGCAGCATCGGTGCCGTCGTCGAGTTTACCTGTTCTGTAATTCAGAGCTCCGCCTCTAACGGCACTTGAGACTGCATCATCGGACTCCGTGTCAGCGCTTTCAGCTAATATGTCGAGCATACTGCCCAGTAATTCGCGGATAACGGCAAACGTAGCTAAGAGGGCTAGTAATATCCTTTGAATAAGATATCTATCTTTTACCGCAGTCATGACTCCCCCTCAATTTCTGACAAGTTAACTCCCAAGACATTATATATCCTAATGACATCTCGTTGTAGTAACTTGTCGAATCATCCCCTGTTGCAAGTCGGTTTCCGATGGTTTTCATAAGACTGAGTTACGGTCGCCCATTCGGTATTTGAGCAGGGTTACTACCTAAAAGGAGTTGATGAATGTTCTTCATGCATATTTTCCTCAAAAATTAGAAGTTTGTTTGAGATACCGCAGCGTGTGCATCCTGGATATGACTCTCTCTTCTGCGTTTCACACGTTTAAGATTTGAGTTGTAGGATGCGGCGAGCGCCATTTAGGACAATCACGCCGATCACAAGACCAATAAGCAGATCCGGATATCTTGAGCCCGTCAGCGCCACGAGAAATCCCGCCAGAATTACACCAAGGTTGGCTATGACATCATTGGCGGAGAAGATCCAACTGGCTTTCATATGTGCGCCGCTATCCCTGCTTTTCGCAATCAACACCAAACACGCAATATTGGCAATCAGAGCGATTGCTCCAAAGTACATCATCAGCTCCGATACCGGCTCGCTGCCGAAGATAGATCGCCGTAATACCTCACTTAACGCACCCACTGCTAATATGACCTGCAACCAGCCGGCCATATGTGCCGCTCGTACCTTCATTTGCACACTATGACCCACGGCGTAGAGGGCGACGCCGTACACGGCTGCGTCGGCAAACATGTCTAGAGAGTCAGCAATTAGTCCTGTAGATTGCGCCAATCCGCCAACCACTATCTCAATACAGAACATGATGGCATTGATGGCTAAAAGCCATTTGAGGACACGGGCTTCATTTTCATCTGTGGCGAGCGCAGAAGCCTGAGCTTGGGCCAGGTCTGTATCCTTGATGCTTTGTGTGCTCTCCAGTATTGCGCCCAGTCTAAGTGATGCTAGCCGGGCCTCGATTTCTCCGATATTTTTTCCGTGGAACACCCGTAATTTACGGTTGGGAGTATCAAATTTCAGGACAACCTTCGGGCGGAGGTCGTCAAGCGCCATACGGATCATGTGTTCTTCAGAGGGGCAGTCCATTTTGGGAATAGTGAATTCACTGACGCTTCCAATGTCAGTCGACAAAAATTCATTCGGTTGGCTTGCCTCTGGAACATCGTCACCACATGTTCCGCTGCATTGTTCCTTCATTAAAAATGGCCTTGTGATATGAGTGTTGCATACTATAAAATCTATAGTAACTATAGAGTCAAGAAGTGGGTAAAGCACAATGAAGATTGGCAAACTAGCGGAATTGACTGGTTGTTCCGTACAAACGATTCGCTACTATGAGAAGGAACGCTTGCTTGCTTCGTACGACCGGAGTGAAGGCAACTTTCGTCTCTATGATCAATCTGCTGTGGAGCAGCTCCTGTTTGTCAAGCACTGCCGGTGCCTTGATCTGACGCTGGCGGAGATTCGCCAACTCGTTGAATTGAAACGTTCGCCAAGCATTCAATGTGACGATATCAATCGGATGGTTGAGCGCCATATCCATCAGGTTGAGCAACGAATGCAGGAGCTAAAAAATTTGCGGCAGCAACTCAAATCCCTTCACGATAGTTGCTCCAGTAATCGTACGATTGAGCAGTGTGGTATTTTGCAGAATTTGTCAGTCACTCGGCCTGGTGTTCCCTAAGTTTCACTTTCACTTGTCGAGTCGCAGTCATGCTTCTTCGGTGACAATTTGCTTCGTTCTGGAACGAAAAATACTCACTGTGAAAAAGAGAAGTATCGCCAACTGCGCCAGTATTCCTTGCCAAGTGGATTTAACGCCAATCCAGTCGAACTCAAAGCTTATCGGTAAGGGAGATATACTGATGACAGCAGCTTCCTGTAACGCCGCCACGGCTTTGCCCATCAGTACGAAAGAAAGTGCCAGTAATAGGTAGGTAGTGGCCGCGAAGAACTTCTCAATCGGAAGCTTGATGGAATATCGCATCAGTATCCATGCCAATACGGCCAATATAACGGCACCCAGGACGAACCCTCCCGCGACAGTCCAATATTGGGTGTTGGCTGCCTGCGTCAGCAAGGACTGATAAAATAGCACAGTCTCAAATACTTCTCGGTAAACGGCTACGAATGCCAGTCCTGCCAACCCCCAAAGCGTGCCGGTTTGGAGGCGTGTTTCGATGTGTTGCTTAATGTAGGTCTGCCACTGCGCTGCATACGTTTTGCTGTGCATCCAGATGCCGACGTAGAAAAGCACAAGCGCAGCCAGCAGTGCCGCAACACCCTCCATCATTTCGCGACTGGCACCACTGATGCTGATAAGCGACTGGGCAGCCGCCCAGGTCGCTCCACCTGCAATCAAAGCGGCTGTCCATCCCAGGTGGACGTACTTCAACGCGTCCTGCCGTTGGGTTCGCAACAAGACAGTCACCAGGGCAATCACAACCAGCAAGGCCTCCAATCCCTCTCGTAGCAAAATTACCAAACTGGCTGTGAACAGCGTTCCGTTGGATAGGCTGGATTCACTCATGATTTGTTCGGCCTCCTCGAGTTGCTGTAAGGTTGCGTCCATAAGACTGCGTAACTCATTTTCATTGCCAGGACGACCGAGCACTTGGCGGAGCTCCATCAGTGAAACCTCGATATGTTTGCGCAGCACTTTGTCTCGAGTATCCAAAGAACTTTCGACCAGTTCAAATCCGTCCAGGTAGGCACTCACTGAGAGATCACTCGCTTCGTTGTACTCGCCGCGTTGATGAGCGTCAAAAGCGGAAAGCAACAGTTTTCGGGTCAGTGAAAGCGGCTGGACTCGTTCAGCAAATAATCGTGCCGGAGCGGCACGTAGCCACTCGACATCGCTGTTTATAATCCCCGGCAATTCATCGCGCAGTTGCGAAGGACTGTGATTCACCATCTGCTGCACAGATATCTTTGGTTCATGTGTGCTCCGCGCATCCAAGGCTGACTCAAAGGCAAGGCTGCCTGCATAGAATGCCAAAGACCATCGCTCCAGCTCTGTTAGCTGATTGAAGGCAGGCATCGCTGTAGAATCAATACCGTTGGAAATAGCGTCAAACAACCCCAGTATTGATCGGTTCTCAGCGCGTTCTCTGTCGGCAAAATTGGTCGGTGTTGGGTCCAGTTGTGCAGCTAGAGGGCCATCGCCCTGGCCACTTACTCCATGGCAATTTGCGCAGTTAGTCTGGAATATCTGTTCGGTTGTCTCCATCGGCAATAAACGCTCCGGGAGTGGCGAGTTCGGCATTAGCGCGAGTAAAGATCGACGTAGGCCGATACTTACCTGCCGCACGATGGTACGGTCCTGCTTGTCTTGAATAGCTTTTTTCAGTGCCTCAGCCTGTTTTTCGAGGGGTTGAAGTTCGTTGAATCTGTCTGCAAGAACTCCGGTTTTTTCAACTATGAGGCTTGAAAACTCAACCATCTCCCGATACTCGTCGGGGTTTATCACCTGTCCGCCGTCCACCGCTGAAACGTAATCAATGCTGACATACTCCGCCAACTGGGCGATTTGTCGGAGTTGTGGCTGATCCTCCTCCATTAGGGCAAATGCACCTGTGCTGAAGAGGGCGGTTAGGCTCAGCAGCAGCGCGAATAGGCGCTGTTTGTCAGTGAGACTCTGGTAACTGGCTAAAAGAATCCGTTGCACGAACATAGTAAAAATCTCGAATACGTATTGGTAGTGATATTCATTCTCAATGTAAAGCCTATAGCCACTATAGAGTCAAGGCTATGCCCTTACTCCACGCGCCATGAATTACCCCGCCTTTTTGGGCCCATATTAAATATTTCATTAGGTGTTGTAAATGATAATGATTATCATTACGATAAGCCCCCTCGTCGGCCCGTAAGCGTACCGGCACCGATCGACAACACTGGCCAAAGGCCAAAAATTGCTGCGGAGCGGAAAATTTATGCATAGAAAAATAGTGGTAGCTGCAATGGCGAGCCTGCTGGGGAATACTGCCACATTCGCCGACAATCACCAGATTGAGGAAGTCATGATCGTGGGTTCGACCGAGGATGCGCGTGTGTTAGCCGGCTCCGGTTCCGTTATCGATAACGAGCAGATGATGATTGAGGCGACCGGTGATATAAACCAGTTGCTGAAGACGGTACCTGGTGTGTACATCATGGAAGAGGATGGCTATGGCCTGCGTCCCAATATTGGTATTCGTGGTGCAACCTCGGAACGCTCCGCCCGTATAACGCTGATGGAGGACGGGGTGTTGATCGCACCCGCTCCTTACTCGAATCCCGAGGCCTACTACTTTCCCACTACCTTGCGGATGAACTCAATCGAGATACTCAAGGGAGCACCGCTGCTGCGCTACGGGCCGCAAACCACGGGCGGCGTGATCAACCTGGTATCCACGCCGATTCCCGACGAAAATGCCGGCCAATTTGACCTGTCCTATGGCCAGAACAATGAGATGAACATGCTGGCCAGCTATGGTTTGCGCAGTGGTAATTTGGGCGCACTGGTGGAAACCGCTCAACGCCGCAGCGACGGCTTCAAGGATATCGACCGCTCCAGCGCCAATACCGGCTTCGACATCGAGGATTACCTCGTGAAGCTGGGCTGGCAGGGCGAACGGCAGAGTCTCCTTTTGAAGGCCCAGTATTCCAGGGAAAATTCTGATCAAACATACTTGGGCCTGACCGATCAAGATTTTGATCGCGATGCCGACCGGCTCTACGGCCTGTCGCAAATCGACAAGATGGACAACGACCACGAGGGTTACAACCTCACCTATCGTCTTTCCCTGACCGAGAAGGTGAGTATGACCGCCACTGGCTATTACAACAGTTTTTCCCGTGACTGGTTCAAGCTGGATGGGGGTGGGGCGCTGGTTGCGGCTGCCAATGAGGGAGACGCATATGCCGAAGGTGTACTGGATGGCAACGAGGATATCGAGGGGCTGCGCTACAAACATAACGACCGCCAATATGATTCCTTTGGGCTTGATCTCAATTTTGATGTTGACCTGGGTGCACACCAGTTGTCACTGGGCGTGCGGCCTCACGAAGACAAGATGGATCGCTTCCAGCCTATCGATTTTTACGACCAAATCAATGGGGAATTGGTGTATGTGTCTACCAAGCGGCCCGCCGACAGCGACAATCGTAAGGAATCTGCCCAGGCGCTGAGTTATTGGGCAGTGGATAGCTGGCAGGTGTCCGATGCGCTGGCAGTCAACTTGGCCCTGCGTTACGAGGATATCCAATCAGAGCGAAAGGAATATGCCGACCCGGGCCGCCTTGAATTGAAGAGCACGCGCAGCAACAAGACCGACCAATGGCTGCCCGGTGCATCATTCACCTACGATCTGACCGACCACTGGCAGGTGCTCGCCGGTATTCACAAGGGATTCTCGCCCTTGGGTGGTGGTGCCAAGGAAAATGAAGACCCGGAGACCAGCACCAACTGGGAGGCGGGTTTGCGCTATCATGGCCGCTGGTTTGTAGAGGCAATCGGCTTCTACAGCGATTTTGACGATAAGACAGAGTACTGCTCCAACGCCAGTCCCTGCAGTAACGGCGAGACATCCGGCTCGTTTAATACTGGTAAGGCAAAGATCGCGGGACTGGAGTTGCAGGTAGGTAGTAGTATGGCATTGGGAGGTTTTACGGTCCCCTTGGAGATGATGTACACCTACACCGATGCCACGATTAGCCAGGACAACGTCGTTACCGGCTTTAATGACGGCGACCGACTGGCAGCCATCCCAGACAATACCTTCAGCCTCCGACTGGGGTTGGAGTCGAGCAGCGGTTGGAATAACTATGCGATTGCCAAATACACAGATAGCATGTGTGTCCGAGTAGGTTGCAATAATAACGGTAGCCCCTATGAGAATACTGAAGAGGTTTTCGTACTGGATTACATCAGTCGCTATTCGCTGACAGACACGTCTGTGGTGTACCTGAAAGTGGAAAACGTGATGGATGAGCAAGTCATTGTGGCGCGCCAGCCTGACGGTGCGCGACCCAACAAGCCTCGTACGGCTTCGTTGGGTGTGGAGTGGAGTTTTTGACAGCCGTCCTACGACTATTACACCACAGCGAAGTATTAGTGGTTCAAGTCGTCCGCCATGCATCGGCAATCGGACCAGACATCATCCGATCGAGGCGTTCAGAGTCAGGCAAATTCCAGACTTGGTGATCTCCATCAAGAGGCTTGGCGATACTTGCTCTGTTCTCGAGCTACCAGTACAAAACCTGCAATTGGCAAAACAATCCATTGCAGGAACGGCGATAAACCTGCACCGATGATTGGGATAACCGGCATCCAATCACCATACGCCCAGGCGCCACGGATCTCGATATTCAGCCATTCGCTGAATATCGTGTAACCGAGCCCGGTTATTATTGTGAGCGCTGTCACTGGCCAGAAGCGTTCTTTTGGCCAGTTCTCATTTCCAAGTAAGCACAGCGATCCGATCAAACACGACATTGCAATGAGTATGTCGCCACCGGTGCAATGCACTGCGGCGAACACAATCTCGGAGCGGGTCCCAGTCTGCCAGATTGTATAGAGCGGCATCTGGGCGAATTCCCATACCAGGTTCGCGATGGCGATGAAGATGAGATACAACCGAACGGCACCAAGCCACGACATGTTTTTGCCCCCACTGCGAACTGTTAAAAGTGATTCCCTCACCGGTTGATTGACGCAATGTACCGTATTGGCAACACCGGTCAACAATCGCAAATGGGGACATCGATGCAAAGTGAGTATATTTGTAGTGATTAGTGTGATCGGTTCTGCCTCCGGTCGAGAGGCTCCTGCGAAAAGGAGACTCGGGTCTGGCCGCTATTTTTGAAGCAACCTGAGTCCGTTTCCGACCACAAGCAAGCTGGCTCCCATGTCGGCAAACACAGCCATCCACATGGTGCTTAGCCCGATCAACGTCAATACCAGGAATACAGCCTTGATGCCCAGTGCCAGAGCAATGTTTTGGATCAATATCGTGTGAGTGGCACGCGATAGCTTTACAAACTCAGGGATTTTACTCAGGTTATCGTCCATCAATGCTACATCGGCTGTTTCGATGGCGGTATCCGTGCCCATGGCGCCCATGGCAAAACCGATGTCTGCACGCGCCAGAGCAGGCGCATCGTTGATTCCGTCTCCTACCATGCCTACCGTGCCTTGGGTGCTAAGATCCTCAATGGCTTTCAGTTTGTCTGCGGGTAATTGATTGCCGTGCGCCTGATCGATGCCGACCTGCTGTGCAATTGCCTCAGCAGTGTGCGGATTATCACCGGTGAGCATGACTGTCTTAACTCCCAATTGATGGAGCGCTGCGATCCCTGCACGACTGCTCTCTTTAACTGTGTCGGCCACTGCGAATAACGCCAACACTTGCTGGTCGTCAATAAGCATTATGACGGTCATGCCTTGGCGCTCCAGTCCATCCAGTTGTACTTCCAGCTCCGGGGAGCAACGATTGAGTTCATGCACCAATCGGTGGTTGCCCAGAGAATAGGCCTTGCCATTGATCATCCCGCGTACGCCTCGACCAGGCAGCGCCTCAAAGTCGTCAACGTCCTCTGGCACTATCCCGTCAGTGTCTGCGGCCTTGGCCACCGCTTTTGACACCGGATGGTCTGAGCGTCCGGCCAGGCTGGCAGCCAGAATGCGACAACGCGGGACGTCCATGTCAGTCCATGGCTCAAATTCCGTCTGTACCGGCTTCCCGTGAGTGATAGTTCCTGTTTTGTCCAACGCGAGCCATGACAGCTTTCGGCCTTCTTCCAGATAGACCCCGCCCTTGATAAGAATCCCTTGTCGAGCGGCTGCGGCCAGTCCGCTGACGATCGTCACTGGCGTTGAGATCACCAGTGCACAGGGGCATGCGATGACCAGTAACACCAATGCTTTGTACATCCAGTCGTACCAGCCGGCATCCATCAGCAAGGGCGGGACAACGGCCACGAGCACTGCCATCGCAAACACTAGTGGCGTATAAACGCGGGCAAACTTGTCAACAAAGCGCTGCGTTGGTGCTTTCGAACCCTGCGCTTCTTCTACTGCGTGGATGATGCGCGCAAGCGTAGTGTTAGCCGCTGCCGCTGTTACCTGGTATTCGAGCGAGCCGGATTCGTTGATCGTCCCGGCGAACACGGGGTCTCCCGTGGTCTTGTCCACAGGAAGACTTTCCCCGGTTATGGGTGCCTGGTTAACCGACGAACGACCGCTGACAACCTCGCCGTCTAATCCGATACGCTCACCGGGCTTGACCCGCACTGTCGCGCCCACAGTGACAGATTTCGCGCCCATCTCCTGCCAGGAGCCATCCGACTGTTGTACAGTCACTATCTCCGGAGTCAGCTGCAGCAGTCCCTTTATCGCATTACGCGCTCGATCGAGCGACTTCATCTCGATCAGTTCAGCAATGGTGAATAGAACCATGACCATTGCCGCCTCCGGCCACTGGCCAATGGCCAGTGCTCCCGTAACAGCTATGCTCATCAACGCATTGATATTCAGGTTGCCATTTTTAATGGCCACCCAACCCTTTTTGTATGTACTGGAACCGCAGGCGAGGACCGCCAGAATGGCGAGCGCGGCGGTTAACCAGCCGGGATATCCAAGCCAATTCGCTGACTCAGAAGCGATCGCGGCCACTCCAGCCAGCGCCAGCGGCCACCAGGGCTTATCCGGCTGTTTGACTGGGCCAAACTCGCCGCCTGCATCCACCAGCTCGCCCTCAAAATTCAGCGATCGCAACACGTCCAGAACTGTCTCCAACGCGTTTGGTGTGTGTACCACCGTCAGTACGCGCCGCATCAGGTCGAATTCCAACGTCTTCACGGATGACACGCCTTCCAAGGCCTTTCGGATCAATGCCTCCTCGGTCGGACAGTCCATCTGGACAATACGAATGGCCGTCCGGGTGTCATCCCCCGCGATCGCCGCCCGAGGCAGCGAGTCAATTGACGCTGGGGCGTCAGCACAGCACTTCGTGCTGTCCTTGTCGTGAGTACCATCTTTACAATTGGCCATGGCGGAACTCCTCGGTTGGTCGTATCCTCACTATTACACACCCTGAAGCTACTTCAGGGTCAAGTCGTAGGGGGAGTACTGATGAAAATTGGCGAATTGGCTTCGATGGCGCAGTGTACGGTCGAAACCGTACGCTACTACGAAAAAGAGGGGCTGCTACCAGCGCCAGGCCGAACGACGGCCAATTACCGAAGTTATGGCAAGTCCCATGTCGAGCGCCTCTGCTTTATTCGCAATTGTCGCGCGCTGGATATGACGCACCAGGAAATCCGTACACTGCTGAATTTGCTGGATCTACCGAATGATGATTGCAGTGGCGTCAACCAACTCCTGGATATGCACATTGGTCACGTGGATGTACGTATCGCCGAATTGTCCGAACTTAAGGAGAAACTTGTAACCTTACGCCTGACTTGTCCGTCCGAGCAGTCCGTTGATGAGTGCGGCATCTTGCGCGGACTCGCTGTGTTAGAAACAGTACCTCGGGAATCCCGACAAACCCACCTCGGGTAAACGCAATCTACCCGGTGACTATTGTGAGCATGGTGGGATGAGCGTGAGAGACTCCCGTAGGCGATGGACCTTTTATCGAGGGGGCTTACTCTGAGAGGACTGACGTCGGTTGGGGCGGTCGCGAAAGAGGTCGACCTCGGCGTTGAACAGACAGATATTGTCAATGCGTTAATAAACTTGTCCTGAAATTTGTGTTCACAGTGGTTATTCGTGTTGCGAACCAGATTCAGCAGAGCTAAGCTTCCGATATGACTGAAAAACATCCGCCATCACTGCGAGCGCTGCTATTCCTGCTGCTGTTCGTTGTTGGGCCGCTGCAGGCGCAGAGTGTGTTTGCGTGTCCGATGATGGACAAAGTCGTGCATGGAGAGTGTTGCTGTGTCGGCCCGAGTGAAGACAAGGACTGCGTGGATGCGACTTGCGAGGCTGCACTCCCTGTAGGATCCGATCCTTGCTGCGATCAATCGGTCGAGCTGAGTCTCGATACCGATGCCAGACTCGATACACCGATTCTAAAACCCATTGAAGTCAGCTCTGAAGTAGACCCGCCAGTGGCCATACTGGTCGTCCACCTTGATTTATTGTTGCCTCAAGCTGAGGCGCTTGTTCCTGTATTTAGCACCCCACCCGAAGTCAGCCATTCCGGCACCGACACTTATCTCACTACGCAGCGACTGCGTATCTAAACCCCTCCCTTTTCCAGCCCTGGGTTTGGTGTTCCGCCAAACTCAAGGTGCTGCATGTTGAATTTTTAGCAACTGAAAGGAGATGGGCGTTGAAGACCCTGACGATAAAGAGCGCGTGCTTTGGTGCGGCGATGGCGATTTTCCTCGGATCCGCCTGGGCGGAAGATCTGTCACAAATACATGCCGGTAGTGAAACCGAGTTCATGACCGCCGACGGGCTGGCTGCCTGGGTAATTGAACTTAATCCGGGACTGGCGGGACTTGAGGCTGCTGCCGAGGCTGCTGCCTTCCGTATTGATCCTGCTGGTTCTCTCGATGATCCCATGCTGAGTTATGCCGCTGCCCCGTTGACGGCGGGTACGGATGGGGGGTTGGACCAGAAAGTTGATTTCAGCCAAAAGTTTCCGTGGCCGGGCACGCTGGCCGCTCGCGAAGCTGCCGCCCGCTATGAAGCGGTGGCGGCAGATCGCGATGTGGATGCGTTGCGGCTGCGCGTGGTTGCGCAGGCCAAAGCGGCTTATGCCGAGTGGTATTTCGTGCATGCCGCACTGGAGATTCATCACGCCACCAAAGCACTGCTAGAAGACTTGATTGCGACCGCTGAGACGCGCTACGCCGCCGGGCGGGCGCTAAAACAGGATGTGTTGCAAGCCGAAATTGAAAGTAGAGACCTCGATAATCGCTTACTGCGGCTGCTACGACTCAAAGCGACGGTGCAGGCTCGTATCAATGCAATGCTTAACAGAGTGCCGGATGCTGAGTTGCCCCTCGCGGACCCGGCACTTGTCAATTCGGGCCTGCCTTCGTTAGAGCGGCTGCAGGAGCTTGCCGTGGCGCAACATCCCGAGCTTGCCATGCTCGATGCCCGTATATCCGCCAGCACCAGTCGCATAACCCTGGCTGAAAAAGCGCTCTACCCGGATTTTCAGGTCGGCGTGGGCTACAACGAACTCTGGAGCAATTCAGATCAGCGGCCGACGTTTGGTGTTGCTATCAATCTCCCACTGGACCGCGGTAAACGCCGAGCAGATCTCAGTCGGGCGCAAGCCGACAAACGCAGCGCCGAATGGTCACTCGTAGAGAGACGAGCCAATTTGCTGGCCGATCTAGCTCAAGCACGGGCGGAGGTGTCCGAAGCGCAGGACACTATTGCCAACTATCAGGATGAGTTGGTGCCGTTGGCCGCAGAGTACCTTGAGGCCGCCCTGGCCGACTACCAGAGTGGTGACGGCGCCTTCCTGAACGTTATCACTGCAGAGCAGCGCAAACTGGAAACAGAGCTTACCTCTGCGCGAGTACGCGCCGATTACGTCCGTCGTCTCGCAGCGCTTGAGCGCTGGACAGGTGGCGATATTGATCCTGCGCACACAGCACAATCCGGAGAACAACAATGAAACGAATGAATCCCATTATTTGGATTGCGGGTGTAATAGCTCTGGTGATACTGGGCGGCATAGCCTGGTTAGTTTTTTCTCCTCAGGAGGGTGGCGCACCAGTTCTCGTGACGAACGACGACATGCCGCGATACAGTGCCGGCTCTCTTGAGGTGGGTTTGATGACCGATCCGCGCACCCCGCAGGTTGGGGACAATCGCCTGATTGTGGAACTGCGCGACGTCAACGGCAAACCGATATCGACCCAAATCGATGCCTACGCCGAGATGCCTGCGATGGGCGCGATGCCCGCCATGCGCGCGCCGGCTGATCTTAAGGAGACGGCACCCGGTCGATACGAGGGATCAGTGGATTTGTCGATGCGCGGCGAGTGGCCGCTGACGATGAGCGTTGCCACAGAAAGCGGCCCGCCGGTCCGGCTGCAGTTCGACCTTGCGACGGACCGGGCGGAGATGCCGATTGCCGCTGGGGGTGTGTCGATTGGCAACTCGGGTGCGGCCGATATGAACGCAGCGGACAGCGGCTTGCCGCGCTATCAGGCAGGCGATCTGGAAATTGCTGTGGACATCGATCCAGGTACGGCGCGGGTCGGCGATAACAAAATCATGATTGAACTGCGCGACGCCGATGGCCAGCCAATTGACAATGCGGACATTGACGCGTTCGCGCAGATGCCGGCAATGGGCGCGATGCCCGCGATGCGTGCACCGGCCGATCTTAAAATGACCGGACCCGGGCAGTATGAAGGCTCAATGAACCTGTCCATGCGTGGCGAGTGGCCGCTGACGGTCGAGATCAAAGATCCGGGTCGCGGCGACAAGCGCCTGCAATTTGATCTGGCGACCGATCGAGAGGGCCTGACAATTGCCGCCGGGGCGACCCCGGTCGGCGGCGCCGCGATGTCAATGGACGACGCCAACGTCATCACCATCGATAACCGGCGCCGCCAGATGATTGGCGTGGAGACCGGTGAGACGACGCATCGCGATCTGGTGAAGTCGATTCGCGCGGTTGGCGAAGTGACGTTCGATGAACGTTTGCTATCGCAGGTAGCTCTGAAATTCGACGGCTACATCGGCGATCTCAAGGCCGACTATGTCGGCACGGAAGTAACCAAGAACCAGGTGCTGTTCACCGTGTACAGTCCTGAGTTGCTGGCGGCTCAGCAAGAGTACCTGGAGACTCGCAGACGTCGGCCCAATTCGCAAAATAGCCTGTTGAGGGCAGCCCGCCAACGGCTCGCCTTGTGGGACATGTCCGACCAGGAGATCACAGCACTCGAGCGTCGAGGCGAGCCGCTGGATTACGTGGCCTTCCACGCGCCACGCAGCGGTACGTTAATCGAGCGTCACATTGCCGATGGCAGTGCGGCAAAGATGGGCCAGACATTGCTCACGATCGCTGATCTGTCGAGCGTCTGGATTGAAGCCGACGTATTTGAAGCGGATCTTGAACTCGTAAAGGTCGGCATGTCGGCGAGCGTTACGCTGCCGTACCTGCCGGGCAAAACGTACCCGGCCACCGTGGAATACGTCTATCCCTACCTCGAAGGGAAAAGCCGCACAGGACGCATTCGATTGTCGCTGGACAATTCTGACGGCGAACTGAAACCGGACATGTATGCCCAGGTGTCGTTGCAGGCGGATATCGGCCATCGCCTCAGTGTCCCGGAAGAGGCGATCATCGTTGCCGGCGAAAGCCGTGTCGTGTTCGTCGATCTTGGGGCTGGCAGGCTCAAGCCTGTCCGCATCAAAGCAGGTCGCGGTGCCAACGGATTCGTCGAAGTCCTTGAGGGCCTCACGTTGGGTGACACAGTCGTCACCTCTGGCAATTTTCTTATCGCCGCTGAAACCCGGCTGAAGACGGGGATTAACCAATGGTAAATAACCACGATAACGGATCAGTCTCTCCGCCGAATCATGGCCCGCTTGAAAAACTGATCAATTTTTCTGCGCGCAATACCTTGCTGACCTTGATGCTGGTGATTGCGGCGGCTTTTTGGGGTTATCGCTCCCTCAGCACCGCGCCTCTGGATGCGATTCCCGATTTGTCGGACGTGCAGGTGATTGTATTCACCAATTGGCCGGGGCGTAGTCCCGACCTGGTCGAAGACCAAATCACCTATCCCCTGACGACGACCTTACTGGCAGCCCCCGAGGTCCGCTTCGTGCGAGGTCAAAGCTTCATGGGTCTGTCGTTCGTCTACGTCATTTTCGAAGACGGCACCGACATGTACTGGGCCCGCTCACGCGTGCTGGAGTACCTTAACTCGGCGGCGCCGAAACTGCCGGACGATGTGCGCCCCACACTGGGGCCCGATGCCACCGGGGTCGGCTGGGTGTATCAGTATGCGCTGGTCGACAAGAGCGGCAAGCAGAGTTTGGCGGACTTACGTAGTCTGCAGGACTTTAACCTGCGCTACGCCCTGGAAGCCGTTGAAGGTGTTGCCGAAGTCGCGGCGGTGGGGGGCTTCGTCAAGGAATACCAGATTAATGTCGATCCGAACAAGCTCGCATCCTACGGTATCCCGTTGCACAAGGTCACGATGGCGGTACGTGCTTCGAATAAGGATGTCGGTGGGCGGGTGCTGGAAATCGCGGGCCACGAGCAGTTTATTCGTGGCCGCGGCTATGTCAAATCGGTGGAGGATTTGAAAGAGGTTGTTATAGGGCTCGGTGAGGGTGGGATTCCCATTCGCGTCGCCGATGTCGCTAACGTCAGTCTGGGCCCCGCGTTACAGCGCGGTCAGGCCGATCTTGATGGTGAGGGCATCGCAGTCGGTGGCATTGTCGTCATGCGCTATGGCGAAAACGCGCTGGATGTGATCAATCGCGTCAAAGAAAGACTGGAAGTGCTCAAAACCAGTCTTCCCGATGGTGTGGAGATCGTGCCGGTTTACGACCGGTCAAGTCTGATCGAGAGAGCAATCGACACCCTGCGCAATACGCTGATCGAAGAGATGCTGATCGTCTCGCTTGTCATCGGCCTGTTCCTGTTGCATGTGCGTTCTGCATTTGTCGCTATCCTGACCTTACCGATCGCGATCCTGCTGGCTTTTATTCCGATGTCCTATATGGGTCTGACAGCAAACATTATGTCGCTCGGTGGTATCGCAGTGGCCATTGGCGCGATGGTTGATGCGGCTATCGTCATTATCGACAACGTGCACAAACGTTTACAAGGGCAAACCTTGGAAGGCGAATCAAGAACGCGCCTCATCATCGAAGCCATGCAGGAGGTTGGCCCCAGCATATTTTTCTCATTACTAATTATCACGGTGTCCTTCGCTCCGGTGTTCGCCCTTGAAGGCACGGAAGGCCGGTTATTCAAACCATTGGCGTACACCAAAACCTTTTCCATGTTCTTCGCGGCGTTGCTCTCGGTGACACTGATTCCGGCTTTGGCGGTCTTACTCATCAAGGGGCGTATTCGCGGTGACGACAGCCGACTGAACAAGGCGTTAAGGAACGGTTACGCACCCGTAGTGCGCTTTGCCGTGCGTTGGCGTTGCCCGGTTGTCATCGGCGCGTTGCTCGCCCTCGTTGCAACAGTGCCGGTGTATCGAAGCCTCGGCAATGAATTCATGCCGCCTTTGAACGAAGGCAGCATCCTGTACATGCCGACAGCTCTACCCGGAATTTCCATCGAAGAAGCGACCCGTGTCATGCAGACGATGGACCGGGAATTGAATAAGTTTCCGGAAGTGGAGCGCGTGTTCGGCAAAGTGGGTCGCAGCACGAGCCCCACGGATCCGGCCCCGCTGTCGATGATCGAAACCAACATCATGCTCAAGGACAAAAGCGAGTGGCGTGAAGGCATGACCTGGGACAAGTTAATCGGTGAGATGGACAGCGCGATGCGCTTCCCCGGTATGCCGAACATCTGGTGGATGCCCATTCAAACCCGCACGGAGATGCTTGCCACCGGCATACGTTCGGCGCTTGGCATCAAAATCTTCGGGCCGGATCTCGCTACCATCGAGCGTACGGGTGTGGATATCGAGCGCGCACTGCTTGACGATGAGCGGACTGCGCCCTACACGCGCAGCGCGTTCGCCGAACGCGCGACGGGCGGCTACTTTCTCGATTTTGATATCGACCGGAAGGCGGCCGCGCGCTTCGGCCTTAATGTCGATGACATTCAAAGCGTGATCGAGGCGGCGATGGGTGGCGTTAAAGTCAGTGAAACAGTGGAGGGACGGGAACGATACGGAATTCTGGTCAGGTACGCACGTGAGTATCGAGACAATATCGACGCCCTTAAGCGTGTTTTTGTAACGACCTCTAACGGTGCACAAATCCCGATCACCCAGGTCGCAGACCTCAAGTTCCGCACCGGACCTCCAGCCTTGCGCAACGAGGACGGCCAACTGGTGAGTTTCGTTTTTGTCGACGTCAATGATGACATCGGTATCGCCGACTATGTGGATCTGGCACGCCAGGTGGTCGCCGACAAAGTAAAGCTCACGCCTGGGTACCGCCTCGACTGGGCGGGACAGTTCACCTATTTCGAACGCGCCAAGGCACGGCTGACCGTCCTGGTGCCGGCGACGATTTTCGTCATCTTCTTCATGCTCTATATGCATCGCAAATCGATGATCGAAACACTGATCGTGATGACGGCACTGCCGTTTTCGCTGATTGGCAGCGTGTGGTTGTTGTCGGCGCTCAACTACAACCTGAGTGTCGCGGTGGCCGTGGGCATGATCGCGGTGGCGGGACTCGCCGTTGAACTCGGGTTGCTCATGATGCTGTACCTGGATCTGGCCTGGCGACAGCACGCGCTGGATGGAACGCCCGCGAGTCAACAAGACCTGACCAACGCCATCACTGAAGGCGCGAGTCAGCGCATTCGTCCGATGCTAATGACGGGTCTCACGCTGTTCCTGGGATTGGTTCCGATCATGTACAGCACCGGCAGTGGCGCTGATGTCATGAAGCGTATCGCCGCACCAATGCTCGGTGGTGCCGGCTCGGCTCTGATTCTCGTGCTACTCGTTTTTCCTGCCATCTTTTCATTTTGGCGAGGTCGGGGCCTGCCTGCGTCCGATCAGCTCCCGAAATCCCGCGTCGCATCCGAAACCCGTGACGAGAGTCCGTCATGATGGCCCATGGGTGGCGGCACGAGGTGGGTTACAACGGGCCTTTCGGCTCACACTGGAGGTAATGACAATGAGTAAATCAACGAAACAATCACAAAGCATGCTGGTGAGTGCGATGTTGATTCTAGCGGCAGCGATTGCCCTAAATAGCCCAACAACATTCTCTCAAACAACGCGGACCGCGGCTTCCGATACTACAATCAGTACTAAATTTCATAGGCATGGTCCTCCGGGTAAGGGGTTTTACCACACAGAGGGGCATAGCAAGCAGACTGCCGTCAAACGTTGTCCTGCGCAGTTGAAACAGTATGGGCCTCCGAGTACGCGGTTGCGAACACGGAGTCATATTGCCCCGTGTAGGTAAACGACTCGGATGCAGGGAGGTGACGTGAAGTAGACACATAGACCGGGGCTCGGTTAGGTCGAATATCGTTAGTATTTGACGAGCTGTGCCTCGGTTCGCTCTAAAAGCTGCCGCTAGATGAAAGAAAGGATCTGATCTTTCCTGCGCGATCTGGTGTTTGAAAAACACTAGAGGAGCCTTGGGGATCGCCCTAGGGTGGACTTGTTTGGGCTTATGATTTCAGTTCACGCGCGGTAACCTAGGGTGTGTAAGATCGGATTTTAGCCAGGCCACGGTCATAGTGCTGGCGATTCGATTCGTTCGTATTTCCGTTGCGTGGGCCCCTAGCAGCTTCATCGTGCTTGAGCTCAGCAGGCATGGGTATGGCGAAGCGGAAATTGCACACTTTATTCGAGGGGGACAGAGCAAGTTCAGAGCAGAGGATATTCTTCGTCTTACGACCTGGTGCAGGCGGAGCGACACGACAAAGCCTCAGATCGCCTCGAGTTCTCTAATTTGGGGTTAATCAACAAAATTTAGGTATTGAAGTGCTGGATTGTTGGTGTATGATTTCGCGGGTATCCAATTGTAGAGTTTTTGAATAGTTCTGATGCGTCGTACTCCTTTATCCTGGTTTCTGGCTTTGATGATTGTCTTACAGTCACTCACGGCCGTGGTCGAAGCTCACGCTTTTGACCTCATGGAGCCTGCGCACGATGCATTACATCAATCATTTTCAGACTCATCGCCCCTTGCTGACACTACGGACACCGGCGAGCAGAATACGCCTCTGGATCACATTCTTCACTGTCCTCACCATGGCTGTCACTCCCCCTTGTTCGTGTCAGGTGGATTAAGCGTGTCCTTGCTGGTGAGTACTATTTCCGCTAAGCCAATGTCCAGGGACTTCGCACCCGAAGCGCCCGTCTCGTCACTGTTCCGCCCTCCTATAGCCTAATCCTGTAACTGCGCTTTGTCCTTTCTGTATCGGCTTGAGCCGTTGCAGTTGGGTCGGTCTGTTCGCGTCCAATTAACAGGATTTATCATATGTTACATCTATACCAAGCGCCCTTGTTTGGCGCCCGGAGTAATTGTTTTCCACTCCGGAAAAGTTTTTTCTTTGGCTTTATCATGCTTGTCTCCGTCATTGCCGCGCGAGCAGAATCGCCTGAGCCTGCGCTGACGTTAACCACCGCGCTTCAACAGGCGCTTGACCTGAATCCATCACTTAAGGTTTATCCCTTTCGGGATGAAGCCCTGGCGGGATCCGCACTTACCGCAAACCTCAGGCCCGCCGTCGAAGTGGGGTTTGAAGCTGAGAATTTCGCAGGCTCAGGTGAACTCGAGGGCTTCGACAATGCTGAACTGACCGTATCGCTGTTTTCGGTTCTTGAATTGGGTGAGAAACGATCAGCGCGCGGAGGTGTCATTTCTGATAGCCGTACCGTGCTGGAGACACAGCGGCAGCTTGAATCACTGGAACTGCTCGCAGAAGTAACCCGTCGGTTCATCGACACACTGGCCTCTCAGGCACGAGTTGAATTGGCTGGCGAAGCAGTAGCACTCGCCGAGCAGACACTCTCCGTAGTAAATAAGCGAACTGCCGCCGGAGCATCTCCGCAAGCCGAAGCCAAGCGAGCGCAAGCCGCCCTCGCCATGGCGCGGCTGATGGAATCATCCGAGCGGAAGCGATTTGAGTTTCTGAAGGTGTCGCTCTCAGCACTTTGGGGCGTGACTACTCCATCATTTCTGCGCGTTGATGGTGACCTCTTCCAGTTTGGTGACGATGTCGCTTTTGAAACGTTGTACGAACGGGTCAGTAACAATCCAGCAGTACAGCTCTTCGCCGCTCAAGAGCGGGTGAAAGAGGCCGAGCTCCGCCTGGTCAAAACGCAGTCAACCAGTGATATCAGCTGGTCTGTCGGTGTCAGGCGCTTGCGTGAAGTCGATGATACCGCGCTGGTGGCAGGCTTGAGCATGCCGCTGTTCTCAGGACGGCGTAATTCGGGTGAGATCCGGCGAGCAATGGCCGAGCGGAACGCGATTTCGGTAGAGCGTGAGGCCAGCGTACTTCAACTGCACTCGCTGCTTTTCAGTGCATATTCCAGTCGACAGCAAGCCAGAATGGCGGTAGAGCAGCTGAAGCAGGCTGTGATTCCCGCATTGGAAGATGCCGCAAATCAAACCCGACTCGGTTATCAGCGGGGGCGTTTCGGTTACCTCGACTACATCACTGCCAGCCAGGAGTTGCTCGAATCCAAACGTATGCTGATCGAGTCCGCTGCCGCTGTGCTTACCTACGGTGCAGAAATCGAACAATTGACGGCCGATACGGTATCAGTCGAGCAGTTTACGCCTAATACAGCTATTTCAGGATATCCAAAATGAACGACACTTTAACTATCAAACGCACCCTGGCACGCAGTTTGTGCATGATTCTGGCCACGCTGATTTTTGTGAGCCCGACGCACGCCGAATCTGAATCCGAAGAAGGTGAAGATCACGATGAAGGCCATATAGAACTGTCGCAGGAACAAATTGATCACGCTGGTATAGCGCTCGAGAAAGTCCGGTCAGGACCGCTTCAGGAAGTTCTGACCGTGTACGGCACGATCAGATCCAACCCCGAACAGGTTCAACGGGTGAGCGCCCGTTTCGATGGCGCCGTACGCAAGATAGACAAGCGTATCGGCGATAGCGTGAAGCGCGGGGATACGATCCTCACGGTCGAGGCGAATGAGTCGATGCAAGACTACCCCATCAACGCCACTATTGATGGAGTAGTTACTCACAGGGAGGCAAATATTGGAGAGCAGACCAATGGTCGTACGCTCCTAGTGATTGAAGACCTATCCACCGTATGGGTGGAACTCTCACTTTTCTCCCAGGATCTGCCCCTGGTTCACGTTGGTCAGAAGGTCCGGATAAACAGCAAAAAACGTGACGTTACTGCAGAGGGACTGGTGACGTACATCGCCCCGATGGGGATTTCAAGCAGCCAAACCGTTCTCGCCCGCGTTCCTCTACCCAACCCGGAGCGACGCTGGACGCCTGGCCAATTTGTGGTAGGTGACATCATTTTGTCCGAGGCTAACGTTCCATTACTGGTCAACACGGAGGCGTTGCAAATTGTCGAAAATCGTCCTGTCATCTTTGTGCAAGGTGAAGAGGGGTTTGAGCCGCGACCAGTTCAGATCGGTCGCTCCGACGGCCGTTCCACTGAGGTTCTCGGTGGACTCAGTAGTGGTGAAATCTATGTAACGAAAAACAGCTTCGTCCTCAAATCTGAACTGGGCAAGGAGGACGCGGAACATGGACATTGATCACAAATCGAAACGACGAGAGGCAGCTGATTATCAGCGTGTTTACGGCGATATTGCCCCGATTACATGGGAAAGGGAGGGCACGTCATGATCGATGCACTGATCCAGTTTTCCCTCACACGCCGTTGGCTCATTATGTTTCTGGTGATGATTGTGGCCGCCCTGGGCGTCTGGAACTACCAGAACCTGCCTATCGATGCGGTACCGGACATCACTAATGTGCAGGTGCAAATCAATACTGAGGCACCGGGTTACTCACCGCTGGAGGTAGAACAACGAATTACTTATCTGGTGGAGTTGGCCATCACTGGCCTGCCCTACGTAGAAAGTACGCGTTCATTGTCCCGGTATGCGCTATCGCAGGTGACTGTGGTCTTCGAGAAGGGCACAGACATCTATTTTGCCCGCAACCTGATCAACGAACGCTTGCAGCAAGCCAAGAGTGATATGCCGGCGGGTATTGAGCCGGTGATGGGACCTGTGGCCACCGGTCTGGGAGAAATCTTTCACTATGCGGTGCACGCACAACCCGGTGCGGTACAACCCGATGGCGAACCCTATGATGCGACGGCATTGAGAACGCTGCAGGATTGGGTAATCCGCCCGCAATTGCGACTGGTACCGGGCGTCACTGAAATCAACACCATTGGGGGGTACGAGAAGGAGTTTCATATTACGCCCGATCCCGCGCATCTTTTGGCATACGGTTTGACGTTTGATGATCTCGTGGCAGCCGTAGAGACCAACAATGCCAATGTTGGTGCGGGCTATATCGAAAGGAACGGCGAACAGTATCTGATACGCGCGCCCGGACAAGTTGAGGATATTCCCGCCTTGGGGCGGATCATTGTCGCTCACAAGGATGGTATCCCCATTACGCTGGCGGATGTTGCCGAAATCACATTTGGCAAACAACTGCGCACTGGCGCGGCTACATTGGATGGCGAAGAAACAGTGTTGGGTACGGCCGTGATGTTACTGGGCGGTAATAGCCGGACGGTATCAGAGGCGGTGGCCAAGAAATTGGTGGAGATTAACAAAACCTTGCCCAAGGGTGTTGTTGCGGAGCCGGTCTACAATCGCACCGTGCTGGTGGATAAAACCATTGCGACGGTTCAGACCAACCTGGTGGAAGGCGCGATTCTGGTGGTCGTCGTCTTGCTGCTTATGCTCGGCAATGTTAAGGCCGCGCTGCTCACGGCGATGGTGATTCCGCTGTCAATGCTAATGCTGATGACGGGCATGGTAGAGACCAAGGTCAGTGCCAACCTGATGAGTCTTGGCGCTCTGGACTTTGGTCTAATTGTCGATGGGGCCGTCATCATTGTGGAAAACTGTATCGCGCGGTTGGCCGCCCGACAGCATCATCTGGGCCGGCTACTGGAGCGCGATGAACGCTTCCAGGTGGTCTTTGCGGCAACCCGGGAAGTGTTCACGCCCAGTCTGATCAGTGTGCTGGTGGTGATCCTGGTCAACCTGCCAATCCTTGCCCTCACAGGTGTTGAGGGCAAGATGTTCACGCCCATGGCGATGGCCGTCATTATGGCGCTTCTTTCAGCACTGGTGTTGTCACTCACCTTCGTACCAGCGGCGGTTGCATTGTTGCTCACGGGGCATATCAGTGAGAAAGACAATTTTATTGTTCGCCATGCTAAACGGCTTTATCGCCCGATACTCGATATAGCTCTGAGTTTGCGCCTGCCGGTGCTGCTCGGTGCCATGGCCTTGATCGGCGTATCACTGACTATTGCCGACAGGATGGGCACGGAGTTTATCCCCAATCTGGATGAGGGCGATATCGCCATTCAGGCGCTGCGAATTCCGGGCACCAGTCTGTCGCAATCGCTGGATATGCAGTTTCAGTTGGAGAAGGCGATACTGGAAATTCCGGAGGTCAAAACCTACTTTTCACGGGTTGGTACCGCTGAGGTCGCCAGCGATCCTATGGGCCCGAATATCTCCGACGGCTACGTGATGCTGAAGGACAGGAAAGATTGGCCGAATCCGGACAAGCCCAAAGCGCAATTGCTAGAGGAGGTCCAGGCGACACTGGCACTTTTACCCGGCAACGCCTTTGAGATCAGCCAGCCGATACAGTTGCGTTTTAACGAACTGATCTCGGGCGTCCGATCTGATCTGGGTATCAAGATATTCGGTGACGATCTGGATCAGTTACTTGAATCCGGGACCGAAATCGCCTCAGTGCTTAGCGGTATTGAAGGGGCTGAAGGTGTCAAAGTTGAACAGGTATCGGGACTGCCGATCCTGTCTGTGGAAGCCGATCGCGATGCATTGTACCGGTTCGGCTTGAATGTCGCTGAGCTTCAGGATGTTGTTGCAGCAGCCACGGGCGGCGAAGAAGCCGGACTCGTGTTCGAGGGAGATCGTCGGTTTGCGATAGTTGTCCGTCTGGCGGAGGCGCTGCGCGGCGACCTGACGTCGCTCGAGCGATTGCCAATTCCTCTTCCGGGGGGAGGCTATGTGCCGCTGCGTGAAGTGGCGACGCTGAAGTTAGCGCCGGGCGCAAACCAGATATCCCGTGAAGATGGCAAGCGTCGGTTGGTCGTCAGTGCCAACGTACGCGGACGCGATCTGGGTGGCTTCGTGGCCGAAGCACAGCGCGAAATTGAGCAGCGCGTCAGTCTGCCACCGGGGTATTGGCTGGGTTATGGGGGCACCTTTGAGCAACTGCAATCCGCGTCAGAACGCCTCACGCTGCTGGTTCCGGTGACACTGGTGATGATTTTTGCACTGTTGATGGTCACCTTCGGTTCCGCGAAGGATGCGGCCCTGGTATTTAGTGGAGTACCGCTTGCCTTGACGGGTGGTGTGATCGCGCTGTGGCTGAGAGACATCCCACTGTCCATCACGGCAGGTGTCGGATTTATTACCCTGTGTGGCGTCTCTGTGCTCACGGGTGTGATGATGGTGTCGGCCTTCCGGGATGAACTCAAGCAGGGCGCAGACATTGATACTGCGATCAAAACCGGTGCAATGCTCAGGTTGCGACCGATATTAATGGTCGCTCTGGTGGCGGCGCTCGGGTTTCTACCCATGGCGCTGAACACTAGTACTGGCGCGGAGGTCCAGCGACCGCTGGCGACCGTGGTAATCGGCGGGATTATTTCTTCGACACTGTTAAGCCTGCTGGTACTACCCGGGCTTTACCGAATAGCGTATCGCAAACCAAAGTCCGGCCGGCAAAGCGAGGTTGAGACTGTAGCTCAGTCCTCCTAAGCCTACTACGCCATAGAGAATAGCGATTCTCTATGGCGCACTTTGCAAAAGCTGTAAACGCGTATTTTTGAACAATGGAGATAGTGTATGAAACAGATCAGCGCATTTGTTCACCATGTAAGGACAGCGCCCGTCATCGAGGCACTTCGCGATGCGGGCTACAAGAACATTACCTTGCTGGACGTGAAGGGGACGTTGAAACCCTTGAGCGAAGCCGAGCAAGGCTATTCCACTGAAGCGGGGCTTGTCATTTCCGAAGCACGAATATCGCTGGTGTGTGACGACGACCAGGTCGAGGAAGCGACAGGCATTGTTCGTAAGGCAGGCGCTATTGGATCCAGCATTTCAGGTTGGGTCTATGTGAGCCCTATCGATGAAGCCATTCCTATTGTGGGGATCTCATCGTGAAAGCGCCAAATGCTGATTGTAGAGTAGTTCTGAATAAAGTATCTGGCATGCAGGGCTGTGTGGCCGAGCCGGATGTCCCGGCATACTGTTTGAGGTACGGATCAATGAAACGTGAAGAGGATAGATCAGAAAAGCTACGATTTAGAGCTGAACGAACTTTTAGAATCAATGGAGAGTGGTTTGCGTCAACCAGGGAAGGAAAAACCCTGGGACCGTTCGTTGAAAAGGTGGTCGCGCTGGAAAATGTCGCTGCGTACATCGCTCTGCAACCAGGATCTAAGTAAGTTCACGCCCCTGACCGCAAATGCATCGTGCACTTCAAAGGCGGATTGAAACCACGGCATGTCAAAAATACTGTATTTGAGTACGGGCAGGCCAGGGCCGCTTTTGCGACTAGAACTTGAGTTCTCAGGATTCATGGAGACATTGAGATGAACATTACCGTAGAAAATATTATGACCGAGATAGTTGTCTGTGCAGAGTCGGACTACAGCGTACAGGAGCTGATGCAGATAATGGATAAAGAGAATATTCATTGCATTCCTGTCATCGACAAAAAGGGACATTGCATAGGTGTTGTTAGTGGAGCTGATCTCATGCGCTGGCACAAGATCCGGAAAAGAAGCAACGATGTCTATGCGCACGAGATACTCTCACATCCAGTTATTACCGTCAGCCCTGAAGTTAGTCTTCAGGATGCGGCTAATTTGATGGTCTTGAACAACATTCACCATCTTGTCGTTCTGAACAAACAGGAGCTGATTGGAATAGTCTCAGTAATGGACGTGTTAAAACATTGTAATCAGGAGGAAGGTGCGAGCAAAACCAGAATTATTTGTTGATTCAGGCGGCTGCTTGATTGAGCCACGTAAGACTGTACGACATTGAGGTATCACGTGACGGGCGAAAAGAATTGACCAGTTACAAAAAAAGGCGGCGAGAGCTTCTAGATAAGCCCTTCCTGCATGAAATTTCATTTAGGATGCTACTGATAACGGCTTTCGTATTTGCAGTGTTGATTATGCCGGTACTCCATCAGAAGCAGGATATAGTTGTCTATAGGTCAAAAGACTGCAGTTGTGTTAATGATTGGGTCGAGCATTTGAAACAGCAGGACTACTCTGTTGTCGTGAGAAGGCCCTTTTCTTTGAGTGCTATAAGAGAAAAGTATGGAATACCCGCCGAGTTTTTCTCCTGTCACACTTCCATTGCAGGTAACTATTTCATAGAGGGGCATGTATCCATGGAAACTGTGAATTCTCTTATGCGCAACAAACCTAATATCGCAGGCATCGCACTCCCGTCCAAAAAAAATAGCGAAAAGGCCTATGTGATTGAGTCCGTGAAAGGTGAAGAAGTCGTTGCTTTTGATCACAATGGCCAATACAAAGTGTTTGAAAAGTATTGAATCTACACTTATCTCGGAAGCGATCAACGCCGACGAAAAAACTATGACACAGTTAGTGAAGGGAGGAGTGCCTGATGGCACATGACCATGTCCACATCGATCCCGACAGCGGCGACCGCCGTGTGGCAGTTGCTATATGGGCGAATGGTATTCTGACAGTCGCGCAAATCGTTGGCGGTATATTGTCAGGATCTCTGGCGTTAATCGCTGACGCAATTCACAACTTCTCAGACATGGCCTCACTCGTGATAGCATTCGGCGCGCGCAAGATCGCGCGCCGTTCGCCAGATGCCAAAATGACATTTGGCTATGGCAGGATAGAGGTGGTTGCGGCACTTATCAATTACACCACGCTGATAGTCATCGGTTTCTATCTCATCTATGAGGGTGGCATGCGTCTCATCGATCCGCCTGAGGTCCGCGGCTGGTGGGTTGTGATCCTGGGTGGTATTGCGCTGGTCGTGGATACTCTGACGGCGTTTCTAACGTATTCCATGCAGAAGGGCAGTGTGAATATTCGTGCGCTATTTCTGCACAATCTCAGCGATGCCCTGGCCTCACTGGCGGTTATTGTCGGGGGCGTTCTTATCTTGCTCTTCGAAATTAGCTGGGTCGATCCCGCGATCACCATCGGCATCGCGGTCTATATACTCTACCTTGCGTTTAGCGAAATCGGTGACTCGATACGTATACTAATGCTGGGCTGCCCACCGAATATAGACACCGACAACGTTATTGCCGCCGTCGAAGGAGTGGATGGCGTCGAAGAAGTACACCACGCTCATTTTTGGCAGATGGAAGAGCACGCTGCGGCGCTCGATACCCATATTGTTGTTGCGCGGAACCGTTGGCACGACATTGAAAGTATTTGCCGGGCGATTAAGAATCATCTGAAAGAGGAGTTCGACATAAACCATTCGACGCTGGAATTCGAATGTGCTGACAATAAGCACGAAGGCGCGAACCGTTATGGACATGCGAAAGACTCTATAGAAGGGCACGATGCTTGACGACGATGACATACCAGGCGTAATTCTTAGCGAAGAGCCAAGGAATGAGTCGCTCGATAGCTGCCTCTGGCGTCCGCACGTAATGCCCCTTACTCGTATTGGTCGACCGTATGAAACTTGATGATGTAACTCGAAACTATAATGGAATCGCAGGCCAATACGACTTTTGGACTGACCTTGTTTTTCATCGACTACTTGACCTCTATCAATGGCGCTGTCGTACAATCGAACAATTGGGAGAAGTGCGGGGTCGACGGTGCTGGGTGTCGGCTGCGGCACAGGTAACAACTGGCCGTTATTGTTGCCCAAAGTCGGTGCAAGCGGACAGGTAATCGGTGTCGACTACTCCGCAGGAATGCTTGAGCGGGCCCGCCGACGGGCGGATAAAGCGGGTTGGTCAAACATCAGCTTGATTGAGGACGATGCTGCGAAACTCGCCCATCTTGATGGGCCGGTGGATGCCGTTGTGTCTGCCTGGTGCCTTGGAATAGTGCACGATTTACCTACCGCATTGACGCGTATAGTGGAGTTAGTCAAGCCGGGCGGCCGAATTGTGATTCTCGATTTTGCTCAATCGCGACCGGACCATCGCTTTTTCCAGTGGATGTTTCCCCTGCATCGCTGTGCGCTGGTGGCGGCTGGAATCGATTCCCCGGAAGACATGGATGACGCCCGACTGAAAGCTCGCTGGGAGACCGGGAAGGCAATCCTAAGTACCCTCTTGCCCGATCTTGTTGAGGAGCGGTTTTTCCACAATGCAGGAATGATCCTGCATGGGACGCGGCCTCCGCGAAGCGACAGCTCAGCATCGAAAGAGCCACGATGATAAGTTTCTATGTACGAAAAAGATTCGCCCTTGGGCTTTGAATTCCGAGCTGAGTCAGTGCCCGTTCCCTTCAGAAACATCGCCGCGTGCTGTAACTATCTGGTATTGATCCGGAGACAGATCCGGAAGCCGCTTGATGAAGGCCACCATATTCCAAATACGCTCATCGTCGTGTCCCGGCCCCCAGGCGGGCATGCCTGAGGCTTTTATGCCGTGTTTGATAGTCCAGAATTGTTGTCGCAGGGTATCTAGTCCCTCGTCGTGACTACCATGGTGCTGCTTGTCTTCGTCCAGCGATAAATTTGGTGGTGCGGGGTACAAGCCCATTGTGAAATCGCTTTGCGTTTTGCCAGGTTTCAGATGGCATCCAGCACACATGTCATTGTAGTCGCCGCCTCCTTTGAGCAGACGGTCGGGTGAGTCCATATCCCCTGGTACCTCGATATCGCTAGCCGCCTGTGCGATTGAACGCTCACGCAGGGTTTCCAGCACCCAATAAGTCAGGGAGTTATGCGGAACATCGGCACCCATTGGATAGAGCCCAGAGTAAAGAAACGCCGCGCCGCCGAAGATGAAAATGCTCGCAGCAGTCAGTAGGCATTTACCACAGGACACAGCTTTTCTTTCTATCACATCATTTCCTCGTAAATTAGCCTTTGGCGTCGTCGCATTATCTGGCTAGTCTCGGCGCTATCAGTGATGATTTTTGGTAGATCCACCACCATCAATGTGCCGCTCACTGTTGTCATCTTCATGGGCTGTATCTTGGGCCTTTTCCTCAGCGTCGGACATTCCCTTCATACCGGACATCCCTTCCATGCCGGACATTTCCTTCTTGCACTTCTCCATCATGGCCTGTGTGATCGGATCATTCATATCCATTTTGGTTTGGTCCATATCGTTCATTGTTGTGCAATCTGCCTGTTCAGCGTTTTGCATATGTTCCTTCGGGTCATGGGCCTGAGCTGACAGGGCGAATAGTAAGGATGAAATCGCGAGGACGCGGGGCAGAGTTTGTGTTTTCATGAGTGTACTCCTTGGGGATAAATGAGAAGTTGCTTTTTCAATAGATGGAGTTCTAAAACCAGAACCGCACTCCGGCGACAAACTGTGTATCACTGACGTCCGCGCCTGCGGCACGCCGGTAGTCGGCGGTATCACCGTAGCTATCTGTCCATTCCACGCCGATATATGGGGCAAACTGGCGGCTGAACTCATAGCGCAGGCGAAGACCCAGTGATACATCTGACAGGCCGCTACCGATATCATTATTACGGTCATCCTTGCCGTAGAGATTTAGTTCCGCGCGAGGTTGCAATACTAACCTTTGCGTCAGCAGTAACTCGTACTCCGATGTTAAGTTGAATGCGGTGCGTCCACCTTCACCAAGATAGGCAGTCATCTCTAACTCGAACCAGTAGGGTGCGAGGCCTTGCGTACCGACTGCAATCCATTGTCGGTCCTTGCCCTCATTGTATTGGTCCAGTCTAAGGCCCAACTGAGTGTCAAAATAAGTGCTAATAGCATGCCCCCAAAGCAACTGGGTCTCGCTCTCTTGCAGTCGGCTGTCAGCTATGTCGCCTTCAGTTTTCACAACGAAGCGGTCGTAAGTGGTCCCATACCAGCCTTGTAGGTCAAACAGAGTACTGTCTGAGCCCGCCTGGTATTCGAGACGGTCACCCAGTACCGCCCAAAATCTGTGCTCGTCGGCCAACTTCAGTTGCCTGGGCCCCGCCTGCGAATAAGGGCCTTCGGTAAGCGTGTAGCCATCGGAATAGGCATTCGGGTCACGGGCATCAGCGGGCGCGCTGCCGCCTTGCATTTGCATCTCACCGTGGTCCATTTGCGCCAAAACATAGCTGCTGTCTAATGCGGCAATTGCAAGCAGCAAGCCTTGAACGAGTTTCACATTACGTCGTCTCATGACACCACCACTTCGCGGAACATCCCTGCGTCCATATGAAATAGCAGGTGGCAATGCCAGGCCCAGCGTCCCACGTCATGGGGGGTGGTCAAGAAGCTGATACGCTGTGCTGGCTGCACGGGTATAGTGTGTCGACGCACTTGCAACTCGCCCTGGTCTGTTTCCAATTCGCTCCACATGCCGTGTAAGTGCATCGGGTGGGTCATCATGGTGTCGTTCTGAAGAATGATTCTGACCCGCTCTCCCTGGCGCAGTGAGACTGGAGTGCTCTTGCCAAACTCGAGGCCGTCGAAAGACCAACTGTACCGCTCCATATTGCCTGTCAGGTGGAGCTCAAGCTCTCTGGCGGGTAAACGGCGGTCTGTTAACACACCCTCTGCTGATTTCAAATCGGCCAGAGTTAGTACGCGACGGCCGTTTTTTCGCAGTCCAATACCGGGGTCGTCCAGATTAGTACGCGGCGTATCTACTCGCATATCCACTGATGCCCCGTATTCGGTGCGTGCGTGATTTACGCTTTGCGATGGTATTGCCAGGCCGCTTCCATGCTTACTATGATCCATGGCCATTCCGCCATGCATACTGTGATCCATGCCCGATTTGGCTGAACCGCTGTCCTGCATGTTCGCGTGATTCATGCCACTCATGCCGCTGTGATCCATACTGTTGGCGCTCATGGCCCCCATGGTGCCCATCATGTCGGACATGGTTAACCATTCGACTGGATCAAGGGGGGGCACTGGCGCGGATATGCCGTGTGCCAGCGCTAGTGTGCCTCGGGCGTAACCGCTACGATCCATACTTTGTGCAAAAACGGTATAGGCGTCGTCTTTCGGCTCGACCAGTACGTCATAAGTTTCACCCGGACCAAAGCGAAACTCATCCACGGTGACGGGCTCAACATCCTGTCCGTCCGCTTGTACCACGGTCAGCTGCAAACCCGGTATGCGCACATCGTAAAAGGTGTTACTGGTACCATTGATAAAGCGTAAACGTACGCGATCACCGTGCTTAAACAGTCCGGTCCAGTTTCCGGCAGGCGTTGTTCCATTCATCAGAAAAGTAAGCGGTGTATGTATGGATAAATCCGACAGGTCGGTGGGGTTCATGCGCATCTCGTTCCACATCTGGCGTTTATCGAACGCTGCCTGTAAGCCCATTCTCGAAACGTCTCGCGTAAAATCAAAAAGCGTGAGCTGATTGAAATTATAGACGTCACTTTGTGCCTTCAGTTTGCTGAAGGCATGCATGGGCTCGTCATCGGTCCAGTCCGAGAGCAGCATCACATGATCCAGGTTAGCGTTATGGCGCTCTCCCGCTCTCGGCTCAATAATCAGGGCTCCGTACATACCGGTCATTTCCTGAAAGCCGGAATGGCTGTGGTACCAATAGGTGCCGCTTTGCCTAAGCGTAAAGCGGTAGGTAAAGGTTTCGCCCGGAGCGATACCCTTAAAGCTGATGCCGGGTACCCCATCCATCTGATAATCCAGGAGGATACCGTGCCAGTGAATGGACGTAGAGACGGGTAAGAGATTGGTGACGCGAATCGTTACCTCGTCGCCCTCTCGCAGGCGCAAGGTGGGTGCCGGGATGGAGCCATTGATGGTTGTAGCCATGCGTGTCACGCTGGTAAAGTTGACTGGCGTTTCGGCAATGGTGAGGTCAATCTCACGACCGCTGAGCACAGGCGCTGTTCCCAGTGCTGTGCCGCTGTTAATGGCAGCCTGCAGCGATAGCGGCGCTGCTGCTAAAACGCCGCCAGCGGCCAACCCCTGTACAAAGCGACGGCGACTTAACGGTTTTACGTGTCTGGATAGCCAGTGGCTCACGGTCAGTATCTCCTGGAAGAGTTTGTTGATGTAGATCAATACTATAGATAGTCTAATATGTCGCCAGAATGACCCAAAGATGACATAACAGTAATCTCAACGCCATCTGGCTGTCGGAACGCCGCGTCTAAGCTGGTTTGTAAGGTTGAGGTACCTGGCTGAATGCGATAACACAAACGTGTATGGAAGCTGCTGAATCTCGGTCAAAAATATGTGAGTTTCTTAAAATTTCCGTAGGTTTACCCCGTTGATCAGGTAGTAGAAGTTTGGGCGAACAAGTATTTACCCTCCTGTAGGGGGAAGGTGTAGTCTCTGCCAAGTGTCTACCGCAGTTACGTTCTGGAGGTGTCTTCAATGGTATCCAATACCCTTTATATTCATTCGTTACGATACCAGTGGCTGAATCGTTTCTACGATCCCGTTGTCCGCCTCTCGACACGAGAATCAGCGGTCAAAAAGGCTTTGGTCAGCTTTCTCCCACCAACCAACCAGGGTGAAGTTCTGGACCTTGCATGCGGCACCGGTACGTTGTCGCGGGCTATCAAGGCCACTCAGCCCGCGTTCAACATACATGGTATTGATGGCGACAAAGATATGCTGGATCGAGCAAAAAAGATGGCTCGAATGGCGGAGCTTGATATCCACTACGACCACGGGTTCGCACAGCAGCTTCCCTATGATGACAGCACATTTGATGTTGTGACATCCAGTTTGTTCTTCCACCACCTCACCACTGACGACAAGCGAGCGGCATTCAGGGAGGTCTATCGCGTAATGAAACCCAAAGGGCTGTTCCTCGTAGCAGACTGGGGGCGCCCTCAAAACATTCTGATGAGGATGACGTTTGGAATGGTCCAACTATTGGATGGGTTTGAGACCACGGCCGACAATGTTCGTGGGGCGCTTCCCGCTATGATGGAGGAGGCTGGACTGTTCCCGGTGGATCACCTTCGTACTATGGCCACCCCATTGGGAACCATTACCCTATTGCGAGCTTCTAGTTAGTGAAGACTCCGACCGGGATATTTCTATTACAGACTCGTAATGTTTAGGTCATCATTGAGTAATCAGTAGACCGTTAACCTTAGCCACTCGGCATAACGTGATTGAAGCGCAGTACACATTGGTCAGGGCACATGGTGGCCGGAGTTAGCCTTTCATCGCTTGTTAGGTATTTTTACAAGACGCTGGTCGCATAGGTGTTTCCTCAGCGCGTAGGAAGAACGTGGTACTAGCTGTCCAATTTCGCCCAACGCTATTGGTGATTTTATAAATCGCAATTGACACACTTGCTCGATCGGTGGGAGAAATGACCTTGGCTGTATAGCTTCCAGGCCACAATTACAAAGCTGATGCAGTAAACAGGTAACGTTCTAGACATTTTAAGTAAGGGAATTAGACGTGACAACATATTCCAAAAAAGTCAGTTCAAGACTTATCGTTATACTCGCAATTTTAATCACTGTGGCCTGTGCAGACAAGGAGGCTAATCCTAACGCACAGGGGAATATCGATGTTGTTCAAATGGAGGTATTCAAGCAGCCATCGTGTAAATGTTGTGACAAATGGGTGGATCACGTGGAAGGTGCTGGCTTTGAAGTGAACACAAAGAAACGTATGAATCTCGATGCGATAAAGCAGGAGTTTGACATAGCGCCACGCTACCAGTCTTGCCATACAGGAGTAGTAGATGGTTACGTTTTTGAAGGCCATATTCCAGCACGGCTAATTAGACAATTCCTTGAGGAGACACCGGTCGATGCGCGTGGATTGGCGGTGCCAGGGATGCCAGTTGGGAGCCCCGGCATGGAAATGGGTGAGCGAGTCGATAGCTACGACGTACTGCTGCTAAAAAATGATGGGACCAGTGAAGTTTACGCACATATAGATGGTTCGGAGTAGCGGGCCAGAGTTGGGCTAAAAGCAGCAGTGGATGAGTGCCCACAGAATCGGCCGAGTTTAATGGGAGATGTCCCTCTCGATGGTGCAACTGCTGACTACGCCTATACGAAGTTCTCACAATCAATAGATTGATCCGGCGTACGCAATAGGTTCTATTTTCTGGGTAGCCGGCACTTGTTGCGTTCAGCGGCATTGAATATTAGAAATCTTGGTTGAGGAGCCTATGAAAAATAGGGACGAGAGAGCATCGCAGTATGATGAAGACAGCCTGACTCTGGTCGGTGCTGTAGCCCTTGGTACCGGCGTAATGATTGGCGCTGGAATATTTGCACTCACTGGGCAGATGGCCGAAATGACCGGTGCACTGTTCCCCTTTGCCTTTCTATCTGCCGCGGTTGTCGTTGCTTTCAGCGCCTATTCCTATGTGAAGATGTCCAATGCGTACCCTTCCGCAGGTGGGATCGCGATGTACCTAAAAGAGGCCTACGGTACAACCTTGCCAACTGCATTTTTTTCACTGTTGATGTATTTTTCGATGGTGATTGCACAGAGTTTTCTAGCACGCACCTTTGGCTCCTATACTCTGCAATTGTTTGATGTCAGCGACACCCGCATCCTGGTCCCTAGCCTTGGCGTTGCGTTACTTATTTTTGCCTTTATTGTAAATCTGTCAGCTAATAAGCTCATTGAGGGGCTGGCATCACTGTTGGGGATAGTCAAAATTGGTGGAATCGTTGCTTTTGGCCTAGTGGGTATTGCCGTTGCCGACAAGACAGAAATCCTGTCTTCCAGCGGTCAGTTTGACAGTGGCTTGCTAGGGTTTCTAGGTGCAACCGCCTTGGGGATTCTTGCCTTCAAAGGCTTCACAACGATTACCAATAGTGGATCAGAACTAAAGAACCCGCACCGCAATGTGGGCCGCTCCATCGTCATTTCCATTTTGCTGTGCATTTTTATCTATGGTCTTGTGGGCTTCGCTGTTTCCAGCAATCTGTCGCTTGAGGAAATAATCAAGACTCGCGATTATTCGCTGGCCGCCGCCGCTCGACCGGCAATGGGCGATTATGGCCTCTGGTTCACGGTGATTCTGGCGATGGTCGCGACCGCAGGTGGGATCATTGCCAGCGTGTTTGCCGTGTCTCGCATGCTGGCTATGTTGACGGAAATGAAGCTGGTTCCACACAGTCACTTCGGTATGCCCGGGAGCATTCAAAAGCACACACTGGTGTATACGATAGTCCTGGGTCTGCTACTGACAGCATTTTTTGACCTATCCCGAATTGCTGCGCTGGGGATCATCTTTTATTTGGTAATGGATATTGCCATTCACTGGGGCGTGCTGCGACATCTCCACAGCGAACTGGGCGCCAGGCGTGAAATTGTCGCGATCGCAATCGTGCTGGACATTGTAGTACTTACTGGCTTCGTTATGGTCAAAATTGCCGGCGACCCGCTGGTTATCGGGGTGGCATGTATCGCGATGGCGGCGATTCTTTTCGGCGAAGCGATGTTTCTCCGGAAGAACCCCATTACTTCGGAACAGCATGATCACTGACAGCTGTTTCTATAGATTTGGGCTCCCCAGTGACAGCATGACGATGGAGAAGGAGAATGCTCCTGTACCTGATACGTCAGTTACGGCTTGATATGAGTCGTACCCTCATGAGAGGTGGGGCTATAGCTGCCGTAGTTGCTGTCATACTGGTCCTGGAGGGCTTCTATGCCGGACAACTTGTCCAGTTACGCAATACGGTATTGAACAGGGGAGGAGACCTGATCGTTCTCCAGGCTGGCGTGTCGAATATGATCGCCGTCCGCTCAGTCCTACCGCAGTTTTCTCGGCAGGAGGTGGAAGCTGTTGACGGCGTCGCTTCCGCCTATCCGTTAACGACTGTCGCATTGATCTATGAACAGGCAGGAGTTAGAACGCCCATCTCACTGTTTGTTTACGATACCGGGGGCGGTCCTGGCAGCCTGTTTACAGGCAGGCCGATCGAGCAAGATCGCGAAATCATCATCGACCGTTCGCTGGCGGAAAAATACCAGCTCAGCCCCGGTGATGTCTTTATCCTGTCTGACTTTGAGTTTCATATAGCCGGGATCTCAGAAGGTGACGCGGCATACTTTACCTCTTTTGGGTTCGTGCTGTTTGATGACCTTCTGGATTTCTATTTTGAATCCGATTTGGCCGACGATATCAGTACTTTCCCCCTATTGAGCTTCCTGCTGGTAAACCTTGATGTGGGTGCGGATCGTGCCACTGTCGCGCAGCGCATTGAGGCGTCAGTGCCCAGTGCTGATGTTTATCTTCCCGCGGTACTTGCTGACAAAGATGAAGCACTGGGGCGCGTCACGCTTGGGCCAATCTTCGAAACGATGATAGGTCTGGCGTATATCGTGGGCATACTGGTCACCGGAATCATAATGTTTGCCGCCATCAACGGACGTCTGCAAAACTTGGGTGTGTTAAAGGCGCTGGGATTCAGCAATGGGTATCTGCTGCGTTTCGTAATGTTGGAAGCGCTATTGCTGGCATCCCTGGCTATACCAGTGGGAATAGTGCTGGCAATACTTTTGGGCGTGTTCATCGAGAGCCTGGCACCGCTTTATCTCGTTTTGCCTACTGAAACGACACCACTGCTGCGAACAGTCCTGGCATGTTGGGGATTCGCTATTGTCGGCTCGCTGCTGCCTGTTCATATGATCTATCGATTGGATCCCGGTATGGTTTTCAGGAGCTGATTATGACGCGCTGGATGCTAAAAAGTCTGTTGCTGGAACCATTGATGTTGATGATTGCTATCGCATCTGCTGCCAGTGCGTTCCTGCTGATCATCATGTTTGAGGGCATTTTTGCGGGCGAGTCAGAGCAAATAGTGGCCTATGTACGCAATGTGAAAGCGGACGTCTGGGTAATGCAGCGTGGGGTATCGAATATGCACATGGCCACTTCCTACTTGCCGGATTGGAAAGTCCGGCAAGTTCAGGAACTTCAAAGCGTTGAGGCCGTGGACGCTATTCTTTACCTGAATACCGTCGTGGAAGCAGGTGAACATCGCTGGTTTTCCTACGTGGTCGGGCTCGATGTGCCTGCCGCCTACGCGGGTCCCTGGGCGATGTCGGTTGGCCGGGACCAACCCGCTGTCGGCGAGGTGATAGTACCGGAGGTGTTCGCCCACATGGCCCAGCTTGAGATCGGTAGTCAGCTGCGCATCACAGATCAGGAATTCACTATCGTTGGTTTGTCTCGGGAAACATTTTCGATGGCCAATTCGGTCATATTCATTAATAAAATTGATATGGAAGATATTATGTCATCCTTTGATATCTCCAGCTTTATGCTCGTAAAGGCCGCCCCTGGAGTTACTCCAGATGACCTCGTCGAGACTATCGAGCGTGAAATAGATAACGTACATGCTCTCACGGCACATCAGTTCCTGATAAACGACAAAAAAATGGCCATGCAAATGGGCACAGATACGATCGCCCTGATGACGCTCATCGGCGGTGCCCTGGCCATACTGTTGGTGGCGTTTACGATTTACTCCCAGGTTGCGCGGCAACGTCGCGAACTTGCGGTTGCCAAGGCGCTGGGGGCGACCAATCGCGCGCTCTATGCCAGCGTTGTGTTTCAGGCAATAGCCATCACCCTTGCCAGCGTGATACTTGCGACCCTGGTGGCCGCACTCCTAATGCCCGTGTTGTCCACGCTCATACCGGCGGTCACCCTGCGTTTGACCGTGGCCTCGGTCAGTAAAATTGCGGTGGCAGGCGTATTCGTCGCGATCACTGCTTCACTAATGCCGGCGCGTCAGATAGCGCGCCTTGACCCCGTATCGGCATTCCAGAGCGGAGGATGAAGCTGTAATGAAAGACAATAGTGTCCTGCAAGCACATAACGTCGTAAAAACCTTTGGCTCGGGTCATACCGAAGTGCGTGCTGTTGACGATGTGTCGATGACTCTGGAGAAGGGCGAACTCGTACTGATAATGGGCCCATCTGGTTCCGGCAAGACCACCTTGCTCTCCATACTGGGCGGATTACTCCGGCCCACCGCGGGACAGGTGTATATCGACGGGACTGAAATTTCCTCCATGAGCGAATCGCAGCTGCCGATGATTCGGGCGCGCAGTGTAGGCTTTATTTTTCAGGCCTTTAATTTGCTGAATGCGCTCACTGTGGAAGAGAACATCCAGTTTCCAGCCCAACTCATTCGTGGTGGTTCTCAGCAGGCTTCCGAGCGTGCCGCGCAGCTGATTGAGCGCCTGGGCCTTGGCCACCGACGTAAAGCTTTACCGCGAACCTTGTCTGGCGGCGAGAAACAACGGGTAGCAATAGCGCGAGCGCTGATCAACTCGCCCCCGCTTATTCTTGCCGACGAGCCCACGGGTAATCTTGACTCTGTCAGCGGTCAGGAGGTGTTGATGATACTGCACGATATCGCCCGGGATGAGGGCAAGTCCATTATTCTGGTAACACATGACCCACGCGTTGAGGATGTCGCAGATCGCATTCTGTGGCTTGAAGATGGAGCATTGCGGGACCGCAAAACGGAGCAGCACTCCTGGGTGCATGATCCTGTTTGTGGCATGCGCGTTGACGAGTGGGCGGCGGAGGTCGCGACAACCCATGCTGGCCGTCGGTACGTATTTTGCGCGCAACGCTGCCTGGAACGCTTTGAGGCAAATCCGCAAGCCTATACAGAGAATCCCTCAGCAGTTATCGATTCTGCCGGACACATGGGAGTGGACAGCGAATGAAAAATGGCAAATATTTGTGCGCACTTTTTCTGGCCTGGGTGCCCGTATCTGTCTTTGCCCAGAGTGACGAGTCGATGACACCAGAAGCTAAGGGGTTGGTGATTGCACAAGAGGCGTCACGTCGAAATGAAGGTTATGGCGATACCGCTGTGGACCTGACTATGGAGCTAAGCTCTGCAGATGGCAGAAGTCGCGAACGCATCCTCAGTTGGCAAATTCGGGAATCAAATGATCCCCAAGATGGCGACAAGTCGTTAACGGTGTTCCATGAACCCAGAGACATTGCCGGCACGGGTTTCCTGAGCCATACGCATATCTCTAGGGAGGATGACCAGTGGCTCTACCTGCCGTCTCTGAAGCGTGTGAAGCGCATCGCCTCAGCCAATATATCAAGCGCATTTGTCGGCAGTGAGTTCGCCTACGAAGACCTGCTGTCTGACGAAGTGGAAAAGTTTTCATACCGCTGGCTCAAGGATGAACCCTGCGGTGAATGGGTGTGTTTCGTGGTGGAAAGAATACCGGAGTATGAGAATTCGGGATATAGCAGGGAGATTGTGTGGATTGACCAAACCGACTATAGAATCTACAAAACAGAATTCTACGATCTCAAGGGCGCCCTGAAGAAAGTACTTTATGTCGAAAACTATCAGAAGTACCTGGACAAGTTTTGGCGGGCGCACGTGTTGCGTATGGAAAACGTCCAGACGGGTAAAACGACAACTCTGACATTCAAGCCCTACGTATTTCAAAGCGGTCTCACTGAGCAGGCCTTTAGCCCCGCTGCGCTAAGGCGTATCCGTTAACATGCTGCGAGGGTCGGCCGGGCGGGCCTACTACGGAGCTGTTTTTGTACTGATCGCAAGACAGAGTATGGCAGAAGGGCTCGAGTGGGCTGGTTACGGTGCGTTTGAGCCACGTACATTTTTCGAGAGTGCACAGTATGAGCAGCATCCGCACCGTGGCGTATCGCCTTCAGCCGTCGTCGCGCCAGAGCTTCGGTATGAGTGGGCCGAGGGAAGCGATCGGATAACAGTTATTCCCTTTTATCGCTATGACGCAAACGATGAAAACCGCACTCACTGGGATCTGAGGGAGGCTAATTGGCAGCACTTTAACGGCCCCTGGACCTGGCTGGTAGGCGTTGGGAAAGTGTTCTGGGGTGTCGCCGAGTCCCGGCACCTGGTGGATATCGTTAATCAAACGGATCTGGTTGAGGATATCGATCTTGAAGAAAAGCTTGGTCAGCCGATGATTCATTTAGAGCACTGGAGCGAAATCGGAACGCTCGGTGTCTTCCTGTTGCCGGGGTTTCGGGAGCGCACTTTTCCGGCAAATGATGCGCGATTGCGCGGACCATTGCCAATTGCCAATCACGACGCTGTTTACGATTCGGGAGTAGGGGATAAGCGCGTGGACTTTGCATTGCGCTGGACCAGAGCTGTCGATAGCTGGGACATTGGCTTATCTGGATTTTACGGCAATGGCAGAGAGCCCCGTTTGGTACCACAGCTCATCGCACCGGGAAGCCTCTTTCTCGTGCCGCATTACGATGTCATCAGCCAACTGGGGCTCGATGTCCAGTATACGCAGGAAGCCTGGCTGTGGAAGCTGGAGATGATCGGCCGGTCCGGGCAGGGCGAAGAGTTTGGCGCTTTCGTGGGCGGTTTTGAGTACACGTTTTATAGCGTTCAGAATACGAACACCGACATCGGTGTCCTCGCCGAATACCTGTACGACGCGCGCGACGATGCCGCTCCCCCCACAACCCTTGATGATGACGTGTTTGTAGGAGCCAGATTCACCCTCAACGATCTGGATGACACGAATATTCTGGTGGGCGCAAATATTGATGTGAATAATCGTGAGGCCATTAGCATAGTTGAGGCGCAGCGCCGTTTTGGTGAGCGTTGGACGTTGAGCGCCGAGCTTAGACTGTTTTCCAATGTGTCAGAGAGTGGACTGCTGGCTGGATTTAGGAAGGACGGCTACCTGTCGCTGGATGCCGCCTGGTACTTTTAGTTCATGTAACACTGCGTTTTGATACTGCGGAATGACTGTGGCGTTACAACAATGAGCGGCTTACCATGGTCGATGGCGGAATAAAATCAAATTGGACGCTGATGCTAGCAGCTTAGAGCACTACTTCTAGATGCAGTCAAAAATGTGGAGATTACACTAGCATTGAACTTTCAATCGTATAGCTAACATTGTGAGCGAAAATGACCTTTATTGTTGGTGAAAACTGTATCAAATGTAAATACACTGATTGTGTGGATGTTTGTCCGGTCGACTGTTTTTATGAAGGTCCCAACATGTTGGTGATACATCCCGATGAGTGTATCGATTGTGCGCTGTGTGAACCCGAATGTCCGGTCGATGCAATTTACTCTGAGGATGAACTACCCGGAGCGGAATCTGAATTTTTATTTCTGAATGCGGAGCTTTGTCAATCCTGGCCAAATATTACAGAAGCTAAACTGCCGCTGGCCGACGCTGAGGAATGGAAAGACAAGCTTGGCAAGCGCAAACTTCTCGAGTTGGATTGATAGTCATCTCCCCTTTGAAAAATTCTTGCGATGTTATTCAACTGTATTTCGTCACACAAGGCCATTAATTCAACAATGACCCGAATACTCAGTTGCCAAAAATGTTCGTATCGCCGTTCGATTGCTAACCCTTAGAGTCTACAGTTATGGATACAGAATCATCATTGTCCAAAAGCATGAACAAGCATTGCCTCTGTAAGACCTTGGACCGAACCTTACTTGAGCAGCAACTGCATCGTTATATCGACCCGAAAACATTGCTTGAAAGACCACATCTTTTTTCTGATACCGCATATTATATTTCAGAAAAAATTTTTGATGAAATGGAAGGCATAATTTCAGCCATTGAAAATGTCACTAGTATGGAATCTTTCCAAAAGAAAGTAGCAATATCTGTACCACCGGTTGCGTCAACTGATTTTGGACCCAAAGGTGTGCTGATGGGGTACGACTTCCATCTGACTGATGAGGGTCCCAAGCTCATCGAAATCAACACGAATGCGGGTGGAGCTTACTTAAATCTGGTGCTCGCAAAAGCACAGGTTTCCTGTTGTGAAGGCATAAAGAAAATAGTGGATCTGAACAATTTGGAAACAGTCTTTCTAGATATGTTTCTCGAAGAATGGACATTGCAACGCGGTGAGTTGCCATTGAATACGATTGCAGTAGTGGATGATAGCCCTCAAGAGCAATACCTGTTTCCCGAGTTTCTTCTTTTCGCCGAACTTTTTCAAAAACATCAAATAGAGTGCGTGATTATTGACCCATCGGAGTTGACTTCAGATGGGAATTTTCTCACTGCTGATGGAAAGAAGATCGATCTTATTTATAACAGATCGACGGACTTTTACTTCGAAGATGAACGCTATGCGGGTATTAGAAATGCCTATCTGAGAGGGCTTACAGTTGTGACACCTGGCCCTTATCATCATGCTATTTTTGCGAACAAATTGAATTTGACGGTTTTATCAGATGCTCTGGCTCTAAAAGCACTTCAAATCGATGCCAAAACCATATCCATTCTGGCAAACGGGATTCCCCGAACCATTGCGGTAACACCTGAAAACAGGAATCATCTGTGGCAGCAGAGAAAAAATAAATTCTTTAAACCTGTTGCAGGATACGGAAGTAAAGCTACGTACAGAGGAGACAAAATCACCTTAAAGGTATGGGATGCTATTGCTCAAAATGATTACGTCGCCCAGGAAATTGCGAGACCGGGGGAGAGGATTGTACACGTCGATGGAGATCAGAAGGATCTCAAAATGGATATCAGGGTTTACACTTATCGTGGTAGAACACTGTTGCTCACTTCCCGGCTATATCAAGGTCAAACGACAAACTTCAGAACCCAAGGTGGTGGTTTTGCGCCAGTGTTTCTCGTTTAGTGCAGTTGCTGTCCTGGCATGCTTGGGATCTCGGAAGGAGGAGCCGCAGTCCCAACGTGTTCAAGTTGTACCATAAATTGCGCCTTTTATGCTCGTACACTGCCCTACAATTAGTAAGGGAACTGATAGGCTCAGTCTGTATGCCAAAATCCGCACACTTTTTCGAATCAAAGTGAGCGTTGATCGTGCAGGTAGAAACGATCAGAGATATTCTGCAAAGGATCAGTCAATTTGATGCTCACCTATCGAAGTGCCTGGAGCGCTGCGCAAATTAGAACACCCGGGAACGCGCATTTCTTAGCCTGTTGTACTTCTCAACCGTTCAATTCGCTGACCTTTAACGGTAGCGTGACATGAAAAGCTGTTGTTCGGTGCGCAGATGTGACCGCAATGCGTCCACCATGCAATTCAATAATAGAGTTTACAATGGCCAAACCAAGCCCGGTGCCACTACCACTGTTGGATCGTTGCCGAGATTGATCTGCGCGATAGAATCGGTCGAATAACCTGGAGATGTGTTCCGCCGGAATTTCCTCTCCGATATTTTCTATAACAATACTAATATTTTCATGATCGCATTCAAGTTTCACTATGACCGAAGAATCCGGTTCTGCATGGTTAATGGCATTAGTAAGGAGATTGGTAAGTGCGCGGCGCAGCATTTCTTTATCTCCTTCAATTATCGGGCAAGCACCCTTCATTACAAGATTCAGATTGCGATGCTCTGCCCAAGCTCCCAGGTAATCAAATAACTCTGCTAGCTCTGCAGCGGGGTCCAGAGATTGAAAGCGAGGTTTGAGTATGCCGTTGTCGGCCTGCGCAAGCCATAGCATGTCATTTATCATTCTGGCCATGCGCTCATACTCTTCCAGATTAGAATACAGGATCTCTCGGTACTCTTCCGGCTCCCGTGCTTTACTCAACGAAACCTGCGTTTGTGTGGTTAGATTAGTAACTGGTGTACGTAGTTCATGGGCGATATCTGCGGAGAAGTTGGACAGTCGCTGGAACACATCGTCCATACGCCCCATCATGTCGTTGAACGACGTAACCAGGTTTAATAAGTCGGTAGGTACACCTTCTGGACTGAGTCTCAGATTCAGCTTTTCGCTGGTGATATTACTTATTTCTGCACTAATCCTGTTTAGAGGTTGGTGTGCGAACCGAACCGCAAGCCAGGCTGACAAAAGGATCACCACGCTTGAACAGCCCAAAATAGTCCATAACGTTCTGCGAAATTCTTCAATGAACTGCAGATGAAAGTCCATAGAGGCGGCAACGACAATGGTCATCGGGTCAAGTGATGGAAAAATTTCATTTCGTGCCGCTAACACCACGCCGCGATACGTACTATCGTTCTCTGTCCAACGATACAAATTGTCAGCAGTAGCCTCTTTTACGAGTGCTGTTTTGGGTAGTAAGGCCGATAATTGTGGGCCAGGGGTGGAAAAGAGTGTGTTCCCATCGCTGTCGAATACAGCATAGTAAACCCCATGATGACCAGAAACTGCATTCTCCAGTCGTTGCTGCAATTCATCGCCGTCAGTTTTTTCAGGTGCGCCTCGCAGGGCGCGCTGAACAGACGCGGAAATAACACGAAGTTCATCCGCATCCTGTTCAGCGAAATGTCCGCTGATAGAGCTCTGTACAATAAGCCCAAGCATCAGTACGCAAGACAAGAAAGTTGTGCCAACGAAGATAGTTACCCTGGCGCCAAGAGACATTTGATGCCAGTTATACGATCTACGTATCATTCATAATATCCAGTTGATAGCCCATCCCGCGAACTGTGTGTATTAGTTTTAGCGAGTAGGGTTCGTCAATTTTGACTCGCAGGCGGCGGATCGCTACGTCAATGACATTGGTATCACTGTCGAAGTTCATATCCCACACCTGAGAAGCAATGAGCGAGCGAGGTAACACTTCGCCCTTTCGTCTCACCATGAGTTCCAGCAAAGAAAATTCGCGCGTGGTCAGGTTTATTCGAACCCCTGCGCGGGTGACGCGCCTGCGTGGGAGGTCAAGTACCAGGTCGGCTATCTCTAAATGTTCCGCCATGGCGGATGTTAGGCCCCGACGCAACAGAGTACGAACCCTGGCCAATAATTCTGCGAATGCGAATGGCTTGACCAGATAATCGTCCGCGCCCAGCTCAAGGCCTTTGACTCTGTCGTCAACGCTGTCACGCGCCGTCAGGAACAGGACCGGGGTAGTATTGTCGGCTTCCCTCAAAGATTTGATTATCCGCCAGCCATCGACATCTGGGAGCATTACATCGAGAACAATCAGGTCAAAGGACTCTGTCATGGCAAGATGATGCCCATCAAGACCATTACGCGCCAAATCGACGAGGAACCCAGCTTCTGTCAGCCCCGTCCGCAGGTAATCGCCCGTCTTTACTTCATCTTCGACAACCAGAAGCCGCATTTAGATTCTCCTAACGGTGAAAATTCCCAGTTTAATAGTATGAGAGCACCCGAACTGGATTGAGCATGATGATTCCTAGATTAGGCTTATGCGCCTGTCCAAAAGATTACATGAAGATTACAGATTTGTAATTCATGTGTCATCAGCGGGAAAGCACCAGCAGCGTAGTTTAGACAGCCTATGGGTCAAGGTTGGTGCTCGACAAGTCCCTTTTGTCACAGGGCAGGACGGAAGCACTACTCGCCGCCATTGATGGCGGTCTTGCGTATCATCAGGAACAACACTGAATGTTGTTCTAGTGTCCGAGGATAGAGGGAGAAAACATGAGCGAACCTACTACCGATCTGCACCTCTCGCAGGCCGCGGCCCATGATCTCGAGAAGGGGTTCAAACGCGATACACAAGAACTCATCATAGAGGGCGCTGGATGTGCGAGTTGTGTCACCAAGATCGAGGGAGCGATTAAGCAAGTGCCTGGAGTGACCGGCGCGGAAATGAACTTTGCACAACGGACAGTTTCTGTGAGCGGTGATGCTGACCGGAAAGCATTGGTCAAGGCCATCGAAAAAGCTGGATACAACGCAAAGCCTATTGCGGCGGGTTCTGACAATGACGCGATGGAAGAGAAAGAGAAAGCTGAATGGGCTTACTACAAGCGTCTGATGCGGGAAATGACCATTGCTCTTTTGCTTGGTGTGCCGCTCATGATTTACAGCATTGTCGGCGGGGAGATGACCGTTACCACAAACTCCGAGCGTCTTGTCTGGTTAATTGTGGGTCTGTTGACGCTTGGCGTTATGGTGTTTTCCGGAAAACATTTCTATATCGGCGCATGGCAGTCGTTTAAAAATCACTCCGCTAATATGGATACGCTAATTGCCCTGGGTACAGGAACCGCATGGTTATACTCCATGGTAGTAGTTTTTGCGCCGGATATAGTGCCGGAAATGGCGCGCCATGTGTATTTCGAAGCGACCGCCATGATCATAGGGTTGATTGATTTGGGCCTGGCACTGGAGCTCAAAGCCCGTGGCCGGACCTCTCAAGCGATAAAGCGTCTGATCGGCCTACAGGCAAAAACTGCGCGTGTTGTTCGTGATGAAAAGGACGTGGACATTGCCATAGAGCAGGTACTGCTCAATGACATCGTACGCGCCAGGCCGGGTGAAAAGATACCAGTCGATGGTCTGGTGGTAGAAGGCCATACGGCTATAGATGAATCGATGCTTACCGGCGAGCCCATGCCCATAGAGAAGAAAGAGGGTGATGAAGTTGTTGCGGGAACCTTGAACAAAACCGGTTCTATTTTATTCAAGGCAACACGAGTGGGTAAAGACACCGCGCTGGCGCAGATCATTAATATGGTAAAGCGCGCGCAGAATTCCAAACCACCGATCGGCCGCCTCGCTGATGTGATCTCAGGGTATTTTGTTCCCGTAGTGATGATAGTTGCAGTGGTTAGTGCGTTGGTCTGGTTGAACTTCGGTCCTGATCCCGCTGTTGCATTTGCGATCGTCTCAGCAACAACCGTGTTGATAATTGCCTGTCCCTGCGCGCTGGGGCTGGCCACGCCCATGTCGGTAATGGTGGGTGTGGGGAAAGCCGCCGAGGCTGGAGTCCTCATTCGCAATGGAGAGGCTCTGCAGATGGCGTCCAAAATTACTGCCATGGTGCTCGACAAGACTGGCACCATTACGCTGGGCTCCCCCAAGGTCACCGATATCGTAATGAACTCGGCGGATAGCGAAGTGACTGTATTGCAGATGGTTGCGAGCCTGGAATCAGGATCTGAACACCCCTTGGCGCTGGCAATAGTGGAGTCCGCACAGGAACGGGGCTTACAACCGGGAAAGGTCGCCAACTTCAATGCGATAGCCGGCCATGGCGTTGAGGCCGATTACGAGGGGAAACGCTTGTTGTTCGGCAACGAAAAACTGATGCGCGAACGGAATATCGAGTGTGAATCATTAGTGGAGACAGCCCAGGAGTTGGCTACCCAGGCAAAAACGCCTATGTATTTCGCGGTAGATGACCAATTGGAGGCCATCATTGCCGTGGCAGATCCCATAAAAGAAGACTCCATCGCTGCAATCAAGCGGCTTCAACACAATGGTATACGCGTCATCATGCTCACCGGAGACAACCGCGCGACGGCAAAGGCGGTTGCTGAAAAGGTTGGTATTACAGAGTATTTCGCGGAAGTATTGCCCCAGGACAAGACAGACAAGATCGTTGAGCTGCAAATGCAGGACGAAATTGTGGGAATGACAGGCGATGGCATCAACGATGCACCCGCTCTTGCTATGGCAAATGTTGGATTTGCGATTGGGACCGGCACAGACGTGGCCATCGAAAGCGCAGATATTACTTTGATGCGCGGTTCTCTCCATGGTCTGGCGGACGCAATCGCTGTCAGCAGGGCCACTCTCCGCAACATCAAGCAGAATCTCTTCGGCGCCTTTATTTACAATGCCGCTGGGGTGCCTGTTGCGGCGGGTGTGCTGTATCCATTCTTCGGATTGTTGTTGAGCCCAGTCATAGCGGGTGCGGCGATGGCCTTTTCTTCATTGACCGTGGTGACCAACGCAAATCGTTTGCGCATGTTCAAGGCGCAAGAGCACTAAGAGGGGGGTCGTATGTTATTGGTCAATATCGCTGGTATTGCACTTATCGCACTGATTGTATGGTGGTTTTGGTTATACGAGGCTACGGATGTTGTCTTGAATGACAATGATCTGGTGATTGTTGTTGAAAATGGAACCTATCAACCGGCGCAAGTAAGGTTGGCCGCCGATCAAGCGACGGAACTACATTTCCTCCGCAAGGATAGCTCCCCGTGTTCCGAAATGGTGTTGCTCCCGGATTTGGAAATCAGTGAGAGTCTGCCGATAGATAGGCCCAAATCCATAGCGATACCGCCACTTAAAAAGGGCGAGTACGCCTTTCACTGCCAGATGCAGATGTATCGCGGCGTACTAAAAGTGGAGTGAGGTATCTGTGACTAGTAACAGGACATTCTGGCGTACCCCAAAAGGTTATTCAGCGTTGGTGTTGATTGCCGCGGTGACCTACTTTCTATTGATGGAGCACCGCGCCCATCTTTTTTACGCGCTACCCTTTCTGATTCTCTTACTTTGTCCAATGATGCATATATTTATGCATGGAGGCCATGGAGAGGCATCACATGGCCAATCAGACGCATCCGATAACGAAGCGTATCGCAAAGGTGTGGAAGATGGTCGTAGGCAGACTCTCGACCAAACGCCTTCCGAGACGGAGAGATAATCGATGCACGATGATTCAGCTTATGGTCTGTGGGTACTGGTCGCTCTTAACTCGGCAATATTCATTTTCTTCGCCTTCAGCTTTGTAAAGCCGACCTCGAAGCAGGACTGGCGAAGCTTGGGCGCTTTCTCAGCGTTTATTGTGGCGCTGTTTACCGAAATGTACGGCTACCCACTCACAATCTACTTCTTGTCGGGGTGGTTGGCCGAGCAGTATCCCGGAATTGATTTCCTCGCTCACGACAACGGCCATTTGTTGCACACGCTATTCGGATTTGAGGGCAATGCCCATTTTGATCCGCTGCACATTGCCAGTAACATTATTATTATTTTGGGTTTCTTCCTACTATCCGCAGCCTGGCGTGTGCTGCATGCGGCCCAAAAGACGGGCTCGCTCGCTACCACTGGTTGGTATGCGCGGTGTAGGCACCCTCAGTATGTCGCCTTCATTTTGATTATGTTTGGATTCCTCCTGCAATGGCCTACGTTACCTACACTTGTGATGTTTCCCGTGCTGGTGGTGGTTTATGTACGCTTGGGTAAACGTGAAGAACAGATGGCTATTGACGAATTTGGAGATGAGTATCGACACTATATGGAAGCTACGCCGGCGTGGATACCCAAATATGGCCGCATCTCACCAGAAGAGAAAAACCAAAGGCCTAATTAGAAACTGCAATACTGAACTCGCACGAAAATATTCAAGGAGGTGCAAAATGTGACTCAGACTGAGCATCGACCCGGTGTATCTGAAGTTAACCTTGTGATTCGCCATCTAAAGCTGCGAGAAGCGAGTGCCGATGCTGTTACAAGAGCTTTGGGCGAAATTGATAACATTCATGGGTTGGATCACGTTTCTTTTGACCACGAATCGCAGGTGTTGAATATTGCTTATGATGCCACGAGAACCTGTATTGATTGCATCGAGGAAATACTGGACCGTTATCAGGTACAGGTTAATGATGACTGGTGGACGCGCTTCAAAGAGGGGTACTACCGATATGTTGACCAAAACGTAAAAGATAATGCAACCCATGAGCCATTTAGCTGCCATAAGGTCCCACCGCACAAATAGTAACTTGTGCCTACTTACGTGGTGCAAAGATCTCTGACACCAGATTATTGGCTGAAGATAGAAAAGCATTTTTGTTTTTGAAAGGGCCCGAGTCGGAAGCTCGATGATAGTGTGGGTTTTTTGGTCAGCTTTACTGAAAAGTGTGCTGAAAATTCCTGAATATTTGGACGAAGCGCCAGCCATGAAAATACACCAATCAGTTAGAAAGTCACGACACTCACTAGTGGGATTCTGCCTGGTACTGCTACTAGGTTCATTTTCAAGGGCAGCAGCCAGCGCCGAGCTGGAGTCTGTATTGACTCTGGCAGAAGCTCGATCAAATGCATTGTCCAGTAACCCGGGACTGGCAGAAATGCAGGAGCGCTATGAGGCGCTCACGCATATTGCGCCTCAGGTAAGTTCATTGCCAGACCCGGTGGTCAGTCTTAACGCGATGAATCTGCCTTGGGATTCGTTTGATGTGAACCAGGAGCCGATGACGCAAATGCAAGTTGGCGTTAGTCAAATGTTCCCTTTTCCAGGAAAGCTTTCTCTGCGCGAGGATGTCGCAGTTTTTGAAGCCGATGCAGCCCTCCATTCGGTTGCCGAGATGAGACTCAATCTGGATATGACTGTCTCTCTAACTTGGTGGGAAATATATTTCCTTGATCGATCACTCGAAACAGTGATCAAGAATAAGTCATTAATACGACAGTTTATAAAGATCGCGAGAACCAAATACGAAGTCGGGAACGGATTACAGCAAGATGTGTTGCTAGCGCAGTTGGAATTGTCAAAGTTGCTCGACAGAGAGATTCAGCTTAAGTCTATGAGAGAGAATCGAGTCATCCGACTCAATGTCCTTATGGATCAGTTGCCCGATCTACCGATGCAACTTCCGACAGTAATGCCTCCATTTTCTGGAACAGTCGCCAGTGAATCGAACTTATATGAACGGGCGAGATTGGCGCGGCCTCTGCTTATGCAGGAGAAGGCTGTGATCAATGCCTCAGAGTCAAGACTCGCCCTGGCAGAGAAAGAATACTATCCGGATTTCATGGTGGGAATGGCTTACGGCAAACGAGATGAGGACACTTTTGGTCGCTCGCGAAAAGATTTTCTCTCCGTAATGTTGAGCATAAATATCCCGCTTTACGCTGGTTCAAAGCAGTCAGAGGCGGTCAAGCAGCGCGCCAGAGAACTCGCAAAGAATCGATATTCACTCGTCGATGCACGCAATATGGTGATGTCATCGATTTCCAGCTCAGTGACAGACTATGAGCAGGCTAAAGAGCAGCTGGATCTTTACGGAAATGGAATTTTGCCTCAGGCAAGGCAAACGGTGGAATCGATGCTCGTGGGTTATCAGGTGAATGAGGTCGACTTCCTGAATTTGGTTGGCAGCCAGATCACCCTGTTGAACTATGAATTATTGTACTGGAAAGCTTTCACGGAAATTAACCAGTCGGCGGCCCGGATCAGAGCGGCAGTTGGAGAGGAGAATATTTATGAGTAAGACCATGGCTTTTGTGGCAGTGGTGGTAAGCCTGTTGATCGGCCTGGGTCTTGGATACAAGTTCATTCCGGCTTTGGATGGTGCAGGTGAGGTCGATGCAACTCTGGAAAGAAAGCCCCTCTTTTACCGCAACCCAATGAATCCGGAAGTGACGTCACCCGTTCCTGCAAAGGATTCGATGGGTATGGACTACGTTCCGGTATATGCAGATGAAGACCAGTCTAAAACAAAGGAAATATTGTTCTATAGAAACGCTATGAATCCGGATGTCACCTCTCCTGTACCTGCTAAGGATTCAATGGGAATGGACTATGTCCCGGTGTACGCCGAGGATAGCGGTGGAGATGTTGCGGGAACGGTGAAAATTAGCCCTGTTGTACAAAACAATATTGGGTTGCGTACGGCTATTGCCGAGGTTCGAAATATGTCGAGAACCATTCGCACAATGGGTCGGGTCGACTTCAATGAAGAAAAAGTGTTTCGATTGCATCCGAAGATCGATGGGTGGATTACAAATATACGCGTCGATAAGACTGGGCAGCCGGTCGCTAAGGACCAAACACTTCTAGATTTCTATTCCCCCAAATTGGTATCTACTCAGCAAGAGTACTTGCTCGCACTTGAAAGCAACGCGGCGTTACAAAGCAGTTCGTTTGAAGATATACGCAGCGGTGCCCAGGAATTGGTAGCCAGCTCCCGGGCGAGACTAAAGTTGTTGGATGTTCCAGAACATCAGATCAAGGAGCTCGAAGCAACACATATCGTCAAGGAGAGCATGCATCTAAATTCCCCCGCCAGTGGAACCGTAATACGTATCGGCGCGCGGGAAGGTCAGTATGTTACACCGGGAACCGAACTCTATCAGATTGTCGATTTGAGCACCGTCTGGGTCTATGCGGACGTCTACGAGTATGAGCTTCCATGGGTCAAAGTAGGCGACGAAGCAGAGATGACTATGAAGAGTTTGCCAGGAAAGGCCCTAAAGGGAACGGTTTCCTATATTTATCCTTACTCGGAAGCAAATACACGTACGACAAAGGTCCGGTTAGTTTTTCAAAACCCCGATTTGCTGTTGCGTCCTGATGTCTTTACTGAAGTGACGATTAAGGTACAGGAGAAGTCCGATATGGTTGTTGTTCCAGCGGAGGCTGTGGTCCGATCCGGTGATTACGACCAGATGTTTGTCATGATAGAAGAGGGCACGCTTGAGCCGCGGAAAGTAACGCTGGGGGTCGAATCTGGTGAGTATGTGGCCGTACTCGATGGTATACAGGCAGGGGAGCGTGTCGTGGTATCCGCCCAGTTCCTGATCGATTCAGAATCCAAGCTGCGCGAAGCGACATCCAAGATGATGAATCCTGATAAAGGAGAATCTGATTCGCAATCTGAACATGAAGGGGGGCTCACTAAATGATCAATCGCATCATTGATGCTTCCTTGAAGGATCGTGTAATGGTTCTTCTCGTAACGGCAATTGTAGCCGTCGTCGGATACTTCTCGTACGCCAATGCGCCGCTGGACGCTATCCCGGATCTATCGGATGTGCAAGTTATCATACTGACCAAGTATCCCGGGCAGGCGCCACAAGTCGTAGAGGATCAGGTTACGTACCCATTGACGACAGCGATGCTGGCAGTACCGGATACGAAAGTGGTTCGCGGCTATTCATTTTTCGGTCTTTCATTTGTCTACATCATATTTGAGGATAACGTTGATATGTATTGGGCGCGCTCGCGCGTGCTCGAATCAATCAACTATGTAAGTGGAAGCTTGCCCGACGGGATAAGCCCTACGCTTGGACCGGATGCAACGGGGGTGGGTTGGGTCTATGAATATGCCTTAGTAGACAGAACCGGCCAACACGACCTCTCTGAGCTTCGCTCCCTGCAGGACTGGTACCTGCGCTATCCACTACAAACTGTAAAGGGTGTTTCCGAGGTTGCCTCCGTGGGTGGCTTTGTGAAGCAGTACCAGGTAGAGGTCGATCCTAATGCAATGGCTCGTTACAAGATCCCATTGCATAAAGTAAGGATGGCTCTAAAAGAGTCAAATAAAGACGTGGGTGGCCGCTTGGTTGAGCTGGCTGAAACCGAATACATGGTAAGAGGCCGAGGCTATATTCAGGGCGTGGATGATATCAAATCCATTCCTGTCGGTGTCGATGGCTCGGGCACGCCCATCCGTATACAAGATATTGCAAATGTACAAATAGGGCCCGAGCTACGACGTGGGCTGGTAGACCTGAATGGCGAAGGTGAGGTGGCAGGCGGGGTCGTGATAATGCGCTTTGGCGAGAACGCGCTGGCAACGATACAGGGTGTTCGCGCGAAACTGGAAGAGTTAAAGACCGGACTACCCGATGGTGTAGAAATAGTGCCCGTCTATGATCGCGGAGACTTGATTGAGCGCGCGGTGGAGAGCCTTAATAGTTCTTTGCTCCAGGAACTGGTCATCGTCAGTTTGGTTGTCATTCTATTCCTGCTGCATGTACGTTCCGCATTCGTTGCAATAATTACCCTGCCACTTGGGATACTTATGGCTTTTATCGTGATGCGATTTCAGGGACTCAACGCGAACATTATGTCTTTGGGCGGTATTGCGATCACTATCGGTACGATGGTTGACGGCGCTATTGTGATGGTAGAGAACGCCCACAAACACCTTGCTGAGGCGGGTAAAGAAAAGGGTGATGTATTGACTAGTGAAGAACGATGGGAGGTTATTGGTCAGTCAAGTCGCGAAGTGGGACCAGCACTATTCTTCTCGCTGTTGATCATAACAGTTTCCTTTCTGCCAATATTTACCATGCAAGCGCAGGAAGGCAGGCTATTTAGCCCGCTGGCGTTTACCGCGACCTATGCGATGGCTGCCGCGGCCATTCTTTCGGTGACGCTGGTTCCCGTCATGATGGGATACTTCCTGGGTGGCAAGATTATTTCTGAAAAAGCTAACCCGGTGAATCGATTGATGCATGCGTTACACACACCGGCTCTATCGTTTCTCATGAAACACAGGGGTATCACCCTCTTATGCGCGATCATCATTCTTGGAATCACTGCTTACCCCTATAGCAAGCTCGGTAGCGAATTTATGCCGCCACTGGATGAAGGCGACATACTATACATGCCGACAACTTTCCCAGGAATCTCAATCACCAAGGCAAAAGAGCTATTGCAACAGACTGATCGTATTCTGGCGACGTTTCCCGAGGTTCATCATGTTTTCGGTAAAGTAGGTCGAGCGCAATCGGCCACTGATTCAGCGCCACTCTCCATGATAGAAACAACTATTCGACTCAAGCCCAAAGATGAGTGGCCAGATCCGAATAAGACAACTAAGGATTTGATGAATGAAATGGACAAGGCGATCAAATTCCCCGGGGTGGCCAATGCCTGGACAATGCCTATCAAGACTCGCATCGATATGTTGTCTACCGGCATCAAGACACCGATAGGTATCAAGGTGTCGGGCCCTGACCTGGGTATATTGCAGGACATTTCAAAAAGTATTGAGCAAGCCATGAAGACAATCCCGGATACGCTTTCAGCATTCGGTGACAGGGCAGTGGGCGGGTATTACCTGGATTTTGATATTAACAGGGAGTCTGCCGCGCGCTATGGTTTGACGGTCGGGCAGGTTCAAGACGTCATTACGAGCGCGATTGGCGGAATGAACGTGACAGAAACCATTGAGGGTCTTGAGCGTTACCCTGTCAATGTACGCTACCCACGGGCGTTAAGGGGGGATATGGAAGCGCTGCAGCGTGTGCTTATCCCAACGCCGACAGGCGCACAAATTCCGTTGGCAATGGTGGTGGATATTGCCTATAACCGCGGACCGCCTGTGATCAAATCGGAGGACGCTAGACCTAATGCATGGATCTATGTGGATATATCTACTTCTGACATCGGCGGCTTTGTCCGTCAGGCCAAACAAGTTGTTGCCGACCAGGTTGAAATTCCTGCGGGCTATACTATAAGTTGGTCCGGCCAATTTGAGTACATGGAGCGAGCGGAGGCCCGACTAAAAATCGTTGCTCCAGCGACACTGCTAATTATTTTTATACTGTTGTATTTGAACTTCAGAAATGTGTTTGAGCCCATTGTAGTGATGATCTCGATCCCATTTGGGCTGGTCGGCGGTATTTGGTTAATCTACATCAATGACTACAATATTTCGGTTGCAGTAGCTGTGGGGTTTATTGCCCTCGCAGGGATGGCTGCTGAGATTGGTGTATTGGTCCTTACCTTTATTGATGAGGAGATTGCCGTCGCTCGAAAAGAGTTAGAAGGAACACTGAGTGTAGAGGCAATAAAGACAGCAGCACTATCGGCGACTTCAAAACGAGTCAGACCCGTGGTGATGACGGCGGTTTCGACGATGGCCGGTTTGATCCCGATTATGTTGAGCTCCGGCACCGGATCTGATGTCACCCACAGGATCGCAGCACCGATGCTCGGCGGAATGGTAACCGTTCTAGTACTAAACCTGCTGGTATTGCCAATTATCTATAGCTTTGTCTTGCAATGGAGGGAGAGTGGAACCACAGAAACCACGGCAAGTTATGAGTAACGTACCTGCTACATCAGGAAAACATTATGAATAGACTATCGGCTGCAGAAACCCGAGAGTGCAGTCGACACACGCGAGACCTTGTTTCATATTCAGAGGGGTGCAAACTCAGAAGGGTAATTAGTACGGGTGGATTATGGCCATAGCAATTACCCTCGCGTTTTGTCTTGTCGCCGCAACATTTTTCTTTCACTACCGGTGTTTACTCTGGCTTGGTGAAAGCGTTCCCAGACTGAGCTCACAGTCGCAAGCGGGAGTATTGATGATTATTCTGGCCCTCTTTTGTGCGCACATTGTGGAGATTGCACTGTACGCGCTGGGCTACGCAGGGCTGGTCGAGTTTCTCGAGCTTGGCAGCTTTAATGGCGGCTCAATTGATGAGCCGTTGGACTACCTGTACTACTCTGGAGTAATGTTCACTTCTCTGGGCATTGGGGATATATATCCCGATGGCCATATTCGATTTGTAACCTTTATTGAAGCGCTTAATGGTCTCATGCTGGTAACCTGGTCGGCATCATTTACGTTTCTGGCAATGGGTCGTCTGTGGCCTGACGCTTGTTGCAGTACTGACAGAGGTTCGTGAACCCTGACTTACCATCGTTGCTAAATCAGTCTTGCTAGCACAGCGAATGTGATTGCAAAGCATGTCAGGGATAACTGATCAAATAGACCATATATTAGTGACGCGGCGCGCCACGCACAAGTGTGATGAGGAATTACCGCGGAGCGTAATAGGGAGAAAGTTCCTCAACAATATCATCCACCTTTACTACGGATTTTGAAACAACTGGCCACGGCCCACCCGTCTTTTTGTCAGAATATCGCTTAAGTTCAGGCATCATACTCATTAGCGTTTCGAAGATTGGCTGCGTTTCCATCTTGCTTTTACCATCTTCGAGCGCTTGAGATAAGTCATTAGCGACACTCACGAAGTGGCGGACATGATACCGAAATTCCAAATGACCGCTGGAACTCGCGTCGTCGTATTTGGGTGGTGACATACGACATTCGATGCTTAATTGTCGTGCCGCCGCAAATAGATCGTCCGATAATTGCAACACAGCTGAGGCGTTCCAAGGTTTCATCTCAGCGCGAACCAGAGGTGCTACTCCTAGAGCCATGATAATGATAATAAGGTAGATAGTGCGATTTCTTACGCTATTCATGGTAACCCCCTGAAGAACTAAGTCAACGTATATAGCTTACTGTAGGTTTTTCATCTTGCGATGGTCATGACGCTTAGTGGTTGATTTGGCTGGTTCGCATTTCGCTTTCGAATCGGTAGCAGTGTCTTTGTCGGTGGCCTTTTTTCCGCTTGGTTTGCAATCTTCACGGGCCTTATCGTCCTTGGGTACTGAGCTGATCCCACTACCCTTTGTCATTTGATGGTCGTGTGTCGCGGGTTCTGCTGCTTGGGCTACTATCGGGCCGAAAATCATCGTAAGAATAAACAAGATGGAAACGACTTTCTTAGTGTGCATTTGAATTACCTCTAATCAATGTTTACGTTAGGGCCATTGTTGGTCATTGAGACGATGAGAAATTTCACGGGCTCAACCTGCCCGTCGGATTCCGGCATGTCTGATCGGCACGACTTGTAGGATAGCAATTGATATCTGACGCGAGGATTACCTTGAAATTACAGTTGTGTAAGCTTCTCGACATGTGGTTGGCCTACCGGCAAGTTGCCAAAGCCGATCACTAGCGCTTGTTCATTGGCAAGGAGTATAAAACTGTAGCGGTCGCCCTCTTGACCGATACTGGCCATACGAAATTAGAAGCGGTGTGTTGGTAACATCCCATAACGATCAAACTGCTTTTCCCATTATAAAAGAGAGGATCGAAAGCGCAGTTGTCGATGAAACTTTCGGTTACGGTTGTTATATGGCATCACCAACATATTGAGCGCCGATGCAACTGCGTCATGGAAGGCAATATGCCCAATACCGATTGAGCTGTCCTGGTGCTTATCGTTAGTTGTCGTAGCGAAATCAACACCGCGGGCGGCCATGGGTGAGTAGCTTTGGAGAGCGGTGTGTTCGGGTTCAATGAAGCAGGCTCAGAGATTCGTCACGGCCCATGCCGCAGTTCAGAATCTTTTCAACCTTGGCAGGCTATTGGTCAGCGCTCAGCACTATCGGAATCTCAGGGTAAGTGCGTTCGTTGAGTGATTAGGACAGGCGTCTGAGATCCGGGGCTAGATTTCTGCAGCCTGGAAAAGTTAACTTGCCGATACCCCCTCGAGTCATTAATCAAGCGTTCCGAGGCCAACGCCGATCAGGATTTCGGCATGAAGGCGCATATCTCCGTCGACAGCAAAACCCGACTCATTTCACTCGGTGGTGGCGACCGCGGCCAACGTGCACGATTCCCAGGTATTGCCTGACTTGCTTCACAGCGAAGAAACGCGGGTTTGGGGCGACTGGGTCTATGCCGGCCAAAACAGACTATTACGCGCCCCGCGCTCAAGACTTCACTCAGGCCAAAGGCAGCCGGAATCGAAAGCTGGCCGGAGAGGAGCGCGCCAAAAACCGGAACAAATCGCGCGTTCGCGCACGTTTGGAACATCAGTTCGGTATTATCAAACGGCAGTTTGGCTTCAACTAAGTCCGCTACCGTGGGCTGGCCAAAAATGGTCATCGCCTGTTCGTCGCGTGTGCCCTGAGCAACCTTGCTGTTGCCAAGAAGGCGCTGCTGGGTAGAAACCGAATGGAAATGCAGGGAAGTTGCGCCTAATACGCAGCAAATTGGGGCCCTGTTGCCCCGAAGGACGGAATAGGCCGGAGATTCCCTACGACGTTTCCTCGGAACCGCCACAGGAATGATGAAAAGTTGAAGGTATTGGATTTGTCCGATGTACATCGGTAATTAATCAGATGACTCCTAGTAGAGTCGCGCAGGGTTTCGAACTGCCCAGCGAGGAACAGGTAGATCGCGAGTGACGACAGCAGATAGGCGATGAGCAGCGTGAGCGGCTGTTGTGGCGTACATCCGACCTACCGACCGAGCCCCGGGCCTACACGGTATGAAAAGATTTCCACCAACGGCTTCTCCGCGAACACTTTTAGTGAGAGAAGCTCGTGGTCTGGAGTTCTCTCAAAAAAATGGTCCGTGCACTGGGTACCTAGGTTCCAAGCTTGGGCGCGATCAATCGCGGGATCAGCTATGTTCAGTCTGAATGCTCCTGACATCACCATACCGTCGCTGATATATTCGATCGAGGCCCTTATGCTGGTGCCTACCGCGATTTTCTCTTCTGGATCATCGAACGAGCGGCCCAAGGCTGCGGTGAAGACTTCGATCTTTCTATCTTCCGACAGACAGACCAGGCTTCGCAGTCCCATCAACCCAATAGCGGACCTGGTCGCATTAATAACGTTGGAAAACGCGGCCACCGCCGTCCGAATGTCAGGCACGCTGGTTGGAAATGTCACCCGCATCGCATCAATGCGGTGCCCATCGTAAGGGAGTCTATGAATCAATAGCGCGAGACTGAAATTGTTCTTGTGCGCCTGCGCCACGAAGGCCTGCATCACTTCGGGTTGATAAGTCCGCAAAAACAGCTCTTCGAGCAGGATATAACCGCACACCGCGCCAAGGAAGCGAGCCTCCAGCTCGTACCTCTTGACATTGTTCGGATCCCATCGACGGGGACTGTTTAGCGAGTGATGGCGTAGCTCACCGCGCAAGAGGATAATTTCTTCAACAAGCTTCGAGACATCGCTCTCATCGCAGTCTTCGACTGGGAGCCGACTGCTCTTTACCGCGAACTCAGCCTTGAAACTCCCCACAGCCGACTTGAGTTTGTCGACGAATACAGTCTCGCCCAGCAAACGCCTGACCTGCTCCCTCTGCTTCGTCTTGCCGTCGCAGTAGCGTGTTTCAAGAAACAAGAAATAGCCATTGTAGGCGTCCACGTTCCGGCCCGCGGATTTCGCGATAGTGCGCAACATCTTCCAGTCTGGCCGAAGCTTCTTCCTTCATCAAAAATGCACGGGCGATGTGCTCGAACTCTATAGGATTTAGGTCCTTCTCGCCCGCGGCGTGATGAAACGAGGTCACTTGAATCGCGGAACGCTCGGATTCGTTCTCAGGCGTGAACGTTGAGCTGACATCGTCAAAGTCGATATCGATAACCAGGTACGAAGCCAGGACAGCCTGCCATTCACGGAGTTCGCGCTCTGCTAAAACCTTATAGAAACCGCTCTCGAGAGAGAGCGTGTGTTTAGCGCCATTGTCAGTAGACGATGTTTGTGTGAATTTGGGAGCGTGTTTGACATCGATACCCCTGCGCACGATACCCGCCGAAGTTAGAAGTCCATTGTCTGTCTGCAGGAAGAGTGTGCTTTCCTTCGTTTCGACGGGAAAATGCGGTGCAATTCTGACTCTGTTCCTTATTTTGAAAGATATCGTAACTATCAATGTCTACTCTCGTGTCCAAGTTTTTACTGATCCTGCCCACCAACAGTGGACACGTACCTAAGCGACGTCTTCTGCCTCCAACGCTGCCGGGCAAATAAAGCCGTTGGCGTTGTGTCGGCGGTTTCAATTGTAGTCCACTTCGATGTACTCGAACACGGTCTGCCGCATCTCCTCTCTCTCGGAGAATCTGTCCCCATGAATGGCCTCTACCTTGAACGAGTGGAGGAAGCTATCGGCACAGGCATTGTCGTAACAGTTGCCCATGGCGCTCATACTGCATAACAGATCGTGCTCCCGGATTAACTGCTGGTAGGCGCCCGAACATTACTGGCTGTCGCGATCCGAATGCACAATGACTCCGGTGGGCATGTGGCGCCGCCACAGGGCCATCTGTAGCTCGTCACAAACCAGTTGCGCGGTCATTCGCTCGGACATGGCCCAGCCGACGACTAGACTCGAATACAGTTCGATAACCACCGGCAGATACAACCAGCCCTCCTCAGTCCAAAGATAGGTGATGTCACCCACGTATTTCTGGTTACGCCCGGTGGCCGAGAAGTCCTGCTGCAACAGGTTCGGTGCCACGGGCAAATTGTGCCGGGAATTCGTGGTCGCCTTGAATTTCTCCGTGGCCTTGGCCCGCAAGCCCTGCCGCCGCAGGCTCTCCGCGAAGGTCTTTCGGTCATGCCGGTATCCAGCCTCTTCCATATCCCGCACCAGCCAGGGTGCCCCCGAGCGGCCTTTGCGAGCGTAAGCTTCCCCATATCGAAGACAGGACATATTTAGAGCACTTTTGGCAGCACTCCCGGAGCAGTACGTGTTCGAGGCGGGATGTCAGGTAGGCCTCGATATCCCGGTGAACATGGTCAGGCAGGCATTGCCCCGTTGGGTCAGTTGGCTCACCAAGGCAGGGTAATGCGCTTTGACGAGTCAGTGGAGCTGTGTCTGCTCGGGTTGATGGCGCTCGTAGGTGGTGTGGCCAGGGCTGTGGAATCCCTGTGGTAAAAGTAAATCTGGGACCATCTTCCCACCCTTTCGCGCCACCTAATGCCCATCGCAATGTATTATGTCTCTGATACTGAAGGCATTAGCGGGCATTCGCAGGCGTTAGATTTGACCCCTGAAATTTCGATTCCCTCGGCTCCAGGGTGTTTAGTGAGGGACAGAGAAAATATTTTTAAGAAAATTTTGAGCATGGTATTTTTCATGGTATTACCAATTATCATGAAAGTAAGGCTATGATAATAAAAGAGAAAAAAGTCTTATTTATAATCGAGTGGGAGTGACCGGAATTGATGAATTTTGGTTGTTATTGATTTGCATTACTCGAATTTCAGGCTCTCAGCTCCCATCTAAATACTGCGCGTGGAAGCCCCAAGCCAAGGTACAGATTAGCGTTGTGTATCGTCTCGACAAGCGCATTACGTTTTTGTCCACGCCGGTGTTTGGCCTATGCGAATATGAGCTGGTTCAAGAACCTTTCTGGGGCTACAGATTGGTGGTGACTTTGTGGGAGAATTGGTGAGTCAGTCAAACGGGCGCTAGTCGCTATCTACAGCATCTTGGAAATTAACGATGACTTCGCCTGAACTTACCGGAGGCACCGGTTTTACCTACGAAGATGCTGTTGTGGCATACTACTTGGTGGCTCTCGTATCGGGGACAACTGCGGCAGGTCTTTCCTCTCGTGTGGTCGAGCGTGTTGCCCAGCAGCAAGCCGACTTTGGTGAGCCGCTCGACGACGTCATCGTTGATGCAACCGGGCTAGCCGACGACTCGACAATGAGATTGTCACTACAAGTCAAACGTTCGCTCACGATTTCCGATGCGGCTAGCAACACTGACTTCCGTGATGTTATGCAGCGGAGTTGGCAAACGTTACAGAAGTCGGACTTTCGCGAAAACCTTGATAGAGTGGGCGGGGTCGTGGGCACAGTCTCAGATGAGGCTTTTCGCAATTTCACGACCGTGTGTGAGTGGGCTCGCTCGTCCCAAACTACATCCTCTTTCCTCCAGCGCTTTGGTGATGGCGGCAACGCTTCTGCTGCTCACCGTGACGTGATTAACGCAGTGCGTAGTATTGCTCAAGAGTCAGCGGCGGGGCCTCTCTCCGATGGAAACCTGCATCGGCTGTTTAGTCATCTAATCCTCGTGAAGTTGGATTTTCTGCATGAAGGGTCGACCGGCGAAGCAGACGTTCTGGCCGGGTTGCAGCGCGCATTAGTGTCCAGTCAGTCAGGGCATGCGGCAGCGCTGTGGCAACAATTACGCCAGCTAGGGCGGGACGGTGCAGGACGCAGCGCGGAATTCACTCGCGCATCGGTTCTCAGACAACTGACTGGCGGCATGAAGTTCGTCGGTACTCCGGCCCTTGCTGGTGACCTGCTGGTGTTGGCAGAGGGGGCCAGGCACTGGTTAGCGCAACAAGCCAATGACATCGGCGAAACCCATCTCGATCGAGCCGACTTGCGTACTAAGTTGGCCGCCGAGATGGCGGGTCATCGGCTGACCCTCATAAAGGGCCTGCCCGGGACCGGCAAGTCAGTTCTTCTGCGTGATCTACTTGCGGAGTACAACGCCGATGGATCCACATTGCTTCTGACTGCGAATAGACTCTCAGGTCGCAGTTGGGCTGAATATGCTAAAGCGATCGGACTGTCAACTGTGGCGATTGAGCCGCTCTTGGTCGAGATCGCCGCGACCGGTCACGCCTTGCTGTTGATTGACGGCTTGGATCGGATTCCTCCTGAGCAGCGACCAGTTGTTACTGACTTGCTAGGGCAGATTCTGTCGAATCCAGCGTTGGCCAATTGGCGAATCATCGCAACCGCGCGCGACGCTGGGATTGAGCCGTTGCGGAACTGGGTGTCGCCAGTGCTTCTTTCGGGTGTGGGTGTCGGGTACGTAGATGTCAAAAACCTGACGGACGAGGAAGCGTCAACGCTCGCTGAGATGCTTCCGGCGCTGCGCGGTCTCCTGACAGAGGGCGACGATCGTGTTCGCGCTATTGCTCGACGGCCCTTTTTTGCAGCTGTCTTGGCTCGTGGGTTTGCCAAATCTACGTATTCAGCTGCGTTCGCGCCGCGATCCGAAGTGGATCTCATGGATGCTTGGTGGATGCGCGGAGGCCATGACGCACAGGATTCCCAGACACTGGCCCGGCAGCGTGCACTGATCGAGTTAGCGCAGCATGGCGCACCTGAACTTGGCCGTAATATACGCATCCGTGATCTAACGTCAGCTACGCAGGGCGTTCTTCCGGCACTGGAGGAAGACGGGCTGGTACAGCAGGTTCGGCAGGGTCACACAGCGCAGTTCAGTCATGACATTTTCTTCGAGTGGTCGTACTACCATCTGCTGCTGGACCAAGGAGACGCGTGGATCAAAGCGTTGACGGACGCGGGTGAGCCGCCGGCGTTAGCGCGGGTCGTGGAGCTGTTGTCCCAAGCCACGTATGTCGACTCTGATGAATGGGTACATAGCGTGAAGACGCTGCAGGATGCAACGGTACGCCCGCAGTGGTTGAGAGCTTGGTTGATTGCGCCGATCTTTAGCCCGGACTTTAACGAGCGAGCTGAGATTTACGCATCGACATTGTCTGAGGACAACCACAGGTTGTTCGGCAAGCTCCTGGTTTGGATACAGGCCGAGAAGACAACACCCAATCCGGCGGTCTTGTCGGGCCAACTGGGGGGAACCAATGATATGCAGGCCGCCGCGCGCATTCGCCTTGCGGATGCGCTGGGTTGGCCTTCCGACTTTGCTGCGTGGCGCCGGTTGCTCCATTGGGCGCTGGATCATCTAGCAGCAGTCCCCGATCAATACTTGCCGGATCTCGTGACGCTGTTTGAGACGTGGCAGGTGGCTGTTGCGGACATCGCGAATCCAGTTTCTGAGAGGATTGTTCAGCAGTGCGCCACGTGGCTGCACGCCATAGAAGATGAGAAGCAGTCTCGCCGATGGCGGCATAGCATAGACGATGTCGCTGCAGAGGAGCGGGAGCGCGTTCCCACCAATCTGGAAACTGAGCTACGCAGCTTGGTACTCAGGGCAGCGCGCGCCTACCCTGACGTGGTTAGCACCTACCTTACCAAGATTGAGACCATCGAACGACTGTCAGAGTCGGCTTTCCGTGAGGTGATGGGCTACGCACCCTTGCTGGCACAGACACATGCGGAGCTCCTAACACTGGTGGCCCGTCGCACTCTGATGAAAGAGCTACCGGATGACATAGTGGTGCGCTGGCGCGACGAAGACCGGGAGGAGGGTCGCCATCGTGCGGAGGCCAGGGCGCTTCCCGAGGATCAGCGGACGCCTTTGGATGAGCTGATGCTAGCCAGCCCAATGTTTCCAAATTCGTTGTCGGACCACGATAGGCGCCGCTTATCGATCGGTGGCGACCATCAAGGCTATTTTCCACCATCACCACTGCGTGAGCCATTTCACTCGCTGCTGATTCACGAGCCCGAGGTTGGACTAGTTCTCATACGCGACATGGCGAACCACGCTACGACGGCTTGGCATCAGTTTCATCACCATATGCAAGGCGAGGGTAGCCCCTTACCACTATCACTGGAGTTTCCGTGGGGCTGTCAGGACTTTTGGGGCACTGCACTTCAGTATCAATGGTTCCGCGGACATGGTGGGCCGCAAGCGCTAGAGTGCGCCTTGATGGCGCTTGAGCGCTGGGCGCTCAATCAACTGGATGAAGGGCGTTCAACAGCCGAAGTTTTACAGCAGTTATTGGAAGGACATTCTAGTGTTGCCATTCTGGGCATCGCCGTGCATGTGGCCCTGCGGACTCAGGAAGTATCCGCAGTAACGTTGGCGCTGCTTGGCAGTCAGAGACTTTGGCGCTATGACCTCCAGCGGTGTGTACAAGAGTCGCAATTTCGAAGTGCAGGGCTTATTGGGTTTAATCAAGATAATACCGAGATCACGCATCGTGAGGCCGTCATCAATGCCGGCGCTTTGGAGTCTCGTGGCTGGGAGTTGCGTTCTTTGGTTCCTCTATTTGTACTTAGGGGTAACGAGCATTTGCGCGCTGCCTGCCGTAGTGCGCTCGAGCGATTTCCAGCAGAGTTACAGTTTGATTACGAAGAGGAGGAACAGGACGAAAACCACGTAGCCGAACTGCGGCGGACGGCCGAGTTGTGGGCCGAGTGGGGCCGTGCCGAGAATTACGAAACTTCGGCGGTGCCAGGACGAGACGACGTGGTCGCGATTGAGCTCCGCAATCCGCGACATTCCTCTCCCGAGGTACAGGAGGCGCTACAGCGCCACGATCAGGTTTCTCAAGAAATAGAGCTTTGGCTCTGGGTTGTAAAGTGCTTCGAGTCACGCGAGTGGGCACCGGGATTTTCGCCGAGTGAAGCCGTTGAGCGAGCAAGTTCGATGTTTCTGGCTGTGGGGCAAGCAGAGTCATTGCTGCCTGATAGTGCCATCGCGCATGGCGCAATCGCCGGAACTGCGGCCGCGATTTACTGTTTCTCAGATGCGGAAGACCATAAAGCCTGGGCCGACGCTACCATAATAGCGTACATGGAAGAGTCGGATGAAGATGCGGGCGATGTGTTCTCGGGGTCGATAGTCTCGTGGCATCCCAAGATTTTTGTGGCTCATGCCTTGGCCGCTCGCGTTCGAAGCGGCGGCGCCAGCTCGAGCGACCGTCAGGATCTCTACCAGCTTGTAACCCATCCGCTTGAAGTAGTTTCCTTTGCTGCCATCGAGGGGATCGCGAAATGCTGGAGACAGGATCAGCGTTTCGCTTGGTGTGGCTTTAACTTGGGTCTGCGTTTGGCGCAGTATAGGCATACGCAAGATGCGCACACTCTGAGCGCGACGGCCCGCCGAGAGGCGGAGGAATTACGTAGAAACGACGCTCTCACTGAAGCATGTCGAGAGTATGAATCCGAGGGGGATCTTCCAACCTGGGTGCGGCCGCATCCGTCTTGGACACAGGATTCCTCCACCCGCAGGCACTACAGGGCCGATGAGGACGACGGTTGGCATCGCTGCGATGATACCTGGCTCAGCGATTATGCAGCGAAAGTTTTGCATCTGGTTCCAGTGGTCGATGTCATGGGTAGTGCAGCAAGAAGCCAGTATGTCGGTGCGCTGGAGGCATTTGTTGCGTGGACGCTAGACACGCTCAACCCGGCGTGGCGAACGGAGCGTCGACGTGGTCGCGAACGTGATGGCGCCGGTTTGTATGAGTGGCAGGATGAGCTGGGGCGATTGATCGCACGAGTTGCGCCGCACCTACCTGCGGCAGAGGTGCGGGAGAAGTTGTTAGACCCCATTCTGGATCAGCCTGACGAGATTGCGATGCAACTACTACGTCCCTTTACCATAGCCATCACTTGCTCGGAAATCTTGGACTCGCCGGTGATCACGGATGACACGTTGGAGTTACTTCAGGCTGTGTTGGATCGTACGCTGCAACACCGTGACTTGTACCGATCGAGCTACAACAATGGGAGGATCAGTGGCTTCGACCTGCCTGACTTGATTAAGTCTTTGTTGTTTGTATTTGTGGAGCGTGCGGATATGGCGGCGCGATTCGCGAATGGAAACTGGAGCGACCTCCCACGGGTGTTGCCGCTAGTGGACAAAATGGTCCGGCAAGCTGGCTGGATCCCCTACATTGCGAGACAGTTTGTCACTCTCTGCGAAAGAGCAGGAGCCGACTATCCTGCGGACGTTCTCTCGGAACAGATCCTGGCACAGATTGAAGATGGAAACTTACCTTCGGGGTGGAAGGGAACGGGCATACCAGCATCGATTGCCGGAATTGTCCAAACGCATGCCGACCGACTACATCCTTTACCAGTTGAGTTGGCTCAAAAACTGTTACATATCTTAGATGCTCTTGTTGACCTCGGGGACCGTCGCAGCGCCGCACTTCAGTCAAGCGAATCATTTCGTGGCGTGCGTCTACCGAGCGGCGCCTAGAAGGTTGAAAACTTGTAGGGTAACTTGATTGGCCTTAAAGCGGCCGGGGTGCCTAGATTCAGACAGGGAATAATTAAGGTGTCGGAAATATGTATATATAATTCGGACTTTTGGCTTGCTGAATGTCCGAAATAATGGTACAAATTTCGGACATGAGAGACACTACATCAGACTTGAAGACTGCGATCTTGGCGCGTATCGAAAACGGTGTGCAGCAAGGGGTCTGGACGCCACGAGATTTCCTCGATCTTGGCGCGCGCGATGCCGTTGACAAAACACTGCAGAGGCTGACACGCTCTGGAATTTTGCGGCGAGTCGATCGTGGTCTTTACGACAAGCCCTTACTCAATAGCCTGACACAACAGAGCAGTCCCCCCGATCCAAGACATGTCATTGATGCGATTGCTCGGCGAGATCAGGTTCGTGTACTTGTCGATGGCATGACCGCGGCAAATGATCTTGGGCTGACGAATGCGGTTCCTGCGAAGGTTGTTGTGCATACCGATGCGCGGCTCAAACCAATCTCGCTCGGCCAAATGGAAATCATCTTCAAGCCAACGGCTGCAAGCAAGTTATATTGGGCCGGGAGGCCGGCAATGCGCATCGTTCAGGCGCTGCATTGGTTGCGAGATACCATGGGCCAGGGAGATGAAGACGAGATATTGATCCGTCGCCTGAACGCAATTCTTCATGATCAGGATGATGGCCGAATGCTTCGAGCGGATTTGTCTGAGGGCCTGCCGACACTGCCGAGCTGGATGCAGAGTTTGCTGAACCCGATGCTAAAAGAGCAGGTTAGCTCATGATGAATCCTGAATTCGATCAGATTATGTCAGCGGACCACGAGACGCGGTTGGGTCTTTTTACGACAACGGCTCAGCGTTTGGGAACCACTGCCCAGAATGTCGAAAAGGACTTCTGGGTTTGCTGGACTCTCGATGCGCTTTTCAATGGATTGCAAGACAGACCCCGGCTGCTGTTCAAGGGTGGCACATCGCTCTCCAAAGGATATGGACTGATAAAACGATTCTCAGAAGATATCGACGTTACGGTATTCCGTGACGCTCTGGGAGAAGCGGCTTCAATTGAAGAGCTAAAAGCACTCAGCGGTAAGAAACGTGGCAAGGCTCTGGATGACATCAAGGCAGCCTGCGAGACTTACATCAACGGACCGTGCTTAGCTGGACTTTCAGCGATCGTTAGCGAAGTAGCGAAGTAGCGAATCGCAATGGATTCAACAAAAGCCAATTTTTCGTCGAGCCAGATCCTGAAGACAATCAGGCTCTATATCTGCGCTACCCGACCGCGACGCCTGTCGACACCTATATCACCAAGACGGTAAAAATAGAGTCGGGCGCCAAATCGGCCCTCGATCCCAACTCCAAACGCATCATCCGACCATATCTAGAAGACGATGTCCCTGGTATCGATCTGTCTGTCGGCAATGTTACAACAGTCGATGCGCAACGAACCTTCTGGGACAAGGTTGTGATCCTGCATGGGCTTCGGCGCTGGTTCGATATCCGCGGTGAGCTCAAAGGGGATGGCCAGCCCGTATCGCGCCACTATTATGATGCTTGCCAGCTATTGGCATCGCCGGTCGGGCAAAAGGCGCTGCAGGATCGCGAACTGGGCGCCGACTGCGTCGCACATGCCCGCATGTTCTTCAACCGTCCTGCCTTCGATCTCGCGACAGCAGTGGCGCCCACATTTGCCATTCGTCCGGAAGGAAAGGTGCTCGACGACCTTCGGCGCGACTATCGCGCCATGTCGGGCATGATCTTCGGCAAAGCTCCCGCGTTCGAAGCGATTATCGAGGACATAGCCGTGCTTGAGACAGCGCTGAACGCACAACCGACAGAGGGCGCTTCAGAGGCTGGCGGCCAGGGGCATGGCTAAAAAAACAAAAGCCAGAAAGCGGCGTCGCGATTCGAAGCAAGCTCCACATTTAGCCAAGGCAGCATCGAGAGCCGGATCGAATGCTGGGCGAGGGTTCAGGTATCAGGACGCAGTCTCGGTTTGGTTGGCGATAGAGATATGGACCGGTCGCCGGGCGCCGGCTATCTTGATCCCGGAAGGTGGTGATGATGTCGAATTACGTGGCGAAGAAACCACGTATATCCAAGTCAAAAGCCGACGCGAACATCTCGGTGATTATTCGGAAGGCGTGGCAGCAGGTTATATAAAAGAGCTGTGGGGCCGATCGCTTAGTTCCTCCCCGCAGCCGGAACGACTGGAGCTCGTTCTCGAACGGAACGTCGTCGGCTTTACCCCTCTCGGAGTGCAGCCAGCAAGTCGCGCTATCGAGGGACCAATCGCTACGAAGCTTTTTGAGTTCAGCCCATCTGACGAACTTCTCCCGAAAACATCGATACAAATTTCCACCTCGCCCCAAGAGTGGTCAATCAGCATGATTGTCGACCAATTGAATTGTTCTCCGATCGCGGCCCAGATGTGTTTCGCAGAACTGCTAGTTCGCGTGGGTGCTTTAGCCGATGCCAACGGCCGACTTTCGCCGGGAAACTATCGTGGACTTTCGGTCAGTGATATCGAGACATCAATTCGCGATGTAATGGCCGCTGTCGATGTTGCCTCAATCGAGGGCGCTATCCAGGAAGGTATCTGCGAACCGGTCGACTTTCTGACACCCCTCAATGATCCGAACTTCTATCTCGGGGTCGATGTGCAGCCAGGCCACATCGCCGCAGGGCTGGTTTCGGAACGCCCCAAGGGTCGGTTTGCTTTGGTTCAGGGCCTTGAAGAACGTCGCGCCGCCCTGATCATAGGTCCGTCCGGAGCGGGGAAATCTGCGTTGATGTGGGAGGCAGCCAACGCGTTGCGCCATACGGTGCGATGGTTCCAGATCCGTCGGCTCGAGATGACAGATATTCCCGCCATACGACAACTGATTCGGACGTTCCGCGCTTCCCAAGGAAGTCCCGTGGGTTTCGTAATGGACGATGTCGGGCGAAACAGTCCGGAGAGTTGGGGAGCACTGCTCAAAGAATCGATGTCGATTCCCGGTGTCATCATGCTCGGTTCGGCCCGGGAAGAAGATGTAACGTTGATCGCGGAGCGCGCTCGTGCAGTCGAAGTACGCGCGGACCCTGACGGTGAATTGGCGGAGCGACTCTGGAAGGAATTGCGCGAAGCTGGAAAGACGGACTGGGCGGGTTGGCGAGAGCCATGGAAACTGAGTGATGGTCTCCTTCTTGAATATGTCCATATTCTTACGCGCGGCCGGAGGATGCAGGAAGTATTGGCCGATCAGGTCGCGGCTAGAATCTCGGACCCAGCGCGTTCGCTTGAGCTCGATATTTTGCGATCCGCCTCATGGGCTGGTGCGGCAAATGCTGAAATCGATGCCTCGCGATTGGTCCGCACGCTCTCTGTAAGTGAAGCTGATCTATCCTCAGCGCTGCAGCGGCTAATCCACGAGCATTTGGTTCGGTCGCCTGTGCCTGGTACTCTTGCTGGTCTGCACCAACTTCGATCTAAAGAGTTACTGCGTGTGACCCATCAGACAATGTTGCCGACTCTGCAAACGAGTTTCGAACGGACAGTCGCGAGCGTGCATGCTGTCAATCTCGAACCCTTGGTCGCCGACGCCTTATTTGCGCGGCGCCTGCCGGTCTTGGCAGTGCTCAATAGTTTGATCGTCCGGTTGGAGAATGAACCAGATGCACGGGCTCTCGCATCAGGACTTCGAGGCTTGGGCTCCGGACGCATTTCTGCTGGAGTGGATGAGTGGCTGGAAACTTCCGAGGCCCGCGCCCTCCCGCGAACGCAGGTCGGGACCGCTGCAATGTTCGGAATCGCCGGTATCGATCTTGGCAGTCTCGACATTATCCCGGAAGTTCAAGCTGCAGCCGATCGGCTCTCCCGGATCAAAGGTTCGCCGGAAGATGACCCTCGTCGCTTGCTGATGGAGCGTATGGCCTCGTCCACCTTGTCTGTTCTGATAGAGGAGGCGGATCTGACGAGCCTTGATGAGATTCTTGGAGCTCTACTCGGTGTGCCTTTATCAGTGGCAGTGCGGTCCGCACTCAGGCGGATTCCATCAAACTTACTGAATGCTGATTTGCACCTCGTAGGCTCAGTTATGGGAACGTTGACCGCGCTCGACCGCGAGATCGCGATCCAGTGGGCCACTGAGGTCGGACAAGAGGTGCTCTTTGCAAAGATTCAGGCAGAGACCGCTTGGGCCGGACCTGTATCTATTGAAAAAGGGGATGACGGAGTGATCGTTCACTGCGACCTCTGGTATGTGGCTGGGTCCGTTCAAGGAAATCCGCATGACACAGTTGTGAGTCTATGCGAGTTGATCTTGGCTCTGTGCCCGTCGGCTGACATCGCGATGTCGAGTGCAATCACTGTGAGCGGTGAGTTGGCAGGTCTTGCTGAGCTGCCGCTTGTAACCAAACGTATACCGCGAGGGAATCTCCCGCCACCATCTCTTCCGCAATGGAACAGGCGCTGGGGCGATCTGGTTTCCCGTCGCATCGCCGCTCCAAGTTATAGCGACTATCTTGCAAGAGGTGTGGCTATCCTCGAAGTCCTTGTGCCCACGTTGGCGAAGATCTTCGATGCACATTTTCGCGGAAAGGAGGCGCCTAGCGGCCTTTTCGAGACGCTCAATTCGCTCAATGCAGAGACCGAGGCGCTGACACCTCCAGCTATTTCGTCATTTGTCGCGTCAGGCGCAGGGAGTGAAGACGCAAGCACCGCAGTCACCAAGTTCCAGAATCTGCTTCACAGCTCAAGTGTGAATCTGATTAAAGGGTTCGCGAAGCTACCTGAACAAGCAGGCGCGTATATCGCTTGGTTGAATGATCTCATCACTGATGTGGATGTTGAGATTGCTGAGGAGCCATGGCAGCTTATTGCCGATTGCTCCCCATCAGCGCTAGCGCGACTGAAGGCCCTTTTGGAAACACTGCGGTTGCTTGCCGGTGAAGCCCATGAGCGACAGGAGCCTCCGGCAGCAACTTGGGCGGGCCGTGGCAAGGGGGCGCGCGTGGGTAACGCCTTACGGCGGGTGTCGCTTTCAGCTGAGGCTGCAGGAGAAAAGCGATTGGTTCAGCTTAAGGCAGAAATTGAACGGTCGACGAAAGAGGCGGGGATCAAGGCGGTTTTCCATCTCCGGGTCAACCCAAACGGTATTCTGCCGTGGCCTCCGGTGGATGTTCTCGCGCTGCTTCCGTCTAGTGACGTTGCAGGTGCAGTGATTGCGCTCAATCAGCAAACGGATCTGTTGCGATCGTTTGTAGATTCCGCGATGCATCTGACAGTCCTGCCCTTTATCAATGGTGTTGCGTTCCCAGCGCTCGCGAAGTCTGGAATTCGGACTTTTTTACCAGATATTGAGGGCGCCACAGCTTGGACCAAAAATCTCAATTTGGCGTGCGCGTCATCAGAGACGTCTGGTCTGTTTGGCGAAGTGCTGAGCGTGGCGGCTGAACTCCGAGCAATGGATCGTCTGGAGCTTGGTGTCGAATCTCGGCCTGAAGCCGAAGTGATCGCACGCCGAAGCCTGGAGGTCTCTTTCGGTGAGAAGAGAGAACAGCTGGTCCAACAACTGGGCAACTTTGACCGGGATGCTCAAACAGATTTTTTCGAGTTGATCGAGCGTCTGCGAACCGGGGAAATAGATTTTATTGCGGAAGCGCAGGCAGCGATTGGCGGGGTCTCAACAGAGATTATGGAAACTACAGGTTATTTGACCCTGCTTGTGATCGAATATGAGTGGCAGGCCGAAGTGGTCAAAAGGGAATCGAAATAGGCTAGATTTTTTGATCATGGTATTTTTCATGGTATTTCGTTTTTGGTAAAATGTAACTAATTGAAAAATAAGTAATATAAATGGCTATTTACAATCGAGTGGGAGTGACCGGAACTGACAGGCAATGTCTGGGACTGGCAGGCGTGGCCGGTTGAAAGTTGGGTAATAATGCTACAATTGTAGGCTTGCGCAGAGCGCTTGATACTTTGACAAAGCAGCCACCGGACATTTCGGACAAACAGAATGATTGATGATTTCCCGCAACTCGTTGAACAGCTGAGTGCAAGTGGTTTCACCGTAGATCCGCCTCACCTCCATGGCCTGCTGACCGGTTTCGCCACCACGCCGGACCCGGATATGAGCAAGCTGTGGAAATCGATGGGGGGCGATCAGCCGCTCGCGGTCGCGATTAAAGAAGCGGTTACCGATCTCCTCGATTCCCTGTCTGAAGCTCTTTCTGTAAATGAGTTCCGGGCCGAGTTCAGAGAAGACCGAGACGACCCGCCGCGGTGGCTAAAAGGTTATTTTCGGGCTATTGAACTCCATGAGGAGCAGTGGCTGGAGGAGAACGAGAACCACCCAAAAGCTGCAATGGCCCTCATGCTGCTTCAGTCGTTGCTTAATGAGGAGCTGCGAAAGGATCTCCAAATCGAGCAGCCCGGACACGAAGAACTGAGGGATAATCCACACATCGTTTCCGAACTCGTGGTGGCGATCTACCAACGTATATATGGGGACCTGGACGAAGAGTTCGACTTCGCACAAGACCAGTCTCTCTGCACTCCCAGTTTCTCCCGAGACATGCTGATGGCGATGGATGAAGATGCGCTTTTCTCAATCGTTACGGGTTACAACGACCGACTGCCCCTTGAAGTCGTAAAGGAGTGCGCGAATCGGGGAGACGCCATGGTGCCGATTTTACGGCGGCATTTGGAGTATGAAGCCAGCTGGGGTATTGATGCAGACTCCGGCGATTGGTGGGCGTTACTACATGCCGTTTTCATCCTTGGTCTTATACCAGGTGATGCATCAGCCCAGGCACTGCTGGAGGGTTTTCGCCGCATCACCTTCGATGCAGACGGCAACAATTTGGCCGACTGGATTTCTGGTTACTGGCCTGCTCTGTGCCACAATAAATCGGACTATACGAATGAGCCGTTGCGAAGGATCGCAGAAGATAGGACGCTGGACTGGTATCCCCGCAGCCATGCCGTAGAATGTGTGCTCGCCGAGGCCTCTGAGCAATGCCCCAACAGTTTGGAAGCCGCACTGGACTGGCTCGCTGCTCTCTGTGCCGATGAGTCGAATCCCCCAGATTTCCGCGTTCTGGCCGCAAATCACCTGCTTAGCTTCCCCAGACAGCGGCATCGGCTATTGATGAATGAGCTGATAGCACTACAGAAGTCGGGCTCCTGGTACAGCAATTCCTTTGGCCATAGCGATATCGAAAGTTCCTTCGCCAGGGGCGACGATCCTGATTGGGTTCGCTTCGACAATCCCTGGCGGTTCTACGAGCCGAATGAAATTGAACGGCGACAGCGCCGCTGGATTCGGGAAGACAGGGAGCGGGAAGAGAGAGAATGCATCGATCACTGCATCCATGAGCCGGTGGAAACCTACGTCAGAGATCAGTCCAAGGTCGGTCGAAACGATTCCTGCCCTTGTGGCAGCGGTAGAAAGTACAAAAAGTGCTGCTTGCAATGATCGGATCGATCCTCCTTGAAGAGACGGAGCAAAATACTTCGCATAGTCATGGGGCGCAGCCTTGCGCCTTACGTATCATTTTTTGAACGAGTGTGGCGTGATTTAGAACCACAAACACGCCAACTAAGTCTTTTTAATGGCGTGATTAAACGCTAAAATCCCGCCATGACAAAGTGGCAGGACAGACAGTTTGCACGGCTGAAAGCCGCCCGCCAAGGTGCGGCACAGGGATGTGCCGCATGAAATGGATATGGCAGCAACCCGACTGGCCAGATTTTCGCTATGACAATCGCGCGCTCAATGATCGGGAACTTGAGTTTCGTCTGAACTCAGAGCGCTTGGCGGGTAGCTTTGATGCACTTCCCATGGCATCTAAACAGGATGCCACGATCGATTTGATGCTTTCCGAGGCCATCAAAACTAGCGCCATTGAAGGCGAGAATCTGGACAGGGAATCAGTCAGGTCATCGCTACTCTCTTTGATAACATCGGATACGTTGCGGGACAACTCAGACGTGAAAGCGGCGGGGGCTGCTGCGCTGCTGGTGGACGTTCGCAAGAACTGGCGTTCATCCCTGACACATGACCTGCTGGGCAAGTGGCAATCCATGGCTGTACCGGAACAGCGCTATACGCCTATTTTGCGAGGCGCATATCGCAACGACCCTTCGCCAATGCAAATCGTGAGCGGGCCTTATGGCCGGGAAAAGGTTCATTATGAAGCTCCGCCAGCGATCCGGGTGCCTGATGAAATGGCGAGATTTCTCGGCTGGTACAACAAGACCAGTCCTTCAAGAGATCACAACACGAAATCAGGGATTGCCCGAGCCGGTATTGCCCATCTGTGGTTTGAAATTATTCATCCCTTTGACGATGGTAATGGGCGAGTCGGTAGGGCGATCGCTGACCACGCTCTTTCGCAGTTTCTCGGTTATCCGACAACCGCCTGCCTTGCCACTGCGATAGAGGCGGATAAGAAAACTTATTACCTGCAACTGGAGAAAGCGAGTCGTACAAGTCTGGACGTTAACACCTGGCTCGATTACTTTGCCGATAGGGTCATCATGGCACAGGAAATTGCCCGGGAAGAGGTACACTTTGTATTGAGCAAGACACGTTTTTATGAGGTCTATGGTAATCAGTTGAATGACCGGCAGGCCCGGATGGTGTCGCGGGTATTCGCTGAAGGCCGGAAGGGCTTTGAAGGTGGAATAACGACCAGGAAATATGAAGCGATCACCAAGTGCCCAAACCGAACGGCTAGCCGCGATTTGTCAGACCTGGTTGCCAAAGGAATCATCATCCCGCTACCGGGTGGAGGCAGGACGACCCGATATGAGTTGAGCATTGACGAACCGGTCGGTTTTGGTTTCGGGGAGAGATAATTTATGGTGTTTACGGGTGACTTTTGTATTGATTAGCCGGACTTTCCAAGTATGGTATTTTTCATGGTATTCACCTGTGGCAAGAAATTAAGCTATTGGATATAGAAGAGAATAAAGTCTTATTGATAATCGAGTGGAAGTAGCGCAGATCTGGCACTGGCTTGCACTCGCAGGTATCAAGACGCAGGAAGCTCGCAAAACCAATCACGTATCCTCATTGCTGTCTGGCAACATCTGGTACTGGCAGGCATCGGCAAGCAGTTAGCACCACTTTTCCATGGTATAGATCATCGTACCGCCACACCCACTATCAGCGTCGCTCAGCTATACCATGTCACGCGCGTCGCCCCGTTATGGTATTAGTGGCCAAGTGCTAGCTATACTGACTCGAGTGCTCCCATGGCCATGAACTCACCCAGATCACTTTCCTCTCTCTGGGCGGCGGAGTTGTTTGCTCTAAAATTTCTAGCTTTCATGTTCAAAGGCTTGTAAAGCGTACCAAATATGGTACGCTTTTTCGCATGGATGTCGATATGCCTCTTGAAGTGGCTTTTTACCGAACGGAATCGGGAAATGAACCGGTTCGCGCGTGGTTGCGGGAGCTGAGCAAACAGGACAAAAGGGTAATCGGTGGCGATATTAAAACCGTTCAATATGGCTGGCCTACCGGGATGCCAGTGGTTCGAAAAATGGAGTCCGGGCTATGGGAAGTCAGATGTCGGCTTGATCAACGTATTGCTCGAATTCTGTTTACAGTAAAGGGTGAAAAGATGATTTTGCTGCATGGCTTCATCAAGAAATCCCAGAAGACACCACAAACCGATTTGCAGTTGGCTAAAGACCGGAAAGCCAACCTGGAGAAGTGACATGAGCAAACACATTGGTAGTAACTTCGATGACTTTCTGGAAGAGGAAGGTGTGCTTGCGGAAGCGGAAGCTATCGCAGTTAAGCGTGTGCTTGCCTTTCAACTCGAGGAATTGATGAAAGCGCATAAACTCAACAAGACACAACTGGCCAGGCGGATGAATACCAGCCGTTCCGCATTGGAGCGGTTGCTGGATCCCGAGAATCCTTCGGTGACGCTGCTGACCCTGGAGCGCGCGGCCAGAGCGCTGGGCAAGAACATAAGGATTGAGCTCGCAGTTTGAGGTATGAGGCACCTGTTTGTCTGATGTTCAGTATAGAGGCGAACGCCAGTGAACGTTGTGAACTGTTCAATGCACTGTTTATGAGGGTCTGGTGAATTTTTCCGGCTGGCAGGCCAGGTTTCGCCGTTTACAGGATGAACACGCGACCTGGAAGTTGTTGCGCGCGGACAACGCCCCCATCATTCTCGCCTTCATTGCCGATCTGTTCGCGGAGGAGAATGAAGTACCCTTCGCGCGGGCACGCATCGCTCTGGATGCGGAACTGGAACGCGGCCGGGAATTGGGTTACTGGCAAAGCGAAAGCGGGGCAGGCATCTACCTGAACCAGTGGATACGCGCGGGCTGGCTGCGAGAAATGGACGACATGCTGAGTAAAACTGACGCCAGTGAAACCGCGTTACGATTTTGCCGGACACTCGACGAACCGACTGCCGGTACCTCCGCCTCCCATCTTCGAATCGTACAGGAAGCGGTGCGAGATTTTGCTGTTGCGGTCAACCCGGATCTTGACGAGCGGGTCGCCCAGCTTGAGCAACGCCAGCAGGAAATCCAGCACAGCATAGACGATCTGCGTGCGGGCGCGAGCGTGGAGCTCAGTGAAACCGAACAACGTGAACGCATACGCGAGATTTACCAGTTGGCGTCGGTGCTGACCGGTGATTTTCGCCGTGTGGAGGATGAGATTCGACGCATTGACAAGGATTTAAGAATCCAGATCATCGAAGGTGATTCCACCCGCGGGAACGTGTTGCTCGAACTGATGGAGAAGGAGATTCTGCTAGCGAATACTGATGCGGGCAGTGCATTCGAAGGATTTTTTCAGCTGTTGTGTGACCAGAACCGCTCGACCGAATTCAGCGATCAGTTACGTGGTATCCTCAGCCTGCCGGTGGCCCATCACCTCAATCCCGCCCAGCGCCAGTTCCTTGTCCGGTTGATGCGCGAATTGTCACGCGAGAGCGAGCGCGTGTTCCGCATCCGTCGGCGTACCGAAGAGGGCTTGCGCGGGTATATCGAAAGTGGCGTGGCTCAGGAAAACCGCGCGGTGACGCGCCTGTTGTCCGAGCTGGAACGCAGCGCCATCGCCCTACGCGAAAACGGCTGTGATTTGAAGACACGAACCCGGCTGGAACTGCAGGTTGGCGTACCCGAAATTCGATCTCCCGAAAGCATGAATCTGCGACTGCCAGACGAAAACCTGGATACCTCTGGCGTCGAGGAGCAGGCCAATCGCCGCGAGCCGAGTAAGGAAATGCTCGACAGCCTGGAGGCGGTACAGATCCGCCGAGTCGCCGAGCGTACCCTGGCGGCCCTGCGCCGATATGGTCCCATGACGATTTCCGCGTTATCCCGATACCAACCGCTACAGGCGGGGCTGGAAGAACTGGTTGCCTGTATGAGGGTGGCCCGTGCCGTTCACGCGACGGACCTCAATACCACCGAACTGGTCGAAGTCCACGATAAACAGGGTTCGCGGATTATGGCCTCGATTCCCGGGCTCCTGATGAGCGCCGAATTGTTTCCCGCCAACATCGACGAGCTGACGCTGTAGCCTATGAGCGAAAAGGACTTCTTCGACGATCTGATCAAGGCGCAGTCGACTGTATCGGTCGAGGCTGATCCACTAAACATGGATGAGGACAACGGTATTGAGCAGTCGTCAGCGGATGCACCGTCCTCCGCGCCAGCGATCGATGATCAGCCGGCACCCTTGACACACGAAGCCCGCCGCGCGCTGGTGTATCTGTTGCGCCAGGGTTCGGCGCTGGCACGGCAAAAAAGCGAGATATTCGAACTGACTTGCCGATACCAGGATGCCTTGCGCAACCACCTCGAGAATATGTACCTGCGACTGGTCATCGATGAGCGCTACGGCGTCGCGTTTATCGCCAACGCGCAAAACCCCAATGACGGGGACGACGATGGCGAGAGCGTCAGGCTGATCAGTCGTCGAACGCTGACCCTTTACGATACACTGCTGACCCTGGTGTTGCGCAAGTATTTTCAGGACCGTGAAACTCAGGGTGAGCAGAAGATTAATATCGATATCGAAACGGTAGAAGCAGGCCTGAGCCCGTTTTTGCCTTTGACCAACAGCACTCGCTCGGACCGCAAACAACTGGTCACTTCGCTGAAACGCATGATCGAAAAGCGCATCCTGGTAGTTGTTCGCGGCAGTGAAGAACGCTTTGAGATTTCGCCACTGATTCGTCACGTGGTATCTGCCGAATTTCTTCAGCATATGTTAAATGAGTATCAACGCCTGGCTGACGAACAATCGGGTGAAGAACAGATACGAGACGATCCACAGGACGATGACTGAATCGACGAACTACAGCCGCGATTTTTTTGCCATAGGGCAGATTCGTCTCAGCGAGTTGTCCGTGTACAACTGGGGGTCGTTTCACGGTCTGCACAGCGCCCGCATCGACCCGGAGGGCACCTTGGTCACCGGCGATAACGGTTCTGGAAAATCGACCTATATCGACGCCCTGATGGCGCTGTTACTGCCCGCGGGCAAGGCGAGCTTCAATGTCGCGGCCGCGCAAGGCGACAAGGCGGATCGCTCTTTGCTGTCGTACATGCGCGGCAGTTTCGGTTCCGCGCACGATGGCGCTGCCACGCGCGTCAAGAGCAAGCGCGAGGGCGCAGTGGTCACCGCGCTGAGGGCCGCTTACCGCGCCGATGACGGCAGCGAGCTGACACTGCTGGCGATGTTCTGGACCACCCAGGCGAGCAATGCGCTGGCGGACGTCAAACGTGTGTACGCGGTGGCGCGTAGGAATGTCGGCTTGAAGTCCGTTCTCGATGCCTTCGGCGAGGGTAATGCGCGGGCGCTCAAACAATGGCTGCGCGCCGATCAGGCGATTACCTGCTGCGACGAGAATTTTGCCGAATACCAGGAGTTGTATCGCAAGCTGCTGATGATGGAGAACCGCAACGCGCCGGCCTTGCTGTCACGTGCCCTCGGCTTGAAAAAGATCGATGACCTGACCGCGCTGATCCGCGAACTGGTGCTGGAGCCCAGTGGCGTCCGGGACGATGCACGTAAGGTGGTTGCCGAGTTCGCCGACCTGGTGGCGATACATGCGCAGTTACTCGACGCTCGGCAGCAGCAGGCACACCTCGCCAGATTGCCGGAGTTGAAAGACGTGATCGACAAAGCGGAAACCGAAATCCGGTTGTTGAGCGAGGAAAAGCAGGGCCTGCCGGTGTATTTCGGCGAGTTGCTGGTCGCTTTGTTGTCCGAGCGGATCGCAGGGTTGGACGCGCAGCGGCAGGATCTGAAACTCGACATCAAACAGCGGGAACAGGCAAGGGAGGATGCGAACCGATTGGTTGAACGTCGGCACGAAGTGTATCTGCAGCTCGGCGGCGATCGGGTCGAATCGCTCAACAAGGAGCTGGAGCACACCCGGGAACGACTGAAGTTCGTCACTACTGAGTCATCCCGCTATCAACGAGCTGCCCGTGAACTGGAATGGTCCGATGCCCTGGAAGCGTCAGTGTTCCAGCAAAGTCAGGCATCGGCGGAGCAGGGCTTGGTATCCATCGAGAACGATACCAAGGCAAGTCAGGACCGCTTCGCTGAAGTCAGCGCGCAGTTGAGCGCAACGCAAGCGGAGATCAGGACAACCACCGATGAGATCGCCGAAATCACCGCACGGCCCGGTTCGAATATTCATATCGCCTATCAGCGCTTGCGTGACGAGCTGGTCGACTCGCTCGGCCTGCCTGCCGGGGACTGCCTGTTCATCGGCGAATTACTCGATGTCAGGGACGAAGAGCGGTCGTGGCAGGGGGCCATCGAACGCGCCCTGGGTGGTTTGCGTACCACACTTGCAGTGCCTGAACAAAGTTTCTCGATGGTCACCAAATGGCTGAATGCGCGGCATACCGGCCTGCATGTTCGGGTTCAGGTGGTGCGGGAATCGAAGGTCAAAGCGCCGATGCCCGAGTTTCGCCCCGATGGTTTTCTGCGCAAGCTGGAGTGGCGGCAGCATCGTTATCGGGAGTGGCTGAAACAGCATTTGCAGCGCTTTGACCTGTCCTGCGTTGCGGATACCGCGACGTTGGATGCCACACCCTTTTCCATGACGCGAGAAGGCCTGATCCACAAGGAAAAAGGGCGTTTCGAGAAAAAGGATCTGGCGCGCATCGACGATCGTAACGAATGGCAACTTGGATTTTCCAATGCGTCGCGTTTGAAACTGTTGAACGAGCACCTGGCGAAACTGAATACACGTCTGACTGTGGAAAATGGCCAGGTGGACCAGGCGCGTGCGGACTGGGATCGATTTGGCAAACGCAAAAACCTGTTGCAACGGATCAGGGAAACAGAGTGGGAGAGTATCGACGCGCCTTACTGGAACGGCCGGCTGGCGCAATTGGACGACGAACTGAAGCGACTGCAATCCTCCAGTGGCGACCTGGAGGAGGCTCGCAAGGGGTGGGAGGCTGCCAAACAGGCGTTGCAGGATATATCGGATGCGATCATCGAACTGGCCCGTCAGCGCGGCGCCATCGAAAGTGAGCTGGCCGCTGCCCGAGCCCGCAAAAGCGAGGCGGTGGCAGAAGCGGAAAAAGGGCTTTCCGATACCTGCCGTGCAGCGCTCGTCGGGCGGGTCAGAACGATTTTAATCGAGGATCTCGAACGGGTATCCGCGATCATGTTCGACATCGAACGCGACCTGGACGGATTGCTGGCCCGGGCGCGTAACGACCAGAGTCAGGCGGAAAACTCCGCAATCGGTGTCATGTCCTCGTTTCGAGGTAAGGATCGCTGGCAGTCGTTGACCGCGGACTGGCCCGCGGGTCTGGCCGGTCTGACGGATTTCCTCGATCACCTCGAGCGACTGGTCAGCGAGGGCTTGCCAGCGCTGGTAGAGCAATTCGTCGAACGGCTCAACAGACATGCCACACAGTCACTGGCACGGATCAAATCACGCCTGGACAGCGAGCGCGAAGACATACTCGAGCGCATCGATGTCATCAACCAGGTCCTGGCGCGTACCGAGTTCAGACAGGGCTCTTACCTGAAGCTGGGATCGCGCCGGGAAAAATACCCGCATGTGCAGGATTTCGAGAAGCAGTTGAATCTGGTGCTGAGCCAGGTTACCAGCGATGATCATGAGGGACGTTTCCAGCAACTTGAAACGGTGGTGGCGATACTGGAAAAGGCCAGCACAGTCGGCACGGCCAGCACGCTCGAAAGCCTGCGTCTGCTCGATCCCCGCTATCAACTTTCGTTCTTTGCCGAGGAAGTCGGCTTCGAAGACGGCGAAACGCGTGACGTGCTGGATTCCTCCAGTGGAAAATCCGGCGGCGAAAAGGAATCCTTCGCCGGCACCATCGTCGCCGCGAGCCTGGCTTACGTGCTGACCCCCGAGGGACATGACCGGCCGGTATATTGTACCGTGTTCCTCGACGAGGCTTTTTCCAACACCGCCGAGGCGGTCAGTCGCCGGGTATTGAAGGTCTTCAAGGCCCTGCATATCCATGTGAACCTGATTACCCCGTACAAGAACCTGAATCTGGCGCGGGATTCGGCCCGTGCCTTATTGATTGCAGAACGCGATGCGGAGCGGCACGAAAGCCATCTGTGCGAAATCACCTGGGAGGAGGTGGACCGGCGTCTGGGTGAGCAGCGGGAGGTGAAACTGGCAGATGATCTGCTGCGGCTGGATATCGAAATTGAAAACCGTCCCGGAATGACCAGCGATGTCTGAGCCGGAAGCTGCCACGTGGGGCATCATGCCGGAACAGGCCGCGGCTCAGGCACGCAAAAGGTACTGGGACAATCGCCCGGTTTTGAAAGCCTTGATGACCGGTGAGCGCGGTTTCCCGCTACATATCCCGCTGAAGCCGCCCAACGCCAGACAACCCTTGGAGAATCTGGCTCATCTGCGGGATTGGATCGAAGTCTGGAAAAAGTTCACCATGCCGGACCTTCTGCACTGGAAAACGGTCAGTTTTCGCCAATTGGGCCAACAGCGACTGCCCGCGCGAATCACCATCGGCAACTTCCAGCAGCTCACGCAACTCTGCGGTCCGTCCGCGAACGCGCAATCCGCGCGATGGCAGGCGAATATGCTCCCGCTGCTACGGCAGTATCCACATGAGCGGGTCTATCCTGTTCTAGTCAGGCACATCGAGGCCGTTGAAAGTCTTGGTAGGAATGATGCTGAATTACTCACCCATGTATTGCCGCAGTTGCATCGAGGGCTCGGCGCGGGTGGTTACCTGCGTGCGCTACCATTGCAGGGTGCCGATACCAAGTTTGTCGAAACATGTTCGGGCCTGATCGAAGCACTACTGGATGCGGTGCATGATGGAGAGATCACAGCGTCCGGCGGCCTGTATTCCTGGCTGGATTGCATCCACCTCCCCAGAGGGCTTGCCCAGGGCGTACCGGTGGTACGTCCTCTGAGTGCGGATACGCGGCATGCTTATCAGGGTTTGTCGCTGTTTCAGTTGAGCGCGGAATTGCTGCGGCAACATGCACTGCCGGCTGCCAACATCCTGGTGGTGGAGAATCTTCAATCGGGTCTGGCCTTGCCCGATCTTGACGATACCATTGCCGTGATCGGCGGGGGGCGGAACGTTAGCTGGATGAATGCGTCCTGGTTGACGGCGAAACGTGTCGGTTACTGGGGCGATATCGACAGCTGGGGGCTATCCATATTGAGTGATGCTCGCACCAGTCTGGCCTCAGTGGAGCCATTGATGATGGATGTTACTACGCTAAATGCGCACGAAGAGCGGATGGTGCAGGAACCCGAACCGTTGAACACGCTACCCGCACAGTTGACCGGTCAGGAACAGCAATTGTTCCTTGATCTCGCAGCCGGCCGGTTCCTTTCTACCCGTTTGGAACAGGAAAGGATTTCATCCGATTTTATCAGCGCTGCACTCGAAACCTGGTTAGTATCCTAGCGCAGCATCGAAACCTGAGAAAAAAATTCAATCCTGCCGGTGATCCGATACCAGAAGGAGTTGGAAGGGATTCTGATGGCCGTCTTGTCTCTCAGGGGTAGCTGTAAGGCCGAGAACGTATCGTGCTCGAACTTCGTTCAGTACCATCTCAACGCGCGGCGCGGATACGTGGTGGCATTCGTCAACGATTACATGGCCGTATTCCTGAATAATCTGAGAAACAGTGTTTTCTTTCTTGTTTATCAAACTTTGATATGTCGCTATATCAATGTTGCCGGTGGGCTTTTTCTTTCCCCCGCGGATGACGCCAATCTCCGCTTCTGGTAAAAACGAATGCAGTCTAGCCTGCCATTGAGCAAGTAATTGGCGACTGTGTACAAGAATGAGCGTGTTTACTTTGCGCTTGGTGATCATTCCGATAGCCGTCACTGTTTTCCCGAACGCTGTAGGTGCATGCAGGATTCCTGCATCGTACTTGCTCATTTCCTTTATGGCGGCTTGTTGATTTTTCCTCAAAGCTAATAACGGCTTCATACTTGAAAGTTTTATGCCCAACTCACGCTTGTCATCGATTTGAACGTCTATATTGTTCTCTTTCAATAGCGCGAGCGCATCATCCAAACACCCTCTGGGCAATGCCAGGTAGCCACGTTCAATGCGAGCACAGGAAATGAATCGAGGAATGCCGTGGGTCAAAAAGCGAAGCGCCTGTGTCTTAAAGAAAACCGGATTTGAAAAGCTGGCTAAACGCCTTAATCTCGCTAAAAGAGCACTTGGTAGTGCCTTTGCCTCAAAGTAGATGTGGTTGGCCAGCGTTATCGTAATCTGTTGTGGCGGGCTGTCCAGAATCAGAGGTTTGGGTTTGGCTGTCACCTCCCAGGGCGGCAGGATATCGGTAACGTCCTGCTTTGAAATCAGGCTTTCATTGGGGGAAATCTTTGAAAGAAGTTGATTTAGCTCCTGTCTGGAAAGTTTCTTTATCTGTGAGAGGTGTTGCCATTGATCCTTAATGACATTCAAATCTGCATCGACAGAAAAGCTATTGCCCGTGTGTCTGGCTTCGCGCTGTAGTGGTAATGCAATCAAATTGCCAAATCCTCCTTCAGGCAGAATATCCTGATTAGGAAATAATCTGTCATAGGAGTTGAAAGACAGGTTCGGATAAATCTACATCGCTTTTACTTCGTCTTGCCAGCTTCCTTTATCAAAATCGGCGGCCAACAAATAGCATGTGTTGTTGTGGAGCAATGGATACAGGCCCACAACCTGTTGTCCCGCCAGGTGGCGATAGATGATTTGATCGGTTGATTCGCTGAACTGGCGGTGTGTGCAGTCAAGACATTTGATCCTCGGTTTGTTGCAGACACCCTGAACCCACTCATTGTCACAGGCTACGGAATAGCCACTTCGTCCTCGCTGGTTTTCCCAGCGATTGGCAAAAATATCAGTGCGCCCACGAAACAGATTTCTGAAAACTGCTATCTTTTGTTCCGGAGAAAAGGAATCTGAAATGGGCGGTGCTGGCCTCGATTCTTGCAGTTCTGCTCTGAGCGTGATGAGCTGCTACTTTTCTCGTTCAAGCTCAACCAGCCTCGAATCGATAACGGAGAGATCAGGAAATTTATCTCCGCTGCCGCGTAGCTTCTCTTCGGTTGGAGAGCGATCAGGCATGAACCTGAGGTGGTTTGATCAGCGACTCAGCCGGAATACCCAAACCTTCGTGGAGCTTCCAGATCATCTTTAAAGTCAGCGAGCGCTTGTGATTTAGGATCTCGTAAACGCGATTACTTTTGCCGATCATCGGCTCCAGGTCTTTTACGGTTAAGCCCTTGCGTTCCATCTCGAACTTGATTGCCTCAACAGGATCGGGCAAATCCATCGGGAAATGCTTGGCTTCATAAGCCTCAATAAGCGTGACCATGACATCCAGCTTTTCGCCTTCTGGAGTGTCTGGTTCAGCCATCATCAGGCTTTCAACTTCATTTAATGCCGCGCGGTAGTCGGCATCAGTTTTAATGGGTTTGATGTCCATGATTGATCCTCCGGCAGTTAAATGGTTTGTACATCAATCTTGTCGTACTGCATATGGGTGCCAATAAAGCGGATGTAGACAACTCGGTAGGCATAGTTGATCCACACGACAAGTCGATACTTGTTCCCCGCGATATTGAAAACCACTCGGCCATCTTTAAGGATGCTGGCATTTCCAAAGTCCTGCTTTACCTCGGCAGGCGAACTCCAGTCGGCTTGCAAGGCATGACGGTACCAGGCCAAAGTTGGCTCCTTTGCATCCTGATATTCCGGGTTCTCTTCCCAGAAGGCTTTCAGGGTCGACAGTGCGATGATTCTCATGTGTCCGATATAATAGTCCCAAAATGGGACTATAGCAACAGCTTTTTTGGTCAAGCGCAGATTTGGATAACACCATCAACCTGTATATCCTCTTGAAATAGCGTTCGAATGAGACATCGAGTGCTTACGAATTTGTGGAAAAAATGAGCTCATTTCAAGAAACTTCTGAGCATGGTATTTTTCAAACGACGTTCAGATGCCAGTATTTTATCCAGGCTGGCGTTATTGCCGGCCATAATCGCGCCATATATATGTATTATATGGCGTGAATAAGTACTAGAATCACGCCATGAGATGGATATGGCAACAATCTGATTGGCCTGGTTTCCGCTACGACGAGCTTCCTCTCGAACACAGGGAACTTGAGTTTCGCCTGAACTCAGAGCGTCTGGCGGGTAGCTTTGATGCACTTCCTCAAGCGTCCCAGGCGGAGGCCATGATCGATTTGATGCTTTCCGAGGCCATCAAAACCAGCGCCATTGAGGGCGAGAATCTGGACAGAGAGTCGGTCAGGTCATCGCTGCTCTCATTAATTACCTCGGATACGCTGCCGGATAACTCAGACCAGAAAGCGGCGGGAGCTGCATCGTTGCTGGTGGACGTTCGCAAGAACTGGCAAACATCCCTGTCGCATGACCTGCTGGGCAAGTGGCAGTCCATGGCTATCCCGGAACAGCGCTACACGCCTGTTGTGAGAGGTGCATACCGCAATGATCCTTCACCAATGCAAATCGTGAGCGGGCCTTACGGAAGCGAAAAGGTTCACTATGAGGCCCCACCAGCGGCCCGGGTGCCTGATGAAATGGTGAAGTTTATCGAATGGTACAACCAATCCAGTCCCTTGAATGGGGATAAGACAATACCCGGGATTGCCCGAGCAGGTATTGCTCATCTCTGGTTCGAAGTGATTCACCCCTTCGATGATGGTAATGGTCGGGTTGGCAGGGCGATCGCTGACCATGCACTTTCGCAGTCGCTCGGCTATCCAACCACGGCTTGTCTGGCTACAGCAATAGAGGGGGAAAAAAATCCTATTATCTGCAACTGGAGAAAGCGAGTCGTGGAAGCCAGGATATTAACGCCTGGCTGGATTATTTCGCAGACACAATCATCAAGGCACAGGAAATTGCCAGAGATGAAGTGAATTTTGTACTGGCTAAGACACGTTTCTACGAAGCTTACGGCGATCATCTGAATGAACGGCAGGCGAAGATGGTATCTCGGGTGTTCGCTGAAGGACGAACAGGCTTTGAAGGCGGAATAACGACCAGAAAATATGAAGTCATCACCAGGTGCCCCAATCGAACAGCCAGCCGTGATCTTTCTGATCTGGTTGCCAAAGGTATAATCATACCGTTACCAGGTGGTGGTAGAACAACGCGATATGAGTTGACGATTGTTAAACCGGTTCGGTCTGGTCCGACGAAGAAGTAAGTTACCCTGTGGGTCGTTGATTTTTTGTGTCGATTAGCAGGATTTTCTGAGCATGGTATTTTTCATGGTATTACGATTTAGCAGAGTAATAAGCCACTGTATCTAAGAGACAAAAATGGCCTATTTACAATCGAGCGGGAGCGAGCGGCACACAGTATCGTGTTCGAGTGCCGCCACGCCGGGACACCGTTGCCGACTCAGCCAGCGGATGCACGTATAACACAATTGTTTCCGTCATTGCCTGCAGGCGGCAGCCGAGTCTGCAGGAAGCCGGATTTGCACAGGGGGGCAGGAGATGAACGCACCGGCTCAGAACGAGCAGAAGTGGCTGCGCTGTATGAGTTCCGGCAGGAAGAGCTTCGAGGGACGGAAGCTCGACAAGGCCCTCAATTCGTTCCGCAAAGCGGTCAGGATTCTCCCGCAGCGGAAGGAGGGCTGGGTCAACCTGGGTTCCACGCTGCTGGAGGCGAAGCGTTACCAGGAGGCCGCCCGCGCGCTGGAGAGGGCGATATCCATCGACAACCGGTTGATGCTCGCCCACCTGCTGCTGGGTGACTGCCTGCGCATGTCGGGTAAGCGGCCGGAAGCCAGTGCCTGCTACCGCAACGCCCTGGCCCTGCAACGCTCACCCTTATCCCTTAACAGGATGGCCTGTGCGTTGCGGGAGGACAAAAAACTCGATCTGGCGGAGGGGCTCTATCGGGAAGCGCTTTCCATGGATTCCGGTTTCACGCTGGCCAGGGTCAACCTGGCCACTCTGGAGGTAGAGAGGTGTAACACCGACAGGGCCAGGGAGCATTTGAACGCACTGGCGGGTGCCATGCTCGCGCCCGCGGAGCAGCAGGAAGTCGATTCCGCCAACTGGGCACTGACAGAATTCCAGCGGCTGGATACGCCCATCAACACCCTGGTACAGGAGGGCGACAGCTCACTACTGGAGCACGCCCTGCGGGCGAGCCCCGCGATGGGAGTCGACCAGGAACTGCTTGCTGCTATTCAGCGCTATGCGCGGTCGGCGCGCCGCCTGTCCCATGGAGAAGCGATCTCCGGGGGTGTCGTGCTGGATGACTGGCCGGAGATCGAGGCAGCCTTCCTTATTCCCCTTGTGAGCGAGTTCGAGGAATACCGCCTGCTTCGGAGTCACCGGGAGGCGGGCAGGCTTCCCGGCGAGGACCGGCAAAAACTGGAGCAGTGGGTACAGACGATAACGACCGCAAGGGCCTGCCGGGATGACATGCTCGATCCGCTCAAGGCGGAACTGCAGCTCAGGTACTGGCATGCCCTGGCCTGCAAAGACAGCAGCGAGTTGCAGCCCGGGCACTTCAAGTACGTCGTGAACTGGATTCCCACGAATCCGAACCAGCGCCGGGTTTCGCCGGCGCAGGCGTCCGGAACCTTCCGTCACTTTATCGAGGCGATATACGGCAAGCTGGAACCTGGCTACGGACGCGCCGCCACGGTGTACATGGCGCTTGTCGACCTGCACCTGTTCTCCGACGGCAACGGACGCATTGCGCGGAACTGGCTGAACCGGGAACTGGAATGGGCGGGGCTGGTACCCTGCCTGTTCCGCAAGGGGCAAAAAACAAGCGATGGCTTCAAGCAGGCGATATTCGCGGTGCGCGGCGCCGGTGGAGACCTGTCCCCACTGATTGAGTTCATAAAAGCGTGCCAGCGGGAAGCCCTGGCATGCTGCGAGGCGCTCCGGCAGGACTCCGGGCCGCAGTCTCGTTGATGCCCGGTAGCGCCGCGCCAACGGGTAATTACACTGTGGCGGTCACGTGCAGTCCGGCCTCCCGATCCCGCGCCACTTGCGTACGCAGGTAGTCGCGCAGCAATGCACGCCGTTCGTCCGCTGCGACCGGCGGTGGCTTCCTGTCGAGGCGCCCCTGCGCCAGCGCCCGGCGGTATTCCCCGACGAAAGCCTTGTCGTAGCGGGATATCTCCGGGTAGTTATCGATGGCGAAGTCGCGGAACCAGCCCCGGGCCAGGGTCGTGCAGATTCTTCGCAAGGCGTGCTGGAAGCCGTCATTTTCAGCGTAGTCGATGCCGAGGTCCTGCGCAGGAATCAGGACACGCTCCAGCGCCAGCGCGTAGCACTCCTCCCGGACGAGGCGTATCCGCTCATCGTGGGACAGCCGTTCGAAACTGGCGGCGGGTACATAGGCGAGATCGGCGTTTTCCTTCATTTGCTGGTACATGGGCACACTGCCATAGCAGGTTACCCGGTGCAGATCGTCATGTTCATGCACGCGCAGCCAGGGGTACTTGAAGTCCTGGAAGAACGCCTCGTTGCTGACCCGCATGGTAAAGTCGCTGTCCGAGACCGCATCCAGGCGACCGGTCACCTCCGAGCGCAGGCCCGCGAAGGCCGCCCGTTCCGCGGCCGTGGGATTCAGGGGCCCCACTTGCTCAAGCAGGGCATGGTACAGACTTATCGCCCGGTGCCAGCCGCGGGCCTCATACAGGTAAGCCCGCTTTATCAACAGCACACTGGCGGGAGACGCTATGCGGATTTCAACGCTGCCGCCAACGGGCAGCCTGGTGCTATCGCGGTTGGCGGCAATGAAGGGGATGCGGGCATCGCCATCCCGCAGCATTCTCACCGGGATGCGGTGATCCGCAACCCGCAGGTAGCCGCGGTGGCCGGACTCGTCGGTGTGGTCCCGGGAAAGCAGGGCGCCCTCAAGCGCCGGAGCATCTTCCGCCGAAGCCCACAATTCCCAGTCGTTTTCATCGATGTCTGTGCACAATGCCGGCCCGGACAACGCCAGGGCCCGATATGCGGTCAGTAACATTGCCACCCCGATACCTGAATTCTGTGGCGGATACGCGCTGCAGTCGCCATGCTGTTATTATCGCCCCGGGCAGTTGAACCGTACAAGCGAAGCGCCGTGCGCTGGATCAAGCTAGCTCGATTTCCTAGGTATATTCTTCGTCGCTGTATGCACGTTCGTTTTGCCGCTTGACTGATTTCACCGGCAACGGACAGTTGGGAAGCGGGGTCGATTCCGGTTGCATCGGACCGAAAACTCCAGCATCCTTATCAGCACAAAAGCCAATGATTCTCATTGCTTTCTGAAACGCGCTACTGCGCCCGAGGCGAGGTTTACACCAGGCCCGAGTGACGGCAGCTGAAAAATGGTGCCTTTATCAACACGATCTTCACAAGCCTGTTGCTGGCGACCGCTTCCGGGGGACTCAGCCATTTGGCGGTGCGCTATACATGTGGCGCAGGCCGGCTTTCGTTGCTGGCTCTCGCGCTGGCGCTGCTGGCCTGGTCATTCATTCCAGGACGCGCCCTGGGTGGATTCTGGCCGGGAGTCTATGCGCTGTTATCCGCCTTCTTCCTGGCCTGCATGGCGATGCCTCTTCTGGATCTCCTGGTCCGCCGCGCACTGCGTGTGGCCTCCAGTGAACGAGAAGACGCTGATGCTGGCTAGATCACTGGTCGCCTTGTTGCTCTCGATGCCTGCGACTGTCGCACTGCTCGGCTCGTTCTTGGCGATACTGCCGTCCACCAGCCAGTTTACCCTGCCCGCGCTGTTGATGGTCTTTCCGGTCTGGGTCGGGATGGCCTGCGCCAGCTACCTGATGCCGACGGCACGCGGCGCTGCGGCGGTCCTGTGCGGCCTTACAGCGTTGGGTTTCGGGCTGATCGCCGCACTAAAATTCCTCGGGATCTCCGGAGTATGAAGACCTCGACATTGAAAACGTTTCTCGACGTACACACCTGGACAGGCCTGGGTTCCGGCCTTGCCCTGTTCATTGCGTTTTACACCGGCGCGCTGACTGTTTTCTGGACGGAACTGGACATATGGGATCACTACCGGGACCAGCCCGCACAACACCAGGACTTCCAACAGGCCCAGCAGTTACTCGATCAGGCACTCATCGAGCAACCTGGCGCCGCGGACGCCGTGCGGCTGGACCTGTCGGCGCCGGACAAGCCCGGCCACCTGGTCCGCTGGTTCGAGCGCCTCGAAGACGACTCCTTTGAGCGGCACGAGTTTCGGCTACAGGCGGCAGGTACGCTCGACACGGAAGCCGACGACGCCAGCCTCGCGAACTTTATCTACCGGCTCCACTACACTGCGGGCCTGCCGGAAAGTTTCGGCCTCTACGTGCTGGGCATCGTCTGCGTGATTTACGGGGTGGCCCTGGTCACGGGCCTGCTTGTGTTCCTGCCCAATTTCGTGCGCGACCTGTTCATCGTGCGGCCGGGACGCAACAAGAAACGGTTCTGGCTCGATACGCACAATGTAGTCGGCGTCTTATCGCTGCCCTGGCATATCGTGTTCGCGTGGAGCAGTGCCTTGCTGGCCATCGGGTTGTTCGTGCTGGCACCGTTCCAGTACCTGGTATTCAAAGAGGACCTGCAGGTCCTGCTCGGTAAGGAACTTGGCGCCATCGAACACCTGGAGCCGACAGGAGAATCTGCGCCGGTTCTCCCTGTAGCAAGCATCGTGGAAGTTGCCCAGCGCGCATTGCCCGGTATTGAACCTAGCCAGCTCCGCTATGACCACGTCGGCGATGCGAATGCGACCGTCGCCGTGCGCGGCAGGGTCGAATCCGGCACGCTCTACCCGTTCGCTACTGTTTTTATGAATGCGAGCAGTGGAGATGTGTTCCATATTCATGACCCCGCCCAGGCATCGATGGGCTCCACCTTCTACAACGGGCTGGTATCCCTGCACTTTGCCACATTTGGCGGCTACGTCACCCGCTGGCTATATTTCGTCCTCGGCCTCGCCGGGGCGTTTTTATTCTATTCGGGGAACCTGCTGTGGATCGAATCCCGGCGCAAGCGGCGCAGCAGCGAGCAGACGCGCGGCGCAGTGTTCCTGGCACGGCTGAATAGCGGCGTGTGCATAGGCTGTATCGCCGGCGTGTCTGCGGCCTTCCTCGCAAGCCGCGGTTTTGCCGGCATCGCCGGCCGCGCTGCACTGACTGAATCTGCCTATTTCGCCGTTTTCTTCCTGTCGATAGCCTGGTGTTACCTGCGCCCCGTAGCGGCCGGCAGCCGCGATCTGCTCTACCTAGCCGCCGTGCTCACCGCCGCTATTCCGCTGGTGGACCTGGCACTGGTCGATACCCCGCCTTGGCCGGAAGTGCTGGGGAGCCACTGGGCCCTGCTGATGATTGATGCGTTGGCGATCTTCTCGGCACTGGCGCTGTGGCGAATGGGTGCGGCGGTACAGCGGCGCTCGCAACGCGGTGAATCCAATAGTGTCTGGTCAGCCGACAGGGTCAGCGCGCACCCCGGTGAACCGCGAATCCGACTGGAAACTTCCTTGCACTCGGAATCGGCCGGATAAATTGAAGCGCTGCTGCTGGTGCACGGTATAGCCCGGAGAGGGGCTGGCGTGCTGCAGTCCTGCCCCCGCAATTATATTAATGATAATTATTATCATTTAGTTTAAAATTCCGATTTTTGAAGGCTCGGAGACCCCGATGTGTTTTTGTCGTAACGCCGTCATCACCCTCGTCCTGGCGGCGTTCTGCCCCTGGTTGACCGCAGAGGAACTACCCGAGGAGAAAATGAAAATGGAGGAATTGTTGGTGACCGGCAAGCTCACCCGCACCTCGGCCACGAAATCCGATACGCCGATCATGGAAACGTCGCGTTCCGTCGACATCATCCCTGAGCATCTGCTGATCGACCGCGGCGCCCTTCACCTCGACAACGCGCTCACATACAATGCCGGCGTCGTGGGCATGCCCTACGGTTTCGCAACCCGCGGTGATTTCGCATTCATCCGCGGTCTCGAGGGCCCTTTATACCAGGACAGCCTTCAGTCGCTGTTCGGAAACTATAACAACCCGCGGCCGGACATCTACAACATCGAACAGGTGGAAATACTCAAGGGTCCGGCGGGCGCGCTGTATGGCAAAGGCTCTCCCGGTGGCCTGATCAATATCGTGAGCAAACGCCCGCAGGAAGCGGCCCGCCGGGAGTTGATGGGTGCGTTCGGGAATTTCAACTACGGCGAAGCGGCAATCGACTTTACCGGCCCGCTCGACGACCAGGGGCAGTGGCTGTATCGCCTGGTCGCGGTCTATCGCGAGACTGATACCCAGGTGAATCACGTGGACGACAATCGTCGCGTGCTGGCGCCCTCGCTGACCTGGCGCCCGACGGACCGGACCGATATCACACTGCTGGCGGCATTAAACCGTACTCGGGCAGACACTGCCGCTCAGTTCCTCAATCTCTCTGGCACCCTGTACCCGGCCGCCAACGGGCAGCGCATCGATTACGATGCGTACATGGGGGATACAAGCTTCAACAAGTACAACCCGGAGAGCAAGTCTGTGACGGTGCTGGTCAACCAGGAGTTAAACGACGTCTGGAGCATGGAGGTGAACAGCCGCTATACCGATGCGAAAGCGGATTACCAGCAGACGTGGGCCACGTTCGGGTTCGCACCCCCGATTCCGCGGTACTCTCCGGCGTACATCAATAATGACCGCTACCTGTACAATGCCGATGGCACGCTTTACCAGAACGGCCTGGTTCCGCGCACGTGGTCCCGCGCCGACTCGACCTCTGAGCAGTACGCGATCGACACCCGCTTTCGCGCGGATTTCACCACTGGAGCAGTCGGCCACGAGGTCCTGATGGGTGCTCAGTACCAAGATGTTTCGACCAGTACCTCCGGGTACAATGCCTACGCGCTGGGCTACGGCGTGATCTCGGGCGGACTCAACAGCCCGTTTGGTGACGCTTACTGGATCGACGTGTTCAACCCGTCGAGCGCGGTCGGGCCCTCGGAGCAGGTGCTGGCAGACCTGTACTACACGGAGCAGCCTAACGTCGACTCCACCGATATGGGCGTTTACATCAGCGACCAGATGACAATAGGTCGCTGGATACCCACGCTGGGCGTACGCTTCGACCAGACCGAAACCGATGATGTGGACAGCACGCAGAGTGACTCCAAGGTCAGCACCAGCGTCGGGCTGCTGTACCAGCTCGACAACGGATTGGCGCCTTACGTTAGCTACGCCGACACGTTCGAGCCTGAAATCGGGGATAACGGCCGGGGTGAGGCGCTGGATCCGAGGGAAGGAAGGCAGTACGAAGCGGGAATCAAGTATGAACCAGACGCATATCCCGGCCTGATTACGCTCGCCGCGTTCGACATCCACCAGACCAATCTTCCCGACCCCCTCGCCAGGCCGGGGTTCTACGAACAGCAGTCCGGCAAGGCGAAGATCCGCGGCGTTGAGTTGGAGAGCCAGGTGGCGCTGGGTGCCTTTTTCTGGCAGTTCAGTTTCAGCCAACTCGACACGCAGAATCCCGAGGGTTACCGGCTCGCCAGCGTACCGGACACCCAGGCTTCCACCTGGCTGAGCTACCGGCCGCAGGGCGCCTGGTCGGGCTTCAAGAGCGGTGTGGGAATACGTTACGTTGGTGACTCCCGGGACGGAGCGGACCGCAACAGGACGTCATCCTACACGCTGGGGGACCTGATGATCGGGTACGAACAGCTCAATTGGGATATCGCGCTGAACGTGAACAATGTCACCGACAAGGAGTTCCTCGCCACCTGCCTGGCGCGTAGCGACTGTTTTCCCGGCGCACGGCGCACGGTGGTCGGCACTGTCCGTTACATCTTCTGACGGCACGTGGGACATCACTTATTCCGCCACCATCCCAACAGGATTGTGTTATGAGCAACTATGCCACATCGCGCTGGTTTCGCGTCAACCTCTGGCTTCATCGCTGGAGCAGTCTGGTCGCGACGATTCCCTTTCTGATCCTGTGTCTCACCGGTACCGTGCTGATTTTCCATGAAGAGATAGACCACGCCCTGGGCCACGAGCCGGAGTTACACGAGACTCTGCCGGAACAGCAGCGACCACTGGCTGTGGCGATCGACAAGGTGCATGCGCAGTTCCCGGGCGAGCGCGTGCTCTCCACCAGCTTTGATCCCGAGGGCCACCCGGGCATGCAACTGCTGGTAACCGCCCCCAGGGATAACACCGGCTTTGACAATGCGAGGCTGCGCTTCGCCGATCTCGCCACCGGTGAACTGGTGGCGGAATCCGACCCGGCCAGGACGCTGACCGGTTTTCTGCTCGAACTGCACGCGCAGTGGTTCCTGGGGCCTGTGGGTGAGTTGATCGGTGCGCTGATTGCCCTGCTGGTTCTGATTTCGCTGGTCTCCGGCATGGTGGTGTACGCACCCTACGTGAAGCGGGTTGCGTTCGGTGTGCTGCGACGCAGTCGCGGGCCGCGCCTGCTTCAACTGGACCTGCACAACTTCATTGGCGCCCTGGTATTGGGCTGGGCACTGGTTGTCACTGTGACCGGTCTTGCGTTGGGTTTCGGCACCCTGGCGCTCGGTATCTGGCAAATGACAGAGCTGGGGCCTATGCGCGAACAGGTCGCGGCCATGCAGCCGGTGGACAGCCGGTCCCCGCCGGCTGACGCAGACGCGGCATTTGCCGCCGCGCAAGCCGGTGCGGGGGAAGGCTGGAACGTGGTCACGCTAATTCTACCGGACACCGAGTTTTCCACGCCACGCCACTACACCGCCTTGCTCGTAGGCAGTGAGGGTGTGGAAGAACGCTTGTTTCGCGTCGTCGTCATCGACGCCAGGACCGGGGAGTTGACTCTGGTGCCGCAGGTACCCTGGTACATCATGGCTATCTCACTGTCCGAACCGCTGCACTTCGGCGATTATGGCGGCCTGCCGCTAAAGCTTCTGTGGACCGCGTGCACCTGGCTCACGCTGTTCATCACTGCCAACGGCGCATGGCTGTGGTGGGATCGGCGCCGCCGGCGCACATCGAAGGCTGTGGCGGCTGAAGGCGTGTCGGCATGAAAGGGCGTCGCACGATGCGACTGGTACTCACCCTCGCACTGCTCAGTGTGGGTGGGCTGATCGGCATGCTGGTCGCCACTAACGATTGGGATCTTGCGTACTTCCTGCTGTCCGCCCTGCCGATAGTGGTCGGCGGCTGGTGCGCCTGGCTGATGCGCGGCAAAACCAGGTAGTGCCACGCCCCGGGTCGATTCCCCGTGGCCTTGCGCGCGGATGACGGCGACAGGCTGGCGCGTGACAAGACTGCGCTGCGGTTCAGTGAAACTGTTGGTCGGGCGGGTTCATTCTCAATACTCGTAAGCGAGGGAGAACACATAATTACGCGGCGTGGACGTGCCCACCCGCACCGCGGCGAATGCATCCGACGTCGTCAAGGCCTGGCTGAGCTGGTACTCCTCGTCGGTCACGTTGCCTGCGTTGAACTGTATTTTCCACGGCCCCTGTTTGTAGTAAGCGGCGAGGTCGATTTGCGTCCATTCGTCGTAGGTGCCGTTGTTCTCGGTGCTGATGTACACCTCGTCCTGGTAGAACAGGCCGCCGCCCAAGCCACCGAAGCCAGGGCCGAGTGGGAACTCATAGAATGTGAACACGTTGAAGTTGTTGTCCGCAATGCCCGGCAGCGAATTGCCCTCGGGGAAGTTGTCGTTAAATTGACCGGTACCGCCATCGGCGATGTTGCTGTCGATGTATGCATAGCCGGCCTGTATGCGCCAGCGGTCGGTGATGTAACCCACGGCTTCCAGTTCCACGCCGGAACTCTCGATCGCGCCGATGTTGCCAAAGAACCGGTCTTCCGGCGGTGCGTCGGGGTTCTGTATATAGGCCACGTCTTCCTTCCTGATATCGTACAGTGTCGCCGTCAGCAGCAACTGCTCGTGCGGTTCCCACTTGGCGCCGAGTTCCCACGCCTCCGAGGTTTCCGGTTCTATCGGCTCTTCGAACTCGTCCAGCCGGCCGGCGGTGTTCGTGTAGCCTTGCGAGTAGCTGACGTAGACGGACATGTCTTCGCGCAGGTTATACACCACGCCCGTCCTCAGGCTGAAGTTGTCATCGTCGTAGTCCTCAAGGTTGTCCTCATACCACGAGTAGCGCCCACCGATCAGCCACGCCCAGTGTTCGTTGAAGTCAATGTAGTCGAGCAGGTTGACGCCGTACTCGTCATAATCCTGGTTGGTCGTGTTACCGCGATCACTGAGCCCGAAGAAAACGCCATCTTCGATGCGGATTTCTTCGTCCGTTGTAGCGACGGGCCGCCTATCGCGTATTGAATAGTCGCGGCTCTGCACGTTGAAATACACAGGCCTGTCACTGCGGTAACTGGTGGATTCGGTGGAGAAGTCCTCGTACGTGAAGGACACCAGGGCCTGGTGTGAGAAATCCAGGCCATCGGTAAATCTAAACGTGTTCTTCAGGTCGTAGCGGCTGGTATCGCCGTCGCCATCGGACTTGCGCGGGTCGATCACGACCATGTTTTCGTCCGCTGTGCCCGGAGCACCCACGACGGCGGCGTTTGCACCGATATATAGCGGCGACGAGTCGAAGTTGGTCTTGTCGTTCTTCGTGTAGTTGAAGTCGAAGTCCAGTGTCCAGATTGCGTTGATCTCGCGCGACGCGAACAGGTATGTGCGCGAGGATTCCGCCTTCGTCCTACGGTTCCAGTCCGGTATGCCGAAGAACAGGGTGGCGTCGAGCAGGTCGCCGTAAAAATACCCGTCCACGCTGTTGCCCTGCAGTACCTGGCCGCGGTCCTGGGTGTACTCGTCGTCGATGTACTCGTAGCCGAGCGTCACGCGAGTGCGGTCATCCGGCAGCCAGGTCACGCTGGGATTCAGCAGCAGGCGCTTGCGTTCGACCTCGTCGCGGTAGCTCTCGGAATCCTCGTAAGCGCCGACCAGGCGGCCGGCGAACTGCTCGCTGTCGGTCAGTGCGCCGGTCGCGTCGAACTCGCCTTTCCTGAACGAATCGCTGCCGTACAGCGCCTCGACGCTCGCTCCGCGCTCCAGTTCCGGACGCTTGGTGTAATAGTTGATGATACCGCCTGGTTCGCCCTGGCCGTACAACAGGGCCGAAGGCCCCTTCAACACTTCGATGCGATCGATGTTCGCCGTTTCCGTCGACGGGATATTGGAGGCGTTCAACGGGTTGTTGATGCGCGCGCCGTCCTTGTAGATCGATTGCGAGGCATCGAAACCGCGGATCGAGAACTTCTCCTCGCCGCCGTTGCCGGTCTTGAACTTGGTCACGCCGGCGACGTTGCGCAGGGCATCGTCCACGTTGTTGACCTGCTGGTCTTTCAGCAGGTCCTCAGTGATCACACTCACTGCGGCCGGCGTTTCCAGCAGCTTCAGGTCGAGTCCGATGGCGGAGTCCGCGCTGTCGATGCGATAGTCGCGGTAGTGGGCGGTGACGATCACCTCTTCCAGCGCGGACTCCTGCGCGGCCGCAAGCGGCGACGAGTCGGCGAGGGCGCAGGCCAATAGTCCGCAGGGTAACAAGTTTTTGATGTCGGGCACGGTTCGCGGGCATGGTGATGGAAGGTGGGCGCGAGTATAACTAAATGAGAATGATTATTGTAATTATTTCGCGTTGGCATTTTGCCAGGTTGGTGACGACTCGGGGAGCGACCGGGAAAAAGGTGCCTGGCAGGACTACTTGATTTTCCTGCCTTTGCAGACCTTGTCCCTGTTCTTGACGACAGCACCGCATTTCCTGCACTCATAGTGGTTGGTTTTGCGCTTGTGCGTCGACTTGCCCTTCCTGCATCCCATAATTGTCAGTCTCCTGTTATTGGGCAATACGATGCCCTAAGTAGGAGCGGGAATCCACTCGCCGCGCTGTCGAGATTGTCGAAACCCCTTTTGTTGCACGAAACGCCGGGACGTGCCCCGGTTATCGCTGGTCAACATTGGGGAGCGGGTGAGCAGCTAACGATAATCGGGGACAGCGGTACTCCGCCGTATCTGTCGGCGCCGCTTTTCACAGGCTTCCGAATGTACCGCGTTGCAGGTCCTCGAAGGCCTGCAGAATTTCCTGCCGGGTGTTCATCACGAAGGGGCCATGGCCCACGACAGGCTCATTAATCGGCTCGCCACTGAGCAGCAGGACCAGGCTGTTTTGCGCGGCCTGCAGCCTGACCCCGGTGTCCCGGCGGCTGAGTAACGCCATATTGCCGTCACCGACAGGGTCCGAGCCATTCACACTGACTTCGCCTTCCAGGATTACCACGGCCGTGGTCCAGCCTTCCGGCAGGTCAAACCGGGCTTGCCCGCCGGCGTTGAGTTTCAAGTCCCAAATCTGCATCGGGCTGAACGTATTGGCCGGGCCCGGTTGGCCGTCAAAACTGCCGGCGATCGGGCGCAGGGTTCCGGCGTTGTTATCCAGCACCACTTCGGGGATGTCCGCGCTGGTGATGGCCTGGTATCCCGGCCTGGTCATCTTGTCCTGCCTGGGCAGATTGACCCAGAGCTGGACCATTTGCAAATCGCCGCCGCTGCGGCTGAACGCACTGGAGTGGAATTCCTCGTGCAGAATACCGGCGCCGGCGGTCATCCACTGCACATCGCCGGGGCCGATAACCCCGCCCTGGCCGGTCGAGTCACGATGCTCCACCTCGCCCTGATAGACGATGGTGACCGTCTCGAAACCACGGTGCGGGTGTTCGCCCACGCCACGTTTCATCCCGTCGGCCGGAAAGCGCATCGGGCCGGCGTGATCCAGCAGCAGGAAGGGGCTCATCCGGGCGGCCTGATCGTGATAGGAAAACAGTGAACGGACCGGGAAGCCGTTGCCCACCCAGTGGGGCGTGGGCGCCTTGATAATGCCGGATAGGGTTTTCATAAAATTCTCCTGAGATTTCACTTGTTGTGATGATATACGCGGTACAGCGATTGGGTAGACTGCTAAAATGAGCCTCACTGTTGCACTGGTGGAACGATGGTCATGCAGGATCTCAACGATCTCTATTATTTTGTGAAGGCGGTGGAATACGGCGGCTTTGCTCCGGCCGGTCGGGCGCTCTGTATTCCCAAGTCTACGCTGAGCCGCAGGATCGCAGCGCTGGAAAAACGGCTGGACACCCAACTGATCTACCGTTCCACCCGCAGCTTTCATCTGACAGAAGTGGGGCAGACCTATTTCCAACACTGCAAGGCTATGCTGGAGGAGGCCGAATCGGCGCAGGAAGCCATCGATTCGTTGAAATCCGAGCCCAGAGGCACCGTGCGCCTGGCCTGTCCCATCGCGCTGTTGCATGCCCATATTGGCTGCATGCTGGCCGAATTCATGGTGCGTTATCCCCAGGTGAGCATCCAGCTGGAAGCCACTAATCGTCGCGTGGACCTGGTCGCCGAAGGCGTGGACGTGGCGATTCGGGTGCGTCCGCCGCCGCTGGAGGACAGCGACCTCATTCTGCGGGAGTTTTCGAAGCGCAGATTGAGCCTGGTGGCCAGCCCGGGCCTGGTAGACGCCCACGGCCATCCCAACCATCTGCGAGACCTGTGTGGCTGGCCCAGCCTGGGACTGGGCCAGCCTCAATACCAGTTTACCTGGCGCTGGAACTCGCCGGACAACGAAAGCGTCGAGGCGCCGTTCAAGCCGCGTTTTGTGACCACCGATATGGTGGCCTTGCGCAATGCGGCCCTGGCCGGGGTGGGGGTGGTGCAACTGCCGACCCTGATGGTCACCGAGCAGATCAGGGACGGCAGTTTGATCCGGCTGCTCGACGGCTGGCATGCGCCGCCGGATATCATCCACGCGGTATTTCCGTCCCGCCGGGGCTTATTGCCTTCGGTCAGGGCGCTGATTGACTTCCTGGCCGAGCGTTATGCCAGCTTCGATGAGGAGTAGTTCAATTCCCCTCAACCAATTTCTTTCGTATAGTCTTTCGGCGGCGGCGTCCAGCCGCGTTCGGCGCCGCTGTGCCTGTCATCCGGACTCTGCTGCATCATCGCCGTGAGCTGCTCCTGGAATTTGATAAACAGTTGGCGATACTGGTGATCGAAGCCGACGTTTTCACCTTCATTGCGCCAGCTGTGGAACAGCTCTTCAAAAAAACTGTGTTCGGCGCGGGTGAAGTGCTGCTTCAATTGCTCGGCCTGAAACGGGTGTATACCCAAACGCTGTAACACCTCGCCGCCCATCTGCAGCGCGGAGTTATACACCTCGCTGATCACATAATCGGCGCCGGCATCGTTGAGTTCGTAGTGGTGACCGCGATCATAGGCGCGTACCAGCACCTCGACATGGGGATGGGCGTGTTTGACGTGTTTAACCATTTCCACTGCCCTGGTTCTGTCGTCGATGGCGATGACCAGCAGGCGAGCGTCGTCGATGCCGGCGGTATGCAGTAGCTCGGAACGGCCGGCATCGCCGTAGTAACTCTTGATATTGATTTTGCGCAGGGTATCCACCTGGCTGGCCTTGTAGTCCAGCACCACGGTGGGAATCTGGTTGGCAATCAACAGGCGATTGACGACCTGGCCAAAACGACCGATGCCGGCGATGATCACCGGGCCCAGCTCGTCCACCGTACTGGTTTGTGGGCCTGATTCCTGTTGTCGATAGCGCGGCTGTATAATTTTTTCGAACAGGATGAACAACGCCGGGGTCAGAAACATGGACAGCGCCACCACCATGGACAGCAGTTGCGCCAGCGCATTGTCCAGCACGTGTTGGCCGACGGCATACGTCAACAATACAAAACCGAATTCACCCGCCTGGGCCAGGCTCAATGTAAACAGCCAGCGGTCACTGGCGTGCACGCCGAACAGGATCGCCAGGCCGAAGAGCAGGAGCGCCTTCAATATCATCAGGCCCACCGCCAGGCCGACGACAGTTGTGAGGTTTGCGCTGAGAATGTCGAAGTTGATGCCCGCACCAACGGTGATAAAAAACAGCCCGAGCAGGAGCCCCTTGAAGGGTTCGATATCGGCTTCCAGTTCGTGCCGAAATTCACTGTTGGCCAGTACCACTCCGGCCAGGAACGTACCGAGCGCGGGGGACAGGCCGACCAGGCTCATCAGGGCTGCAATCCCGATCACCAGCATCAATGCCGCCGCGGTAAACGCTTCGCGCAGGCCCGACTCGGCTACATAGCGAAACAGCGGTCGACTGAGAAAATGCCCGGCGATCACCAGGCCTGTGATTGAGAGCAGCACTACCAGCGCTGCCGCCCAGTTGGGCAGCCCGGCGACCAGGCTGATGGTCTGCTGGTGGTCGGGGCCGTGAGCGGCGTCACCGGCGCCGGCCTGTAACGCGGGCAGGGCCAGCAGGGGCAGTAACGCGAGCATGGGAATGACGGCGATATCCTGGAACAGCAAGACCGAGAACGCACTGCGGCCGCCCTCGGTTTTACTCAACCCCTTTTCGTTGAAGGTCTGCAATACGATTGCGGTAGACGAGAGTGAGAACATCAGGCCAATGGCGACAGCGGTGCGCCACTGTTGACCCAGTGCCAGCGCAATGGCGGAGATCACCAGCGCGGTCAAAAGCACCTGCAGGCCGCCAAGGCCAAACAGGCGATTGCGCATCTCCCAGAGGGTGGCCGGTTGCAGTTCCAGCCCCACCAGAAACAGCATCATCACCACACCGAACTCCGCAAAGTGCTGAATGGTGGTGGTTTCCTGTCCGACCAGGCCTGTCAGTGGGCCGATAATGACGCCGGCAATCAGGTAGCCCAGCACTGACCCCAGGCCGAGGCGTTTGGCCAGAGGCACCATCACGACGGCGGCGCATAAATAGATAAAAGCCTGGATAAAAATTGCGGTCATGCCCGTTTCTCCAGAAGGCTATCGACATAGGGATTAATCGTGAGCGCGTCGTCCGGCAAATCAGCAGCGAGGTTGCCTTCGGTGAGCGCATCCAGTAAACGTCGCCAGCGGGCAACATGATCGCCCACGCGGCCTTCCTCGGCCGCGGTGCGTGCACCGAAGAGGGCAAACGGCGGTAGATACCTCATGCCTGTCAGGGAAGCTGTTTGCTCCAGCGGTTGTAACAATTCGCGAATGGTGAAGTGGTTGTAGCCATCGGCGTGATAGGCCTTTTCAGCGCCGCCCGCGCTAAGCACGCACAAGAATGCTTTGCCATGGAGCGCCGTGCCGTCCTGGCCGTAAGCAAAACCGTATTCCAGCACCAGGTCCTGCCATTCTTTCAATATAGAGGGCGTGGAATACCAGTAAAGCGGAAACATGAACACGATGACGTCGTGGTCGCGCAAGCGCTGCTGTTCCCGCTCGATATCAATCAGGTAGGTCGGGTATTCACGGTAAAGATCTACCAGGGTGACATTGTCGCGATGTCTGGAGGCTTCAAGCAGTTGTCGGTTCACCTCGGAACGATGCAGCGAGGGGTGGGCAAAGAGGATCAATACCCGTTGCTGTGTAGGCATTACTGGCTCCCGGAAATTGTTGCCTGGCGGCGTACTCCCTGTTGCGTGGGTTATGCAATGTGGGAATTTCCGCCAGTTTATAGTGTCTATAACAATTACTTAATGGCTGCCGGCGAGAATTGCCGAATTCAGGTCACGCTCGGTGTCGGCGGGCGGGCCCGCTGCCCGTACGTCAAAGTCGTAAAAAGTTGCGTGTTCGGAAACCTGTGGATTTTTTCCCTTTTTTCCCCGCGTTTGTGAGGACTAGTATGGGTCGGGCAGGTAGCAGCCAGGTCTGTGTCAGAGCCTGCGGTGGAGCGGTGTATGAAACGCATAAGAGAAAACAAACCCGTCAGTGCCAGGCATGATCAGCCGCGGGAGACGATCACGATGCTGGCAATTCTTGCGCTCTCCACGCGGCAGATCGAGGAAGGCAGGATGCAGGCTGCTAGGGATGTCCTGCAGCGAACCAGGGTGCGCAGCAAGCCTCGCTGAGTCACGACCGTCGTGACTCAGCGACTGTGACAGGGTGGGAAGCCGCTGGCGGAAGTCGCGGGGCAGCTCGCCCGAATCCGAAGACTGCCACAATAAACGTTGACGATGACTGTATAACCTGAACAAACTGCGAGTCAGGAGTTTCAGCGAAAACGGCAGCGCACTCGATGACAACAGACCGTGACTTACTGACGACCCGGCCCGCGGCGGATGCTGGCGGCGCCAGCAACATTCCCACGGGCGAGGCTATTGCCGGCCTCCACCGGTCGTTTCTCAATGCAGACGATTGGCCGGGCGATCTAGCCACGCGGTCCGGCGCAGACATCTGGACCCTGATAGCGAACAACCACCGCTGCAACAGTTTGCTGTGGTTGGAGGAGAGCAACGTCCGGCGCCCCGGCGCCTCGGATGCGCGCATCGCGGCCGGCCAACGGGCCATTAACCGGTACAATCAGCAGCGCAATGAGACGGTCGAACAGATCGATGAGCTGATACTGTCCTTGCTGGCGCCGGTAGTGCCGGCATCTGATGCCTGGCTGAACAGCGAAACTGCCGGCTCAATCATCGATAGATTGTCTATCCTCACGCTGAAGATTCACCATTGGCATCAGCAGTGCGCGTTTGAGGACCAGGCGCCCGCTCATCAGCGGCGCGCCGCGGACACGCTGGACCAGTTGCGCGACCAGCACGCCGATCTCGTGCACTGTTTCCAGCATCTCATGGACAATTGCGTGAAAGGTTCTGCCAGGTTCAGGCGCTACCGTCAGCACCGGCTTTACAACGCTGCCCGAAACCCCGAATCCGGCGCGGACTGAGGCGGCTCCTGTATGCCCGGCCCATTCAGCCCCTTTCCCGCCATGCGCTCGCGTACTTCCGGCAGATCCGCGCGTTCCCTCCGCGCGCTGCAGCGGACACTGGAAAGCCAGGGCGGCGGCGCGGCGCAATGGCACAGCCTGGGTGAAATGCTGTTGCAGGAGCACCGCTTCGAGGACGGCCTCGGCGCCATGCGGATGGCGGTGCAACTGGCACCCGGCAACACGCGTTTTTGCTGTGGCCTGGCAACGGCGCTCAGCTGGAACCGGCGATACGAGGAGGCCATAGACTTGCGCCGGTCGCTGCAACAGCTGAATGGCCGGGAGCTTGCCGCGCTGGCCGATGACCTGAAGTACACGCACGATTTCGACGGCGCCATCGAGGCTGTGGATGCCGCCGAGCGCGAAGGCAGGGCGATTCCGGCGGCGAAGGTGGTGCGCGGTATCGCGCGGCTCTTCCTGGGGCGTTACCGGGACGGATTTGCCGACATGGAGTATCGCTTTGACGGCGGCCTGGCGAAGCTGCCCGGCAATATACCGCTGCGCCGCTGGAATGGTGAGCAGCGCTACGGATTGCGCTTGCTGGTGTGTCCCGACCAGGGCCTGGGCGACGACATCATGATGACGCGCTTCCTGCCTGCGCTCACGGCGGCCGGCGTGCGAGTCACTTTTCTCGCCCGTGCGCCGCTGGAGGCCCTGATGAAGGACTCGCCCATCGGCGCGACGGTGCAGAGCGTGGTGCGTGATTTTTCACAGTTTGACGCCTGGTGCCCGGTGGGCAGCCTGCCGCATTTTCTGGGTTGCGCCACAGTCCCGCCGCCGACCGTGTTATCGCCGACCGCAGCCGCGCTGCGCTACGGCCGATCCGTTACCGCCGGTCATGCCGGCACCTTCAAGATAGGCGTGTGCTGGACTGGCAACCCGAACTACCCGCGCAATGCGATGCGCTCCGCGTCTCCGCGGTTGTTCGAGACGCTGGCGCGCCGTGACGGGGTGACGCTGTTCAGCCTGTGCCACGGTGCGGATGTCGATGCGCTCGCCGGCGCCGGTATGCGATCGGCGGTGGTCGACGCCTGTTCAGACGCCGATTTCGCGGATACCGCCGGTGTTATCGCACAGCTGGACCTGGTGGTTTCCACCGACACCGCAGTGGTGCACCTGGCTGCAAGCCTTGGCAAGCCGGTCTGGAACCTGCTCCCGGAAGAGGGGTTCTGGCAGTACGGCGCCGCTGGCGATACCACGCCGTGGTATCCGTCGATGCGCCTGTTCAGGCAGGCCGGGCGCGGTGACTGGGACGGCGTGATCACGCGGGTGCAAGGCGCGCTGGCGGAGCAGATTCAGGCAAGTGCGGGTACTGCAAACAGGTCGTCGTGACCGATGCGGTCGATCCATTCGTAGCCCTGCGCCCGCATGATGTCCAGCACCGGCTCGCGACATCCGGCGGTTTCTATGCACCAGCAATCAACGCTAATCGCATCGAAAGGGAAGCTTTCCAGTACCGGCGTTTCCGCACCCTCGATATCCACACACAACAGGTCAATTCGCGTGATATCCTGCGCCAGCAGGATATCACCCAGGCGCTGTGTTTCGCGGGTATCGACGCGCAGGCTGGTGCTGGCCTGCTCATCCACCCAGGCGCGCCGCGTCGCATCGTAACTCGCAACCAGGCCGCTCATCTGTACCGGCCCGGCGTCGATGGTGAGGAATTCCGCCGGCCCGCCATCGCCGACCAGCGCCTGGACGCAGGCACAGCGGCGAAACGCGCTGGCGGCGTCGAAATGCTCGGGCACGGCCTCGATCATCAGGCCGGACCAGCCGCGGAAGATTTCAAAGAACAGGCAGTTGGAGCCGGTCACGCCGTCGAAGCCGCCCACCTCGACGAACACGCCGTCGCGCTTGCCACCGAAGATATGGTTGTCCAGGTAGGCATCCTGCCCGTACTGTGAAAAAAAGCGGTCGCGGCTCGCCTGTCCGGCCGCGCATTCCCACAGCAGTGCGTTGATTCTGCCGCGCAGGAGGGGGTCTTCTGTCGAGTCCGCCAGGTGGGCGAGGTCGTGGTAGGCGGCGGCAAGATCGCGCTTCGCCGAGTCGACGCTGGCGCTCGTGCGGAGTACGGCTGGATCCAAGCGTTCAGTCTTCCCTGCGTCGGCGTCCGATTCTGTCTGCGGCGAGCAGCCCGACCAACCACGGCAGCACCAGCATCCCGGTGCCGGGGGCAGGTACCGCGGCAGGCTCGTAGGTGTAACTGTAGGCGATGACGCCGGTGGTATTCCCGGTGGGGAAGACTGAACCGTCGCCGAACAGGAGGTTGAAGTCAAACGTGACCGTGTTCAGGTCGACGCCTATGTTGTTGATATCCAACTGGACGGTGGCCATTCCGTCCGCCAGGTCGCGCACAAGTGCCTCGGTCAGGTCCACGCCGCCAAAACTGCCGCTGAAGCTGCGCACCGAATTGATGTCGTAGCAACAGGTCAACGCGTTGTCGAAGGCCAGGCCCGTCAGGGTCAGGCCCAGGTCGGCGGTGTTCAGTTCACCGAGCGCGGGGTCGAAGCCGTCGAATACGAAGTGTTGGCTGCCGTTGATGTCGTAACAGCAGGTGAGCGCGTTATTGCTGAAGTCAAAGTTCACGTCGGTGAACTGCGTAGATACCATCGGCGCGGCCTGCACGGGCTGCACCAGCGCTTCCATGCCCATCACGGTTGCGCCCGTAATCAGGCCGCCGGCGAGGGCGTTTGAGATGCTTTTTCTTCCCATGTTGAAAGTCTCCCGCTTGTTGCCGGCACGGCTCCGCCATCCGGTGACCGGGTTCGGATTGCCGGCCACACTATCGGGCGGCCAGTCGCAACCGCCCCGTATAATAATAGCCACACTTGCGAATAATGCCACCTCGGATGCAGACACACCCCGATCAAGCTGTATTGCCGCAGCGGCGGACGTGCATCGCCGGCGGCGGAGGCCTTGCGTGCCGCCCCGCGCGTGCGCTATCCCTCGGGCGAGATTTTCCTCGGTTGAGTTGTCCGGTGGCGAGGTTGTTTGCCCCTGGCTTGCAGACCGTTTGACCAATACCCTGAACAATCCGCCAATGTCAGTTTGTATAATATGTAAATAATAAACATTCTCATTACCATTGACATTATTAAATAATAATAATTATCATGTATTTTTTTCTGCGCTTAGCTTCACTACGACAATCACATAACCGGACCATTGCCAATGAAATTGACTGTACCACCTGCCGACCTCCGGCGGGCCCTGCTGACTACGGCTGTCAGCGCCTCCCTCGCCGCCAGTGTACAAGCCGCAGACGAACCGAAGAAACTGGAAGAAGTGGTGGTCTGGGCCACCCAGGTGCGCGCGTCATCGGTCGACCTCGGAGAAGAGGCGATTATGATCCGCCAGGCGGATCACCTGAGTGACCTGCTGCGCACTATCCCCGGGGTGGACGTCGGCGGCGCACACTCGCTTAACCAGCGCATCACGATTCGCAGCCTGGGCGACCGCGACCTGCGCATCAGCATCGATGGCGCCAACCAGAACACCTACATGTACCACCACATGGGTAACCTGCAGATTCACGCGGACATCCTGCAGTCCGTGGACATTGACGTGGGCACCAACTCGGTGATCGACGGTGGCCTCGGCGGCGCCGTGCGCTTCGAAACCAAGGACGCCCGGCATCTGCTGCGCGACGGTCAGCGCTACGGTGCGCGTGTGACCGGCTCCTACGACGACAACGCCGGCTCAGGCTACTCCGCCACCGCCTACGCCAAGCTCACCGACGCGGTCGACGCCCTGGCCTATTATCACCACGTGGACCGGGACAACTACAAGGTCGGCGGCGGCAAGATCGAGGACAGCAATGGCCAGGAAATCCCGGGCACCAACGGCAAGGTGAAGGGCCTGAAAGGCGATCTCGACGACATGCTGTTCAAGCTGGGCTGGAACTTCGACGAAAACCAGCGCCTGCAGCTCTCCTACGAGGGCTACTCGGACAAGGGTAACTATAGCTACCGCCCGGACATGGGCCTGGCGACGGATATCGCGATCGGCGACAGCCTCGGTCTGCCGCTGACCTACCCCACCAAGTTTCTGCGCGACACCCTGGTGCTGAAGTACGAACTGGACTGGGGCGGCCACTCCACCCTGAACGCCTCCGCCTTCGGCAACAAGAGCACCCTGTCCCGGGACGAGAGCGCGATAAATGCGATCTGGCCCGAGGACCCGGCCCACGTTTCCGGCAAGGCAGAGAATACCGGCTTCGGCCTGCTTGGGGTAAGCGACCTCGACATGGGCGCTCTGCACCAGCTGACCTATGGCACTGACATCATCGAGTACCAGACCAAGTACAAGCCCGACGGCTCGGTGGCCGCGCAGGAGAACGCCACCAGCAGCGCTCTGTTCGTACAGGACCGTATAGAGCTGACCCATGGCCTGGCGTTGATTCCCGGTGTGCGCTACGAGTACTACGATATCGACTCGACCGTGGTCGACGATGACTTCTCCGCCGCTACCGGCGCCATCGCCGGCGAATGGGCGGTGATCGACCCGGTACTGGTCAAGCTCAGCACCACGCAGCTGTTCCAGGGGCCGGAGATCAGCGAGGTATTCATCGGTGCGGGACTTTACGCCACACCGAACCCGGATATCGACAAGGAGACCGGCTACAATACGGAGTTGTCCCTGGCTTACGAGGACGCAGTACTCGGCGCGAACCGCTTCACCGCCGGCTTCACCCTGTTTCGCACTGACATTCACGACTATATCTACGAGTACGCCGCGGCGCCTGCGGATACAGGCGCACGCTATTGGCAGGACAATGTCGGCAACATGCGCATCGACGGCGGCGAGGCTTACATCGGCTACGACATCGGTGCCCTGCGCACCCTGCTCACCTACTCGGTGTCCGACAGCGACCTCGACGCCGACAGCGAGTACGCCGACCTCGACGGCGCGCGCCTCGACCGGGAGCAGGGCGACACCTGGAGCTTCAACGTGGACTACCTGCTGGAGCAGTTCAATCTCACCCTGCATTCTGATGTGCTGTGGGTGGATGGTCTCGGCTCGGGCCTGGACCTGGACGGCGCCAGCCTGGACAACAGCAAGGACGGTTACACCGTGGTCAACGTCTCGGCGCGCTGGACCCCGGCGAGCTTCCCGGGCTTTGCGCTGACCGTGGGTGCGGACAATCTGCTGGATGAGTACTATGCCTCACAATCCTCGCGCACCGGGCTGTCGCTGCATCCGCGCTTCGGCGAACTGCAGTTGACCGACTACGAGCCGGGCCGCAACGTCAAGGCCACCATCTCCTACGAGTTCTAGGTGCAATGTCTGTGACAGGCGCGGTGCATGGAGGCTGCCGGTGAACCCGGCGCTGGCGAAAGCCAGTCGCACTGTGCACTGGGTCAGTTCTGCCGTGGGGCTGGCCAGCCTGGTATTTTTCTCCATCACCGGGATCACCCTCAATCACCCGGACTGGTTCTCGGCCCAGCGCTCGGTGTACTCCGAGGCGGTGACCCTGTCGCCTGACTGGTTGGCCCGGTTCCAGGTGGCGGACGAGGTGGCGCGGCTGGGTGCCCTGTCCGGTGAACTGCAGCGGCGCTGGCAGCTCGATGTGCCGCGGAACATCGACCGTGATGAATTCGAGTGGGTGCTGGACTACCAGCGTCCAGGCGGCCTGACTACCGTGGTACTGGACATTGAGACCGGCGACCTGTCGCTGGAGCGGGTGGACGACGGCATGATCGCGCTGATCAATGACCTGCACAAAGGCCGCCACTCCGGCACGGCCTGGATGTACCTGATTGACGTCGTGTCGGTGACCTGCCTTCTGTTCGCTGTCACCGGCCTGCTGTTGTTGTTCGTGCATGCGGGCAAGCGTCGCAGTACCTGGCCGCTGGTTGGGCTGGGTACGGTGCTGCCGCTGGCACTTTACTGGGTGTTCGTACCATGATGCTTGCCAGACCCCTACCGACCTTCCTGCTGTGCCTTCTTCCGCTGACCACCTTGGCCGCCGATTTCACGGTGGAACTTGAGATTCCCGCGATGGAGACCGCGGAGTACCACCGCCCCTATGTCGCTGTGTGGGTGGAGGACGACAAACGTCGGCAGGTGGCGCAGTTCGCTCTTTGGCTTGAGCAGGAAAAATGGCACCGGGACCTGCGTAGCTGGTGGCGACGCGGGGGCAGCAAGCTGGCACTGCCGGTGGACGGTGTCTCCGGCGCCACCCGCAAACCCGGTCACCACACTGTTCGGGCGTCCAGCGGACTGCCCGCAGGCACATATTCCCTCAACGTCGAGGCGGTGCGCGAGGTGGGCGGGCGCGAACACCTGCGGATTCCCTTTCAGTGGTCGGGCCAGGCGCTGGAGCTGAGTGCCCAGGGCGAATCCGAGCTCGGCCGCATCACTGTCACTTTGGTCCCCGAGGAGCAACCATGAAACTGATTTCCCCTGCACTCACGTTATTGCTGGTGCTCTCGAGCCCGGCGACCCTCGCGCACAAGCGCTGGCTCCTGCCCACCGATTTCACCCTCAGTGACGCCGAGACCGTGACCGTGGATTTCTCCGCGTCGAACAATATTTTCTACGTGGACATGCCCATGCCGCTGGCCATGGTGAGCGTCCTCACCCCGACGGGGAAGAATGCGCCAATCGGCAACCCGCAGGAGGGTCCACGCCGCAGCAGCTTTGATCTCGAGGTGAGAGAACCCGGCACGTATCGCGTATCCGCCAGCGGCCCGCCGATGTACTTTGTGTCCTACCGGCTCGCGGGACAAAGCGAACCACAACGCGGGCGCGGCGACCTGACGACACTGAAGGCGGAATTGCCCGCCGGCGCCACGGAAGTCCAGTTCGCCGAGTCGCACGGCCTGATAGAGACCTTTGTCACACTGGATGAACCCGGCGCACCCGCTGCGACAGGGGATGTATCGGGTCTGCGGATGGTACTGGCAGACTCGCATCCCAATGCGCTGTACACCGACGAGGACGCGCGTTTCGCTTTCACCCTGGATGGCGAACCCGCCGCGCAGTTGACTGTCACTGTGCAGTCGGACGGCAGCCGCTACCGCGACAACCAGGGCTTGAGTGAATACGTCACCGACGCGCAGGGCGTGGTGGAGATTTCCTGGCCCACCGCTGGCCGCTACCTGCTGGAAGCGGCGCTGGAACAGGATCTCGAGGGTGAGATTGCCAAGCGCTACTACGTGTACTTCCTGACCCTGGACGTGCTGTCGCCCTGAGCGGGTACTCCCGTAGCACTGTAGGGGCCCGCGCCGCTCGATCTGGTGATCCTTTCGCCAAAGCGACGTACTGCCAAAGTCCGGACATTCTGCTAACGTGGGTACCCATACCGTACTCGCAGGGGGAACACCGATGGCCACTCAACTGGGCAAGCTGGGCGTTTGGGCTTTTATTGACAATATGACGGCGCAGGAAGCCGTGCAGTTTGCGCAGCAACTTGAGAGCTGGGGATACGGCGCGCTGTGGATACCGGAAGCGGTGGGCCGCGACCCGTTCTCGATCATCAGCTTCATGGCGGCGCACACCAGGAAGCTGGTGTTCGCCACGGGAATCGCCAATATCTGGGCGCGCGACCCGATGGCGATGAACGCGATCCACAAGACTGTGTCCGAGCTGGCGCCGGGTCGCTTCGTGATGGGGCTGGGCGTATCGCACGCGCCGCTGGTCAATGACATCCGCGGCCACGCGTACGCCAGGCCGGTCTCCACGATGCGCAACTACCTGGAATCCATGCGCAACGCGCTGTACATCGCGGCGATGGCGGACCAACCGGCGCCCATCGTACTGGGTGCGCTGCGTGAGAACATGCTCAGGCTCAGCGCGGAAAAAGCCGACGGCGCCCACCCGTATTTCGTGCCGCCCGAGCATACCGCCTGGGCGCGTGGAATTCTCGGGCCAGATGCGCTGCTCTGCCCGGAACAGATGCTGCTGCGGGAAACGGACGCGGACACTGCCCGGCGCATCGCCCGCTCGCATATGGCCACCTATACGACGCTGGACAACTACCGCAATAATCTGCGGCAATTCGGCTTTGAAGACGCGGATTTCGAGAACAGCGGCAGCGACAAACTGGTCGACGCGATCGTCGGCTGGGGCGACGAGAGCGCGCTGCGCGAACGCGTTGACGCGCACTGGCGTGCGGGCGCCGACCACGTATGCGTGCAGGCCATCATGGACGGCACGGAGCGCGGGCCGGACATGGCGCTGCTGGAATTGCTGGCGCCCCTGAACCGGTAGCTTGCTGCGAACGCTTCACCACGGTTTCACCACGTCCTCGCTACAACGAGCGCTGACAGGCTGTTAGCCGATATTTCTGTCCACGCCTTTCCAGTAAGGCTCCCGGAGTAGCTTTTTCAGAATCTTGCCGGAGGGGTTGCGCGGCAGCTCATCGACGACCTCCAGTTTGCGGGGAATCTTGTAGCCCGCGATCTTGTCGCGGCAGAATGTCACCATCTCTTCCACGGTGAGTGTCGTGCCCGTTTTGGTGACCACGAAGGCCAGCAGCGCCTCGCCGAACTTCTCATCGGGTATGCCGATCACGGCGACGTCGACCACCACATCGAGTTTCGCGAGGGCATTCTCCACTTCCACCGGGTAGATGTTTTCGCCGCCGCTGACCACCATGTCCTTGATGCGATCCTTCAGATAGAGATAGCCCTCGTCGTCGAGATAACCGGCGTCGCCGGTGTGCAACCAGCCGTCGGTCAGGTTCGCGGCCGTGGCCTCGGGCAGATTGTAGTAATGCAGCATGGTGGTGTCGGATTTCACCCAGATCTCACCGACCTCGCCGGTAGCCGCTTCGTTGTCCTGTGTATCCATGATCTTGATCGCCACGCCCACGGAGGGACGACCGCAGGACCTCAGCAACTCGGGTTTGCCGGCCAGCGCGCGGCGGTGATCGTCGGGAGAGAGGGTGACCACGGTGCCGGTTGTTTCCGTCATGCCGTACATCTGCATGAACTCACACTGGAACACCTCGATGGCCCGGCGCAGGACCGTTTCCGAGATCGGTGATGCACCGTAGTAGATGGTTTCGAGCTTGCTGAAGTCGCGCTGCTCCACGCCCGGCACCTGCAGCACCGCCATGATCATCGCGGGCACCATAAAAATACTGGTCACGGGGTGCGCCTCGATATCGTCGAGTATCTTCACCGGGTCGAATACCCGGTGCAGGAGTGTGTGTTGACCATTGTAGAGACCGGCCATCAGCGAACCCGCGCCCCCGATGTGGAACATCGGCGCGACGACGACGCCCGCCGAACCCCTTGCCGGGCGTCGCGGCATCGCGATGACATTCATCGTGGCCAACTGCAGCATATTGAAGTGCGAAGTGACCACACCCTTGGGATTACCCGTGGTGCCGCTGGTATACAGTTGCAGAAAAGGGGCGTCCCGGTCGACCTCAACAGCGGGGCTGGACTGCGGGAAGCGGGCCAGCCAGTCGTCCCAGTGCAGACTGTCGGGTTGCTCGCTTGTGATCACCGTAATATCGGGCGGCAGCTGCGGACGCAGTGCCTTCAGAGTTTCCTCCATACCCGGGAGTGCCAGCAGTACACGGGTGTTGGAGTCGCTGATAACGAATGCCAGTTCCGCGGGCGCCAGGCGATAGTTGAGCGGTACGGCGACGGCGCCCACCTTGCTGGCGGCCATGAACCACAGGCCGTGCTCGATGCTGTTTTCCCCGAGAATGGCGACCCTCTGGCCGATCTCCACGCCCAACTCGAGAAAACCGTTTCCCAGTTGGTTGGCGAGGGCATTGACCTGCGCATAGCTCATCGATGTGTCGTGGCGAGTGAAGCAGGCGGACTGCGGTACGCTTCGCGCGTAAAATTCGAGGTAGTGATGAACGAGCATGCTGATTCCTGTTTATTATCCTGGCTGGTGGTCGGTCGTTTTCATTGTATACCCACAAACCGCTGCCGCTGAATACGGGCATGTTCATTCAGCGCGCAGCGCGGAGTAGCCCGGCTGGTCGATGTACAACTGCCCGGCGACTGTCTGTCGCAAATGCGCGGCCAGGCCGTCGGTCGCCAGGCTCAAGCCGTTGCGCAATTGCCGGGTGAGCTGCCAGCGCAGTGCGTCGAGCGATCCTTCGCCGAGCAGCGCCGCGAGCCGCAGTTGCTCCGCCGCGCCGAGTCGTGGGCCATGGAGGAATTCCCGCTGTGCGATTCCCAGGGAGTTGGCGGCGACCTTCGCCAGGAATCCGAAGCGCTGTTTGTCGCCGGCGGCGACCTCGTCCGTCAGGAATGCGCGGACACCCGCCAGCAGTTCAGCGGGCATCGGCAGTTGGGTGCCCCGATCCAGTGCGGTCTCGGCGGGCAGCGTGAACTCGCCGGGGAAAAGCAGGTTGACGCAGTCCATCTGGGCCTCGGAGGAGCGCCGCCCGATCACTGGTCGCTCCAGGCTGGGGGTGTCCCCGGTGCGCCAGGCAGCGGCCATATTCAATGTGGTCACAGACCACCAGAAGGAGCCGAAGACCTGCCAGAAGCGCAGTTCTTCGGCGCTGATAGTAACGCCGGATTGCGCGCGGTAACCGTCCAGCAGGTCTTCGATCGCGCCAAAGCCGCCGACCGGTAGCGCCGCGTTGCCGAAGCGCCACGAGTTGACGCATAGCCAGCCGAGGTCGCGGACGGGATCTCCTATCTGGGCCAGCTCCCAGTCCAGCACCGCGACGATGCCGGACTCATCGATCATCAGGTTGCCGTTGCGGAAATCGCCGTGGACCAGGGTTTGTCGCGAACGCCGGGGCAGGTTGTCGAGAAGCCAGCGTGCGGTGTAATCGATCATCGGTGCTGGTATATCCAGTGCCTGGTAGGCATTCCATGTTTCCTGCACCAGGGCCACTGGCGTAACGGTGGTCAGTTGTCTGGCGATCGAGTCATCGACCTCAATGGCATGCAGGCGCGCGAGCGTCTCCCCGCACTGCCTGGCGAGTTGCGGCCGGATCGCGGTCAGGGACTCGGCGCGTACAATGCGCTGGCCCAGGGTTTCGCCCTCCAGCCACTGCATCAGGAAGCCCGTGCCGAGATTGTCGCGCTCCTCGAGCAGGTAGACAACGCCGGGAACCGGAATGCCTGCCTCCCTGGCCAGTTGCAGCAACCTGGCTTCGGTTGCCAGGCCAACCTGGCCGGGCAGGGGAGCGCCCTGCTGGCTTGGCTGGCTGCGGCGAAACGCATAGCGGCGGCTACCCTCGTCGGTTTTCACCGCAATGCGATACGTCTCCTGGCTGGCGCCCGCGGTCAGTTGTTGGCACTCTTCGAGTTCACGGAAGCCGCTCACCCGCCGTTCCAGAAGCGTCTTCAATGCTTCGAGAAAAGCCGCGTCAATCGACATTAACTGACACCCTTGGGTTTTTGCTGTTTCATGAAACCAAACAGGTAGCCGGCCACGCGGCGCATCTGTATCTCGTCGGCGCCCTCGGTGATACGGTAGCGCCGATGGTGACGGTAGATATGTTCAAAGGGTTTGTAGCGGGAGTAACCCAATCCGCCGTGGACCTGCATCGCGGTATCGGCCGCTTCACAGCACAGCCGGTTTGCCTGGTAGTTGCAGATCGATACTTTGTCGGACACGGAGAATGCGCCGTCCCGGTCCATCAGCCAGGCCGTCTTGTGAATCAGCGCGCGCAGCATTTCGCAGCGAGCCTGCAGGTCGACCAGCGGGAACTGGATGGCCTGGTTACTCGCCAACGGTTTGCCAAATGGCTTTCGTTCGCGCGCGTACGCCACTGCCTCGTTCACGCAGTACTGCGCCGCGCCCAGGCTGGAGGCAGCCTGGCGTATGCGGTTCTCATTGAAAAAGTGCTGGACCACCTGCAGGCCCTTGCCCTCGCCCCCAAAGATCGCTGAATCCGCTACCCGTACGTTGGTGAAAGACACGCGGGCATGGTCGGAGGGCATGTTGAACGTCCACAGGTATTCTTCCACCTTGAGCCCCGGCTCATCCATCGGTACCAGGAATGCGGTGATCCCGGCGGCATCGCCCGGTGCGCCGGAGGTGCGGGCCATCACCATATCGCTGTGGGCGATGTGCACGCCGGTGTTCCAGGTTTTTTCCCCGTTGATCACCCAGTGGTCGCCATCCCTGACCGCCGCGGTCTCCATCCAGGTGGCGTCCGAGCCGTGCGCCGGCTCGGTGATGCCGAAGGCGAAGCCGCGCGTTGCATTTTTCAGCCCGTCCACCCACTGAGCTTTCTGTTCTTCGGTGCCGTAGGCTAGCATCAGCAACAGGCCGACATTGTTACCCACCACCGAGTGTTCGTTCTGCAGGTCGTTGTGCAGGCCCAGTCCTTGCGCGGCGAGATGCTCGCGGATGATTGCCATGCCGAGGTTGCTGCCGTCGCGGCCGCCGTGCTCGGCGGGGAAGGGATAGCTGTAGATGCCCGCCTCGATCGCCAGTTGCTTGGCCTTGTGCAGCAGTTGCTCCCAGGTTGCATTGGGCAGGCCATCCCGCTCCCAGTCGGTTCGCGCATCCTCGCGCCGGTGGTCGAAGAAGCGGATATTGTCGTCGGCCTGTTCCAGCGGTTTTATTTTCGTTGCAATGAAGGTGTCGAGTTCCTCGAGGAAGTCGGCAATGTCCTGTGGTATATCGAAGTTCATGTTGGCTCCTTTGCCAGTGCGCCCGTATTCCAGCGTAAGTGCGGCAAGCCTATCACGCCGGCCGGCAAGGGCTGCAATCTGTGTAGTTGATACCCCGTTCGAAGGAGGCGTTGTAGATCGCTGTACCCGTCACTGAAACAGCCGGTGAAGCGCCAGGGACAGGCGCTTTCGACCGTTCAGAAAATACCGTAGTCCCTGAAATCCTTGCTGCGCCCCTCGGCGATATTGGCCCCGGAATCCCGCTCCGATACGGCTTGCTTGAATCCCTCGGCGCGGGCGCGTTCCTCGAACCATTTCCCCTCGGGGGAGTGCCGGGCGACACCGTCGAACATCGTGGCGAACATCTGCGTGGTCTTGAGGCCCATGTTTTCGTAGGCCTGGTTGACGGACATCTTCGTCATCATCAGCTGATTGCGCGGTACACCCTTGATGCGGTCGCAGAGTTTTTGCACGGTGGCATCGAGCTGGTCGGCGCGCACGGCTTGCAGGATCAGGCCATCCTCCTGCGCCTGCTTGCCGGTGATCAGGTCGCCGGTGAACAACATGCGTTTGGCTTTTTCCATACCCAGGCGATACACCCACATCATCGTGGTCGGCACACCCCATACCCGGGCCGGGGGATAACCGATGCGCGCGTCTTCCGCCATAACGATCAGGTCGGAGCACAGCGCTATGTCGCTACCGCCGGCAACCGCCGCGCCGTGTATTTTCGTGATCACCGGCTTATTGCAGCGCCAGATCGACATGAATTTCTGGGTGAAGCCCCACATGGCCTGGAAGTCGAGCGTGGGGTCCCACGGCATGCTGTCCTGCGTGCAGGGGCTTTCCACATGGGATTCCGCGCTCTCCTTGAGGTCGTAGCCACCGCAAAACCCCTTGCCCGCGCCCTGCAGGACAATAACGTGGACGTCCGGGTCCTTGCCGGCCAGTTCAATCGCGGCCTGGAGGTCATCCGCGAGGCCCCAGGTAATCGCGTTGAACCGTTCCGGGCGGTTCAGGGTGATGGTGGCGATACGGTCGTGGGTTTGATAGAGGATGTTATCGAATACCATGGTGCTAACCTTCTGTCAGTGGGTTGGAGGGTGGGTCGGCCCCGGGAACCGCCGGCCAGCGGGGACGCAGTAGCACAGCGCAGCGGCGACCGGGCGAGACGGGCGGCGGAACTGGTTCAACGGGCTGTAAGCGTCAACGGCAGTCCATTGGTCGGAAAAGTCAGGGGTACGTTGTTGTACTTGAATACTTGCCCGGGCTGTTTGGTCACGCGGTACCGCCGCAGAAAGTGGTAGAGGAACAACTTGCCCTGTACCTGCGCGAAGTGCAGGCCCAGGCACTTGTGGGCGCCGCCGCCGAAGGGAATGTACTGGAAGAAGTGCTGCTTTTCCTCGGCGCGTTCGGGGGCGAAGCGCAGTGGATCGAACTGCTGCGGATGACTCCAGTGCTCTTCCATGTAGTGGGTGAACAGCGGAGAGATCGCGCAGGTGGTGTTGGCGGGAATGCGGTGACCCTCGAATTCGAACTCGTGCAGGGCGTAACGCGGCATAAGGCTGAGCGGCGGGTACATGCGCAGCGCCTCCTGCAGCACCAGCGAGGTATCGCTCATGGTGTCGAGGTCGTCGTGGTCGATCTCCTCCTTGCCGATACGGCGGATTTCTTCATAGACCGCATCCTGCCACCCGGGGTTGTCGGCGAGTGAAAACAGCACCGAACTGAGTGCGCTGGTGGTGGTGTCGTGAGCGGCAAACAGCACGAAAATGACGTGATCGCCGATTTCCTCATCGCTAAACTGGCTGCCATCGTCGTCGCGCAGGTGGCAGAGTTGCGAGAACAGGTCGCGACCTGCTAACGCACGTTTTTTGTCGATGTTCTCGCGGATGAAATCCGTCAGTGCCCTGCGGCCGGCAATCCCCTTGTAATAGGGCGTGAACGGTATCCTGCGCTTGAACGGGTCGGCCGTCGCGCTGACCATGTCGACAAATGCCTGGTTCAGGTGCTCGGTGGCCTCGCTGACCTTTTCGCCGAGAAACACCTCGGCCCCCACGTTCAGCAGCAGCCGCTTGATAAACGGCATCATCCTGAATTCACTGGCAAGCGGCAGACCCGCGACCCCCGCTTGCAACAGTGGGTTCATCAACGCGATATGGCCTTCGATGGCCGGTCGCTTGAATGCCAGTTGCAGCATCTTGCGATGGCTCTTGTGGCCGCTGAAATCCATTTCCAGCACGTTGTTGTCGAAGATATTGCGGAATGTGATATCCCAGGCGAGAAAATTGGAGAAACGGTTGCCCTCGTTCTTGAACAGCAGTTCATTGGCTTCTGGGCCGAGCATCATCACGCCGCGATTGAGTGGACTGTTGAAAACGAAGAGCTTGCCGTAGCGGGCGTACTGGCGGTTCATGAAGCCGTGGGCATCGCGCAACACCGCTGGCACATGCCCCAGCACCGGCCAACCCCAGTCGCCGGGCAGGTGCTGCAGATCCCGGTTGCGATTGGCGTTAAAGAACTCGCGCGCGGCGCGGGTATCGTGCCGCGCCAGGACTTCGCTGATCGCTTCGTTGCTCACTCAAGCCTCCCGTCCAGCTGGCGGTGGTCGTGCTGAAGGCCCAGTATATGAAGACTGCCGCAATTGTAAAACAGGCGCGTGCAGAGCCTGGAATGTCACTGGTCAGGGCGGGTTCGCAGCACCAGGGCCCAGACAAATACCACGCTGTTGAGAATGCCGAACAGTACGAACGGCGCGGACGGGCCGATATTGGCGAACAGCCAACCGCCGCCGGCCGTGCCGATCAGGATGCCGACCGCCCCGGAAACGCCAAACAGGCCGATAATCGCACCCCGGCGCGCCGCCGGCGCCCGCTCGCCGACCAGGGCCTGGCTGCTGACGAAAGCGCTGATCTCCGCGACCCCCATCACGCCCAGCAAGGCCATAAACCAGGACGCCGTGGGGTCCTCGACAAAGAATATAGAGAGATAGACGGCCGCCGCCAGGCCCGCGGCCAGTGCGACAGCGGTCACCCTGGTCACCTTGTCACTGATGTAACCCATCAGGAGCGAGCCCACCAGCGCGCCGCCAACCACCGCCATCACCCTGGGTACGGCCAACTGGAACATGGCTTCGCTGGGTTCCAGGCCCATTGCGCCGGTGCCGAATTGCACCAGCCAGAGGCTGAGGAAGGCGCCGGTGACCGCGAGGTCCCCACGAGAGATAAATGCGGCCCCGTACGACAGCGCGATGCCGGCATTCCGGGACGCGCGCACACCTTCGCGCAACATGTCGAGTATCGATTCCCGCGCCGCGCTGGACGCGCGCCCCACGTGGGGTGCGAGGCCAACGGCGACGACGAGCGCGCCGATCACGCCCAATGCGCCGGCGCTGGCGAACGTCAGTCGCTGCGCCGCCAGTTCATCGAAGCCCTGGTCGACAAACAGCTTCGGGAGTGCCCCGAACAGCGGCGGCAAAAAGGCGCCTAACGTGGCGATCAGGCCCTGCAGGCCGTTGGCCTTGCCGCGTGTGGAATCGCGCGAGTAATCGGCGATCACGGTAACCATCATGCCGATCATCGCGGCGCTGCCGAAGGCGACGATGATACGGTAGACAATCAGTTCGCCAATGCTGTCGGCGAACGGGTAGAGCGTAAATCCCGCGGCGGTGGCCAGAAGGCCGAACACATACACCGGCTTGCGGCCGAAGCGGTCCGCGAGCGCTCCCACGACGCCCATCAGCGCGATCAGGATGATCTCCTGCATCGCGCTCAGGTTGCCGGTAAGGATGGCTTGCTCCGCGGGTGGAATAGCCATCACCTGCAGCAGTCCGGGCTGCAGCATGGCCAGCGCTCCGGCGTAACTCGACGACACGAAAGCGGCGATGAAGTAGGCGACCAGGTGGTGACGTTTGACGCCGTCGCTGAGGTCGATACCTAAAAAACGGTCCATGCTGGTTACCTTGCGAGCGTGCCTTGCGCCTGCTCACGCCCCGAGGCACTGCATGTGCCCGTCACTGATTAAATGACATAAAACTATATCATTGGCGCAATGTTGAAAGAAGTACATTCGCCGTGGGCATTCGCCGGATGCGAGGCTTCTACCGGACTCGAGCTTCATGCGCGTGCTGCTGCGCGATACAGGCGTCTGCGCATGCAAGTTTGCCCGCAGGAAACAGTGCGCGAAATTGTCGAAACCCGGACTCGATTCCCACTCGCCTCGCGCTGCACACCCAAGTTCGGCAGCAACCTGAAGCGTTTGCCGCAGAAAATGTAAATGCGGATTGTCTAATAGTCAATTATGCTTGACATAAATTGGGGCTGGACCTATGATGCGGGGCCACTGGGTTGGGCAACTGAGGAATTGAGTCCATGGATAACCGAATTGTTCGCGATCTTGCCGGAGTGCTGCGATGAACCCTGAAACACGGCTATTGATCGACGGTGAACTGGTGGCGGCCGCCAGCGGCAAGACCTACCCCAATATCAATCCGGCGACAGAGGAAGTGATGGGCGAGGTGGCGGATGCGGGCCCGGAAGATATGGACCGCGCGATCGCTGCAGCCCGCCGCGCTTTCGATGAGACTGACTGGTCCACCAACCACGCCTTTCGCCTGCGGTGCCTGCAGCAACTCAAGGACGGGCTGCTGGCCGAGATGGACGATTTTAAACTGCAGATTGCCGCTGAAACCGGGTCTCCGCTGGGGATTTGCGGCCCGAATGGCCCGCAGTGCGAGATACCCATCGGTTTTATCGATTACAGCCTGTCGAGTCTGCCCAGCTTCACCTGGAGCCGCGAGATCGGCATCAGCGAAATGATGGGCGGCAAGAGCCGGCGCCTGGTGGAGAAAGAGGCTATCGGCGTCGTCGCCGCCATCACGCCCTGGAACGTGCCGCTGCAGATCAACCTTGCCAAATGCGTGCCCGCGCTGGCGGCGGGGTGCACCGTGGTGCTCAAAGCCGCCCCGGACACGCCCTGGTCCGCGGCGACCCTGGGGCGCATTGTCAAAGAGCATACCGACATCCCCACGGGCGTATTCAATGTGATTACCTCCGCAGACCCGAAAACGGTGGGTGAGCAACTGGTGAGCGACCCGCGCGTTGATATGGTGTCGTTTACCGGGTCGACGGCGGTCGGCAAGCACATCATGGCGCGCGCCTCGGAAACCGTGAAAAAGGTCTTTCTCGAACTGGGCGGTAAATCCGCCAACATCATACTGGACGACGCCGACCTCAACAGCAGTCTGCTCAGCGCGCTGGCCGTGTGCTTCCATGCGGGGCAGGGCTGCGCACTCAATACCCGGCTGTTGGTTCCCCGCGCGAAGCAGGCGGAGGTCGAGGAGTTGCTCAAGACCTATTTCGGGTTTATCAGTTACGGTGATCCGTCCTCGGACAGCGCCATCATGGGCCCACTGGTGAACGCGCGCCAGCGGGAACGCGTGCGGGGGTATATAGACAAGGGAGTCGCCGAGGGCGCCCGCTTGTTGCTCGGTGGCAGCGATAAGCCGCAGGATCTCGACAAGGGCTACTATGTGCAGCCCACGGTATTCGTGGATGTGACCAACGACATGACGATTGCGCGGGAAGAAATCTTTGGCCCGGTACTGTGCGTGATCGCCCATGACGGCGATGACGATGCAGTGCGTATCGCCAACGATTCCGTGTTCGGCCTCTCCGGCAGCGTCTGGTCCGGCGATGAGGCGCGCGCGCTGGCGGTGGCCCGCCGCATCCGCACGGGCACGATCAACGTCAATGGCGGCAACTTCTACGCTGCCGACGCGCCGTTCGGCGGTTACAAGCAGAGCGGCATCGGGCGCGAAATGGGCCCTGAGGGTTTCGAGGAATACCTGGAAACCAAGACCATAGCGATTGGCGCATGAGCACGGCGCGAACGCGCGCGGGTACAGTATTACATCTGGAGAGGGTTACATGAACGATATTCTGGGCTACAAAGGGAAAACCGTGGTTATTACCGGCGCCGCCTCCGGCATGGGCCAGGCCGCGGCGCAACTGCTGGTCGATCTGGGCGCCGAGGTTTACGCACTCGATATCGCGCCGGTTTCCGTGCCGGTTGCGAAGGCAGTAGCGGTCGATATGAAAGACCACGGCGCCATCGACGCCGCGGTAGCGGCGCTGCCGCAGGAAATCCATGCGCTGTTCAACTGCGCGGGGGTGCCGAGCCCGCCTTTTTCCGCGGCGGATACGGTGCTGATCAATTTTGTCGGACTGCGCTACCTGACAGAATCGCTGCTGCCGCGCATCGCCGACGGAGGCGCCATCGCATCGATTGCCTCCACGGCGGGCATGGCGTGGCGACCGAAACTGGCAAAAGTGCAGGAGTTCCTGGCGCTGGATAACTCGCTGGCAACGGCTGAGCAGTGGATGTCCGACAACCCGCGGGACTGCGCTGACGGTTACGCCTTTTCCAAGCAGTGCATCATTGTTTATACCATGCAGAATGCGAAGGCGCTGGCGGCGCGCAACATCCGCATCAACTGCATTTCACCCTCCCCGACAGCCAGCGGCTTCATGGACAAACTCAAGGGAGAGGGCCAGATGCCGGCCGAGGCCATCGACCTGTTCCTGCCTTCCAATGGGCGCTACGCGACGGGCGCGGAGATGGGCGAACCGCTGGTGTTGCTGAACAGCAAGCTGGCGAGTTTTGTGAGCGGCAACAATCTGCCGGTGGATTTCGGATACTGTGCCGAATTGTTCATGGGCCAGCGTGATGACCTGTTGGGGATCACCCAGTAGCGCCGCCGGTGGTGGCGTCGCCGTGAAATTCCAGTCGATCTGATTTCGGAGTGTGTGAATGCGAACACAAGAATTTTCCGAACTGAGTTGTTATCTGTTGCCGGGCCACTCGCAGGCGCCGGCGGATGCGAAACACCAGGCGCAACGGGCCGAGGAACTGGGACTTGGCAGGGTCTGGGTGTCGGAACGCTTCGATGTCAAGGATGCCGGCGTGGTGTGCGCGGCTGCCCTGGCGGTCACTGACCGGCTCGAAGTGGCGACGGCGGCGACCAATCTGCACACCCGGCACCCGATGGTGCTGGCGACGATGTGCAGTTCACTGCACTACCTTTCCGAGGGACGCTTTACCCTGGGGCTCGCCCGCGGCGTGGCCATTCGCAACGAATTGATGGGCCTTCAGGGGGTGGGGAACAGGCAGATCGTGGAAGGTCTGGAAATCCTGCGCACACTCTGGTCCGGAGGGAAGGTAATGGGGTATGACGGCCCGATGGGCAAACTTCCCTACCTCAGCATGGGCGATTGGCTGGACGCCCGTATCCCGGTTTATTTCGTCGGGTTTGGCGGCAAGAGCCTGGAATTCGCCGGGCAGCATTTCGATGGTGTTCACCTGCACACATTCATCACGCCCGGAGGCCTGCGGCGCGCACGGGCAGCGGTTGAAGAGGGTGCGCACAAGGCGGGCCGTGATGCCGCCGACGTGCGTATCTGCACTGTGATGGCAACGGTGCTGGAGCCGGACAGGGAGGCGCACCTGAGAAAACTGGTGGGACGCATGGCCACGTACATGCAGGCGCCGGGTTATGTGGAAATGCTGGCTGCGCTGAATGACTGGGACACCAAAGTGATCGATAACTTTCGCGCGCACCCGGCGGTTACCTCGATATTGGGCGGTATCGACAGCGTCGCCACGTTGGAGCAGCTCGAAGCGATTGAAAAGCTGATACCCGAGGAATGGTTGTCGGCCGCGGCCGTCGGCAGCGCCGAACAGTGTGCTGCCAGGCTGGTGCAGGAACTCGACGGCGGTGCGGATGAGGTGTGCATCCACGGCTCGACACCGGATGAGTTCGCACCGGTAATCGACGCCTATCGCGCATTGCGAAAGTAAGCCGAGCCCGGGCGATGAATTCAAGTGTAGTCAGTAAGATGTTGTAAGGTATTCAGAAATAAAATAGCCGAAACTATATAAATATTATAGTTTGCACTATATAATTTCGGAGTTTCTATCTCGCAAAATCAGTTCAACAAGGCAAAGTGAAGGAGCTAGTGATGGCAAAATTTACCTACGAAGAAATGAAACAGCACCTGGACAACTGGGTGGCGGCTAACCGTCTCGCCGGCGAGAAGGGTGAGGGATGGGACAAGATGCCCGACTTCTATACGGAGGACGCGGTATACAGCTGGAACTACGGCCCGGACTACGAATTTGTCGCGCGCGGGCACCAACAGCTGCGGGACTGGGCGTTTGGCAGTGAGATGGCGGGGCTGGACGGCTGGCGCTATCCCTACATTCGCACACTGATTGATCCGGAAAAAGGTGAAATCGTCGTGTTCTGGCGGCAGCAGGCGCCGGAAAATGACCCGGCAACCGGCAAACCCTATGAAATACTGGGCACTGGCGGCTCCTGGTTCCGCTACGCAGGCAATGGAAAGTGGAGTTGGCAGCGGGACTGGTTCGACCTCGGTAATGCCAGTAGCTGTTTTATCAAGATGATGGAGAACAAGCATCTGTCCGACGGGATGCTGGCGCGCATGGAGCGCCAGGCCCAGGGACTGCCCCCCGGCTGGGTCAAGCTGCAGGAATTCGACTGGCTTGCCACCATCGAGAATCCCGAGGACATGTAGCCTGGCGGGCGAGACAAGGCCGTTAAGCGTTCATTCAACCACCGTATCGGGATTCATGGAACATGCCGGTTCTGCAAGGTAAGAATGCCGTTGTTACCGGTTCCAGCATGGGAATCGGGCGGGCGGTTGCTGTCGAGTTGGCGGCGCACGGCGCCAACCTGGTGCTCAACAGCAGTGCCAGCGGCGATGCCCTGGCACAGGTCCTTGCGGATGTGCGCAGTGCCGGGTCGCGGGCCGTCAGCTGTCCGGGGTCTGTGGCCGATGAGAAGCTGGCTCGGTCGCTGGTGGAGCGCTGCGTCGAGGAGTTCGGTTCCATCGATATACTGGTGAATGTCGCGGGTATTGTCGAACCCCCGGGCAGTTCCATCCTGACGATAGAAACCGAAGACTGGCTCAGGCAGATTGATGTTCATCTCAACGGTACGTTTTATACCTGTCGTGCCGCCGCCCGTCACATGGTCGGGCAGGGGCACGGCAGTATTGTCAACACCTGCTCGCACGCATTGCTGGGAACGTTCGGCGGAACCGGCTACGCAGCGGCCAAGGGCGGTGTCTACAGTCTGAGTCTCACGCTGGCGCAGGACCTTCGGGCGCACGGCATCCGCGTGAATGCGATCTGTCCGGGGGCGGCTTCCCGGATGTCGACTGGCCCGGATTTCGAGGCGCATATCGACGGACTGCACCGGCGCGGAATCCTTGATGACGGTATGCGCGAGGCTTCGCTGAATCCCGCGCCGCCTGAATTTGCAGCGCCGGCCTATGCACTGTTGGCCAGTGAGCTGTCCGCCGGTATCACCGGGCGGCTGTTTTCGGTTGCTGGAGGCTACCTCGGTGAATTCAGCGGGCTCCAGGAGCGGCTGCTCGCTTATAAAGACCATTCGGGCGGGGAGAAATGGGAGCTCGCGGCCCTCGCCGCGGAGTTGCACAGGTCTCTCGCGCAGGAGAGTTAACAGATCGATTGGAATGGCGTGAACCGGGCTGCGAGTCAGGTTCAGGTCTCAACCTGGAGGGTACACCTATGAGTTCGAAGACAGACACGGCGGAATTGGTACACAAGGGGGGAAAGGAGGCTCCCGTGCTTTCCGGGGCGGATGCGCAGTACGGTCACCTGGACGAATTGCGTGAAAAGCCCACGGCGCTGATGCAACGCGTGGCGGATGAACTGGGCGAAATCGGCGAGCTGAATTTCGCCGGTAACCGCGTCGTCATGATGATGGGCGAGGCCCAGGAAACCTTTTTCCGGGCCAGCGATGAGCAACTCGACCAGGCCGAGGCCTACCCGTTCATGACGCCCGTATTTGGCGAGGGCGTGGTGTTTGACGCGACGCCGGAGGAGCGCAAGAAAGCGCTGAAGAACCAATCGCTGCGCGGAGACTTCATGAAGGGTCACGCCGCCACGATCGCCAGCGAGGTGCAGGCGGCGATGGGCAAGCTCGACGATGAGGGCGAGATCGACCTGCTGGATTTTTTCTCCGAGCTGACGCTGTATACCTCCAGCGCCTGCCTGATAGGCAAGGAGTTCCGACAGGAACTGACGCCGGAGTACTTCAAGGTCTTTTACGATCTTGAGAAAGGTACCGACGCCATGGCGTATGTGGACCCACACGCCGACCTGCCGGTGTTCCAGGCGCGGGACAAGGCGCGCGCGCGGCTGGTCGAGTTGCTGGAGGGGGTGTTCGAGCGACGCGACGCCGATGAAAACAAAACCATGGAACTGTTCGATTTTCTCCTTACGTTCAAGGATGAAAACGGCGAGCTTATGTACTCGGTCGACAAGATTACCGGCATGTTCATATCCATGATGTTTGCGGGACACCATACCACCAGCGGCACGGCTGCATGGACCCTGATTGAACTTCTCAAGAATCCGGATGTGCTGGCTGGCGTCGTTGAAGAACTGGATGAACTCTACGCCGACGGCAGGGATGTGAGCCACCAGGCGCTGCGCGAAATTCCCAGACTGGAGAGCTCGATCAAGGAAGCCCTGCGCCTGCACCCGCCCCTTATCCTGTTGATGCGCAAGGTGATGTACGATTTTCATTACAAGGACTACACCGTGCCGGCCGGCAAGCTCGTGGGTGTCTCGCCGTCCGTGTCCAATCGCATGCCGGAATGCTTCCCCAATCCGGACGCCTTCGACCCTACCCGCTATACCGGGGACCGCGCTGAAGACAAACAGTTGTTCTCCTGGATACCCTTTGGCGCGGGTCGCCATCGCTGCGTGGGCGCGGCGTTCGCGATGATGCAGCTGAAGGCCATCTTCAGCGATTTATTGCGCAACTTCGAGTTTGAGCTGACCCAGCCTGCGGAAAGCTATCGCAACGATGAAACCAAAATGGTGATTCAACTGATGCAACCCTGCAAGGCGCGCTATCGCAGGCGCAAGCCGGCAGCGACCGCAAACACCTCGAAGGAGTCAGTCGCCCTGGATACCACCCGTCCACAGGCGAGTTTTACCATCGAAATTGACCGTGATCTCTGTCAAAGTCACGCTGTCTGTGTGAGTGAAGCGCCGGAGGTCTTTTCCCTCAATGAAGACAAACAGGTTGTGATAGCTTCCGATATCAGCGGAGCGGACACCCACGCTATCGACATGGCGGTGAAGTTTTGTCCGACGGGCGCTCTGACGCTGAAACCGGTCGGCAAGCGCTAGCTCAGGCAGGGCGGCGGTTCTCCGCCGGGCGCGCTGTAATCGCGAGAAGCTACAGCGCGCTGCTGTATACTATTGAACGAATAATAGGGAGGCGGATGAAGGTATTTGTAACAGGCGGGTCCGGATTTGTCGGGGCCCACACCACTATGGCACTGCTGGATGCAGGCCACGCGGTTCGCCTGCTGGTCCGGGACAAAGCGAAAGCATCCAGTTATTTCTCCGCGCGAGGCTACCACATCGATGATTACGTGGTGGCCGATATGTGTGATACCGCGAAAGTCGTCGAGGCCATGGGTGGTTGCGACGCATTCTTTCACGCGGCAGCCATGGTCAGTATCGACGCGGGAAAGGCGGAGGAAGTACGCCGGACCAATCAGGGAACGATACGTGAATTGATGCAGGGGGCGCTCGACAGGGGCATCAGCAATATTGTGTATGTATCCAGCCTGATCGCGCTCTTCTCGCCCGGAGTGAGCGCCCTTGACGAGAGTGCGGCACTGGGAAGCCTGTCCAGTCCGTACGCAGCGTCCAAGCGGGAGTGTGACGCCTATGTCAGGGAGTTACAGGCACAGGGCGCCCCGATACAGATTACTTACGCCAGCGGTGTGTTCGGCCCCGACGACCCGAAACTGAGCGAGAGCAACGAAGCGCTGATCTCATTCCTGTCGATGATTCCGATCACGCGGAGCGGGATCCAGTGCGTGGATGTCCGGGATGTCGCGGTCGCTCACCGTTATCTCCTCGAGAATCCGGTGTCCCCCGGGAACGACAATAGCGGTGCCCGCTACATCCTGGGCGGGCATTTCTATACCTGGACGGAATTTCACGCACTGATCTGCGAGATCACCGGGCGGACCATCAGCCACCCGCGCATACCGGGCGTTGTTCTCAGGGCAATGGGGCGCCTGCTTGATTTTGTGCGAAGATTTCGGCCTGTCGGTGGCCCGATGACGGCCGAATCCATGCAGGTATGCACGCGATTTCCGATTGCGGATTCCGGCAAGATACAGCGGTTTGCCGGGTTGGACTTCCGGCCGGGGAGAGAAACGTTTACCGACACCCTCGCCTGGCTTGCCGAGGCGGGTCACATTAAACCCCGGTGGGCGGGTCTGGACTGAGACATTCCGTCCAGGTTGGGGTCGGTATTGTCGGTAGAGGGCTGCATATGAAACATCGAACTGCGCGCACGAAACTCCACCCTGTGCACATCGCAGCAGGCGTCGCGTTGGCCTCCATCGCGCTGCACTCACTCGGCGGGCAGACGTATTCCCCGGGCGGCTGGCCGACCCTGCACCAGGATGCCGGTAATCGACGGGCGGTGGAGACCGCTGTGGACAATCGGCAGTACCAGACATGGCAGGCACTGGCGGGTGCTACTGTGCTCACGGCACCGACCACAAGTCCCGATGGCCAGCGGATCTATGTGACGACGGGCCAGGCCGCCGGCAAGAGTAATCTCCATGCCTACTCCATCCAGGGCGAGCTATTGTGGCAGGCGGAACCCTGGCACACAGCGAGTGACAGTCTGGACCCGTGCGCGGTTTTGTCGAGCCCGATCATCGATCGCGCCGGAGATATCTATATTGGCGATTGCAACCAGCTTTACGCCTTCACTCCCGACGGTGCCATCAAGTGGGTGATCGATCTGCCTGCTGCGCAGGCGCTGGACTGGAAGCCCGCCGGTGAACATCCGGTGAATGCCCTCACCACCGCGGCTTTCACCGCCGATGGCGACATCCTGGGCGTTACCAATTTTGGGGATGTCATCGTCGTTGAGCGCAGCTCGGGCAGGCAGCTCAACCAGCCCTACCGATTGCCGGGGCGGATTCCGCCCTATTCTACCGTGGTGCCATTGCCGGACACCTTGTTTGACAGGGGTATGATGGACCCTGACTTCAAGGAGTGGGCCTGGCAGCTGATTTTTGGCGGTAACATGCGCTCTGCCAACACGCCCGCCGTGGCAGGCAACGGCCGCGTGTTCGTGGTGGGCAGCGCCAGCACTGAAGGCATGGGCGCGCTGTACGGTCTGGAGCTGATTCGCGGCGAACAGGGATTGCGCGTTGAAGAGGCCTTCATCACCGAAATAGGGCTGGGCAGTGGGTCCAGTCCGGCCTTGTCGCCCGACGAGCACCAGGTTTATGTCAGTGATGAGGAAGGTTGGTTCTACGCACTCGATGCGCAGACGGGTGAAATCACGTGGCAGGTACAAACCAGGGCGGCGGCCGGGGCGGCCGGCGTCGACGACGATGGGACCATTTACGCATTGCAGGCGAACGCGCCCGCGGTGATAGCGATCAGCGCGCTGGGAAAAGTGCTCTGGCAGAGTGACCTCGGCGAGCAGTCGCGGCAACTGCCTTCCTCCTGGCTGCTGGGAGACCCGGTGGCCGTCGGTAACGGCAATCCGACCATTACCGGGGATGCGATACTGGTGCCGGTAATCTATGGTTACAAGGTGCCGGGCCTGACCTTCAACCTGCCGGTGAAATCCACGGTCGCTGCGCTCGACAAGAACACCGGCCGGGGCGCGGGCGATATCGTGAGCTTGCCTGATGATTCTTCCGGCATTACCGCGGTGCTGCCCGATGGCACTATCGTCAATAGTCTCGGTGCCGCGCTGACGTCATCGATCAGCCCGTTAAAAGCCATTGCCGATCTGGTGCTGCCCGGCGAGTTGGTGATGCTGGAGCCAGTGGGAGGGATACAGGTTGCCATTCCGGAATCCTGACATCGCGCCGCGCCTGAACCGGTGCCCGCTCGATTAGAGCGTCAAGGGAACTGCAGATGTCTACATGCCATGCAATGTCTCGTCTCTGGCGATTTCGCGGCGCAGCGCACAGGCTTTGCCGCCGCGCGCTGGGAATGGCGGCTATCGGGATCACCGTCGTCGCCTGCGGTCCGGTCGAGGATCCTGGCCTGTACCCCGAGTTCAACCCCGAAACCGCCGCTCCGATAGCGGAGAAAAAAACCAGCCAGTTCAACCCGCAGCGCAGCCTCTACTGGGGTGACCTGCATATCCACACCAGCTATTCCACCGATGCCTGGACCATGGGTGTACGGGCGACACCCGATGACGCGTATACTTTTACCCGGGGTGGCGAGATCGAGCATGCGGGAGGGTATGGGATAAAGTTGAAGCGCCCACTGGACTTTGCCGCGGTGACCGATCACTCGGAATACCTCGGCCTGCTGCGCGCCACCAACCCCGACTTGCCGCTGAGTGCGCGCAGCTTCAGGGAGCGCATGCAAAACGATGGCAAGCTGCGCAATACCATCGCGTTTCTACGCACCGCGCTTGGATTCGATCTCAAGGATGTGGAGAAGGACGGATGGGAGCAGTTCACCGAGAGCGCCTGGCGGGACACGATTGCGGCGGCTGAACGCAATAACCTGCCGGGGCAGTTTACGGCGTTCGTGGGCTACGAGTGGAGCTCCGCTCCTGACAAAGACAACCTGCACCGCAACGTCATCTATCGCGGATCCGAGGTGCCAACCATTCCCTACAGCTCTCTGAACTCCGAGGATCCCCGGGACCTCTGGGAGGAACTGGAGCGCCAGCGCCAGCGGGGAATGCAGGTGTTCGCCATTCCGCACAACGGTAACGCGAGTAATGGCAGGATGTACGACTCGGTAATGTTTGACGGCTCGGCAATGAGCGCCGACTACGCCGCAACCCGGATGAAGAACGAACCCCTCAGCGAGATCTACCAGGTCAAGGGGTCCTCGGAAACGCACCCGCAATTGTCTCCGGAAGACGCGTTTGCAGGGTTTGAAATCGTTGATGCGAGATTGGCCCAGGAGGGGGATTTTTCCGAACCGAAAGGCAGTTACGCACGGGATGCCCTGCGCACTGGTATCGAGATGTCCCACACCGAGGGCTTCAACCCCTACCGGTTTGGCGTTATTGGCAGCTCTGATGGCCACAATGGGAGTTCGCCGGTGGAAGAAGACAATTATCACGGCAAGCTACCGCTCCTCGATGGCAGCGCGGCCACACGCTTGAGGACCAATATGTATATTCCTCGCGACATGCCGGGCGGTACGCCCTGGGGGGCGGCGGGCCTGGCTGCGGTGTGGGCCGAGGAGAATACCCGCGCGTCCCTGTTTGACGCCATGCTGCGCAAAGAAACCTACGCGACGTCCGGCACCAGAATAACAGTGCGTTTTTTCGGGGGGTGGGGTTTTGAGCAGGCGCTTTTCCAGCAGGGTGACTGGGTGGCCACTGCCGAACAAAGTGGCGTGCCGATGGGCGGTGTATTGCCCTTATCCGACGACACGGGTGGTGCGCAGGAGCAGGTGCCGACATTCGCCGTATGGGCCATGCGCGATCCTGACAGCGGCAACCTGGACCGAATCCAGATCGTCAAAGCCTGGATAGATGATGACGGCCTGTCTCGAGAGAAAGTTCACGATGTGGCCTGGTCGGGAGACCGTAAACCGGATCGCAACGGCCACCTGCCTGTCGTCGGCAATACCGTGAAAGTCGCCGAGGCCAGCTATACCAATACCATCGGTGCTGAACAGTTGTCGGTAGTGTGGCGCGACGTCGAGTTTGATCCATCCCGGGAAGCCCTTTATTACGCCCGGGTGATTGAAATTCCGACGCCGCGTTGGTCTACTTACGATGCAAAATTACTGGGTATAGAGGCTCCCGAGCCTGCCTCCCTGCAGGAGCGTGCGGTGACCTCGGCGATATGGTATCAACCGAAGTCGTGACTATTGACGAGGTAATTGCAGCACACGCCCCCGATCGCGGACGCAAGCCCGGCGAATTGCTCGCCACCCTGCACGCGGTGCAGTCCGAACTGGGCTGCCTGCCTCGCGACGTACTGGACCGGGTCGCCGCACACTGCAACCTGTCCCGCGCTGAAGTTCACGGTGTCATGAGCTTTTATCCCGATTTTCGCACTTCACCGGGCGGTCGCCACGTGATCCAGATCTGTCGCGCCGAGGCCTGCCAGGCGATGGGCGCAGCGGCACTTGAACGGTACGTTCGCGCGCTGCTGCAGGTCGATTACGGCGAAACCACCGCCGACGGGTCGATTAGCCTGCAGCCGGTCTACTGCCTGGGAAATTGCGCTTGCGCGCCCTCGGTACGTATTGGTGATCGCGTCCACGGCCGCGTGGACGCCGCGCGCCTGGAGCGACTGGTGGCGAATGTGCGACAGGGAGAAGGGGAGTAATGGCCGCCCGCCTGTACATTCCCAGCGACACAACCGCCGCGGCGATGGGCGCGGACGAACTGCATGCTGCCGTGGCGCGCGCGCTGCGTGACGGCGGGCAGCCTGTCGAACTGGTCCGCAACGGCTCGCGCGGCGCGTTCTGGTTGGAGCCGCTTGTCGAACTGGAGCGGAATGGCGTGCGCCTGGCTTTCGGTCCGGTGGCCGTCCCGGATGTTCCCTCGTTGCTGGAGGCTGTCAGTGGCGATCCGGCGAGCCACCCACTGTGCCTCGGTGAGGTATCGCAGATTCCCTGGCTCGCCGGACAGCGTCGACTCACGTTCGGGCGCGCCGGAACGGGCGACCCCCTGTGCCTGGAGCACTACCAGGCGGAGCGCGGCTTCGCCGCGCTGCTCAGCGCATTGCAGCAGGCGCCGGCGGCTATCGTGGCGGCGGTGCGGGATGCCGGGCTGCGCGGTCGCGGCGGCGCGGCGTTTCCGACGGGCATAAAATGGCAGACCGTGCTGGATGCGCCAGCGGGGCAGAAGTACGTCGTTTGCAATGCGGATGAAGGCGATTCGGGAACCTTCGCCGATCGCCTGCTGATGGAGGCGGATCCCTTCCAACTGATCGAGGGCATGGTGATTGCCGGGCTGGCGGTGGGAGCGACGCAGGGGTATATCTACCTGCGATCGGAGTACCCGCGAGCGCGGGACGTGATGCGAACCGCTATAGCCAAGGCCGGTGCCGCGGGGTTTCTGGGAGCGGATATCTGCGGCAGCGGCAAGGCCTTTCACCTACACCTCTGTCTCGGTGCCGGCGCCTACATTTGTGGCGAAGAGACCTCCCTGCTGGAAAGTCTCGAGGGCCGGCGTCCGCTGGTACGGGCCAAGCCGCCGCTGCCGGCGCTGGCCGGATTGCTCGGCCGCCCGACCGTGGTGAACAACGTACTGACCTTCGCCGCGGTCACCTCCATCCTGTCTGAGGGCGCCGGCGCCTACGCGGAGCAGGGAAGCGGTCGATCCCGGGGTACGCTCACCGTGCAGTTGGCTGGCAATGTACGGCGCGGCGGGCTGGTGGAACTGCCGTTCGGCCGGACCCTGCGCGAACTGGTGTTCGAGTTCGGCGGCGGCAGCTACAGCGGCCGGCCGGTTCGTGCGATCCAGGTCGGTGGGCCGCTGGGCGCCTACCTGCCCGAGAGCCAGTGGGACGTGCCGCTGGACTACGAATCGTTGGCCGCCGCCGGTGCGATGCTGGGGCATGGCGGCGTGGTGGTGTTCGATGATTCCGTGGACATGTCCCGCCAGGCGCGTTACGCGTTCGAGTTTTGCGCGGAGGAGTCCTGCGGGAAGTGCACGCCCTGCCGGGTGGGGGCGGTGCGCGGCGCGGAACTCGTCGACCGGCTCCGCGCGGGAGAGCAGGTGGTGGAGAATACCCTGCTACTGCGCGATCTATGCGCTACCATGGAGGAGGGGTCCCTGTGTGCGATGGGCGGCCTGACGCCGGCGCCGGTGCGCAGTGCCCTGGAACACTTCGCGGAAGACTTCCCGTCAGGCGCCGGAGGATAAGCCGATGTTGCAGTATTACGAACCGGACAAGGATTACGGCACCCCTGCGGTGGTCTCAGAGACCGAGGTAACAGCGATCATCGACGGCGTGGCGGTGTGTGTGCCCGCCGGGACGTCGGTGATGCGAGCGGCCGCCATCGCGGGCATCAAGGTACCGAAGCTGTGCGCCACGGATACCCTGCACGCGTTTGGCTCGTGCCGTGTATGCCTGGTCGAGATCGAGGGCCGCAAGGGCTATCCCGCCTCCTGCACCACGCCGCTGGAAGCGGGCATGAACGTTCGCACGCAGTCCGATCATCTGGCGAAGCTGCGTCGCAACGTCATGGAACTGTATATCTCGGATCATCCGCTGGACTGCCTGACCTGCCCGACCAACGGCGACTGCGAGTTGCAGGACACCGCAGGAGAGCTGGGTCTGCGGCAGGTGCGTTACGGGTTTGCGGGCGCCAATCACCTGTCGGCGCCGAAGGACGAATCCAATCCGTACTTTACCTTCGATCCCGCGAAATGCATTGTCTGTTCCCGCTGCGTGCGCGCCTGCGAGGAGCAGCAGGGTACGTTCGCCCTGACCATCGCCGGCCGCGGTTTCAGTTCAAAGGTCAGCACGGGCCCCGGCGGCAGCTTCCTCGACTCCGAGTGCGTGTCCTGCGGCGCCTGTGTCACCGCCTGCCCGACAGCCACGCTCACCGAAAACAGCATTATCGCCCGGGGCACTCCGGAACACAGCGTGGTGACGACCTGTGCCTACTGCGGAGTGGGCTGCGCGTTTCGCGCCGACCTGCGCGGCAACGAGGTGGTGCGCATGACGCCCCACAAGGCGGGCGGCGCGAATGCAGGACACGCCTGTGTAAAGGGGCGTTTCGCGTTCGGCTATGCCACGCACCGGGACCGCATCACCCGGCCGATGATCCGCGACAGTATCGATGACGCCTGGCGGGTGGTCGGCTGGGATGAAGCCATTGCGTTCGCCGCGCGGCGATTCAAGACCATCCAGGCCGAGCACGGGCGCAACAGCATCGGCGCGATCAGTTCCAGCCGCTGTACCAACGAGGAAGTGTACCTCGTGCAGAAACTGGTGCGGGCGGGATTCGGCAATAACAATATCGACACCTGCGCCAGGGTCTGCCATTCGCCGACGGGTTACGGCCTGAAAACCACGCTGGGTGAATCCGCCGGGACCCAGACATTCGCATCCGTTGAGCACGCCGACGTTATTATCGTGATGGGGGCCAACCCAACGGAGGCGCACCCGGTATTCGGTTCGCGCCTGAAAAAGCGCCTGCGCGAGGGCGCGCGGCTGATCGTTATCGATCCGCGCGAAATCGAACTGGTGAACGCGCCCCATGTGCGCGCGGATCACCACCTGCCGGTGAACCCCGGTACCAATGTGGCGGTGTTGAACGCGCTGGCGCACGTGATCGTGACCGGTAACCTGCACGACGAGGCATTCATCCGCGCGCGCTGTGAGCAACCCGCGCTGGACGAGTGGTTGCGCTTTATTACCGATGAGCGTCATTCCCCCGAAAATACCGCCGCGGTGACGGGCGTTTCCGCGCCCGAGCTGCGCGCCGCCGCGCGGCTGTACGCCACGGCCGGCAACGGCGCGATTTACTATGGCCTCGGTGTCACCGAGCACAGCCAGGGCTCGACCGCGGTGATGGGAATCGCCAACCTCGCCATGCTCACCGGCAACCTCGGGCGTGAGGGCGTCGGCGTGAACCCGCTGCGCGGGCAGAACAATGTACAGGGCTCCTGCGATATGGGGTCGTTTCCGCACGAGCTGCCCGGTTACCGGCACCTGTCGGATACCCACACGCGCACCGCGTTCGAACGCGACTGGGGTGTCACTATCGACCCGGAGCCGGGTATGCGCATACCCAATATGTTCGACGCGGCGATCGACGGCGACTTCCGCGGACTGTATTGCCAGGGCGAGGACGTCGCCCAGTCAGACCCGAACACCCAGCACATACAGCAGGCTCTTGGCAGTCTCGATTGCCTGGTGGTGCAGGATATTTTCCTCAACGAAACCGCCAAGTACGCCCATGTATTCCTGCCGGGCGCGTCGTTCCTGGAGAAGGACGGCACGTTCACCAATGCCGAGCGGCGCATATCGCCGGTGCGCAAGGTGATGCCGCCGCTGTCCGGGAAAGCGGACTGGGAGGTCACTATGGCGCTGGCCAATGCCCTCGACTGTCCGATGAACTATGCGCATCCGGGCGAGATCATGGATGAGATCGCGCGCCTCACCCCGACCTTCAGCGGTGTGAGCTACGCCCGGCTCGACGCGGAGGGCTCTATCCAGTGGCCCTGCAACGAGACGGCGCCGGGCGGCACGCCCATCATGCACGTGGACCAGTTTGTCCGCGGGCAGGGCCTGTTCGCCATCACCGAATTTGTACCCACCGGAGAGCGCGCCAGCAAGCGCCTGCCGCTGCTGCTTACCACCGGGCGCATACTCAGCCAGTACAATGTCGGCGCCCAGACGCGGCGCACCGACAACGTGGCCTGGCACGGTGAGGACCGCCTGGAAATTCACCCCTTCGATGCCGAGGAGCGCGGCGTCGTGCAGGACGACTGGGTGGGCATCCAGAGCCGTGCCGGCGCGACCGTGCTGCGCGCCGACATTACCGAGCGGGTGAAGCCGGGGGTGGTCTACACCACGTTCCACCACCCGGTCTCCGGCGCCAATGTGGTGACGACCGATAACTCGGACTGGGCGACCAACTGCCCGGAGTACAAGGTGACCGCGGTGCAGGTGACAAAAGTCACGGAGCCTTCCGCCTGGCAGAAGCGCTTCGGTGCTTTTGACCGCAGGCAGCGCGATTTGCTCACGCAGGCCGGGCACGCGTGAATACGTCCGTATTTGCCGGTACCCGCAGCATCCAGCGCCAGGAATGGCGGCGCGGCGAGCTGTGCGAGAACGGCGACACGGTGGTGGCCGAGGTGCCGATTGCGCTCGTTTACAACGGAGTCTCGCATGTCGTGATGATGGCGACGCCGCAGGACCTCGAGGATTTCGCACTGGGCTTCAGCCTGTCGGAAGGGATACTGGAGCGGCCCGGGCAGTTGCTGGGCGTTGATGTCCACACGCACAAGCTCGGCCTCGAACTGCATATCGAAATCCCGGCGCGCGCGTTCATGGCGCTTAAGGAGCGGCGCCGCAACCTCACCGGTCGTACCGGTTGCGGGCTCTGCGGTGCGGAGTCGCTGGAGCAGGCTATGCCCGCATCCCGGCCCGTGACCACCGCCTTGTCGCTGCCGCCGGCGGCGATCGGTGCAGCGCTGAATCGTATGCAGGCGCGGCAATCCCTGCGCGGGGAAACGGGCGCCGCGCACGGCGCGGCGTTCTGCTCCGCTGAGGGGGAGGTACTGTTTTTGCGCGAGGATGTCGGCAGGCACAATGCGCTGGACAAGGTATTGGGCGCACTGCAGCGCGCGGGCGCCTCCCCGCAGGGCTTTCTGCTGGTCAGCAGTCGCGCCAGCTACGAAATGGTCGCCAAGGCCGCCAGCGCGAATGTGCCGGTGCTCGTTGCCGTGTCGGCCGCCACATCGCTGGCGATCGAACACGCTCAGGTCTGCGGCCTCACGCTGCTGGGCCTGGTGCAGGGTGAGCGCCACCTGGTCTATACCCATCCACAGCGCATGCGGGCGGAGGCCTGATATGGCATCACAGATTGATCAACTGGTGAAAATGGCCAACCAGATCGCCCTGAACCTGGAGTCCGGCGCCGGTCTGGACGCCGCGGCCCGGAAAACCGGTGATCACATCCTGCGTTTCTGGACCCCCGCCATGCGGCAACGGCTTGCCGGGCATGCGCGCGCGGGGGGCGAGGGCTTGTCACCCGTGGTCGTGCGGATGCTGGAGCTTGATACGCAGGCATTCCCGCCCGTGGAGGCGTCGTCGCGACGCTGATGCGTCCCGGCAAGCAGATTTCAGGAGGCCGGCACGATGAGCAGCGATCCCTATATTGTCATTACCGCCGACACCCATGCCGGGGCCTCAATCGACGCGTATCGGGACTACCTGGAAGCCCGCTATCTCGCCGATTTCGATAACTGGCGGGGCAGTTCCAGCGGCACTGCCAGTCAGCATCTGGGTAAAAAGAAAAGCAAGAACTGGGATTCCAACGAGCGCTGCATCGATCTGGAGTCCGACGGTGTGGTGGGTGAGGTGATCTTTCCGAACACGGTGCCGCCTTTCTACGATAAAGCGTTTCATATCGCCCCACCGCCGAGGCCCGACCACTACGAACACCGCCTAGCGGGCATACGTGCGCACAATCGCTGGCTGGCGGAGTTCTGCGCCGAGCAACCCGCGCGTCGCGCGGGCATCGGACTGATTCATCTGAACGATATTGACGACGCAATCGAGGATGTTGAATGGATAGCGAAGCACGGTTTGCGTGGCGGTGTCCTGCTGCCGCTGCCCAACCCGGGCGATGTGCATCTCAAACCCTTGAATCACCCGGATTACGATCGCCTCTGGGCGGCGCTACAGGACCACGACCTGGTTATCAACCAGCACTCCGGCCAGGGTTCTCCCGAATACGGCCCGGGCCAGGGCTCGCTGGCGTTGTGGGCCCTGGAAATGCCTTTTCATGTGCAGCGCGGCTATACCCACCTGATCATGGGCGGCGTCTTTGAGCGCTACCCGAAGCTGAAGTTCATTCTCACCGAGTCGGGTTGCGCCTGGGCGCCGAAACTGATGGAGCAAATGGATTTCATGTACATGGCCTGGAAGGCGGGGGCTATCGGCGAGATCGATACCGCCCGCGACCCGGCGTTGAAAGAACCGCCCAGTTTCTATGCCAGGCGCAACTGTTATTACGGTGCGAGCTTTCCCGGGCCGCGCGACATCGCGGGGCGTGACACCGTCGGCGTGGACAGGATTCTATGGGGCAACGACTACCCGCACTACGAGGGGTGTTACCCCCATTCGCGGGAGAATATGCGCTTTGCGTTCGCCGCGCTGGACGAGCGGGAGGTGCGCATGATGCTGGGGGAAAATGCCGCGGCGCTGTACAAGTTTGATCTCGATGCCCTGAAAGCTGTCGCCGCCCGCGCCGGCATCACCCCGTCGCTCGTCCGGCAGCCGCTGGAAGACATTCCGGCGGACTCCACCTGTATTACCTTTCAGCGGGAACGCATGATACGAGCAATGAAGACCTGAGCCAGTTGACGTAGGGGTGCGCCGGAGCAGCCCGGGTTGACACGCTGCACGGCCTGGTTTAACGTCTGGCCAATAATATAACACGTGTAACATAACGCATGTCTCAGCGAATGGTATACCAGACGGAGGAAACCCGGCGGAAAATTCTCGCCGTCGCGGAGACCATGTTTGTCGATAAGGGTTTTTTCGGCACCCAGATGAAGGATGTGGCGGCAGCGGTCGGGATCAGCCGCAACAGTTTGTACCGCTATTTTCACGACAAGGGCGATCTCGGATACGCGGTGCTGGCCACGGTATACACCCGGGTCAAGCGGCATCTGGAGCAGGCGCTGCGGGACGCCCAGGCGCACACCGCATTGAATGGCCGGGAACGCCTTGCACGGTTTCTGGAGACAGGATTCCAGAGCAGGGAATTGCGGGCCGAACTGACGTTCATGGCCGAGTTTGACAGCTACTTCTCCGGCGACCGGATTCCCGCCGATTTTCGCTCCCATGCGGGTGGCTCGATACCGCTCTCCGGCTTGTCCATGATCAGTGACCTGGTGGTGGCGGGGGTGGAGGACGGTTCCATTCGCCGGGACATCAGTCCGCAGGAGCTGCTGCCGATGCTGGTGTATTCGCTGAAAACCCTGCAGCAATACGTCCTGCTTCGCGGTACGGCGCTGGTGGACCTGTCGCCCGGCGACGAGGAGCGCCTGCTGCCCAACCTGCTCACAGTCCTGGTCGATGGCCTGAAGCCGGTACAACCCGATTGAACAGGTAGCCCAGACGATGAATTCCCCGAGTCCTGATCCCGATACCCGTCCCCATCTGGAGACCGCCAGCGAGATGGTGCGAAAACTGGATAACGCGGAGAAAGCGCGGCTGTGCAGCGGCAGGACTTTCTGGGAATTGCACGGAATCGAACGGCTGGGACTGCCCTCCCTATGGGTGACCGACGGCCCGCATGGCCTGCGCAAACAGCGGGGTGATGCTGATCATATCGGCCTGAACGACAGTGTGCCCGCCGTTTGCTTCCCGCCCGCGGTGGGCCTGGCGAGTAGCTGGAACCGGGAGTTGCTGCAGCGGGTCGGAAGCGCTCTGGGCGAGGCCTGCGTGGCGGAGAAAGTCAGCGTGCTGCTGGGCCCCGGGGTCAATATCAAGCGCAGCCCCCTGTGCGGGCGCAACTTCGAGTATTTTTCCGAGGACCCCTATCTCTCCGGACAGATGGGCGTCGCCTGGGTCCGGGGTGTGCAAGGCCAGGGGGTCGGTGCCAGCCTGAAACACTTCGCCGCGAATAACCAGGAAAGCCACCGCATGGTGGTCGATGCCATTATCGATGAGCGCACGCTCCGGGAGATCTACCTGCCCGGATTCGAGTTGACCGTCAAGCAGGCGCAACCCTGGACGGTGATGTGCGCCTACAACCTGCTCAACGGCACTTACCTGGCCGAACACCCGCTGCTGCTCACCGGGATACTGAAAGAGGAGTGGGGCCACAGTGGACTGGTGGTGACCGACTGGGGTGCCAGCAATGACCGGGTGAAGGGGCTGGCCGCCGGGGTGGAGCTTGAAATGCCGGGCAATGGCGGTATTTACTCAGCCGCGGTACTGGCGGCGCTGGACAGCGGTGAACTCAGCGAATCGCAACTGGATGCCGCGGCCACCCGGGTCGTTGAACTGATACTGAAATCCAGGCCCGCGCTGGAGAAGGCGCGCGATTACGATCGCGCGGCCCATCACCTGCTGGCCCGGTGCGCGGCGGAAGAAGCCTGCGTGTTGCTGAAGAACCACGGCAAACTGCTACCGCTTGCGAAAACAGGCAAGCTGGCCGTTATCGGCGCGCTGGCGGTCACGCCCCGCTATCAGGGCAGCGGCAGCTCGCAAATCAACCCCACGCGGCTCGATATCCCGCTGCAGGAAATCCAGAAGGCGCTGGGCGCCGACAATGCGCCGCTGTACGCCCCGGGCTACCGCCTGGCGGAGGACAGCAGCGACCCGCAATTGATCGATGAGGCGCTCGCGATCGCCAGCGATGCGGAAACGGTCGTGCTGTTTGCCGGTTTGCCCGACAGCTATGAGTCCGAGGGGTTTGATCGAAAGCATATGCGGTTGCCCGCCGCGCAATTGCAACTGATTGACGCCGTCGCGAAGATTGCCGCGCGGCTGGTGGTGGTTCTGCAAAATGGCGCGCCAGTTGAATTGCCCTTTGTCGACAGGGTGCCAGCGCTGCTGGAAAGCTACCTCGGCGGGCAGGCCGGCGGCTCCGCCGTCGCCCGGATACTGTTCGGCGATGCGAACCCGTCCGGGAAGCTGGCGGAATCCTTCCCGCTCACACTGGAGGATACCCCCTGTCGTGACTGGTTTCCCGGAGAGCCCCGACAGGTACAGTACCGCGAAGGCTTGTGGGTGGGTTACCGCTATTTCAGCAGCGCCGGAGTACCGGTCGCATTTCCGTTCGGACACGGCTTGTCCTACACCACGTTCGCCTACAGCAAGCTGCGCCTGGACGGTGAAACGGCGGGTTGGCGGGTAGACGTCGCGCAACTGGCTGAGTGGCAAGGCGTCCGCGTGGAGTGTGATATCACCAATAGCGGCGCTGTGGCCGGGTACGAAGTCGCGCAACTCTACGTCGCCACCGAGGCGCGCACGGTTTACCGTCCGCGGCGGGAATTGCGTGGCTTTGCGAAAATCTGGCTGGAGCCCGGACAGACCGGCACTGCGGTATTCGAGCTGGGTGTGCGAGCGTTTGCCCACTGGTGCGCTGAAGCCCATGACTGGCGGGTCGAGCCAGGGGAATACCGCATCGAAGCCGCGGCCTCGTCGGCCGATGTCCGCTTGCACGGCGCGGTTCAGGTACAGTCTGCAGATCAGTCGGGTACACGCGCTCCGGCCCTGGCACCGTATTTCGAGCCCGGCAAACGCGCATTCGGTGACGCTGCCTTTGGCGCACTTCTGCGCCGCTCGCCGCCCGCGGTCCCTTCGACCCGGCCCTACCACCAGAACTCCACCATCGGTGAAGCCAGTTCAACGCTGCTCGGTAAATTGCTGCGCTGGGTCATTCTGCGCTCGATGAAAAAGATGGTGGCCGGTGATGGCGATGAGAAAATGGAGAGAATGGTGGCCGCGATGCTGGCAGAGATGCCGCTGAGGAACCTGGTGGTATTTTCCGCGGGCAAGTTCTCACCAGAAGGATTGCAGCTGTGCATCCAACTGATGAATGGCCGATACCAGAGTGTGTTCAAAACCCTTCTGCGCAGGGAAAAACGCTGACCTTACGACTATAACAACAACCCATGAGGAAACCGCAATGAAGAACCCTACCCATTATCGCCGCAGCGTACTTGCAGCGCTTACAGCGGGCCTGTCAATGCTCGGTTTCGGCGTCGCGGCGGCGCAGCAGCCGGTCATCGAGGAAGTGATGGTGACTGCGCAGAAACGGGAACAGAATGCCCAGGACATTCCCGTTGCCCTGACCGCGATAGACGCGGATACCATTCAGGAGGCGGGTATCCAGACAACCCAGGACGTGGTGCGGCTGGTGCCGTCGCTGACGGTCAATGAAGCCAACCACAAACAGACCAGTTCCTTCAGTATTCGCGGTATAGGTACCAGTGTATACGGCACCGGGGTAGAGCAGGGGGTGGCGCTGCTGGTGGACGACGTGGCGGCGGTGCAGCCTGGCCAGACGCTGAGTAGCCTCGTCGATATCGAGCGCATCGAGGTTCTGCGCGGGCCCCAGAGCACCCTGTTTGGCAAGAATGCCTCTGCGGGGGTGATCAGCATCACCACGAAAGCGCCCTCCGATACCTTCGAGGGGGCTGTCGAGGCCACCGCCACGGATGACGATGAGACCTCGCTTGTCGGCTCCGTTGCAGGACCGATCAATGACCGGCTGCGGTATCGCCTGACCGGAAAATGGAGTGACCGGGATGGTTATATCAATAACCTCACTCCCGGCGCCAGCGACAAGCACGATGCGAGGATCAGGAATACCCGGGGCAAGCTCGATTGGGATGCCAGTCAGACAGTCCGGCTGGAACTCGGGGCTTACTACCTGTACGACAAGTCAAAGTGTTGTTCATTCACCTGGCACACCATGCCGGCGGGCAACTCAATTCTGGGATCGCCCGTCGGTTATCCCGCGGACGGCATGAAGCCCGGGGATGACAACTTTGATTTTCGGGGTGAGGACGGACCGTACAGCAAATCCGTATCCAGGGGCGGCTATGTCAGGCTCAATGTCGACGTGGGCGAGTTTGAAGTGGTCTCCATCACGGCGCTGGATGACTGGAACTTTGACGTGCAGGAAGATACCGATTTCAGCGATCTGGATGTGTTGGGGTATTTTACCAACGGGGCGGAACACGGTGGCTGGTACTCCACCAGTGATATCAACACCAACTTCTATTCGCAGGAGTTGCGACTGTTGTCCCCCTCCTATGACAAGTACGAATACCTGATAGGACTGTACTACGCTGACGCTGAAACAAGGCAGGATTTTTTTCGCAACCTGAGTATCGCATTGTCGGATTTTCACACCAGGGCCGAGACGGAAAGCTTCAGCCTGTTCGGCCAGTTCACCTGGCGCTTCAGCGAGGTCACCAGCGCTAATGCCGGACTGCGCTGGCTCAATGAGCAGATCTCCGCTGACAGCATCAATTACCTGCATCCCGTGCCGGAAAAACAGTCGGCTACCGAAAGCGATGATCCTGTCGTCGGGAAAGTTTCGCTGCAGCATTTCCTGCGACAGGAAGTGATGGCCTATATCAGCTATGCCCATGGCTATAAGGGCCAGGCATTTGACCTGGCCGGCGGAAACTTTGACGAGTTCAAGGCGAACAACCCCGCGTCATCGGAGAGTTCCAATGCGTATGAAATCGGGGTGAAAAGTACGCTGTGGGACCAACGCCTGCAACTTAACGTCACCGCATTTTATACTGCGTACGACGATTTCCAGGTCCAGCGATCTGAACTGATCGACGGTGCGGTCAGTTTCAGGCTGGACAATGTGGGTGAATTGGAAACCCAGGGCGTTGAGCTGGAATCTCTGGCGCTGCTGAGCGAAAGCCTGGCGCTGACGCTGAACGCCTCCTACATCGATGCCTCTGTCAATGACTATACCGGCGCCGCCTGCTATTCCGGTCAAACGGAGGCAGAGGGGTGCGTGGGAAACCTGCAGGATATCGACAGCGGCCATTTGCCGGTTTCCCCCAAGTGGAAATATACGGTGATGCTGGATTACCGGGTCCCTTTCGCGTCACTGCCTTTTAACGGTTTTGCCAATGTCATTTATACCTGGCAGGACGACGTGTTCTTCAACATCAACCAGGACCCCGTCTCGACCCAGGACAGCTACGGTCTCACCAACCTGCGCATCGGCGTGACGGACAAGGAGGAACGTTATCAGGTGTCATTCTTCGTCAACAATCTGTTCGACGAAGCCTATGCGGGCAGTCGGTTCAATCTCACGGGCTTGTATACGCCCGGGCAGTCAATCGGCCAGGTTCTGCCGCGCAACGCCCAGCGCTACGCCGGTGTCCAGGCCAGGTATAGCTTCTGAACTGCCTGCCTCGAAGTACTGTGTTATCCGGCGGAGTAAATCCGTATCGCCACGACGGCAATGCAGCGCAGCACTGCGGGAAGATCGGTGCTCGATGATTGGGGTGGTCATGGCCGGGGGAATCATGAAGAATACTGGCCCATGACGCCCGATACGAAGTGAATACCATGTCTGCCACGATGCAAGCGAAGCCGTTTTATTATGACGATTACGTCGTAGGAGAGGAGCACCCCTGTGTCTCCTATCTTGTTGAGCGCGATGAGATTATCGCCTTTGCCAGCCAGTGGGATCCCCAGCCCTGGCATATTGATGAGCAGGCGGCAAAGGAGTCCTGGTTTGGCGGGTTGACCGCGTGTTCGGCGCACATTTTCTCAATATTCTGTATCACCAGCCAACAATGGCAGAGTGGCGTGCAGCAGATGGCGATCGCCAGTTTGGGGTTTGACGAATTGCGCATGCACAAGCCCGTTTATGCCGGCGATACCCTGCGTTGTGTCACAGCGGTCGAGGACAAACGCGAATCCAGGTCCAACCCCGCCGGCGGTATCTGCGTATGCCGGGTCAGGTTGATCAACCAGCATGACGAGGTCGTTTTCAGTATCAAGGCGTCGACGATGATGATGAGGGACCCTGCCAGGAACGAGAGCGTTTGATGAGGCCGTGACCCTCAACATGGCTGCGAGAACCGCACATTGTAATCGCAATGACGGATACGTTACGATCCGTTAACTTTGATTCAGGGGATTGACGTGCCGGATCTACTCGTCGACAAGCACCAGGGCATCATGACCATCACCTTCAACCGCCCACAGGCGCGCAACGCGTTCAGCCCGGAGTTGCTGACCCTGCTGTGCGATGCCTGGCACGACTATCGCGATGACAAGTCGCTGCGCGTGGCCGTGTTGACGGGTGCCGGAGACACCGCGTTTACCGCGGGCGGCGATCTCAAGATACTGATGCCGTTGTTCACGGGCGCCAGGCAGGCGGAAACCGATCTCGAGAAGCACTTCATGGCAGACCTGGCGCGTATCATGTCTGCCGCGCTGCTGCGCCCCTTTGAACTGTACAAGCCGGTGATCGCCGCGGTGAACGGCTACGCGCTGGCCGGGGGCACTGAAATACTGCAGTCGACGGATATACGCATCGCCTCCAGCAACGCCACTTTCGGCCTCTCCGAGGTTCAGCGTGGCCTCGTCCCGGGCGGCGGTTCGATGGTGCGCCTGGCGCGGCAGATTCCCTACTGCAAAGCTATGGAGATACTGCTGACCGGCGACAGGCTGTCGGCGCAGGAAGCCCACCGTATCGGTTTTGTGAACGAGGTGGTGCCGCCCGAGCGACTGATGCCGCGCGCCATGGAGTTTGCCGAGCGCCTGGCAAGAAACGCGCCGCTGGCGTTGCAGGCCTGCAAGGAGACGGTGCTGCGCACCAGCGGAATGGAACTGGATGCCGCTTACACGCTGGAGCACGAACTGTCGCAGAAGGTGATGAGTTCCAGGGATGCTCGCGAGGGCCCGCGCGCGTTCGCAGAGAAACGCGAACCGAATTACACCGGCGAATAGCACCCCGTTCTGTGAAAACCGTTGCGCCGGGATGGCGCCAAAGACACCTTGTTTCAATTGGATATACGCGATGAAAATTGATGCCTCGATGCTGGTCAGCAATCCGGTGGATGCCCTGGCGCAGGGGCGGGAGTTGGAGGCCGCGGGATTTGACGGGCTCTACACATTCGAGGGCCCGCATGACCCTTTCCTGCCGCTCGCGATGGCCGCGCAGGGCACGCAGCGCGTTGACTTGATTACCGCGATAGCCGTGGCCTTCTCGCGTAATCCGATGACGCTGGCCAATCTCGGCTACGACATGCAGTTGCTGAGCAATGGGCGTTTCATTCTCGGCCTCGGTACGCAGATACGGCCCCACATCGAGAAGCGTTTCAGCATGACCTGGTCGAAGCCGGCCTCGCGCATGCGGGAAATGGTGCAGGCGATTCGCGCCATCTGGGATTGCTGGGAAGGTAACAGCAAGCTGGATTTCCGCGGGGAGTTCTACACGCACACGATCATGAATGCGAACTTCAACCCCGGCCCGCACCCCGTGGGCCTGCCGAAGATCTACCTTGCCGGTTTCGGTGAGAAAATGGTGCAGGTGTGCGGCGAGGTCGGCGACGGTTTTCTGGTGCACCCGCTCAATACCCGGAAGTTCTTGCTGGAATACTCCCTGCCCGCGCTGCAGAAGGGCCTGGATATTGCCGGGCGCTCGCGAGACAGCTTCGACGTGTCGGTGCAGTGCCTGACAGCGGTCGGCAATACCGAGGCCGAGATCGAGCAGGCGCGGGCGATGGTGCGCAATATGATCGGGTTTTACGGGTCGACGCCGGCCTACCGTCCCGCACTGGAAGCCGAGGGTATCGGCGAGTTGCAGCCCGAACTCAATCGATTGTCCAAGCAGGGTGACTGGGCGGCCATGTCCGCGCTGGTGACCGATGAGGTGCTGGATACCATCGCCATCAGCGGCACGCCCGACACCGTGGCGCGCAAGCTGGTGGAGCGCTACGGCGATATCGCCCAGCGGCTCAGCCCGGTCGGTTATACCACCGACAAGGAAGTGGCCAAGGCGATGGTCGTTGCATTGAAGAAGATACTGGATTGAACAGGCGCCGGTAGCCCGGATCAACGTCCCGTTCACAGCGGTGGCAAATCATTGAGTCAGGGGAGTGGCAATGTCGAAAACGGTTGAAGTGTGTGTTGGCCTCTACGGGATGGATGGCATTTGCGGCGGTATGGCCGAGGCCATCCAGGCGATCAAGCTCGCCGAGAATTGCGGTATCGACCAGGTCAGTATCACCGATCACGTGGTGATGGGCACGGCGACGGACAAGTACCCCTACGGCGAATTCCCGGCCCCACCGACGGCGCCCTGGTATGAGCCGCATACGGTGTTGTCAGCCATCGCGGGCGCCACGCAGCGCATCAAACTGTCCGCGGGCGTTGTCATCAGCCCGCTGCGTCCGGCGGTATTGTTTGCCAAGCAGATCGCGACGCTGGATGTGATCTCCGGCGGGCGCGTGCAGATCGGCGTCGGCAGCGGTTGGCAGCGCGAGGAGTTTGAAGCCTCCGGACTGGATTTTGACAAGCGCTACCAGATGCTCGAGGACCAGATTCGCGCATGCCGCGCCCTGTGGACCCGGGAGTCGGTCAGCCTCGAACTGGAAACGGTGAAACTGGACAATATCTACTGTCACCCCCATCCGCAGCAGGCGCGGCTGCCCGTCTGGTTCGGTCTCAAACCGCTGGCGAAGAATGCGCAGCGCATTGCCGAGCTCGGTGACGGCTGGATTCCCATCGTACAGGACCCGGATGAAATCGCGCGTGGCGTTGCGACACTGCACGAGGCCTTCGCCCGGGTGGGCCGCAAACCGGAGGAGTTGGCCGTGCGCGCGATGCCCACGGTTGTCTTCGGCGCGGCGGGAGTGCCGGACCTGGAAGCCACGTTGGCGGGCGCCGCGGCCTATGTCGAAGCGGGTGCCACCTGCCTCGAGTTTCTGCCCTTGTATTTTGCGCAGGAGGCCTCTCAGCTGGAAGGCGTGTTCCGCGCCATCGCCAGCCTGAAGGACTGAACCGCGGCGCAGGACAGGGTTTGCGGCGCAGCAAAGTCCGTTAAAATATCCTCAGAACTTTCCAATCAGGGTGGCGCAATCCGGCTTATGAAACGAAGAACACAACGTGAACGAACGGAGTTGTCGAGACAAAAAGTCATCGAGGCCACCGTAAGGTGTATCCAGAGCGGTGGCGTCACCAATGCGACTGTGTCCAAAATAGCCGCGGAAGCAGGGTTGACCTGGGGTACCATCCAGCACCAGTTTGGCAGCAAGGACGGCCTGTTCGCCGCGGTGCTGGAACACTCCTCGGCCGGCCTGATCGACAAGCTCGACAGCTTCGAGGTGGAGGGCAAAACCCTGTACGAGGTCGTGGATGAGTTCGCTGAAATGCTGTGGACCCACTACGCGCGTCCGGATTTTCGGGCCACTATAGAGATCCTGCTGAACATCAACAAAAACCTCGAGCAACTGGAGGGCCGCGTGCAGCATATCGGCCTGCGCGTGGTCGCCCGCTGGCGCAAGATCATCAAGTCCACCGGCACCAAAGCCAGTGACGAGGCCATTGGTATAGCGGGAGAAATACTCGAGACCTCACTGTCCGGTTTCGCTATTCGCAGTTCCCTGTTTCACCAGCAGCGATTCAATGTCAAGAAGCGCCGGCGGAAGCTGACCGAGGCGGTAGTGTACTTGCTGTCAAATTGAGCTCACGCTGCCGCATAGAAGTACATTGTAAATACAATATAAGCATCTTTAGGTCGTGCCCGGGCTGTCTGATCGTTCATCTCATACCGCTACTCCTGGCTTCCAAATATATTTGATTTTCAAAGAGATCGACATTATCATCTCGATCGTGATGTAAAGTGCCGGGGCCGATGGCGCTGGAAGTTGCGCCGGTGGAGAGCGGCCTCGCTGCCGTGGATACATGACCTGAAAGGTATTCGCTGATGAGTTTGAAAGTCGTACAGTGGGGCGTCGGCAACGTCGGCAGGGAGGCGCTGTCCGCCGTGATCGCCGACCCGGAACTGGCACTGGTTGGAGTCTGGCGGCACTCGGCAACAGGCGAGGGCGAGGATATCGGCGAGTCGCTGGGCCTGCCGAAAGCGGGTGTCGCGGCGACGCAGTCGCTGGAGGACATACTGGCGTTGCAGGCGGACTGCGTGTTGTACATGCCGCGCCTGAGCCATCTCGACGAGGTATGTGCACTATTGGCCTCGGGCAAAAACGTGATTTCGACACCGTTCGCCTTTTTCGCCAACGCGCTGCCGGAGGCGGAGCGGGCAAAAGTCGCCGATGCCTGCGCGGCCGGCGGTTCCACGCTGTACGGTACCGGGATCAACCCGGGCTTCGCGGGCATGATTCAACCGGTGGTGCTGGCGGGCATGTCCAGGCGCATACGCAAGGTTTCCGTGTTCGAGCGTGCCAACTGGAGTTACTACGACAACGCCAGCATCACCTTCGACCAGATGCGTTTCGGGCATTCGAAGGAGGAGGCGCTGCTGGCCAACAACCCGTTCGCGCAGTTCAACAGCCAGATTTTCAGCGAGCAGGTCTATATGCTGGCCGCGGCATTTGATGTCGAACTGGACGAACTTGTTACTGAACAGGACCTGGTACTGGCCGAGGAAAGCTTTGACATCATTTGTGGCCATGTTGCGCGTGGCACGGTGTGCGGCCAGCGCTACCACTGGCAGGGCATGGTCGATTCCAGTGTGGTCATCGAGATAGACGCTCTGTGGAGCATAGGCGACACCTACCCGCAGCATTGGCCAAAGCCCCAGGACGGCTGGACTGTCAGCATCGAAGGTTCGCCGTCCATGCAGTCGCACTTCCTGTGTTGCGCCAGTCTCGACCCCAACAGCACCGCGACACTGGAAGACCACGTGCACGCGACCGAAATTGCGACGGCAATGCAGGCGGTGAATTCCATCCGGGCCGTGTGTGAGGCCGCGCCGGGCGTCGTGGGCGCGCACGAACTGTCTCTCGCCCGTCCTTTCAAGCCGTTTCGCACGCCCTGAGCACACCGTTGTCCAGGTCGGCCGGGAGGCGTGATTGGAAGGCGACCGTGAAGCACTGATGGACTGTTACGAGAGGCAACCATGAATAACACTGCAGGCACCGGGTCGCACTGGTTCTCGCTCAACCCGGACCGGGCCTGGGGCGAGAAGTTTTTCCTGTGCTATATCCCCGTCTGGATAACTCTTTTCGCGGCGTGGTCCACCGCATTCGACGGCGGTAACCGGGGTGACGTCGCGACGCTCGCTTTTGGCCTGGTCATCGCGTTGCCGCTGCTGCTGGTTCCGGCGCTTGTGGCGCCCGCAAACGGCCTGAAGTGGTATGAATCCTACTGGCTGAAGGCCAACCTGTTTATTTTTATCGTCAATTTCTCCGGGAACTACTTTGTGTCGGAGTATTTCTTCGACGTGCTCGGAATGATCTACTACTACCCCAACCTGCATTGGACAGCGGATGCCGCGCTGCTCGGTCTTTTCCTGACGGACCTGTGTACGCACGTGACGGGGACATTATAATTTGAATCGGTCGATAGTGATTCGACGCAAACTGTCCGCAGAGAAATGCGGCACACTCATAGAGAGGACATAACAATGGCTACGCCAACCAACTCATCGAACCTGCGAGACGACTATAGCGGCCAGTTTGATCCCGATCTGACACTCGCCGATTTTTCCAGGGATTTCCTCTCCAGGCTGGCCCACGAGTTCAACCTGATCGGCCACCTGTACGACCGTGTCGGCCAGCCGCTGGTGGCGATCGAGTATGGACCGGAGGGCTTTACGCGCTCGGGTATCGAGGAGTGGCAGGGGGCCAGTCCGATTTATTCGCTGCGTATGCAAAAGGCGCTGAACTTCGAGGGTGATACCGTTGAAACAGTGTTCAAGAATCTGCAGCTCGAGGTCGGGTCGCCACAGCAATTTATGGATTTCCAGTTTCGCCTGGACGAACCGGATTACGGCGAGTTCTGGCTGGCGCACTGCGGCGCGTTGATGGACCTCGAGAACAACGGCAATGACACCAACCTGATCAAGCTGATGTGCCACGACATCGAGGACCCGACCTTCGATGCGACCGCCGCGGCGACACATCCGCGCATCGTGATGCGCCCGCTGCATCGCCCGCCCAGGATCGATGCCGAGCACGGCAACGGCGTCGGGCGATTCCCGCACTGCCGCTGGAAAGTGTACAAGGGCGACGAGGACACCACGTTCGAGCATATTCCGGTGATGTACGAACTGCAGGGATCGCTGCTCGCCACGGTGCCGCTGGTGGAGCCGGGCGGGAGCCGTGAGCCCGGCGGACTGGAGGACTATTCCGGGCCCTTCGACCCACACCTGCAGTTTGAAGATTTCTCGCACAGGGCGCTGAATTTGATCATCCAGGAGAACGCGCTGCAGGCAATGTTGCTGGCGCACAGCTACACCCGCAGCCAGACGATCAATTATGGCGACGAGGTCGGCCGTCGCTTCTCCGAGCGCTCCTGGGTCGGGCACGCCCGGGTCGCGGTGGAGCGCCTGCAGAAGCATCTCGGCGTCGCCGGCGACGACATCGAGGCGATCGCCAAGGTATTCCAGCTTCACCCGCATTTCTACCCGCGCAGCTATACAGACCTGCGGATCGAGATCACCGGCGCCAACAGCCTGCGCCTCAGCCTGAAAGACTGCCCCGCGCTCGCAGAGAACGTCAAGCATAACTGGTTCAGCCAGTTGACCGATGAACCCCACCCCGCGCTCGAAGCCATCGCCGCGCACGTCAACCCGAAAGCGCGCTGCCACCGCGTGGCGGAGGCGGGCGATGCGCGATTCGCCTGGGACGTGGTCATCGACGAGAACAATGAGCCCCTGAAAGAGCCGCTGGAGATGCAGATCGCGCGCACCAGCAAGGGGGTGGGATTCGAATTCGAGCGCCGCCGCCTGCCCGGCGTGATCGCGCGCGGCTAACGGAGTTTCCCGTTTACAGCCGCTTCCCGACCATCACGTAGAAATAACACGCCGCCAGTGAAAGGACCGCAACGGTGGACAGGGAGTAGCGGATCGCGTCCTGTGCATAGAGCGATTCAAGGCGGGTGTTGAGGTCGCCGATGAGCAGCGGGCCCAGGCCCGCGCCAACGAGGCCGGACAGCAAGCTCCAGGTGGCCGCTGAAACCGCTCTTACGTCGGCCGGCACCACCCTTTGCGCCAGTGTCATGGTCGCCGGCGCCCAGGCGGCGACTGACAGCGATGCCAGCACCGAGAAGTAGTAGCCCACCGGTATCCCCAGCAGCGTCGTTTTCGGGTCGGACGCATAGAAAGCAAGCGACAGTGGAATGGTGACCAGTACGCACAGTGCCGGTACCCAGGCGTACCAGCGCTGGTCGCGTTCGGCGAGTTTGTCCATCAGCAGGGAGAAGCCATAGGCGCCCAGCACGCCGGGAACGATGCTGATCAGCATATAGGCCAGGCCCGCTTCCTGCGCAGTGAGCTCGTAGACCCTGCGCATGAAAGTGGGTTCCCACAACTGCCGGCCCGTGCTGACCAGCGCGACGAAACACGCGGCGGCGGTCAGGTACACATACGCGGGTATTTTCTTCAGCAGGAGCAGCGTCTGGAGCAGGTTTTCGCTGCCGCTGTCGGCCGTGGTCCCGGCGCGGCGCGGCGGCTCCCTGACCGTCAGGCAAAACAGTACCCCCAGCGCCAGGCCGGGGACGCTGACCAGCAGCAGCGCCGTGCGCCATCCGAACTGGGTGCCCGCCCAGCCGCCGAACACGACGCCGAAGCCGCCGCCCACCATGGAGCCGATGATAATGACCGACATCGCCCGGCTGAGCCGTGCCGGCGGTACATAGTCGGTAATCAACGACTGGCAGGGCGGGCTGCCGCCGGCTTCACCGATGCCGACGCCCATGCGTGCGAACACCAGCTGCAGGAATGTTTGCGCCTGCCCGGTGAGGGCGGTCATCAGGCTCCAGACCACCAGCGCAGCGGAGACGATGGTCTTGCGCGAGCCCCGGTCCGCCAGCCGGGCGATCGGGATGCCTGCGACAAAGTAGGTGATGGAAAACGCCATGCCCATGACGAAGCCCATCTGTCGGTCATCGAGCGCCATGTCGGCGCGAATATCGTCCACCAGCACGGAAATGATCGTGCGATCGCAAATGTTAAACACGGTGACCAGGAAAATCAGCAGCAGGACGTAATTCACATACGCGGTTTTGAATTCAGGGTGCGCTGCATGTCCATTGCCGGTCGCTGCCAGGGGGCTTGTTGTATTGGTCATTGTCACACCTGTTGTTCAAGCCTGTGCCGCCGGTAGGGTGGCGATCTGCCACGCTTTTCGGGTAGGCGCGACGATTGAATTTATACATCACGATCTTGACGTTTTGCTATATACATCACGATCGCAATGCATTACTATAGGCCCGCGCTGTTGAATGTCAACGCCGAGCAACACATTTTATAGTTGCAACTATCTTAAAAATTATGTAGCGTGCCGTGAATTTTTTATAGCGTTAACTATATTATGAGAATATTCGTCACAGGTGGCACCGGTTTTGTCGGCTCGCACTGCGTGATCCCGCTGCTCGACGCGGGGCACAGCGTGCGGCTGTTCGTGCGCTCACCGGAAAAAGCCAAAAAACACTTCGGCGGCCTCGGCTACCAGATTACCGACATCGTGCAGGGCGATATCACCAACCGGGCTCAAGTGCTGGCCGCGATGGCGGGCTGCGATGCGGTGCTGCACTGCGCGGCAGTTGTCAGCATTGAAACCGGGCAGGCAGAGCAGATCCGCCAGACCAACCTCGCCGCGACCGACAATGTTATCGGAGGGGCGGTCGAAGCCGGTGTTCCCAATATTGTCTATGTCTCGAGTCTTGCGGCCCTGTACCGGCCGGGCATCAGGCACGTGGATGAAACTGCCCCACTGGCCAGCCCGAAGGACAGCTATGCCCGCTCCAAGGTTGACTGCGACGCCTATGTGCGCACGCTGCAGGAGCGTGGCGCGCCGGTGCATATCGTCTACCCCAGCGGCGTGATCGGGCCGGATGACCCCGGCCTGAGCGAGAGTAACCGGGCACTGAAGCAATTCGTGCGCAGTTCGATTCCGCTCACCACCTCGGGTATCCAGTTGGTCGATGTGCGCGACCTCGGCAATTCCCTGAAATTCCTGCTGGAGCACCCGCCCGAGGGTAGCCCAGTCGCGGCCCGCCATATAGTTGCCGGTCACTATGTTTCGTGGCCGGTATTCCATCGCATGCTGGAGAGCGTGACTGGCCGTCGCCTGAAAGGCATGAAGATGCCGGGCTTGCTGCTGCGCCTCCTCGGCAGGCTGCTGGATTTCGTCAATCTGTTTACAAAGCGCGAAGGGCAGTTGCTGACGGCCGAGTCCACACGATACGTCACGCAGGCCCCGGTGTCGGACTGCAGCAGCTTTCTCAGGCTGTCCGGTATCCACTTCCGGCCGCTGGAGGACACGCTCGCCGACAGCCTGCGGTGGCTGGTGCGCGTCGACAAGCTTGGCGCGCGTGACATCGGCCGCCTGCATTCGCCGGTGGCGGAGTAACAGCGGTGAGTCACCGGTCGCTGGCCGCCGGATTGCGGTGAATAGCAGGACGGCAGCGTCAATCTCGCGAAATGAGGGCTGTCGGTGCAGTACCCGGAAGGCAAAGAGCGCGTGAAGTAGCGGAGCCCCTCGCGGTTCCGGCACGAAACGTAATTTACAACGGTAACTGAAACAGCTCCGGTGCGGCCGGAGGTTTCGCAACAATAAACAGGGAGAGAACCATGTATCTGTCCAATAGAGTTTCATCGAAACGTTCATTGATCGCCGTGGCGGTGTCCGGTGTACTGCTATCACCGGCCGCGGTCGTCCCGGCCCTGGCGCAACCCGGTATGCTGGAAGAGGTCGTCGTCACCGCGCGCAAACGGGAAGAGAGCATGCAGGAGACGCCGGTCGCTGTGACGGCGATCAGCGGCGAGGAGTTGCAGGAGGCTGGCCTCAACGACCTGACGGACCTGGACAAGGTGGTGCCCAACCTGGTGGCCAATGTCGGCAGCGGCGGCGGCTCGACCCAGCTCTTCATCCGCGGTGTCGGCGCCCGGAACTCCGGCGCCAACTTCGATGGCGGTGTGGCGATCTACCAGGACGGCGTCTACCTGTCGCGCCCCGACGGCAGTATCCTGGAGAGCGTCGACGTGCAGAGCATTCAGGTGTTGCGCGGTCCCCAGGGAACGCTGTTCGGCAAGAACTCGACCGGTGGGGCGATCCTGTACACGACCAAGAAACCTGTCGATGTCTTCGAGGGGTACGCTGAGGTCAACGTGGGCAACCATGAACGCTTCGATACACAGGCGACGGTGAATGTGCCCCTGACGGAGGACACGCTGTTTTCGCGCGCCTCGTTTTACACCGCCGATCGCGACGGGCTGATGCAGGACCAGTTCGGCCGTAAATACAACGATGTCGACCGCTACGGTGGCACGCTGCAACTGCGCGCACTGCCGAATGACAGCGTGATCGTCGACCTGCTGGGCCAGTACAGCAAGATCGACCAGAACCCCAGGGGACAGAAATGTCAGCAGGCACTTGGTGTAGTGGGATCGGGCTGGCAGGCGGCGGCGCAGAACCAGTTTATTATCGTGCCGTCCACCGGCTTGACGATCCAGGAACACTGCGAGCAGTCCAGTCAACTCGACCAGTACAAATTCCTGTCCGCGCTGGTGGGTGAAACGCCGGCCAGGTACGAAGCCGAGACCATGGGCACATCCGCCAACATCGATTGGGAAATCAACGACGAACTGAGCCTGAAGAGTATCACCGCGTGGCGCCGTGTGAAGGCGGGGCAGCAGGATGACGTGTATTATGCCGGGATCCCGCTGGTACTGCGCCTGAACTACGGCTATTCCATCGCCGAGCCGAGAAAAACGGACTGGTACAGCCAGGAGTTCCAGCTGACCGGGGTCGCATTCGACGACTCGGTAAACTACGTGCTCGGCCTGTTCGCGGCCAACGAGAAGACCGACGAGGGCACCGCCGCCGGTATCCAGGGGCCGTTTTTTGGCACGGTATTCGGTCCCAATAGCGCATTCTACACTTCGGAGGCAACGGAACTGCTGACGGACAACACCTCGTACGCCGCGTTCAGCCAGGTGGACTGGGCGTTTACCGACGCGTGGAACCTGACGCTGGGCCTGCGCTATACCTGGGAGGAGCGCAATCTGGAGCGCAATACCTACAATGTGGATGTTGCCACCCTGTCGACCGGTCTGCCGGCGACCGAGAATCCGCTCGCGGAGCGCTTCTACACCTTCCCCGACGGCCCGGGCAGTTTCAACAGGAATCACGGTTTTGTCCCCGGGATGCGCGACAAGAACGACGTAACCAACAGCGACTGGAACCCGATGGGGAGTATCCAGTACCTGTTCGAGGATGTCGGTCCGGTCAACACCGGAAACGTGTATTTCACTATCGCGACGGGCTTCCTCTCCGGGGGGCTGTCTGAAAGCCTGGATCTCGAGGGCAATATTCCGGAGTACGATCCGGAAGAGGTCGTGAACTACGAACTGGGCTCGAAGATGGACATGTTCGACCAGAGCCTGCGGATCAATACCGCGCTGTTCTATACAGACTACAAGAACCGCCAGCTGACCAGCATCGGCGTCAACCCGGAGACCGGGTCTGTCGCCTCGCGCACCATCAACGCCGAGAAATCCACCATTATGGGATGGGAACTGGAAACGACCTGGCTGCCCACTGACAGCCTGCAGCTGACGTTTAATTTTGTTTATAACGAGGGCGACATCGACGAGTTTGACGATTTTACCATCGTGACAGCGAATTCGACGGACTTCCAGAACTGTCAGGAAGACATTCCGCTCGGCAGTTCCGCGATCGATGTGTGTCCGGTGGACCGCACCCACGAGGACCTGCCGAATCTGCCCAAGCAGATTTATTACCTGGCGGCGCAGTATACCTGGGAGTCCGGTTTCGGAGAGGTGGTCGCTCACCTCGATGCGGCATACTCCGAAGACGTCAACACCTGTTTCGACTACGCGAGCTGCAGCTGGCGCAACGGCAAGGGCCTGGAAAACGACACGTTTTCCCTCAATGCCCGGCTGACCTGGTACTCGCCCAATGCCGACTGGCGCGTGACCGCCTGGGGCGACAACCTGACCGACTACGATTACAGGGCGGGCGGGAATGCGCTGATCAGCACCACCCAGACGATGAGCTTCGAGTGGAATACGCCGAGAACCTATGGTGTGGAGGTGGCCTACACCTGGTAAGCGGTTCTGAGCAAAACGATGAATCGCGAATACGAAAACTACACCCGCTGTACGCGGAAGCCGGCGCTGGTCGTCGGCGCGAACGGCTACATGGGCAGCCACGTCACCAAACAACTGGTGGCGTCCGGCCGCAACGTGCGAATCCTGGTTCGCGCAACCAGCAATACCAGGTCGATCGACGGCCTGCAGGTTGAGCGCTACCTCGGCGACGTGATGGATATCGAATCGCTGAAAACGGCGATGCGCGGCTGCGGCACCGTCTTTTACAGTGTGGTCGATACCCGCGCCTGGTTGAGCGATCCGGCGCCGCTCTACCGGTGTAATGTCGAGGGTTTGACAAATGCGCTGGACGCGGCGCAAAGCGCGGGTATCGAGCGGTTTGTGTTTACCAGCAGCATGGCGACTATAGGCCGGGTAAGCGACCGGCCGGCCGGTGAAAGCGACGAATTCAACTGGTGGGACGCGGCGCCGCACTACATCCGCTCGCGGGTCGAGGCCGAAAACACGCTGCTGCGCTACTGCCGCGAGCGAGGCTTTGGTGGTATCGCGCTGTGTGTCGCCAATACCTACGGGCCGGAAGATACGCAACCCACACCGCACGGCGCCCTGCTGTGGCAGGCGGCGGTCGGCAAACTGCCGGTCGCCATCGACTGTGCCGCGCCGACCGTCGATATCCGGGATGCCGCGCAGGCCGCTCTGCTGGCGGAGCGCTACGGCCGCGTTGGCGAGCGCTATATCGTGGCCAACCGTTTTATCAGTCAGCCGGATCTGTACGCGCTGGCCGCGTCGCGTCTCGGTCGCAAACCGCCGCGCACGCTGAAGCTGGGCATAGCGTATGCGATAGCGACGCTCAATGAACTCGTGGCCAAACTCGCTGGCCGCAAGGACATCAAACTCTGCCGGGATTCGATTTTCCTGTCCGAGGTGTTCGGTCCGCTGGACAATGCGAAAATCGTGAACGAACTGGGTTGGAAGCCTCGCTCCATCGAGGAATCTGTCAGGGATGCGGTCGCCTGGTTCGCCGAGCACAGACGCCAACGCGTGTGAGTATTGCGCGCACGCAGCGGCAACAGACAACCAATACGGGTAAGGAATTATGAAAGTTGCATACATTGGTCTTGGTGATATGGGCGGTGATCAGGCGAAACTGGTTGCGCAAAGTGAACATCAGTTGACTGTGTTCGACGTGTCCGCCGAGGCGAGAGAGCGGTTTCGCGGCGTGGCGACCGTGGCTGACAGTATCGGCTCTGCGGTTGGCGATGTGGACATCGTGCAGATCTGTGTCAGGGACGCTGACCAGGTCCGGGATGTGCTGTTCGGCGAGGGCAAGGTTGCCGCAACAGCTAAAGCCGGAACGCTGGTTATCGTGCACAGTACAATCGATGTTGACAGCGTACGCGCGATTTCAGGTGAGTTGCAGGGGGCGCACATAATGCTCGCCGACGCGCCCGTCACCCGAACGAGCCTGGACGGCGAGGGCCGTTTTGTGCTGACCATGTTCGGCGGTGACGTGGACGCGTTTGCGAAAGCCCGCCCTGTACTGGAAACGTTTTCCACCGACGTGCTGCATGTCGGGGAATGCGGCAGCGCAATGGCGCTGAAAATCGCTAATAACATGATGACCTGGGCGCAGTTGGTCGTGGGTGACCTGGTGTTTCAGTTGGCCGATAGCTACCGGATCAGCTTTGAGCATATGAAAGCCGTGACCAGGGCCAACGGCAACCTCACGCCGGTAACCGAGGCTTTTCTGGGAGGTTCGCGCGCCAATCGCGGCGCCCTGAGTCCGGAGCATCAGGCGTTTGTCGTCAGTCAGGCCGGTATCGGCGAGAAAGACCTGACTCTGGCTGTCGCCGCTTGCCAGGTGAATTCAATTGATACGCGCATGATAGAAATCGCGCGAGAATTGCTGCGACCTGCGATGCTCGGCGATAAGGGCTAGACTAAGTGCTGCGGTGCCTGGTTTTCGTGCACTGTACGCTCTGAGGAGGATGAGTCCGTGAAGGCAGCAATACTGGACAAGGGTCGTATCCAGGTCGGCGAGTTCCCCGACCCGACACCGGAGACCGGCCAGGTACTGGTGCGCACGCACCGCTGCGCGCTGTGCGCCTCGGACGCGCACTTCCTGACTTCCGGCCACACGATCGTGGAGCGCTCACAGAAAAATGACGGCCCCTACGCCAGGATCGACCTGAGCAAACCGATCGTGATGGGCCACGAGTACGTGGGCGAGATTCTCGACTACGGCCCGGGCAGCCGCAAGCCGCTACCGAAGGGCACGCTGGTGACGGCGATTCCTGGCGTCCGCCTCGGCAACAGTTTTGGCATCGTGGGCTACTACCCGGAGTGCCCCGGCGGCTATGGGGAGTATATGCTGCTCGACGAGGACCTGCTGCTCGAGGTGCCCCGGGATATCGATCTCGATCTGGCCGCGCTGATCGAGCCGCTGGCGGTTGGCATCGAACACGCGCGGGCCGGCGAGCTTCGCGAGGGCGATATTCCGCTGGTGCTTGGTTGCGGCGCCATCGGCCTCGGCGTCATTGCAGCTTTGAAACTGAAAGGTGTGGCGCCGATCGTCGCCTGCGATCTCGACCCGGGTCGGCGCTCGCTGGCGCTTGAGATGGGCGCACACATCGTCGTCGATCCTACGGAGGCTTCACCCTACCACCCGCATGTCGACCTGCGCGGGCGCGTGCCGAACGTGGTGTACGAGTGCGTCGGCAAAGCGGGCATCATGACCCGGATCATCGACGAGATCGGTTTCGGCGGGCGTATCGTCATGGGCGGCTATTGCCTGGACCCGGAAGAAATCTACGTGCCGACCGCGCAGAACAAACGCCTGCAGGTGAATTTCGCCGGCGGGGAGATGCCGGAGGATATGGAAGCGGCGCGCGATGCAATTGTCTCGGGCAAGGTCGACCTGAGGCCCTGGCTGGGCGAGGGCATCGGCCTCTCCGGCGTGGAGGACGCGTTGAAACGCATGGCCGACCCGTCCGAGCCGATCCGCCGGGTGGTGGACCCCACGCGCGAATAAGGCCTCGCGGGGCCGCTGGTTTCCCCTGTTGTTTGCCAACTTGTCGTGTAATCCGCCTGCGACGGGCGCGAGCACGGCCGCGTAATAGACATTGAAAATCATATCTTCTATGCTTCCCGGAATAATTATTAGCCAGGAGAGCATCGCTGTGTCAGTCATTTCACGCACGAAGAGTATCATGTTGTTGTTTGCACTGGTGGCTGCACTGGCCGCCTGCAGCAACGGTGGGAACAACAACAACGCTGCGGCGCCAATGACACCGGTTGATCCGGTGGACCCCGTCGACCCGGTGGACCCGGTAGATCCGGTCGATCCCGGTGAGGTCATCGCCATAGACGACAGCGACGCTGCATTTTGCGACTTGCTGGATACCGCGAAGTGCCTGCTCCCATTCCCCAGCAATTTCTTCACGCGCGAAAGCGACACCACCGATAATGGCCTGCTGGTTCACTTTCAGCCGGAAGCGATGCCTGTGAACAAATCGGGCGTTGTAGTCGATCCCGCCGAGTGGAATCGCAACGACGGATTTTCCCCGGGTACGGTGATGATCACGCAGGTGCCAGGCCTGGACATGGAGATGACGGGCGCGCCGCGCCTGATCGATTTGTCCGACAGCCGCCAGGAGAACAGTCCTATTGTCGTGGTTAACGCGACCAGTGGTGAGCGACAGCTGATCTGGAGCGAACTCGATGCCAACGCTGTGGAAACCGATGAAATGAGCCTGCTCATTCGCGTGGCCAAAAACCTGCAGGAGGGGCAGCGCTATATCGTTGCGCTGCGCAATATGAAGAATGCGGCGGGCGAGACCATTGCGCCGTCGGAACTGTTCCGCGCCTACCGCGATGACATTACCACCGACAGCGACGCGGCCGAGGCGCGTCGTCCGGCGATGGAAGACATTTTCTCGGCACTCGCCGACGCCGGTATCGCACGCGATGACCTGTATCTGGCCTGGGACTTTACCGTGTCTTCCACGCGCAGCCTGAGTGAGCGCATCCTGCACATGCGCGATACGGCGTTTGCTGCCCTGGCGGGAGGCGCGCCGGAATTCACCATCGACAGCGTTGAAGACCTGAGCATGACAGACCCCAATTGGGGGCGCAGGATCCGCGGTACCATTACCATCCCCAATTTCATGAACAGCGACGATGCCGGTCCCGGCTCGTCACTGTTTTACGAGGATGACGGCGACTCGCTGCCGGACCGCATGAATGGCGACAACACCACGGTGCAGCCGTTTATCTGCAACATCAGCAATCAGTCCCTGGATAATATGACGGGCCCAGCCGCGGGTACCACCCGGGTCTATTTGTATGGCCACGGCCTGCTGGGCTCCCGGGACCAGTCCACCAACGGCGCCCATCAGGGTACGCTGTCCAATGTCCACAACCTGATGAACTGCGCGATGGATTTTATCGGCATGGCGGAAAGCGATGTCGGTAATGCGATTTCAATTCTGCAGGGCACGGGCGTGTTTGCGTCACTGCCTGACCGCACCCAGCAGGGATTCATCGGCTGGATGTACCTCGCGGAGCTGCTGCGCCATCCGAGTGGCTTCTCTACCCACGACGCGTTCCAGGTAGATGGCGAGAGTGTCTACGACGGCTCCCGGGTCTATTACTACGGCAATAGCGAGGGTGGCATACTGGGTGGCGCGCTGGTGGCGACGGCCCCCAATATTCACAGCGGCGTACTCGGTGTTCCCGGGATGAATTATTCCCTGCTGCTGCGGCGCAGTGTCGATTTCGACCTCTATGCGACGTTCATGAAGCCCGCTTTCCCGGATATTCTCGACCAGACGATATTGCTCTCGCTTTACCAGATGTTGTGGGACCGGGGCGAGAACAACGGGTACGCGAATCACCTGGTGTCCGATCCGCTGCCCAATACACCCGCGAAGAATGTGTTGCTGCAGGTTGCGTTTGGCGATCACCAGGTGACGCACACCAGTGCCGAGATCATGGCGCGTACGTTCAAGATACCGCTGCACCAGCCCGCCCTGGTCGAGGGGCGGCACCACGATATCAATCCGCACGTGGAGCAGATGGCGATCAGCACCTACCCGCACATGGGGTCCGCGTTGATTTATTTCGATGGCGGTCCTGGCCCCAACGACGTGTGGGACGACACCGGCACTCATGTGCCGCCGATCGTCAACCTGCCGCCGCGCACCGGTAACGACCCCCATGAACGGCCGCGACGCGACCCGGGCGCAATGGCGCAGATATCGGCTTTCATGTCACCGGAGAACACGATCATCAATGTCTGCGGTCCCGGACCTTGCCTGGTGGACGGCTGGGATGGCGTGCTGGAGTAGCTGTATACCCCTGCGGTGTGACAGGGGTCACCGCGCCGGATTGTTTACCTTTTAACCAAGAGGTGGTTGTGTCCAGATACTGGAAGCTCGGGCAGGCAGCGGATCAGACGGGCCGGCTGGCGGTGGTTACCGGCGCCAACGTCGGTCTCGGCTATGAAACTGCGCTGGCCCTCGCGGGCCTGGGCGCAGACGTCGTGCTGGCCTGCCGCAACATGGCAAAGGCGGATGCCGCCCGCCAACAGATTCTTCGGCAGTATCCCGGGGCATCCGTGGAGTGCCTGCAAATCGACACCAGCAGCCTGGCGAGTGTGCATAAGTTCGCCGGCGAATTCAAAAGCGCCAATACCCGCTGTGACCTGTTGATCAATAACGCCGGTATCATGATGCCACCCTTCCAGCTCAGTGAAGACGGCGTGGAAAACCAGTTCGCGACCAACTATCTCGGGCACTTCCTGCTTACGGGTTTACTGTGGGAGGAACTCGCGCGCACGCCGGGCGCGCGCGTGGTCACCCTCAGCAGTATCGCTCACCGCTGGAGCCCGGTGCGCTTCGACGATGTCAATTTCGAGCAGGGCTATGATCGTCGCAAAGCCTACGGGCAGAGCAAGACCGCCTGCCTGATGTTCGCCTTCGAACTGCAGCGCCGGTTTTCGGCTGCCGCCAGCGAAACCCTGTCGCTGGCCGCACATCCGGGTATTTCCGCCACCGAACTGGGTCGCAACCTGCCGTTTCCGGTAAATATACTCGCCCCTGTGTTCTCGCCGCTGATCAGCCAGTCCGCTTCCCAGGGCGCTCTGCCGACGCTGCGCGCCGCCCTGGACGAGGATTTGCGCGGCGCCGAGTATATCGGGCCGGGCCACAGGGGTGAGATGCGGGGGCCGCCGGTGCAAGTGGGCTGCAAGCGCTGGGCCAGCGACGAGGCGGGGTGCCGGCGACTGTGGTCCCTGTCGGAGCAACTGGCCGGTTTCAGTTATCCTCTCGAGTAGCGGCGTAGGGCCTTGTCGGCAGATGGATCGTCCCCCCGAACAGTTGTTGCCTGGCAATGATCGCCGGGACGGTTTCCGACCAGGGCGTATCCGCATTGGGGTGTGCATTGAACACGGGGTAGTTTGAGGAAGAAATATCCAGTCGCAGGCTGGAGCCGGGACGTATATGCCATTGAATGGGTGGCATATCGAAGCGCAGTGCGATTGCTGCCTTGCGTCGGAGGGGTTCCGTCGCCGATGCGCTGGCGTGGCGCAGCGACGTGATGTCCTCCCTGATGTTCAACACGCGTCCGTCCGCGAGCTTTTCCTGGATTTTAACGGTAAACGCGCTGTCGTGCGCATCCGAGGCGACCGTGAGATCAACCCTGACTGATCCCAGCAGTGTGAGGCCCCCGTCGAATACCCCTGATGCGAAGGACAGCACATCCGCGCGTCCACACAGATCAGATCCCTGGTCCAGTACGCCCGTACCGAACTGGTAGGAGCCCCCGCGCGACGGCGTTGGATGGGCGGGGTCATAGCGGTATGCCACTGGCGCTTGGGGTGGCGCCGGCCGTTCCGAGAGGCGGCCGCCATCGCATCGTGCCGCATCCTGCAGATTGTCCAGATAAAGTCGGCTCACGCTTGCGGCTGCAGGCCAGTTCGCGTGGTGCGCGCGAGTGCCGTCCGGGTTGTCCTGCAGCAGGTAGCCGGAGTTCGGAAGATCGGCACTGTTGGACTCCCCCCGCAGGTGCCTGTCGAGCCACTGCAGGGAGAGGCGAAGCCAGGCGCCGATCAACGCCGCGCCGCTCGCGTCGGGCGAACCGGCATGGGTGCCGTTGCGTATGTAAAACAGACTCGCGCCGCGTGTCGGCAGTTCCTCGAAGACCGTGAATTGCTGCTCGAGAAAAAAGTCGTGCCAGGCGCCGCTCATGAGTACCGGCATCGACGCGGACCGGTGTGCCGCGCGTATCGCGGTATACGGCATGGCATTCCAGTAGGCGCCCCGCTTGTCGGGATGGCCGATGTAATCCAGGAACCACTGCCTGCCCTCGTGCAGGAAGCGCGCGGCACTGTCCACCATCGGGTGTTGCGCTGCGATCTCCTCCATCGAGGCGGCGTCCTCCTCCAGTCCCCGGGCCCAGTGCGTGACAATGCCGTGAATGAAATGGCCGTTGCGGTAGGCGATCTGGTACCAGTCGCCGTGTGAGGCGTCTGCGATGACCGTCTTTACCTCGGGCGGCATCGTGTCAATCATCGCCCACTGTACGAGACCGACATAAGAACTGCCAAAGGTCGCTATGTTGCCATCCTGCCAGGGCTGTCGAACCAGCCATTGCAGCGTGTCCTGCCCGTCGTCTCTTTCGTGAACGACCGGGTACCATTCGCCCCCGGAATCGAACCTGCCGCGCACATCCTGGTGTACGCAGGCATAGCCATAGCGGGCGAAGAGGCTGCAGATTACGCTGTAATAAGCGTACGGATCGCGAATCAGGACAGTGGGCCAGGGGCCGGCACCGGCAGGCAGGTAGACCCGGGTAGCGAGCGCGGTGGCGTCGCGCATCGGCAGCATCTGCGTGGTCCGCGACTGCAATTGCGTCTCGAAGGGCGGCAGATCCAGCAGGCTGCGCAGCAGTTGCGCACGCAGCAGGTATCCGGTGCCGGCCAGCACGGCCAGCACCAGCAGGATGTAGCCGGGCCGCCTCAGCCTATTGCTCAGTGGCATTGAGATAGGGACGAAAGAACAGGTCGAAGATACCGTCCGCGTAGCGCTCCACGAAATCGTGCTGGTGCACTTGTGTGCCGTACAACTGCCTGATCTCGGCGGCCAGGGTGAATGGGGCCTGGGTGGCGGCGTTGATCATGTAGATCAGTGTCGGGATATCGATCCGGGGAAAGCGCTCCATGTCCAGGGTTACCGGCAGACTGCGCAGCAACACCGCGTGCCCAGGACCAATATGGTTGACGGTCGCCCATTTCAGCCTGTCTGAATCCCTGATAGATTCCTGGATCATGATGCGCGCGTGCTCGGGATGCTCGGCGCAGTAGCGGACATAGCGATGAATCCACAAGCGTACGCGTTCGGCTCTCGGCTTGTGCCTGTCGCCATCGGGCTCGATCATCTGGTCACCAAGGCGTTCGAACAGAAAGTCGACGGCCGCTTTCCACAGTTTATCCTTGTTTTCAAAATGGTATTTGATGAGACCGTGATTGACCCCAGCCGTCGCGGAAATAGTGCGCACGCTCGCGCCGGCAAATCCCTTTTCGGAAAACTCCCGCAAGGCGGCATCCAGAATCCTGTTGCGGGTCTCCCGCGTCTGCGCAGCACGCGGGCCGGCGGTTTTTGCTGGTTTGTTGTCGGTCATGTCCTTGGTCCGGCGTCGGTTTATACAGAATCAGTGGTGGCGTTCACAGTCTGGCGGCTAGTCGATCGCGGTCGCAAGCAGCCAGCGGTGAAAAGCCTCGATCCAGTTGTCGGTCGAGGTGCCTTTCTGTTCCATGCCAAAACCGTGCCCGCCGTCCGGGTAGCGCACCAGAGTACTGTTGTAGCCCGCGTCCAACCAGCGGGCGTTGAGCTGTTCGCCCAGCGCCATCGGGATCAGCGGATCGTCCGCGGTGGCCGCAATGTAGAGTGGCGGGGCATTCCCGGGCACATCACCTTCGTCGGGTACGCCATAAATAGAAGCGACGAAATCGGGGCGCTGGATACCGCTGCCGTTGACCGCCGCGCCCGTGGCGACCGCACCGCCGGCGGAGAAGCCGATAATCCCTATCGCATCCGGGCGGATGCCCCACTGGTCGGCATGTTCCCTGACATAGGCGATGGCTTGCAGCGCGTCCGCGATAGCCAGTGGTCGGACCGGGGAGGGCACGATCCGGGGATAGTCATCGTCGCCCGCCAGCCAGGCGTTGAACATCATCCAGCCGACCTGGAACTTGAACAGCGTGGCGTTCGCGGCGGTCTCGTCGAGTCGATACTTGAGCAGGAAGGCATTGATCCCGCGCTGACGCAACCACTCGGCGACCTGGGTGCCTTCCGTGTCGATCGAGAGGAACTTGAAGCCACCTCCCGGTGCGACGATGACCGCGATGCCCGTGTTCTCGCCCGGGTCGGCGAGAAAGGGCTGCAGGGTGGGCGCCACCACATTGCGCACTACCCGATGCGGTATCAGGTCGTCGGTTTCGACCTCCACCTGCTGCCAGTTTTCACTTCCCGGCGCGCCCTGGGGCCAGAGCGGAATGGCATCGCCAGTCGACGCTACAGCGGTAACAGACAGGCATGCGCACAACAGGGTGGCGCAGGTGAGCGCCCACAGGGGCTTGTCCGCAACCCGCGGGATCCGCGTCGGGCCATTGCTAATTACTATCGTTCCCGGCATGTCTTCCCTCATCGTTTTGGCGACCACAGCATGCCAGTAGTGGCGGTGCTCGGTAGCGCCTCAGTTTGAAATTTGACTGCACGAGCCTGACAGGCAGAGTGGCGGTCGGGACACGCCAAAAAACGCACATCCATGTGCAGGCTCGAGTGGCGACGTCCTGTCGCCACACGGTCCCGACCGTCACTCTGCCTGTCAGGCTCTCGATTTGCACCAAACTACAAACTGCGGCATTACCCGGAGCTCACTGCTGTTGCGCATTGCACGGTGACTCAGTATGATGCATTTTATAAAATTATCCAATCGGATAATGAAAAACACGTGGCCACACAACTGACAATAAGAGAGGCAGTGCGGTAAGTATGTGGAAGTCCCCATTGCGCTGGTTGCGCATAGCAGGTTATGCCCTGGCGGTCTGCGTGATGCTGGTTGTCGCATTGGCCGCATGGCTCGTCTATGACCTGGACTCGCACCTGCATTCTGCGGATCGCGAGTCCGCGTCTGTTGGGATCGAGTCGTTCCGCGAAGCGTCACCCGAACTGCAAACTGAAAAAGATCCCGCCCGTACCGGTGGCCACCTTGATCTCCGCCACCTCGCGCAGCCGCCCGATACCGCGCGACCCTGGACGCGCTGGTGGTGGCCCGGTGGCGATGTGACCGAGCAGGCGGCCTGTGCGCAACTGTCCGACCTGAGTGCGGTGGGCTTTGGCGGGGTGGAGATCCAGGCGTTCAACGCGGGCCTGCAAGAGATCGAGGATGCGGCGACCCGGCGGCGGATAAACAGTTTTGGTGACGAGAACTTCCGGTCGACGCTGGCTGGCGTGATGCGCTGTGCCGGTGACCTGGGTGTTGAGGTGTATCTCAATCACCTGAGCGGCTGGCCGGCGGGCGGCCCCGAGGTGGCGCTGGAGGACGGGTTGTGGACCTTGCGCTCTGCCGAAGCCCGGGTGACCGGGGGCGGCCCCCTGCGACTGGAACTGCCGGTGCCGACGCCCGGGGTCAACGACTACCTGATGGCGCTGGCCGAGCATTTCATCGACATGGAGCTCAGCGATTTCGCGGTCGAGGAACGTGAACTCGTGGCGGTGCTGGCCGCCAGGGTGACCGGCGGGAAACGCTCGGCCAACCCGCTGGACGCCACCGACACGCTGGAACTGGACCCCGACTCCCTGCAGGTGCTGACCGACAGCGTGGTCGAGGGTGAATTGCGCTGGCAGCCGCCCGCCGGGGACTGGGTAATCATCGCCAGCTACCTGATGCCCTCCGGCGAAGCCCCGACGCTGGTCGCCGCCGAGCGCCCGGGTTATGTCATCGATCATCTCGATGCCGACCGGATGCGCGCCCACTACGACTTCGCCTATGGCGATCGCAGCGGTCTCGCTCCGTACTACGGCGGCGCGTTCCAGGGCTTCTTCAATGACAGCCTGGAGTTCAAGCTGGACCGGCTCGCCGCCAGGGACATCATGCAGGCCTTCGCGGACCGGCGCGGCTATGACCTGACGCCGCACCTGCCGGCCGTCTACGTCGATGCGAAGGACAATTTCTTTATCCGCGATGTCGGGGGCGCCCATGCGGCGCCGAGTTTCCAGCTGGACCAGACTGACGAGCGGGTGCGCTACGACTACCAGCTCACGCTGTCGGACCTGATCATCGAGCGATTCGTCGAAACTTCGGCCGACTGGGCGCAGGCGCATCGCCTGTTGTCCCGGGGGCAGACCTACGGGTTTGAACTGGACACCATTCGCGCACTGGGTGCCAATCACATCCCTGAGACGGAACACCTCTGGGGCAACAGCTCCGAGTACACGATGAAGCTCGCGGGCGCTGCCGGTTTGCTGTACCGGCGCCCGCTGGTCAGCGCCGAGTCGTTTGTCTGGGCAAAGCGCGCCTATGCGGTGACGCCGCGGCATATCAAAGCCGGTGCCGACCTGTTGTTTCTCGCTGGCGTCAACCAGGTGATCTATCACGGCATCACTTATACCACCGATGCACAGGCCTACGCGGATACATTCGGCTGGCTGGGCTGGTATCCCTTCATGGGCCCGGGCAACCCCAGCGGCTTCGCGGACAACTACGGCCCCGGCTCGCCCACCTGGGCCGCACTGCCGGAACTGAACAGCTACATGGCCCGCAGCCAGAACATCCTGCAGTCCGGCGAGCCCAGTGTCGATGTGCTGGTGTACTACCCCTACCTGGGTTTTCCCAAGTCGGTGGAGTACTCCGAACTGGCCGGCGATGCGCTGCTGTTCGCCGGCCTGTTGCCGGGCGATCCACCGCTGGTCGGCGACGGCGACATCGAGATTCCACTGGCAAGTTTTTTGCCGGCCGCGAAGGACCCGCGCCTGGCGTGGCTCGAGCGGCTTATCCCCACGCTGCGGATGCTGGATGCCCGCGGCATCACCTGGAGTTGGGTGAACGGCCACGCACTGGCGTCCGGGATGGTAGACCCTGGCGATGTCCGGGCGCTGCTGCTGGCCGATGTGGAATCCATACCGTTGAGCGCGGTCGCCGCGCTCGAATCCCTGTCCGGGAGCGCGCTGGATATCCATTTCCTCGGGAAACTCCCCGCCAGACAGCCGGGTCTGCTTGACCATGTGCGCGCTGACGAAGCTGTCGCGCAACGCGTGCGCGCGCTGGCGCGCGGTCGCACCAGCCGGGATGCCGCGCAGCTTGCCGCGCGAATACAGCCGGCCCTGGCGCTGACCGGCTCGCCCGCTATCCGGCGCGTATCGCGCACCGGTGAGGGCGGCGGCATGTCGCACCTGCTGGTCAATCGCTCGGTAGAGCAAGCGTCCGGCACGCTGCTGGCGGAAGCCGGAACAGCGGCGCCCTACGCCTACTGGTTCGACGCCGCCTCCGGCGCCGTATGGCCGGCGCAACCGACAGCCGCCGGGACATTCGAAGTGTCGCTGGGCGCGCTGGAGTCGCGGTTTCTGTTGTTCACCGAGCAAGCCATCGCAACCAGCGCCGCGCCGCTGTCAGTTACGCTGCGACATGCTAAGACCACACTGGTACTGGATGGCGACTGGACCATGACGGCAGGATCAACCCGTCGTGCGGTCGCGCCGCCGTTTGATCTGGTCAGGCAGGTGCCTTACGCCGACGGCGCGCGGGCGGAACTGGTCTACAACAGTGAATTCAGTATGCCGGAATACCCCCGGCCCGCTCGCGTACTGCTCGACCTCGGTGCTGTGTCCGGCATCGCGCGCCTGGAACTCAACGGCGAGCAGTTTGCACCGCAATCCTTCGACCCGTTTATCTTTGATGTCTCCGCGCAGATTCGGCCCGGCGCGAACCAGGTGATCGTACGCGTGGAGCCGCCGCTGCGAAATTCCCTGGTGGCCTCGCAGGGGCTGATGGACGCGGAACTGGAGCAGTTTCGCGATCAGCTTGGCGAGGTCGGCCTGCGCGGGCCTGTGACGATTTCAACGATCGCCGACAGTGCTACAGAATCGCTTCAACCCGTAAATGCGTTACCCGAATCCCGCATGACCGACGGCAACGCTATCGATTAACCGAGAGTACACACAGAGAATCCATTTATGACCAGAATTACGCAACGATTCGCTTTCAATGACTCGCTCACGGTCCGGGGATTGTGCCTGCTGGCACTCGCGCAACCCGCTTTCGCGCAGCCGGGTGCGGCCCAGCCGGGTGTGGCCCAATCGAATGCCGCCCAACAGGAAGCGTCCCAATCTCAACAGGTCGCGGACAACAGCGACCTTGCGACCGAACGACTGGAGGAAATCGTCGTCACCGCGTCTACCGGTACGATGATTCGGGGTATCGCACCAACCGGCACCAATGTCGTGGAAATGGACCGCGAGGCGATAGAAATTATGGGTGTCACTTCGACCAATGACCTGCTGGCGCGCGTGCCGCAGGTGACCAACTATTTTGCCACGATACCGGTACCGACGACCGATCTCGGCGCGCCGACCAACCGGCCGAACATTCGCGATCTCGGCGCTTCCGGCGCCTCCACGACGCTGGTGTTGCTCGACAGTATGCGCTTGCCGGGTGCCGGGTTCCAGCAGGTATCGCCGGATCCGTCGGTCATTCCCCCCTCCGTGCTGCAGCGGGTCGATGTCATTCCCGACGGCGCGTCCGCGCTGTACGGCTCCGATGCGGTGGGCGGCGTCATCAATTTTGTGACCCGGCGTGAATTCGAGGGGGTGGAACTCACCGGCAAGTACGGCTCCGCGGATGACTATGACAACAAGGAGGCCAGCCTGACAGCCGGTACGAGCTGGAAGGGGGGGAACGGCTACCTGTCCGCCTACTGGACCAAGAACGACGAGTTGCTCGGCGGCGATCGCGGCTGGATCAACGGGGATCACACCGCGCGCGGGGGCGATGATTACCGGGTGAATACCTGCACGCCGGGCAACATCTCGGTGGGCGGCGTCTCCTACAAAATGCAGACACTGCAGCCGGGCGAGAATTTGTGTGACATGACCGACATCATATCCACGCTGCCCGCGCAGGAGCGGCGTACCGTGTTCACCTCGCTGAACCAGGATGTTACCGAAACGATCAACCTGGGCCTTACCGCGTATTATTCGAAGCGCGATGTGGATTTTTCCGGCAACACCGGCGGCACGTCCACCGGGGTGTCCGGCAGCGGCACCATAACGGCCGACAATCCCTTTTTTACGCCCATCGGCAATGAGAGACGGCAGGATGTATTCTTCAGCTACGATCAGGCGCTGGGCGGCGCGGCGCACAACAGCGGTGACTACAAGTCCTACAATGTGATTCCCGAACTCACGGTCGCACTGTGGGACGACTGGCAGGGTACCCTCACTGTGAACTATGGCGCCTCGGACAATTCGGCGCTGACGCGGGGCATCGACCGGACCTATGAAGCCGAGGCGCTGGCCGCCGGTTCGCCGGATGCCGCCATCAACCCGTATGACGTGAGCGCCACCAGCAGGGCGGTGCTGGATCGGGTGTCGGACTACGCCGGCGCCATCGGGGACAGCAACCAGGACATACTGCAGATTCGCAGTATCGTCGACGGCAGCATCTACGAGCTCCCCGCAGGGGAGCTCAGGCTGGCCGTCGGGGTGGAGTACATGTCCCAGGAGCACAAGGTCACGCAGGGTAATGCGACACCCATCAGCAACCCCGTCACGGTAACCACCAACAACAGCCGTGATATCCAGTCAATTTTTGCCGAGGTTTTCCTCCCGGTCGTGGGGCCGTCTTCGCCCGTGGGCAGCGTCGACCTGTCGCTCAGCGGCCGCTACGACGATTACAATGACCTGGGCAGCACGACCAATCCCAAAGTGGGGTTCAGCTGGATGCCGATCGAGGAGCTGAATATTCGCGGCAACTGGGGCACGTCGTTCCAGGCGCCCAGCCTGGCCGATACCGCCGGCTCCGTGGACGCGCGGGCGCAGTTCCTGCCGATCAGCCCGTTCCGCGAAGACGACTCGAGCCCGCTGGATATCCTGCGCCCGACCATACTCATCGCCGGCGGCAGCGACGGCCTGGAGCCGGAGGAGGCCGACACCTGGGCACTCGGCTTCGATTGGGAGCCGGAGTACCTGCAGAACTTCAAGGCGAGCGCGACCTACTACAACGTCGATTACCAGAACGCGATCGTGGTCAACCCCTTCTTCGAGCCGTATTACTTCGATGTTCCCGCCCTGGACGACGAGTACATTATCAATCCCACGCTGGAGGAAGCGCAGGAATGGCTCGCGGGGCTGCGGCCGGACGGGTTTATTTCGGTCGAGGATTTGTACGCGCGCGGGGATGCCCCGTACATGATAACCAGCGCGCGTCGCGTCAATCTCGGGCGGATAGAAACCTCGGGTATCGACTACAACGTGAGCAAGGCGTGGAATGTCGGCAACGTGATGCTGGTCGGCCAGGTGGCGGGCAACTATGTCCTCAACCGTGAAGTCACCCCGGTGGAAGGGGGCGAGACTGTCAACGAGCTGGACGAGGGCACATTCAACCGGATCAATACCTACGCCACGCTGGGCGCCTATTACGACCGCTACGCCGCTGTGCTGACGACGTACTACAAGGACGGCTACGACGACGGTGACCTCGGCGTCGACTCCTTTACCGTGACCAACCTGTTCTTCAGCTACGACCTGCCGGTGACATCGCTGTCGATGCTGGAGAGCGCACAGCTTACCCTGAATGTGGATAACATCACCGATGAGAACCCGCCCTATGTCGACGACTTTGACGGCATTGCGATGGAGCACAGTTTTTCCGTGGGCAGAATGTACACGCTGGGTGTGCGGCTGACGCTGTAGCCTGGAGACAGCGCACCCGGCAAGCGACGGTTATCGCCGCTCCCGTCAGTGCACCCCGGAGACGGGCCGCATCTGCGTATCGCAGGTCCCGCCGACCTGCACCGTGACTGACGCCACCGGCCCGTCACAGGACTCGCCGCGCTGCGCGATGGAGCAGGTCAGCCCCAGCGGCCTGCCGGCATCCAGCCAGAACGGGGTTTTGCGGTAGCGGCCGACCGCATCCGCCGGGCAGCCGGCCGGAATGCCGTAGGGTGAACAGCCGGTGGTCGTTTCGAGCGACACTTTACGGCCATCGACCAGGAAGCCGGGGAAGTCATCCCGGTACTCGATCGTGTCGCGCTCGTCCTCCTCGCGCAGCACTACGCTGCGGAACCGGTAATCGCCGTCGACCTTGTCATCCACCTGTATGCGCGTGTTGGCGATCAGCGCGAAGTCGTCGCCCTTGCGTGCAACGGCACCCGACATGTATTCGACGCGGGGGTGTCCGGGGAAGCATTTGCCCATTGCCGGCGCGTGGTAGTAATGCGCGGTGCGGTCGAGCTCCGGCAGCGGCGTGCCCGGAAACAGTGCCTGCAGGTCCTCGTCAGTGCCGAACAGGATGCGCTGTACGTCGCTGGCATTCTGGGTGTACATCGCCCGCAGTTTGGCGTAGTAGGGCAGTGTCGCGAGGTCGTCGCGCAGGAAGCAGGCGGTGAGCCCGGAAATCTGCGTGAGGTACTCATCCCAGATATTGTACTGCGACACTTTGCTGGCGACGCCGGCGAAATCCCCCTTGGCCGTGCAGCCCTCGCGGTCGAAACAGCGCTCCAGCGCGCGGTTGCGGATGGTCAGCGCGATGATATTGCGTTCACAGGCGCCATAGGCGCTGCAACCGCGATCGAGGTGTCCCTCGAACAGGGCCGTGCGCATGGTCAGGTCGAGGTGGCGGGCCCGCGTCAGGTCATCCTGTGCCCAGTTTCCGGGGTTGGCCTGTTCAAAGTCGCGCCAGGCTGACAGCAGTGAGCCTCGCCTGGAAGTCAGATTGTGATTGGCCTGCGCGCACTGCGTGCTGTTGTGGAAGGCGCGCACGATCGCGTCCGGGCGACCCTGTGCGGGCTCGGCGCCGGAAGGTTCCGCCGGCGTCGACGCCGCGGAGGATCGCGGCGGATCGAAGAACGGCACTTTCTCCATTGCGTACAACATGCGCACATTGATCACGAACGGCTGGCCCGCTTCGCAGTGGTGGTTGCTCGCGGTGAGAGACTTGCGCTGCGCAATCGCCTCGCGGACGCGCGCTGTCGCAGCCGTTGTGGCCGTGCGCGGATCGTTCACCACCTCAAAGCCGACATACGGCGTACCGCTGGCATCGGTCAGCGGGCGGCCGCCCTGCAGCACCAGGCAGGGAATCAGCGTGGTGCCCTGCGCCAGGGTGCCGGCCGGGGTCGCGCCGCCGGACTGGAAGCGTTGCGTATCGTAGTAGGGCACGTCGAGGTCGCCGTTGAACTGGTACAGCGTCATCACCGGCGTTGCCGGTATCGCGGCGAAGGCTGCGTGCGCCGAGGCCAGTGCCAGCGCGCCGGCCAGTTGTTTCAGGCCGATCATGTGTGTCCGCATTCTGCGTTTCCCGGGGGCAAGTGTTTGTCGTTGTTCAGGGGCTTTTTTGCGGGACAGCGGGCGTGGGGTTTCTGTATCAGGGAATATACTCAACGAGGACCTGCGCCTTTCCGTATTTTTCAAAATCGAGTTCCCGCGCCGCCCTGCGGGTAACATCGATAAGGTTGCTGTTGCGGCTCGCCATGCGGTCGTTGACCGTGACGATGACGCTGTTGCCGTTCTCGAGGTTCGTAACTTTTACCTTGCTGCCGAACGGCAGGTGTTTATACGCCGCCGTCAGCGCCTGCTGGTCGAACACATCGCCGCTCGCCGTCGGCTTGCCCTGCAGCCTGTCGCTGTAGTGCACCGCCATGCCCTGCATGGCCGGCACGGTCGTTGCCCAGGCGAGTCCCGCGGATGCCAGGTAGAGTATGATTGCCGCCAGTGTCGTCTTCATGGCTCGGTTCGCTCGGTGTCGTTGACGGGGCCACTCGTTTAGCGGCCTATTCTGACCGCAGCGTGCCGTCAGGGCAAGCAATTCGAAAGTGGATAACTTTGTTTTGTAAACACCCTGTCCGGGCCGCGTTGCGTCGGTTTCATCGGCGCGTACCGTATTTCGCTTCAGGCAAGCGTCCTCCGGGCCGCTGTGCCTGTCTCAATAGAAAGACAAAAACCGTCGCAGTACGCCCACACGATCGCGATCCTGGGATTGCAGCAGCAGCATTCTGGCGATGCAGTCCTCCAGCCTTTCCCTGGTGATGTCCCGCACCCGTTCCTGGCTCTTCTTGCTGATGCTCCTGCCCTCGAACCGTTTGGTGCTGATCGGCTTGCCGATGCAGATATAGGCCCGCTGCGGGCGCGGCAGCAGACTGCCGAAAATGCCCCGGGGTATGGGCGGGCACTGGTCGGACTGCATGAACTCTTCGCTGGCGCCGGCGCGGCGCATCAGGGTGCCGAGCCAGGAGTTGGCCACCTCGTCCCTGTCCATGTAGCGCCCGAACCACTCGTCGGGCCCGACAATGCCCACGGGGACGATGGGCACCCCGCGTTTGGCGGCCATGCGCACGAAGCCGGTGCGTTGCTTCCATTGCAGCGTATAGCGCTGGTCCAGGTTCTTGTTGGCCTCATAGGCGCCGCCCGGGAACAGCAGGATGTCCTTGCCCGCCTCGAACAGCGCGTCGCCGATCTGGGGGTGGCCCATCACCGCTCCCATCGAGATGACAAACTGGCGTATCCGGGGCGAGCGGTACATGATCTCGTCGGACATGCCCCGCACCACCCGGCCGCTGGCCTGCGCGAGGCAGGGGGCGGCGACGGCGACGTCGAAAGCCATGGTGGAATGGTTGCCAATGTACAATACGGGGGGCTCCGGGATGTTTTCGGCGCCCACCACGGTCGGATTGGCGATGAACTTCATCAGCCTGTGCAGGCTGTCCATCTGGTCGAGCAACTTGTCCTCGTCCAGGGACAGGCTGCCCTCGATGATTTCCCGGATGACGTCCTGTGACACCCGCTGGACGTAGGTCTTCGAGGAAGTGGACATGGTGTGAGCTCCGCAGCGACAGCGCAGTGGATAGTACAATGCGCCGGCAATACTCGCAAAAAATGCGCGCGCCGGCACCAAGGATTCCGCCGCCGGCGTCGTCCAACAACAAAACGGGCCAGCGGCAGGTCATGAGCACAGCGTTGAACGAGATCATCAGGCGCGCCCAGCGCGGCGATCGGGACGCATTTGCGCGCCTGGTGGAGGATCATTACGCCTCCATGTTCCGCTTCGCCTGCCGCTACTGCGCCAATCGCCAGGACGGTGAGGACGTGACCCAGCAGGCCTGCATCAAACTGGCCCGGTCGCTTGAACAGTTCCGCTTCGAATCCGCGTTTTCCAGTTGGCTCTATCGACTGGTGATCAATACCGCCCGGGATATGCACAAGTCGCGTCGGCCAGCGGTGAGCGCTGAGTTCGAGGATATCGTGGCCGCCGACAGCGCTGAAACGGCGATCTACCTGCAACAGGTGGTCGCGCAGGTCGACAGGATGGGTGAGGGCTTTCGCGAGGTACTGGCGCTGGTGATCGGCGAGGGGCTGACACACGCCGAGGCGGCGGTGATTCTGCAGGTCAGGGAGTCGACGGTGTCCTGGCGGCTGCACGAAATTCGCAAGCGACTGAGCGCCCAGGGCCAGTCGGGAGTTGATCCATGAACGACGACAAGCAACTGGAGAACCTGCTCCGGACTATCGATGACAGACCCGGCGAGGACGCCCGCGAGCGGGCGCTCACCGCAGCCCTGCGGGCGTTCGACGAGGTGCAGCTGGAGAAAAAAAGCGGCGCCGCGAGCCAAGGATCCGCTGCGCCCGGTCGTCCCACTCCCGAACCTCATTCGTTCGGGAGAACCATCATGCAAATGCTAACTGCCAATACCACCACCCAGCGCTGGCTCTACAGCGGTATGGCCAGTGCCGCCGTACTCGTGCTCGGCGTGTTCATCGCGCTGCAACTGCCGCAGAACGGTACCCGCTTGACGCCGTCGGAGCCGCTTGCTGAGCACTATGATCCCGCGGCCGGGGCAGGCGCGCTACCTGCGGGTGGGCGCGACAATGTCGCCGCACTGCGGCCGGCGCCGTCACCGCTTCCCACAGCCGTCGAAATGGATAGCGCGCTGTCGCACGACGGTGCCGCGGCTGAAAAGCTGGCGGATTCCGCTGTGCTATCAGGCCTCGCAAGTCATGCGGTGAGCGGTATCGACCCGCTGCCACGCGTCCAGCAGGAGGGCCGCGACCGCTTCGACGCGACAGTGGCCAATCCGGTCAAGCGCGTCAGCGCGGAGCCGGTGTCCACCTTTTCCATCGATGTCGATACCGCCTCGTACAGTTTTGTGCGCCGTCAACTCAACAGCGGCGTATTACCGCAAAAGGCGGCAGTGCGGCTCGAGGAGATGGTCAATTATTTCCCCTACGACTACCCGCTGCCGACGGACCGCAGCCAGCCGTTCAGCACGCATGTGACGGTGCTTGATTCACCCTGGAAAGCCGGTAACAAGCTGGTGCACATCGGCATCCAGGGCTACGACGTCCAGGGCGCGCAGCCGCGCTCCAACCTGGTGTTCCTGCTCGACGTGTCCGGCTCGATGAACAGCCCGGACAAGCTGCCGCTGGTCAAACAGTCGATGGCCCTGCTGCTGGAACGGCTGCGTCCGGACGACAGCGTGGCCATTGTGGTCTATGCCGGGGCCGCGGGCACGGTACTGGAGCCGACACCGGTGAAGGACAGGCAAAAAATCCTGTCCGCGCTGGAGCGACTGCAGGCCGGTGGTTCCACCGCCGGGGCGGCTGGCATCCAGCTCGCCTACCGGCTGGCCGAGTCGAGTTTTATCGAGGAAGGCGTCAACCGCATCATCCTGGCGACCGATGGCGATTTTAATGTCGGCATCGACAACCCGGAGGAACTGACGGGCTTTGTCGAGCGCAAGCGCGATTCCGGCGTGTTCCTCTCGGTGCTCGGCTTCGGCCAGGGGAACTACCACGACAGCCTGATGCAGGCGCTGGCGCAGAACGGCAACGGCGTTGCCGCGTATATCGACACCTTCGGCGAGGCGCAAAAAGTGCTGGTCGAGGAGGCGACGTCCGCACTGTTCCCCATCGCCACCGACGTGAAAATCCAGGTCGAGTTCAACCCGGCCACGGTCAGCGAGTACCGCCTGTTGGGTTACGAGACACGTATGCTGGCAGAGGAGGACTTCAACAACGACGCGGTCGACGCGGGCGACATCGGCGCCGGCCACAGTGTCACCGCCATCTACGAGATCACACCGGTCGGCAGCGACAGCGGCGTGTATTCCGACTCCCGGTACCAGGAGTCGGCAGGGACGAGCGGTGGCGGCGATGAGTACGGTTATCTGAAACTGCGCTACAAACTGCCGGGCGAGGACAGCTCGCGCCTGATCAGCCAGCCCATCGGGACCGATGTCACCACGACCGCGCTACTCCTGCGCGAAGCCCGTTTTGCCACCGCCGTGGCCGGTTTCGCGCAACTGCTGACCGGGGGTAAATACCTGGTCGACTGGGACTACCGCGATGCGCTCGAACTGGCCAGCGCCAATCGCGGCGACGACCGCTTCGGCTATCGCGCGGAGTTTATCCAGCTGGTGCGCCGCGCGGAGGTGGCCGACGCGATGTGAGGCCGCTAATCAGGAGGCACTGGAAGTGGTAGAGCAGTGGATAGAGTCAACTTTTAAACTGGGACACTACCGAGCAGTGATTTACCTCGGAAAATTCAAAGCGGAACGCTGCCATGTGGCGTTTGCTGTTTTTCAGCCCTGCAAAACATGGTAGTTTTGACCCAATAAGAAAACAGGTACTGCCACCAGAGCAGCAGAGCCCCCTATGAAACCAGTCCTAGATATGAAATTGATAGTGCTGTCGCTGCTCGCGGCGGCAATGACGGCTTGCGGTGGCGGCGGCGGTGGCGGTTCCGGGTCGCCGGCGAACAATGTTGACACCAGTGCATCGGCCGCAGAGCCCGCACCTGTCACCTGGTACAGCGCCGCGCAGCCGCTGCTGCAACGCTACTGTGTCGCCTGCCACACCGACGGCGGTCCCGCGCCGTTTCCGCTGGTAACGTATCAGCAGGTTTACGCCAAGCGCTCTGCGCTGGAGTACGTGCTCGAAGCGGGGACAATGCCGCCGCTGGGCTTCGTCGGCGCCACGGCGTCGGAAACAGCGCTGCTGCTGCAGTGGCTGGCGGCCGGCGCGCCGCAGGGCGACCCGTCGGATGCGCCGCTGAAACAGTTGGCTGGTGGGTTCAGCTACCACAAAGACGCCCGTGCCATTATCGAGAAAAACTGCGTCACCTGTCATGTCGCCGGTGGCGTGGCGCCCTTTCCCCTGGACAGCTATGAGAAAGTGAAGTCCGTCGCGGCCGCCGCGTTGTTTGCAGTGGAGAACGGCACGATGCCCCCGTGGCCGCCCACTACGGGGTATTCGCCGCTATTGCATGAGCGTGCATTGTCGGGCGAGGATTCCTTTGTGCTGCGCAACTGGCTGGCCGGCGACCTGGCGGAGGGAGATCCTGCCGATTACATGCCGCCGCAGGATGAAAGCAGCGACAAGATCGACTACAACCTGCAGCTGCCGATACCCGAACCCTATACCCCGACCCTGCGACCCGATGATCACCGCTGTTTCGCGATGCCCTGGCCACTGGATGAACTGGCGTATGTGCGGGCGGTGAACGTGCTCCCGGACCAGGTGCAGGAAGTTCATCACGTCATCGTCAACATCGTCGACCCCGAGGATGCGCATTTCTACGCAAATGCCGGCGGCGAGGACGGCCGGCCCGGCTGGTATTGCCTTGGATCGGGCGGCATCAGGGGAGCCCCGATACCGCGCCAGATTGGCGGCTGGGTGCCCGGAGCCGGCAACCGGGTACTGCCGGAGGGCACCGGTCTGGGCATTGAGCCCGGTTCATTGCTGGTGGTGCAGTTTCACTACAACACCCTGGTCGCCGAGCCCACCCCGGACCAGTCGGTCATCCAGATTTCTACGGTGGACACGGTGGAGCGGCCCGCGAGCGGTTTCCTGTATACCAACCCGGCGTTTGTGCGTGGTGGGGTGATGAAAATCCCCGCCGGCAATCAGGATGTCTACCATGGTTTCACTGTGCCCACGTCTGCGCTCGGCAGATTGTTTGGTGGACCCGCCGGTGTGGGCGGGGACGATGAGTGGGTGTTGCACAACGGCTTTATTCATATGCACAACCTCGGGAAGACCGGGCGTACCACGCTGATCAGGCCCGACGGCACCGAGCAGGTGATCGTTGATATTCGCGATTGGGATTTCAACTGGCAGTCCAGTTATACCCTGGAGCAAGAGGTGCTGGTGAAACCGGGCGACCAGTTCAGGCTGGAGTGCACGTGGGACAATACCGCCGGCAACCAGGTGATTGTTGACGGCCAGCAGTTGCCGCCGCGCGATGTGGACTGGGGTGACGGCACCGGTGATGAAATGTGCCTCACCAACCTGTATATCACCAGGCCCCTGCCGGGCAGGGATTACAGCTATTCGGCGAGTGTGCATATCGATGTGCCAAAATACCGCCAGCGCTTCGCGGCCGGTGACCTGGTGCCGATCGAGTTGCTGTTGAATAATTTCAGCCTGCATGACCCGGGTGCCCACATGGACGGTAGCGGTCACGATGAAGTGCAGCACGAAGATATTCATAGCGGCGATCACAGCGGCGTCTACGAAGGGCACTACCATATCTACCTGGATACGGATGATGACGCGGCGGAGCATGTTACCGCCTGGGATGCGAAGTATTTCTACCAGTTGCCCGAGGATATCGCGCCCGGCCTGCATACGCTGCGCGTCAGCTTGCGTGGGTCGGACCACCACGCGCTGGGGGTGGAGCACACCGTCAGGATCGAGGTGGTTGATGAACCTGTCACACCGTCGCAGTCTTTGATCGCAGTGAACGCGTGGTCGATGCAATCTGCGAACGACGACAGTTTGGCGGCGCACCGTCCAGTCGAGGTACATTGTCCCGACATCAGCTGGTACAACGAGGACGGCGCCCTCGAGGTGGAGACCGGGTACTGCAACTATTTGTCCCTCGCGCAACCTGCCCAGGCGGCTGTGGCGCGGGGCGACATTCTTCACCTGGTGTTGTGGCACGGCGCGCTGGTGTTTGAGCAGCCCGCCGAGGCCCACGTGGCGATCACTGTTGACGGACATAAAGTATGGGAGCAGAACGTGAAGATACCGGCAGAAGCGGACATCTACGACGTGCGTATCCCCGTCGATTTTGACGCGCCTGCCGGCAGCAAGGTGGAGTACCACCTGCACAACCACGGTTACAATACCTGGACGCTGCTGCAGTTGGATGTAGAGCGCTGAACATTTACCGGGGAAATCTGCTGCTGGGCCTTTGCTTCTGCCTGCCCCTCTGGGCGCAGGCAGCGGGTGTAACCGTGGGGCAGGCAGCGCCTCCCGTGCAGCTGCCGGACATGTCCGCAGCAGCGCAGGTGAGCCTCGATTCGCTGCGCGGGAAGGTCGTCTACGTCGACTTCTGGGCATCGTGGTGTGGACCCTGCCGTATCTCGTTTCCGATACTGCAGCAACTTCGCGATGAGTTGGGCCCCGAGGGCTTTGAGGTGCTGGCCATCAATCTGGATGAAGACGAGTCTGACGCACGGCAGTTTCTCGCCGATGTAACAGTGAGCTATCCCGTCGTTCGCGATGCCGCCGGGGTCACTCCCCGGGCGTTTGGTGTTATGGGGATGCCCACCGGGTATCTGGTGGACAGGGCCGGCGTGGTGCGCGTGATACACCAGGGCTTTCGAAAAAGTGATGGCGAGCCGCTGCGGGCCTCGATCGTTGAACTGCTAGGGGAGTGATCAGCTTGAGATATTTGATGAGCCTGTTGATGATCGTGGTGCTCTGCGGGTGCGAGACCGTGCAACCGTGGGAGCGTGGCATACTCGCAAAAGAAGAGATGCAGTGGCAGACCAATGCCGCGGAGGCGCAGCTGCGCAACCAGATCTATGCGAGCAAGGAGGCGTCATCCGGCGGTGCCGGGGCCTCTGGCGGTGGCTGCGGGTGTAACTGATGGCGCGCCCCAAAGACGATCGCAATGCATCCTTGCTGGCGCTCACGTCCAGCGCTCTGTTGCTGCCCGCCTACCAGTGCGCGCAGGCCGATGCGCCGCCGGAATTCACCGAACTCGGCATGCGCTACAGCAAATACGACGAAGACGATATCCTCGCTCGCAAAGCCTTTGGGGGCGGCAGCGAACGCTATGAAATCGACGTGGCCCAGTTTCATTTACTCGCACCCGTTGCCGACCAGTGGTCTGTTGCGCTGGATGTGGCCTGGGAGGATATGAGCGGTGCATCGCCGTGGTTTGTAGGGGAGAGCGCGAGCGGCAGCCCCAAAGTCATCATGAGCGGCGCCAGCATTGAGGACACGCGCACCGAGGTCAGCGGAACCACGCGCTATTATTACGATCGCGGTAATGCGGGCATTAACTACACATACTCGGACGAAGATGATTACACCTCGCACGCTGTCGCCGTTGACGGCGCCTTTAACAGCGAGGACGGGTTGACGACCTACAGTGCGGCTGTCAGCACCTCGCATGACAATATCGATCCGACCCAGGGCTCTATCCCGACCAACACGCTGAATGCCAGAAAAGATATCAATTCTGTCTGGATGGGCGTGACTCGCATAGTGAGTAAACGCGCCCTGCTGCGCTTTGGCCTCAGTTATACCTACCGGGATGGTTTTCTCACCGATCCCTACAAGGGCGATGACCGCCGACCGGATGAGCGCAAGGAGTGGGCAGCCAGTACCGGGTACCGGCACTTCTTCGAGGCGCCGAACGCGGCCCTGCACGTGGATTACCGGTATTTCAATGACGACTGGGATGTGGAGTCACACACTGTCGATGTCGCATGGGAGCAGAATCTGCCGCAGAATTTCAGGGTGACGCCCTTCATACGGTACTACACCCAGCAGGAGGCGGAGTTTTTTTACAATATTGAAGAACCGGGGTACGAGCATTTCAGCGATGATTACCGTCTTTCGGCATTCGGCGCCTTCTCCTACGGGTTGCGATTGCGGCATGATTTTGGCAACTGGTCTGTCAACTTTGACGCGGAGCGCTATAAAACGGATGAGAGTTGGGGCATCTACAGCGGGGAGGAATCGCCCGGCCTGGTCGACTTCTGGCGTTACGGGTTTGGTCTGGACTATATTTTCCGCTAGCTCCGGTCCCGATCGTGGAACACGTAGAACATGAGTTTATCGCCATGGGCGGCCCCTGCCGTCTGCGCCTGGAAGTGACCACGAGGGGCGCCGCCGACACTGCGATTGCCGCAGCGGTTTCAGAGGTGCGGCGCCTGGAGCTCAAATACAGCCGCTACCTAGCCGATTCCCTTACGAGCGCAATCAATCGCTCAGCCGGCACCGGCACGCCGGTGTCCATCGATGCGGAAACAGCGGGATTGCTGGATTACGCCAATACTGCGTGGCGCGAAAGTGGCGGTCTGTTCGACCTCACTTCAGGCGTATTGCGTCGCGCCTGGGATTTCAAGTCCGCACGCGCTCCCGAGCAACGGGACATCGAATCCCTGCTGCCACTGGTGGGCTGGGAGCAGGTGCAATGGGAGCGCGACAGCGTCTATCTGCCCCGGCGCGGTATGGAGCTGGATTTTGGCGGTTGCGTGAAGGAGTATGCCGCCGACAGTGCCGCCGCGCAGTTGCGCCGCCACGGGGTGTCCGCTGCGCTGGTGGACCTCGCGGGCGACATGGCTGCCACCGCTGCCCCGTCGGGTGCGCCGGGATGGCCGGTGGGCATTCGTCATCCTGTGTCCAGGGAACAGGCTGTGGCCCGCGTCCTGCTGCCGGAAGGCGGTCTTGCGAGCAGCGGCGATTACGAGCGCTGCCTGGTGATCGACGGCACGCGCTATGGCCATATCCTGCATCCGCGCACGGGCTGGCCGGTGCGCGGTCTGGTCGCGGTCAGCGTTCTTGCGCGGCAGTGCCTGGTGGCGGGCAGTGCGGCGACCATTGCGATGCTGAAGCCGCCTGGAGAGGCCCTTGAATGGCTGGCAAACCTGGGTGTGCCGTGGCTGGCGATCGACGCAGACCTTGCTATGCACGGCACACTGGCCCCGGTGAACGCGCCGGCGCGCTGAAGTCTCGCGCGAGCCGCAGGCGCGGTTAAATTGTGTAGAATGCAGGCTCCGCGGTTCGAGTTACTGTTTATGCATTCTGTTGTAGCCTCTCCCCCCGACCTGGCACTGGAAATTCCGGCCGATTCAGCGAGTACCCCGCCCTGGTTTGAAGCAGCGCTGGCCACGCCGCGCCGCGAGGGCTGGCTGGACTCCGGCGGCTGCCCGATCCATTACTTCAGTTGGGGAGACCCCGCCAATCCCGGGGTGTTGCTGTTGCACGGGTTTCTGGCACATGCGCGATGCTTCGCCTTTATCGCCCCGCTGCTGGCCAGGGACTACTACCTGGTGGCCTTCGATTTCTCCGGCATGGGCGATTCCGGCGCGCGGGAGGCATACCCGGATGAGATTCGCCTGCAGGAAGTCATGGATGTCGCCAGCGGGACCGGGCTGTTCGACCGCGGGCGCAAACCGACCATCATCGCGCATTCCTACGGCGGCGGGATTGGTTTACTGGCGATGGAGCAGCGGCAGGAACACTTCGCCGGCCTCGTTATCTGCGACCTGTTGACGCTGCGACCGGAGCGTCTGCGGGCGCATGTAAAAGAGGGCGGTGGGCCACCGGGGTCGCAGGACCCGACGCGGCCCAATCGCGTCTACCCGGACTACGAAACGGCCAAGGCCCGCTTTGTATTATCGCCGCCGCAAAAGGTGAACGAACCCTGTTTGTTTGATTACATGGCCTTCCATTCCCTGAAGGAGGTGGACGGTGGCTGGAGCTGGAAGTTCCACCCCAGCGTTTTCGAGCGCAGGATAAACTTGCATGAACGCCTGCTGGCGCAGGCCGGTCGTATCGCCCAGGCGCCGGGCCGCGTGGTGATCGTCTATGGGGAAGAGAGCGCATTGTTCGACGCCGATTCAGCCGGGTATATCCGCGAGGTGGGTGGCGGGCATATACCGATGATCGGTATTCCCGATGCCCGGCATCACCTGATGCTGGACCAGCCTGTCGCGTTTGCCAGTGTGCTCAACACCGTGTTGGCGCTGTCGGAGGCGGGGTAAAGGCGCTGCCAGGTTCCTGCATCCGATCCCGCCACTGTTTGGGACTGGCGCCAAACCAGCGTTTGAAGGCGTGATCGAATGCGCCTGTACTCCGATAGCCCAGCGCGCTGGCGATCCTGTGGATCGGAAGGCTCGTGCCTTTCAGGTAGTTGCAACTTGAAATTCGTCGTGTTTCATTCAGCAGCGCCCTGAAACTGGTGCCCTCGCACTGCAATCGCCGGTGCAGGGTGCGTTCCTGCAAGCCCAGCAGGTTTGCGATGGTGGCGGCATTGCAGGCAGCGTTGGCCAGACGGCTATACAGAGCGGTTCTCACTTCCAGGCTGATACTGTCCGGTAAGGCCTTATGCAGGGCCCTGGCGCGCACCGCGAGTTCTTCGTGGTGGCCGGCGTCTGCGGTTGCCAGCGGGTAGTCGAGCCATTTGTTCGAGAACACCACTGCATTTCGGACGCTGTTGAATAGCACCGGTGCGCGAAAGAAAGCCTTGTACGGCTGCGAATCGGCCGGTGGGTTACGTGACAATTCAACCCTGCCGGGTTGCCAGTCCGGGCCGCAGAACATGCGCATCAATGCGCAGCAGATGAAAATGCAGAGGTCGTAGATCTGGTCGGCAGCCGCAGCCTCCGGAACGTTAATTGCATAGCCCAGGGTGGTATAACGCGATGAGGTATACAGCGTTACCACCCCGCCCCGATCATGCTGGGCGAAGTGATGAACGAGATCGTGCAGGGCGACTCGGGTAGTGGCGGCCTTACTGGCAAGCAGGCCGGGAAACCCCAGATGCGTCAGCAGAAAAAACTGGCCTAACAGGAGACCGAAGCGCTCCTCCCCGGTAGTTCTGGCGCAGTGCTCAAGCAGTTGCGCTCCCTTGGCATAGGGTATCCGGTGCTCGCTGTCCAGGAACGATGTCGAATCGAGGCCGACGGCCGCAAACACCGGTTCGGGATCATGGCCCAGGGAGCGAAGCAGGGGCTCTACATTGCTCAGCGGCGCTACCCTGATAGGACTGTTGAGCGGACCGGCGGCCAGGCGTTTCCCGATTACCGGCAGGTCTTTCATCACCTTTGTCTCCATGGTTCTGCCGGCCCGGGTTGTGGTGCGTTGCGATGAATCAAATTCTGCGAGCTTTGTCTGAAAATATCAACTTCCTCTGTAGTAGGCTTTCGTCTCGACTTACACACTTCAAGGAGAGAACGAATGAAACACTTGATATACCCCGCAGTGGTTCTGATATTGCTGGCAGCTTGTTCTTCCACCGCACCTGCGCCCCAGAAAGAAGTGACGGCGAATCTGTCCAAACCGGTCGACTGCTCCACCGCGGCCGCGGACATCAAAACGCTCACTGCCGAGAAAGCCCGGACGTCGCAGGAAATCGAAGACGGCGTGGGGTCCATTATTCCTATCGGTGCAGTCGCCCATATGTTTGGTGGCAGTGAGAAGGAGAGTTTGGAAATAGGCACGGGCGAGTACAACAAGAAACTGGATGCGAAAATTGCCGAGATTCGACAACAGTGCAATGTGCAGTAGGAAAATTCCCTTAAATAGAACAGGTTGGGGGAGAGTATGATGGAAACCAGCTACAGCCGAGTCAGTGCATTGCTGAGACAGTGTTTTGCGTATCCAGCCGTTGTCGCGGTACTCGCGTCGGGCGCATTGCTGGGTCCTACCAGTGCGGCAGCCGTGGAGACTACCGGTACCATGGGTGCGCCCAATGCCACCACGACGATTCCGGGTAATCAACTGCCCGCGCCCGCCCCGAAGTTCTCCGGAGTGATCAAGGAGGACGCACTGGATTCCACACAGTGGTGGCCGCCGCGAATCGTGCCGCCCGGGAACGCGCCCAATATACTCTTCATCATGACGGACGACGCCGGCTTCGGTGTTCCCAGTACGTTCGGTGGCGTGATCCCGACTCCCACCATGGATCGCATTGCCAATAACGGATTGCGCTACAACCGCATGTTCTCTACCTCGCTGTGCTCGCCGACCCGGGCCGCCTCGATTACCGGGCGCAATCATCACTCGGTCGGGTTTGGGGTGATCGCCGAGCAGGCGACCGGCTATCCCGGTTACGACAGCGTTATCGGTGTCGACAACGCGACCATCGGACGCATCCTGCGGGACAACGGCTACGCCACCTCCTGGTTTGGCAAAGACCACAACACGCCGACGTTCCAGGCCAGCCAGGCCGGACCCTTCAACCAGTGGCCCACGGGTATGGGCTTCGATTACTTTTACGGTTTCGTGGGCGGCGACGCCAACCAGTGGGGGCCGAACCTGTTTCGCAACACCACGCAGATCTATCCTTTCAATGGCCAGGAGCCCGGCACCTGGAACCTGATCACTGCGATGGCGGACGACGCCATCGACTGGATGTATCGCATCCACCAGACAGACCCCGAACAACCGATCTTCGTCTACTATGTACCGGGCGCATCGCACGCGCCGCACCATCCGACGAAGGAGTGGGTCGACAAGATTGAGGCGATGCATCTCTTCGATGACGG
>JAUICG010000031.1 GCA_030427485.1 Gammaproteobacteria bacterium
AGAGCCGCTGCGGCATCGCCGCGGAACCGGCGACGCGCTACTGCACGCTGTTCTTTTCCTGGTTGAGCGCCAGACCCTGCTTGCTCAGGAGCAGGGCGTCGATGAGCACGTGTCCGGCTTCTTCGAGCAGTACGTCATCGTCTTCTTCCTCTGCTTTGGCAGCGTCTTCGGCATCGACGTCGGCAAACTCGTCGCTGTCGTCGGAGGCCTCATCATCGTCGCTTTCCAGCGATGTCAGTAGCTCCTCGCCCATCGCCTTGCGCCGTTTGTTTTCAATGCTCAGGGCCTTGGCTTCCTGGCTGTCGCGCAACGCGATGCGTTCCGATTCCTTCAGCGGCAACTCTTTGATCTGTCGTGTTTGCTGGGCCAGTGCGACCTGGTCCTCCAGGAAAATAAAATCCGGGTTATGGCCGCTGCGCTCGTCAAACTGCGCCTGGATGACCGGCAGTACCGCGGCGAGATCGCCGTAGTCACTGTGTCGAATCGGGCTGATATTGTCCCAACTCAGGGCGTGATCGAGGGAGCTTTCACCTATTTCATCGGTGTTGTAGATGGACGGGAATACGATGTCCGGCACCACCCCGCGGTGCTGCGTACTCTCACCGGAAATCCGGTAAAACTTGCTCTCGGTTATCTTCAACTGACCCTCGGTCAGCGGTATGAGCGTCTGCACAGTACCTTTTCCGAATGACCGGTCGCCCACGATAATGGCGCGCTGGTAGTCCTGCATCGCACCGGCGAATATCTCGGAAGCGGATGCGCTCAGGCGATTCACCAGTACCACCAGCGGACCTTCATAATAAGGACTTTTCAGGCGTTTGCCGTCGCGCCAGACGCGGCGTGATGAATGGCGGATCTGGACCGTCGGGCCGTATTCAATGAACAGGCCAGTCAGTTCATTCGCTTCCTGCAGCGAGCCGCCACCGTTATTGCGCAGATCGATAACGATGCCATCCACGCCCTCGTCCTGCAGTTCCTGTAACAGGACCTTCACGTCCCTCGTGGTGCTCTTGTAGTCTTTTTCATTGCGTCGCATCGCGTCGAAATCGATATAAAACGCGGGGATATCGATAACGCCGACTTTAACGGTATCGGCGCCATTGGGAATCTCGAGGATTTTCTTCTGTGCGGACTGTTCCTCGAGTTTGACCTTGTTGCGCACGATGGTAATGACTTTTCGCTCGTCTGTGGATTTGGACTTGGCGGGAATCACTTCCAGCCGCACGACGGTATCCTTCTTGCCCCGGATCAATTCCACGACCTCGTCCAGTCGCCAGCCGATCACATCCTCAAGCGGTCCGTCTTCGCCCTGGCCGACGGCTACGATACGGTCCGCCGGGTGCAGCTCACCCTGCTTGTCAGCCGGGCCCTTGGCGACGAGGCTGCTCACCTTGGTGTATTCATCCTCCATCTGCAGCACGGCGCCGATACCTTCCAGTGAAAGGCTCATATTGATATTGAAGTTCTCCGTCGAGCGCGGCGACAGGTAATTGGTGTGCGGGTCGTATAATTCGGTCAGTGCGTTCGCGTATATCTGGAAGACGTCCTGATTGTTGTATTGCTTGACGCTCTTCAGTTGCCGCTTATAGCGCTTCTCCAGTGTGGGTACGATTTCGTCCTGGGGCTTGTCCGCCAGTTTCAGGCTCAGCACCTGGTTTTTCAGTTGTTTGCGCCACCGGTCGTCCAGTTCTGCCTGGTCCCGGGCCCACCGGCGGCTTTCAATATCGAGGGATATGATTTCATCCACGTTAAAATCCATCGCGGCGACCGCTTCAGGCAGGGTCTCGATGGTCGTGGTGAGACGGTCCTGCAAGCGCTGGTGGAAGCGGTTGAATATAGCGAATCCGGCGTCCAGTTTGCCTTCCCGAACCTCGTCATCCATCACGGTACGATACTTCTCGAACTCCTCGATATCGGCCGCGAGAAAGAACATTTTGCCGCTATCGAGGCTGTCGATATAGCTGTCGAGGTGCTCCGAGGAGAGTTCATCGTCATAATCGAGCTTGGCGTAGTGGCGTTCCTGAAGTTGTTCGACGAGCTCCACCACCGTATCCCGCTGCGACTGGGAATATTCCATCAGGCTCCAGGCCGGGAGCGCCAGCGAATTCAGCAGAAGCGCGGAAATCGCGAGGCCGAGAGCGGCCGGGATACGACGTGCGGTGATCTGGATAGTGCGGGGTGAGTTCAAAATATGCGTACCTGATCCTGGTGCGGCGGGCATTTCACACGGCCCGCGCGCTGCCGATTCAACGTAGAAACTATTGATTGTGCATTTCGCATAAAGTTCAATTGCGGCCGGGCTGGATTCGTACCGTGTACCGGTCTTATATCACTTACATAACAATGACTTGTCAAGTATAGGTTATAGCGAATATCAAATATATAGCCAGCTTTGACGGCTGGAATCCGGACCTCCGTCACAGATGCATTGATTGCGCATGCAGTTAATGACACACTTAGTGTCAAAAGCTGTTCGATCATGCAGGCGGTCGGGCATCCTTAATGCCCTTTTCCGCTGTTCCGGAGATCTGAGATGACGGTAGATTATATTATGTACGGCAGCGATCATTCGCTGTACTCGGGGAAAGCACGCGCGTATCTACGCTACAAGGGCTTGAACTGGGAAGAGCGGCCCGCCACGCGAGAAGTCTATCGCTCGATTATACTGCCCAACATTGGTGCGCCGATAATCCCTGTACTGGAAACCGCTGCCGGGGAATATGTGCAGGATACCACCGATATCATCGACTTCCTCGAGGCGCGACACCCGCGGGCGCCGGTGTACCCGGCGACGCCGCTGCAGCGCCTTGTCGCCCTGCTGCTGGAACTCTACGGCGATGAGTGGCTTCTTATACCTGCGATGCACTACCGCTGGAGTGTGCTGGACCAGCAATACGAATTCATAATGTCCGAGTTTGGCAAACTCAGTGACCCCTCCGCCAGTTTCAAGGAGCAGGTCGCGATTGGTGAGAAAACCTCCAGGGCCTTCAGCGGTATGGTGCCGGCGCTGGGTGTAACGGAGGAAACCATCCCGGGAATCGAGGCGGCTTACCTCGAGTTCCTGGAGCAACTGGATCGCCATTTTTCCCGCTTTGATTTTTTGCTGGGTTCGCGCCCCAGTATCGGGGATTACGGGTTCATAGGGCCGCTTTACGCGCACCTTGGCCGGGACCCGGTTCCCAAGGCGTTGATGCAGGCGCGCGCACCGCATGTCTACGCCTGGGTGCAGCGCATGATTGATCCCGCGCCACTGGCGGGAGAATTTCTGGCGGACGATGCGATACCGGATACACTGCTGCCGATACTGGCAACGATGTTCAGGGATCAACTGCCGGACGTGTTGGATGTTATCGCACACAACAGCGCATGGCTGGACGCAAACCCGGGCGGCAATGTTCCGCGTTTTCACGGCATGCACCGGTTTAACACGGGGGCAGCCGAGGGAGAGCGGTGCATACACAGCTATGCGCAATGGTTGTTTCAACGGCCATGGCTGCACTATCAATCCCTCGCCGGCGAGGAGAAACCGGCGGCCGATGCCCTGCTGGAAAGCGTGGGCGGCCTTGCCGCTATGAACGTGAAACTGCGCCACTGGGTAGAGCGGCGCCCCGGGCAGTTGGAACTTGTCGAGGGGCGGATGCCCCGGCCACAGCAATGAAACAGGAGTCACCACTATGAAATTTGGTCTGGTACCGGTAAACGTTGGCGTCAAGAGCGTTGAGCAAACTGTCGGCCTGGCGCAACTGGCGGAGTCTGTCGGCATCGAGTCGGTGTGGACCTTCGAACACGTGGTCGTACCGATGGACTACGCGTCCAGGTACCCCTATAGCGCGGACGGCAAGATGGGCGCGCGGCCGGATACCAATTTCGTCGACCCGCTTATCGCTCTCGCCGCCGTTGCCGCCAGCACCAAAACGCTCAAATTGGGTACCGGCGTGAACATCGTCTCCCAGGCAAATCCGCTGCTGTTGGCCAAGCAGGCGGCCAGTCTCGATTTCGTCTCGGGTGGGCGCTTCATGCTGGGCGCCGGAATCGGTTGGTTGCGCGAGGAATTCGATGCGATGGGGGTGCCGTTTGCGCGCCGCGGCGCGCGATTCGACGATTATATGGTCGCGATGAAAAAAGTCTGGTCGGGTGACGTGGTCGAGCACCACAGCGACTTTATACAGTGGACGGGCTTCAAGAGTTATCCCGTGCCCCAGGGTGGCAACGGGATTCCGGTGATCATTGGCGGCGTCAAGGGCAAAATCTATGAGCGTGTCGCGGCGCATGGCGACGGCTGGTTTCTGCCGGTGGATAACGCCGCCGACCTGGCGGAAAAACTGGAGCCGCTCGATGCGGCCTGCACGGCCGTCGGCAGGGACCCGCGCAGCGTTGAAATCTCCTGTATGTGGGACACGCAGGGCGGGCTTGACGCGATTAAAGCATTTGAAGACGCGGGGGCCTCGCGGCTGATCGTGCCCCTGCTTGCGCTGGGCAAGGACCCGGTCGCCGGGATATCACAACTCGCCGAGAATATTATCGCCAGGTGCTGATGTTTGGCCGCTCACTGGTGCTCGGCAAGCGCTTTTTCGTACTCCGCACGCATCGCCGCCAGTGCATGCCTGCGCACTGCCAGCTTGTTGGCGGCGTAGGTCGCCGGCGGTAGCTGCGCGAGGTTCTCCGCTACCTCGAACGCCCGCTTGTCGAGCGCATTCGCTTCGACAACCTCGTCCAGCATGCCCATTGCCACCGCCTGGTCGGGGTCGAATACCTCGGACTGGATGGCAACCCGGGTCATATGCTGTGGCGGGATACGCGAGGCGGTGAGTTCCAGCATGGTGAGCGGCAGTTCCATGCTGATCGCCGTCTCCGGCAGCGTGATCTTGTAGCTGCCGCGGGTACCGATACGGTTGTCGCAGGCCATGATGATAAAAGCGCCCATCGCGATACCGTGTCCGGTGCAGGCAGCGACCACCGGCAGCGGAAAGCTGTAAAGCCGTATCAACAGCTGCATGCCCCTGGCCACCATTGCGACGCCTGCCTCGGGACCTTTCTTGAATTCGCCCAGGTCGAACCCTGCGGAGAACATCCCCTCGCGTCCGCGCAGGATAACAGCGCCCGCTTTTTCCGTTTCCGCCCGATCCAGCGCCTCGTTGATTGCGTCGAGAAATTTTATCCCGACCACGTTCGCTTTGCCGTCGTCGATTGTGAGAATGGCGATATTGTTTTGCAGTTCGTAATTCATTGTCAGACCCTCGTTGTTGCCGTGTCAGGAAGAACCTGGCGTAAGTTCGTGGTGGTCACAGTCTTGCAAACAAATGGCATATATGGTGTCATTAAAGAGATGGTCGCGCAAGTATGGAGCGGCATACCACCAACCTCTACGAATCCGGGAAACATGGCAGAACAGGATGTGAAAACTGTACCCGATGGGCGCCGCCTGCGCAGTGAAAGAAGTCGGCAGGCGATCATCGATGCGATGTTGCAACTCGTGGAGGAGGGCGTTCTCGTGCCCACCGCGCAGCAGGTATCAGACCGCGCCGGCGTAGGTATTCGTTCGGTATTCCGGCACTTTTCCGACATGGAGAGTCTGTTTGCGTCCGCCGACGTCATTATCAGGGCGCAGTACCAGGGCTTGTTCAGTGGCGGGGATCGCGAGGGGACGCTGGAAGAGCGCGTGCAACATGCGGTGGAGCAGCATGCGCTCGCGTATGAGGCGATCGGGAATCATTTTTTGACCACGAAGGCGCAGATGTGGCGTTACCCGATCCTGCAGGAACAATACACCCGCGCGCAACGACAGCTGCGCAGGGACCTCGACGACTGGTTGCCGGAATTACAGAGTGTGCCGGCCGATGATCGTGAATTGGTTGATGCGGTGGCATCATTCGAGTACTGGCACAGGCTGCGTGAAAATCAGGGACTGAACAAGAAAACCAGCATACGGCTCACGACCAAGCTGCTGAACAGTATTATAACCACCGCCCTGGCAGCACGGTGACGCACGAGGAGCAGCGCATGATAGAACTTTACACCGCCTCCACACCCAACGGCCACAAGGCGTCCTGTACGCTTGAAGAACTCGGTATGCCCTACGAGGTTCACGCGGTGGATCTTGCCAGTGGAGAACAGCGCAGTGAGACGTACCTTGCCATCAATCCGAACGGCAGGATTCCGGCGATTGTGGACAGGTCCGCGGATGACCTTGCCGTATTCGAGTCGGGCGCGATCATGATCTACCTGGCGGAAAAAGCCGGCCGCCTGTTGCCCACGAGCAACCCGGGGCGAGCGCGAGTGATGCAGTGGCTGATGTTCCAGATGGGGGGCGTGGGCCCGATGATGGGGCAGGCGAACGTGTTCTATCGCTACTTCCCGGAAAAAATCCAACCCGCCATCGATCGCTACCAGCATGAATGCCGGCGCCTGTTCGAGGTACTTGATCGACGCCTCGGCGAAAGCGAATGGTTGGCCGACGACTATTCTATCGCCGATATCGCCAACTGGTGTTGGGTGAGAACCTACAAGTGGTCGGGCGTATCCAGGGACGGCCTGGCCAATCTCGACCGCTGGTTGTCCGTAATGAAGGAAAAGCCCGGATTGCGTCGGGGCATCGAGGTGCCGGTGAAAATCGACAGTATCCTGGAAGACGAAAAAGCCGCCAGCCAGTTTGCGGCGCAAGCGGGGAAAATCGTCCAGCGCTAGTATCCTGGTCCGCGCATCCGACAACAACAACCGGCGTACCCGTGAGGGGTAGTCGCGGTTAGCGGCAATACGCCCGAATCCGGTGGAGTGAGGCAATATGGCGGAACAGTTCAGGGAGCAGGGCGGCGCCGCCACCATGGATCCCAGCCCGGTATTGCGTTGGGCGACATCGACGTTGATGACACGCCTGTGTCGCCCGCAGCGGCTCGCCAGGCGGCGCGTAAAACTGGAAAAAGCCCGCGTCAGATCCGGCAGGGCGCACGTCATTGAGTACTATCACCAGGTGGACGATGGCTACAGCCACCTTGCGGCACAGGTACTGGAATCTCTCGCCGCGCGTTACGACATAGAAATCATCTGCCACCTTGTCGAAGGACCGCAGGGTAAAAACTCCGCGGAACCTGAATTGCTGTTACAGCTTTCCCGCTACGATGCCTTTCATGTCGCTGGCGAGTACGGGCTGGCATTCGCCCGGCACGAACACGCGCCGCCGCCCGCCCTGGTACACCTCGCCAGCGCAATACTCGCCGCGCAGGATAGCCAGGGGTTTGTCGGGCGCGCGGCAGAAGTAGGGCGGGCGATGTGGGCGGAAGATGAGACCACACTGGCGCTACTGGCGCAGCGCTATGGTCGCGTGTCAGACGCTGCCGTGAGCGACAAAATGGCCTCCGCGATGGCGCGTCGGGATACCCTCGGACACTACTCCGGTGCGATGTTTTACTACGCCGGCGAGTGGTACTGGGGCGTCGACCGGCTCTATCACCTGGAACAACGGCTGGCTGCGCTTGGCATTGACAGGAAACCCGGCGAGCCGCTCCTGGTGCCCAGACCCGCGATTGAGCCGCCCGCACTGAAGGACAACGGCAGCTTGACCCTGGAGATCTACCCCTCCCTGCGCAGCCCCTATACCGCGATCAGTTTCGACAGGGCTGTAAAGCTCGCCCGCGATAGCGGTGTGAAGCTCGCGGTGAGGCCGGTATTGCCGATGGTGATGCGCGGTGTACCCGCAACGCGGCAGAAAGGCATGTATATTTTCCTGGATACCGCTCGCGAGGCGCGGGCGGCCGGTGTCCCGTTCGGCAATTTTTACGACCCTATCGGAGACCCGGCGCGCAATGGCTATTCACTGTTCCCCTGGGCATGCGAACAGGGTAAGGGCATCGACCTGATCAGCGCATTCCTGCGCTGCGCGTTTGCCGAGGGCGTCAATATAAACAAACGGCAGGGCCTGAGAACCGTGGTGGAAAGCGCCGGCCTGGACTGGAGCGCGGCAGCGCGGATTGTCGGACAGTCTGGCTGGGAGGCGTTACTGGAAACCAACCGTTTATCAATGTACAACGCGGGCCTTTGGGGCGTGCCGAGTTTCCGCCTGCTCGATGAGGCCGGGGACCAAATCCTGGCGCTATGGGGGCAGGACCGGTTGTGGCTTTTTGCCCGCGAGATTCAACGCCAGTTGTCGGCGCGGCAATCGCCCTAGGGAGGCTTCATGCCAGAGAAATATATCCAGGCCAATGGCATCGAACTGGCTTACGAGGAATTCGGCGAGCCCGACAACCCCGTTATCCTGCTGATAATGGGTTTGGGGACACAGATGATCGCCTGGCCGGAGGAGTTTTGCCTTGGTCTCGCCGCGCGTGGATACCGCGTTATCCGATTTGACAATCGGGATATCGGCCTGTCGCAGAAGATGGACGGCGGCCGCGTCCCGCATATGCTGAAGATGGCCGCTTACTCGCGCTTCAACCTGCCGCTGGATGTACCTTACCGGCTGCAGGACATGGCGCAGGATGCTATCGGTTTGCTGGACGCGCTGGATATCGATTCGGCGCACATTGTCGGCGCCTCCATGGGTGGCATGATTGCACAGTTGATGGCCGGTCATTTCCCGTTCCGGGTATTGTCGCTGACGTCCATCATGTCCAGCAGCGGACGCAGGTCACTGCCGGGCGCAAAACGAAATGTCGCCCTGCACATGCTGCGCAGGCCGTCGACCGCGGACCCTGACGTACTGCGGGAACACGCGATGCGCACCTGGCGCCTGATTGGCAGCCCCGCGTACCAACCCAGCGACGCGGCGCTGCGGGAGAGATTGTCGCAAAGCTACCAGCGTTCCCATTACCCCGCCGGTCACGCGCGGCACATGGCCGCCATCATGGCCAGCGGCGATCGCATTAAAGTGCTGAAGAAAGTGGTCGCGCCCACGCTGGTGATTCACGGCAAAGCCGATCCCCTGGTGCCGGTGGCGGGGGGGATCGATACTGCACGGCTGGTGCGCGGTGCGCGGCTGGAGCTGTTCGACGGTATGGGTCACGATTTGCCGCCCCCCCTGCTGCCGCGCTTTGTCGACCTGATCAGCGAACATGCGGGGTAGGGGCTTCGGGGAAGGCCGCGCGGCCTAAACCCGCTCGATCACCGTCGTAATACCCTGGCCGAGGCCGATGCACATCGTGGCCACGCCCAGTGTGAGATCCCGGTCTTCCATCACGTTCAGCAGCGAGCCGGTGATCCGCGTTCCGGAGCACCCGAAGGGGTGGCCGAGCGCGATGGCGCCGCCGTGCACATTGACCTTTTCGTCCATCTTGTCCAGCAGGCCGAGATCCTTCAGTACCGGCAGGGCCTGCGCGGCGAAGGCCTCGTTCAACTCGACCATCTCGATATCATCCATGGTGAGGCCGAGTTTCTTGAGCGCTTTCCGGGTGGAAGGCACCGGTCCATAGCCCATGATCGAGGGGTCCACCCCGGCCAGTGTCATGGCTTTCACCCGGGCGATCGGGGTCAGGCCCAGAGCCTGCGCTTTCTCAGCGGACATCATCAACATCGCCGAGGCGCCGTCGGATATCTGCGAGGACTGGCCAGCGGTCACGGTGCCGCCCTGCGGGTTGAACGAGGGCTTGAGCGCAGCGAGATCTTCCAGGGTGGTTTCCGGTCGGATTGTCTCATCGGCGGTGACAGAGATCAGCGCGCCGCTGTCGTCGTGACCGTCGATCGGGATGATTTCTCGCTTGAACTTTCCTTCCACCGTCGCCTTGTGCGCCAACTGGTGGGAGCGCAGGCCCAGTTTATCCTGGTCCTCCCGGCTGATGCCGTGAATCAGCGCCAGCATTTCCGCCGTCATGCCCATCATGCCCGCCGCCTTGGCTACGGAGCGGCCCATGCGCGGGTTGATGTCGATATTGGCCTCATCCATCATCGGCAGGTGACCCAGGTGCTCCACGCCGCCGACCAGATAGACGTCACCGACGCCGGCGATGATATTGGCCGCAGCCGTATGCAGGGCCGACATGGAGGAACCGCACAGGCGGTTTACGGTCTGCGCCGGAATGGTGTGGGGCAGTTCGGCATTGAGCAGGATAAGTCTGGCCAGGTTCATGCCCTGTTCGCCGCGCTGGATCACGCACCCCCAGATCAGGTCGTCGATCTCTGCCGGGTCCAGCGCCTGGTTGCGCGCCAGTATACCCTTGATCACCGCGGCGGACAGGTCGTCCGCACGCACGTTGCGGAAACAGCCGTTTTTGGATCGCCCCATCGCTGAGCGGGCATAGTCAACAATCACTGCATCTCTTGGATTCAAACTCACAGTATCTCTCCCTTAATTTGCCCGTAATTCAGTAGTAGGTTTCGCCGTTGGCGAGCATTTCCTGCATGCGTTCAGTCAGTTCGTAAGCCCTGCCGAGGTGGGCGAACTTTTTTGACGCTTCGGCGAGGTGGGCCAGGCCTACGGTGTCCATCCAGCGGAAGATACCACCGCGGAAGGGCGGGAAGCCGACACCGAAGAGCAGCGAGAGGTCGGCTTCGGCAGGGGAACCGACGATGCCTTCCTCCACACACCGGGCCATCTCAATTGCCATCGGCAGCATCATGCGCGCGACAATATCCTCGCGGTCGAATTCAACGCGTTCTGCGACCACATCGGCAAGCATCGTGTAGACATCCGGATTGACCGTCTTTATGGGCTTGCCGCGCTTGTCTTCGCTGTATTCGAAGAAGCCCTTGCCGTTTTTCTGGCCGTAGCGGCCCAATTCAAACATCACCTCGGTGGCGCTCTTGAAATCCGGTGCCATGCGATCGGGGAAGCCCTCGGCCATCACGTTGGCTGCGTGCACGCCGGTGTCTATGCCCACGACGTCCATCAGGTAGGCAGGGCCCATCGGCCAGCCCCAGCGCTCCATGACCTTGTCGACCGCCTGGAAATCCGCACCGTCACGCAGCAGCATATTGAAGCCGCCGAAGTACGGGAACAGTACGCGGTTGACAAGGAAACCGGGGCAGTCGTTGACGACTACGGCTTTCTTCCCCATCTTGTTGGCGTAAGCCACAGTGCGAGCGACTGCTGCATCGGAGGTCTTTTCTCCGCGTATGACTTCCACCAGCGGCATCGCGTGTACCGGGTTGAAGAAGTGCATGCCGCAGAAGTTTTCCGGTCGTTTGAGGTTCTGCGCCAGGCGGGTAATGGAAATCGTGGACGTGTTGGAAGCGAGCACAGCGTGCTCGTCGATCTCCTGCTCCACCTCCGCCAGTACGATGCCCTTTACTTTCTCGTTTTCCACCACCGCTTCCACAACAATATCGACGTCGCCAAAACCCTCGTAGGACAGGGTAGGATCGATACTATTGAGAATACCGCCCATCTCGGATGCGGTCATACGGCCGCGATCAACCCGCTTGGCCAACAACTTGGAGGCTTCGGACAAACCGAGGTCCAGGCCCGCCTGCGCGATGTCCTTCATTTTGATCGGCGTGCCGGTGTAGGCGCTCTGGTAGGCGATGCCGCCACCCATGATGCCGGCACCCAGCACGGCGGCATGTTCTATCGCCTTGTCCGCCCGCTTTTCCCAGCCCTTGGCTTTCTTGCCCAGCAGCTGGTCGTTGAGGAATACGCCGACCAGCGCCGCGGCCACCGGCGTGGTGGCGAGTTCGGCGAAGGCGTCAGCCTCTACTTCCAGCGCTTCATCCAGGCCCATCGTGCGCGCAGCCTCGATCACCTCGACAACCTTTACCGGCGCGGGATAATTCCTGCCGGCCTGTTGCGCCACCATGGCCTTGATGGTGAAAAAGGACATCATGGCCTCGGTATCATTGAGCGGCAGCGGGCCGTGTTTGCGGGCGCGCCGCTGTGCGTGGTCGAGTTTGCCATCGATGGCCCCCTGCAGCGTCGCCAGAGTGACTTGACGCAGGTTTTCCGGGTCTGCAAGTGCATCGACAGCACCGGCCTTGAGCGCATCGGCGGGCCGTTTCTCGGCGCCGGTTGCCATCCACATCACCGCCTCATCCACGCCGATGATGCGCGGCAGGCGGACCGTGCCACCCCAGGCCGGCAGGATACCCAGTTTGGTTTCGGGCAGGCCGATTTTGGCGGCATTGCTCATCACCCTGAAATCACAAGCCAGGCAACATTCAAGTCCGCCACCCATCGCAAAGCCGTTGATCGCGACAGCGCTGGGGTAGGGCAGGTTGGCGATGCGGTTGAAATTCCGGTTATTGCTGGCGACGAAGGGCTTGATGTCCTCCTTGCTCGCCCCGAACAGGCTGGTGAACTCGGTAATATCCGCACCGACGATGAACACCGGCTTGGCGCTGGTCACCAGCAGGCCTTTGATGCCGCTCTCCGCTTCCAGTGCGTCAAGGGCCGCGGTGAGGCTGGTGACCGTGGCATTGTTGAATTTATTGACTGATTCGCCCTGCAGGTCGAAGTTCAACTCGGCGATACCGCCGTCCAGACGTTCTATCGTCAGTTGGTCGCTCTGGTAGATCATATCGGAATCCTGTTTCAGGTGGGGGGATAAAAGCCGCGCGCGATTATACCCAATATTTTCCCGGATTGCCCCAAGGTCATCGATATGTCAATTGTCCAGTTGGAAACGTGATGCGTTTCGTGTGCGAAAGAACCCCGGGCAATGGGATGTCTGTCACATGCGCGATATTGCCTTTACAGGCCCGGCGACTATACTGAAATGTGAAGATCGGTATCCTGTCCTGAAACAATCAGGGTGCCCCGCGCGGAGAGCTACAAATGAAAAAGCTGGGCAAAATACTAAAAAGCTACCAGAGCTACCTCAAGTCCCTGGTGAAAAAGCGCAAGAAGAAGAAAGACAAGGACGATGATCCGTTTATCTACCCGCTTTTCTAGCGTGACGGATATTTTTTAACACCCGGGTAATGACCGATGCCTCGCAAGGCGCAACAACAGCGGCCGTCGAAAGTCTATGGCCTCAGGCACAGTACCATTCCACACGCTCCCGAAAGGCTTCACATTGGAAAACGGTGGTGCCTGACGGATTCGAAGAAGGCGTACAGGCGGCAACCGCATCCGCTGTTCGGTAAATGGTCAATCCGCTACTCACTGAATCGTCACGGTTATCGTTGTCCGGATTTCAACAGGGAGGTTATCGAGGACCCGACGCGGTTCAGGTTGGTGGTGCTGGGCGGTTCCGAGACTTTCGGTCTCGGGCTCCCGGCGGACAAGCTCTACGTCAACCTGTTGGCTTCCAGGCTGGAAGAGTACAGTGGCAGGGAAGTCACCGCCTGGAATCTGGGGCTACCCATGGCCAGTTCCAGCTACATGGCGCGAATGCTGTATCCCGCTATCACCGAGTTGAGGCCGGACTTCCTGTTTCTCAGTTTCCCGGAGCAACTGGGTTACCGGGAGTATTTCAACGACGACGACGAGGTCTTTTTTTGCGCGCCGGGCGGGATGGCCGATCGCCGCAGCCCAAGCCGGTTCTGGGATCCGGAAGGGTACAGGATCGATCGCGCCCACCTGAGTCTGGAATCGCAATTCAACAATACGGCGTGTTTCTATCACAATTACAGTTACTGCGAGTTCCTCTGTGATCACCACGGTATAGACTGGCTGTACAGTGTGCCCGACAGCGGGTCTGGCGCATTGGGCGCCGATAGTTTTCTCGAGAGCAAGCGTGTCGGCAGTGTGATCAGCCAGTTCATCCTGGCCGGCGATACTGAATCCGGGGAACAACTGGCGCGTGATTTCAGGCATCCGGGAGTGCATCCGAACCAATGCTATGCGGATGCTGTATTCGATTGCTATATTGCGAAGTACGGTAAAGGGCGTGCCGAATGACAGATTTGCCGGCCGGCGTAATGAATGCTGCAGAGCTGATGCCGCTGTTCAGCGATGTGGCGATTCCCTGCACCGGGCACCGCAATATGGGGAAATGCCGGTGGTTTGGCAGTGATAGTGAGCGGCACTACCTGTCTAACAGGCATCCCCTGTTTGGGCCCGATGATATCGAGTATTCGTTTAACAGGCACGGATATCGCTGTATTGAATTCGATGAGCGGGAACGATTCGATAAGGACCATCTCCACCTGCTCACCGTGGGTGAAAGCCACGCCTTCGGTATGGGCCTACCCGAGGACCGAAGCTATGGCTATCTTGTCGCCCGCAAACTGCAGGCGCTCACCGGGCGCGGGGTACAGCACTGGAATCTCAGCCAGGGCGGCATTGGCGCGGACTATATCGCACGCGTGCTGCCATCGGCACTCGCGGTTCTGCGGCCGAATTTCGTGATTCTGAATTTCCCCAACCGGCATCGTCGGGAGTATATTTTCGCGGATGGTAATTATCTGACATGCGGCGACGGGGACCAGGTGGCGGGCAGTGTCCATACCGCGGAGCGTCACGATAGCGTCAGGGCGGCCCATTTTGAACATGCCCATGATGATTCCAACAAGTTCAATCAGTGGAAGTTGTTCATCGCGTGCCAGCGACACTTGCGTGCGCGCAAGGCCATGTGGGTGGCCCACGCGAGTTTTAACATACCACTGCGGTTTCACGAATACATCGACAAGGGCAAGGTCGAGCCCAGGACAATAATGGAAACTGGCAAGGCGAAGTACCGGGATCAACCCGGTTTGTGGCTTGCGCGAGATGGCAAGCATGCCGGGGTAGGCCCCCATGCGGATCTGGCCGACGATACCAGCGCAATGTTTGTTCGCGAATATGCACAGGAAATTGATCAGTTGGCGGTGCGACTGGCGGGGGAGTCGTCGCGATGACCCTGTCTGACTTTTCCAGGCCGGAGGTGTTGGCCTTCTACCGCAGCCTGCCCTTTAATGTTCACGGCGATCGTCAACAGACCATCGATGCAATACGCTCAGGCAATTCCGTGGATAACTACCCCTGTCTGGCGCCGTTGCTTTCCCCGGCTACGCGTGTTCTGGAAGTGGGCTGCGGTTCCGGCTGGATGAGTAACAGCATCGCGCACCATTATGGTGCTGACGTGACAGCGATCGACTTCAATGAAGGTGTCATAGCGTACGCGCAGGACGTATCGGATACGATGGGACTGGGAGTTCGCTTTCTCACCTCCGACCTGTTCCTGTATACGCCGGACAGGCCATACGACCTTGTGGTCTCGCTGGGCGTGCTTCACCATACCGGCAACTGCGCGGCGGCGATACGGCGTCTCTGCCGGGAGTTTGTCCTGCCTGGCGGGCACCTCCTGCTTGGTCTGTATCATGCGTACGGGCGACGTCCATTCCTCCAGCATTTTGCCAGACTGCGTGCGTCCGGCGCTGGCGAAGACGCCTTGTTTGTCGAATACAGGCGTTTGCACTCGAATTTGACGGATGAAACTCACCTGCGGTCCTGGTTTCGAGACCAGGTTCTGCATCCACATGAAACGCAGCATTCCCTGGCGGAGATCAGCGAGGTCCTGGAATCGCTGAACATGGAAATCGTTTCTACCTCCATTAACAGGTTTCAGGACTTCGATGATCTCGAAGTCCTGTTCGAGCAGGAGAAGGCGTTGGAGGCCGTTTCCAGGCAGCGCCTGGCGTCCGGGGTATATTTTCCCGGTTTCTTCGTCGTGCTCGCGAGGAAGGCCGCCGATGGATAGTGACCTTGCCTACCGCAACTGCTGGTATCCGGTCGCCTTTATCCGGGACCTTGCGAGAGAATCGATAACACCCTTTTCGCTGTACGACGAGGATTTCATCCTGCTGCGCGACCACGCAGGCACCTTGAGTTGCCTCCGCGACCGGTGCCCGCACCGGGCGGCGAAACTGTCCACGGGAAAGCTTGACCAGGGCGTTATCGAATGCCAGTACCACGGATGGCAGTTCGACCTGAACGGCGCATGCGTTAAAATTCCCCAGTTGGACCGCCATGCACAGATGCCGCAAAGTGCCTGCGTCGAGCACTTCCGGGTGGTGGCGCTGCAAGGGCTCGTGTGGTTCTGGCACGGAGAGCGCGAGCAGGCCCATGTCGCGGCAATTCCCGCCATTCCGGCTATCGACTCGGGTGATACCTACACGGTCGACTATATTGTCGACCTGCCCTATGACCAGGGTTACCTGATCGAGAATGTGATCGATGTCGCGCATATTCATATTGCTCACCACGGCATACGGGGCGGCGGTAACAGGGCGCTGGCACTGCCGCTTGAGTTTACTGTGGAGGAAAATTCGGTCGCGGGCATAAAAGCGCGATTCAAAAGTATCGGCCTGCCCGATAATGCCGACAACCCGCTCAAGACGGCCCAGGTTGAGTTTGTCGCGCCGAACCTCGTTCACTATACCTCTGTATACAAGGACTCCGCCCTGAGTTCCGGACTCGCCCTGTACTCCCTGCCACTGGGGCGGCACCGCTGCCGACTGCTGTACCGCAAATACAGCAATTTTTTCTCGCCCCGCGAGCGGCGCAAACCGCGCTGGCTGGAGCACCACAATCAGAACACCATCCTGCAACAGGATATGGCAATCATCATCGGGCAACACCAGGCGATAGAATCCTCGAATCTGGAGTTGAACAAACTCTGGTTACCGCTGAAGACGAGTGACCAGCTGGTGCTTGCCTATCGTCGCTGGCTTGATGAGTTCGGTAGTAACCTGCCGTCCTACCGCGGGTACAGAACGTCCCGTAGCCCCGCTCAGTACTCGAATACCCGTTATTCCAGTGATGTCTACCAGATACACACGCGTCACTGCAGCGATTGCAGCAAGATGCACGCGAGAGTGATGTCTTTGCAAGGGTGTTTGCCCTGGGCGCTGGCGGCCTGGGTGCTTATCGCCCTTTACGTCGATTCTGGCACGCTCAAAAATGTGTCCCTGCTAATGAGCGTTATCACCATCGGGGCACTATTCGGGCTGGCGCGTTTCAGAAAACTGTTTGAATAACCCCCGCGGGTCGCTTGCACGGAGTATCACTGCCTCCGTAGCCCCCTGGTTGTCGAATGAATATTTACGGCATACAATATGCCAATATTCGCGCAATCCTGAATCCTGTCGCATCCGCGGCAAACGACCGGCGCTTGGGCGATGGGCGCCCGTCGCTCTCCGCGGCGGTGAGCAGGGAACGTTACGAGGAGTACGATTGATGCATACACGCTTGAGTGAAGAGGATCTGGCGTTCCAATCAGAGGTGAGAGCGTTTCTCAACGAGGCCTGGACCAAAGAACTCGCGGCTACCTGCAACAACCGGGCAACCATGAAAGAGGGGCTCGTGGAATGGCAGCGACGGCTCTATAAACAGGGCTGGATGGCCCCGCACTGGCCGGTCGAGCACGGGGGTACCGACTGGAGTGTCACCCAGTCCTTCATCTATAACCTGGAACGCGCCTCCGCGGGAGCGCCTGAAGCCATTCCCTTTGGCGTCACCATGGTGGCATCCGTGATCATTGCCTACGGCAACGACGAGCAAAAAGCGAGGTTTCTGCCGCGTATACTCAAGAGCGAGGACTGGTGGTGCCAGGGCTATTCCGAACCCGGCGCCGGTTCGGACCTGGCGTCGCTTAAGACCCGCGCGGAACTGGAAGGGGACGAGTACGTCATCAACGGCAGCAAAATATGGACAACCTACGCGCAGTACGCGGACTGGATATTCTGCCTGGTGCGCACGGACAGTTCCGGTCGCAAGCAGGAGGGTATCACCTTTTTGCTGATCGACATGAATACGCCGGGGGTTACCGTAAGGCCTATTGATACCATAGACGGCTTTCACCACCTGAATGAAGTCCACTTCGACAATGTGCGGGTGCCTGTAGCCAATCGCATTGGTGAAGAGGGCAAGGGATGGACGTACGCGAAGTCCTTGCTGGTTCATGAGCGGCTTTCCATTGCGGAAGTGGCCGATTCGAAACGCGCTCTGGCGCAACTCCGGGAGGAAGCGCGACAGGAGGTCAACGGCGGTACGTCCCTGCTGCAAGATCCGTTGTTCGCCAAACGCCTGACGGATATCGAGATCGACCTGATGGCGCTGGAGTTTACCGAATTGCGAGCGCTGGCCTCGATCGCGGAAGGCAAGGAGCCGGGGCCGGAGTCCTCCCTGCTCAAGCTGCAGGGCACGGAGATACAACAGGCCATACAGGAGTTGCGCATGGATGTCGCGGCGTATTACAGCGGCACATTGCAGGGGGAATTGAGTGCCGAGGCGCTTGGGCATGACTATGCCGATAGCGCGCAGAAGTCGTATTTTCGGGGGCGTGCTTCCTCGATTTACGGCGGCTCCAACGAAGTCCAGAAAAACATCACCGCAAAATACGTGCTCGGCCTGTAGGAGGAAAGCGATGAACTTTAACCTGAGCGAAGAGCAGAACCAGATTCGTGACAGCATCGCACGGTTTGTGCAGGAGAACTATGCGTTTGACCAGCGCAATGCCGTGGTCGCGCAGGAGCATGGCTTCAGCGAGGAGCACTGGCAGCAATTTGCCCAGCTGGGCTGGCTCTCCATCCCGTTTGCCGAGGAGCACGATGGCTTTGGCGGTGGTCCCGTCGATACGATGGTGTTGATGCAGGAGTTTGGCCGCGGTCTGGTTGCCGAGCCTTACCTGGCGACAGTGCTGCTGTTTGGTGGACTGCTGCAGGCCGGCGCCGATGAGACACTGAAGAGCGCCTATATCCCGCGGATAATCGCGGGCGAGTTGCAGGGTGCATTCGCCTACCTCGAACGCCAGAGTCGCTACGTGATTACGGATATCGCCACGAGCGCCCGGAACAATGGCGGCGAGTGGGTGTTGAACGGCGAGAAAACCGTCGTACTCAACGGTGGGGCGGCCGAAAAGCTGATCGTGGCCGCTCGCACCAGCGGTAAACAGGCCGACGAAAGCGGCATTACCCTGTTCCTCGTGGACGCTTCCAGTGCCGGGCTGGAGCGCACGACCTATCGCATGACAGACGGGCAGGAGGCCGCCAATATCAGCCTCGACAATGTCACAGCGGAAGCCATCATAGGCAGTGAGGGGGAGGGCTACGCCGTGATGACGCCAGTAGTGGATGCCGCGCGGCTGGCTGTCTGCGCCAACGCACTCGGCGCAATGGAATCCCTCAATGCCCAGACGCTCGACTACTGCAAAACACGCGAGCAGTTTGGCGTGCCAATCGGCTCTTTCCAGGCATTGCAGCATCGCATGGTTGATACCTTTGCCGCCTGCGAGAATGTAAAGTCACTGCTGTATCGCGCCGTGTGCGCAGCACAGGATAGCGAGGCGGACGCGCAGCGCAGTTTGCTCGCGCTAAAGGTCATGGTTGGCCGGGCGGGTAAGTTGATAGGTGGTGAGGCGATCCAGTTACACGGCGGCATGGGTATGACGGAGGAATTGTCAGTGGGCTTCTATGTGAAGCGACTGATGATCATTAATACCCTGTTCGGCGACGCGGATTACCACCAGCAGTTGTTTGCCGATCTGGTGAACGCCCCGGCGGCGAAATCCGCTGCTGCGAAGTCCGAGGCAGCCTGAGACCGGGCTGCCCCGTGGTACTCGAGGTCGCGATACTCAATGTCAGGCGCGGGCAGGAGCGGGACTTCGAGGCAGCGTTCCGCGATGCCCAGCATCTCATCAGTGCAATGCCCGGTTACCGCTCGCACCAGTTGCAGGTGTGCCTCGAACAGACGGGGCGTTATCTGCTGCTGGTGAACTGGGAACGGCTCGAGGACCACACGGTCGGTTTCAGGGGTTCGCAGCAATACCAACAGTGGCGGCAGTTGTTGCACCACTTCTATGAGCCGTTTCCCGATGTGGAACACTACGAAGTGATCCTGGAAGGCGCCCGCTAGGCTGCTCTGGCGCTTAGCGCATGTCGCCGGGCGCGCGCTACAGTCCTTTACGGGTCAGGATGATGTCCGTTGAGCCTGCCGGCAGTGAGAAGGCGGTGCCGTCTTCCCCCAGCGTATAGTCCGGGTACACCGCATCCACACCCTCCAGGAATGCGGCCTCCGATCCCGGCGCGATCAGTGGCGGCACGATGTGGTAGTAGAGCAGGTGCCCGACCCCGGCGTCCCTGGCGGTTTCGGCAGCCTCCACCGGCGAGGCGTGGTAATCCAGAATATCCAGGGTGATCTTGGCAAGACCGTCAGCGCCGACCTCGGTAGCGGTGTCATGCATCACGCCGACGAGATTGGGAGCCAGTGCTTCATGCACCAGCAGGTCGACACCCTGGGCAAACTTCTCGATATTGGCCGACTTCGATGTGTCTCCGCTGATCAACGCGGTTCGCCCCTTGTAGCTGAAGAGATAGCCCACCGCGGGCTTGACCGGCGCGTGATCCACCAACAGTGCCTGGATCTTGACGTCGCCCTGCTCGTAAACGGTTTCGAGTTCGCCCAGGGCCGGTGCCGTGAACGGCCGAGCGACCATGCCGTACCCGGAAAGCGGCGCCACCGTGTCGCCGTGGTGCTCATTGCGATAACTCGAGTCCTGTCGGTAGGCAGTGTTGAATCCATTCACAAGCTGCTGCACGCCCTGCGGGCCTATCACGGGGAGCGGGCTCGTGTTGGCACCGTTGACCCAGCGAATGGTGGCCAGTTCGCCCAGGCCGTCGACATGGTCGGAGTGAAAATGCGTCAACAATACCGCCTCGATATCGCCGGCGGGATAACGCATCCGCACAAGATTACGCAGCCCGTTGGTACCCGCATCGACGATGAAGAGCTGCTTCCCGGCCACCACCGCGACACAGGCGCCGGAGCGTTTTGGATCGGGCAGGGGGCCGCCCGCGCCGCACAGGGCGACATGCAGGCCGTCCTCCAGATTATCGGTCAGGTTTTCGGTCATCGCGGATTTGGCGCCCGCGGCCATGAGGCGCATTGCGATATCGGCCCGCTGCGTATAGGCAACCACGCCAATGATTGCGACAGCAGCCAGAATTAGCAGTGACTTTTTCATGCTTGATCTCCCAATAGTACAGGGTATTCGAAATATGCGGGGCTCGACATCACTGTCCGGTCACTCTTTGCTGCAGCCGGTTCATGCCGCCAATCCAGCGGTCGTAATCCGCTGTCTTGCGCTGCATGTAGACCTTCACCTCCTCGTGCGTCAGGATCAGGAAAGCGTCCCGTCGCAGGTGCTCGACCACGATGTCGGCCAGTTGCTCCGGCTCCATCATGCCATCGGTACTGGCCGCTTTGATCGCATCGTTGTCAATGTCGGCTGTCATCGCCGTGCGCACCGCCTGGGGGCACAGCAGCGACACCTTGATGCCCTGGTGCGCGTAGGTCAGCGCCAGCCACTCGGCAAAGCCCACCGCCGCGTGCTTGGTGGTGCCATAGGCGGCACCGCCGATCTGGTTCAATAACCCCGCGGCGGAGGCTGTATTGAGGAAGTGGCCGCCGCCACGCTTGATCATGCGGGGTACCAGGTGTCTTGCGGCGTAGACATGGGACATCACATTGAGTTCCCAGCTCAGCTGCCACTGGTCGTCCGGAGCCTGCTCGCTGGCGCCTGTCACGAGGCCCGCATTACTGCAGAACAGATCGATCGGCCCGATGTCGCGTTCGGTATCCTCGATGATACGAATGACATCGTTCTCCCTGGTAACATCGGCGGTCATCGCCACGCAGCCGAGGTCCGCCGCCGTCTGCCTGGCGGTATCGGGATTGATGTCGACGCCCACGACAGTCGCGGCTCCCTCGGCGAGAAACTTTTTCACCAGCGCCTTGCCGATGCCGCTGCCCGCACCGGTGACGACTACAATTTTGTCCTGAAGTTGCAAGGCGCTATCTCCCGTGTAATTTTGACAGTCTTGAAGCGGTAATGTGCATTGTACGTAAACTCCCCGGGGCCGATACACTGCAGCGCCCCGGCAGGTGTTTGGTAGCCGCTAATCCAGATAGTGCTCCAGTATAGCGCGACCGTGAAACAGCGCCTTGATGTTGCCGCAAGTGGACGCGCCGGAGCGCTGCAGTTCATCTTTGACATGCAGGCGTGCAACGTTCAGTCGCTTTTGCGTTCGCGCTCTTGTCTCACCAAAACCGTAGTCGTATTCGTAAAATTTTTCGCCGGCCAGTCCGGCGGCTATATTGGCTCGGGCGAATTGGTAGTAGCTCCCCTGCGCATAGTCCAGCAGGGCGCTCAGCGAATCCGGCACCTGGTCGTCGGGCAGCCATTGCCGTGCGCTGTAGTCGTGATCGCCGAACAGCCGCTCAGTGTAAGCCAGGAGCATGGAGCGGTAATCCCCGAGCCAGCTGATCGGGGTTGGATCAGTGACAAAATGCGCCTTGCAGGCCCCGGCCAGGGCGAAATCCGCCAGACAGGGACGTTCGCCCAGCAGGAAGTCGTGACGGGCGAAATGTGCGTCCAGCACCGCGAGCATGCGGTTGAAATCGGCGCGAACGGCGGCTTCCTGCTCCGAGCCTACACCATTGAACTCGCAAACCTGCTTACCGAAATTCCGGTACATCAAGTCGCCCATGGGCGCGAACTCGCGCAGTTCCCGTTCGCTGAGCGGCGCTTCAATGGAACGGTCCAGTACCGTATTGGCGGCGAAGCGTGGCCCCACCCAGGCCACGTTATCCGGGTAGCACCACCGCGTGTGCACACAGACGCGACCCAGCCAGTGGTTGAATATGTCTTCCAGGACAAAACAGCAGGCGCGCTGCAGCCCGGTCGGGGGAATCACCGGAGCCTTATAAAAGCGATCATTCAGCAGGGGGCCGATCGCGATAGTATCGTGGATCATCCATTTCTCCGGCGTAATGAGCGCCGGAATGAAATGCGTCCCGGTACGAGCCTCGATTTCAGCAGTGCGCTCTCCGGTCTTGAAGTGCCAATGCCAGGGCACTTTCTGGAAGCGCAACTGGGCTTCCAGCTTGCGTGAGAACATGCTCAGTTCCAGGCCTACGAGACCGTAGTCACCCGGGTACATGCTCGTCCTTCCTCTGCTGCTCGGCGGCAGCGACGGCTCTGTGCATTGTCTTGTTACCGCCCCAACGAAATGTTCGAGAGGGTGCCATAATGACATAGTATGTGTCAATATAATGCTGGCGGTGCGGGGAGGGCGCGTAACGAACGTGGACGCGCTATAGTGAAAGCTTCTGCGGAACAGCAGGTGCACAGGAGAACATTCGAAATGGCTGATGACGTCACAGTAACAACCCTTGAAGTGCGCAAGGACAAGTGGAGCGCTACCCGTGTCGTCAGTGAACAACAGTCCATGACCCTCGACTCGGATGAAGTGCTGCTGCGAGTCGACAGGTTCGCCCTGACAGCCAACAATATTTCCTACGCCGGCGCCGGCGACTTGCTGGGTTACTGGGGATTTTTTCCGGCCCAGGAGGGCTGGGGGCGGATTCCGGCCATGGGCTGGGCCGATGTGCTTGCATCTGCACACCCCGATGTCGCAGTCGGTGACAGGGTGTGGGGGTTTTTCCCCTTCAGCACGCACCTGAAAATCCTCGCGGGAAACCACAGGGCTGAGCAGTTCCAGGACGTCTCACCTCATCGCGCCAGCTACGCGCCGGTTTACGCACGCTTTGACCGGGCAGCGGCGAACCCCATTTACGATGTCGCCAGGGAAGACCACGACAGCTTGCTGCGCGGCCTCTTCATGACATCGTGGCTGGTGGAAGATTTCCTCCACATGCAGTCATCTTTCGGTGCCGACACCTGCCTGATCACAAGCGCCTCCAGCAAAACCAGCATTGCACTCGCGCACTGCGTCAAAAAGAGGGGAGCAATGAAAAGCGTCGGCCTCACCTCGCCGGACAATGTCGCGTTCTGTGAAGGCCTTGGGTATTACGACTCGGTAGTGACATACGATGCCATCCGTTCGCTGGACCCCTCGCGGGCGGCGGTGATCGTTGACATGGCAGGTAGCGCGGTGGTTCTGGGTGAGGCCCATCATCACTTCGGCGAGAACATCAGGCACTCCTGCCGGATTGGCGCGACACATTACGAGGAAATGGGTCCGGTGGAGGATCTGCCGGGGGCGACCCCGGAATTCTTTTTCGCGCCGTCGCATATCCAGACGCGCAGTGCCGACCTGGGCGCGGCGCAGTTGATGCTCGATATGGGTAGTGAGTACGCGGCGTTTCGCGCCGCCAGTGACAATTGGCTCAGCCTGACACACAGTTATGGCGTCGACGCTGTCGAGCGGGTGTACCAGGATGTACTGGCGGGCAGGGCAGATGCCAGGAGCGGGCAAATAGTTTCCCTGTGGCCGGCCCCACAGTAGTCTTACGACATACCCAGGGATAACAGGTTGTCCAGTGGACGGTACAATTCCTCCAGGTAGGCGATGTCCTCTGCCTCCAGGGAAATCTCCGTGGCGGCGACAAGATTCTCAAGTTGCGAGACTTTGGAGACCCCGACCACGGGCGCGCTGACCGCCGGTTTGCCCAACAGCCAGGCCAGGGCGATCTGGGCTGGCGTGCTATCGTACCTGGCCGCTGTCTCACCCAATCTCTCCGCTATCAGGAAATTGTTGTCGCCCCGGTACAGGCTTTCAGTACGCTCTCGATCTGACCCTGTGGAGCGTTGCGTGCTGCCCTTGTCAAAACCACCCTGGTAGGCGCCAGCCAAAATTCCGCGCGCCAGCGGCGACCAGGGCGTGACACCCACGCCGGTTTTCAGGCAATACGGATTCATTTCGCGTTCTTCCTCGCGATAAACAAGGTTGTAGTGATTCTGCATCGAAATGAAGCGGGACCACCCATGCCGCTCGGCGGTCATCTGCAACTCAGCGAATTGCCAGGCAAACATGGAGGAGGCTCCCAGGTATAGGACCTTACCCGCCTTTACGAGGTCGTTGAGGGCCTCCAGGGTCTCCTCAATCGGAACAGCGACATGCCAGGGCAGGCCGTGCGGATGGCGGTGGATAATGAGTTGGTCGACGTAGTCCAGACCGAGTCGCCGGAGGCTTCTGTCCATGCCTTCCAGAATATGCTTGCGTGAGAGGCCGCTCATATTGGGGTTTCCACCCATCGGCATCGCGACCTTCGTTGTCAGCACGTACTCGTCGCGGGGCAGCATTTCGCGCAACAGGCCGCCAACGATTTCTTCGCAGGCTCCCAGTCCGTAGAAATCAGCACAGTCAAAATAGTACAGCCCGGCGTCGCTGGCCGCGCGAATTATCTCCCGGGATTGTGCCTTGTCCAGCGTCCAGTCGCCCTGGTGGCCCTTGCCGGGCACACCGAAATTCATGGTTCCGAGACACAGACGGGAGACTTGCAGTCCGCTGTTGCCCAATTGTACCGATTTCAGCATTGCATGCTCCGTGCCTGATCACTTCGGGTATGCGCCGAGTATACCGCAGGTTTAGACCAGAGCCCGGTCCATGCAGGCGCACGAGCCGGCCAGTTTCCCGTCGTAGTGGCTTTTTTGCCCGCAGGTGCGATCGGGCATGGCAGGGGAGCAAAGCGGCTGGATTTCTTTTCAGTTGGTCTGTGGGTAATTCTGTGCCCATATACTATATTTAACATAATATATATTATACGCAGTTATGATAAGTCAGACGGACTTGTGGATATGTCGCCTGGAGGCTTGATTTATAGTGTTTTTGTCGCGTTACGGTACATGCTGGGGGCTTTGCGTTCTGGCTTGACGGGTGTCAGAACGTCAGTGAGGCCGTGGAATACCCGACTCGTTGATACGGTGTTGCGGCTGTTGAGCCAGTTCGTCGCCCCGGGATCGGAAACTGAATGTCTACTCATACTGGACGTCCTGGTGGCTGTCCCAACTCTTCCAGTGGGACCGATCCTGTGGCGTACTGTGACATCAACTGATGGATTGCACATCCGGGAGCGCCTGCTATCGCTAATTAACGATAACGGGCGTGCTCGTCGATTCTTGAATGTCAGCGAAAATGTCAGTTTCCCCGGGCATACGATTACGATTTTGCAGCCCGGTATACCAGTTCTGATCGCCATCGAGGTCAGCCTGCTGGCATCCCGCAAGCGGCTCAGGGAGCGTCAATGTCATTCCCTGAACTCTGTGCATAAAATTAATTTATTATGTTAAATATTGTGGCGTTTAAATCTGTGCAAATTATTGCAACATGCAAGATAGACTGAATAAACCGGATTCGCTGGTGATCACACAGCGTTGGCATGCTGTAAGGAGGGTTTTGCCTGGCCCTCAACCACTGCCCCGGCTTCCGTACCGCTTCATTTACTCTCTGTGGCTAATTCGAGTTCCTGCACAGCCGGACGCCGCCTGCGCAGCGTTCTGGCGGGAATCATACTGCGCATTGCTTCCAGCTTGCCGAAGCATAGCAGTTTGTCGCCCGCCTCCAGGACCCGCTCTGCGCGCGGATTGGGAATTACTTTGGCGCCACGGTACAGCGTCAGTACATTGACATCGCTCTCCGCGAGGCCGGTTTCGTTAATTTTCTGGCCGACAAACCTGGAGCCATCCGGCACATAGATTTCGCTGACGCCGTAACCCTTGCTGACGGTAAGTCTCTGCCGGACATCGATCTCGGGAAAATCCACCTGGGCGGCTATGTACTCGATTACCGCGCCTGCCACGTCGAGACCGGTCGCGGTCTCGATGCCTTCCAGGCCAGGCGATGAGTTGACCTCCATTACCTGTGGCCCGCTTTTTCCCTCCAGCATATCGACCCCGGCCACCTGCAACCCCAAAATCTGCGTACAGCGCACGGCCGTCTCGCGGTACTCTTCACTCAGCTCGACCGGTTCAGCGATTCCGCCGCGATGCACATTGCTGCGAAATTCCTGGCCCTGGGCCACGCGCCTCATCGCCGCCACCACACGATCGCCGACGACGAACGCACGAATATCACGACCTTTGCTCTCCGCAACAAATTTCTGGATCAATACATTCTGTTTCTGGCTCTGCAGCAGTTCAACGATACCCTCCGCTGTTTTCACCGATTCGGCCAGCAGAACCCCGATGCCCTGCGTACCCTCTATCAACTTGATGACGACGGGCGCACCCCCTACCCTCTCAATTGCCGGGAGCACATCCTTTCTGTCGCGTACAAACGTGGTGCGGGGAATCCCGACATGGTGACGGCTGAGTATCTGCAGGCTGCGTAGCTTGTCCCGGGAGTTGGTAATGCCGTGCGCGGTATTTGCGCAAAAAACATCCATTTCCTGAAATTGCCTGACCACCGCGGTGCCGTAATAGGTGATGGATGCGCCGATTCGCGGCAGTACTGCATCGTAGTGCACCAACTGTTTCTGCCGATAATAGAGGTCTGGAGATCCCCTATCCAGGTCGATGGCAAACTTCAGCGTATTCAGCACGCTCACCTGGTGGTCGCGCTGTAGTGCGGCCTCCTTCAGTCGGCGCGTACTGTAGGCGTCGGGTGAGCAGGACAAGATAGCGAGTTTCATTGTGGATACCTCTGGGCTTTTATCGTGTGACGGCGGAGCGAGCGCATTCTAAAGGCTCTGTTCGCGTCTTCAAAGCATGGTGACAGATGCACCGCAAATAATCTACGCGATGGCCCTCATGACCATGTATCCCAGATAGCCGGCTAACAGCGCCGCCGCGATCATCCGGCTCATGGTTGCGCGACCGTAGAAAAATACCACCAGAAGAACGGTTGTGAATGCCAGTGTCAACAAAATGTCGACCACACCCCCATCGGGAATTGGCAGTGGCCTGATCAGGGCGCTGACGGGCAGCACAAACAGGCAATTGAAGATATTCGAGCCGATCACATTGCCCACGCACAGGTCGGATTCGTTCTTGAACGCGGCGATAATGGACGTGACCAGTTCCGGCAAACTGGTGCCGATTGCCACCACTATCATGCCGATGACCACCGGCGAGAGACCTGAAAGTTCTGCAAGTCTTGCACCCTGAGAGATGGTGAGATGACCGCCGCCTGCCAGGGCAAGCACGCCAAAGATCACATAGACCCAGTCTGCGCGAAAACCGGCAAGTAGCTGCGGGGGAATCATCGTCTTGATTTCCTGCATATTGGCGATAAGCGGGTCCTCGCGCTGAACCAGTACATCCGTAATCGTCAGGTAAAGAAAAATACTGAACAACAGCAGGAGTATTATTGCGTCGGAGCGGGTAATTACCGCTGCGGTGCCGACGAGCGTCTGGTCCAGTGTCATCACCAGCAATACGGTGGATCCCAACAGCAGCAATGGTAACTCGCGCCGCACGATCTGCCCCTCGATGCGCATGGGTTTGATCAGGGCCGCCATGCATAACACCAGCCCGAGATTGGCCAGATTGGAGCCCACGACATTGCCGAACGCCAGTTCTGTCTCGTGGCTGATGGCGCCGATAACGTTGACGACAAGCTCGGGAGCACTGGTGCCAAACGCCACCACGGTGAGACCGACGAGTAACGGGGATACGCCGTGTCGACTGGCGACTCCCGAGGCGCCCCGTACCAGCGCAGTCCCGCCCAGAAGCAGCAGCGCCAGCCCTAAAACCAGCAAAAAGAAAGTCACTACACGTCTACCTTGGTTCTTCGAATTCTCATGGTAACAAGATTAGATAATTGGTGCATTGCTCGCATCCCCCGAAACCAGTGTATGGTCAACGGGCTGGAGTTCTTCCTGGAATTGCTCAACTTCCCTTTCCACTGCAGCGACATTTCGTCCATACAGTGCCACGTGAAAAGTCGCATCACCCTCGTAGACCAGGGGCAGATTCGTCCTCCCAATGACAATGCCGTCGTTGGGCGCGGTCATCGGCGTCTCGCTGGAACCGAGGGGATCCGCCACCATGGCGATAACCTGGCCGGCCGTGACCTTGGCGCCCAGAGGTACCAGGGTACGCAGTACACCGCTCTCCGGCGCGCGCAGCCAGCTGGTTTGGTAGCTGATAACGGGTGGCGCGGGTGTTTTTCGCCGGGTCGATGATTTCAGCATACCGATACTGCGCATCACATTTACGATGCCCTTCACACCTGCCCGTATATACAATTCCTCGAAGCGCAGGGCCTCCCCGGCCTCGTAGAGGATGACCGGAATCCCCGCTTCCTGCGCCGAACCGCGCAGCGAGCCATCCCGCAATTTCGCGTCGATTGCCAAGGGCACACCAAAGGCTTCCGTCATGGCCAGGCTATCCGGGTTGTCGAGATCGGCGCGAATCTGAGGAAAGTTTGACCGGTGCCGCGAACCCGTGTGCAGATCAATACCATGCGTGGATTTCAGCACGATTTCCTGGTGGAAGGTATGCGCGACCCGGCCCGTCAATGAGCCTTTCGCAGAACCCGGAAACGAGCGGTTGAGATCGCGCCCATCGGGGAGGTATCGCGTGTGGTTGGCAAAGCCATAGACATTGACGATGGGTATGGCCAGGATGGTCCCGCGCATGTTTTTCAACGCTTTCTGTCGCAGCAACCTGCGAATGATTTCGACGCCATTGATTTCATCGCCGTGGATTGCGGCGCTGATGAACAGCGTCGGCCCGGGGAGCTTGCTGCGAATCACCTGTACGGAAATCGACAGGTTGTCGTTGGTGTACATCGGTGCCAGAGGAATTTCGACAACGGTGCTCTCGCCGGGCGCTATACTCACGCCGCCAATGGACAGTTCGGGTAGTGTCAGTTTCGCCACGTGGAAGCCAGGCCTCTTTACAGATTTTTACGGTTGCCCTGCAGATAGGACTTCCCCGGGTGGATCACATAGTTTGCCCGCAGCGCCGTACGCCCCAGCAGCACCCTGAACAGCATGCTGTCACGATCCGTCAGCGTTACTTCGGCCCGTATGGTGTCTTCCCCGATGCTGATCGGGGTTTCGATTACGTAGCGCATTTCTTCGTGCCCTCCGGAATCCCGCACCAGGCGTTGGTCCTTGACCGGCGCTTCGGACTCAACGATGGTCTCGGTATCGCCCTGTACCGGATGGATGGCAAATCGAACCCACTGTTGCTCGCCCCGTGTAAAGGGCTCCACGCGGAACGCATGAAGAGCACTGGTTCGCGCGCCCGTATCGATTTTGGCTTTTACCCGGGAAATATTCAGTTCGGGGAAACCTATCCATTCTCGCCATCCGAGGGGTTTCTTCGCACTCATGAAGATTCGCTCCGGTCGTGATTCCAGCGTGCTGTCACCAGAGAATTTCTCCAGCCCCGAGCACATACAGGCGGTCCGCCACCAGTTTCCTGATTTGCCTGGCATCGTTGAGCATCAGCGCCTCCGATACAATCGAGCCGGCATTGTCGATGCTCAAACGTCTGAGCAGCCACTTTATTTTTGGCAACTGCGCCGCACTCATGCTCAGGGTTCGAACTCCCATCCCCAGCAATAGTACTACAGCGATCGGGTCGGACGACATTTCACCACACACGCTACACGGCAGTTGCGTGTTGCGGGCAATCTCGACCACGCGCGCAATCTCAAGCAGAACCGCCGGGTGGACGTGATCATAGGATGACGCCACCCTGGGGTTGTTTCTGTCCAGCGCGAGCAGGTACTGACTGAGGTCATTGGAGCCAATGGATATAAAATCGAGGTAATCGCGCCAGGAGGCCAACTGTGATATCGCGGAAGGGACTTCCACCATGATGCCTACGGGCGGCCTGCGTACCTGTATCCCCTCCTCCGCCAATTGCTGCAGGGCATCATTCAGCAGGGCGTGAAACTGTATGATCTCGGAGGTATTGCTCACCATGGGTAGCATGATGCGCAGGTTCTCCCGGCCCTCGGAGGCGCGCAGCATGGCGCGAACCTGGCTCATGAACAGCGAACTGTTGTCGAGACAGAAGCGAATTCCGCGCCAGCCCAACGCGGGGTTCTCTTCACGGATCGGGAAATACGGCAAGGGTTTATCGCCGCCAATGTCCAGCACCCGCATATGGACCGGTTTGCCGCCATAAGCTTCCAATATCTGCCGGTACACTGCCAACTGTTCATCTTCCGACGGAAATGTCTCGCTGACCATGAAGGGAATCTCGGTTCGGTAGAGCCCAAGACCTTCAGCCCCTGCCTGTAAACCGGGTGAAATATCGGCCAACAGGCCGCTGTTGGCATAGAGGCAGATATTTGTCCCGTCCACAGTTTGTGCAGGCAGGTCGCGCAGCCCCTGTAGCTCACCTTTCAGTTGCTGCTCGGCCTTGAGCAACTGCTCGTACTCCGCCAGTACCGGGGCCGTAGGTCGAACGATGACCCGTGCCGCGTTGCCATCCACCACTACCTCGTCGAGGTTATGTAAACCCCGAATTTCCCCGACGCCCATCACCGCGGGTACGCCCAGTGCATTGGCCAGCACTGCGGTATGTGAAAGATTCGAGCCCTGGAAGCACACGATTCCGGCGAGATACTCGGTCGGCACCCGTGCTATATCGGAAACACTCACCTGTGAGCCCACCAGTATCGTCCGGGTATTGGGCGGCTGCTCTTCGCCGCTGTCGGTTCGCAGGCCACGCCAGGCGCCGTAAAGTTTGTTGCCCAGGTGCCGGATGTCCTCATGCCGCGCACGCAGGTAGGGGTCGTCCATTGCGAGGAATACGTCGGCATGTTGGTGAATGACCTTTTTCAGCGCGCCGGGCAGGTGATGACCGTCCTGTATCAGCTGGGCAACGCCATTGACCAGCGATGGATCGGACAGGAGCAGGCGATATGCGTCGAACACCGCGGCAACCTCCTGGGACAGCAACTCGCTGAGCCCGGACCGCTCGCGCTCTACGTCAGCGAGCACTGTCTCAACCAGGCGATGCCACTGTGCGAGCGTGGCCTCCCGGTCGTCGCACTGACCATCGGTAACGGAGTACAGATCGACATCGTCGCACAGACTCACCTGGCCTATGCCAATACCCGGCGCGCCCTTGATACCCGGCAGTATCGGCGCGATGTTCTGGTTTATCTCCTGCCAGATCGACTCCGTGGCGACAACCAGCGCCAACTGGCTGCCCAGCGTGACCAGCACGGCGGACTCCTCCGCGGAAAATTCGCGCTCTTCCTTGCTCTGCGCCACCAGCACGCCAATCACTATGCCGGATCTTACGATGGGCACACCGAAAAAGCTTCGGTACAGGTCCTCCCGCGTTTCCCTGATGCGATAAAAGGCCGGGTGCTGCGCTGCATTGGCGATATTGATCGGGTGTCGGGACTGGGCAACCAGCCCCACGAGTCCCTTGCCCGCGGGAATCCGGACTCCGCCGACGGCGTCAGGGTTCAGCCCGTGACTGGCCAGAAGTGCCATATCGCCCCGTTCATCGGCCAGGTACAGGCTACATACATCGAGGCCCAGGTAACGCTGTATCGAATCGACAATCACAGATACCTGGGCCGAGGGTGAGTCCGCGTCGGCGGCAGCTTGTACGATACGCGTTAGGTCCAGGACGACGGACATATTCCTACTCTTACCCCGTGCGGACCCTCCGCTGCGGGCTCGCGGCTGCGTTGCTGAAAGTTGCGCGAATGCTCTCACGCATTGGAATACGCGGACTGTCGGTTCGGAAGCGTCTGTCCGCTTGCGTGTCAACGGCCAAGTAACTAGGCTAGTAAAACATTCTGCGGACAAACGCCAAATACTGTTACCGACACCGGTATACCTGGAGAATATAACACATGATCAGGGCGCTATTACTATCTGCCGACGGACACTACCGTGAGGGTGACCAGCATCTTGTGGCCGCATGGCGGGAGCAGGCGGACAATATACTCTGGCTGGATATCCAGGCCGAGATAAACCCCGAGATTCGTGGACTGCTGCAAAGTCTCGGATGCAATGAACTGGCTATCAAGGATGCTTCCCGAACGCGCCACCCACCCAAAGTGGAGAACTTCGATAGCAACAGCTTCATCCTGTTTCGCGGAATCAGCGAACTCGACGACTCCCTCACACACGTGCCCCAGCAGCTGGCCATTTGGGTGGGGCGAAACTACCTGATCACGGTGCATCGCGGCACTTCGGTCAGTGTTGAGCAACTGCTGGAGCGCGTCGTACCTGAAAACCTGTTGCACTCACCCGCTGAACTCGCCCTGGGTCTCCTGCACTACGCGTCCGGGCGTTATCTTGCCAAACTGATGGCAGCGGAAGAGCGAATTGGCGAATTGGAAGACCAGCTGCTGGGCGAGCGCTCCAATGATGCGTTGAAAGAACTGGTCGCCTACCGTACACGCCTGCGAAAATTGCGTCGCATTTTCAATTACCACCAGCGGATGGCCGAGACCATCATGAATGACGGCTGTCCCACACTGGGTACCGGCGAGGCAGGCTCCCATGTGCGCCGCGATCTCTACGACCGGTGTGAACGACTGTCCAGCCTGTGCTCCCTCTACTACGAACTGTGCAGTGACCTTGTCGAAGGCTACATTTCCCTCAGTTCGCATCAGCTCAACAACACAATGAAAATCCTGACTATTATCACGGCGATCTTTGTGCCTATAACGTTCATCGCGGGTATTTACGGGATGAACTTCGATAACATGCCGGAACTGCATCACGAGCACGGTTACTTTTTCGTGCTGGGCACCATTCTTACCGTGGCTGTCGCGATGATCGCATTGTTCAAGAGAATACGCTGGCTCTGAGGTGGGTTTCAATCGGAGATCGGCCAGCGCTTGTCCTCGGTATAGAACGCAAAGCGTTCCTCGATTAGCTCCCGTGTCAGGCCGAATTCCGCAAGATCATATTCATGCTTGCCGTGCTTGCCTTTCGGGTTGGCGTCCACGTGCGCCTGCATCGCCGCGCGCGATTGCTCGCTCAAGGGGAGATCGAAAGCGCGGTACACCTTTTCCACCACCGCCATCGGCTGGTCCACGAACTCGCGTTGCGAGCAGTCGACGAACAGTTCCTGCGGCAGCCCCGCGCGCTGCGCCAGACCCTGTTGCAACGACATGGCGTACCATTCCATAACCGCCCGGCCTGTTTCAGCGGCGTCAAGGTGACTGATATCGCCGGCATACATGCCCATCACCACCTTGTTCATGCTGTTGATGCTGGGAACGACCAGTAGCGGGTCGCGATGGCACCAGACGAATCGCGCGTCAGGAAACACCTTGAGAATGGCATCGATACCCCACATATGCGCCGGCGCTTTCAGCATCCACTGCTTTCCGGGGTTGCGCCAGTTGAGCATCTGCATCTGCCGCTTCTGGTAGGCGTACATGGGTTCGAGGTCGCGTTTCAGGAGCCAGCTGCGATAAGGCTCCAGCATGATTTCAAAGCCCAGCTGTACCCCGTCGAAAGCATAGGCGTGCAGCAGGACACACTCTTCCGGCGTATCGGCGTCGATGTAGTGAATCTTCGCGAACTCCGAGTTGCGCGTCTGCTCCAGCGCCTTGGCGAGAAAGGGGTAGCGTGGGTCCTCTTGACCCGGCTTGCTATCCGGCCAGGGATCGGGAAATTGCACCTCCCACTGCAGCAGCCCCCGGTTCTCGGGCGCGGCGACCAGCAGGTTCAGCAGGGCTGACGTGCCGGAACGCGGCAGGCCAGTGACAAAAACGGGTGCCCGGATTTCCTGCTCCGCGATTTCGGGAATCGCTTTGAAGGCGTTCTCACACTTCAGGCGCGTGGCCAGCAGCATGACGGCCCGGTCGCGGCAACGCTTGCGCCCCTCGGTATCCCTGATATTGCGATCATAGGTTTCCACGAGCGCCTCGAGGCCCTCGCGGAACGGCAGATCGCCAAAGTCGTCGAATCCGGTTTGGCCTTTGGCCTCCGCGATCAGTTCGTCGGCGTCGAAAGTCACGTCTTGACCGGTCATTTCAGCTCCGCCAGTTTGGCCACGCGGGTTTTAAGTTCCGGGTGACGTTTGGCCCCGATCCAGCGCCAGCACATCGTACCCATATTGTGTCCAGCCGTTTCAATCCAGTTGGGTACCCCGGGGTCGGTGTGCGATACCACGACGCGTACACTGCCGTCACTGTTGTAATGGGCCGTGTGTTTGTTGACATGAATCGTGTGGTGGCGGTAGTCCAGCGACTCCATCCACCAGTTGTCCAGTTGGAAGTTCCAGGTCTGGCATTCGGGAATGTCGGGTGCATCGATGATGAATACCTCATCGTCGGCGAGCTGCCAGGCACTGTGGAAATAGAAAATGTTGGGATCGCCGCCAATCAACTGGCAGTACGCCTGGTCCGCCGGCGGCAATTCGTTCAGTGTGGGGAGAAAACTTTCCGACCAGTTCTCGAACAGGGTGGCTGAACCCTTCACGAAGCCGACGGCGCCCTGCAGGCCACGCTCGAGTTTCGCGGCGGAAAACACGTCCGGGCGGTCCCGCTCCGCACCGATCCGTTCAATCTTCAACTCGGCCGCTTTCTCATTGATCCGATCCTGGAAGGTCTGGCGCACATTAATGGAATTGGTCTCCGCGCCCATCGGTAGCCAGTTGCCGGGTTGCTTGTTGCGACTGATGATAATCTCCAGTTCACCATTGGGGCCGATATCCATCTCTCTCGCATCGATATGCCCGGTGACCTCCATGGTGCCACCGGACGCGTACTTGTTGATGATGGTGCTGAACCCCAGATAATTCACCGTCCCGCGGGTACCGGTAATCCGGTAGTCGTATTTCGGGCTCAACGGGGCGCTCTCGTAGCGGTTGTCAGGATTGTCGGCGCCGAGTTTGATAGTTTCGTGGGCGCCACAGCGCAGTTGTGGAAACAGCGGATCGCGAAATTCCAGGAAACTCTCCAGTCCGCCGCGCAACAGGCGCGTAAGGTAGCGATACCCCTCCGCCTGGTTGAATGCGTCCTGTGGTGCCGCGGGGCTGCGGATAATTTTCCCGGCTTCTTTCAGCGCGTCACAAAACTCGTCCCAGCTGGTTCCATCGAGCACTCTCTTTTCAGCATCTGTTGTAGACATAGGCGATCTCTTTCAGGGTGAGGAGAAAAATTGCAGCGCCAGTGATACCAAACGGCCCCTGGCTAAGCAAGCGCTGAACCGCGCGCAACAGGCGGCGCCGTGCGGGAGTCTATGAGGTTGAACCAGGGATGTCAGCCTGTCACAGCTCTCCCTGCGCCAACTGTTTCGCGGCGTAGTCGCAGGCGCGGGCGGTAAAGGCCATGTAAGTCAGCGAGGGATTGACGCAGGAAGCGGAGGTCATGAACGAACCGTCCGTGATAAACAGATTCGGTACATCGTGCGACTGGTTGTGCGCATTCAGCACGGAGTGCCTCGGGTCTGCCCCCATGCGCGCGGTACCCATTTCGTGTATTCCCTCCCCCGGCATGGACATGTCATCGTTACCCAGCAGCGAGATCACCGCACCCGCCGCCTTGAGGAGCCGGTCCGCCTGTCGCTTGGCGTCACGCCGCAACCTGACCTCATTTTCGCTCCACTCGAAATCGAAGGCCACCTGCGGAATACCGTAGCGGTCTACCTTCTTCTTGCTCAAATACATACGGTTTGATTCCTGCGGCAGGCATTCCGTGAAACCGGCAAGGGCGAATATCCAGGGGCCGGGCTTGCGCAGTGACTCTTTCAACGAGGCACCGAATCCCCTGGCGTTCATCCCGGTCTGCCAGTCGACGCGCAGCGTGGCCGTCTGGTATCCGTAACCACGGACGAAATCGGCGTCTTCGTCCTGGCCGTTCAGGTTCCTGAATCGCGGAATGTACAACCCGGTTGGCCTGTTGCCGTGATAATAGCTGTCCATATTGTCCAGGAACACACCGGCACCGCTCAGGCCCAGCGTGTGATCCATCAGGTAGTGACCCAACACGCCACTGCTGTTCGCCAGTCCATTGGGGAATGCTTTGCTGACGGAATTCATCAGTATCTGCGTGGAGCCGACCGTAGACGCGCAGAGAAAAAAGATCCTCGCACTGAAGCTCATGCGCTCCCGGGTCATTGCGTCGATGACGTGAACACGAGAGATTCTGCCAGAGTTCTCGTCGTACTCGAGGCGCTCAACCACGGCGTTTGCACGCAGGGTCAGGTTACCGGTGGCTTTCGCCGCGGGCAGGGTCGAGCTTTGCGAACTGAAATAACTGCCCGTGGAACAACCCCGTGGGCAGGGCCCGCAGTAATGGCAGGCACTGCGACCCGGGAGATCCTCGGTCAGGATTGCGACGCGGGCACTGGTTAGCGTGACATCCGGCGCTTTCTTTTTTAGCCTGGCATGAATTGTCTCTTCCAGCGCGAACCAGGGCATCGGCTTCTGGAATTCACTGTCTGGCAATTGCGGCAGCCCTTCCGCCTTGCCGTTGATACCGACGAATTTCTCCACGTAGCTGTACCAGGGCGCGATGTCCCTGTATTCCACGGGCCAGGGTATGCCGTGGCCATCGCTGGCATTGGCTTTGAAATCCATTTCGCTGAAACGGTAGGTTTGCCGACCCCATAGCAGGGAGCGGCCGCCGACCACATCCGCACGCGCCCACATGAAGGGTTTGCCTTCATCCATCGCGTAGGGGTTTTCCCGGTCATTATTCCAGAACTGCCTCGTCCCCTCGTTGAAAGAATGCTCGACCTTGCTCTGCACCGGGTAATCCTCGGCATAGAGCTCGCGGGGCTTTTTGCCCTGGTAGGGAAATTTCCAGTTTGGCGCGTGTTCACCGAGGTATCCGCTGCCCGCTTCCAGTGGTTTGCCGCGTTCCAGCACCAGCACCTTCAGGCCCTTTTCGGTGAGCTCCTTGGCTGCCCAACCGCCCGATATGCCGGAGCCAACCACGATGGCATCAAAATCGTATTGCCTGGTCTCAATCATCAGCGTTTACCACCGTTCAGAAGGGTGAGGACCAGGTACTCTGGTCATTCTTAAGCGGGACATCACCATCGAAATACATCGGCATCGGGTCATACCGCAGCACCTGCGAGGCACCCTCCTCGGAAGTGAAGAAACCCCAGATCGTCAGCTCCTTGAACTGGCATATAAAGGGAGCCTCACTGATAAACTCGCGCAGGGTATTGCCGAACTCATACCACTCGGAATCCGATGCATCTTCCTCCAGTGCCTCCAGAATCTCCAGTTGCTGTGACGACGGCAACTGGTCGAACGACTCGCCGTACGCCTGGGGAATGCGGTTCTCGATATCCTGTAATCCCGCGTCGAAAATGGCGCGCTCACCCTCATTCAGCCAGTTGGCCGCCATCAGTTCGATGTATTTCGGAACGCCGGCATCAATCGCCCCGGGGGTATCCGTTCGCGGAATGATGATCTCGGCCATCGCCGCGACTATCTTTCGCTGCGCGGGCGTGAAGTAATCTACCGCGGTTGTATTGTAATCGGGCGCGGTGGCAAGGTAGGTCGTCTGCTCGGCACTGAGACTAAACCCAAGTTGACTGGCGCTGGCCCCCGAGATAAGTATCGCGGCGCACTGCAGGAATTCTCGTCGATTCATTATTTGCCTCTCAGCTTTTGCGCAACAGCTTGAACAGTGAAGGAAGTATGAGGATGACCGCCGCCACACCGAGACAAACCAGAAGTCGATGCTCGTAAACGCCCAGGTAATACCCGGCGGCCTTGAACCCCGAATATCCCCAGTAGATCGCGTCAATGCCGGTGGCGTGATGCAACTCGTAGAACATTTCCGCAGTCGCGGGTAACAGGAAATACAGGTACAGTGCGGCCAGGCCGGCGATTAGCCAACGGCGTCTCGGTATTTGCATCACGGCTTCCTTCTCATACCACTACGCGGTCTATTCAGTGCTGGTGAGTACTGCCCGCAGTGCCCAGGGATTCAATCTGGTGCCCGCCCTTTTTACGGTCGGCCAACCAGATCAGGCCGAATACCGGCAACAGCAACAGCGGTACATAGGCCACGGACTGGAACGATTCCACTGACGCAAAGCGTATCGCCTCCTGCATTGCCTCTGGCGACAGCGTGGCCAGTTTGTCGACGCCCCCGGCCGCCTCGGCCTTGGCGGTGTCAAAGATCGCGCCCATCTGCGGCAGCACGAACTGGATTGACATGCCACCGGCGAAGCCCATCAGGCCCATGGCCATTGCGCCGCCGCGTGGGAAACGCTCGGCGACGATCGCCAGCATCGTGGGCCACATATAACACACCCCTATGCCCCAGATCGTTGCGGCGGCGAAGGCCAACAGCGGAGAGCTGGCGAGACTGAGCAGGTACAGGCCGAGTCCGGCAAACACACAGCTGGCGAACATCAGACCGACCGATGAGATGCGGGCAACGATAGGACCGGCAAAATGCCGCATCACGAACATCAACGCGCTCACGTAAACCAGTAGCAGGATTCCCTGCATTCCGACGATATTGGACAGTGCCATATTGACCCACTGACCCGGGGCGAGTTCCGCCGCGGCGGTCAGGAACATGCAAACCCAGAACACCCAGAACAGGGGCCGTTTCAATAGCTCGGCAAACATTTCGCCGTAGCCGACGCCGGCCGCGACGCGTTCTGTCACCGGAAAGGTGGATGTCGCAACCATCCAGGCCAATGCCAGTGCCGGCAGCATCAACACCAGCATATTCAGTTCCCATGGCAGACCCATACCGGTAATCGCCACGCCCAGCAGCCCGCCCACCACGATGCCGGCAGGCCACCACGCATGCAGAATGTTCAGTCGATGCGCTTTTTCCTCCGGGTAAAGTGCCGCCACCATGGGATTGGACGCCGCCTCCACCGCGCCCCAACCCAGTCCCGTCAGCAGCAAACTGACCAGTACGACTGCTTCCACGGTGGCGTCCACCGGCAGCGTCGTGGCGAGCAGCAAGCCGGCGGCCCCGGCTATGTAGCCCAGTGCCGACAGTAGCAACATTCGTTTCATGCCTATCAGGTCGACCAGCGCGCTGCCAAACAGCAGCGTAAGTGCGAAACCGGTGAAGGTGGCGCCGATCGCCTCACCGACCAGGGCGGCGGAGTTGGCGAGATCGACCTGGTTGTAGATGTCATCCTGTAGATTGGGCGCGATGTTCGCGCGCACGGCGAAACCCAGCCCGATCATGAAAATGGACAGGTTCCCGACGTGGTACAGGCGTTTTCGATCCAGTGCTTGCCCGCTCATACGCTACTCCCTTTTTATTGCTCTGGTGTTCTGTTGTGGACGGTCAATCCAGTCCGAGGATACGGCGATTGCCCGCCTCGTCGGTGCCACCGCCGGCGAAGTCATCGAATGCTCGCTCAGTGGTGCGGATAATATGGCGATTGATGAAATCGACACCCTCCCTCGCACCGTCTTCCGGGTGTTTCAGGCAGCATTCCCATTCGAGCACGGCCCAACCGGTAAAACCGTAACGCGCGAACTGACTGAATATAGCGCTGAAATCCACCTGGCCATCTCCCAGGGAGCGAAAGCGTCCGGCCCGGTCTGTCCAGGCCTGGTAGCCGCCGTATACGCCACTGCGGCCGTCCGGGTTGAACTCCGCATCCTTGACATGGAACATCTTGATGCGGTCGTGATAGAAGTCAATGAACTGGATGTAATCCAGTTGCTGAAGCATGAAATGACTGGGGTCGTACAGGATATTGCAGCGGGCATGGTTGCCGGTGGCTGCGAGGAAGCGCTCGAAGGTCACACCGTCGTGGAGATCCTCTCCGGGATGGATTTCATAGCAGAGGTCGACGCCCGCGTCATCAAACGCGTCGAGAATGGGCATCCAGCGATCGGCCAATTCCCGAAAACCGGTTTCCACCAGACCGGGGGGACGCTGTGGCCAGGGGTAGAAGGTATGCCAGAGCAGTGCACCGGAAAAGGTCGCATGGGCGTTGAGGCCGAGGTTCTGGCTCGCCCGCGCTGCCAGTAACAGTTGCTGCACCGCCCACTCCTGTCGCGCGCCCGGATTGCCGTGCACGGCTGCGGGCGCAAAGCCGTCGAACTGCTCGTCGTAAGCCGGGTGAACGGCTACCAGTTGGCCCTGCAAATGGGTGGACAACTCGGTGATCTCTATACCGTTGCCGGCACAGATCCCCTTTATCTCATCACAGTAATCCTTGCTCTGCGCCGCCTTTTCGAGGTCGATGAGCCCCGCTTCCCATGTCGGAATCTGTACGCCCTTGTAGCCCAGTTCCCCGGCCCAGCGGGTAATGCTGTCCAGTTTATCAAAGGGTGCCTCGGGGCCGGTGAATTGCGCGAGGAAAATTGCGGGACCTTGCATGCGGGACATGGTACTTACCTCTCTGCGTGCTCTTGCCTGGCTGACTCAGTGTTGTTCAAACGCGTGCCACTTTATATCGCTGGCACTGGCGGCGACCGCCTGCTCAATGAATGTCATACCGCGAATGGCCTCATCAATGCCCGGGCAGTCACTGGCGCGTTCGTCTGCCGGCTGCCCTGTCTCGCGCGCGCGCACCTGCCCGGCAAACGCCCGGTAGATGTTGGCGAAAGCTTCCAGGTAGCCCTCGGGATGGCCCATGGGCGTGCGGGTATTGGCGGCGGCCTCCGGCCCCAGGTAGCCTCCCCCCGTGCGCAGCATTTCAGTCGGGCGATCCGCCCATTTCAGCCATAGGGTATTGGGTTCCTGCTGCCGCCATTCCAGGCCACCCCTGTCCCCGTAAACACGAAGACTGAGGGCATTCTCTTCCCCTATGCAAACCTGGCTCGCGTGCAGAATCCCCCGCGCGCCGTTGTCAAAACGCAACAGGACAGCGCCGTCGTCATCGAGCTTTCTGCCGGGGACAAACGCAGTGAGATCCGAACAAATCTCCGAGATCGACACCCCACTCACATATTCCGCGAGATTCGCGGCATGCACACCGATGTCGCCCATGCAACTGCTGATCCCCGCCCGGGCGGGATCCAGTCGCCACGCCGCCTGTTTATTGTCCGTATCTTCTTCCCGCGTGGCCAGCCAACCCTGCGGGTACTCGACGACCACCTTGCGCACCTCGCCCAATTGCCCTGCGGCCACCCTCGCCCGCGCTTCCTTGACCAGCGGGTAGCCGGTATAGGTATGAGTCAAACCGTACAGCAATCCCGTATCTTCCAGCACTGCTTTCAGTTTAATCGCCTCTGCGAGGTCAAGGGTTGCAGGTTTATCGGAGAGCACATGGAATCCGCCGCGCAGAGCCGCCTCTGCGACCGGAAAATGCTGGTGGTTGGGAGTGACGATAGCGACAAACTGCATCCGCTGGTCCGCCGGTAGCGAAGCCTCCGCCGCGATCATTGCGTGATAATCGTCGTATACGCGCCCGGGTGGCAGGTACAGCGCCGCGCCCGAACGCCGGGAGCGATCGGCGTCGCTGCTGAAGGCCCCGCACACCAGTTCGATTTCACCATCCAGGGCGGCTGCCATACGGTGTACGGCGCCGATAAAAGCGCCTTCTCCGCCGCCCACCATACCCATTCTGACTTTTGGCATTGCACTCCTCCCAGGCACATTATTATTCGGGACCCCGACCCTTCAGTTTGTCGCTCGGCCCCGTCGGCGGCCGACGGCGATGTCGGTGGAGAGTTTCCCGTACGCCTCCCGGACTGGCCGGTTATGTTTCGCACCCGGGCAAGGGTCAGCGCGCCACGACTGCGGTTTGTACAGGTTGTAATTGGCCAGATATTCCTCCCTAAGCGAGGGGAAGTCTTGCATATATTCATCTATAATTTGTACAAATTCGGCCCGAGCGCTAAAAAATGACAAAGCTGGTATACCCCTCGCTCGACGGGGCGGACAGGCATTTCGCCATGCTGGACCTGATTCCGGACACCCACGCATGGATAAAGGATTTGCGCGGTTGCTTCGTCTACGGCAATCGACTGTTCTTTGAGCGTTTCGGATTCACGTCCCTGCGCGGGCTTCTCGGCAAGACCGACTACGACCTTGCACCCGCATCGCTGGCGCAAAAGTATTGCAACGACGATGAGCAGGTTCTCAAAGGCGTGGTGGTGAATGACCGGCTGGAAATGATCTCCGCCGAGGGGCAGTCCGGCGACTGGTTCCTGACTTCCAAGTGGCCGATCTACAATCCGGCAGGCCAGATCATCGGCAGCTTTGGTATCAGTCGCCACCTGAACAGGACCGAGGGAACGGCAACACCGTTTCGGGAATTGCGCGCCCCCATCGACTATATCGACCAGCATTTCGCCAGCAATATCTCCGTCGCATCACTGGCGGGGGCCTGCAACCTTTCGGTAAGCGCCCTGGAGCGGCGCTTCAGGAAACACCTGCGGAAAACGCCCCACCAGTACATCAGCGACGTGCGCCTTGACAACGCCCGCCAGATGCTCAAGGAGACCGACAAGCCCATCGGCACGATAGCGCTGGAGACCGGATTCGCCGACCACAGTCATTTCACGCGGGCATTCTCGCGTAAATTCGGCGTCGCGCCGAGCAAAGCGCGGCGCGAGTAAGACAGTAATCAGCCCGGATAGGCCTGCTCGAATGCGTCGACAAAATCCTGCAGGCGATCCAGTGGCAGGTCGTTGATTCCCGCTGCCCCGGCCCGCCCCCCGCCAGTCGGGAACTGCATGCAGAGGTCCGCCGCGCCCTGCTTGTTGTCCATTGGCGCGCGCACGCTGATCAGGTAGTTGCCGCTGGCATTCAGCGTGAGGACAGCGTGCGCGCGCGCCGGGTTGTTGGAGGCAAGGTCGTTGCTGTACACGCCGCTCACCCGGCGCGCCCATGCCTCGTCGGGCAGCAAAAAGACAGCGGAACCCGGTTTGGCGTGCAAAGCTTGCAAGGCTGCGGCCTTCGCCATGTCCTCTCGATAGCCGGTGCTCAGTTTTTCGAAATCCGGCGAGTTCTGCACGAAATCCAGCGGCCCCTCTGCCGCATACAGGCGCAGGTATAGCTCCCTGGGATCGAAGTGCAAATCCTCGATAGCGGGGCCGTAGCCGTTGTAATTGATATAGGTACCCAGGTTTTCCAGCGATTCCAGATCCTGTGGCGATATGTCCAGACCCTTGGCCAGTGTTCTGGCAGTGGCGTGGAGGTTGTCGCCGAAGGCGCCCGTCACGGCCCAGTCGAGATGTCGTCCGTCGAGATAGCCGTTGACCAGCGCCGCAGTGCATACGTCCGGCGATTCATTGATAATGGCAGCCAGGTTCGCATGATCGGGAATATCACCGGGGAAATGATGGTCCACGTAGAAAACCGAGGCGCCCTGTTGCAGTACTTTGTCAAGCGCGGCGCGGTTTTTATCCATGGACACATCCAGCACTGTAACCAGGTCGCCCGCTGCCGCATTTACCCTGGCCAGCAAATTAATGTCCCTTTTTACCCCGGTTACCAGGGTCGCGTCGCGGGGCTCCGCCTTGCGTAATTGCAGCAATGCGCAGATGCCGTCCGCATCTCCGTTGAAAAGGTCGTAATTCATAGTCTCACCAAATGGATGAGCGCCGGGCAGTATCGCCCGGCGCCGGGTTGCAATCAGTTGTCGAGCGTCTGGTAGTAATCCGACAGGATTTTCGCGACCTCGGGACGGGAAAACTCAGGCGGAGGCGCAATGCCCTTGCCCAGCATTTCACGCACCTTGGTACCCGAGAGCAGTACAAAATCTTCGTTGGTGTGATCGGGCACATCCCGCATCATCACCACCTTGTTCAGCTTTTTGCTGTACGCAGTGTGGTCGGCCTTGAATATCTCCAATTCCAGTGCTCCCGCAGGCACTTCCTCGTCAAATATCGTCTGCGCGTCAAAGCCGCCGTAGTAATCGCCGACGCCGGCGTGATCGCGTCCGACAATCAGGTGTGTACAGCCGCAGTTCTGACGAAACACAGCGTGCAGTACCGCTTCACGCGGCCCGGCATACAACATGTCAAAACCGTACCCGGTCACCATCACGGTATTCGCCGGAAAATAGAGCTCCACCATCTTGCGGATAGAAGCGTCGCGCACCTCGGCCGGTATGTCACCCGGCTTCAGCTTGCCGAGCAACATGTGAATCAGGATGCCGTCAGCGTCCAACTGCTCCATCGCCATGCGACAGAGTTCCTCGTGAGCGCGGTGCATGGGGTTGCGAGTCTGGAATGCAACCACCTTTTCCCAGCCGTGCTCGGCGATTTCATTGCGGATTTCAACCGCAGTGCGGAAGGTATCCGGGAAGTCGGTCTGGAAGTAGGAGAAGTTCAGCACCTGTATGGGTCCGGACAGCATGGTGCGCCCGAGGCTGTCGAAAGTCGCAACGCCCGGGTGCTTGGGATCAGTGGTGCGGAAAATTTTCTCCGACATGAACGCGATCTGGTCGTCGCTGACCTGCTCCACGGCGTCCACATCCATCACCGCCAGCACAGGATTATCCTTTACATTGGGGTCGCGCAGCGCGATACGGCTACCGGCCCGAACACTCGTATCCGAGGTCAGGTTTACGATAGGAACAGGAAAAAAAAGCCCGTCTACCGTGTGCATCTTGTCCGCGACGCTGAGCGAGTCAGTGAGGTTCATATACCCGGTCAACGGGTTGAAATAACCGCCGCCGAGCATTACCGCGTTGGCGGCAGCGGCGGAGTTCAGCAGCAGGGAGGGCAGCGTTTCAGCCTCCGCGAGCAAGGCCTCGCGTTTGGCGCTATCGTAGACAAAAAGTGGATTGAGCTCATTGGAGCCGTGTGGCTTGATCATCGTTATCTCCTGGTTTATTTGCTGATGATGCCGCGCTCACGCAGCGCGTTGAGAATGATTTCAACCTCTTCCTGCAGGCTTTGCTTGTCCGAGTGAAGGTGGATCTCCGGCTTGTCAGGAGCTTCATAGGGGTCGTCGATCCCGGTAAAATTCTTGATCTCCCCGGCCCGCGCCTTCTTGTACAGCCCCTTCGGGTCGCGTCCCTCGGCCGCCTCGAGGCTGCAGTCTACAAAAACCTCGATAAAATCCATGCCGGCCTCTTCATGCAGTGCGCGCACCTGGTCGCGATCGGCTTTATAGGGACTGATAAAGCTGCTCAGGGCGATCACGCCGCTGTCGACGAACAATTTGGCCACCTCGCCGATGCGTCGAATGTTCTCAGTGCGATCTTCAGCGGAGAAACCCAGGTTCTTGTTGATCCCCATGCGCACGTTGTCACCGTCCAGGCGATAGGACAGTACGCCCATCTCGTTCAGCGTGCCCTCAAGTTCCACCGCCACGGTGCTCTTGCCGCTGCCGGAGAGACCGGTGAACCAGAGCGTGGCTCCCTTGTGACCGAGCAATTTTCCACGGTGTTCGCGCGTGATGTCACCCTCGTGCCAGTGTACGTTTGTTGCTTTTTGTTCTGCCATCGTTGAGCTCTCCGTTGGTGGGTTGGGGCCGGTACCCCGGCGTGGAAGCGGGCCTGCGGGTATCTTCGGCGCGTAAGGGTAATGCCATATGATCACCATGTAAAACAGGATATTATGGATCAACCTACCGGTTTTCCCGGCAGTGGATCAGTTTGAAATCATGAGGGAATCGAGAGCCTGAGGGGCGGGGGTGGTGGTCGGGACACGCCAAAAAGCGCACATCCATGTGCAGGCGCGGCCGGCGAGGCTCGGGTGGCGACGTACCCGGTGAAGCAGGGCAGGCCCTCCTGTCGCCACACGGTCCCGACCACCACCGCCGCCCCTCAGGCTCTTACAGCAAGATTTCAAACTGAGCCACTACCGTTATTCCGGTACCAGACCGGCGTGGCGATCGAACCAGGACAGGTGCTATGAGATACACTATAAGGCAGTTGCAGATATTCCTCGAGGTGGCAAAGCACCAGAATATCTCCAGGGCCGCCCAGAGCCTGCATATGTCGCAGTCGGCTGCGAGCGAGGCCCTGTTGAACCTCGAACACAGCTACGAAGTCCGGCTGTTCGACAGGGTCAGCAACAAGCTTGCACTCAATGCAATCGGCCGCACATTGCGCAAGGAAGCGGAGAGCCTGCTCGCCCACTGCGCGAGCTTTGAGCAGACGCTGCTGGACCACCACGAACTGGGTCATATCAAGGTGGGCGCCAGCTTTACGATAGGCAACCATCTCGCTACCCGGTACCTCGCGGGCTACCTCGCGAAGTACCCGGAAGCGGATGTTCAACTGGATATCGCCAATACACCGGATGTGGTGGCTCGCGTGCTCAATTTCGATGTGGATATTGGCATGGTCGAGGGCGAGGTGCACCACCGGGAACTCGAGCTGATTCCCTGGCGGGAAGACGAGCTGATCGTATTCTGTGCGGCCGATCATCCGCTGGCGAGGAAAAAATCGCTGACCAACAAGGACATCAGGGAAGCGATGTGGATTCTGCGGGAGCCCGATTCCGGGGCGCGGCAAACATTCGATCGCGCGCTTGCCGGCCTGTTGCCGGATATCAACATCTATCTCGAGCTAAAACACAACGAGGCGATCAAGAACGCGGTCGAGTCGGGGCTGGGCATCGGCTGCCTGTCGCAGATCGTACTGCAGAAAAACATTGCCAACGGCGATCTCGTGCCTCTGACCCTGCCGCGCCGGAATATGCGGCGTACTTTCTACTTCGCCCTGCCCCGGGATCGATTTCGGCTGGAGTCCGTCGAGTTCTGGATGCGCACCTGCCGCGAGATGGACGCTGACTCAGTAGTTCTTCGAGCCCAGTGAGCGCTGCCAGATCTTGAGGAAGCCGCGCTCCAGCGCACCCTCGGCGGCCAGCCCCAGTTTTTCCTGCCAGCTCTTTTTGTGGACAAAGCGCACGTCGAAGACATCCCAATCCGCCAGGCGAGCCTGAATGAGCGCATCGCTTGTCTGCAGTTCATCGACCAGGCCCTCGCGCAATGCATTCTGTCCATACCAGACTTCACCGGTCGCGACCCTGGCGACATCCAGCGAAGGGCGGTTGCCGCTGACAAAGCTCTTGAACAACGAGTGGGTTTCTTCCAGTTCCTCCAGGAATTTTTCGCGGGCCTTGTCGGTATTCTCACCAAACATGGTAAGCGTACGTTTGTATTCGCCTGCGGTGAGCAATTCAAAATCGATATCATTTTTTTGCAGCAGGCGATGGAAGTTCGGCAGCTGCGCGAGCACACCGATGGAGCCCAGCACGGCAAACGGCGCAGCCACTATGCGATCCGCCACACAGGCCATCATGTAGCCGCCGCTGGCCGCGACCTTGTCGACTGCTACTGTCAGGGGCACCCCGGCTGTCTTGATCCGTTGCAACTGGCTGGCCGCCAGTCCGTAGCTGTGCACCAGTCCGCCCGGGCTCTCCAGTACTACCAGCACTTCATCGCCCGCGCTGATCTGGGGGAGAACGGCCGAGATTTCCTCGCGCAGATTGTCGGTGGCACTGGCCCGCATGTCGCCGTCGAACTTCATCACATAGAGGCGCTTGCGACGTTCCTCCGGCGTTGCGGCGTCATCTTTCTTGTGTTTTTTCCTGTTGGCTTTCGCCTTTGCTTTCTCGTCCTTTTTCGCCGCTTTGCGTCGGAGCTTTACGGTGTCCGGATCGTCGACCACGTCGCATACCACTTCGTTGATATGCCGGTACTTTTCATTCAGATTGCGGATCTCGATATGTCCCTCGTGTTGGTCCGCGCGCTGGCGGTGGCCAATCGATACCAGGCTTGCGACCAGTATCAGGATAGCGGCAACCAGGGTGACTGCCTGGGCCAGGAAAAGCCCATACTCGTAAATAAATTCCAAAGGCTAACTCCAGTGTCTCTATGTCAGGTTTTCAATGTAGTGTTGTATCAGCTGCCCGGAAATCGAGGAGAGCGGCGGAATCATCGGCAGCTCGCTGTAGTGAAACCAGCGTGCATCCGCAATTTCGGTCGGCTCACAGACGATGTCCCCGCCCGCGTAATCGGCGAAGAATCCGAGCATGAGCTGATTCGGAAAGGGCCAGGATTGTGACTGGAAATACCGCAGGTTTCGGACTTCCACGCCGACCTCCTCGCGGACCTCCCGGTGCAGAGTCTCCTCGGCGGTCTCGCCCGCCTCTATAAATCCAGCCAGCGTGCTGTACATGGGCTGCGGGAAGTTGGCGTTGCGCGCCAGCAGGAGTTCCTCGCCGCGGGTCACCAGCACGATGACGCAGGGCGAGATACGCGGATAATTGATCAGCCGGCAGGGGTCGCAGCGCATGGCCCGCTCCTGCAGGTCCACCGACATCTCGCTGCCGCAGCGGCCGCAATACCTGTGGTCTCGCTCCCAGTCCAGAAGCTGCGATGCCCTGCCCGCCAACGCAAAAAGTTGCTCATCGACCCGGCCCAGAATCTGGTAGAGACTGCCTTTCTGGAATTGCATGGGGTCTGGCTGATCGACCGTGTCGATTTCCAGTGCATAACAGGGCTGGTCACCCCAATACCCGAGAAATTGACGCCTTAGCTCAGTCCAGCCTGTGTCGTGCAACTGCTCCCGGGCAATCAGGCAGCCGGTCCTGGAGCGCATATCACTGAGCAATTGCCCACCCTGGAATACGATGTGCAGCGCAAAATCGCTGGAATCGGGGGGCGTGTTATCGGGTCGGAACATCGGCTCTCCACCGGAATACGGTAAATGACCGGCTATAGTATGACTGCGCGCGCACGGGAGCAAGGTTGCAGCGATGCAATGCGCTCCCCGGGCTTTTGGCAAGTCTGTGAGAATACCGTAGAATGCGCGCCCCGACTCGCGGATAGCCACCATGACCAAGCGCCTGCTCCCTGCCCTGTGGAAAAATTTTCTCGGTCCTGCGCCACTGTGGTACAAACAAACACTGATCGCGTTCCTGGTTCTGAATCCGCTGGTTTTGTGGACGCTGGGCAGCTTCGTCACGGGCTGGCTGCTGATAGCCGAATTTATATTTACCCTGGCGCTGGCGCTGCGTTGCTATCCCCTGCAGCCGGGTGGTTTGCTGGCGATCGAGGCGGTACTGCTCGGCATGACCACTCCAGACATGGTTTATCGGGAAACAATTGCCAATTTCGAGGTGATCCTGCTGCTGATGTTCATGGTGGCGGGTATTTATTTCATGAAAGAGCTGCTGTTGTTCGTGTTCGCGCGCATTCTGCTGAAAGTACGCTCAAAGATTACGCTGTCCCTGCTGTTTTCGCTGGTGGCCGCGTTCCTGTCGGCGTTTCTCGACGCGCTGACCGTCACCGCTGTATTGATCAGTGTCGGCGTGGGGTTTTTCTCGGTGTATCACAAGGTGGCCTCTGGCCAGAAGCTCAGCGAAGATGCATACGACAGTTCCTCCGATGACTCGGTGGGAGAATTGCACCGCCAGGACCTCGAGCAGTTTCGCGCATTTCTACGCAGCCTGTTAATGCACGGCGCGGTGGGAACCGCCCTGGGCGGTGTGTGTACCATGGTGGGTGAACCGCAGAACCTGCTCATCGCTACAGTGGCTGGCTGGGATTTCATCAAATTCGCATCGATTATGGCGCCCGTCAGTGTACCAGTGCTGGCCGCGGGGCTGCTGACCTGTGCGACACTGGAATATACCGGTGTTTTTGGTTACGGCGCGAAGCTGTCAGAGAACGTGCGCCAGGTACTGATGGAGTACCAGGCCAGTGAAGAAAGCAAGCGCACCACGCGTACGAATGCGCGCCTGCTGGTGCAGGCACTGGTGGCCGCGATCCTGGTCGCGGGCCTGGCCATGCACTGGGCTGCGGTCGGACTGATAGGCCTGATGGTCATCGTCCTGTTGACCGCGTTCAACGGAATAATCGATGAACACCAGTTGGGCAAGGCGTTCGAAGAGTCGCTGCCGTTTACCGCACTGCTGGTGGTATTTTTCGCCATCGTCGCGGTCATCCACGACCAGCACCTGTTCACGCCGGTTATCGACAGCGTGCTGCATATGAGTTCCGATATACGACCCGCCATGTTTTTCCTGGCGAATGGAATCCTGTCCATGATCAGCGATAACGTGTTCGTCGCTACTGTCTATATCAATGAGGTGAAGGCTGCACTGGATGCCGGCACAATATCACGACAGGAGTTTGATAACCTGGCGGTGGCCATCAACACCGGCACCAACCTTCCCAGCGTCGCGACGCCCAACGGTCAGGCGGC
>JAUICG010000032.1 GCA_030427485.1 Gammaproteobacteria bacterium
TTCGGCCAGGATTTCGTCGCTGTGCTGCCCGATAGTGCCGCTCGCGAAGCCGCAGCCGGAGGGTGTTTTGCTGAAGTGCACGGGGTTTTTCGGTTCCACTATCGCACCGGCCAGCGGGTGCTCGCTTTCGACGAACAAGCCGTTGGCGCGCATTTGCGGGTGCTGCGGCAGTTCGTGCAGGAAGTGGGCCCGGGCACAGGGTACGTCGGCGGCCTCCAGCCCGGCGATCACGTCGTCGATATCCATCTCCCCTGCCCGCTGGAACACCTGCGCCGCAAGCGCCTCTACATCATCCTTGTGCTGCACGCGATCCATCACGGTGGCGAATTTCGGATCGCTGGAGTCCACACCGAAGACTGCGCACCAGCCGTGGAACTGGCTGTCGGTCACCGGCGCCGCCTGTGCGTAACCGTTTTTACAGCGTATCAGCGGCACGCCCCGGGCCACTTCCACGCCCGCAGTGGCGCGTTCTGACCGGAACAACGCCTTGCCGCCCACATCCGGCCACATGAACGCGGCCACCGTATCGACCATCGCAATCTGGATGTGCTGGCCGCCGGCGCCGCGCTCGCGCGCGAACAGCGCCGCGCTGATTGCCTGGCTCGCATAGGTCGCTGTCAGCTTGTCGGCGAAAATCTGGTAGTACTGGGTGGGCTCACCCGTTTCGACGTTGGCCTGGCTCATCGCGACGCCGCTGAACGCCTGGATCACGTTGTCGTACGCCGCGTGATCCGACATCGGGCCCCGATGGCCGAAGCCGGTCACGGACAGGTAGATCACCGCAGGATTGATGGCCGATAAGGTTGCGTAGTCCACATGCAACCGCTCGGCGACGCCGGGCCGGAAGTTGTGCATCACCACGTCGGTCTGCGCCGCGAGTTGGTGGACGACTTTCTGCGCGTCGGGCTGCTTCAGGTCCAGCGCCAGGCAGCGCTTGCCGCGGTTCACGCCCTGGAAGATTGCGCCGACGCCGTCGCAGCTCGCGCCCACGTAACGCATCACGTCGCCGATGCCGGGTGGCTCGACCTTGATCACCTCGGCGCCCTGGTCCGCGAGGATGCCGCCGGCCAGTGGCGCCGCCAGCATGCCGCCGAGGTCGAGTACGCGCACGCCGCGCATGGGCCCGTTGATCGAAGACATGCTGCTACCTCCTCACGATTCGCTGAATTGCGCCTGGGAACGCGCCCGGCCGCCGGGTCCGCTGTATGCCATGCCGAGGCCCGGCTCCTGTTCGCCGTCCCAGCCGGGCATCTGCGCCGTGAGCCGCAGCCAGGCGTCGATCAGGCGGTCCTCGGCGGCGTAGTCGAACGGGTCCTCCAGCACCATCTCCTCCATGCCGCCGCGTTCGGGCGGATGGGCGACCAGCCAGTCCACGGTGAGGCGCAGTGCCTCGCGCGGGTCGACCTTGTCGCGGTAGTCGAGGTCGTAGCGCAGCGCGCTCACATCCTGCAGCCTGTGCGTGGTTTGCGGCTGCATCACCAGCGGCCGGCTCGGTATGGCCAGCTCCCACGGCATATTGATCACTTCCAGCGGGACGCCCATGTGCGCCGCGATTGTCTCCGCCACCTGGCGCAGCGTGAGCACTTTTGCATCGGCGATATTGTAGATTTTGCCGCGGCTGGCCTCGGGCCGGTCGACCGCGAGCAGCATGCCGTGGGCGATGTTCTCCGCGTAGCCGAAACTGTGCAGGGTGAGCCCGCCGTCCGGCAGGATAAGCCTGCGGCGCCCCTCGAGAAAGCGCCGCACCAGCAACCACTCGCGTGGTACCAACTGGTACTTGCCGTATACGTAGGGGTAGCGAAAATGCGTCGCATCGGGAATGGTGTCGAACAGGGCCTGCTCGGTGCGCACGATGCGAAAGCCCTTTGAGTCCTCTTCCATCGCGCCCACCTGTTCGTGGTCCTCGAAAATGGGTACATCCATCCCGCCGGGTCCGGCCAGCGCGGGGTTCATGTAGCCGCGATAGGCCGGCCCGCCACCGGCGGAGAGGAAGCGACTGCAGTTGCCGGCCATCACCTGCGCCACCGCGCGCAGCCGGCCATAGGTTGCAATGCACAGGTCGAAACGCCGACCGGCCAGTGCGTCTTCCAGGCTCGCCTTGTCATAGGGGTCGGTGTGGATGTGCTCGAGGTGCGCCGGATTTTCCGCGACCTCATGGCCGCCGCGGTGCAGGATCACCACCTCATAGCCGCGCTGCAGCAGCCCGTTGACCAGGTAATGCCCGGTGGGGCCGGTGCCGCCGATGACCAGCGCTGTCTTGGACATGATGTTTGCCTTGGAGGACTAGCTTTATCCAAAGCATACTGCATCGAAACGCTGCGCACTGACAAGGCCTCCATTTCCGCGCTGGAGGGTATGCGTGCACTGAATCTGCTGGTTGTCCGGCAGTCCTAACGGGATACTACCGTGTTCCAGGGCGGCTTTTTTGGTGTGGAGCAGCAGAATGCCTTGCTGGACAGCGACGGAGTCCGGATGCAGGGCTACTTCCGGCCAACGACAGCAGCTCGCCCTCGCAGAAGCGGCAGCAGCGCGGTGGCGACCAGCGCGAGCGTGCCGGGGAGCGGCACGCCAGTCGTCGCCAGGTAGCTTCCATCGACTGTAGTACCAGCCCCGCTCATCAGGTACAGGTCCAGGCTCGGCCCATAGCCGGGTGGTTGGAACGTCAGGAAGGCGCCGTTGTCATTGGTGAAGTCTATGGAACCCAGGTGCGGCCCGCTGCCGAACCCCTGGCTGTTGGAAAACTGCAAGCGCCGGCCGGTGCCGTAATGGGTAACCACCGCGAGTACCTGGCCAAGGGGCGTATCCGCATCGGCCAGACTGAACGACTGTCCGGCGATCGAAAACTGCATCGACAGGTTGGTCAGCGAGCTCAGTGAGAACGTCCCGTTGCCGATGTCGTCGAAGCTGACCTGACCGGTGCCAACCATGGGCGGTTCGAGCGGCAGGCTGTTGAACACGTTGTCGAATGCGAAGCCGAAAGTGACCGGAAGCGCGCTGGCATTCCCTGCCCAACCAACCACCAGGCACAGTGCAAGAAGCCGTTTTATCCCGCCCATCGCTATACCCTCTACAAGACCCTACGATGCCCGGCTCCGCCTGCTTGCCTGGCCGGGGAAGTATAGCTGATGTTGGCTCAAACGCGCTTGCCGTCGATTTTTTCAGGACTCTTTCACACGGCGCGACACAACGCGAAACGCGTCAACTGAGCGCGACCCGGTTCGGCAGAAACCGCACTTTTCAAGCACTTTCCAGATCCGCGGCGACCATCGCCGCCACGTTGAACCCGGAATCCACCGCCTGGTGTGTGCCTGCACCCTTGCCGCCGGCATCGCAGCCGACGATGTAGAGCCCCGGCAGCGGCGTGCGTGCATCCGGCTTGCTGCGGCCGCACTGCCCGATCACCTGCGCGATACCCACCGCCTCGCCGCCGCAACCGGGCACCGCCACGTCGCGGCTCATGCTGGCGATCTGTTTCGCGCCGTAGGGCTCCTTGCGCACGATGTGGTCTTTCAGCTCCGGCCACAGTTCGTCGATCACCGCCTCGCAGCGTGCGATCGCCTCGTCCACCAGCGCGGATTCAGTGTCCGCCGGCATGAATACCTGGCAGTTGGCCAACTGGTGGCCGGGGACGTCCGACAGGCCGGGGTCGAACTCCGAGGGCACGTCGATTGCGATCAGCGGCACGTTGGGCCATTTGCCTTTCAGCATATCCTGGTAGCGCTTCTCATCCAGCCAGCTCTCGTCGGAGAACACCGGGATCAGCGCGGCGTCGAAAATGCGCTTGTCGAGCACGTAGCGGAAGCCGCAAATCGCCCAGCTCGGCTCCAGCGAGGTCACCCGCTCCACGTACGCCGCCGGAAAATGCCGCGCGCCGGCGAGCTTCAGCACGGTGGGCTGGATGCCGGCGTTGGAGATTACCGTGCGGGCGCGGATGTCGCGCCCATCGATACGTACACCGGCCGCGCGCCCGTCTTCCACCAGAATCTCCTGCACCCGCGTCTTCGTCAGGTACAGGCCGCCCCGCTCCTGCACGTACTCGGCGCACACTTCGGCGACGTGGCCGTAGCCGCCGATATGGTAGCGCCCGGCTCCGCCCAGCACCTGGTCGCGCAGCGCGTAGATCATCTCCGACGCGGGCAGCCTGTCCACCGCCACCACGAACAGGGTATTCAGGTTCATGCAGATCTGGCTGACCAGCGGCGCAGCGAGGTCGAAGCGCGCCATCCATTCGAACGCGCCGGTGTTATCGAGCGCATCGATCGCGGCATTGTCCAGGCTGAGGATCTCGCCATAGAACGCGGCCAGCGCCTCGAGGTCGGCATCGGTTACGCCGAGGGTGGCCTTCATGTCCGCCATCTCCTTCTCCGAACCGGTCGCCACCAGCGGGTTGTAACTGACCTTCCACACGCCGTCTTTATTCAGGTAGCGAATCGACGCGGCGTCGCCCTCGGGTACCACGAAGGGCGTGCGATCGGCGATACCGAGCACATCCACCAGTTCGTGGAAGCGCGAGTTGTACGCCGGGATGCCGACGGCGCCGAACATCTCGAAGCGATAACCCTTGCGCTCCGTGGTCTGCGTCTTGCCGCCCGCGCGCGCCGTCTTCTCCAGCAGCGCCACCTTCAAACCGCGGTGCGCCAGCAGCGCCGCGACGGAGGCGCCTCCGAATCCCGCGCCGATCACGCAGACATCAAACTCTTCCATTGAACTGTTCCTGTGTTGCAGATTGTGAGCGCGCAGTATGCACGCAAAACCGCCGGGTCGCCTACTGCGCGGACAGCTATGACTGCCGTTTCGTCGAGATCGTCCAGCCAGTCTGTCATCGGCGCCGATAACGGTAGACCGAGAGCGCAGCGCTTGCGCCCAGCACCAGGGCGCAGCCTGCCAGCTTGACCGGGGTTATCACCTCGTCCAGGAACAGCGCACTGCCGATCACCGCCCCGGGCAGATAGAGAAAGTAGATCATGCTGGCGAAGAGCGCGGGTAACTCGGTACTGGCCTTGACCCACAGGCCGTGGGAGACCACCGTGCAGAGCAGTCCCAGCACCGCCAGTTGGTATACGTCAACCCGGTCCAGGTCCCAGTTGGCGCCGCCCCACAGCGGCAGGAATACCAACAGGGCGAAGAAGAACTGTCCCCAGGTGCGCTCCGGTGTACCGATATCCCTGGCGCGCTGGTGCAGCAGGGGCAGCGCGGCGTAGAGCAGGGCGCTGCACAGGCCGATAGCGATACCCAGGGAGACGTCATTCTCCAGCGACATCTCCGGCGAAACAATGATGCAACCCACAAAGCTGGCGCCAATGGCCATCCACTCCACGCCGTCGACCCGTTCGCGGTTGAACACGAAGGCGAGCACCAGGTATTGCACCGAGTAGGTGAGGATAGTCAGCGCCGCGATGGCCGCGGTGGCCAGCTTGATGCAGAGGAAATACATCAACCAGTGCAGTCCGAAGACCGCGCCGATAACCAGCAACTTCAGCCACTGCCGCCCGGACAGACGCAGCAACTGCGCGCGCAGCAGTATCCACGGCGTGAACGCTGCCACCGCGATAGCCAGGCGGGCGATACCCACGGTGATGGCATTGGCGTCCGTGGACTTGACCAGTACCGGAACGGCCGACATGGTCAGGACGGCCGCCACGCCGGTGAGAATCAGTTGGCTGCGGGTCATCGGGTTTGGGTAAAGGCGGCCTGGCGTCCGCTGCCGCCGCTGCCGCATAAATCAGACTCGGACATGGATCTCCAGTTACTCAATTAAAGTACCTCGCGCGGACAGACTGAACCACTACCGGTCAACCCCGGATGAATTGTAGATGGGCAGTGCGCAGTATACCGGATTGACGAGAGCCGCTTGATCAACGGCTCGACTCTGTACAAGTGGGGAATTCCCTTATACGCAAGCACCCTGCCTTTCTGATCGCCAGTCTGAAGCCGGCGTTTGGGAGAGGTGGCGGTCCTGTGGCGAATCCGTTTCGGGATGGGTGACCCCGTGTTCCGCATTCTCTACTCGCCACACCCGGTGAGTATTACCTATACTCCAGAGCCGGTATCAAGACGACAGTGAAGTCTATGACGAGAAAAAGCAGGATGTACCAGGCTCACTATTCCACTACCCGGAATTCACGTGTCGTCCAGACGCGCCTGGCACTGAACAGGGCGTTCCTCGCGCTGTTGGACGAACACGGCTTCGAAGACATTTCAATTCCCGATCTCACCAGCAAAGCGGGTGTGAGCTACACCACGTTCTACCGCCATTACGCTAGCAAGGAACAGTTGCTCGATGAAATAGCGAAAGAGGAGATCCATAAACTGATCGATCTCACCTTACCCGTGTTTGATCACCAGGCCCGGGCACCCGGTCAATCTGCATCGCATGTGCTAGCAAAATACGTGTCGGAGCACAGGCATTTGTGGACAACGCTCCTGACAGGCGGCGCGGCGCCGAAATTGCGGGAGGAGTTCATGCTCATCGCGCACGGCATTGCCGATGACAGGGGCGCCGGCAAGAATGGCCTGCCCGCGGATATGGCCATCGTGTTCGGTGTCGGTGCGACGCTGGACCTGATCGCCTGCTGGCTGAAACAGAAAAAACCTATTTCAATCAAGCGGTTCGCGTCAGTGTACGAACGTCTGGTGATTAACTCGATTCACCGGGATTAAAACCACGCTTGATTCTTTACCGGGTAACCCGGCGCTAACTGCCTCGCTTATTTTTGCAACAAAATGTTGCAAAAAGGATATGGCGTGACTAGACTCTGGCTATCGGTCTCCATTCGGGTGCGGGGCATCCACACCGGCGTCCCCGCCATTCATGGACAATAAGAGCCATTCCAGCGAGGGTAAGAATATGGACGGAGAAACAACGGCGTCCGTCGTCGACCGTGGCGCGAACATCAGCAACCCGTTGCTCGATTACGTCGTGCCCGAGAATTTCATCAAATTTCCTGTGACCGGGTCGGAAGTGCCACTGCTCGACCCCGGCAGCATGGATCGCCGGCAAATTCCGGGAGACCCGAACGTCGACCTGCCGGATTACAGTGGCCCGTTTCGCGAGGATCTTCGCTTCACCGATTTTTCCAAAGACTGCCTCCTGAGGATGCTGGAGATGAACCAGGAGTACCGGCGGGTATGGGTAGGCGCCTGGCTGGCCGAGGCGAGTGCCAAGTTCGGGCACGAGGAGCGCCTCGAAATCGAGTGGGCCGCGTGGCGCGACGGGATGAAGCCGAAGCTTGAGGCGATGTTGCGCGAGTACCTGCCGCCAGCGCTCGCCGAGGAGCGCATTGCGGCGGCGAATCTGGGTCGTTACACCGGGGAGCGTCCCGCCGTGGATGACCTTGGTATCGACTACACAGGCCCCTTCGAGGTTGATCCAGGCATGCTGGAACTTTCCAAGGAGGAACTTGTCCGCATCCTGCTGGGAAGCCACGAGTACATACTGCAGTGCAACCAGGGCGTCTCGATGCAGATTGTGATGCGTCATGGCTTCGCGGACATGTTCGCCATTGCCTGGGACATCTGGAGCGCCAAGGTACTTCCCGAAGTGATGGAACTGAAGGCCAGGAACATGGGCATTGGCGGCAACAACGTCGCCGCGTTCATGAAGGACCTGCAGATCGACTCTTCGGCGATGCCGGGCAAGGCGTTCGACTTGTCGTTTGAAATGCCGGAGCCGGATGTGGGCATTATGACCTTCAACCGCTGTGCCGCGCCCACGATGTTCGAGGCACTCGGACGCGAGGATATCCTCGAACAGAACTGCCATGCGGTGTGTCCGGCCTCGATAGAGGAGACGGCGAAACTCTACAACCCGAATATGAAGATGGAGATCCTTGCAATACCGCCCAGAATCAGCGAAAAGCACGTCTGCTGCGTTTGGAAACTGAGCATGCGGGATGAGACTGACCCGGACTACATCCCGGTGAAACAGTTGCCCTGACGCTACCCGTCACCGGTCTACGCCGTGGCCAGCGGGTGGACGGTGATCGGTTGGGACTCTCTGGCCGCACCGCTAATAAACCATAATAACTGGTGGGTGATCGATACATGAAGCGAGCCGCGTTTTTCAGAGCATCTGTATTTTTGGCAGCGGTGAACGGCGGAGTTTCCGCAGGGTGGATATCGCAAACTGCTGCGCAGGAAACTGGTGAGCCGCGCCTCGCGCTGGAAGAAGTGATCGTTACCGCCCGGCGCAAGGAAGAACTGCTGCAGGATGTGCCCATTTCAATGACCGTGTTCAATCAGCAGCAAATTTCCGATTTGAATATGGTGGGCACCGCGGATCTGGCGACCTTTACGCCGTCCATGACGGCCAATACCCGGTTTGGGCCGGACAACTCATCCTTCAGTATTCGCGGTTTCGTGCAGGAATTGCGCACCACGTCCACGGTCGGGGTTTACTTCGCCGATGTGGTGGCGCCGCGCGGCGGTCCCTCGGTGCAAAGTGCCGACGGTGCCGGGCCCGGTTACCTCTACGATCTGCAGAGTGTGCAGGTACTGAAGGGGCCGCAGGGCACGCTGTTCGGGCGCAATACCACCGGTGGCGCGGTGATGATCGTGCCCAACAAGCCCGGTGAGCAACTCGAGGGTTACGGCGAGGTGTCTGCCGGCAACTATGACATGTACCGAACCCAGGGCGTCGTCAATTGGCCAATCAACGACCGGGTCCGCGTGCGCGCGGGTTTCGACCAGATGGAGCAGAACGGCTACCTGAAAAACGCCGCGCCGGTCGGGCCCGACAGGCAGGGAGATATCGACTACATTGCCGGTCGGGTGAGCGTTGTCGCGGACATAACGGAGGATCTGGAAAACTACACGGTCTTCTCGATTACTGATTCAAAGAACAAGGCGACCACCGCAGTGCTGATGGGTTGCTTTCCGCAGCGTGAAGGCGAGGTGCCACCCGGAGCGGGTGTAGGCATCTTCAGTCCGTTCTGCCAGGCGCAGCAAGCGGAATACGGCCTGGATTCCAGTTCCGATTTCTATACCTACGCGAGCAGGCAGCCGCAAACCGTGAATCGCATCGAGCAGAAGCAGGTAATCAACACGACCAACTGGGCGGTCACAGAAAACCTCGGCGTGAAGAATATTCTCTCCTATGCGGAGAACGAGACTACGCTGAGAACCGGTGTATTTGGCACCGACTGGATCGCCGCCGATGGCAACCGTCTCTGGTTCACCGAGTCAGACGTGCCACCCGGGTACCCCACAGCGCACATGTCCACCACGGTATGGGAGTTGCAGGTCCAGGGTGAGAATGGACCGCTGGATTGGCAGGCGGGTTGGTATTACGAGCAGAGCCGGCCCGAAGAAGATTCCGCCAATGAACTGAACCGCTATGGCATCTGCGCGGAAAATCCAGGGCTCGACCCGGACGCCTTCCGGTGCCAGGCGTCGTTCGCGCTGGAAAATGTCGGCCTGGCCTTCGGCAACCTCAAGTTCGACAACCGTGCCCTGTATGCCCAATCGACCTACAACTTTGACGCGCCGTTTTCGCTCACCGCCGGTATCCGGTATACGTGGGACAAGACCTGGGGCTACTCGGACGATGTTCAGTACGGCGGCTTTCCCGTGTCCGAGCCGGGGCCACCTACTACCGTGCGGTGTTCGGATGGCAGCCTGACGTACCCGGATTGCCGCCAGGAATTCCGGCAGGACAGCGACAAACCGACGTGGATGTTCGGCCTGGATTACACGCCGCACAACGACCAGCTGTATTACGCGAAATACTCGCGGGGGTATCGCCAGGGTAGCGTCAACATCTTCGGTGCACCGGGTTTCCAGACGCACGAGCCGGAGACAGTGGATGCGTATGAAATCGGTTCGAAGCTCACACTCACCGGTACGGTTCCCGGCATCGTCAACATCGCCGTCTTCTACAACGAACTCACCGACATGCAGATACAGACCGGATTTCGCGGCGCCGTGAACACCAGCGGCATCACCAATGCTGGGCAGGCAACGATCTGGGGCGCGGAAGTGGAAACCAGCCTGAGCCTGACGGAACAACTGCGGTTGGATGTCGCTTACGCGTACCTGAATACCCGGCTGGACAGTTACGAGGTTCCGGCGCCTATCCCGGAGTTTGACGTGTCGGTGGTCCCCACTGCCGTGGAGGGGGACCCGCTGCCCTTGACGCCCAAGAACACCGTGGTCACGTCGCTGACCTACCTGCTGCCCGTTCCGGAGGCTGTCGGCCAGGTCTCCATTGGCGCCACCTACGTGTACACGGACCAGATGCTTGCCTCCACCACGTCGCCCTTCGGTACCATTCCCGACTCCAAATTGACCAATTTCAACGTGAACTGGAATGGCATCGGCGGCAGCCGTGTCGACGCCCTGGTGTTTGTCACCAACGCGTTCGACGAGGAACATATCAGCTACGTGATCGGGCTGTACGACGCCATCGGCTCCGAATTCTATAATCCGGGCATGCCGCGCATGTATGGCGTCAGGCTCAGGTACAATTTCTGATACGACTTGTTCCTTTGAACTGGTAATCAACCCGGCTGCCGCTGCCTCCGGCGCTCATCGCGCAGGGTCATCAGGTAGGCGAGCATGCCCACCGCGGTTACCGAGAGGATCAGCAGCGCGGCGAGCGCGTTCACCTGTGGGCTCAGGCCCAGTCGCACCGAGGAGAATACGACCATCGGCAGTGTCGTGGAGGCGGGGCCGGCGACGAAGCTCGCGATCACGAGGTCGTCCAGCGACAGCGTGAACGCGAGCAGCCAGCCGGAGGCCAGCGCCGGGGTGATGATCGGCAGCGTGATCTGGAAGAAGGTCCCCAGCCGGCTGGCGCCGAGGTCCATCGCAGCCTCCTCCAGCGATCTGTCCAACTCGCGCAGGCGCGAACTCATCACCACGGTAACGAAGGCCATGCAGAACGTGACGTGGGCGATCCAGATGGTCAGGAAGCCGCGCTCCGCCGGCCAGCCGAGGGTATTCGCCATCCCCACGAACAGCAGCAGCAGCGACAGGCCGGTAATCACATCGGGCATCACCAGCGGCGCGGTCACCATGCCGCCGAACAGGGTCTTGGTGCGGAAGTTGCGCACCCGCGTCAGCACCAGCGCCGCCAGCGTGCCGAACACCACTGACACCGTGGCGGTCGCGAATGCGAGCCGCAGGCTCATCCACATGGCCGACATCATCGCATCGTCGCGAAACAACTCGCCGTACCAGCGTGTGGAAAAGCCGGCCCAGATATTGACCCGCTCAGATGCATTGAACGAGTAGACGATCAGCACGACCATCGGCGCGTACAGGAAGAAAAAGCCGAGGGACAGGCAGATCCTGGAAAAGCGGGGTATGCCGGGCGACTGCGCCATCAGTCCTCGCCCTCCATTTCACGGAACTGGTAGCGGTGGAACAGCGAGATCGGGATCAGCAGCACCACCAGCATCACGGTGGCCACCGCGGAGGCTACCGGCCAGTCGCGGTTGTTGAAGAACTCGCCCCACAGTACCTTGCCGATCATCAGCGTCTCGGAGCCGCCCAGCAATTCCGGTATCACAAATTCGCCTACCACCGGGATGAACACCAGCATGCAACCGGCGATCACGCCGCCCATCGACAGCGGCAGCGTGATGCGCAGGAAGCGCGACACCGGGCCGGCGCCGAGATCGGTGGCCGCCTCCAGCAGGCGGTTGTCCAGCTTCACCAGGTTGGAGTAGAGCGGCAATACGAGGAAGGGCAGGTAGGTGTAGACGATGCCGATGTACACCGCCAACTCGGTATTCATCATCCTGACAGGCTCGTCCACCACGCCGAGCGCCATCAGCACAGTGTTGATGATGCCGTTGTTGCGCAGAATGCCCATCCAGGCATAGATGCGGATCAGGAAACTGGTCCAGGACGGCAGCACCACCAGCATCAGCAGCAGGCTCTGCATCGGACCCTGCGCGCGCGCGATACCGTAGGCGATGGGGTAGCCGATCACCAGGCAGATCAGCGTGGAGATCGCGGCGATGCGCAGCGAGCTGACATAGGCGTCGAAATACAGCGAATCGGTGAGCAGGAACAGGTAGTTGGAAAAGCTGAGCCGCAGTGTCAGGACGTCGTTCACATACTCGTACAGTGCAGTGTAGGGCGGCTGGGCGATTGTCGATTCCGCCAGCGAGATCTTGAACACGATCGCGAAGGGCGCCAGAAAGAACAGCAGCAGCCAGAGGTACGGCGGTATCACCAGCAGCCAGTGCTGGCCCGGCAGACGCCACCTGCGGCCGGCGGGTTTCACGAGGTGAGCACCACGGCCGAATGCTCGTCCCAGTACACCCAGACCTTGTCCTGCCAGGTCAGGCGTTCGCCGGCCCAGCGTTCATCGTTCAAGGCCGTGACCAGCACGTCCATCCCGCTCCCGAGTTTCACATGGTAGACCGAGTGTGAACCGAGATAGGCGATCTCGTCCACTTCGCCGGCTTCGCAGTTGAATGCTTGCTCCGGCTTCTGCAGGCTGATCTGGATTTTTTCCGGGCGTACCGCGACGCTGACAGGCTGCCCGGCGAAGCCGCTGATGCCGTGGCCGATGTGCAGGGTATTGCGCGCCTGCGGACTTTTGATATTCACGTAGTCGACTTCGTCGTCGACGATCACACCGTCAAAGAGGTTCACCGAGCCGATGAACTCCGCCGTGTAGCGGCAGTTGGGCTGTTCGTATATCTCGTCCGGCGTGCCCACCTGCAGGATGCGGCCGCCGTCCATGATCGCGATGCGGTTGGCCATGGTCATCGCTTCTTCCTGGTCGTGCGTGACCATCACGCAGGTCACCCCGACCGATTCGAGGATGTTGGCGATCTCCAGTTGCATGCGCGTGCGCAGTTTTTTATCCAGCGCGCCCATCGGCTCGTCGAGCAGCAACAGCTTGGGGCGTTTCACCAGGCAGCGCGCCAGTGCGATGCGCTGCTGCTGTCCGCCGGAGAGTTGATCCGGCTTGCGCTTGCGGTATTCGCTCATCTGCACGCGCTCTAGCATCTCGCCCACCCGCGACTCGATCTCGCGCTTGTCCATGCGCTCCTGCTTCAGGCCGAAAGCGAGGTTCTGTTCCACCGTCATATGGGGAAACAGCGCGTAGGACTGGAACATCATATTGAAGGGTCGCTGGTTGGCGGGCAGCCCGGTCAGGCTTTGACCCTCCAGCAGGATATCGCCGCTGGTCGGCTGTTCGAACCCGGAGAGCATGCGCAACAGCGTGGATTTGCCGCAGCCGGAGGCGCCCAGCAACGCGAACAACTCGCCTTTGCGTATCGACAGGTCGACGTTGTTGACCGCGAGTGCGCCGTCGAAGCTCTTGCTGACGCCTACCAGTTCGATATACGCCGCACCGCCGCTGCCAGGCTCCGGCTGCCCGGCCCCCGCGGGGTGCGCGATTGTCGTGGTCTCGGTCAACCTGCGTCCCCCGGTCAGCCGCGGTGCGGAATGTGTGTGGTTGGTCCTACTGCCCGGTCTTTATGTCCGTCCACGCGCGGTTCATCGCGCGGTCCACGGCCGGGGAATTGATTTTGGCCACATAGAGTTTCGCCATGATCTCGGGCGGCGGATAGATCGACGGGTCGCCGGTGATCTCGGCGTCGATCATCGGCATCGAGGCGGGTATCGGGTTCGGGTACCAGATGTAGTTGGTGTTTTCCGCCGCGATGGCGGGTTGCATCAGGAAGTCGATGAAGGCGTGGGCTTCCTCCACGTTGCCGGCGTCCTTCGGAATCGCCAGGATGTCGAAGAACTGCAGGGCGCCCTCCTTCGGAATGACATAGGTGATCTCGATGCCATTTTCGGCCTCTTCGGCATCCACCATTGCCTGGGCAATGTCGCCGGACCAGCCGATAGCGACACAGATCTCGCCCGCCGCAAGGTCATCGATGTACTTGGACGAGTGGAAGTAGGTGACCGAGGGGGCCAGCTTTTTCAGCAGATCCTTGGCTTCACCCTGGTAATCGGCCGGGTCCTGGGAATTGGGATCTTTGCCGAGATAGTGCAGGGCTGCACCAAAAAGTTCCGACGGCGCATCGAGGAAGGCAACGCCGCAACTTTTCAGTTTGGCCAGGTTCTCCGGGTCCAGCACGAGGTCCCAGGAGTCCAGCGGTGCATCGGGGCCCAGCGCGGCAATCACCTTGTCCTCGATCATGCCGATGCCGGTGGTGCCCCACATGTAGGGGATACCGTACATATTCCCGGGGTCCACCGCCGCGATGGTCGCCATCATTGCCGGGTCCAGTTCCTTGTAGTTGGAGAGCTTCTCCTTCTGCAGCGGCTGGAAGATGCCGGCCTGTATCTGCCGGCCCATGAACTCGACGCTGGGTACTACCACATCGTAGCCGGTGCGCCCCGCCAGCAGCTTGCCTTCCAGCACCTCGTTGGAGTCGAAAACGTCATAGACGACCTCGACCCCCGAATCCGCTTCGAACTTCGCAATCACATCGTCGCCGATGTAGTCGCTCCAGTTGTAGACGTTGACCGTGCCTTCAGCCAGTACCGGGCCGGCTGTCATGAGCCCTGCGAACAGGGCAATGATGTTTCGCCTGGAGTTAGTTTTCACCGCGTTCTCCTATGCGCGCCGGGCAGGCCCGGGCACGTCAACAGATGAAAGTAAGTCAGGGCAGGCAATCAAAACCGCCCCGCACTGATTCTAGCGACCCTTACCGCGCGGGTACACTCCCTTGTCCGCGCGTCGGCAGCGCTACGATTCCGCTGAAGCCGCGGGTAGTGCCGTCTAAAAAACACGCAATGTTGGTGCCATGTTTTCGGGTATGCTGGCAGCAACTGCTCCCTAAGCGGCGTAGACGATCTGGTCGCGGTTTTTTCGACCTGACCCGAAAAGGCGTCGCTTTCTATGACACTGCACTCCGGCGAGACAGCGGCGCGGGAAACAGACCAGGTATTTCATGATTAAAGTTGCGAAGTTGTCCGATGTGGGCTTAACTGGCATTTCGCTGTACGTGAAGTGATGTTTTACGTTTTTTGTAATAAAACCTTAACGGAGATCAATGGATTATGAAATTCGCGTCTTTATTGGCACTGCCTCTGGCGGGAGTGCTTGCAGCTTGCTCTACTTCGCCCCAACTGGGTGGTGCTTCCGGTATGACGGCTACCGGCGCAGCCGGTGGTGCGTCCTCGGCAAACGCCAATAGCGAGCTTGAAAACTGCACGGAGTCAATGGGCACTCTTGCAGTGGTAGAGAACACCTCTGCGCCCTGGTGGGGCGACTACATTCATCGCTACCCGAAGCTGGGCAGCACGGTGCCCGTCTTGCGCATGATCATTCAGCAGTCGAACTGCTTCGTGGTGGTTGAACGCGGGGAGGCACTGAATAACGCGATGCAGGAGCGGGCATTGTATGATGCCGGCGAGACGCGCGATGGGAGCAATTTCGGCAAGGGCCAAATGGTCGCCGCCGATTACACCATGAATCCCAGCATCCAGTTCTCTGCCGAGGGCACCAGCGGCATCAGTGGCGCGGTGGGTAATGTGTTCGGTGGATGGGGTAGCACTATAGGCGCACTGGCGGGTGGCCTGAGCACTAACGAGGCGGCTACGACGCTGCTGTTGATAGACAACCGCTCCTCAGTACAGATTTCTTCTGCGGTGGGTAGCGCGAAAAATATGGACTTCAGCCTGGCCGGCTGGGGTTGGGGTAGCGGTAAATGGGGGAGCGCTGCCGGGTTCACCGATACGCCGGAGGGCAAAGTGATCACCGCGTCATTCGTGGATTCATACAACCAGATGGTAAAGGCACTGCGCAATTATCGGGCCCAGGAAGTCAAGGGTGGGCTCGGTAAGGGCGGTACGTTGGGAGTGTCCAACTGAGCGAGGTGCGCGTTCAATAGTCCTGCACGGGTGGCTCTCCCCGCCTGTGCTAGACTGATGGAGACCGACCGGCCAGAAGGAGGATTGCAAGCGTGAGACATCCGTTTTCATTGGCGCTGCTGTTGTGTCTGACGACCAGCAGCGGCGCGCTGGCGGACCGCGATGGTTATCGCGAACGTTATGACCGCGGGTATGGCCCCGATTATCGCGACCAGCGCTTGCTTCTTCCCGCGCCGCGCTATCTCCTGCCGGTGGTGCCGCTTCAGCCTCGCCACTGTTGCGACCGATACGACACCGAGGTACTGGATGCGGCACTGATCGGCGCCGCGGTCGCCAACAGTTACTACTACCCGCGTGATAATCGCTACCTCTACACCCGGGATAGCCGTAACCCTTACATACGCAATGCGAGAGAGCCCATCTCCCCGGACAACGGCGCCGAAGTGGTGAGTTGCCAGCGCATTGAACGCCTCTCGGACGGCCGCGAACGGCGTGTGCAACTTCCCGTTTCAGATTGCGAGTAGGGGGTGGTTATTTCGCGACCATGCGGTGAAGGGCGCCCTTGCAAGTCAGGAAGCCCGGCGCAAGCTCTGTGTATGAATTGTTAAATTGACGGGGAAGCTGACGCTGTCATTGTGAACGTTTGTTTGTTAGGTTCTCTGGCGAGATTGCTCTTATCGTAGAGGAGCTATTGATCCGAAGCCTCCTGGCTGGAAAAAACCATAAAAAGACGATCCTCCTGCAGCATCGGAATCAGAAACAGCGCATGCCGCCCTTTGCGTATCCCGTCGACCATGAGATCATCCCTGTCGATTGGGCGCAGCCGGCGATAAGACACACGATCGTCGAGAACAACCACCGCATAAGTTCTTCCGGATCACCAGAGATCTGGCAGGGGTGATTATGATCTGTGGTTTGGAAACTGTCGAGACGGTCCGGACGGCACGTACGCAGGGCTAACCTTTGCCAACAAGCATGCTGGCGCTAGTGTTGGCCGCGATTGACTACCCCGGGCGCGTCGTCCACATCGGTTATGTGAAGACGTCGCTCAACAACCGGGAGAGCCGTTTCAGCGCCTTTCCGCGGTTGCTGATTTTCCACGCGAGGTAGTACGCCGGGTCGTCGGTGCTCGGAGTCTCGGTGGCCAACTCGACCAGCGCGCCGCTGTCCAGGCGCGTCTGGATCAGCCGGCGGGGCAGGTGGCCGATTCCCAGTCCCGCCAGTTGCGCATGGATCTTCTGCTCCATCGTCTGCACATAGAGCACCTGCTTGCCCGTGGTCAAACCGGCGTTGCGCATGACGTTATGCTTCGCGGTATCGTGGGTCACGATGCGCCGGTGGCGCGGGAGTTGCTCGGCGACGGCCGAGGGCTTTTTGGCGACGTGCGCGAGGGGATGGCTGGCTGCCGCCACCAGCAGCATGTCAGCGGAGGCGACCGGCAGCGCGCGAAAGCCCTTTTGCAGCGGCACTGGCCCGGGTGCTCCCACCAGGATGTCTATGCCGTCCATTTCCAGCGCCTCCCAACCACCGCTCAGCACGCATTCCTGCACGTCGATCTCGAGGTTCGGTTGTTCCTCCAGCAGCGCGCCCAGGGCGCGAAAGAACGGTTCGCGCTCAGTGGTGGATTCAAGTCCGATGCGCAATCGCGGTTCCCAGCCCGTGGCCAGTTCTTTCACCTGGTCCGTCAGATAAGCGGTGGCGCCGAGGATCTTGCGGCCCTCGTCGAGCAGCAGTTTGCCGGCGGGGGTCAATATCGAGCGCCGTCCCTGCCGCTGGAACAGCGTCACGGCCAGTTGCTCCTCCAGTTTCTGCACGGTGTAGGACAGCGCGGAGGTCGCCTTGCCCAGCTCTTCGGCGGCTTTGGCAAAGCTGCCCCGACGGTCTATCGCGTCCAGTGCTTGCAGTGCGTCGAGAGTGATTGCTGACTGGCTCATAAAAGGCTCCCCCTGAAATCTGCGTATTAATGTTCAATAAATTCGAACATATGAGACGAAAATTGGCTCTTATTTGCAAGCAGGCCCGCAAATACACTATCTCCACCAGTTCGGGAAACCGATCAATCCAACAGGAGAGTTACGATGAAAACATTACTGAAAAATATCACCACAAGCACAGCGGGGTTTGACACTCTCCCTGTGCGGCTGTCCGCCGGCGTCATCTTTACCGCCCACGGCGCGCAAAAACTGTTCGGCTGGTTCGGTGGTCATGGCCTGGAGGGCACTGCGGGCTGGATGGCCTCTATCGGCCTGGAGCCCGGTCTGTTAATGGCGCTGCTGGCCGGCGGTGCGGAATTTTTTGGCGGCCTGGCCCTGATCGCGGGTCTGCTGGTGCGCCCCGCGGCCGCGGTACTGGCGCTGACCATGTTGGTGGCGATCGGCAGTGTCCATCTCGAAAACGGCTTGTTCATGGCCAACAACGGCTACGAATTTGGCCTGGCGTTACTCGCCATGAGTGTCAGCCTCGTGCTGCGCGGTGCGGGGAGCCTTGGCGTCGACCGGGTGATCAGTGCGAGGCTGGGACGCGAGGTCGCGCGGACGCTACCGGCGAACGCAGTGACAGAAACGGCGCACGTGGTAACCGTCGCCAGGGCGTGAATGAGGGCGCGATAGGCAAAGCGCGAACCAGAGGAGAACTGACAATGGGTTTACTGCAGAATGGCCAGTGGGTGGACAAGTGGTACGACACCCGCTCGAGCGGCGGCGAATTCCGCCGCCAGGACAGCCGCTTTCGCAACTGGGTAACGACGGATGGCGCCGCCGGCGCGACCGGCCGCGAGGGATTCCGGGCAGAAGCGGGGCGCTACCACCTGTACGTGTCACTGGCCTGTCCCTGGGCGCACCGCACGCTGATTTTTCGGGAGATCAAGGGCCTGCGGGAACTGGTGGATGTCTCGGTGGTCCAGCCGCTGATGTTGAACAACGGCTGGGAACTGGCGAACGACCAGTACGGCCTGGATTACCTCTACCAGTTGTACCTGAAGGCAGACCCGGCTTACGAGGGTCGGGTTACAGTGCCGGTGCTGTGGGACAAGCAGACCCGGACCATCGTCAGCAATGAGTCGGCCGACATCATCCGCATGTTCAATAGCGCGTTCGACGCACTCACGGGCAACACCGGGGACTATTACCCACGCGCGTTGCGCGCGCAGATAGATGCGGTCAATGAGCGCGTCTACGAGACCATCAACAACGGCGTCTACCGGGCGGGTTTCGCCACGTCGCAGCAGGCCTACGAGGAGGCCTACTACAAACTGTTTGACGCGTTGGACTGGGTGGAGGCGACACTGGCGCGCCAGCGTTACCTGGCGGGGGACGCGCTGACGGAAGCGGACTGGCGCCTGTTCACCACCTTGATTCGTTTCGATGCGGTGTACCACGGGCATTTCAAGACCAACCGCCAGCGCATTGCCGATTTCCCGGCGATCAGCAACTACGTGCGGGAGTTGTACCAGTATCCCGGCGTGGCGCAGACGGTGAACTTCGCCCATATCAAGCAGCACTACTACGCCAGTCATGTCACCATCAACCCGACGCAGGTGGTGCCGCTCGGGCCGGAGCAGGATTTCACGCTACCACACGATCGCAGCCGTTTTGGCTGAGCGCAACGACGTCGCGAAGCGGTGGGTTCAGCATGCACAGGAGGTTTATGCGGCAGAAGGCACTGAACTGAAGCTCAGGCAATTGGCTGTAATGGGCGCCGGCGCTGAAAAATACCTTGCAAATACGGAAAAATATTCCTAAATTGCATAGTATGTTGAGTCGCCACCTATCCGGGAAACTGCAGGCAACGATCGCACAAGTACCTGTGGTCGCGTTACTCGGTGCGCGTCAGGTTGGGAAAACAACGCTGGCAAAGGCTGTTGCCAAAGACCTCAACTCGATTTATCTGGATCTGGAAGCGCCCGAGGATCTGCTGAAACTCAGTGATCCCACCAGTTTTTTGAGTGCTCATGCCGACAAACTGGTCATTCTGGATGAAATACAACGGAGTCCTGAGCTGTTTCCGGTGCTGCGAGGGCTGGTCGATAAGAACCGGGAGTCGGGCCGTAGAGCCGGGCAATTTTTGCTTCTCGGCTCGGCGTCTATGGAACTGATGCGACAGTCTTCGGAGAGTCTGGCCGGCAGAATCAGCTATATCGAAATGGGGGGACTGAACGTCGTTGAAGCCGGCAGTGGGCAGGGTGACCGGCAGAACCTGTGGCTGCGCGGAGGGTTTCCTGACAGCTACCTGAGCGTGGACGATGAATCGGCCATGGACTGGCTCGAAAACCTGATTCGTACCTACCTCGAACGCGATATCCCGCAAATGGGTTTTCGGGTTCCCGCCGTCCGGCTGCGACGCCTGTGGACCATGATGGCGCATTTACAGGGTGAAACTGTCAACTACACAAAGTTGGCATCGAATCTTGAAGTTGATGCCAAGACGGTCTCCAATTACCTGGATATTTTGACGGACCTGCTGCTGGTGCGGCGTCTGGAGCCATGGCATGCCAACGTGAAGAAGCGCCTGGTGAAATCCCCCCGCTACTATGTGCGAGACAGCGGTATCCTGCACCGCCTGTTGGGTATCGAAAGCCATGACGGGTTGTTGTCGAATCCGGTGCTGGGTAAAAGCTGGGAAGGATTTGTCATCGAAAATATTCATTCGGTGCTGCCGAATCGTGCACGAACCCGGTTTTATCGCACTGCATCCGGTGCAGAGGTCGACCTGGTTATCACCCTGCCTTCATCCGAAATCTGGGCGGTTGAAATCAAGCACGGGGTCGCTCCGAAAATCGGTAAGCACTATAGCCAGACCTGTGAGGATGTCGGTGCAACACGCAAGTACATACTGTACGGCGGTACCGATGAGTTTTTAGTGGGCAACGATGTGAGAGTGATCTCGCTGGAAGGATTCATGGGAAAGCTGAATTCAGGTTGATTAACGCTAAAACACCAAACAATCACCCCGGAAACACCCGATTCGCCAGATGCCGGCTCAAGGAGCGGCGCAATGCGGACAGTGGCGCTACCTGGAAAACCTCTCGCCCCGGCTGTGGTACGCTCATGCCACCCGGCCGCCGACTTGCCGCAATCCGCAGGAGACCAGCATGCACGATTTGAACGACGCGGAATACGTACTTACCACGACGCGCTCGGTGCGCAAGCGGCTGGACTTCGACAGGGCGGTGGAGCGACACACGGTGGAGGAGTGCCTCGACATCGCGTTGCAGGCGCCCAACGGTTCCAACCTGAATACCTGGCGTTGGGTGATCGTCGACGACCGCGAATTGATCGCGCGGATCGCTGAATTGTACACACTGGCCATGAACGATTTCGTCGCGCTGCTGGGCGATGCCACCGGCGAAAACTACATGGGCGCACATATCCCGGGGTTCGAGTCCATCAACGACTCGGTCGATTACCTGCGCGAGAACATGGCGCGCGTGCCGATGGTCGCGTTCCCGCTGATGGCCGGGCGCACCGAGGGCGCCAACAGTTTCTACCAGGCGAGCTGCTGGGGCTCGGTACTGCAATCGGTGTGGAGTTTCTTCCTCGCGCTGCGGACCCGTGGGCTCGGCAGTGCGTGGACCACCGCTTCGCTGTGGCGGGAGCAGGAGTTCGCGGAATTGCTGGGTATACCCTTCGAGCGCTACACACAGGCCGGCCTGTTCCCGATCGCCTATACGCGCGGTACGGACTTCAGGAAAGCCTGGCGCGCGCCGGTCGGCGAGGTGCTGGGCTGGAACCGCTTCCCCGACTGATTCCCACTGACCCCCACTGGCCCCCGGAGATAAGCCACATGCCGCACTACACAGAGCAGGAGCAGCGCAATATCCACACCCTCAACCAGCTCTTCGAAGGGCCCCCGGAGTTCGACCGCGTCGGCATCTTTCATCCCGAGGCGGTCTGGTGGAACGGCCTGCCGCACATCGGCAACCCGCCGGGGCAGACCGAGCACCGCGGCATCGATGCGATCGTTGCACTGATGAGCGGCTCGGGACGTTCCGACAACCTGCACCGCGGGGTCGATGCCTACCGCCTGGAGACCATCCGCTACGAGGATGTGGTGGTGCTGGCGGACGGCGACTACGTGGTGCGCCAGCACACCCAGCGCAGCGCGACCCACAGCGGCCGCGATTACTGCAACGTGTACTGCTTCGTGGTGAAGTTCAACGCCGAGGGCAAAATCGTATACCTCACAGAGCACTGGAACACCTGGCACGCGCAGCGCTTCCTGCTCGACAACTGGACCCTGGAGCCCGCTCACCCGGTGGAGGCCTGAGCGGGCCGGGTCCTGCCAAGGTGTTTTGCGGGCCAGTGCAAAGAATGTGTGTTCGTTCATTGACAAAGCAAACTAACGCCTAGTAGTCTATAGCACATCGCATTACTCGCCCGTCGGGTGACAACACCGGAGATAACACCATGAGCCAGTGCCCCTTTGCCAAATTCCCGAACATGATCGACCCGGCGACGTACGAGAACGGCATGCCGTATGACGTCCTCAGGCAGATACGCGAGTCCGGCCCCGTCCACTGGATGGACGGCAGCTACGAGGGCGTACCCTACTGGCTGGTCACCGGGCGCGACGAGATCGACTTCATCTCCAAGAACCCCGGCATCTTCTCCAGCGAGGAGAAAACCGCGCTGGCTGAGGAGTGGTCCGAGGAGGAGATCAAGGGCATCCACAATCACATGATCATCAACGTCGACCCGCCGCGCCACCTGAACTACCGCAAGATCGTGCGCGCCTCGTTCACGCCGAAGGCGGTGGGTTCCTACGAGGCGCGCTTCCGCCAGCACGCGCGCAACATCGTCGACCGCGTCGCCAGCCGCGGCGAGTGCGAGTTCGTCGAGGAAGTGGCGGCGGAACTGCCGCTGCTGGCCATCCTGGAACTGTGCGGCGTGCCGGCGGAAGACCGCAAGGATTTCTTTCTGTGGACCAACCAGATGATGTTCAACCAGGACCCGGAACTGGCGCCGGACCCGGCGGTCACCGAGGCCGCTTCGGCTAACGTGGTGGCCTACGCGATGAAACTGGCGGAAATGCACAAGGACAACCCGGAGGACAATATCGTCGGTGCGCTGCTGCGCGGCCACGGTGGCGTCGAGGGGCTTTCCGAGGAGGAGTTCATGTGGTTCTTCCTGCTGCTGATCGCCGCGGGCAACGAATCGACCCGCACCATCACCAGCCACGGCATGCGCCTGCTGATGGAAAATCCTGACCAGCTCCAGTACCTGGTGGACAACCCGGACAAAATTGCCGGCGCCACCGAGGAGATGATCCGCTACAACACCGCCTTCATCATCATGCGGCGGCAGGTGATGGAGGATATCGAGGTCGGCGGTCAGCAGATGAAGAAGGGCGACAAGCTCATCATGCACTACCACACGGTGAACCATGACGAGAAAATTTTCGGTGAGGACGCGATGCAGTTCGACGTGCGCCGCCCGGAGCGCATGCCCAATCTGTACAACGAACATCGCGCCTTCGGCGTCGGCCAGCACTTCTGCCTGGGCACGCACCTGGCGCGTCTGGAAGTGCAGGTCATGTTCGAGGAGATCATCCCGCGCCTGCGCAATCCGAAACTGGCCGGGGAGGTGCGCTACACCCGCTCCAACCTGGTGAACGGCATCAAGCGCATGCCCATCACGTTTGATCCGGAAGTGAAATCGGCCGAAGAAGCGGCCTGATCGGCCGTGCTGGTACCGGGCCCCGGTGGTTTCTCCGCCGGGGCTTTTTTTAGTTGTCGCGAGCAAAACACGGTGCGCGGATGCCGCGTTGGCATCAACCGAGGCGATAGCTCGATACGGCGTAGCGTCCCGGGGCGCCCCCTTCCTGGTGGACGCAGGTCGCGCGTTCGTGCTCGGCGGCGCCCACCGCCACCATCAGGGGAATGAGGTGCTCCTCGCGCGGGTGGGCGTCGCGGGCCGACGGCGCCCGCTCCCAGTGCAACAGGCGATCGGTGCGGGCCTGTCCCTCGTGTCGCAGCATCGTGTCCCGCAGCCAGGCGTCAAAATTCGCCGAACCGGCCTGGCCGGTGCCCGAAGCGAACGCCTGCATGTTGTGGTAGCTCAGGCCGCTGCCCACGATGAGTACATCCTCGTCACGCAACGCCGCGATCGCGCGCCCAAGCTGCACGTGCGCCTGCGGCTGCAGGTCGTCTAACAGGGACAACTGCACCACAGGCACATCGGCCTCGGGAAACATCACCGCCAGCGGCGCGAACATGCCGTGGTCGTATCCCCGCTCGCGGTCTATGGCAGCCGGCAGGCTCGCCGCCTCTATCATCTGCAGAGTGCGCGCTGCCAGTTGCGGCGATCCGGGGCTGGCGTAGAGCACCTGGTAGGTATGCTCGGGAAACCCGTAATAGTCGTAGAGCATGCCGGGATGCGCCGCGCCCTGCACGGTGAAGGTGGTAGCTTCCCAGTGGGCCGATACCATCAGGATGGCCCGCGGACTGCGCCCGACCTGGCGCGGTATGTCGGCCAACGCGGCGGCCAGCGACGCATAGAGCGTGTGGCGCTCCGGCATCCACGGCCACGGCCCTCCGCCGTGGGAAATGAAATAGGTGGGCATGCGGTGTTGGCCGTGTGCGTTCATGTCGATACCTTGTGTTGAGGGCCTGCTCCCATCCCGCATACTACCACCCGCGCCGATCGCCGCGCGCAGTGCGTGCGCGGCGCATCCAGCGGTCAAGTGACAGCAGGCCGCCACCCCAGATCAATACCTGCAGCAGCAGGATGCCCCAGATGTAATGCAGGTAGAGCGCGGCGGGCGGCATCTCCTCCAGGCTGGCGACAGCGACCAGGTTGATGATGAACAGGCCGGTGGCGGCAAAGCGGCTGGCCAGCCCGGTTGCCAGCAGGGCCGGCAGCACGAGTTCGCCGGCAGTAGCCAGGCCGGCGGCCAGTTTGAATGGCAGCAGGGGCACACTGTACTCGTACTCGAACAGGAACAGCGTGGTTTCCCAGTCGCGAAGTTTGGTCAGCCCGGCGGCAAAAAATACCCAGGCCACGTAGAGGCGCGCCGCGACCTGCGCGACAAACGCACTGCGCACCAGCGGATCAGAGACCCGGTAGTAGTGTCGTGAAAGTAATTGTATTGCATGTTGCATGGTAGTTCTCCTATAGGATGTAAAGATGATTGATAAGGTCTCTCGCAATGGCCTGTTCCATCCACCGCGGGAAGTCGAACTCGGGTCCGGTCAAGGTGTCGAGCAGGGTGCCCAGCGAGCGCCCCGCGCGCAGGCCCTGGATAAACGCATAGTCGGCCTGGCTGATGTACACCTGGTGTATGCGAAAATCGCGCCGAAACACCAGTACCGGCCGCGGTGACTCCGAGACGTGCAAGGCCGCCCCGCTTGCAGACGGGTCGGCATGCCACTTGAGGATGTCCACCAGCGGATAGACTGAGCGCACCAGGCCGACGTGCCGCGCGATTCCGATGCCTACCCTGTCGACCGGGTGCTGGTCGAGCAGGGCCAGAGAGCGCGCATCGAAATGGTTGTCGCCGGCCCGGTTGGCGCGATGACGAAGCCAGTCCAGTGTGGCGACCGGTCCGACGAAAGGATGTTCCTCGCCCACCCGGGAGTGCTGGACCAGTGCGGGAAGTTCCGCCCCCCACTCGCCCCAGTCGCCTTTGGCCGGTGGGTACAGCGCGAGCAGTTCGGTAAGCAGCGCCCGGAATTTGGCCTGGCCCAGCATCCAGCGCACCGTGGGATAGGTGACGCCCAGCGCCGCCTCGGCCACCGCGTGCAGGTTCCTGCGGTAGACGGAGAACCCGTCCCCGTAGCGCAGCGATCCGCTGCGCAGCGGCGCGGCGAGTACCCGCGCCGCAAAGCGTGATTGCTGCCAGGCCAGCGCGCGGGCGTCGTCATTCACTGTAGTGTTCATACCTTACTCCTGTTGGCGTTCGCTGCGTTGCCCCGGCGCCTGCAGTGCGCAGCCTCTTCCAGCAGTACCGGCCACGCCGGCAACCGGGTGTCCCATTCGATCAGGGTGGGTACCTTGCCCAGGTGACGCAGCGCGTACTGGTAAACCTGCCAGGCGGTCCCTGACACCGGGGCGGCGTGGTCGTCCACGGCAATGTTCCCCGCAGCTACCCGGGTGTGGCCGGCGAGATGAATCTCGCCAACCGCCGCGGCCGGGATGCGGTCTAGCCAGGCCACGGCGTCCGCGTACGGGTGTGCGCACTGCTTGTTGTGTGCGTTCACCAACAGGTTGTTGATGTCCACCAGCAACTGGCAGCCCGTGCTCTGTACGAGGTGACAGAGGTATTCGGTCTCGCTGAGTTCGTGGTGCAGGTCGTCCGCATAGGTACTGATGTTCTCCAGCAGCAGCGGGCGGCCGATCGCCTGCTGCACGCGGTCGATATTGGCCTGCAATACCGCGAGCGACGCTCGCGTGCGCTGCACGGGGAGCAGGTCTCCCATGTGGCGCCTGCGGCCGTTGAGGTCGACCCAGCAAAAACAGAGGTGGTCCGATACCAGGATGGGGTCGACACGCTCCACCAGTTTCGCCAGTTTGGTGACGGCCTCACCGGATACCCCCGCGGCCGACCCGAGGCCAAGGGCCGTGCAGTGCAGGCTGATGTCATACAATTCCCGTGCCCGCTCGAGCACGGCGAGATTCGCCCCGCCGTCGACGAAGAAGTTCTCCGCATGCACCTCGACGAAATCCAGGTCGGCTGCGTTTGCGAGCGCCGGCCCGTAGTGGGGGTGCCGCAGTCCCACGCCGACCCTGGGACCCGTGCTTTCAGAGGCGCCGAAGCGCCTCGTCGTGCACGCTGGCGATGGATCAACCATCAGCCTGGCCGCCCTGAGTGGCCTCGTAGGCCGCTTTCGCCTCGGCTTTCAACATGCCGCCGAGGTCGTCGCAGGTGCCTGTTTCCACCAGCTTCCACTCGCCGGGGTCCTTGTCGACGGTGGACTGGCCGGCGCAGGAATGCGTGCCCGCCAGGTTGCCGCAGTCGTTCTGGCCGATACCGGCGATGCCGTAGCATTTCTCTTTGCCGGCGGCACTTACCGGTGCGACTGCCAGGGTGGAAAGCGCTGCCACCAATGCGGCGCTTGCTATCAATTGCTTGTTCATGGGTAGGTACTCCTTTTCAGTTCAGGAAGGGGGCTGGCCAGGGAATCCGTGCGGGAGGTTGCGGACCGGGGAGTAGTCACGACTGCCCCAACGCCCGGACCCTCTCCGGCCAGCGTGTATGTCACTCACTCGTCATCGAGTTGCGCGACAGTCAGGTTGTGGATGCCGGACCAGTTGCGCTCGGCCGTTGCGATGTTGCCGGGTACATCCTCGAGCCACTTCGCTTGCACCTGTTTGTTGAGGTTCAGGTACAGCTTGCCGTCCACGATGCGCCAGGCCAGCGGATCCACGTCGAGCTTCTTGTTCAGCGCAACGCCCATCGCGCAGTAACCGCCGAACTGGGGCGCATACTTCTGGGGCGCGGCACGGAACGCATCGCGGTTTTCCGCAGAGGAAAACAGGTAGATCGCATCCCGGTAGGAAGCGCTGTATTCCTGCTCGCCCTTGACCGGGCCGGTTTCGGTGAAGTAAGACACCGCATCGTAGCCGTGGATGGCGAGGTCGTTGGCGTCGGTGTTGAGTTGTACGTCCGCGGCGAAACCGCCGGCCGAGAAGGCGACGGCGACGACCGCTGCGAATCGCTTGAGGGTATTGAGTATTTTCATGTCTGTAGACTCCTTGAGTGTCGGTTTGACAAATTGCTTGCTAAGGTTGTTGAAACGATTGGTCCGTGGCGGTTTGCCGCTGACCGGTGAAAAACGGTTCAGGTTCTTTGCATAGGCAGCCTCCTCTCGCTTGTCTGGGGGTTTCGCAGTCAATCAACTGCGGGAAAGATTTCCCGCTCATCCTCGCGTATCGCCAGTTCGTTGATGCTGGCGTCGCGATTGTTCATCAGGCCGTCATCGTCAAACGTCCAGTGTTCGTTGCCAATGGCGCGAAACCACTGGCCGTTGTCATCGCGGTACTCGTAGCGGAAGTGCACGGCGATCCGGTTACCGGCGAATGTGAACAGTTCCTTGCGCAGGCAGTAATCCAATTCGCGTTGCCACTTGCGCTGCAGGAACGCCGCGATGGCCTCGCGGCCCTGCAGAAACTCGTTGCGGTTTCGCCAGGTGCTGTGCTCGCTGTAGGCGAGCGCGACTTTCTGCGGGTCCCTGGTGTTCCAAAGGGCCTCCCCGCGCCGGACTTTCGCCAACGCGGTTTCCCGGGTGAAAGGTGGTTTGATCTGTTCGTTCATCGTTGTAGCCTCTATGTATACCGATCTGTTTACCTTGGAGCATAAGATAAACAGATCGGTTTCCCTCGTCAATGGATTTTTCTAGATCGTTTCGTTATAGGCTAATACGTTTTTTCCGCGATACTGTTCCATAACAGCGCAAGCAGTGCGGTTTCAGCTTGATGAATAGGCATATAAAGGTATACTGATCGGTGTCTTAATGAGTGGGGTCGCATATGCCGTCACCGTCAAAACGGGAACTGATCGTCGACGAGGCGTTGAAGTTGTTCTACCGACACGGGTTTCACGCCACAGGTGTGGACGCGATCATTGCGCGCGCCGGGGTATCCAAGAAAACGCTATACAGCCATTTTCGCACCAAGGATGAACTCATCCTCGCCACGTTGCGCAAACGCGACGAGCTGTTCCGGAACAAACTGATGCGCGCTACGGAGCGCCGGGCGTCAGAACCGCGCGACCGGCTGCTGGCGGTGTTCGACTTCCTGGCAGACTGGTTTCACGAGAAGGATTTCAACGGCTGTATGTTTATCAATGCCGCAGCGGAATTCGCCGAGCAGGACAATCCGAGCCATATGCTCAGCGCGGAGCACAAGCGGTTGGTCGCCGACTATCTCTGCGAACAGGCGGAACTGGCCGGCGCGAGAGACCCTGTTGCGCTGTCCCACGAACTCAACCTGTTGATGGAGGGGGCTATCGTGTACGCCCACGTGATGGGGGACAAGCGCTCGGCGGAACGGGCGAGGGACATGGCACGTATGTTCATTGACAGGCAATTCGACTGATGCCCGGCGTCCTCTGCATGCGCATGCGGCAGCTGCCAGAGCGGCCGGCGCCAGTGCCCCATCGCGTGTTCAGCCAGTGCGACTGGTCCACACGCGGAAGTCGCGGGTTAGAGGTGGTCGAGGCATTCCCGCGCCGCGCCTGTCAGTCGGCCTCGTTAGCGCGCAACCCGGCGAGTTCGTCTTCAAGCGCGCTTATCCGCTGCAGCAGCGGGTCGACGGCACGGGCCACCTGCTCCTGGCTGAAGCGGGGCGTGATATGCTGCGAACAGTTCCAGTCGAATGCCTGCAGGCGGAAACGCACGATGCGCTCCACCCGCGCGCGGTACCCCGGGGACGTCACGCTTTCCGCCAACCCCGGATCGTCGTCCGGGGTGAGGATCTCGCAATGCGTATAGATTTTCAGGCGCGCACGAGCCGCGTAGTCCATCAGGAACAGGCAGGCCCGATCATTCGCCAGGGCGTTTCCGACACTGATGTACTGACGGTTGCCGCGATAATCCGCGAAAGCGAGGGTGCGCTCGTCGAGCACCTTGAGAAAGCCGACCGGGCCGCCCCGGTGCTGTACATACGGCCAACCGGTTTCCGATACCGTGGCCAGGTAAAAGCTGTCGCGGGCGGCAATGAACCCGGTCTCGTTGGCGGTGAAGCGACCGAAAACCCTGTCGCCCGCAAAGTCGGTGTAAAGGGCGTCGCTGCCCATCGACTTCTGCACCGCGCGTACACTGGGTGTCGCGGCGATATCGAGAAATCCGTAACTCATTGCAATACTCCTCACTCAACGGGGCAGCGGGCCGGAAGGTGCCTCCCGGTCCGCTACCGACGCATCAGACGGTATCCGCGTTCGGGGCACGATCAGTCCTCCTCCGGTTTACGAGCAGGGATGTGCTCGCTGGTGAAAATACTAGATGCATCGCTTGCGGAAGATAATAGGGCAATTTCGGGAAGGTCCTTCCCAGATACTGGAACACTCGATGGATAGGCTCGAAGCGATGTCGATGCTGCTGGAGGTGGTCGCGAAAGGCAGTTTCTCCGCCGCGAGCCGGGCGCTCGACGTGCCATTGACCACGCTCACCCGGAAAATCTCCGATCTGGAGGACCACCTGGGCACACGCCTCCTGCAACGGACGACGCGAAAACTCTCGCTGACCGACTCCGGCGCGGCTTACATCACCGCCGCTCGCGGGATTCTCGAACAGGTGGAACAGGCGGAGAGCGAGGCGGCGGGCGAGTTCACCTCGCCCAGGGGCGAACTCACCGTTACCGCGCCAGTGATGTTCGGGCGCAAATTCGTACTGCCGGTGATTGCCGGCTACCTGGCGGAATTTCCCGAGGTCTCCGTCAGGCTGCTGCTGGCCGACCGCAACATCGATCTGGTTGACCAGCATGTGGACATGGCTGTGCGCATAGGCCCGCTGCCGGACAGCACGATGGTCGCCACCCCGGTTGGCTCGATGCGTACCATCACCTGCGGACAGCCCGCGCTGCTGGCCCGCCTGGGTCCGCCCGAAACTCCCGGGGACCTGGCCAGGCTCCCCTGCATCACCTTGGACACGCCGATGCCGGGATCAGGTTGGCGATATCGCTGTGCCGAAGAGGTTGCAGACAAGCCCGTTGCCGTCCTCGCGAGACTGGCAGTCAGCACGCCCGAGGCCGCCGCCGCGGCAGCCATTCTCGGCGTCGGTGTCGCCCGCCTGTTGCACTACCAGGTCGTCGACGCCATTGCAGCCGGTGAACTGCTCGCTGTACTGGAACCCTATGAGCCGGCGCCCTCGCCGGTGAACCTGCTGCATGCCTCCAGGGGGTTGATGCCGCTGAAGATGCGCCGGTTCCTGGATTTCGCCGCGCCCCGGCTCAGGGACGCGTTGCGGCAGTTCTAGTGCACTGATGACCGGGTGAGCCGATGACCTGTGGCAGTTGTTCGGGTATCCCGGCGTGATCGACGGCTGCTGCGAACGGGTTATATACTAACCGCCGCCATTCGCACCGGAGCTTGTGACCTTGACAGACCAGACCGACTTCTCCGCCTACCTGGAACCTACCCGCTTCTCCTCGGTGAGGAACCGGGTGCCAGACCGCGAACCGCTGGCGTTGATGCTGCGCAGTGGGACGCAGATGTAGCACTGGAGACAGGTCGCGCCTGAACTGCAACCAGGCTTCGAAAGTCCTTGGAGAGGTGTGTATGAATAATCGTAATCGTTGGCCTGGCGCGTGCTCCCTGATGGTGTGCATGGCCATATCGACCGCCGTCCTGTCAGCGGAGAATTACTCGCCGCCCACCCGGGACGAGTGGCCTACGCAGGTCTTCTTCGGCGACACCCACCTGCACACCAACCAGTCACCGGACGCGTTTACGTTCGGCAACCGCGGCGTCACGCCGGAACAGGCCTATCGCTTCGCCCGCGGTGAGACAGTCATCTCGCAAACGGGCGTGCCGGCGCGGCTCGCGCGTCCGCTGGATTTCCTGATGGTGTCGGATCACTCCGAGTTCATGGGCATCTTTCCCAAGGTATTCGCGCATTCAGCGGACATCGCCGATACAGCGCTGGGCAGGCGCTGGACGGCGCACCTGGAGGCGGGACACCCGGAGCGCATCCTGATCGACTTCGGCCTGCTCTCGATGAACGTCCTGGAGTCCGGCGCATCGCCCGAAGCAGTGGCGCAGGGCATGGGCCTGCCCGCGGATTACCTGGAAGGTCTCGGGCAAATAGCCGTCCCGCCCGCCGTGCGCAGTGCCGTCTGGTCGCAGGTCGGGGAGGTCGCCGACACCTTCAACGAGCCGGGTCGTTTCACCGCGTTTATCGGCTACGAGTGGACCTCCATGCCCGACGGCAACAACCTGCACCGCAACGTCTTGTTCCGCGACGGCGCCGACAAAACCTCCCGGATCGTGCCCTTCTCCTCGATGGACAGCGGCGACCCACAGGCCCTGTGGCAGTTCATGGCGGACTACGAGCGCGATACAGGAGGCAGCGTGCTGGCGATACCGCACAACGGCAATGTCAGCAACGGATTGATGTTCGCTGAAACAACTCTCGGCGGCGAAGCGCTGACCCGCGACTACGCCGAGCGCCGTGCACGGTGGGAGCCTATTGTGGAGGTTACGCAGATCAAGGGCGATGGCGAGACCCATCCCTTTCTGTCGCCCAACGACGAGTTTGCCGATTATGAAACCTGGGACAAGGGCAACCTGTCGATGACCGCGCCCAAGGAAGAGGGGATGCTGCAGTACGAGTACGCGCGCTCGGCGCTGCTCAATGGCATGGCGCTCGGGCAGTTACTCGGCGCAAACCCGTTCGCCTTCGGGATGATCGGCAGCACCGATTCGCACACCAGCCTGGCGACCGCGGACGAAGACAATTTTTTCGGCAAGATGTCCTCGGCGGAACCGGCGCCCGATCGCGACCGTGCGCCCTATTTCCCCGCGGAAGGGCGCGAGGAGGCGCTCCCGCTGCACCAGTGGGAATCCCTGGCATCGGGCTACGCCGCGGTGTGGGCCAGGGACAACACCCGCGAGGCGCTGTTCGATGCGATGCGCCGCCGGGAAACCTACGCCACCACCGGGCCGCGCATGACAGTGCGTTTTTTCGGCGGCTGGGACTACGATCAGGCCGACCTGGTGCGCCCCGACATGGCGGTGGCGGGTTATGCGAATGGGGTGCCGATGGGAGGCCGCCTGTTCGCGGCCGATCAGGGAAAAGCGCCGACCTTCCTGTTGGCCGCGACCAGGGACCCGATCGGCGCCAACCTCGACCGGCTGCAGATTGTAAAAGGCTGGGTGGATGAAAGCGGCGACACGCACGAGCGCGTGTACAACGTCGCCGCCTCGGGCGGGCGCGCCATTCGCGACAATGAGGTCGCGCCGGTGGGCAGTACGGTGGACGTAGAAAACGCCACGTACAGCAACAGCATCGGCGATGCGGCGCTGGCGGCGTTCTGGGCAGACCCGGATTTCAATCCGAAACAGCCCGCATTTTACTATGCGCGGGTGCTGGAAATTCCCTCCCCGCGCTGGACCACCGTGGACGCGGCATTCTTCGATACCGCGTTGCCGCAGGAGCCACCGGCCTTTGGCCAGGAGCGCGCCTATACCTCGCCGATCTGGTATGAGCCGCAGTAGTCGACGATAACGCCGGGCGGCAGTATTCGCTGCAGATCTGCGAGACAGTCCAACGCTTCCTGCTTTGATAGCGACAATCCGGGAAACAGGTCAAGCGGCGCAAGACCGCTGCCGGGCCCCGGGGTTGACGTCTCCGACCTATCCTGTTGGCGCTATCCAGATCGCCGAACTGACAGCGCGCTCCTGTATCGCCGTCGGTTCAGGTGCCTCGACGGACATCGCTTTTGCATCGTAGGTACTGTATCTCGGCGTCGGGATTTCGATCGCCCTGGCGTAGTACAAGGCCTCCTGCGATGGATCGTATTCAGGGTCTTTCCATATCACCGTAAGCTCCGGACTGCCTATGGTGTTGCTATAGGCCGCCTGATCGACATCCACGGTACTGCCGACCGCGGGCAGGCCGGCGCTGCCCCCGGCGCTCATCCGGTTATCGGATGCAGCGACGTCTATGACCTTCTCCTGACTGCGCCCATCACTATCCACCCACACTTTTATGATCTGCAGGCGGTCGAGATTGGCCCCTATTGGGTCGCGGCTTGCAACCACGACAAACGTTGGAGAGCCATCCTCCGCCGCCGTGAGCGTCCCCCCCATGGGCACGCCGCCGGCGTAGGCCGCGGCCAACCAGCCTGGCTCCAGTTGCAGTTGCGAGTAACCCCAGCCGGCAAAAAAACGCAGCACAATGCGCGGGCCGGAGGTCGCATAGGTTTCCTTTCGCTGCATCGCACGGAAGATCGCTTCGCGGGTGTTCTCTTCGGCCCACACCGCCACCAGCCCCGCTGCACCGTAGGCCTTCATCGGGGCGATGCGGTCGCTGACGAAGGCCTGACCCGAGCGCTGGGCGGGCGTGCCATCGAGCAGCGGCAGTTTGCCGTGGTAGTTGTCTTCCTCTACCGGGGAGCTTGCGTTGTGGCTGTCACTGCTGCCGATCACACCGAAGCGGTAGGGGTTGAACTGCTCGCTGTGGGCGAACTCCAGCCCGGTCCGCAATGCATCCCGGGCGTAGCTTCCCCGGGGCTGGCTGGGTTCGCCCCTGGTCGACATGATCGTGTCCATTATCTCGAAGCCGGCAAACGGGTCCTTTGGGGACAGTTGCGGGTGTGTCTCCGAACTGCCCTTGATCTGGAATATCTCCGTGAGCGGTTCATTGCGGTTGCGCATCGCGGCATAATCGGCCGTGAGGGGCTCTCCGTCGAACGTACGATCGCTGTACATCAGGCCGCCACTGACGTTGCCGTTGTGCGGGATCGCCAGCACACTCATGCCGGCGGCCCGCTGTTTGTCCAGAGCCCGCCACAGGTCTTCGGGATTCTCCGAGTCGCGCGAGGAGAACGGAAAATCGGGCACATTCGTGCTCTCGTAGATCACGTTGCGGTGCAGGTTGCGCTCATTCGGCATCGAACTCCACTCGTAGGCGATAAACGTGGTGAAATGGCCGGGGTGGTTGTGCCGCTCGGCGGCGTCCACGATCTCCTGCCACGCGCTCTCTGACACACCCCGCAGATCGTCGCGCCCGAACGTTTCCTCGCGTGTTTCGGCCGATGCCATCTGCGTAAATATCCGGTAGAGGTAGTAGGCGGAGTACTTCAGTGCACTGCCCTCTTTGAGGAGTGCGATCGCCTGTTGGTCGAGTGCATCCCTGTCCTCACCCGCCAGGTAGCGGGGCACGCCGAGGTACTCCACATGGTCCGTCACCGCACCGAAATCCAGTGGTGTGTGCGCGCGAATCGGATAGCCGAAGGCATGCTGGATGGTGCCTCCCTTCATGTAGGTGTAGGCGTCATCGGGCATCGCGCGCGTGCCCACCGTAAATGCGTCGTACGAGAGCGCCGTGTGCACGTGGAGGTCGCCCCAGAGCAGGTTGCGATCCGGGTTGTATTCGATCGCGGCACGCTCGGGTACGGCCGCATCGACCTTGCCGTTGACGGCGGCCGAAAGGGTAGCGTCTTCGAACTTGCTGCACGCCACGCTGACCAGCATGGCAACGAGAACGAACAGTCTTGAAAGTATGCTCATATTATCTGCGTCCACTCACATTGGTATGTCGGCACGCCACACCAGGCCGGCGTTGCAGCGCCCCATCGCTTATATCATTAGCTTCCCGTGTCGATTGTACGGCTTTCTACTCCTGCGGATTCGATGCATCTGCGCCAGCCACTGGCCCGGGCCTGTACCAGATCGCCGATGTCACCGCACGTTCCTGCAGTGAAGCCGGTTCAGGCGCCTCTATACCGAGCGTCTTTGCATCGTAGGTACTCCACCGGGGCGTCGGTATCTCAATGACACGCGCGTAGTAGAAAGCCTCCTGTTCGGGGTTGAACTCGGGGTCGGACCACACCACCGACAACTGTTCCTCCCCTATCGTGTTCGAATAGCTGGCCGTGGCCACATCCACCGTGTTGCCCACAGGCGGAACCTTGTTGTCAGGTCCGGGCGAACGATCGCCGGACCACGCTACATCGAAGACCTTTTCCTGTGCTTTGCCGTCAGCCGCCAGCCAGCCTTTTACAATCTGTATCCGGTCAAGATTACCGCCGGCAGGATCACGCATCGCCCAGACTACAAAGGTGGGCGCCCCGTTCCCCGCCGGCAGTTCGCCCCCCATGGGTACGCCGGACGCCCGGGCCGCAGCCACCCAATCGTCCTGTTGCAGCAGTCCGGCTTCGTAGTTCCAGCCGCCGAAGAAACGCACCTGCATACGCGGCCCCGAGGTGGCGTAGGTCTCCTTGCGCAGCATGGCATCGAACAGGGCGGCGCGGGTATTTTCCTCGGCCCATACCGCCGCGAGCCCGGCGGCACCCCAGACGGTACCGCCCGGCATGCGCTGCGGCAGGTAGGAGTTGGTGCGCAGGCGGGTAGCGGCGCTGCCGTCAAGCAACGGCAATTTGCCATGGTAGTTGTCCTCCTCCACCGGAGAACTGGCGTTATGGCCGTCGGAACTGCCGATCACGCCGAACCGGTACGGGTTGAATCCCTCGGCGTGGGACATCTCGATACCGGTCCGTAATGCGTCCCTGATGTAGCTGCCTTTCGGCTTCGACAGGCCGCCCTCCTGCGCGAGTTTTTCATCGACCAGTTCAAATCCGGCAAATTCATCCTCCGGAGACAGCGACGGGTGAACTTCGGAAGACCCCTTGACCTGGAAGATTTCGCTGATCGGCTCGTTCCGCATCCGTGTCGCTGCATAGCGCGCATTCATCGGCGAGCCGTCAAACATCACAGCGTCGTACATTTTGCCGTCGCTTGCATTGCCGTTGTGGGGTATCGCGAATACCTGCATTCCCTGCTGCCGCTGGCGCTCCAGTTCCGCCCACAGGTCGCGGGGATCATTTGAATTCAGGGAACTGTAGGGTATCGCCGGAACATTCGTGTCGCGGTATACCACGTTCCTGTGCAGGTTGCGTTTTTCCGGCGCGGAGCTCCATTCGTAGGCGACAAATGTGGTGAATTCTCCCGGAATGTTGTGGCGTTCGGCTGCGGCGATCGTGTCTGCCCAGGCGGCACGCGTAAATTCCTCCCATCCCTGCACGCCCACATCCTTGATATGAAAACCAAACGTGGTGCGTAAAAAGGCTATCGTATTTGCCAGCTTGCCGTCGTGACGCATGCGCTCGCTATAACTGCGCACGCTCAATGGCACCTCGGGCTCCGTCGCCCGCAGCAGCCCAAGATACTCCGAATGGTCGGTCACCGCGGCAAAGTCCAGCGGGCGCTTCATCCGGATACCGTAGCCGCCGGCGTGCTCTATTTCACCGCCGCGGGTGAACGTGTAGGCATCGTCGGGGGTGGCCCGCACACCCATGGTCCACGCATCCGTCGAGTAGCTGGTGTGGATGTGCAGGTCACCCCAATAAAGGTTTCCTTGTGGGTTTCGTCCAGTCCTCGGCTTCTCCGGGATAGGCCTCGCGGAATCAGTATTGAACGCCGGGTATAAACTCGGGTCTTCGACCGGGCTGCAGCCGTTGAGGCTGATAAAACCCAGACAGAGGCACAGGATACGCAGGTTGTTGGTCAGCATTGCTTCGCCTTCAGCTACGCTGGCGGCCGCGTAACCGGCTCGCCAAATATCGCGGAGAAAACAGCCGGCGAGCCGGCACTGATCGGTCTGGACACCGGCCGCTACCAGGAATAGTAGACCTCGACGCCATACGTTCGCTGCTTGCCGGGAACCAGTGCGACGGAACCCACACCCGAAATACTCGCTATCCCGGTACCGAAGTACTCCTCGTCCGTAAAGTTATCGACATAGCCTGCAATTTCAAGCCCCTGGACATAATCGGGCTGGAACGCGAGTCGAAATTTCCACACGTTGTACGAGTCAAGGTAGGCCTCGTTGGCAGCGGCCGCCCCGGCATCGAGCCCTATGAACTGCGAGCTCGTATAGTAGTAATGCAGCCGCGGAACGATCGATCCGATGCCGGTCACCCAATCGTATTGCGCGGTTGCGGTGTAGGTGTGCTCGGGCGTATACGCGAAGTCTTCGTGACTGCGATCGATCGGTTGCACGGAGCCGTCCGCCTGGGGAGCGATGTCCATGAACTCGTCATACCTGGCATCGATATAACTGGCCGTTGCCGCGAACAGGAGTCCGTCCACGGGCATGATCGTGAACTCGAGCTCCGCTCCCCTTATCGTTGCCTTACCCGCGTTATCCGTACCGTTCTGGGTGACAGGCGGCAGCGAGGGATCTTCTCTCGGAAACGTTCTGGTCACCGTTATCTGAATGTCGTCGTACTCGGAATAATAGAATGCGCCATTCAGGCGGGCGCGCTGATCCCATAGTTCCAGTTTGTAGCCGAGTTCATACGTCCACAGGTTCTCGGGATCGAAGGCGAGGAACTCCGCGCCGAAAGGCGAGAAGCCGCCCGCCTTGAACCCACCGCTGGCGCTGGCGTACATCATGCCCCCGTCAAACAGGTCACCTCGCCAGGCGTCCGGGGTAAACATCGTCAAGGTCACAGACGGAGTGAATTGAGTCCAGTTGTCGTCGTCACCCGGATTGGGGTTTTCCGGATCCGGGATCACCTGGTGGATATAGTTCGCCAGGGCATTGAACTCCTCCCTGCTGACGACGTTTCCGACCGGAAACTGCTCGGCGGCGATATAGTTGGTCTGCTCCGCCTTCTTCTCCTCATAGGTATACCGCCCCCCGAGAGTGAGCTGCCACATGTCCGAGAGCGATAAAATACCCTGCCCGAAAATCGCCGCGGAGGTGTTTTCAAACTCGCGCAGGGTCGCTTCCCGGAAGCTGACGGATGTTGGCAGCAGGCTCACCGAGCCATCTGCCCGCGTCGTCCCGAGAAACCCGCCGGGACCGAGCATCTGGCCGAACGGGGAATCATCGATCTTTTCGTAGGAGTAGAACGCTCCGAGTGTATAGGTGACAAAGTCGTCAAACGCGTCACCGAGTAACTGGAATTCCTGCGAAACGAAAGTCCGGCTTTCATCGTCGGCATCGATACCGTTCGCGTTCAGTTGCCTGCCCGGCTCCCATTGATTGCCCAGCGTCAATAAGTCGGTCGCGTCGATGTCATTGCTGACCGTATCGATATTCTCCTGGTACAAGTACCCGGAAATGCTTTTTACCGTGAAGGGCTCCAAATCCCAGGCCAGCGTCAAGCCGGAGAGATAATTGGTGATTTTGTAGCGCAGCGGCGTGTGGTCAAAGATCACCTTCTCGTTATCGACCAGGTCCGTACTTTGCTGGCAGAGCTCGGCGTAAGGCGTCGCATTGCCCGGCGCAGTAAAACGCTGGAGTGCCGCGGCGGGGTTTGACTGAATACAGTTCGCGGGAAAGGTATTTTCATCAACCTCGCCATAGAACAACATCAGGTCGCCAACGAAGATTTCGTCTGTTTCATAGCGCATCTGGCCGAGGATCGAGTACCGGTCTACATTGCCGTACCCCTCGCCGGTGACCGCATCCTTCCGGTACCCGTCTTCATCCTGGTAGTCCACCTGGATACCACCGAACAGCCCATCCTCGTACAGCGGCCCGCTCACACCGCCGCGAAGATTGGTTCTTCCCAGGTCACCGACGTTGGCGCTGGCGAACCCCTGGAACTCGTCGCCCGGCTTTTTGGTGGTGAGCAGTATCGCGCCCCCTGCCGTGTTTTTGCCAAACAGCGTGCCCTGCGGCCCCCGCAGCACCTGTACCGACTCCATGTTCAGTACGTCGACCAGTTGCGCATCATTGCGCGCTATATAGATCGAATCGACATACACACCCACGCCGGCCTCAGCGGCCACCCCTGATACGCGGGTGCCCACCCCCCGGATATTCAGGTCGGCGGTTTTGCGCCCCTCGCGCCGCGACAGGCCGGGGACGTTCCGGGTCAGGTCGCCAACGTTATCGATCTGGGCCGCGCGCAGTGTGTCGTTGTTGAATGCAGATACCGCGATGGGGGTATCCTGAAGCGTTTCCTCGCGCTTTCGCGCGGTGACCACCACTTCTTCCAGCGCCATCTGGGCGTACGCGGGACCAGGCAAGGCAGTATCCACAGCCACGATGGCGGCCATTGCGAGGAGATTCTTCGACGCAGCTTTCCGATAACGTACATGCATTTGGTTTAACCTCCGTGGATCTGTTCTTTTGATGTCAATCCGCACACCATCCCGCTACACCGTGTCGCGCGATTACTTGCGCAACCGGCCAACCCGCACGAACCGGCAATTGCTGCATAACGGAAGCGGGACAGTAATTTACACATTATCATAATGTGTTAAACTGTTTGTCAATACGCGAAACAGCGGTCGGGTGTTACTGTTGTGACACCCTCAACTTTATGAAAGTATTGAAAAAAATTACGATATGACCGACTTTTGGACGGTCCGGAAACTTATACCAGCAGGCAGATATGAATCAAACCGTCACGCAACTACGAGGCCGTCTCTGGTCGGGAAACCGACCGGCGAACGAAATCGAGGCGCGCAAGAGAATCATTGATGCGTTTCTCGAGCTGGCGCAGGGGCAGGGATACGAAAAGGTCAGCATGTCCGGCGTGGCGAGCGCAGCGGGCATTACACGCCCCACGCTGTACAAGTATTTCAACAACATCTCGGATCTGTACTTCGCCTCCGTCCAAAGTGTGTTCGAGGCAAGTGCGATGAAGCTGACTGAACAACTCGAGCGATATGAAAGCCTGGAGAGCCAACTCACCCAATCCCTGTTGATGCTCAATGCTGAATCCTCAAAAGATGAGCTCTACGCGAATTTTCTCCGAGGCATCATCACGTCTGAAATGGTACGGCAACTGCCGCTCGAAGACCGCGAACAAGCCCAGATACCCCTGCTCGCCATTGCGCTCGAGCCCATTTTCGCCAAACATCCCGCGGCCCGCAGAAAGCGCGCGGAAATTTCCGCACTCTATGCGCGCCTGGCGATCTCTGTGCTGTTTGTCCCCTTCGCGGACGAAGCCTCGATCAGGAAACTGGTCAGGATGCTTCTCAAGGGTATTGAGTAGGTGCAGGTGGGGCAGAATTCGATATCGGAGTGTCCGGGACCGAAACCTCCCGCCGATCAGCGATGTAGGTGTACACCACCGGCAGGATAAACAGCGTAAACAAGGTCCCGATCGCCATCCCCGACACGATTACCAGGCCGATGTGGTAGCGGCTGACGGCGCCTGGCCCCGACGCGATCAGCAGCGGGATCACGGCCATCACAATCGCCGCCGTGGTCATCAGGATCGGCCGCAAACGCACCGCCGCGGCCTCGATGATCGCCTCGCGAAATTCCACGCCCTGCTCCTGCAGGCGGCGCGCGAAGTCCACCATCAGGATGCCGTGCTTGCTGATCAGGCCGACCAGCGTGATCAGGCCCACCTGGCTGAACAGGCTCAGCGTGGCGAAATCCAGGCACAGGAAGATCAGCGCGCCGCTCAGCGACATCGGCACGGTCACCAGTACCACCAAAGGGTCGCGCAGGCTCTCGAACTGCGCGACCAGGAACAGGTAGATCGTCAGCAGCGACAGCAACAGCGCGATGAGCAGTGTGTTGCCGGACTGCAGGAAGGTGCGCGCCTGGCCGCTGTAGTCGACGCTGAAGCCGGGCGGCAGCATCCGCTGCTGCAGTTCCCCGAGATAGTCCAGGGCTTCCTGCATCGACACGCCGGGCATCATCACCAGCGAGATCGTCGCGGCGTTGAGCCCGTTGAACTGGCCCAGCGAGCGCGGCTCGGCCTCCAGCCGGGTCTCCACCAGCGCGGACAGCGGGATGCTGTCGCCGCTGGCGCTGCGTACGTAGTAGCGCTCAAGCCAGGCGCGGTCGATGCGCTGTCCGGGGTTGGCCTGGGGTATCACGTCGTAGCTCTCGCCCTGGTAGCTGAAACGGCTGATATAGCCCTCGCCGAGCATCACGGAGAGGGTGGTGGCGATATCCTCCATGTCGATACCGAGTTCGCCCGCCTTGTCGCGGTTGATGTCGACGTGAACCTGCGGCTTGGCGTACTTCAGGTTGTTGGCGGAGAAAATGAAGTTGCCGCTGTCGCGAATCGCCTGCAGCAGGCGGTCGCTCACTGCGGCCAGCTCGGCGTAGTCGGCGGTGGTCTGGATCGCCATCTGGATCGGCATCGAACCCGCCGCGCCGGCCGGGGATAGGTCGACGATAAAGGTGTTGGCCTCGATGCCGGGCACCCTGTTCACCATCTCCTGCACCACGTTGCGCAGCTCGATCGCGGTGCGTTCGCGCTCGTCCCAGGGCACGAGTTCCACCGCAATCATCGAGGTGCCGTCGCTGAGTATCCCCTCCAGCCGCAGCGAGCCGGCGTACTCGGGCAGTTCCTTCAGCACCTCGTCCAGCCGGGCGCCGCTTTCGGTGACGAACTCCTCGCTCAGGTGGCCGGGAATCGAGAACGCGGTGTGCACGTAGCCCGGGTCTTCGAGCGGGACGATTTCCTGGTCGGAGAGCAGGAACAGCGCCGGAATCGTGCCGATTACCACCAGCGCGACCAGCACCCACACCGGGCGGTAGCGCATCGCCGAGTGCAGCATCCGTGCGTAGCGGCGGCGCAGCGCGTCGAAGCGCTTGTCCAGCCAGTGCGCGATCGAACTGTCATTCTCCGGCTGCAACACGCGCGAGCACAACATCGGTGACAGCGTCAGCGCGACGATGCCGGAAATGACGACCGATCCCGCCAGCGTGAACACAAACTCCGAGATCAGTTTGCCGCTCAGGCCCTGCATGAAACTCACCGGCAGGAACACGGCGACGAGGGTCAGGCTCATGCTGATCACCGGGCCGATCACCTCACGCGCGCCGTCGAGCGCGGCCTGCATCGGCGCCATGCCCTCTTCGATGTGCCGATGGATGTTCTCCACCACGACGATCGTGTCGTCGACCACCAGCCCGATCGCGATGACCAGCGCCAGCATCGTGAACAGGTTGAGCGAGTAGCCCATCCACCACATGATCAGGAAGGTGCCGATCAGCGACAGCGGGATACTGATCAGCATGATCAGCACCGAGCGCGGGTTGCCGAAGAACAGCAGCGTGATCAGTGCGACGATTACCAGGGCCTCGAACAGGGTGCCGGTGACCTCGAACAGCGCGTTCTCCACGTACTTGCCGTGATCGGAAAAGACATCGGCAGTCATCGTGGGGGGCAGTTTCTCCTGCAATTCTTCCAGGCCCTTGCGGACATTGCGGCTGAGGGCCAGCGGGTTGGAATCCGGCGCCATCGAAATGCCCACCAGCAGGCCCTGTTCGCCATCGACGAAGCCGTTCTTGCGCTCTGGCGCCGAGGCCAGCTCTACCGTCGCCACGTCGCGAACGCGCACCACCGCGCCGTCGCTTTCGCGTATCACGATGCTGGCGAATGCGTCTGCGGAACTGATGTCGGTGGTGGCGCGCACCGGCTGCACCACCAGGGTATCGCGCAGTTCGCCTGCCTCGCTAGTGAAGTTGTTGTTGCGCACGGCCGCCTGCAGTTCGGCGGCGGTGACATCCTGTGCCGCCATCCGTACCGGGTCGACCCACAGGCGCATCGCGAACGGCCGCTCGCCGAGGATCATCAGGCCGGCGACGCCTTCGCGGGTCAGGATGCTGGGGCGCACCACGCGATAAAAGTACTCCGTCAGCTGCTCCGGTGTCATCTGCGTGTCCTGCAGCCGTATCCACAGCGGCGGGCTGCTCCCCCAACTCTTGGTGACCACCGGTTCCAGCGCATTGGGCGGCAGTTCGCCCCGCACCGACGCGACCTTGCCGATGACATCGGTTACGAGCTGGTTCACGTCATAGTCACTCGCGTTGTAGATCGTGATGGAGGAGTGGCCGTCGCTGCTGGAGGAGGTGTAGTAATCGATGCCCTGGGCGCCGATGATCGCGCGTTGCAGCGGTCCGGTGACGAAACCCTGCACGACGTCTGCGGGCGCTCCCGGGTACGCGGTGTCGATATAGATCGAGGCGGGCTTTACGTCGGGGTAGGGGCGCAGGTTCAGATAGCCGAAAGCCACCAGGCCGAACAGCAGGATCAGCGCGTTGAGTACCCAGGCGAGCAGCGGCCGCCGGATAAACAGGTCCGTGAAGCGCATTACTCGGACTCCGCTGCGGGCGCTGTCGCAGCCAGTTCAGCCAGGTTCTCGATGACCACCGGCGAACCCTCCAGCAATCGGTGCTGCGTATCCAGCGCCACCAGTTCGCCGGGCGCCAGCCCGGTGATCGCCAGACGGCCGTCGCGCGTCTCGCCGCTCTTCACGGGCTGGCGGTGCGCCGTCCATACCGTCGTCCCGTCCTCGCCGCCGGCCTCTTCCTTCAATATGTACACCGTTTCGCCGTACAGCGTGAACGCGACGGCGGTGCGTGGCAGCGTCACCACCTCGTGGCTCTGGTTCAGTACCACGGTGACGTCGGCGAACATGCCGGGCAGCAGTTCGTGCTGCGGGTTGTCCACCTCCGCGCGCACCAGTACATTGCGCGTCGTCGCCTGCACCTGCACATCGATGTAGCGGATGACGCCGTGGTACCTGCGCCCGGGGTGGCTGGGGACGGAAAAATTCACCCGCTGGCCGAGGCGCAGGTCTTCCAGTTCCTTCTCCGGCAGTTTCATGTCGAGGTAGAGCGTGTCGAGGTCCTGCAGCGAGACCAGCGCATCGCCGCGTGACAGGTAATGCCCCTCGGCGAGGCTGTGAATGCCGATGTTGCTGTCGAACGGGGCGCGGATGTTTTTCTTGGCGATGATGCCCTGCGTCTCTTCCACCATCGCCTCGGCGCTCTCGAACTCGCTGCGACTGCTCTCGAACTGGTCCTCGGAGACCAGCTCGCGCTCGAACAGCGCCCGGTCGCGCTCGAAATCCCGGCGCGCCTTCTGCAGGCGCACATCCGCACTTTTGAGCGTCGCCCGATCGACCGTGTCGTCCAGTTCCACCAGCAGTTCACCGGCGGCGATCCACTGCCCGGGCTCGATATGGAGCTTGCGGATCACCCCGTCCACCTCGCTGCGGATATCGATACCGCGCCGCGCGCGCAGCGAACCGATCGCCGACAGATGCTGCGGCCAGGCTTCGGTTTCGGCCATCGCCGCGTTCAGGTAGACCGGGGGCGTACCCAGGTTGCTGAGGTAGTCCGCGATCATCGACTGCTTGAACAGCTTGAAGCCGATGACCCCGCCGAAGCCGAGGGCCAGCAGGATGGATGTCAGGATAAAGCGTTTCAACATGCAGATCACTCGCGGCAGGAAAAGGCGACGCCGGTACCGGGGAAGCAGGAGACGGACTACGTCAGAATGATACCTGAGCCCATCGGTGAGTGAAAACGCCGGCGGCGGTTGAAGCCGGATTGGTTTAATTTGTTGTTGATGCTCCGGAGCGGGCTGCGGCCTGCATGGCAAGGACGTCCCGTGTGTACGACTTGTCCCGTGCCTACAGTGGGGGAATGCGAAGCGACTGACCGGGATAGATTTTATCCGGGTCGCTCAACATGGGCCGGTTGGCCTCGAAAATAATGGGATACTTGTTGGCGCTGCCGTAGTGCGCCGCGGCTATCTTGCTGAGCGTATCGCCCGCCTTGACGGTATAAAATGTCGAGGGTCCCGCCGGTTTCGCTGCGGATTCAGCAGCGTTGTCGGCACTTGCGCCCTGGGCTGCGGATACCGGCGCGCTGTCAATTTCTATACGGCAGTCAACATGGCCGATGCCGAATTGGTTGCCGGCACAGAGCACCATCTTTTCCAGGGTTTCCTGATCGGGCGACCGGCCCGTGAGTATCGCAGTGTCGCCTTTCACCTCGACAGTGACCGGCTCCCCGCCGACACCCAGCTGTGCGAGCTTTTTCGTAATGTTCTGCTGTCGCAGTTCGTCGAGCCGCTCCGGGGATACTTCGACCGTTTTGGTGGCATCCTTGTCACCGGCGTCACGCAGGAAATCGAAAAGTCCCATAGAGTTCTCCCTCGGCTGTTCGGCCTGGATAGGCTCTGAACACTATAGCTAGCGCAGGGCAATTGCGCCAGAACGGATTGGCCAGCCAGCATATGCTCAACGATTTGACGGAGTCCGGTGGCGAACTGCGAGGCGGCGACCTGCGCGGCGGCGAACGTCACAGGTGCACGACGAGCTGGCGGGTGCCGGCGTGGTGCCGATGCTCCCACAGGTAGATACCCTGCCAGGTGCCGAGCATCAGCTCGCCGTGCTGGAACGGGATGCTGAGTTGGGTCGCCGTGAGCGCCGCCTTGATGTGTGAGGGCATATCGTCGTCGCCCTCCAGCGTGTGGGTGTACAGCGGGTCGCGTTCCGGCACCAGGCGGTTGAGCCAGTTCTCCAGGTCGACACGGGCGCTGTCGTCGTAGTTCTCCTGGATCAGCAGGCTGGCCGAGGTGTGGCGGATGAACAGCGTACACAGGCCCTCTCTGCGTTCGCACCCGGCCACCACGGGCACCACCTGTGCAGTGATCGGGTACAGGCCCTGTCCGCCGACCGCGATATCCAGTTGTTTGATCAAGCGCGATACCCTCCGTGTCGACAAAAAGCCGCGACCTGCTGTCGCGGGTTCTGTCGATCATCCTACTGCATAGCGCGCGCGGTCCCAAGCGCAGCGCGACCGGTGCTTCACTGTGGTCTGGTCAGGCGTGGCCTGAACTGAAGGTGGATTCTATGATTGCCTGCTATACAGTACGGGTTTTCGACAAGAAAAAGCCCACAGGAGGGTTAGCGATGAAAAAAGTATGCCTGGTAATAGGCGCGGGCGCCGGCATCGGTGGAACGGTGGGGCGGAAATTCGCCCGGGAGGGCTACCACGCAGCGCTGTGCCGACGCAGTGACGAAGAGGGCCTCAACAGGATGGTGGCGCAGATCGAGGCCGAGGGCGGATCCGCCAGCGGCCACCTGCTGAATGCGGTCAGGGAAGGCGCGATTGAAGAACTCGTGGCGCAGGTGGAGAAAACAGGACCTATTGACGTGGTGCTGTTCAACCTCGGTGCCCAGATTGGCGGGCGCAGCCTGGAGGACACCTCGCTGAAGACGTTCGAGCTGGGCTGGCAGATGGCGTGCTTCGGGCTGTTTCGCCTGGCCAAGGTGCTGGTGCCGCTGATGGTGCAGCGGGGAGGGGGCACCTTCCTGGTGACCTCGGCCACGGCCGCCGTGCGGGGCAATGCGGGTCAACACTCCCACGCGGCCGCGATGGGCGGGCGTCGCATGCTCTGCCAGACACTCAACGCCGAGTACGCGCAGAAGGGCATCCATGTGGCGCACATACTGATCGACGGTGCCGTGGATGCGCCGGATACCCTGGGCAAGATGCTGGGGCCGGAGTTGTATGAAAAGTTGCGCAACACGCGCGGCGGGGAACACGACGGCCTGCTGCTCCCGGAAAAAATGGCAGAGACATACTATCACCTCGCCCGGCAGCACCGGTCCGCGTGGACGCATGAACTGGACCTGCGGGCGTACTCGGATCTCGCCTGGTGGAACCATGCACCTTGACGTCGAACCGGCAATGACCGACATATTCCTGACAAGCGAGTCGTAAGGAGAGAGCCGTGAGCAAGAAGCTGGAGTTCATTTTTGATTTTGGCAGCCCCAATGCCTACCTGTCGTACAAGGTTCTACCGCCCATCCTGGCGCGCACCGGCGCCAGCCTGGAGATCGTTCCCTGCCTGCTGGGAGGTATCTTCAAGGCGACCGGCAACCAGCCGCCGATGCTGGCATACGGCGCCGTGAAGGAAAAGATGGCGTACGAGCAGAAGGAGATGGACCGCTTCATCGCGCGCCATGGCTTGACGGCCTTCCGCTTCAACCCGCATTTTCCCGTCAATACGCTGATCCTGATGCGCGGCGCGGTCGCCGCCGCCGAGGAGGGTGTTCTCGAGCCTTATATCGATGCGGGACTGGGGTCGATGTGGGAGTCGGGGCTGAAGATGGATGAGCCAGATGTGTTTGTGAAGGCGATGAACGACGCCGGGCTCGACGGCGAAAAACTGCTCGAGCGAACACAGGACCCGGCGGTCAAGGCCGGTCTGATCGGCAATACGGAGCGAGCGGTAGAAAGGGGGGTATTCGGCATTCCGACCTTCTTCGTCGGGGAGGAAATGTTTTTCGGCAAGGACCGGCTCGCGCAGGTCGAAGAGGAACTCAACCGCCTGTAGCCCTGGTCCGGGGGATGACTGGCCGAAGTGTTTACCCCTGGCGCACCATACCGCGGGCGACAGTGAGCGGGAGGTCGGCATAGGTCACGATGCCGGGCGGCGCCGCGACGACGGCCGGGATTGCGTGGATGGCCGGCATCGCGGTCGCGATCATGCCGATCACCATCAGTTCCTTGAAGGTGCTGAACGCAAAGTCCTTGCCGGGGTAGAACTGCACGCGCGTGCTGACGCAGGGCTGCCCCTGCACCTCGACGAGGTACGCGTGCTCGACCTGCCAGTCGGGCTCCAGGTGCTCTCCCTTGCGCCAGACCGTTTTCAGGTTGAGCACCGTGGCGCCTTTGCAGCGCCCCTGCCAACTCGTGGCGATGCCGGCCACGCAGCCGGCATCGATCTGCCAGGAACCCAGGTCCAGGTCTTGCGTCGTCTGCGCGAACTCGGCCTCGAACTGCACAGCGTCAATCGCGAGACCCAGCGCATCGGCCATCATCCGCACCGCATCCCCGAACACCGCCGTACCGGCCTGCGCCATCGCCGGCAGCGCCGGGTCATCGATCGGGCGGCCGAAGCCGCAGGGTTTTTCGGTCTCCGGTGAATCGTAGCCGGTGGAGTCGACCGACTCGGTGACGGTGATGCAGTCGACGCGATCGCAGATCACCGTGGAGACGAGGCCGATCAGGTTCAGGAAACCCGGGTTGGCGCCCGAGCCGAAAATGGAGCTGCCGCCGCGCTCGCAGGCAGCCTGCAGGCGACGCAGCCCTGCTTCGCCGAACGCGTGCCCGGTAATGAAGCCGGCGGTCGCGACGACGTTGACACCGGCTTCGAGTATGCGCACCAACTCGTCGACCTGCGGGAATTTGGGGGTATACACCACGCAGTCCGGCTCCAGCGCGAGCAGCGCATCGACGTCGTTCGTGGCCGCGATGCCGAGCGGTTCGACACCGATCAGTTCGCCGATGTCGCGCCCCGACTTGTCATTCGACCATGCGTAGCATCCCGCGAGTTCGAGTCCCGGGTGTTCTATAACCGCCCTGGCTGCCCGTTGCCCGACATTGCCGGTGGTCCACTGCACTACGCGTAACATGGCCGTCCCTCCGTGTTTCAAACCCTGAAAAGGTCAGCTTGCAAGGCCGTTCAATCGCGGCCCCCCGGGATGAACACGGCGGGAAGCAGCGCATTGAAAATGTCCGCCCGCTCCCACTGCAGGAAGTGGCCTGCGCCCGGAATCACCAGAGGGCCGATACGTTGGGTGAACGCCACCTCGCAGCGCGCGACGAACTGCCGCTCGACGACGTGGTCATCCGGCCCATAGAGAATCAGGGTTGGCACTTCCACGGCATCCATCAGCGGTATCTCGCTGAAGGCCCGCCCGTAGGCCAGCTGGTAGGGCGCCCAGCCGGCGCGCAACCGCGCCTCGTCGGCGAAGGGCTCGGTCATGAAGTCGATATCGTCTGCCGTGAACGCGCCGGGCGAGGCCCAGAGCCGGCTCGAGTACATGCCCGCAATCCACAGCCGCCGGGCGGCGGGGCTCGCCAGCATCGCCGCCAGTTCATCGGGTCGCGCGCCCTGCAGGTAGCGGTAGTCCGCTGTCGGGTCTTCCGGCCCGCTCTGCAATTCGCCCGCGATGCCGGCCGCGGCGTAATCAACGCCCATCGGCGGCACGGAATTGAAAAAGCAGAAGCGCTCGACGAAGCCGGGGTAGCGGTGGATCAGGTCCGTCGCGACGACACCGCC